>NZ_CP048659.1:0-1286360 GCF_015218165.1 Acinetobacter piscicola | reverse complement strand
AAGATAAAACCCTTGATACAACAGATATGGAATATTCCAAATACTTATATAAGTGGACTTTACCCTATGCAGAAGCTCATAAACTACTAAATTTATGTGAAATGTATAATGTAAATGCCGCATCTGTCTATCCGAGTGCAACAGGTGTTGGATTTGCAGTTAAAGACTTAATGAATGTACAAATCATAGAAAAATACTTAAGTACAAAACCTTAATTTCCGAGATTATCACTGCTTCGAGGAGTCTCAATCCCCTGCATCCCTGTACCACCATGTCGAGCATAACTCTCATCTTGCGGTAGGGAAATGCGTTGCATATCTTGCTTCACCTCATGTGGTACTGGCGGACTCATCGGACTTGTATTCTGCTCAACCACGGGTAATTGCTCACTACCCATTTGAGCACCCTCGCCTTGAATATACGGACTGCGAATATTACTCGCAGCAGTCTGATCAGCAACAGGGAAATTCGGATCATCACCCATCGGATTAGGACGCTGATAACCTGCACCTTGCATAACAACATCAGCAATCGGTGCAATTTGTGGCATCTGTGCAACCTGTGCCCCTGCCTGCATAGCAGAATAAGCAGCTTGAACACCAATTTGTACAGAACGTGCATCAATTTCTTTGATTTCACTGCCAGCCTTACGTTCTTTCAACTCAAGCTCACGCAATTTAATTTCATTACCTGCATCAGCCAAGGCTTGTTTAACAGCATCCTGAATTTGCTGTTGAATCTGCTCAGGTGTAGGTGCTTGTGATGCATCTTTGATTGCCTGAATAACATCTTTCTTAAATGGCGTATCAGTAAGAGCAATGATGTATGGCAATACAGCAACCTGAATATTCGCCGGTAAAGACTTAGTAATTTCTGACAGTGCATTCATTTGCTGCTCCATAAAGCTCTTAGAACTTGGAACATCTGATAACGCAACCATAAGTCTAGTACGTTGAACATCATTTGAAAGATAGCTATAGCCTAGTTCATCAACTTCTGGCTTATTGATATGTACTCGACGCTCTTCAGTGACTGCATCACCCTCAATAATAACCACTTCCTCTTTTTGTCCAAGGTCTTCAATGATCAAAGCTATTAGCTGTTCACCAACCAAAGTTCGCGCTGCCCTAAAATTATCCATGACTTTCTGCATTGAACGATCTGATTGTTCAACCTGAATAGCTTCTTGTTTACCTGAGGTCGCTGTACCTTGCTTACCTTGAAATCCAGAAGTAATGCTACTAGTACGCTCAATTGCCAATCGACCATCATTCAACATTTGGAATTGATGTTGATTCAATTCAAAATCTCGATCCACCTCAAAGCGTGAACCTGGTTTCGCCATATGTTGTTGGTTGAGTTCAATATAACTATCTGGTCGCGCGATCTGTTGACGTACTTGCATTGGTGTTAATGGTGTAGCGCCTTTGGTTGCTGTTACTCGAACACTACTCATGCCCCAACGCAACTTGGCTTGTGTGCTATTCACTAGATCCTGTGGATACTTCATGTCACGGATAAAACCAAAAGGTACGCCAGTATTGTCCTCACGAAATGCAAAGAATGGTACGTATGGAAAATGTTTATGAGGATATGGAGAAGGTGAATCATACAATTGATGTGGGCCAATCCAATATGCTCGTCTTACTCGTGCAATTGTGGCACGCTCTGGTTGAGCATGACCATTTGCAGCAGCATACAAGTGTGATGGATTGTTTTCATCAAATTCAACGATGCGTCCATCATTGAAACGCAACATAATCACTTCAACCCAACGTCTGTACCAATACTCACATACTAATATTTCTTTAGATGAAGGGTTATACCAATATTGTTCTTCTAATGACCATGCACGTTGATTCGCCCACGCATTGCTTAAATTGGTCCCATGCCCACCATCGAGTACATCGTCATGCTCCCACCAAGAAGAACCATGCTGCGCAATACGTTCTATTAATTCCTTATGTTGAGAAAATGCCACTTTTAATCGTTGAGGGTGTACCCATCGATTGCGTCTAAGCCAACGAGCATCAGACAAATCATCTTCTTGGGCTTTCATATCCCAATGAATTTCATTACGACGAACTGATAAACAACGATAAGGATAATCTAGTGGGTTTGATTCACGCTTTACTTCAACCCAACCTAAACCACAGCAAATTTGGGGACGAAAAGCGTCACTACATGCTTTATCTGCTTTTGATTGACGTTCAGCTTGATTTAATTTGTAGTTGAGCGCATCAGCAACATCCTGTCCACCCGGTTCGCCATTTGCAGTTACACGCCAATCTGTACGTGTACTTGTTTCAAATCCTTCAATTGCCCGTATAGCTGGTCCGATCAAGTTCTCTACCGCAGGCGGTATACCAATCTCTTGCATACGTTTAAGCAAATCACTATCCAATTGATTACCGTCGGCATAGTCCATTTCCTTATCTGCAGTGCTACGCCACAAGGGTTGATGCTCAATTTCGTAATGAATTTCTTGGATTTCATGCAAAGTCAGCTCAAGCTCGTCATTTGCTGGCGTATTGTCTATCATGTTCATCGCTCCGTATTTTTACACTAACCGCCAGTCTGTCGGCTCATCTTGATATGTCTCTCTGTACATATCATCATGTGGATTGTCTGAATCACCAAAACCTACAGCTTTACTTTGGGTATAGACGTAATCACCAAGCAACCCAGCATCTTTAGCCTGTGCCCATTGTCTAAGTGCATCTGCACCTTCTGAGCAACCATTGGATTTATCAGGCTGATCAATATAACGGTTATCAGTCTGGTTAAATTTCTTCTTATAGCCTTCAATGCGTTCTATACCTAATTTGCAACGTGTTTCATCAAACCATGCGTTCTTTAGATGTTTCCGTGTCTGTTGGATCCCTGTTGTGAGCAAGGTAATGCGTGGAATAACCACAAAATTATGACCAGGTAATAATTCTTCTAGCATCTCAAGTACGGATTGATTGTAGTCACCCAATCTTTGGTGTGCTGCATCGTGTGGAAGAAAGTGTGTTTGATAGATATAAGGTTTGTCCTTAATTAATTTTGCGTAATACCTTAGGTCTTGACCATGTGCTTCATCATAATCAATAAAGCGATCCTGTTGGTTCATCATTTGATGATGCCAAATAGCACAACCATCATGATTCCCAATATCCCAAAAAGTATTTGTTGGAATATCCAATACTTCTACATCTGTAATACCATCACGTTTACGTAAATCAAGCATATCGTTCGCATAGTAATTTCCTTCTGTGCTGACTTGAAATGCTTCATCAGGGAATGATGGGTACTCTTGCCACATTCTCGCCTGATTATTTGATAAATCATTTGCTCTCGTTGCGACATACCAAGCGCGTTGATCTGGATCAATACGCATCTTGATATTCATTTTATCTTTTACAAGGGTTTCTACTCGATCAAAATACTTATGATCTTTTTCAGTTATAACAACTTCACTTGCATCTACACGGTACTTTGGCTCTTGCCACCACGCATAGAAATGAAAGCGATAATCTTTGGACGAAAGTTTTTTACGTGAAGCGTAGTTCTTTTGTGCAATCTGAACTTTATCAAAAAAGTCACCGCCACGACCTTCGGCTGTAGACTCGATTACAATAATACCGTTGGTCGGCACAGAAGGAATTGACCCTGTAATAGTTTCAGTAGCTTTTTTCTTAAATTGTGCACATATTTTACCATATTCAGAAATATGCAATCTGTGTGTTACTGAACCACGGTATGAGTAAGCAACAGAGATCTTAGAATTATTATGCGCAAATACCATCTCAGTCGCGGTACATGTCGATGTTGGGAAACGCTCACGAATCTCTTGTGGTAAATTATCATAAGTAAACTTGATCTTATCTCGGAAAATTTCTTCAGCAATAGGATCAGTCTGTGCAATGATTCCAGTATTCTGATTAGCATTAAAAAGTGCATGGTCAAGCCAAAGCACACAAATCAATGTGGTAAGACCTAGCTGACGTGCTTTTAAAATGATGTTACGTGACCATATACGTTTCATAAAACGTACTTGTGCATCATTAGGCTGGAACGGTAATTCAAATGTTGGAGCTTCTTCTACTTGCCCTAACTCATTTACAAAGTCATCACCTTTAATTTTGATCTTATATAAACAGCCACTAAAAATACGCCAAACAGGGTCTGCCAAGCAGCGTTCAAGCTCCTCAGCATTTGTCGGTAGTGGCTGTAAGTTAGTGTTATAAATCAATTTTTACTCCATTTTGCACAACATTGGTGCATTTTTGAAGCGTGTACGTGAATGAAATTGTTTTGGTGTGGGTGATTAGTCGTTCCATTCACGTACATGCACTAATATTCAGGATCATCGGCAATTGGTTTAAATGCAGAACTATTTCCAGTGCTTACTCGTTCAAGTAATGCAGTCAGTGCATCGACAGGTTTATTGTTCTCATCATCAAGTCCAAACGCTTGACGTTCTAAAGCAATCAATGTTTTGAGTGTGTCGCTTAAATCTTTCATAGACTTCACACGACCAGGCATTGAGATAATCTTCATGTAAAGGTCATTCACCTTGTCGTTGCCTTTATCATCAGGCGACCACATAAGCTCACCCAGCATTTCCAGCAATTTGACATTCTCTTGACCGACCATCATTTCAAGCTCATCAAAAAGACTCATAGCAATCTTGCGTGAACGTTGAATATCCTTACGATGTGCTAATCGAACTGACGCTACTTCATTGGCACTTGCATCAATTTTGTCTTTTTCTGAAATGGTCGTTTTCGTGCGCACACTGTTGCGCACACTCTCCTTGCGCACAATGTCATCTGCTTTAGCTTTAATTTTTTCAGATAGATCACGAACCCATTCGTATTGCTTTGCTCTACGTCTAATGCCTGATTCTGCAATATCATGCTCACCTGCAATTTGACGTAGAGACTTAATACCTGCTCGATAATCGAGTTCGATCTTTTCCCAATCAATTACTTTTTTTTCAGCCATGATCACCAAACCTCATATTGGTTTAATGATCATGTATATATGTGGGGGAGGTCTAACCTTAGAGGGGGGTGAAGCAGTTTTGATAAATTACAACAGCTCTCCTTGCTTGCCTATATCCAATAAATCCCCTACTTGCTTCGATAATTTACGTACTTGACCTGAAACTTCACTCTGAAGTATTGCCATATGATGACCCATTTCAATATTTGCATATTGCATCGCTTCAGCAACCATGAGATTGCCAAGGTTACGTGCTTCACGTGGCGTTAATGTCAAAATCTGATCATCACCAATTTCAATTTTAACGGTACCATCCGGTAAAACCATCTTGGACATAATACGAGATGGACGATGTTTAGGGGCTGGAATGAATACACCACGCTGTACACGGATAATCTGGCCACTATCGACAAGATAGCTTAAACGATCATCAACGATAGATAATTTGAAGCCTGTCAATTGTGACAAAGTTTCTCTAGTAACGATCTGCTCTTGATTATGTAAATCCTCAACGGCTTCAAGGATTGTTTCAGCGTTAGACTTCATTGTCATACTCCCCTAAATCGTTCTTAAACTTCAACTACGTCAATATTGTGAATTAATTTCATCAATTTACGTTTGATGATGTAATCCGCAGTTTTATGACCTTTGGCATCTTCACAAACAAACTGCCCTTCACTGGTCCAATAAACAAAGTCTGCTATGTAATCTGTGCCACGTACTTTCTCACCACAAATTTTCTGTGCCGGTATCAGGTTGTATCGAACCTGGGTCTGTAAATCCTTGATCTCACCTGCACGCTGTAAGACCTTTAAATCATTTAAACGACGATATTCATGCTGTGAATCAGCAACTTTTTCACCATCAACAACAACTTTATGATTCCCATACTTTTGCTGTTTAGGCTTGTTGTCACGTTGGTGAACAAGTCTTTTGATTTGAGATTGAGATAAATTCATTCATGACTACCTAAATATAAAAACGCATGTTATCCAATCGAAGTGAGCCGTCTTTTAAGACAGCCACTCCTGATTTCTCCAAGTCTGGATCTATGCCGATGATGAGAGGTTTAAGCATTATCACCTCGCCAAAACTCAGCAATCTCTTTCCTCATATCATCAATGCTGATCAAGTGATTTATATATTCAATCCACGCACTCGTAAGCTCCCATGATCCGTTTAGAAAAACATCGTGATTAACAAGATGAAGGTTTTTTGGCTCATCTCTAGCTATCTGCAAATGCTCTTGATTAATAGCTTTAATGAATTCACCATTTTCAAAATGATAAAACTCAGCGCCATCTGGAGCGGTGTTGATCGCTATCACTAATTGCTTAAATCTCAATAGTTGATCCACTGCCTCAACCACCTGTTCACACGTCCAACCACTACGGGCAGACAATCCATTAACACCATGCAACATACCTGAGATTTTCCGCATTGATGTTTCAAAACGATCTTTACGAACAACCTCACCCGAACCATCAAACTCTAGATCCTCAAGCTTTGCATTGCGGAATTGTGGCAAGCGAATATCTTGTTCTGTAACTGGATTTTTATTCATGCTCACCCCGCAGGGCATGACGTTCCACCTCCATTTCAGGGCGTTTTCTTAACGAGTTGCGCCAATCGCCTGTGTAGCCGAAAGATGGAGCATCTTCAAAATCAAGCCCTCCATCCACATTGCAGAACCATTTAAAACAACCACTTTCCCTCATTTCCCAAGCAACAGCATTTTCAGGTGCTAAATCCCAATCCACCTCAAACTCAACATCATCAAAATGCATCCCTTCCTTTTCGATAAAAGTGTTTGGGTGATTGAGCAATTCACGTAACTCAGCTCGTTTTTGTAATGCTCGCTTGTCTGCTTCAGCTTGCATTGCGTCTGCAATTGCCCAAGCTGTTTCTGTTAAATTTCCAATCTCATCACTATTCAAGAAACCGTGATTTGCATGTGTGTTTTTAAGCATTTCAAGCATATATTCATGCGCTATTTGATCTTTGTTCATGCTTCCACCACCTTCGTATTTGGGTTAATGTGATTAGTAATGTCGGTGACGTGGTCTGATTCGATTTTCTTGTCTATGCGGTGACCTGCATCAAACTCATCACCTGTTATATGTCTCAAGTAATATGGCGAAGCACAAAATTGCAAAATAACCAAATCATTACCATTAACTTGATTAATTGGGCATACAACGATTGTTGTTGGATGTCTTACTTCTAAAACCCTGTGTAAAGAATTTGAAGATCCAGGTTTGTTAATCAAAACCACTTGATCATTCACCTTGAACTCAGAAGAATTGCTTCCCTGTTCATATTTAGCAATGGCGGTGCGAAGGTCGTCCAGATCGATCAACTTACCTTCTGGTTTCTTACAGTCATGCCACTGACCGTTTATGCTTGTCACCCATCCATTGTATGACCATTCTTCAAAATAACGTCCCTCAAAATAATGAGTTGATGTTTCAGGCGCACCCCCCACAATCGCCTTCGCCTTTTCAATACCACCAACCCGATCAATAAGGTTGTTTGTAGTTGTCATAGTGCCACCTTGAATAATTCTTTTGTTTTAACTGAAGCCGAGTAGAGTTTTTCGCGACCTACTTTCCTGTACTCCAACCACCCTGACTCATTAAGCTCCTTGCAAATGCGTTGAGCAGTCCTTTGACTCACATCAAGCAAGTTTTGAATCTCTTTTGTATTGAGCGCTTTTCCACTTTGAGCAAATTGACTCAAAGTAAAAATCATCATGTCGAAAATTTCGGTGTAAGTACTCACCCCTTAATTCTCCCTTTGCTTTTCGCCCAATTCACACAAGATTCACAGCGACAATCACGCTTGTTGTACTGGTCTGCAGTACCGTGACTAATTTGAAATTGAGTATTTACCGCTTGCTTGATCTGACCACCACGGGCCAAATATTTTTCCATCTCGGTCTCAAGCTCTTCACGCAATTGACGCTTAGCAATGATTTGAGCATGTGTTGCGTTCTTGCCGACTTGTACCGACCAAATACGTTGATTGAATGCTTCGTTCATGCTGCACCTCCAAACACCTTAGGGCCATCCCAAGCCTTACAATCCTCAGCTTTAACCCAATCAATTGTGTTTGAGCCAAATCCTAACCATCTCACACCCTTGCTAATACGGATTTGCTTGATCTTATTAGGGCGACCTGTACTCGGGTGTGTGACGTAATTGCCTATTTGAAAATTCATCTTAGACATGACGACCTCCCAACTGCTTGCGAATCGTTGCAGGTACCACACAACCATCCAACTCACATTGTTTTAAATATGCATCAGGTTGATCAAATGGATCTGGCCACTCATTCGTGATTAGCGTGCTCAATGGTTTAGGTGTTGGTTTTAATTCTTGTGGTTTACGAATATGACGATTTCGCACATTCATTTTTTGCTTAAGCGCTTCAAGATGTTTTTGAGCTTCAGCATTTGGAAGCGGATTGTGCTCTACTTGCTTCTCTTGATCGTTACTCCAAGCTAATTGTTTTGGCTCCTGGTACCACTCTTGGACACGCCCTTTCAATTGAGCCTCAGCCAAATATTCGCTATACAGTTTTACAAACTCATCTTTAGCTCGATACATTTCACCATCGTTAATCAATAAACTTACTTGATCCAAAGCAAATTTAGCGATCGTCGTGATTTCTTGAAACTGAAAAATATCTTTCTCAATCTCAATAGCTTTGTGCTCAATGATCTTGGTGTACTCACACGCTTTCACCCATGCTTTTTCAGCATTCCACCAATCTTGACCAATACACAAAGTACGGAACTCAGCAAAGCTTGGCATGAAGGTTTTACCTGATGTATTCACCAATGCTAAACCTCGGTTGAATTGATTCTTGTTCACACCAGTTAATGAGTTCAAAGCAACCGATTCGATCATTTCCATGGGAATTGCTGCAGGTCCTGTCAGTGGGTATTGCTTATTAAACTGAGATGCATAAATCACTCGCAACGTACCAATCAATACCTGAACATCTTGTAAACAAACAAAGTTATGCATTACCCGATACTCCCAGTACTGGAATCTCAACCGAATTTACTTTGATTTCAGAAGTTGCTCGCTGTTCAGCAAAGATTCTTTCGAAATAACTTGGTTCTTGTTGGGAAGATTGCTGTTGTTTCACAGCCTGATTTTGTTTTTCACGATTGCGTTTAACTTGATCCTTGTTGTTTTCAATCCATGTAAACCATTTGACCAACCATAGGCTTGCTGTGTTTTCAGATTGATTGCCTCGTGCTGAAAAGAAATCGCAGAACATGCCTCCACCTGAAAACATGGTATTCAAGTCTTGTGTTGGTATATTTTCAAAACGGTTTTGTGCTAACTCAATAAAATCATTTTGAATTGGATATTGGTTTGCACATGCAAGTAGCGTGTAACGTTTGTGATCTTCACTTTGGTATTGTGAAAATTGAATTGGAGCATGTGGTTTTTTTTGCTCGTGCGCATTACTACTACCACTATTAAATGGTTCTTGGTTTATGGTTAATGGTTTATGGTTATTGGTTGGTTGAACGTCCGTTAAATTTTCGTTGGACGCTTGCTCAACGTCCGTTGAATTATCGTCATTCGAGTGTTCGCTATCAGATGAACCGTTACTTGAGGATTGTTGCTTTTTAGCTGCACGCTTTTTAGCAGATGCTTTGCCAGCTTCACTCGCTTGTTTGCGCTTTCCGTGAAATTCAGCAATCTCACGTTCACATCGATTATTAACATAAGCATCATCATGCAGAGTAAAAAACTCTTCAAGAACGTAATTTAATGCCGCAACCTGTTCAGGGGTGATACATTGTAGACGGCGTGCTAAACGATCAATGTTGGTTGCATCGATCGCCTTTTCAGTGTCGTAATACATATCAAGCAAATCACGATAAATTGCGCGTTCAAGCAAACTTAAATGACGAGTAGCATTATTGAAGTCACCAATATGGTGTTGATAGTAATTCATTGTTTACCACCCTCATTTTTAATTTGTAGAAAACGACCGTACTTAGCAACACGCTGAGCACGGATTAAGCTTGCAGCGATTTCACTCGCTTGCCATAAAGAGATCCTGTGGTAGTTCATCAATGATTCAATGAATTCTTGCTGTAACACCATCGCATTGCTTTCAGGGCGATTAATTTTGCGTAAATTAGCTTTACGCACTGAGAGCAATGAACCAAGCGTGTGTAACGCAGGTTTATGCCAAGATTGGATGATTTGTTCAGCGTTCATGACACCTCCGCTAAAGCATGTTCAGCTTCGGTTAAACGGCGGTTGGCGTGGAGTTCGGCGACGGTGGCTTGGCGGACAAACTTTTTATTTAAAGTTAATGTCCCTAATTCAATGAGCACACAAACTGTATTTTCGTAAACCTCGAGGACGTTATAAATTCCCTCAAAAGGTTTTAGTGTTGCACTTAATACTGTTATGTCTAAAACCACAGCATCACCAACCAAGAAATCACTTTCGGTTGATTCTAATTCCGGCGGATTCGCCATAATTAAACAGTGTCTGCACTGTTCCCCTTTAAATTCTGGACATTTGCCAGCGCACTTATGTTCTGTTAAATTACTCATGTTCATTTTCCTGAATGATTATGAATTGCCGTACTAGAAGCTCGACCTGCAACGTCGGGCTTTTTTAATGCCTGCCAAAAACTTTTTAAATTTCTGCATACATTCTTGAATACACTCGTAGACGTTGTATTCTTTGATTTTTCGAAGTGTTCAGATGATGATCGACCTGTCTCCAGTTCGATCTTTTTATCTATGGCATCTCTTAACCATTTCGCACGATCACTACCTTGGTTTTCAGCCAAAGTATCAATGATCTCTTGGACTTCCAGCGGTACACGTGTTGACATGGGTGCCAACAGTTTTTTGCTGAATACAAACATTATTTTTGTTTCCATAAGATTTCCTCATTTTCATGTGGTCTTTGTTCTAGATTGGCGAACATATTTCCAGTTAATGTCTGGACGTAATTCTTCAGCTTTGACTTGACCTTTAGTAAATTTTTCAATGTCCTCACATCGGTCTTCTGGAATTTTTTCAATATTCCATTTTGAAACTGCCCAGGGAGTTAAACCGATACCTCTTGCAAGGGCAGCTGAGGAACCTGCAAATCGCACAGCTTTATCAAAAGCCTCATGTGGGGATAACATAATGACACCGTCAAAACTACTTAAAGTAGAACATAATATACTACCTAAAATAGAATTGGTGCAACTAGAATTTGATAGTAAACTTCTACCGATGGTAGAAATTGAGCCAAAAAAAGTGAAAGATGCTAAACACATAGAGTTTGCAAATAGGTTGAAGCAATTGATGGAAGCTGTTGGCTCTCCAATAACATCAGTTAATCAACTCAAAGATGCTATTAACGTTACTTATGAAATGGCACGACGCTATACATTGGGCACAGCTAAGCCCCGTGAAGAAAAACTGAAAGAGCTAGCAGATATATTTTCTGTAGATATTGGTTATTTAGACCATGGTTCAACTCTTGATAACAATGTTGTACCTATAACTTCAAAATTAATTCCTGTTTTATCTTGGGTTCAGGCTGGATCAATGACATCAGTAGAGTCTATTAATCCCTTAGAAATTTCTGAATGGTTGCCACCGTTAAGTACTGATGATCCTGATGGTTGTTTTTATTTAAAAGTGGTTGGGATTAGTAATTATCCTACCTATATGGAAGGTGATTTTATTTTAGTAAATCCTGCATTTCAGGTATGTGATTTGATTTCAGGGGATTTAATTGTTATCAGAAATAATACGGATGCAACTTTTAAAAAATTAGTCATTGAGAGTGATGATCGTAAATATTTACAAGCACTTAATCCAAACTTTCAACCCAACATTATTGAATTTGAAGATGGTATGGAGTTGGTGGGATTGGTGATTGATGCTTTTAGACCTTTAGGTGGTTCTCGTCCAAAAAGAGTTAGAAAAAGTTAATAGTTGAGAATAAAAATGTACTGCAATCAATGTGGTCAACCAAATAGTAATGATGCTAAATTTTGTAGTGGATGTGGTGTTAGATTATTGAATACACCAACCCAATCAGAATTACCACAACAAAATACAAAACTCAGCCCTCTTAGGCATTTATGGTTAATGTTTTTATTTGTAATATCAGTCATCATGATTATTGGTGTATTCCCTTATCAAGTGATTACAGGAAATTTTGAATTCACTTATGTTTTTGCATTGTGTTTATGGTTTTGGGTTTTATCATACACATACCCACAAATATTTCCTAAAAAACTAAAAACAAAATCACATCAAGCCTTTAATGCACTTGATGAAGCAGAATTATGGCTCAATAAACAGGATGTTAAAACATCATCCGTATACTTTAATGCTTATGATGACCCATATTTACTAAAGAATATGGGTGCAACTCTATTGGTTGGTGTTGGTGAAAACTCCAAAGCAGAACATGTGGGTTTTGCTGTTGAAGTAAAACAAGGTTGTGGCGTGTTATCGAGTCTCATTATTGAGCCTAGTGGGATAGCATCGCAAGATAAAAAAGCTGCTCATATTGCAAGAATGAATGGAAAATATATGATAGACGTACTAAATCAAATGGCTATACAACATAGAATTAAGTATCCTCAATAAATAATAGAAAATATTTCAAAATCCATTCACCCACTTTAGTGGGTTTTATTTTGCCCCAAGAAAAATAAGCTACTTTAAGTAGAATTATTTTTCTATTTTCTATTGACAATTTTTCTACTTAAAGTAGTATTTATCTCACACAAACAAAAAAAGTCCCTGACATTCGACCGACGGGACTTTTACTCAAAGAGTGAGATTAGTATGAATGCAAAACTAAATTCCATCAACCCCACTGTTACACACAGTGTACAGCCAAAGCGCTTTTTTCAAGTATTTGCGCTCAGTGCTCTAATCACTACGGGTGTAGCTGCTTTCATTCATGAGCCTAAGGCAACTGAATACAAACCGCCTTTAGCATCTGAATACATCCCTTCTACTTATGCTGTGCAAACTGTTGAAATCACATCAATGAGCACAGGCTATGCGGTTATCCAACTTGATGACTTTACTGTGAAGTTCCCTTTTAGCTATGAAGCACATAAAGACAGCAACGGCGTACCAGGTTGTGACTTCACAGCTGTAGAAATTAAAGAACTCGGCGAAATCAAAGTCTTTGATGAAAAAGGCAATCCATATCGCGACTTCACCGACCAGATCGACCACCGCAACTTTAATAACGTGCTCGTGGGTTTTATTGAAAAAAATCATTTGGTGGAGGTGATCTGATGACTAACTTCGACAAACTAGTTTTCAACCCTAATTGGATAAAAATTTGCTCGAAAAATATCGCTAACTTTCAATCCGACAATGTTGTTTTACTTCGTTTTTGTGAAAACTGTTTTCATATTTTAAGTTTTCCTGAATACGAGTGTGATGCCTCAGATTTAATAGCTCTACGTTCAAGTAGTGGTTCTCGCATTGGTGGATTTTGTTACTTTATGCCCTTGGATCAATTTGAAGAACTATACAAAAGTGTGATGGGGGTTTGCTTTTTAACTGAGTGCGAAGTCTTGGATGAAAAGGATAAGCATGGTTTTATTCGTGATGGTATTGGGGTTAGGAAGGAGTTCTTTTTTGGCGGGAGAATTAAAACTTTTCTTATTCAAGATGCCTTAGATCTTGCTGCTATGAATAAATTGGAGAGCATGTTATGGAAATAATCTCTCAATCTCAAGAAGTGATTCACTTCGGGAAATACCGTGGCACTGCCCTTACAGATCTAAAGCATAGCTATGTGCGTTGGTTGCTTACATTGGAAAACCTCAATGCTGCTTTACGTGAAAAACTCAATCAATTGCCTTGGGTTCAAGAAGAATTAGCGCGTGAGCGTGACTTTCAAAGACGTAAAGCTTTGGCAATCATGTTAAGTAAGCCTTGCTTCCAACGTGATACACGCTACTCAGCGAATCAGCGCATTGCCTATAACAATGCTAAATACAATAACTAAGGGGGCTGGTCATGACAACAAATAATCTTAAAATTTGGAATGATGTTAAACAAACCCCTAGCAACTTCCTGAAAAAAATTGAATTTGGTTATCTTAAAGGTAAATCTGATATTAACCCACAATGGCGATTAATGGCTATGACTCAAGCATTTGGCCCTGTAGGTCATGGTTGGACATATCGAATTGTGCGTACCTGGTCTGAAGCTGCACCCAATGGATCTATTATGTGTTTTGCAGAAGTTGCTGTTAAAACTAAATTCGAAGGTGCATGGGGTGAAGAATTCTCGGGTATTGGTGGTTCTGAAATTGTTGAGATAGCTAAAGGTCAATTAAAAGCTAGTGATGAAGGTTACAAGAAAGCAGTCACTGATGCATTGGGTGTAGCATTTAAAGCCGTGGGTGTAGCCGCCGATGTATATCTTGGAAATTACGATGGTAGTAAATATTTATATGAGTATGACCATGCTTATCAAGCAGACAAAATACTTACTCAGTCGCAAAATCAAGGCTCACACCAATCTAATCAACAACAAAACCAGAACATGCAACAGCCTGTTCAACAACAAACTACCCCACTAAAACCCAAGGATACTCGAACACAGCAACAGATCTATAACTCTGCCTTAGCTGCAATTCAAAAGACTGAAGATAAAAGTGTTTTGCTCACTGCTGCTAAGACATTTAAAGGCACAAAATATGAAACACATATTAATAATGCCTGTCGTGCTCGAGCAGATCAAATGGGTTGGCCAACAAAACAAACCCAACAAAATCAAAACTCACCACAACAAGTAATGCACCACTGAGGGATAACAAATGGATATTTTAAACGCTAAACAAGCTTTTGAAGCAATGTCATCTGGTCAAGCAGTGTTGTGTCGTGCAGTCGGGCAACTGCTCGACTTTGGTGAGTTGAGCCAATTCCCTGCTACTGTGTTCTTTGGTGCTGATTACGAGTTTTGTCTTGCGCCTCGTTTTATGACGATTGGCCAATTAGATCTAGAAGTGCCTGAGTGTATCCAAGGTGCAGATGATTTAATCAATTCTGCCATGCATTACGCACCTAATCTTTTAGATGTAAATCGTCCTATTGAAATTTTAAGCACGACTGACAATGCTAATTATTTAAAACGTTTGATCGCATCAAAGCTTTTACACAAGACTGCAGATGATGCTATTGCACATGCACGTGCATTCATTACTTTAAACGGCGGTTCATTAGATCCTATCGAAGTTGAAGCTCCAGCTGCGATTGAAAGCACGATCGCAGAAGTTAATAAATCAATTCCTGTTGAGACTGCAGAAGAAAAGCCTATTAGAAAGCGTACACGTAAAGCCAAAGAGCCTGTGGTTGAAGCGGAACCAACACCAAAAAGTAACCCTGCTTTCACCGTTGAAGATGTTGATGCAGTAGAGACGGATGCGAACGCAATAATTGAAAAGTTCAGCGCACAAATTGCCAATTGCACCACGACAGATGCAGTGCTTTCATTGCGCCCAATATTTCTCGCCAATGGTCATTTGGAGCGTAAACAACATCAATACTTGTGCAAACTAACTGAAGACAAATTACTTGAGTTAGATCCCAAAACGTATACACCTCAGTCTAATATTGAGATTGTAAGCCAAGAGAATGTAACTATTTCAGAAGACAAACTAAATGAGAATTTTTCTCTAAGTGGTGATGAGGAAAAATCTCGCATAAGCGCTGAAATCAAACAGGAACTAACGTATAAAATTTTTCAAATGAGCGCTGAGGAATTGGATGCCATTACGACTGAGATTCATAATAATCCCAAGTTGATATTTACACACAAAAATCATCTGGATGGGCATATTGAACTTCGTAGAAAAGCTTTGGCCAAAGAAGCAAATGCAGAAGCTGAACGTGAATACCAAACAAAACTTACAGATTTAATCAATAGAGCAAGTCAAGCACAAAGTCCTGCTGAAGCCAATGCTTTGGTTCGATATACAAATAAATGGTCAGCTGAACAACGCCAACCTTTATTACAGGCAATTCATAAACGCTTAAGCGAGTTGAGTGTTGATGCTCAACCTATTGAACAACCACCATCATTGATGGTGCAGATCCAAAATGCACCCGACCTTACCACGTTAGATGCACTAGAAATTGATGTTGGTAGTCGTCATCCAGACATTCAGCCGAAACTCATGGGCTACATTCGTGCACGTCGATTTGAGTTAGAGAATGGACCTAGTGGAGATGCTCAACAATGAAAACAGTCGTCAAAGCTAAAAACCTTCTGGCCTTTCGACTTTGGCTAGAAAAATTGGGATATAAGGTAAAAATTTTAGCCGATGGTAAAGCATTTAATTTCCGCTTTAAAAAACAGTATGGACTGGTCACTAGTGAGTTAAATGGCAATGCTCTTGCTATGGCTTTAGGTGCTGAATTTGAAGAACATTTGAGAAGTTGAGGTTGTGTGATGGGAATCAATCAATTAAAACCTGCGGCAATTGTTCGTGATGAAATGGGCGTTTGGTCACATCCTGATTACTGTGCTTATTTAGACAAACATCATGTAGATGAAGAGTCAATATCTAAGAAAGATTGGGATGAGATGCTTCGGTATTTCAATATTGAGACAGTAGTCTTCTTTTTGGAAAGCTCTGTTTCAAGTGATGATTGGGAAAAGATGATGGATGAATGTGATATTTCAAAATGGAACCCGGTCGCTCCAAATGGATTCTTCTTGATTGATATTCACTTTGGCGAAGATGATGCCTACGCACTTTTTGCACGTGAAATTCGTGCAGAAACCGCAAGCTAACCACGTTTGGCCACATTAAAAATAGTGTGGCCAACCAAGACAAGGAAGTTGTATGCAATGGTTAATTTTTTGGTTAGAAATATTTTTGGTAATTAACGGCTCACTGGTTATACAGTACGAAATATGGAGTTGGTAATATGAACTCAGCAGCAGAATTAAGGCGTTTTAATAACAATCAGGCATTCTTACAGGCTAAGGATAAAATTACAAAAGCTTTAGAAGATGATCCACTTGGCTTATCTATTTCACAGTTAATGACTATTTGTAAATTAAGCATTAAGACTGTAAAAGAGGTTGTGCTAGGTACAGATTTTAAAAGCGAAGATGGTGTATTTTTTTTGGCAAATAAAGAAAAAATTCAACCTGAATTGGTAAATAAGCCGCAGGAAAAAGTTACCAAAAAAGTTGAGACAGTAACCGATACAACAGAAAAAGTTACCGAAAAATCTGAACCAGTGACGAATACGGTAGATAAAGTTACCACTTTGAATGAACCAGTTACCAAACCTGAAAAAACATTCTTACAGCGTATAGAAGAAATGTTTCTCTTTCATCCTGAAGGTGTAACTTTAGGTGAAGCACTTGAAATCTTGGAATGCGATCGTAAAAAATTTGACAGCCAACTTTGGTCATTCAAGAAGAAATACTTCAATGTTGAACTTAAAGAAGTTGCTGATGGCATAAAACGATATGTGCCATGTAAAGAACCTAAATTAAACAAAGTTGAATCAGATCTACCATCTGCTGCGGATTTATTGAAATCTCAAATTTCAACAGTTGTGACACGTAAAAGCCAATTATCGTTAGATGTAAATCAGCTAAAAATTCTTTTGTCTGAAATTTTTGGATTAGATGATATTCAGTTTTGGATTGATCACGGACAACTAACTGGTGTTTATTTGGTTGGTGAAGTAAGGGAGGAAATTTGATGGCTATAGTTAAAGTTGATTCTGCAATTATTGAACGAATGACTCATGCTGTTGAGCTACTTTCAAAGCAGAGTTTGATTGAAAGAAGAATTGGGCGACAAGAATTTGCTCACATGTTAAATATCGAACCTGAAACACTTGATGCTCGCATCCGAGATGGTCGATATGCAAAACCACATAAAGATGGTCGAAAAAGTTATTGGCTACTTTCTTATGTGCAGTCAGTTGTCACAAACACCTCGGAATCTGATACAGTAGCCGCTTAATAAGCGGCTTTTTTACGTGCTAAAAAATTAGGTATTTTTTCAATATTGAGTACCAAATTGAGTACCAAAATAAAGTTTATTAAAGTTATTCATAAAATCCAAAGGGATACGTTTAATATGCTTCTCATGATCGACAACTATGACTCTTTTACCTACAACATCGTCCAATATTTTGGCGAGTTAAATCAAGAAGTAAAAGTCGTCCGTAATGATGCCGTGACTTTGGAAGATATTGAGCGATGGCAACCAAAGTATCTTGTGATTGGTCCTGGTCCTTGCTCTCCATCTGAAGCTGGCGTTTCTGTGCCTGCGATTCAGCATTTTGCAGGGAAAATTCCAACCCTTGGCGTCTGTCTTGGACATCAAGCAATTGGACAGGCTTTTGGTGGTGACATTGTTCGTGCCAAAACCGTGATGCATGGTCGTTTATCTGACATGTACCACAGTGATACAGGCATTTTCAGCAATTTACCTTCTCCATTCTCAGCAACTCGCTATCACTCTTTAGTGATTGATCAAGCGACTTTGCCTGAATGTCTTGAAGTCACTTGCTGGACCAATGAAGCCGATGGCTCAATAGAAGAAATCATGGGTGTAAAACATAAGACATTGCCAATAGAAGGCGTGCAGTTCCATCCTGAATCCATCCTGAGCCAACACGGACACCAAGTCTTCAAGAACTTTTTAGATATTTATGCATAATTGAGTGACCCAAATGAATATTCAACAAGCTTTAAATAACATCACCAAAAATATTGAACTGACTCAACCGCAAATGGAAGCAGTGATGCGTACCATTATGAGCGGTGAAGCATCTGATGCCCAAATTGGTGCATTGATGATGGGTTTACGCCAAAAAGGTGAAAGTATTGATGAAATCACCGCAGCGGCACGTGTCATGCGTGAATTTGCCATCAAAATCGATGTCAGTGATATTCCCTATTTAGTCGATATTGTCGGTACAGGCGGCGACGGACAAAATTTATTTAATGTCTCGACCGCATCTTCTTTTGTCATTGCAGCTGCAGGTGCAACCATTGCCAAACATGGTAACCGTGGTGTGTCATCCAAGTCAGGCTCTTCTGACTTATTGGAACAGGCAGGCATCAACCTTGATTTAAATATGCAACAAACAGAACGATGTATCCGTGAGATGGGCGTCGGTTTCTTATTTGCTCCAAATCATCACAAAGCCATGAAATATGCAGCTGGCCCCCGTAAAGAGTTGGGTTTCCGTAGTATTTTCAATCTTCTTGGTCCGCTTACGAATCCGGCTGGGGTGAAGCGCTTTGTCATTGGTGTATTTTCCACTGAACTTTGCCGTCCTATGGCGGAAGTTTTAAAGCAACTTGGTGCTGAGCATGTGATGGTGGTTCACTCCAAAGATGGTTTGGATGAAATCAGTCTAGCTTCAGCAACTTATGTGGCTGAACTTAAAAATGGTGAAGTGACTGAATGGATGATTCAGCCTGAAGAGGTTGAGATTGAGTCTCAGACATTAACAGGATTATCTGTAGACAGTGCTGCTGAAAGTCTTGCACTGATTAAAGACGCTTTGGGTAAGAAAAAATCGGCAAAAGGTGAAAAAGCAGCCAACATGATTGCTTTAAATGCAGGTGCAGGGATTTATGTTTCAGGCTTAACCAACTCCTATAAACAAGGTGTGGCTTTGGCACATGACATTATTTATGGCGGACAAGCTTTGGAAAAAATGGGCGTTTTGTCAGAATTTACCAAAACCCTCAAAGAATACGAAGCTTAAGCATTTAGCCAAAATTTAAGGAATATCATTATGGTGGATATCGCCAATACCATTTTAGGTAAAATTGTAGATCGTAAACACGAAGAATTTGCAGCACGTTTAAAACAACGCAGTTTAAAAGATGTTGAAGAACTTGCTCAGGCAGCAACACCTGTACGTGGTTTTGCCAACGCTTTGCACAGTAAACGTCCTGCGGTGATTGCTGAAATTAAAAAAGCATCTCCGTCCAAAGGTATTATTCGTGAAAACTTTAATCCTGCTGAAATTGCTGAACAATATCAACATGCAGGTGCAGCATGTTTGTCTGTGTTAACGGATATCGATTTCTTTCAGGGTGCGGATGAAAACATCCAAATCGCGCGCAGCCATTGTGACTTACCTGCCCTGCGTAAGGATTTTTTAATTGATCCTTATGGTGTGATTGAAGCGCGTGCTTTACATGCAGATTGTATTTTGTTGATTGTGGCAAGTTTGTCAGATCAGCAACTCGAAGAAATGTCGAAAACCGCATTTGAACACAATCTGGATGTATTGGTTGAAGTCCATGATGAGGAAGAACTTGAACGTGCAATGAAGCTTTCTGAGCGTTGTTTATTGGGCGTGAATAATCGTAATCTAAAAACCTTTGATGTCGATTTAAATACATCTTTCCGTTTGAAAAAGTTGCTTGATCCTTCTCGTTTGCTGATTACTGAAAGCGGAATTGCCACCCCTGAAGATGTTCGAAAAATGCAGGAACATGACATTCATGCATTCTTGGTTGGCGAAAGTTTTATGAAACAACCACGTCCTGATCATGCTTTTGCAGAGTTGTTTGGTGTGCCTGAGAAGGTTTGATCAACTTTTAAATGTCAGCTTGATCAATCGATTAAGCTGACTTAGTATTAAAAAAGAAGAAAAAAATGGATATAAATTTCTCAAGTCCAATGGGTACTCAACCCTTGAAAAATGGAAATGTACTTCATGAGCATCAAATTGGTGACACTTTAATTTATATAGAATTTACCAAACATCATGAGATGTTGAATTTTCATCAAAAAGTGAAGCGCAGATATTTGTCTGACTACAAAATTATTCCACAAATCAATGAATTTTCACAAAATATTTTCTTAAAAAAATTTCCCAAATACCAATCTCTCATTACAAATATAAAATCTACATGTTTAATGGTATATAGCTATAGATACTTTATCGATCAAGATTACGTTGAGTATGATTGTTTTATTAATCATGATTTTATGGATTTGATTGATGATCCTAAAATGTATGATGAGCTATATGAAATTTTAGAAAATGAAGCTGTCTTTTTAAAATACAAAGATGGAATTATTGAGGAAGATATATGAAAGATTTTTTTAACTAAATAATTTAAGATTTAGCATTTCTTTCATACTATCCCACTTAGAATTCTATCTATACAATAAAACCAATACACTTCAAAAATCGCCAATTTAAGCTATAATAGTCAACAAATTCTGTTCATTGACTGTTTTAAATATTATGAGTAATTCTGATTCTCCATTTTCCAAATCACAACTCGATTTATTAAAACAATTCAAGAAACAAATCACTCATCCGCATTCTTCAAAAGTTGCAGCACAGCCTGAACCTAAGAAAGTTCAAGAAACTGCATCTGAAGAAATCAGCGATGCAGATTTATTTAAAACAGCTTTGGGCGGCGTTAAAAAACTCGATAATAGTAATATTGCCAAAATCGAGCGTAAAGATATTCGTAAAAAACCTGATGCAAAGACCTTAGCCAAACGTGCTGCGGCTGAAGGTGCATTTGAAGTCAATGAGGCAGAACTGTCTGATACTCAAGCTATTTTAAACCCTGTAGCAAGCCAAGCTGCATTAAGTTATCGCATTGCGACCTTACAACACAAAGTCTTTGAAGACTTAAAAGCAGGTAATCTGCGTTGGTTTGAAGCGGTAGATTTGCATGGTTGTACGGTCGAAGAAGCTCGTTCAGCCGTTTTGCAAATTATTCAAATTGCCAAAGAAGAAAATCAGAATGTGATTAAAATCGTGCATGGCAAAGGTCCTGATGCCATTTTAAAAACGTATGTCAATGGTTGGCTACGTCAGCACCGTGATGTATTGGCATTTGTCAGCGCACCTGAAAAACAAGGGGGTACAGGCGCTGTTCTGGTTCTATTGAAACGTGCAGAAAAAAATCCAAAATTTGCCAAAGAATCTTGATTTACTGTATGTCAAACAGGCAAACCTCCGTAAAAATTTTATTTAAATGACGGTTTATCCCGTAGTTGGAAAATATTTGATGTTTTTCTGCTACAATGCCGTCCTTGTTCAATCCGTATAAGTGAACACGTTTTATGTCTATGCAGCAATCCTACGCAAATATTTTAACTGCCGTTGGCGAGGACTTAGACCGTCCTGGTCTGAAAGATACGCCCATGCGTGCGGCTAAAGCTTTTTCGTACTTGACGTCTGGCTATAGCAAAACGCTGGAAGAAGTGACCAATAATGCGGTCTTCCCTTCTGACAATGATGAAATGGTCTTGGTTAAAAATATCGAGTTCTATTCTTTATGTGAGCATCATTTATTGCCATTTCATGGTCGTGTGCATATTGCCTACTTACCTTCAGGTAATGTTTTAGGCTTATCTAAATTTGCCCGTATCACGGAAATGTTTGCCCGTCGCTTACAAATTCAGGAACAACTCACCAAGCAAATTGCGGATGCTGTTGCAGAAGTGACCAATGCCCGTGGTGTTGCTGTGGTGATTGATTCAGCACATATGTGTATGATGATGCGTGGTGTCAGCAAGCAAGAATCGACTACACGTACCGTATCTTTCGTGGGTGATTTTAAAACCGATAAAGAAGCACGTCGTGAATTTCTTTTGGCTGTCCCTGAAGCACACTAATCATTTGATTAAATCATTTAAGCCTCAAATTTTTGAGGCTTTTTTATAAAATGGATTGTTAAAATGTCATCGATTTATTTGGCAGGTCAAGGTTTAACGCACAGTGAAAGCACCGTGGACTATCCACGTACGGATCGTTTGGTTAAAGGCAACCCAAAACGTCTGACCCAAAGTTTATATGAACATCCCCATATGAATTGTGGGATTTGGCAATGCGAAGTCGGTGCGTGGAATATTGTATTTGCAGACAATAAACAAGAGTTTTTTACTCTTCTTGAAGGTGTTGTTCGCATTCACAATGCAGAAAATAATGATTATATTGAAGTGAAAGCGGGTGAAGCAGGTGTGATTCCACCGAGTTTTGTCGGAACTTTTGAAGTGCTTGAAGCTGTGAAAAAATATTTTGTTGTCGTTGAAAGCTAAACACTGTAGTACATTTATTTTGGTGGCGCAGATTTATATGGTGTGAGTGCTTGATCACGCTGGTCGATGACCCTATTGGGAAATCCATCCCCCCGTTCTATCGCTGCACGATAAATAGGTAAATCTTCAAGATCAATCCATAAGAGGCTATCAAAACTCACCACATTGGCTTGTGCTAAAAATTGCTGTTTCAAACGTAAATATTCAATTTTAAACTGTACCGCATCCTCTCTGCTCAAGGTTTCAAGTTGTTGCTGAAAGGCATTTATCTTTTCCGATGAAACCTTAGGAACTTGACAGCGAATCTTAATGTTCAGTAGTTGATCATGAATGACCTGAATCTCATTCAATGCCCTGCAACTTTTAAACAGCGTGGAAGTCTGCTGAATTTCTTCATCAATCACAGCCAACATCTGCTTTTTCTCTTGTATATTCAGACCTTTGCTATTCATTTCACGTAAATAATTAGCAATCCCTTGTTTGGGAAATGCATCCCGATAGCGTTTTATTTCTGCCTTAAGATCAGGATCTGCTACCATTTCTGCAACAAGTTGATCATAGGTTTGATTAGGGTCAGGATCATTTAAAATCTGTGTTTTAATCACAAGTTGGGCAATTTTGATTACTTTTTTTTGGTCATATGCGCCTTGGTCAGATGCAAATGACGGCGTTGCATCCACAATACACGTGAACAAGATTGAGACTGTAAAAATGGCGAATTTCCACATATGCATTGATGATTTTTAAAGCTGAAAACAGATTTCAGTATACCCGTTTCAAATCAAATACCACTTAAAAATCGTACTCATCCAACATTTTCAATCCGTACATCAAAATTATGCAATATAAACCAAATTACGCCCATTATTTTTTGCTGCATATAAAGCCGTATCTGCTGACTCTAAGAAACGCTGATAATCTGGATGACCATCATAACTTACCACACCAATGCTCACGGTAAATTGGACTGCCACACCTGTACTCGATAAAATTTCTGATGTCTGAATGCGTTGTCGAATCTTCTCAGCAATCTGTTCAGCC
The DNA here is from genome assembly GCF_015218165.1 of Acinetobacter piscicola. Lineage (NCBI taxonomy): Bacteria > Pseudomonadati > Pseudomonadota > Gammaproteobacteria > Moraxellales > Moraxellaceae > Acinetobacter > Acinetobacter piscicola. The sequence goes on along the minus strand of NZ_CP048659.1, from coordinate 1,262,229 downwards.
ATATTCAAATCTGTAGCCACTTGTAGCAACAAAAATTCTTCACCACCGACGCGAAAAGCATAATCACTGCCTCGAGTGTGTTCCAATATCACTTCTGCCAATAATTGCAGTGCTGTATCACCTGTGGCATGTCCATATTGATCATTAATCCGTTTAAAATGATCGACATCGATTGCAAGCAATGACAAATGGGTTTTATGTTTGCGTGCATACAGTGTTTCGCGTGAAACAATTGTATTTAAATAACGTCGATTCAATAATTGGGTCAACGAGTCATTGCCTGAACCAATATATTCAGAAACTTGAAAGAGTTGATCCACTAACAATAAAATTTCACGATCCTGATTACGGATTTCCTGAATCAATTGAATGGCGAAGGTTTTATCTGCACAGCTGATAATTTTTTGATTAAGCACATCGACTTTTTTAATGCCACTAATAATTTCTTTGACCTGATCCGAACTTGAAAAAGCATAGGCGGCTTTATGTATAAACCACAAACCAAATTCGGACTTAGATAAAGAAGTATGGGTAAAGTTGGTCTGATCAGAAAAAACCTTAAACATCAGTTCATTTTCCCAATCAAGCAGACTGCCGCGCTGTTTATCTTTTTGTACAGCGACATCTTGCATGGCTGAAAATAAACGATAAGTATGTTTCATATCATTGTTAATTTCAGCCTTGGCTTCATAGGTTCGACTCATAATTTCTGAGGTAAACCCCAACACCTGCACAATGTAGCTGGCAATGCTTAATAAATTTTGTTGCGGTTTATTCAGCAGGCAAAATACTTTCTTTTCAATCTGTCGAATGCCACGGATAATCAACCACGATGGAATACCAATACGGGCATGAACCTCACCCACTTTCAATTGCTTTTGCACCATTTCATAAAAGTTTTTTTGAAATGGCACCTCAAAACTTTCCAACAACCAATTATTCAATGACGATTTCAAACGACTTTGTACAATTTCATCTGAAAGGAATTCGGAAGCGGTCTTTTCTTCCATCATTTTTTTATAAAATTCGGACACTAAGACAAAAGAATTATCCTGAATAAACTGCAATGCATAAGTCAAATCTGTATTGGAAAATTCATCACAAATCCACTGCCACTGTCGGGACAAATCGACTATGCTTGCTTCGTTCATACAGAAATTTCTCATATTTTCTTAAATTAGTATGAATAATATAACACTATGAAATAAAATTTATAGCCACATTACACCGCAATAAGATGTTAATTTTTCTATTTATATTTAATAATATAAACTTCATTTCTTAGCTCGCAATTTCATCTAAAAATACATGAGCATAAACTTAACCTGTTGAACCAAATCAATATTGATTTAATCCACTGCTGTTGTGGACATCATAATGATTGAAAACTTATTTTAGGTCATTTCCATCCCTTAAAAATAGTGAACAAAGCCCAAACTGGTTTTACTCCAATCCACATGATTTTGTTGTTGATATTGCCATGTCATACGCAGCGAGTTTTGTGCATCAACCGCATAGTTTAAACCTGTATTCAGACGTAAATTCCATTGACTTGCATCCTGCCAATATGGCAATTCAAGCTGTACTAAGCTATTTAAACGGTCTGTCCATATATTTTGGCAACCCATCGTAGGTCCAAGCCCGATACGCCAACCATCATCAAGCGATTTACCTGCTTGTGCTTGTGATTGTAACTGGGCATAACACACATGCTGCCGATTTTGATCGGCAACACTATAACCAAATTGGGTTTTCAGTTGTAATACGCCATGCTGCTGATCTGAATTAAATTGCCCCTGATGGATGGCTTCTTGTTGCCACCCCAGATTAAAACCCCAAGTTAAAGGTGTTTTAAATGGCGTGATCGGATTGTAGGAATTGACCGAAAGAAAATCAAAATGTTCAAGTTTCAACTTATCATCACGATACTGAAGGGTACCATCCCAGAAATTTAACTGTGTTCCTGTGCGGTATCCACCTTGTGGATCAAGTAAATCATGATACGCTTGACGTAAACCCAACTCGACAAACTGTTGCCCCTGCACTTCTCCCACTTGAATGAAAGTATTTTTGGTGTGGTGCCCCTGAGCAGGATCATGGCGGGGGCGTATAACTTCAGTACGTTGTTTTTCAATATTAAGTTGACTGCGTAAACTCAAAATCTTACGTAATTTTGGCTGTGCCTCTTGCGCTGCAATTTTGTGGGAAATCAACATCAAGTATAGATCATCATAAGCCATTTCCAGTATTTTGGCTTGATCAATAGCATCAAATTTTGCCAGCATTTCAGGCATTTCATCGATGTTTAACAAGGTGAGTTGATGTGCTGTTTTTGCCAATTGCTGCCCATGCTGACGTGACTGAGCCAACAACTGCGTTTCCAAAGCGGGACGATATTGCACATCCTGAATCAAATGATTGTCTTGAACGGTTTTTAAAGTTTCAATAGGAATGGAGGCAATTTGATTTTGTTTTTGCAGATTCAGCTCAGGACGGACGATGTCCAACAAACCAAGCAGTCGATAGGCACAATTGTCACTAATAAAATAATAAGGGAATTTAACATGCTTCATTTCCCAAATATGTTGTACTAAAAATCGTGTTTCTTCAGGATTTAAACTGAGTTCATATTCCCATAAATCACGACTTTCAAAATCACCATATTCCTTCACCTTCCGATAGTACGGCATCAGTGAATATTCACCATCATATTGCCCAGTCAAGCCTTTCCAAGCATAAGACCAACCTTCACCGCCCTGAACCGTAGCAGCATAATTAAGTGCATAAGACACCAAATTTAGTTGTTTTTGATCTTTGGGATCTAGTCGCAATAAGGTATGTCCAAACATGGAGCTTGGATTGCCCATAAAATCTGTGGCATAAATTAAAGTAGCTTTATAAGGTTTGATTTGCCCGATCCATTCATCCAATTCAGCACAATCTGCATGAGCCAATGCTGCTTTGGAAATTTCGAGTTGTTGAATTAACCAATGACTACGGGCAGGAAAACGACATTGAATGGATTGATTGGCAGCAGCAGCTTCAAACAGTGCTGCAATATTGGCATTGAGTTCTTGCTTTAAATCGGACTTTCCATGTGGTGAGAGAAAAAAACCGTCATAACGCACTTCACTTTGACCTTGCGCATTGGCATATAACAAACGTTGCCATGCAGTCTGCTTGTAAAGCTGTTTTTGTTCAGCAAGTTGCTGATATTTTTGAATAGATGCAAGATCTACTGAACTTGCATACGCCAGCGGTGTTAAACCGAGTGTGCACAAAAGCGCAAATATTTTCATTAATAATATATTGAATCATTTAAAATTTTACTAAAATGAATAAAAACCCCATCATCTATGACAGGGTTTTCTCTGCACATTAAACGTAAGCTTTTAAAACTTCGTCTTGTGACATCACAGATTGTAATGATGCTAACACTTCTACTGAAGATACATTTTCAGCTGAATAAATTTTAGAGAAATTTTGTTTAGATACTGCAAAGAAACGCGCTTTATCCTCAGCTTTAATATTTAATAATTCAGCCAAAACATTTAAGCTTTCGCCCTCACCCACTGCCATATCACGGGCCAGCGACTCCGCATTTTCATGGGTGAATGTCACTGCCTGAGCAGTCACAGCACCTGTACCACTACAACCGAGCGTACCAAACGTGATACCAAATAACTGGTTTGCAAATAAACCATTGGTGGTTGCAGCTAAAATTTTAGGAATTTTTCCAGATTGTCCTTCCCAAACTTGAGAACCTAAACCACAACCTACATCGCTATCTGCAAAAGCTGAAACTGATCCTGTTGCCAATATGGCTGCTAAAGCAATTTTTTTTAACATGGTATTCTCCAATATTTTTTAATATTTCATTTATTTCTAGGATGTGTGTAATGTTTATTACACCATATAAAGATGTAACACAGTTATTCTAATAAGCAAATCAAAATATGATTATTTTTCAAACTATTTTAATGTCCATTCACCAATGCTATTTCTATTGCCAAGAATTTTTAAAACCAACACCAAACTGAGCAATAGCAATAAATACCAAGAACCAAGTTTACCCCACCCGACCATATGCCATGCATCGACCTGACTCGGATATAACCAAATTTTATAAAAGGTACTGATATTTTCAGCAATCCAGATTAGAAATGCCAATAACAGCAATACAGGCAACATCGGCAACTGAAATTGATGTTGTTGTAATTGAAACCGTATTTTAGTTTTCCAAAAAATAACGACGCTCCAAACAAACAATACATTGCGTATATCTGGAACAAAAAATTTTGTCATAAAATTAAGATAGGACAACAATGCTAGACTCAGCATATTGGCAAAACTAGGCAATCTTAAAAAAGAAACTTGATAAAGCCTTAATGAACGTGCAAAAAAACTGCCAACTGCCGAATACATAAAGCCTGCAAATAACGGCACGGTCATGATTTTAAAAACTGCAGGTTGTGGATATTGCCACGAAGCGATCTGTGGATGAGTCAAAAATATTTCCATCCCCATAGCTAAGATGTGAAAAAGTGCAATGACTTTTGCTTCTGCCCATGATTCGAGTTTTAAACAAAGCAAACACGCTTGAATGATCAGTGCATAAAAGAATAAATAATCATAGCGAAAGAAACCATAAAACTCACGACTGCCCATTTTTGCAGTCAGTGCAAAAGCGATTAGCAGTAAAATACCAAATAAGGCAGCTGAAGCTGCCTTAAAGATAAATTCCACACTTGATTTTAAATACAGCATACTCGAAGTGACTTAACCTAAATATTTCGCACTATATTCATGCACAGTATCAATGAAAATTTTAGGTTGTGCAGGGTCAACCCACTGCGTAATACCATGCCCTAAATTTGCCACATAACCTGTTTTTTCACCCTGAGCATAAGCATCGTCGAGCATGGCTTTTGTTGCCTTCTCAATACTTTGAGCTGAACCGTATAAGGTTGCAGGGTCTAAATTACCTTGCATTGCCACACGACCATTTACAGTTTGACGTGCTACATTTAAAGGCGTTGTCCAGTCTAAACCTAAAGCATCTGCACCTGTTGCCACCATTGGCTCTAACCATTGACCACCACCTTTGGTAAATAAAATCACAGGGACTTTACGACCGTCTTTTTCACGTTGTAAACCTGAGACAATCTTTTGCATATAATGCAGTGAAAATTCAAGATATTCACGATGTGCTAAAGCTCCACCCCAACTATCAAAAATTTGAATCGCTTGCGCACCTGCATCAATTTGTGCATTTAAATATTCAGTCACAGCATCAGCCAATCGCTCTAATAATGCATGTAAAACTTCAGGTTGAGCATACATCATCTGCTTCGTAAAACGAAAATCTTTACTTGAGCCGCCTTCCACCATGTAGGTTGCTAAAGTCCAAGGACTACCCGAGAAACCAATTAAAGGGACTTGCCCACCTAATGCAGAACGAATAGTTGAAACTGCATTCATGACATAATCTAAGTCAGATGCTGCATTAAATTTCGGTAAATTGGCAACATCTTGTTCAGTGCGAATTGTTTTATGAAACTTAGGACCTTCGCCTGTTTCAAAATATAAGCCTAGGCCCAATGCATCAGGAATGGTTAAAATATCAGAAAATAAAATCGCTGCGTCTAAATCATAACGGCGCAAAGGCTGTAAAGTCACTTCACAAGCAAATTCAGTATTTTTACATAAAGAAAGAAAATCACCTGCTTTGCCTCGTGTTTCACGATATTCAGGTAGGTAACGACCTGCTTGACGCATCATCCACACAGGTGTGGTATCGACAGGTTCACGTAGCAAAGCACGTAGAAAACGATCATTTTTGAGGGTCGTCATTTACTTTCCTATTTAAAAAAATTGAGCAAGGTCAGTCATCATAGCAAAAATCTATGCGCTATCGGCATTTCTTCGTGAGATTTTAATCTTGAAAATTATTTGAAATTTCATTTTTTTATGATGCGTATAGAATTGTATAAAAAATAGGATTTACACAAAACAAATACTGCATCTCCATTTATTTTCTGCAATACTTGCTTACTTTATAAATCAGTATGAATAATTCTTAAGGTTGAATTACATGTTCGTTCGCTCAATTCTTGCTTTGAGTTTAAGTTGTATCTTCACAGGTACAGCATCCGCTGCGCCTACAACTACTGAGCAATCGCTTACTCCGCATAAGGTAACATCTACAGCAGTTGAAGATCCAATTGATCCGCTGGCTGTTGAATCTTCTGCTGCCTCTACAGTCAACACAAGTAGTGCGAGCGAAGCTCAAATTTCTCAACAAGAGCTTAATGATTTAGATCAAGCTGCCAACACGCTGCAAAATTTAGAAAAAACAGAAGATAAAACTGCAGATATAGCAGCTGAAACAAGCACACAAACAGAAACCACAACGCCAAGTACAGCAGCATCAACCACTAAGTCTAGCAGTGCAAATAAAGCATCATGGACTTTAGAAGGGATGAACAATGCTGAATGGTATGAAAATATTGGCAAAGGTCAATTCCCAGTCTATGCACGTGCACATGTGATGTTAAACAACTCACATGCGTCTCCGGGTGCCATTGATGGTTCAAGTGGTATGAATACCTTAAAAGCAATTTCTTCATTCCAACAAATGAATGGCTTAAAACCAACAGGTGAACTGACCAAAGAAACATGGGATGCTTTGATCGCAAAACAAGGCAGCAAACCTGCATTTGTAGAATACACCATCACAGATGCAGATTTAAAAGGCCCTTATGCTGCATCGATCCCACGTGACTATGCTCTACAATCAAAAATGAAAGGTTTGTATTACACACGTGTAACAGAAATGTTGGGTGAAAAATTTCATATGGATGAAGATTTCTTAAAGAAATTAAATCCAAAAGCAACCTTCAAAAAAGCAGGTGAAAAAATCATTGTGACCAATATCCGCAATGAATTACCTGAAAATATTCATTTGATCGTGGCACATAAAGGTGCAAAACAACTTTATTTGTTTAATGCCCAAAACCAAATGGTGGGTTCATTCCCTGCAACGATTGGTAGTTCTGACACACCATCTCCAACAGGAACTTATAAAATTACGGGTGTCGCACCAAATCCATGGTATAGCTATTCACCAAGTAACTTTGTGCAAGGCAATAACCGTAAACCATTGTCTTTACCACCTGGTCCAAATGGTCCTGTAGGAAATATCTGGATCGGTTTAAGTAAAAAATCATTTGGTATTCATGGTACACCGAACCCATCTGCGATTTCTAAAACTGCATCGCATGGTTGTATCCGTTTAACCAACTGGGATGCCAATGATTTAGGTAAAAAAGTTAAATCAGGTGTCACTGTTAAATTCTTAGAATAATCATTTGATTCTATCTGCAAATGATGATTTCAATGCCCAATAATTCGTTATTGGGTTTTTTTATGTTCAATATAAAATAGGCCTCATTATATTACTTACAAAAAAACAGTCCTATCTCTTTATAACTAATCGTCCTAAAAACACAACAATACGTTGCATGTTTAATGTTTCAACTCAATTTCGCAAAGACTAATATGATCTCAAGTTAAAAAAATAAAGAATTGGAGATTTATCATGAATACATTTCTACATCGCAGTGAAGACCGTGGTCATGCTCAAATTGGCTGGTTAGACAGCAAACACAGTTTTTCTTTCGGCAGTTGGTACAACCCTAAATATATGGGCGTAGGTTCTTTACGTGTGATCAATGACGATACCATCGCCGCACATAATGGTTTTGGTACACACCCGCATGACAATATGGAAATCTTAACCTGTGTACTTCAAGGTACGATTTCACATAAAGATACCATGGGTAACGAACGCCATATTCACGCAGGCGAATGGCAGTTAATGAGTGCAGGTACAGGGGTACAACACAGCGAAATCAACAATGGCGATACACCTGTGCATATGTTGCAAATTTGGGTCATTCCCAATGTACGTGATGCTGAGCCGAACTATCAACAAGTCGAACGTGATCCAAAAAAATCACCGAATGAGTGGTTATTGATTGCAGGTCCTCATGACGATGCGCTTATGCACATTCGCCAAGACGCTGAAATTAAAGCAGCGTATTTAGAAAAAGGTCATTCCCTACCTGTCAAAGCCACTCAAAAATTTAATTATGTTCATGTAATTGAAGGTGAAATTGATATCGCAGGTCAACTCATCAAAGCAGGTGATGCTTACTTATTTGATGAAGATACAACGATCAATGCCAACGAAAACAGCCAATTCATTTGGTTCGATTTAAGCAACTAAGGCAGTTGTTTTACGCTATTCACCTGTAAATCACCGATTAAATCCTCTGCATAGGCAGGGGATTTTTTATGCTCATGAAAAGACCACACTAACGAGAATAATCATTTTCCTGATCTTTAATCAATGATAAAGCGGCTTGCCATGCTGCTGCAATAATCGGTTCTGCCGCATCACTTTGAAACTGCTGCACGGTATATTCACATACAGCTTGGCTTGGATAATGCAATTGACGACTACTCATTGCTTTGATTTGAATTTGACATGCTCTTTCTAAAAAATAAATCTCATGAAATGCACGCGCGATGGAATCACCTGTCGCCAATAAACCATGATTACGTAAAATCATACAACGATAATGCTTTAAATCTTGCACCAAACGCTCACGTTCTGCTATCGAAAATGCAATGCCTTCATATTCATGATAGGCAATATTATTGTAAAATTTCAGTGCATGCTGTGAAAGGGGTAATAATCCTTCAGCTTGTGCTGACACCGCAATCCCATCTGCGGTATGGGTATGAATCACACAATTGATCTCAGCATTGGCATGATGTAATGCCGAGTGAATCACAAAGCCTGCAACATTGACCATTTTCCCTTGATCATATTCAGCGACAATATTGCCATCATGATCAATTTTCACCAGATCAGAGGCTGTCATTTGGTCAAAGGTCACACCATAACGATTGATTAAAAAATGATTCGGTTCATGCGGCACACGTAAACTGATATGGGTATCAATCAAATCCGTCATTCGATAATAAGCGATCAAACGATACAGTGCTGCAAGTTGGCAACGTGCTTGCCATTCTATTGCATTGATATGTTGTGGTGCTTGCACAATACATTCCTTTTTTATTCTTCGATATTTCCTATATTCTTTGTAATGCAGAATAGATCATTTCTCAAGTGCAATCCATTTACCGTCAAGTCGATTTTCTTCAATCTCACCTCATCATTGTGTTTTCAATCAGCTATTATTCTTTTACAGTCTTCTGATATTTCATCATCAAATAAAAATGGGCAATTAAAGCCGTAAAAGCCAAAATTAAGGACAATACAAGCAAACGCATCGCCATGATCTCACCATCAGGTTGTTGTAAAAATGAATAAATGGCAATGGGAATGGTACGGGTTTCATCGGGAATATTGCCCACAAAAGTGATGGTGGCACCAAATTCACCTAAACTACGACTAAAACCTAAAATAGACCCCATTAAAATCCCCGGACATGCTAGAGGCAAATAAATTTTGACAAATATTTGAATAAAGCTTGCACCTAAGGTCTGCGCCACTTCCTCTAAATGCCGATCTGACAACTGAAATGCCAAACGAATGGGTTGCACAATTAAGGGGAAACCCACAATCATTGAAGCAAGTACAGCACCTTTCCAGTTAAATGCGAGCTCTATGCCAATCGCTGATAAATACTGCCCTAGCCAACCTTTATGACCAAAAAGCAACAGCAGTAAATAGCCAAGTACCACAGGCGGTAATACCATCGGCAATTGTAAACACGCTTCGACCAAGACCTTCAGTCTAAAATCATAGCGTGCTAGCACCCATGCCAATGCAATTGCAAAAGGTAAACTAAAGGCAGTAGCACAGAAAGCCACTTTGGCTGACAGATACAATGCACTTAATTCTTCAGGACTTAACATATCAATAAAGAAGACTATTTATAAAGACTAAAACCATATTTCACAAAAATCGCTTTGGCTTGCGGATCACGTTGTACAAAGTTTTTAAAGTGTACAGCCTCTTTATTTTTCTGCCCTTCAACTGTCAATGCAAGGGGATAAATAATCGGATGATGGCTATTTTGTGGAAATGTCCCTAGCATTTTAACTTTTTGACTGATTAAGGCATCGGTTTTATAGACAATGCCGACATCACACTCGCCACGCTCCACAAATGCCAAGGCTGAGCGTACATCATCTGTCCCAACAATACGTCCTTTTAACGCATCGAACCAATTGAGTTTGACTAAACTTTGTTTGGCATATTTGCCTACTGGGACGGATTCCATTTGCCCTGTGCATAAGCGCCCTTTAAATGTTTTGGCAAAATTAAAATTAGATTGAGCTTTAAATGGAATATTTAAATTTTTAGCGCTAATGACCACCAATTGATTAAACAGCAAAGGTTTTACTTGTTGCATCTGAATTGCATTTTTTTGTACTAAATACTGCATCCAATCGACATCGGCTGAGAAATAAAGATCACTTTTTGCCCCTGTTTCAATTTGTTTAGCAAGCGCTGATGATGCACCAAACACAGGGATAATTTTAGTTTCTGGATATTTTTTTTCATACAGTTTTGTAATATCTATTAAGGCATTGTTCAGACTTGCAGCTGCATAAATTTTTACTGTTTCTGCATGAGTTAAGCTCACAGCACAACAGAATGCGCTTGCGAATAGCATTTTTTTCAACATTAAATTGCCCCTATACACAACATGAGAAAGATAAAAAGAGCTAAATAAAAATACCTTGCACCATCTGCCCTGCTTCAAGCTGTTGATGTGCAGGAATACGCACCAAACCATTGGCTTGCATTAAATTACTCAGCATATGTGATTGTTGTTTGCCGAGGCTTTGGACTGTGAGCTTGGCTTGATCGAATTGCACCGACATACGTAAAAAACGTTCTCGTGCATCGGCTTTTAAATCATGACTGAGTTCCGCGCTGAACCATTGCAAAGATGATGTTTGCCCTTGCAAAGCGTCTAATAGCGTCGTGGTATAAATTTGCATGCCCACATACACCGCAGCAGGATTCCCTGGTAAGCCCAATAAATAACAACATTTTTGATCAGGCTTTTGCAATGTTGCAAAGAACATCGGTTTACCTGGTTTTTGTTTGATTTTCCAAAAGATTTGTTCAAAACCTAATTCCAATGCCACAGGTCGAATAAAATCATAATCACCGACTGAAACCCCGCCTGTGGTCAGGATCAAATCATAATTTTGACTTAATTCTGCGAATAATGTTTTTACCGCAAGTGCTGTATCCGCCACATGAAAAAGATCAATCTGTTGATTACGCTGTTGAAACCATGCCTGAATTAAAGGGGCATTGGCATCAAAGATTTTGCCTGCAGTGAAGTCCTCAATATTTTTTGTAACTTCATCGCCTGTGATCACCACTGCAATTTTAGGATATTGAAAGACTTGAACCTGTTGAATACCTGCCATGCTTAAAGCTGCGATTGCACCCACTGACAGTTGTTGACCTTTCTGCGCAAGAGATTGTCCAATCGCAATTTCCTCGCCAACATCACGAATATCGGCATGTTTTTTCAGTGCTTCTGTCATTTGAATTTTAGATGTCGAAACTAAATGGACAATTTCTTGCCGTGCTACCGTTGTTGTTCCAAGCGGAATTTTTGCTCCCGTAAAAATACGTAAGGCTTGTCCATGCGCTAATACAACATCAGCACATTGTCCTGCACGAATTTCCCCAATCAGTTCAAAAGTCGAACCAACCTCAATCACTTCGTCTGCATGTATCGCATAGCCATCTACTGCACTTTGTGAAAACATGGGTAAATTAATACTTGAAGCAACATCTACTGCTAAATAACGATTTAATGCTACATGTAAAGCAAGATCTTCAGTGCCTAAAACTTGGCTATGTTGTTGAATCAATGACAATGCTTGATCAATCGAAATTAAACCCTGTTCAGCCTCACAACCTGACATTATTGATAACCTCCCGCATGCGGAATATTTTTTTGTACATCAAAGAGATGCACAAGTGCAGGTAAAATTGCGCTTAAAGACTCTAAAGCCCCCTGACGACTGCCCGGTAAAGTAATCACCAAACTTTGATCGATATAACCTGCAACCCCCCGACTGAGTGCAGCATAAGGGGTACGGCGTTGCCCAAAACTGCGTGATGCTTCCATTAAACCGGGAATTTCACGTTCTAATAAAGGCTGAATGGTTTCTACAGTTAAATCTTTTGGCCCTAAACCTGTACCGCCCACGGTTAAAATTAAAGGATATTGATTTTTTTGCTGTTCAATCAATGCCAATAATTGTGTCGGATCATCAGGAATCACTTGATAAGCAATATTACTAAAATTGGCTTCTTGTAAAATTTCTAGGACATTTTGCCCTGCGGTATCAGGCTTTTTCCCTGCTGCGACAGTATCGGACAAGACAATCACCGATGCAGATAGACTCTGTTTTAAAGCACGGGTAAAATGTGATTTTCCGCCTTTTTTCTTTTCTAATTGAATACCATCCAATAATAAATCATCAGGGTCACAATGCGGTTTAAGCATGTCATACAAGGTTAGTCCTGCAAGACTCACTGCCGTTAATGCTTCCATCTCAACACCTGTAGGGCCAATGGTTTCCACAACAGCGCTAATTTTGACATGTGCATCAAACAGTTCGTAATCGACATCGGCACGGTAAATCGGCAATGGATGGCACAATGGAATCAGTTCATCAGTACGTTTTGCAGCTAAAATCCCTGCAATCCGCGCCGTTTTTAAGGCATCGCCTTTTTCGGTATTGCCATGACGTAACAATTCGATGCAATGCGGCGGTGCATGTAATATTCCTGTGGCGATCGCTGTGCGATAACTTTCTGCTTTCATGCCGACATTTTTCATTGCACATTCCTATTTTATAATTTTCTTCAAGATTAACGGTTTTATTTACAGATGCCATTGATAAACAGCAGGATCTACCGAAGATTCATGCTGTTTTTGCGTTAAAGAGGCAAGTTCCTGTGTCGGTTGCTCATGAGGCAGATGATCATCTTGATATGTTGCTGTAGATGAATGTGCACGTAGACGATGATGTATATGGTCACACTGTTTCGAATGCTGATGTGGTGCAGTATGTGATAGCTCATCCTCATGATCTTTACGGATACAACACCCCTCTACATATTGACTGCTGCCATCCATATAAAATTCTTCTTTCCATACAGGCACTTCATGTTTAACCCGTTCCACCGCCTCTTCACAAGCAGCAAATGCCTCCCGCCGATGTGGTGCATAGGCCATTGCAATAATCGCTTTTTCACCAATATCTAAAGCGCCAACGCGGTGAATCACACGCACATAAGATATGCCATGTTTGATTTGAATCTCTTGTTCAATTTGACGGATCATTTTTTCTGCTACAGGCGCATAAGCGGTATATTTCAGCGCCTTAACCGCCTTGCCTTCATGATGATCTCGTACCGTGCCGACAAAAATCCCGATCCCTCCACATTCAGGGAAATGTTCAATGCCATCAAAACCGTCTTGGCTTAATGCACTCTCTTGAATGCGTTTAAAATCTTTTAAATGTCGATGTTGACTATTCACAGTTTCAGTCATGTTAACCTCCTGCAACAGGCGATAATAAAACCAAAGTAGTATCTGAACTTAAAAGGGCTTGTCGTGGAATAATGTCTTCGCCCACCGCGCAAGCACAACGTTCCAAAAGTGTTGAGGACTGTGGATAAGCACGTTGTACATATTCAAGTACATCGCTAATGCTGATTTCAGACTCAAACTGCAAGCATAAATCTTGTGGCAGTTGTCGCTCAATCGCACCAAACGACTCTATTTGAATGTTGATCAGTGCACTGTGAGGATCTTGATTGTGTGCTTTAAAATGCATCTTAACCTCCAATCATATACATGCTAATTTTGCGTGTTGCCGCATGGTTTGCAGATGCTGCTAATGTCGATAATTTTAATGTCGTTTGTTCTTGCTGTATGGCATCAAAGCCTTGTTTCTTATGCCAAATATAATCAGTTAACACTGCATTTAACTTCAATTCTGCTGGTGCTTTTTTCTGCATCAATGCCTGAATGTGTTTTTTTAAATCCAAACCTTGCGTTGCAAATAGACAATTAAAAAACTCTCCTTTTGCAGTTAAACGCAATCGGTCGCATGTGCCACAAAATGAATTGGAAATGGTGGAAATAATCCCAATCGGAAAACCATGAATGAAATAAGTGCGTGCAGGTTCAGACGATTGACCTTGTTTGATGGTGACATCAAAATCTTGTTTTAGATGTCTTAAAATGTCTTGTTCCGTCACCACATGCGCAGATGACCAATGCGCATCACCATCTAAAGGCATAAATTCGATAAAACGCACCATCACATTATTTTGTATCGACCAATGTGCCAAAGGCAAAATTTGATCGTCATTAACACCTCTAATGAGCACAGTATTGATTTTAATTGGTAGCCCTACCGCTTTTGCTTGCTGAATTCCCTCAAGTACAGGCAATAAATCTTTTTTGGTTAAGTGTTTAAATTGCTCGGCATCTAAACTATCTAAACTGATGTTTAAATCATCCAATCCCGCTTGTTTCAGTTGTGAAGCATATTGTTTTAAATAATGTGCATTCGTGGTCATAGACACTTTTTTGAGACCGATTTTTTTCAACTGTTGTAATTCGGCAATAAAATGCACCACGCCTTGACGCATTAAGGGCTCGCCCCCTGTAATCCGAATGTGTTCGATGCCACGGCGCACCATAAACTCGCAAAACTGATAAAGTGCTTCAAAACTAAGTAAATCTTGTTTTTTCATCCATTCGGGATGTTCAGGCATACAATAAACACATTTAAAATTACAGCGATCTGTCACTGAAATTCTCAGTTTACGTTTATGACGTCCAAATTGATCAACAAATGGATTGACGTCACGCTGTACATTATGATGTGGTATTGCATTCATACACAGTCCCTTTTGCACTGTTTAAGTTCAGGATTTTCCAAAACTAAAAAAATGCATCATCTGATTTACAATGAAACTGCAAAAAGTGTTCCAATATTTAGTAAATCGAAATATTTTTATAAAACTCAAAGGCTGCAAAGTTAAATGTGAATAGATTTCAATTGTTGATATTGTTGTAATTCATCCAGCGAATTAATACTGTGCAAAAATAATGCATGATTTTTAAATATTACCCCCTGGCCGTGCAACTCGGAAAAACACTGTTTTAAACTGCGCTTATTTTGTGCAAGACTGTTTTGAATAGTCTGATATGCACTACGCTTGACAAGACAAAATGGATATAGCGCCACACCATTAATTTCGACATAAGCCACATCAGACAAAGCATTTTTGGCTAATGCTTGATGTAATTTTTCAACCACACGCTTAGGAATAAACGTCACATCACAAGGGATAAACAACACATAATCGGCTTGCACATACGTCCACGCACTTTTCATTCCCATCAAAGGACCTTGAAAACCCTGATCATCATCTTGATAACAATGAATAGTGGGGATCATTTTTTGATAAATTGAATAATCCCGATGGCTATTCACCCATACAGCCGAGACTGCATTTTTGAGTTGTTGATGTATTTTAATCAGTTGAATTTGATCATCAAATTTTTGCAACAGTTTATTGATGCCATTCATCCGCCGTGCCTGACCACCTGCAAGGATCACTAAATCCGTTTCAGGATAATCTATCCCTCGACTGATCATTTTGACTATTCTCTTCATTCGGCTGCCTCCGCTTGACAAGCTTTGATTAAGCCACGAATTTCAGGTAGACAAGAACCACAGTTCCCCCCTGCTTTTAAACAGGCAGTGACTTGTTTTTCATTGCTGATATTTTGTTCTTTAATGGTTTGAATGATGCGGTTTTTACCGACTTTAAAACAACTACAAACCAATGGGCCGTCATGATTGCCCATTGACATGGCTTGTCCTGCAAGCAATGCCTTACGGTGCATAGCACTTAAACGTTCACGTTTAAATAGACTCGAAATCCAGTCCCGATCAGGCAATAAGGCTTTTGGTGCAATATATAAACTGGCAATTAAAATCCCATCTTTTAAAATAATGGTATGGCTGATATGTGCAGTTTGGTCTTCAAGATTTAACCATTCAAAACTCTCATCCTCAAAAGGCAATAATGCTTTTAAACGCTCCGTGGTTTGGTTAAAACGGCGACGATCTGCGAGTTCATAACGCACGGCTTTGCTTGTCTGAATTTTTGTCCACCACACGGTATTTTCAATACTATTTTTAACGAGATGCTCAAAACCATGTCGAACATAGAACACCCCTTGCCATTGGGTATAAAAAGGATGAATGATGATAGGCGTATGTTTAAATTCAGGCTCGCCTGAAATGGCATCGACCACAGGATTGACCACTTTGCCAATGCGTGCATCTGAAGCAAATTGATCGTTCCAATGAATCGGAGCAAAAATCTGTCCACGGCGAATATTTTCACTCACCACCGCACGCAGTACACAATTCCCCCAAGCGGATTTAATCTCAACCAATTCACCATCTTTTAAACCATATTTCAGTGCATCATTTGGATGAATTTCGCAGTAAGGTTCAGCTTTATGGGTACTTAAATTTGCTGACAGACCTGTTCGTGTCATGGTATGCCATTGGTCACGGATTCGACCTGTATTAAGAATAAGTGGATATTCACGATCAGTTTGATTTACAGGATCAATCATTGTTGTTGCAATGAATTTCGCTTTGCCATCGGCATGGCTGAATTGCCCTCGCGTAAATAATTGCCCATATTCATCTTTCGATTGTTTTTTTTGTATCACAGGCCATTGCACAGGTTCGAGTTCATGATACTCAGACAATGAAAGTTCAGTTAAACCTTGCAGATTAAAATAACGGAAGTTTGCAACATCAGCACGTTTATTGATTTCTGTATTTTGATAAGCAGAAAGTTGAGCATGTTCTTTGAAAATGTCATGGCTATTTTTAAACTCAAAACCACCAAAACCCATTTTCTTTGCCACTTGTGCGACTGCCCACCAATCTGCTTTGGCTTGTTCAGGCTCAGTTAAAAATGCGCGCTGTCTTGATATACGACGTTCAGAATTGGTCACCGTACCATCTTTCTCACCCCAGCCTAGTGCAGGCAATAAAACATCGGCATATTGGGTGGTATCTGTATCTTTACAAATATCTGAAACCACAACAAATTCACATTTGTCTAAAGCACGTTTTACCTGATCTGCATTCGGCAAACTGACCACAGGATTGGTCGCCATGATCCAAATGGCTTTAATTTTACCACTTTCAACCGCTTCAAAAAGATCAACTGCTTTTAATCCAACCTGAGTGGCAATGGATGGGCTGTTCCAAAAACCTTGCACAAGCTGTTGATGCTGAGGATTTTCAAGCTCCATATGCGCCGCCAACATATTGGCTAAACCACCGACTTCACGTCCTCCCATAGCATTGGGTTGTCCTGTCATCGAAAATGGTGCTGCACCTAATTTACCAATTTTTCCTGTGAGTAAATGAGCATTGATAATACTGTTGGCTTTATCCACCCCACGTGAAGATTGATTAACCCCCATAGAAAATAAGGTCATGACTTTTTCTGTTTGAGCAAATTTTTCAAAGAAAACTTTTAATTTTTCGAGTGAAATCCCTGTTTTCTTTGCAACTGGTTCGATGTCCGCTTCAGGCTGTGAACTTTCTAATAGCGCATCCAAACCTTGTGTATGTGCTTGAATAAACTCGTGGTCACTATACCCATTTTGATATAAATATTGAACTAAACCATTAAATAACGAAACATCTTGACCAATCAGAATCGGTAAATGTAAATCCGCTGCTTCACAGGTAGCAGTAAATCGTGGATCGATCACTACAACAAATAAATCTCTTTCTTCCTTAGCTTTCATAATGCGTTGATACAACACAGGATGACACCATGCTGTATTTGAGCCGACTAAAACCACCATGTCGGTGTGTTCAAAATCCTCATAACTTGCAGGAACAAGGTCTTCGCCAAAGGCACGCTTATGCGCTGCTACCGCAGAAGACATACATAAGCGTGAATTGGTATCAATATTGGCAGTACCGAGATAACCTTTAACGAACTTATTGACCACATAATAATCTTCGGTCAGCAATTGTCCTGAGACATAAAATGCAATGCTGTCACGACCATATTGGTCAATACATTGTTGAAATTTATTGGCAATTAGGTCCGTCGCTTTATCCCAGTCAGTTTTTTGACGTGTGTAAGCATAGGCATGTTCTGCATCAATTTTCCGCCCGAGCATAGGGTGTAAAACACGTGTTTCTAGCCCTACGGTATCTGCTAAATTACTGCCTTTAATGCAGAGTTTGCCGTAATTGGATGGATGATTAACATCACCGATTACAGATACTTTTTGTCCAAGCACAGTATCTTCAACAGTTGCCGTTACACCACAACCTACTCCACAGTATGGACATGTGGTTTGGGTAATTTTGACTTTATTTTCTGTGGAGCTGTGCAGTTCCATTACAGGGATACTATTCATTTTCTGCTGTGCTCCTGATAATGCTTTTATTCCCCTCTTTTCAGGAGGGGTTAGGGGAGGTTTTATATTAAAAAGGAATTAGGGAGACTAATTCACCCTGCTTTCTTCAAAGCAAAATCCTTACCAAACAGCAATTTATTTCGAATAGAAGAAATAGAAGTTTGATCCGAGATCAATTCAGCATACCAAGTCCCATCTTCGGTATCACCAAACAGCACTGCACCAATAACTTTATCTTTTTGAATAATAATACGTTTATAGATTTGACGTTTCTCATCATTCAATACGATGTCTTCAAATTCCTCATCAGCATTCTTATCAAGATCAATTCGACCTGCGGAGAACACATCACAGCCACTCACTTTGAGCTGCGTCGGCACTGTTGGTGCTTTAAAAGTTAAACTGCCATGTTCAGCCAAATGTGATGCACAAATAAATGCTTGACCCCACAAAGGTTCAACCAAACCGAAAGTTTGATTACGATGCTCAATACATTCACCAACCGCATAAATACTTGGGTCATAAGTCTGCATCGTATCATTCACCAACACACCACGATTACAACGTAAGCCAGCACTTTGTGCCAATGCCATATTCGGACGGATACCGACTGCAAAAACCACTAAATCAGCATCTAAAATTGTGCCATCTTTTAAGCGTACATGTGTGACATGACCATTTTCACCCAAAAGGGCTTCTGTATTGGCTTCAGTGATGATGCGAATACCTTTTTGCTCAATGCTATGACGTAACATTTGGCTCGCTTTACTATCCAATTGACGTTCCATAATGCGATCCATTAAATGTAAAACAGTCACATTCATGCCACGTTGTTTTAAACCATAAGCCGCTTCGAGCCCGAGTAGACCACCACCAATCACCACTGCATTTTTCTTAGATTTGCAGTAGTCGAGCATGGTATTCACATCGTAAATGTCACGAAAACTTAATACACCATCAAGTTCTGCACCTTGTACAGGAGGCACAAATGGTTTAGAACCTGTAGCCAAAATCAAACGGTCGTAATCAACCACTAAACCTTTTTCGGTATAAACTTGTTTACGTGGGCGATCAATACGCACTGCAGGGTCTCCTGCAATAAAGCGAATATTTTTATCGCTATACCATGCGTGCGGGTGCAGCATAATATCATCGATGGTTTTATCTCCCGATAATACAGGTGATAGCATGATGCGGTTATAGTTGCCCCATGGCTCTTCTCCAATCACCGTCACTTCATAACGATCTGGCGCCATATCAAGCAAGTCCTCAAGGCAACGCATACCTGCTAGACCATTGCCGACCAGCACCAACTTCATTTTTTCTTGAGACGTGCCATTATTGGTAATATAGGTTTTTTGTGGAGTCGGGCTAATCATCACTCGACCATTTTCAATTTTGCTAGGAAATACTAAAAGTTTTTGATCTTTATCTTCCAAGCAACGCCCTGTTGCCAAACTAAAATGTTGTTTATAAATCGGAGAAGCAACCACACGTTCACCTTGTAAATCACCAATAATGCCACGTGACATCACAAAGGCTTTGCTAAACGGATCTTGGTTGCTGAGTGCGTATACTCGCTTTTCTGAACCTACACGGAAAATTGCAATTTGTTGGTCATCAATTAACGCACCCACACCTGTATTCGGCGTAATATCATCCAATGCACATACATCTAACCAATTCAATTCATTCATATCTTTAAATACTGTCATCATCTTATCCTTGTTCTTTAACTTCATTTTTTCTGCATCTTCATCTTTTCTCTTCAGAAAATGCAGCGCTATACTTAAAAGAAGTTTTCTGACCTAAATTCGTTAAGCTTCAACTACAGGGATACGACTCGCATCACGTTCTGCTTCTGTCTTTGGACGAATTTGTCCACGTACTTCAGCAAATTGCACATGTGGATCTTGTTGTTGTTCAGCTTTAGCATTGATAAAGGTGACAAAGCGTTTACGCACTTCAGGATCTTCCACCGCTGTACGCCATTCATCTTGATAGGTACCTACCACATGGCTCATACGGCGTTCAAGTTCTTCTGCAAGCCCTAAAGAATCATTCACCACCACATCTTTGAGATAATCCAATCCCCCTTCCATGTTGTCACGCCATACTGAGGTACGTTGTAGACGATCTGCCGTTTGGATGTAGAACATAAAGAAACGATCGATATATTTGATTAAGGTTTGTGTATCTAAGTCGGAAGCAAGTAATTCAGCATGGCGCGGTTTCATACCACCATTACCACAAACATATAAATTCCAACCCTTTTCAGTTGCAATCACACCAACATCTTTACTTTGCGCTTCAGCACATTCACGAGTACAGCCTGACACTGCCATTTTGAGTTTATGTGGAGAACGTAAGCCTTTATAACGATTTTCAAGGAAAATGGCTAAACCGACTGAATCGTCTACGCCATAACGACACCATGTACTGCCTACGCAGGATTTCACAGTACGCAATGACTTACCGTAAGCATGTCCTGACTCAAAACCTGCATTGATCAGTTTTTCCCAGATTTCAGGCAGTTGATGCAGTTGTGCACCAAACATATCAACACGTTGACCACCTGTCAGTTTGGTATACAAACCATATTGTTTGGCAATTTGACCGACAGCAATGAGTCCATCTGGCGTGACTTCACCGCCTGCCATACGTGGCACGACTGAATAAGTCCCATCTTTTTGAATATTGCCAAGATAATAATCGTTACTGTCTTGCAGACCTGCATGACTTGGTTTAAGCACGAAGTCGTTCCAACAAGAAGCAAGAATATTTGCCACAGTCGGCTTACAAATATCACAACCTAGACCATGTCCATGTTGTTGAATTAAATCATCAAAGGTTTTGATTTCATTGACACGAACCAAGTGATACAACTCTTGACGAGAGTAGGCAAAGTGCTCACAAAGATGGTTATTGACGGTCACACCTTGGCGTTGTAATTCTGATTTTAAAACTTGAGTAACGAGCGGTGCACAACCTCCACATGCTGTTGCAGCTTTGGTACATTTTTTCAAAGCACCCAATGAAGTCGAACCTTCTTGAATTGCGGAGCAAATATCAGCTTTAGAGACGTTATTACATGAGCAAATCGTTGCACTATCAGGCAGTAGGTCTACACCACTTCCGCCTGTTTTTGCATCTGATTGAGCATAGCCTGGCATGATGAGGCTTTCAGGATTTTCAGGAATCTCTAAACCATTGAGCATCATTTGTAGCAAGTCATTGTACTCTTTAGCACAACCGACCAGTACCGCACCTAAAAGTTTGGTTTTCTCAGCATTGACCACAATCTTTTTATAGATCATGGCATCTTCATCAGCAAAGAAATAGCTCAAAGAATTTGGGGTCATCGCATGCGCATCCCCCACAGAAGCAACATCGACTCCCATAAGTTTGAGTTTGGTGCTCATGTCCGCACCTGCGAACTCAGTACTGGTTTGTTCGAGTACGTGTTTCGCTGCAATACGCGCCATGTCATAGCCCGGTGCAACCAAACCATAAATTTTATTTTGCCACAGCGCACATTCACCAATGGCATAGATATCAGGGTTAGAAGTTTGGCAATAATCATTGATCACGATCCCGCCACGCTCACCAATGGCTAAACCGCTTTGACGTGCGAGTTCATCACGAGGACGAATGCCTGCTGAAAACAAAATAATGTCGGTTTCAAGCTCAGAACCATCACTAAATTTCATCACATGAGTTGTATTTACACCATCTTCAATGGATGAAGTCGCTTTTTGGGTATGAACTTTTACCCCTAAGTTTTCAATTTTTGAACGTAAAACTTTACCGCCTAAATCATCGATTTGAACCGCCATCAAACGTGGCGCAAATTCAACCACATGCGTTTCTAAGTCTAAGTCTCGAAGTGCTTTAGCAGCCTCCAAACCCAATAAACCACCACCAATCACCACACCTGATTTTGCATTCAAGCTTGCAGCTCGAATCGCATCAAGATCTTCAATGGTACGATAAACAAAGCAATTTTGACGATCATTACCTGGAATCGGTGGAACGAATGCATAAGAACCTGTAGCGAGAATCAATTTGTCATAACTGATGACATCACCATGATTAGTCGTTACCAATTTATTTACAGTATCAATTTCTGTTGCTTTTGTGCTTAAACGGAGATCAATACCATAAGCATCGGCAAAATCTGCACGGCATAAAGTTAGGTCTTTTGCCGATTTACCAGTGAAATATTCAGTTAAATGAACGCGATCATAAGCTAAACGTGGTTCTTCTGCCAAAATCGTGATTTCAACTTCATCACCTGCATGCTCTAACACAGATTCAATGAATTTGTGCCCTACCATTCCATGACCAATCATGACTAATTTCATTTCAATTCTCCTCAATTCTTATGCTTATACGTGGCTTTTAAGCTGCGCTATTTTGTTTAACTGTTGCCGCTGAAGCTTGCTCCATACGGTTGCGTTCCAAGACAGCTTCTTCAAATAACTTTTGCTCTTTTTCTTTATGTTCAACTGAGAATCGAATCATCAATACAAAGCTTGCTGCAATGACTACTAATCCACCCAAAATCATCAGTGTAATTTGAATATCCAACATACCTTTGAGTAAAAAACCTGCTGCGACTGCACCAACGTTACCACCTGCACCAATAATCCCTGCCACGCCACCTAAGGCATCACGGTCAATGAAAGGAACTAGGGCATAAGTTGCACCACATGCCATGTGTGTGAATAGTGCGAATACCGTCATTGCTAGGATGGCAAACATTGGGACATTCATTTGTGAGAAGACGATCAGGAATAAACCTTCCATGAGAATCATCACAAAGAGAACTTTAGTACGACCATCTAAGCCTTTTTTAGTCGCTACTTTGTCTGAAACAATTCCACCCAATGCACGAGCAAACAATGCCAATAAACCGAAGATCCCTGCTGCCATGCCCGCTTCTTTTAAACCAAAGTTGAAATGGTCTACGTAGTACATCGCAATGATGTTATGGATGAAAATTTCGATGCCGAAACATGCCGCATATGCACCAAATAAAATCCAAACGCGGTAGTTTTTTGCGGCATGCATTAAAATTGCGATACCACCTTTTTTGTCACTTCCTACTTGAACGCCTTCGGCACGTAATGCTTTAAAATCACCTTGTGGACAGTCTTGGGTAAATGTCCAATACATCGCACCGACGATTAACATCATCACACCTGGAACAATCAGTGCAATTCTCCAACCTAAAGCTTTTTCAATCCCAAACATCACTAAAGCAGAAAGTAATAACGGCATAAGCGCTTGAGTTGCACCACCACCCGCATTTCCCCAACCTGCAGTCGTTGCATTGGCTGTACCTACGACATTTGGTGCAAACATGATACTGGTGTGATATTGGGTGATGACAAAACTCGCGCCGATCGCACCAATCAATAAGCGGAAGAATAAGAATGATTCATAACTATTCGCAGATGCCACACCAAATACTGGGATACTGCCGAGAATCAATAAAGCGGTATAGGTTTTGCGTGGGCCGTATTTATCACACAATGGCCCAACGATAAGACGAACCACGATTGTGATTGCAACTGCTGCAATATTAATATTGGCAATTTGATCTTTAGTCAGATGAAATTCACCAGCAATGACTGGCATTAAAGGTGCACAAGCAAACCATGCAAAGAAACAGACAAAAAATGCGAGCCAACTCATGTGGAAGGCTCTCATCGCTGCGCTGCTAAAACTAAAAAGATTGATTTTTGTTGCTTTTTTAGCATCCAAATTTATATTTGAAGACATAACCATCCCCTTCCAGAACTGAACGTATAGGTTTATCTGCTGTGCAACTATTGCACTTCAGATGCGATCAGAGCGGACGTCGTTGGCCGTCTTACAAATTTTTCATCGAGTCTTCTTTGACTCAGTTAGGATTATGCAACTGGTGTGCCAACTTTTCAAGTTAGAACATATATTATTATTTTTAAATGAATTTATTTTTTAAAATATAATTCTAATCCACAAATAAGTATATTTTCGATTCATGGTTGAGCAATTTTGTTATGCTTTACTATGCAATGAATCAGCGCAATTTGCATCATTAAAGTGCATTTATTGCAAAGTTAAAACCAATTCAAGCAATATATGCTCTTTTTGGTATAGAAATTGCTTATTAAATAATAACTTTCAGGCTTCCTGATACGCATGTCAAAACTTAAAATTGCTTTGATTGATGATGATTCTGATCGAGCAGAATTTGTCAAAAAAACCCTTATCGAACATCAGTTTGAGGTCGTTGCATGCCTCATGACCGATCAACTCGATCTCTTTTATCTACAACAAATTCATGCCGATGTCATTCTTTTGGACATGGATCATCCACATCGGGATATTATTGAAAGCTGCGTTAGTCAATTTGACTTACCCACTGTGCTTTTCACTAAAAATGGGCATAAAGAAACCATCAAAAGTGCGATTGAAGCTGGAATTACTGCTTATATCGTAGATGGAATACAACCTGCGAAATTAGACAGTATTTTACAAATAGCAATTGAACAATATAAAAAGCATAAAAAGTTAACCAATGACTTAAAAGAAACTAAAACTAAATTAGCAGACCGTAAAGACATCGACAAAGCCAAGGTCTTGCTTATGAATTTACACCAAATCAATGAAGAAAATGCATTTGCATTACTGCGTAAAAATGCGATGAGTCATCGTATGACCATCGGTGAAATGGCACGTAGGCTCATTGATGCACAAGCACTGCTCCAAGGACATACAAAGGATGAATTATGAAAGCATTAGAACAAACAGAGATTCAACTGGGTTATGTACCACTTTTGGACTGTATTGCACTGTTATGGGCACAACATCAAGGCTACTTTATTGAACAAGGCTTAAACGTAAGCTTAGTCAAAGAAGCATCATGGGCAAGTTTACGTGATCGCTTAGCTTTTGGTTTTTTAGATGCGGCGCACTGTTTATCCGCGATGCTACCTGCCGCAGCATTGGGTGATGATCAACTTGGCATTCCGCTACAAACACCTTTGGTACTCAGTACCAATAAAGCGTTTATCAGTTTAAGTCAGCAGTTATGCCATGAACTGAATATTGGCTTACATGATTGTGTCGAGCAAACTGCGACAAAAGTCGTCGATGCATTTAAAAATGGACAAACCTTACAACTGGCACATGTTTTTAAACATTCGATCCATCACTATAGTTTACGAGAATGGTTAGCACTGGTAGATTATGAGGTCGCAGCACAATATCCTTTTTGTACCCTACCACCACCGTATATGGTTGAAGCTATCTCTAAACAAATGATTGATGGTTTTTGTGTTGGGGAACCGTGGAATACTCAAGCTGAATTAGAAGGCTATAGTCAAATTATTACCAGTAGCCAAGAGATTATTCCAAGTGTTGCAGACAAAGTATTGGCCGTCACTGCAGCTTGGGCTGAACAACATCCTCAAAGTTTAGCTGCATTAAAAGCAGCTATTGTTCAGGCACAAAATCATTTAAGAGATTTAGAGGATTTTAGTGAAGTATGGCAACTGTTAAAAGACTATCAGATTGTTCGTTTTAATTGCTCAACACATGTACATGTGAAAGCATGTTATAAAATTCAAAATATTATTCAAAATCTTGTACCTATTGAAGTTAACCCACAACAGGCAGATTTTGAGTGGCTCGTGACTCAAAATTGTAAGTGGCAGCAACTCGACATCAGTCAAACACTTCAACAAGAAATAGCAAGGCAGTGCATTTTGTAATCGGCATTGATGGAAATATACTGAAAAGCCATACATCAAAAGCAGATAAAATATTTTTTTCTGCTTAAAAAATAGCATGATAAGCATTTTTTTGTTCAAAATGCATATTTATAAAGCAAACGATTCATTTCTGTGTATTCTCTTGTTGACGAGTTGCTATTTCATCCCTAAAATGCGCATCAGATTCTCCAATAGCTCAGTCGGTAGAGCGACGGACTGTTAATCCGCAGGTCCCTGGTTCGAGCCCAGGTTGGAGAGCCATCTATTCTTCCATAGCTCAGTCGGTAGAGCGACGGACTGTTAATCCGCAGGTCCCTGGTTCGAGCCCAGGTGGAAGAGCCAAGATTTTAAAAAGCCCATGCATTGCGACATGGGCTTTTTTATTTTACGATTCAGACTCAATACAATATTTTATTCAATCAAATATGTCTGAAAATTCTCATATTTTTTATTTTAAGCAAAATAAACGCCATAAATTTACACTTCCCATCCTGCTTTTAATTTTTATCCTTGCAACATTGATAATGATGGTTAATGCAATTGCACATCACAGTATTATTTATACAGCACTTGCACTATTTTTTGGCTATCTTATTTATCTGTGTAGTTTTGCAACCTATCGCTTATTTAAAATTGGGCATCCACATTTAAAAATTACAGCAGAGGGTCTGTTTCACGAGGGTATTTGGAAAAAATCGGAATATGTGAAATTTATTGATATTGAAACTTCAGATTTAAAAATACATTCCGTTTATGGCAATACGATGTGTGACTTACAATTAAATGCTTGGAATGTTCAAAAACAGCAAAAAACGGGCTATGGTGATTATAAAGAAGTTTTACGTATTCGTATTTTCCCAGAATGTTATCACTTCATCGATCTTGATTTTGCCACATGGATTACTTTATTCAAACGCATGAATATCCAACAACGTAATGAACTCATTCAACAATGGAATTTAGGGATCAAGCCTGAACTCACTCAATATTTCACTGAAAAAGAGCGGCAATATTATTTAGAAAATAATGTGATTTTAATTGGTAACAACATTCGTTTGGCATTTCAACATGATGCAGAACAACGGCAAAATAAGATTTAAATCTTGATTAAAATCTTATTTTATAAAAGCTGAGTCAAAAATAATCATGATGTCTACATCCCCTACATTAAAATTCAGTTCTCGCCTAAGTCTTATCATTTTCAGTTTTATTATCACTTATGTTTTTGCCTGTCTATTTTATTTTTTAAATCTTGAATTTCAGTTACATCACCCCCTACTCGCATTTGGCTGTGCATTCATCAGTCTTTTATTCATTCTCATCTCACTCTATTATTTTGTATTTCTCATCCGCTTTGGAAAGCCTTTTTTAAGAATTTCTAAGCAACGACTTGAAATTCAAACATTATTTAAGTCTTTCAATATTGTGCTTGAAGATATTGAACAAACCAATATCAGTGTAGAAAATCTTAATTTCTTCCAAGCAACGGTCATCTTGCACCTTGATCAGAAATCAACACATCAACATCATGTAATTCCGCTATTCTTTTTACCCAAACACCTCCATTTTGAAATCATCACGTTATTATCTTTAATCTATTATCTTCCTGAGTCTAAAAGAGAGATATTTATTCAATCTTATCAAAAAGATATCAATATTGATTTCAAAGAGTATTTAAACATTGAACAAACTTTTGAATTAGATCTATTGGGCTATTTACTGATTTCAAAATAGCCCCATGATGCAATACTGGATAAAAATTAAGTTTAGCAACTGTAAGTATAAAAAAACCCGCATCTAGCGGGTTTTTCTTTCAGCTGAAAAATTATGCAGACTTTTTCGCCGCATTATTTTTACGAATCGTAATCATCACCAACTGAACTGCCGCAGGTGTTACACCTGGAATACGACTTGCTTGAGCTAAAGTTTCAGGACGTACATCTTTCAACTTCAAGGTAATTTCACGAGAAAGACCAGAAACTACATCATAATCAAAATCAGCAGGAATACGCGTATCTTCTAAACGCTTCATTTGCGCAACATCTTCTTGCTGACGGTTGATATAACCGGCATATTTCACCGCAATTTCAATTTGCTCAC
This sequence comes from Acinetobacter piscicola, assembly GCF_015218165.1. Classification (NCBI taxonomy): domain Bacteria; kingdom Pseudomonadati; phylum Pseudomonadota; class Gammaproteobacteria; order Moraxellales; family Moraxellaceae; genus Acinetobacter; species Acinetobacter piscicola. The sequence continues at coordinate 1,233,788 of NZ_CP048659.1, read as the reverse complement.
CGACAAATGCAGTCACTTCTGAACCCGTGATTTCAGCAATTTGTGAGAAATTGATATTTGGACGTTTGAGTAAATCAATCGCATTGGTTTCTTTAGACAGATCATCCCCTGTCAAATCAACGAATTTTTTACCCAAAGGATTGTTTGGCGCAGCCCAAAGATGCTGTAAACGACCCGTTTCTTTTTCTACAGCTTCCATTTTTTCACAATAGTTTGCCCAACGCGCATCATCCACCAAGCCCATTTCACGGCCAATTGGAGTTAAACGCTGATCGGCATTGTCTTCACGCAACATCAGACGATATTCGGCACGTGAGGTAAACATACGGTACGGTTCTTTGGTACCCAAGGTAATCAAGTCATCCACAAGCACACCCATATACGCTTCATCACGTTTCGGTGTCCATTGTTCCTGATCCCATGCACGACGCGCAGCATTTAAACCTGCCAATAGACCTTGCGCACCTGCTTCTTCATAACCTGTAGTCCCGTTAATTTGACCTGCGAAATACAAGTTATTAATGGCTTTGGTTTCTAAAGAGAATTTCAACGCTTGTGGATTGAAATAATCATATTCAATCGCATAACCCGGACGAAGAATGTGTGCATTTTCCATACCACGAATCGAACGAACCAATTCAAACTGAACATCGAAAGGAAGTGATGTAGAAATACCATTTGGATATAATTCGTGTGTATCCAAACCTTCAGGCTCTAAGAACACTTGATGCGAGTTTTTATCTGCAAATTTATTGATTTTATCTTCAATGGATGGGCAATAACGAGGCCCAACACCTTCAATCACACCTGTATACATTGGTGAACGATCTAGACCACCACGAATAATGTCATGCGTACGTTCATTGGTATGGGTAATATAGCAATTGACTTGCTCAGGATGCATCGATACATCCCCCATGAATGACATGGTTGGCGATGGGAAATCGCCTGGTTGTGGTGTCATCACAGAAAAATCAACTGAACGTGCATCAATACGTGGTGGTGTACCTGTCTTTAGACGACCTACAGGTAGCTTTAATTCTCGTAAACGAGCCGCCAATGAAATTGAAGGAGGATCACCCGCACGACCACCTGAAGCATTATTTAACCCCACGTGAATCACACCACCTAAGAATGTGCCTGTGGTCAACACAACCGTTTTCGCATCAAAGCGAATTCCCATTTGTGTCACTACACCTTTTACTGTATCGCCTTCAACAATTAAATCATCCGCTGCTTGTTGGAAAATGTCCAAATTTGCTTGGTTTTCTAAAGTATGACGAATTGCAGCTTTATAACGGATACGGTCAGCTTGCGCACGTGTCGCACGTACTGCTGCACCTTTACGTGAATTTAAAATACGGAATTGAATACCGCCTTTATCGGCAGCCAATGCCATTGCACCACCCAAGGCATCAATTTCACGTACAAGGTGAGATTTACCAATACCACCAATGGCTGGGTTACAGCTCATCTGTCCTAAAGTCTCAATGTTATGAGTAAGGAGTAAAGTCTGTCGACCCATACGTGCCGCAGCAAGTGCTGCTTCCGTACCTGCGTGACCGCCGCCGATAACAATGACATCGTAAACTTTAGGATAATGCATAGTGATAATTGAGAGAAAATAAAATGACGTAAAATTATAGCAAATTTTTAACTTTAGTATGAGGATGATTTACAATTTTTATTTTCCTTCGTGGTTTCATACTATTAACACACCGTCACATTCTGTAGCAGTTCACTCTCATAAATCAAATATAACTTGCTTAAAAAATTTCCTAGTATGAATAACGAACGTAGAGATCAGGGTTATTTTTCCCTCATTATTATTTGATTGAATAAATAAAGGATGCATGTCATGAAAAATACAATCTCAAAGGTACTTTCTCTTTCACTTATGTGTTTTGTAGGTACAAGCTTTGCCCATGCAGCAGATGAAAACTCAAGCAAAGCGGAAGTTAACAAGCAAATTCAAGTTTGTAAAAATAAAAAGCAAGGAGATTGGGTTGTTTATGCCAATAAAGGTGTAACTTATAACGGTAGTTGTGAACCCAATGAAAATGGTAAATTGCAATTTACTTTCCCTGCACCAGCAGGTGGTGCAACAGCAGCTGTTCAAGCTCAACCTACAACAATTGAAAATACACCAGCTGTAGCTGTAGAAAGTACATCTGCGGTTCAATCAGAAGCTCCTGCTACTGATGCAACGCAACAAGCAAGTCCTGAAGCAGTAACACCAGCTACTGATGCAACACAACAAGCCAATCCCGAAGCTGCTGTAGATGCACCTGATGTAGCACAATAATGCCTTTAAATGAATAAGCTTTATTATTTTCAGCTTGAAAATATAACTCAAAAGGCGATCAATTTTTATTGATCGCCTTTTGCTTTAATCAAAATGTCCAATACGATCAAATAATTCTTAATTTATTCTAAATTTCTATTCCACTTTTCCATAAATCGTTTAGGCTAAAACTTAGCACGATTTAAAACAACAAAAAGGAAAAGTATATGGATTCAGGGATTATCACCATGATGCTACCTCTTGCTCTTGCCATTATTATGATTGGCTTAGGGCTTGAGCTTACTCTAAAAGATTTTGCACGAGTCACTCAACATCCGAAAGCTGTGGTCATCGCTTTATTTTGTCAACTCGTACTCCTCGTCGGTATTGCTTTTATTCTATGTAAAATCCTCGCTTTACAGCCCTTACTTGCTGTAGGTTTAATGCTGCTTGCTGCTTCACCTGGTGGAAGTACAGCAAACTTATTTAGCTATTTATTTAAAGGTGATATTGCGCTAAATATCACGCTGACCGCGATCAACTCAATAATCGCAGCGCTAACCCTACCTTTCATTGTTAATTTTTCGATTCAATATTTTATGAACGATGCTCAGCAAATCAGCATGCAATTCAGTAAAATAGTGCAAGTTTTTGCCATTATTCTCATTCCTGTTGCTATAGGAATGACCATTCGACGTTATGCACCTCATTTTAGTGAAAAACTAAATAAGCCTTTACGCATTTTTTCAGTTGTATTTTTAGTTTTGATTATTATTGGCGCCATTACCAAAGAGCGTGCGCACATTGTGGAATATATCGCTCAAGTGGGAATTGCAACGATTATTTTTTGTATTTGTAGCCTGTTAATTGGTTATTTTGTCCCACGTTTTTTAGGAATTAGTAGTGCTCAAGCACGTGCCTGCGCCTTTGAAATTGGCATTCATAACAGTACTTTAGCCATGACCATTGCACTGACTGTTATAAATAACACGACCGTTGCGATACCAGCAGCCGTTTATTCTATTTTTATGTATTTTTTCGCAGCTATTTTTGGCATGCTCATTTCACGTTTGGCAGACCATCAATCTGTTTCGACCTCTGCTTCTCTATCAAAGACTTAATATCAGATCCTATGTTTAAAATGGACGTTCAACGTCCATTTTTTAATTTGATACAGCACAAGTGCATGGTTTCCGCTACAATACTGCTTTTAAGAAAAGTATTAGGTCTTTGCCGTGAAGTGGTTACAAATTCATATTACAGTTGAGCAAGCTCGAGTTGATTTTACAGAAACATTATTAAGTTCACTTGGCGCTGTAAGCGTTACCCTTGACGATGCTGAAAACCAAGACTTACTTGAACCACTACCAGGTGAAACACCACTTTGGAATAAAGTGATTGTCACTGGCATTTATGCGCAAGAAGATAATGAAGAAATTGATGTCGCCGCTTTAGAAACCTTTATTCGTACACAACTACCAACAGAACCGATGCGTAGTGAATTCTTAGAAGATCAAGAATGGGAACGCACATGGATGGATGCCTACGAACCCATTCAAATTGCTGAAAAATACTGGATCGTACCCGAATGGATGGAAGCGCCTGAGGCTGATGCAGTTAATATTAAACTTGATCCAGGTTTGGCTTTTGGTACAGGTAACCATGCTTCTACGTTCTTATGCTTACAATGGTTAGGCAAAACTGATGTGAAAGATAAGATCGTCATTGACTATGGTTGTGGTTCAGGCATTTTAGGTGTTGCGGCACTTTTGCTTGGCGCAAAAAAAGTGTATGCAACCGATATTGACCCACAAGCTGTTTTAGCCACACAACAAAATGCTGAGTTAAATGGTGTATTGGAAAATCTGTATGTCGGTTTGCCTGAAGAATTCAATCAAGTATTGGCGGGACAACAAGCAGATGTTTTTGTTGCTAACATTTTAGCAGGTCCACTCATGATGCTTGCGAAAGAATTTTCAACTTTAATTAAACCTGAGGGTGAATTTGCACTTGCAGGTGTCATTGAAGAACAAGTAGAGGATGTTTCTCAAGTATATGCTGAGTTTTTTGATATATTAAACGTTGAAAAACGTGATGAAAATTGGTGCCGTATTTCAGGAAAACGCCATCAAGCATAAATCCATACATTGATAAACTTATGAGTGACAAACAAACCCGCTGCCCCCAGTGCTTAACTTTATATCGAGTCTCTGTGATGCAACTGACTGTTGCAGGCGGTGAGGTTTGTTGTGCGAAATGCTCAACTCAATTTAATGCACTACTTCATTTAAATGAGATCAGCTCTACTGAAAATGACATCACTGCACTTAATTCTGTCACCCAACCTATTTTTAGCCAATTTCCAACAGGCGATGCTGCAACGTTCGAACTTGAGAAAAACAATATTACTGATTTTTTTAATCGTAAAATTCAAAACTCAAATATTGATTTAAGAACTTATCTCAATAGCCTCAAAGTTGTACAAGATGATGGTTTTAATGCCTTTCCATCCTTACATTTGGCGACTCATCATAATCATAAAGCACATGCACAAATTCAAAAAACTCGCTTTTATTACATCATATGGACATTGATCAATATTGCTTTGGTTTCTATTTTAAGTTTTCAAATTTTATGGTTTAACCCCAATCTACTAGACCGCTATCCTATTTTAAATACAATTTTTACTCAGACCTGCTCAGTATTACGCTGTGAAACCATTGATCAACGTTATAAAAAAATTTTAGTCAACAACCTACAAGTTAAAGCTACGCTAAATAATGAAACCGAGTTTTCAGGTCAGTTGATCAATCAATTTTCCAAAAGCTTAGAATTACCCTTAATTAAAGTGTCTCTATATAATAAGGAAGGCAAACTCTTTAAAACATTTATTATATCTTCTGATGAATATCTTGTAGAAAGTTTATCTCGGATTCGACGCATTCCACAAAATAGCCCTTATAGCTTTAATTTTAAGTTACCAATTCAGAAAAAAAAGATTGACAGTTGGAAATTAGAAATAATTCACCCTTAATATTGAAAAAAACTATAAAAAAATTAAAAAAAATGTAGTTTTCTTGCTCACTTTTTCTTAGACAATGGTATCATACGCGCCACGAAAGCTTTGTACCGCAAACTCCTCGCAATTTTTCACAATAAATATAGTCTTGACCATGTGCTTAATCTCTCATTTTGCGCATCAGGGATTGTTTTTGTTTTAAAGTGATCAGTAACAAATATTAATTTATTGTTACGCTTATTTTTCACTCAATTGCATTAGGTTGTGGCAAGCTAATTGTTCTTGTTTTAGAGCCCACCGTTTTAGGATCTAAAACGGAGCTCGATATTTTTTAGACCACATTTATATTACTTTACCCAAGTAGTATCTGAATTTTCGGATTAACTCGCATGAATAGCAAATCTCCTATTTTTACTGCACAATCTGATGTCGCTTTACGTATTCACGTAGATCGCGCAGTTCGCCACTATTTTGCACAATTGCAAGGTGAGCAACCATCTCAAGTGTATGACATGGTGCTAGCAGAAATGGAGAAACCTCTTTTATCTGTTGTTTTAGAATATACGCGTGGGAATCAGACTCGCGCTGCTGAAATTCTCGGACTGAACCGTGGTACTTTACGTAAAAAGTTAAAAGCTCACGGTTTAATGAGTGAATAAATGATAAAATGCTCACGGCTTGCGTGGGCATTTTTTTTACCTACGTTTTGCCTATTTGTTTAAATCTCTAGACTTAAGAACTGTTGACGAAGATCATGACTATTAAACGCGCTTTAATCTCTGTTTCAGATAAAACTGGAATCGTTGAATTTGCCCAAAACCTTGCTGCTCTTGGGGTAGAAATTTTATCTACTGGTGGTACATATAAGTTGCTTAAAGACAACAATGTTGCCGTAGTTGAAGTTTCAGAGCACACTGGTTTTCCAGAAATGATGGACGGTCGTGTTAAAACGCTACATCCGAAAATTCATGGCGGTATTTTGGCTCGCCGTGGTCTAGACGAAGCTGTCATGGCTGAACACAATATCGACGCGATCGATTTAGTTGTGGTTAACCTTTACCCATTTGCGGCAACTGTTGCAAAACCAAACTGTTCACTTGCAGATGCAATTGAAAATATCGACATTGGTGGTCCAACCATGGTTCGTGCTGCTGCGAAAAACCATGCTTCTGTAGGTATTGTGGTGAATGCTGCTGACTATGCAACTGTAATTGCAGAGCTTAAAGCGGATGGTGCATTGTCTCATGCAACACGTTTTGACCTTGCTGTTAAAGCATTTGAACATACTGCACAATACGACGGTATGATTGCATCTTACTTAGGTGCTCGCGTAGGTGTCGAGGCAGGTCAAGCAGATAAATTTGCCCGTACTTTCAATACGCAATTGAACAAAGTTCAAGATTTACGTTACGGTGAAAACCCGCATCAATCTGCTGCTTTTTATGTAGAAGCAACTGCGACTGAAGCATCTGTTTCTACAGCTAAACAGTTACAAGGTAAAGAACTGTCTTATAACAACATTGCAGACACTGACGCAGCACTTGAATGTGTGAAATCATTTGCGAAACCTGCTTGTGTCATTGTAAAACATGCAAACCCTTGTGGTGTTGCTGTTTCTCTTGACGGCATCCAAGCAGCTTATGATCTTGCTTATGCAACTGACCCTGAGTCTGCTTTCGGTGGCATCATTGCATTCAACCGTGAATTAGACGTTGCAACTGCTCAAGCTATTGTTGACCGTCAATTCGTCGAAGTGATCATTGCACCAAGTATTGCTGATGGCGTACTTGAAGTGACTGGCGCGAAGAAAAATGTACGTGTACTTGTATGTGGCGAACTTCCTGCAATTGATGCGCGTCAAGCTCAACTTGACTACAAACGTGTAAATGGTGGTTTATTGGTTCAAGACCAAGACTTAGGCATGATCACTAAAGATGACTTAAAAGTTGTGACGAAACGTGCACCAACTGAACAAGAAATTGATGACATGATCTTCGCTTGGAAAGTTGCGAAATATGTGAAATCGAACGCAATTGTTTATGCGAAGAACCGTCAAACCATTGGTGTGGGCGCAGGTCAAATGAGCCGCGTTAACTCTGCGCGTATTGCTGCGATCAAAGCTGAACATGCTGGCTTAGTGGTTGAAGGTGCAGTCATGGCATCTGATGCATTCTTCCCATTCCGTGATGGTATTGATAACGCTGCGAAAGCAGGGATCAAATGCATTATCCAACCGGGTGGTTCTATGCGTGATGAAGAAACGATTGCTGCTGCTGATGAAGCAGGTATTGCAATGGTCTTCACTGGCATGCGTCATTTCCGCCACTAATTGCTAGACATTACATTGTAATGACAACGTCATTCATTGTTGTAAATACAGATTAATAATCTTGCATAAAGTCCTCTCCTTTTAAGGCTGAGGACTTTATGTCATTTTCGATTCATGGAGTGTGAACCGATGAATATTTTAGTTTTGGGTAATGGCGGTCGTGAACATGCGCTTGCATGGAAAATCGCACAAGATGAAAAAGTTGCAAAAGTTTTTGTTGCACCGGGCAATGCAGGTTCTGCAACTGAAAATAAATGCGAAAATGTTGCCTTAAATATTTTAGATAATGCTGCAATTATCGACTTTGCAAAAAACAATGCAGTTGATTTAATTGTAGTGGGTCCTGAAGCACCGCTTGTCAATGGTGTGGTCGATGCTTGCCGTGAAGCGGGTGTGAAAATTTGGGGTCCAACTCAATTTGCTGCACAGCTTGAAGGTTCTAAAGCATTTGCCAAACATTTCCTTAAACGCCACAACATTCCAACAGCATTCTATGACGTGTTCACAGAAGTAGATGCAGCTAAAGCATTTGTTGAAAAAAATGGTGCGCCAATTGTAATTAAGGCGGATGGTCTTGCTGCGGGTAAAGGCGTGATCGTTGCCATGACCAACAAGGAAGCATTTGATGCGATTGATGACATGCTTGCAGGCAACAAATTTGGTGATGCAGGCTCACGTGTAGTCATCGAAGAATTCCTTGCAGGTGAAGAAGCCTCTTTCATTTGTATGATTGATGGCGACAACATTTTACCAATGGCAACTTCACAAGACCATAAGCGTATTTTTGAAGGCGACCAAGGTCCAAACACGGGTGGTATGGGTGCTTACTCACCTGCGCCTGTTGTAACGGCTGATGTGTTTGAAAAAACCATGAATGAAGTGATGCGTCCTACCGTTGAAGGTATGAAAAAAGACGGTCACGTGTATACAGGTTTCTTATATGCAGGCTTGATGATTGATGAACAAGGTCAACCTAAAGTGATCGAGTTTAACTGTCGTTTTGGTGACCCTGAGACTCAACCCATTATGATGCGTTTAAAATCGTCTTTAGTTGATTTAGTGGAAGCAGGCATTGCGGGTAATTTACCTGCGGAAGCTGAATGGGACGAACGTAAAACCGTTGGTATCGTTTTAGCATCTAAAGGCTATCCTGAAACTTCGAGCAATGGCGATGTGATTTCTGGTTTAGACACCAAAATGACTGATGCCAAAGTATTTCACGCAGGTACGAAAGCACTTGAGAATGGTGACATCGTAACTGCGGGTGGTCGTGTACTTTGCGTGACTGCTTTAGGTCATACCATTGGTGAAGCACAAGCAAAAGCTTTAGAACTTTGTGAAAAAGTGACGTTTGATGGTGTTCAATATCGTAAAGATATTGGTTACCGTGCCATTGCACGTGAAAATGCATAAGTCATTTTCAATGTAAATTAAAAACCCGCTTAGGCGGGTTTTTAATTGATCTAAATGCCATTCGATAACTTTTTTAATACTTTAAACAATAATATAATCAGATAGATCAAAGCAAAAATGATCAATAACGTCATGATACTTATCGTAAAAATATATGCTATTGACCCTACCTCAACAACATGACTGTTTTTTAATCCAAAATAATGATAAATTGCACAATCCCAAATTTTATAAAATACAAAGAAAAACAATGACGCTCAGTATTTGATAATAAATATTATTTTGCATCTATATCGCACAATGCGATTTATTAAAAATCTATGTTCTGTATAAGCTGAGATCTTCTATTATCAAAACACTAGTCCAAATGAATTTGTCGTTGAATCCGGATAACACGTTGCTTAAATCGTTGTGTCAAAGCATATAAAATAATACTCAGCACAAGAAATAAGGTGGAAATTCCCATTAAAACCTTTTGAATCAGTGCTGACCATGACTGTGCATTTTCAATACGAGGCTGTAATTTTTCAGTACTGGCTGTCACTGCTTTTGCATAAACAGCATGTTGCATCGCCCACAGCTGCTCAGGTTTAAAGCCATATTCAAGAAAATGTGGATCGGTGCGTTCAGCCTGAACCAATTGTGTAACATATGCCGTAGCTGTATCTCGATCCTGTGGATTATGCAATAACGCAGCCTGTCCTAATAGATAGGCTTGTACAGGTTTTGCAGTTTCAGAGTGTTGCAAATACTGAAAAATATGACTTTGTTGAATATTACGATCATAATGCACAAGTTCTTCATAAGCGGACTGTTCATTGTCTTGCCAATCATATTGTAAATATGTTAGCCCTGACCACAACACCACAAAAGCAATGATCCAAGCCACAAATTTAAGTACAAAAGACTGAAAACGCACCAAGAAAAAACGAAATTTCTTTAAAAAACCGACAATGAAAAATGCGCCAATAAATGACACAACAACTTTAAGTAACAACCAACCAAACCATGAAAATAAATTCATCAAATAATTTGGATGTTCAACATAGGCCTGTAAATTTTGGTCTACACTCAACGGAATATGCAGTTGAGCAATATTTTGTGTCAAACCTAAAAAATGAAAAACCACATCCTGCTGAATAAACAAGCTTAAACCCGTTGCGATAAACACTACACAGCTCAACACAGTCAATGCAGTCAATTTACCTTGGCGCTGTTTTAAACGGGCTAAGCCTGTGTTTAAATCTGCTGACTGTACAGGATAATCTTCTTTAAGTGACAATATGTTCTCCTAAAAGCTTAAGAAGAATGCGTATTTTCCAAAACCAATTGTTTCAAATTACTTTGCAAGGCACGAATCCGCTCAGAAGCTTCCTCACGTTTTTGCACCCCCTCTTTCTGGATTTGAATCACATCATTTACAGTTTTAATGAGGGTATTTTGCACATGTTCAAGGGTTTCAATATCAATCACTGAACGCTGATTGGCTTTGGCAGTATCTACTGAATTTTGATGTAATAAATCCGCATTGCGCTTTAATAAATCATTGGTTGCATCATCGATGGTATTTGCAAGCTGTACACTATTACGCTGTTCATGTAATGAAATAGCCAAACTAATTTGATTTTTCCACGCAGGTAAAGTGATGTTTTTAATCGCATAAAACTTATCGACCAACATCATATTGTTGGATTGGATAATACGAATCATCGGTAAAGTTTGCATTGCAGACTGCTGTAGAACTTGCAAATCACTCACTCGTTTTTCCAAATTATTGGCTAAATGATTTAAATCATAAATTCGCTGATGCGTCTGTTGATCTTGTTCTTGTGTGGTCAGTGTTGAAATTTCTTGCTGTAACTCTTGTTGTTTGAGTTTACCTGCCGCAACATAAATACCTAATTGTTTATATTCCTCTTGTACCGCAGCAAACATTTTGTCTAAAGTGGTGACCCGCGCTTTTAAACCATTTTGTGATGTTTCAATTTCTTTAACTAAACTTTCAATCTGCTCTTTGGTTGAATTAAAATGCTGATCAAAACTTTGCTTAGCCCCTTTAAATTTACTTAAAATGCCACCAAAAAAGCCTGAACTTTTTGACTGATTTAAAATACTTGAGGTATTTAACTGTTGGGCAACTTGTACGACCTGATTGAGTTTTTGTCCTGTGGCATCGAGGTCTTTATTTTTGACCAAATCTAACAATTCATCCGTATAAGATGAGGTTTTAGTTGCAATATTTTTACCATATTCAGCCACTGCATGATGGTCAATATTAAGCAACTCTTTTTGTGCATTGAGCACTTCATGATAGTCATCAGCATTTAAACCAATCTCTTTAAGGCTGAGCTGCTCAAAACGTTGTTGTGAGTCTACCAAAGATTCAACCAAGACATTTTTATCTAATTCTGTCATCACACACCCCTATTTTTGCTCTAATGATTTTTTCAATGAGTTGATCAATTTCTCTCGGCTTTGGTCGAGCTCTTGTACTGACTCTCTCGACTGTTGCTCTGAGTTTTGTTTTAAATGATATTGCCAAGCAGGAATCAACACTTGTTGTGCTTCTTTAAAACGATCCATCAAACTCAATGATAATTGTTGTGTCAATTGCATTTGCGCCAAAGCAATATCATTACTGGCTTGCAGAGTCTCTAAAGTATGAATTTTTTTTGATAATCGTTCTGCAAAATTATCTAAAGGATGCCTATTTTTGACAAAGGAAGGATATTCACCTAAAAATTCTTGTGCTGCTCGAATATATTTCGCCATTTGTTCACGAAAACCAAGTGCTTGCTGGTAACGTGCTTGTGATTTTTGAATTTCAAGGGCCATTTTTTGATTTAAATAATTGGCTTCCTGAATCAAAACATCTAAATCTCTAAAATATTTCACCTGTCCCGCACTAAACTCTAAGTCTAATCCAAGCCATTTTTGTAAAGCATTAAATTTACGCTGTTTGAGCTTTTTTTGCGAATTTGAGAGTTGTTGAATAATTTGTGCAATGACTTGACTAAGTTTCTGTGTCAACTGTGCATCTACGCCGTTGAGTAACACGGATTGTGCTTGAATTAACTGATCTGCATATAAATTTAAACGACTTTGATTATCTAATAGCGGTACCAAATCATTGCGTTTAATCGACAACAATTCCTCAGGATCAATCTGAATATGCTGTAAAGGTGTCAATGAAATCAATTGGGTCATGGCAAAATCATATAAAAATTATACATCTATGTTATGGCTTGCACAGGCATAAAATACAAGTCTTATGCAAACTTATAATACAATTTTAAAATTTTAAATATAGAAATATGTAAACGTTGAGCGTTAAGCTACTGATTTAAATCATCAACAATAAAAAAAACCAGTGCAAGCACTGGTTTTTCATGAAGTTATTGATTATTTGTTACGAGCATCTTTATAACGGCGATAACCAACTAAACTGATGAGACCCAAGATACCAAACCATCCCATTGAACCACCACCACTGTTGCGAACACTATTTTCCGCTGTGGCGGTATTGTTCAGTTTCACAGTCGCTTCATTTGAGATCAATCCATCCGCGTCATAAACTGCATAATTAAATTTATAACTGAATGGATCTAAAGTATTTTTATACTGAACGGTAATTTTACCACCATAACAGGTATATAAACGGTCTTCACCCGGACAAGGTCCACTACGTTCTGCACTAAAAAGCAAAGGATCAATTTTTTTAGTAATACGGATTGCTAAATCCTGTCCATTGGCATTGGTATAATAAGCCAATTTGTTTTTTAACTTCTGATCTGTCAAAGCACTAACTAAACCATCACCATCATCATTAACATAATTCAGTAAATCAACGGTGACTTTCTTATCTGAACCTTCTTTCACTGTAAATTCAGCATCTTTGGCAATCGGTGCAATATTACCAAATGTGCCTAAAATGTAGGCTGAAGATGATTTAGTTCGATCCGCGTTTAATCTCAAAGTGTATTGACAAAATTCTTTATCACCTGTTGGCGTAACATGGTCATCAACACGCCACATTTTGATCAAACCTAAGCTTGCATCCCATTCACACTTAAGATTTGCATCTGGCTTAATATTTTCAACATTTTCAGAAATGTTACCGATACCTTTAGCATTGACTTCAACCAAATAATTCTGAGCATTCAAATGTTTAATTTCTCGTCCGCCATTTCCTAACTCAATCTCATGTGGCAGGTTTGAAACAAATGGATCAAAGAAAATAGTACGATATTTTTGCTTGGTTTTAATATTTGCAAGATTGCTATATTTGGCTTGCTCTGCTTTGTAATACGGTAAGAATTCAGGTTTGGTGGTTTTATCTTCAATTAAGGTTTTAAACTTGTCAGCATAACCTTTGTATTGATCCAATAACGTCACGACAGAACCGTTGGTTAATTCTGCTTTAAATGCAGTTAAACGTACAATTTCTGTTGAACCAATATCACATGAGTTGGATTGATCTGAGGTTTTGGACTCGCTCGCATTGACTCGACCTACCCCACGTTGATCATATCCACTACAAGAGTATGCTTTGGTATCGACTAAACTTACACTCGCCCCTTTGATATTTAGAGGGAAATATAAAGGCATAAAACCTGTATATTGTGATGCAGGTTGTAAACTACTCAATACACTTGAAAATGCAATATTGCTCAAATCTACTGAATTTTTTACAGCTTCAGTGGCTGTGACTTTAGCAGGTAATTCACAACTTGAGTTTGCACTATTTGCTGATAATGCCCATGCATTTTTTTCCACAGTCATATTTGGCTTATCAACTGTTGCCAAGTCATTGCCTGTATAACGACAAGATTTACCATTGCCATTATAAGCGAGGACATTAAAACCTAAGGTCTTACTGGTTGGAGCATTATATAAGAAGGTTGACCATGCTGAATTTTTAACGATGGTATTACTGAGCAATACAATACTTGATAAGTCGCTCAAACTTACATTGCCTTGTGGTGTTACTGCACTAAATTGAAGAATACTGCCGTTATTTGCATTTGCTGTATTTTCAGTGATGGTATTTGCAGAAAAGTTCACATCAGGCTGACCACAAAATGCAAACATACTATTGCTATTTGCCGCACCATTGCCTAAAAAGCTTGCACTCGAAATTGCAATACTGCGTTTGGTATCATTTAACTGATCACTACAGGTCATTGCTAAGAGGCTACCTGTAACTGCATTATTCTTTTGAAAGGTACCATGCGTAATGGTTAAATCACTATGGGTACCATTCAAATAAATTGCGCCACCAGTTTGTGCATTCGAATTTTCAATCGAAACATTATTTAAAATTGTTGGTCCGCCTAGATAAAGCGCTCCGCCTGCATTGGTGCGCTCATTTTTACTTGAACCATTGATTAATTTTAAATTAGTCAAAGTTAAACTCGGTGCACTGGTATTATTGGTATTAAAAATACGTGATGATCCCTGTGCATTAATGGTGGTTTTTAGTGCAGTTGCCGCAGGATAACTATTTGTTAATACATCAGGTTTGCTATAGTCTGCTGGTTCTTTGCCCACAATCAGCATTGCTGAACTTGGCTGCAATTCTGACTTTAATTGATACTCACCTGCTTCCAACTGAATCACATTCGTGACCGTACTATGCGGTTGTCCTGCACTACAGCCACCAAATGCCTTATGTGTAGACGCGGTGATTACCGCTTCACGCAAAGAACATTTATCTGTATTTTCACCATTTTCATCGGCAAATGTGGTGACATAAATTGTTCGATCTTCTGCCGCCATTAATGACATTGCAGATAAAACCATTAGGGTTAAAACCCCTTTTTTATAATGTTTCATCACTTATTTCCTTATTATTTTTTAGTTCTGCGTAATCCGATCAAGCCAAATAAAGTAAATAATGCAATAACACCAACACCACCACCCGAAGTTTTTACTTTTTTATCTTCAAAATTATTCACAGGTGCTTGTACAACGCGTGCATTAATTGCGATATAAGGCTCAGTATTGTCACTAAAATACGTGGTTGAGGTCACCACTTTTAACTGAAACTCATCTGAACCATGCCAATTACCATTCGGGACATAAGTAATATCACCATCTTGGGTCACTGTTAATGTGCCTTTTGAAGGCGTATTGGTTTGCACAACTTTTAAACAACCTGGTTTCCAAGGACTACCATCGGTCGGTTTGCCAAATAATGCTGTACATTGTGCAGGCGTAACCAATTCACCATCTTGTAATTGATCTGGAAGAGCTAGTTTTACAGATGCACCATTTTCAGTATTGGTTGAAAGACTAAATTTAGCAATTTCACCATAGTGAATATCTTCACCGACCGTCGTATTTGTACTGGTATCTACAGACAATTCAATTGCCCCACGGTCACACAACTTAGCATTATTTGGACGTTTTGTATTACGCTGATCCACTACACAAGCCAAGAGGTCACTATTTTGTGGACCTTTATTCACAATAGGTGAGTCTGCGATGGTTTTATAACTTTCAATCAAGCGAGGCTTGAAGAAACTCATCACTGTATCTTTTGCAGGATTATATGGGCATAAAATTCCGGTTGAACCTAGATCACACTTACCTTCTGTGGTTTTACCTGCAATTAAAGTGGTATTGCCCAAAGCTTGCGCCCCTGTACCACCACACCCCACAGAATAAAGGTTATTACTGATCTGATTGGCTTCACCACCAGCAACGATTTTACAGTCTTGCGAACCATTTTTTGCCAAAATACTATTGGCAACATAGCCTTTTTTGTTTGGCGCATTCACAACCAAGCCCATGCTATTTAAAATCATCGTGGTGTTAATCACTTGCATATCATCTAAGACTTTGATGATATAGCCTTTATTATTAAAAATCGTACTGCTA
Organism: Acinetobacter piscicola; assembly: GCF_015218165.1. Classification (NCBI taxonomy): domain Bacteria; kingdom Pseudomonadati; phylum Pseudomonadota; class Gammaproteobacteria; order Moraxellales; family Moraxellaceae; genus Acinetobacter; species Acinetobacter piscicola. The sequence goes on along the minus strand of NZ_CP048659.1, from coordinate 1,217,861 downwards.
AAAATACCGCGTGTTAAAGTAGACGGAGATAAGTTTTTACTGATCTCTGCACTAAAAGGTGACTTTGCCTCAAATAATGATGAGTTACTATCAGTCACTTCATTATCACGCACAACAGACTGCGCAATCAAAAATTGTGGCACTTCACTATAAACCACACCACCTTGTGCTGCTTTGTTACCTTTGATAAATGACTTTTCAATACTCACCACACTCCAGTTAAAACTTGAGCCTGGAACACCTGCATTATAAATTGCACCACCTTGATCGGCAGTACCATTTAAAAGACGTGCATTGGTAATGGAGAGTGCTTCATTGTTGTAAATCAAGCCACCTTGTGCCTCACAACGACTTGTACCACAACCCTGTAACGTAAGCTCTGAAAGATTGACTGAAATTTTTGCATCTTTTTCAGCTTGCGTTTGGTTCTTATCACCAGGCAAGAGAACTTTTTTAATATTAAATAAACGATGATTACCTGATGCTTTGATTACAGCATTCGACAATCCGACCTGACTGTTCGCATCTGTTACCGTAGTATCATAAACTGATCTTATATCAACACTTTGTGCAATAGAAATTTGACTTTTCAAGACATATTCTTGTTTGCCTTTCAGTTCAATCACTGCTGAGGTTTCTTTACCACCACAGCCATTGAAACCCGCTTCAGGCAAGCCTTTATTGACATATTCAATCGCTTCACGAAGGGAACATTGGTCATCGGCTTTTACAACATCTTCTGTTGTTGTCACCACAATATTTGCACTAAATGCATGACCAGTAATACATAATAATCCTAAGCCTATGCCCCGTTTGAGCATTATAGTCTCCTTGATTTCTTTTAATTATTTCTTATAAGCCAGCATAAAGCTTTGCTAACATTCCTTGTGCGTACTTTGTCACAGCTTAATAAAATTCTCAAGAATTTTATTGTGGACGGTACTCATCGATCAGTGCATAGATTTGTCTCAGTGTTGCATGAGAAAGTTTTACCTTCTCACCTTTCAATAATTTTTCCAAACGATCCACTGACTGCAACAGTGTACTGGTTTGATGTGCACCATGTAATAGCAGATATTCGGTTATTTGTGGATCAAAATGTAGACCGCGCCGTGCTAAGACAGAATTTAATAATGCCTGACGGTCTGCATAAGAATGTCCATTTGGAACTTTGACGCTTACAGCTTGGGTTAAGCGAGACTGTAAATCTGGTAACTCTAATTTTAATTCAATCGGAGCAAAACGTGATGAAAAGACCAACTGACCACCGTCTTCATTATTACTATTAATTAAATGAAAAACTGCTTTTTGCCAATGTGGTACACCACTGATCGCTTCAATATCATCCAATGCAACTAAATCATAGGTTTCTAAAGCACTAATCGCCTCAATCGGAGCATCAAGCAACTCTAAAAGAGAAACTTTGATCGCAGATTTACCTATTTCTAAATAGGAATCACAAATCGCTGAAAGCAAGTGGCTTTTTCCCGATCCCGCTCCACCATAAATATAGAAACGGTTCATCAAACCTGCATGTAATTGTCTGACTGCATCAATTACAGGTCCCCAACCTGGGCCAGAAAAATCACTGATTTTGGCATCTAGTTGTGGCTCTATATCCAACTGTAATTGACGCATATATTTTCATTATTCCTTAACAACAGATCATTATTTGGTTGAGGGTTCGTCATTATGTTGCGTGTTTTGAATCTCAAGATCAAGATTAATATGCTCACTTTCTATTGAAACTATATGGCTATTTTCATTATTTTCAATGCCAACTGAGGTAGAGTCCTGATAAAGTGAACTTCGTTCATACCATTCTCGTGCATGTTTCAATAGCACAACAATAACCGCAGCGACAGGTAGCGCGATGAGCATCCCCATAAAGCCTGCTAATTGTGCTCCTGCCAACACGGCAAAAACCACAGCGACAGGCGATAATCCGATTTTATCGCCTAATAAGAATGGTTGTAAAACATAACCTTCAATAATTTGTCCTACCCCAAATACCACTAGAACCAGCACTAAATGTGTCCAGTCCAAGCCGAATTGGAAAAATGCCGCAATCATCGCTGCAATAATGCCTACACCAAAACCCAAGTAAGGAATAATGCTACACAAGCCTGCAACCATACCAATGATCAAGCCAACTTCAAGCCCAACCAACTGTAAGCCAACCGCATACACAACACCAAGTAAAAACATGACAAGGAATTGTCCTTTCACAAAGGCACCTAAAACACTGTGACATTCACCCACAATTTTTAAAGTACTTTGTTCATAAGCACGAGGAATTAAATTTCTCATACTCGTTAACATACGATTCCAATCTAAGAGAAAATAAAATGCAATAATCGGAATAAGTACAATTGTACCGCCAATGGAAATAAAACTTAGCCCCGATTGCGCAATTTTAAGTGCCATCGCTTGAATACTGTCTGCACTGTAATTGGTTTGTACATATTCCATAACAACTTTGGAAATTTGATCTGTGTCGAGTTCCATACGTTCAACATTAAACGTCTGAGAAACCCAAGGCAACAAGGTATAATTGACCCAATGGATGGCCGCAGGAATACTATCTCGCGCATAAATCAATTGCTTCCACACTAAAGGCACTACAAACCACATTGCCCAAGTCAGAACAATACCAATGCCAACAAATACAACTGAAATCGCTAACCAACGTGGTAAAAACTTATCAAGCTTTTCCACAATCGGGCTAAATAAATAAGCTAATAAAAAAGCGCCAATAAATGGCACTACTACAGGCTTAAGCAAATATAAAACCCACAGTATCAGTGCGATCCCTGCGAGGATAAAAATTCGTTTTAATGTCCGATCGCGCATACAATTATGCCTTTTTCAGGTTTATTCATTATAGAAAGTAAAATATTTCAATAAAGATAGCATTTTAGTACAGAAATAACATAAGAGTTTCGTATATTCGGGTATAATCGCCGCGCGAATGCGGAGACTTCAAATATGAGCAACTCAACTTCTACCCCAAACACTGGTTTAAGCTATAAAGACGCTGGTGTCGATATTGAAGCGGGCGACGCACTTGTCGATCGTATCAAATCTGTCGCTAAACGTACCACTCGTCCTGAAGTAATGGGCGGTCTAGGCGGCTTCGGCGCACTTTGTAAAATTCCTAAAGGTTATGAAGAACCTGTTCTCGTATCTGGCACAGACGGTGTTGGTACAAAATTACGTTTAGCATTGAACTTAAACCGTCATGACACGATTGGTCAAGACTTGGTTGCAATGTGTGTAAACGATCTTCTCGTATGTGGTGCTGAACCATTATTCTTCCTTGACTACTATGCAACAGGTCACTTAAATGTTGATGTTGCTGCCAATGTTGTTACGGGTATTGGTAAAGGTTGTGAGCTTGCAGGCTGTGCATTGGTCGGTGGTGAAACTGCTGAAATGCCAGGCATGTATGAAGGCGAAGACTATGACTTAGCAGGCTTCTGTGTAGGTGTGGTTGAGCAAAGCAAAATTATTGACGGCAGCAAAGTAAAAGCGGGTGATGTTTTGATTGGTGTAGCATCTTCAGGTGCACATTCAAACGGTTACTCATTGCTTCGTAAAATCCTCGATGTCAAAAATGTTGATTTAACACAAATTGTGGATGGTCGCCCACTTGCAGATACAGCAATGGAACCAACACGCATTTATGTAAAATCAATTCTTGAATTAATCAAACAAGTTGATGTTCACGCGATGGCGCATATCACGGGTGGCGGTTTACCAGGTAACTTACCACGTGTATTACCAAATGGTGCACAAGCGGTAATTAATGAATCTTCTTGGCAATGGCCAGAATTGTTCCAACTCCTCCAAAAAGAAGGTGGTGTTGACCAATTCGAAATGTACCGTGCATTTAACTGTGGTGTAGGTATGGTGATAGCTGTTGATGCAAACGATGCAGACAAAACAGTTCAGTTGCTCAACACATTGGGTGAAAAAGCATGGAAACTGGGTTTCATCCAAGATAATGCTGAATCTGTTGAAGGTGCTGACGAAAAAATCCGCGTGATTTTCGCATAATTCAGTCATCAATCCCATGATCAAAATTGCTGTACTTGTTTCTGGTAGTGGAAGTAACTTACAAGCCCTGATTGATGCAAATCTTTCAGGAAAAATTGTAGGGGTTATTTCCAATAAACCTGAAGCTTATGCTTTACAACGTGCACAACACGCAGGCATCTCAACTGTCATCATTGAACACAAACAATTTCCGAATCGTGAAGCTTTTGATGCGGTGATGCATCAACAATTACTCGATTGGGATGTTGATTTGGTGATTCTTGCGGGCTTTATGCGAATTCTGAGTGCAGGCTTTGTCAATGCTTGGCAGGGGAAAATGGTGAATATACACCCTTCTCTATTACCCCATTACAAAGGCATGCATACGCATCAACGTGTTTTAAATACGGGTGATATGCTACATGGTTGTACGGTGCATTACGTCACAGCAGAACTCGATGCAGGTCAAGCCCTGACGCAAGGTGTGGTTCAAGTTCATTTACATGACACTGTCGACACTTTAGCTGAACGAGTACATACGCTTGAACACTTGATTTATCCACAAGCAGTTGAATGGATCTGTAATGGTACGATTCAGCATATGGAAAATGGTCAAGTCCTGTATAAGGGTCAAGTATTAAAACAACCTATTCAGTTCTGTAAATTTTAAAAAAATGTGTAATTTAATAACGCATCTTCGGATGCGTTTTTTATTACTTGGAAAATTATACTATCAATCTGGTTCTGTAGTATTAAGCTGTATTATGTTAATTTTAAATATTCTTAAAAGGGATTAGGTAATAAAACAGGTCCATGATCATCTCTTTTTTCTAAACACCACACTGCATTTTTACTACTAATTCGACCACTTTTTCTTATATATTTAGCTTCTTCTGGAAATTCCTGACCCACTGTTAGATGTTGTGACAATCCCTCAAAATCAAATGGTTTCCACATCCCTGAATACGGAACAGGTTGATGATCATATCCAGATTCACCAAGTACATGGAGTAATTCTTGTTTTTTGCCTTGAGGATTAAATATTCCCTTTTCAAAGTTATCATTATTCCAACGATGTAACCAATAATATGTTTGTGTATATGAATATAAGGGTCCCTGAGAGCCAGTGTGTAAAGGACCTAAAGGTTTTTTAGTCATAATAATTCGGCATAATTGATTAACCACAACATAACTTAAAGGTAAAGGTTCTTTGACATTAGCTAAACGAGGAATATCTCCCGCTTGTAAAATTAAGCATCCATTTATCTCAGTACTTTTCACGTCCGGATAATTTTTCAAGGTTTCTTGATAATAAGGTTGTTGAATCACTTTATCTTTTAATCTAGCCCCAATAAAAGTTTGCCAACTTATACTTCTGAGACCGGTTTGCCATCCATGTTTAAAAAATGCTCCCCCATCGGGCGTAATTCCCCAATATTTATGGGTAATATCATATTCATAAGACTGAAATGGATGTCGGTCATAAGGTGTTTTTAAAGTTAGTCCAGCATAGCCATGAAAAACAGAAAAAGAATGAATGAATAGATGAATCCACTGTTGATATCCCTCTAAACCTTCTTTGGTTTCAATCATTGACACAGGCAAAGTAAGACTAGCATAGGACAATTGTAAATCTTGATCTGTTGCTGGTTCTGAATCAGGATATGCTGTGAAAAACTCAAGTACATAGTCATCTGCAAACTCACCGTCTTCATCAGAAGATAAATAGTAAGTGAATAAATCGTCATTGGCTTGAATATTTTGTTCAGCTTTTTTTAAAAAGCTTTGATAGTTTTTTTCATTAAACTTTACAAAACCTCGATTATTCTGTGTGAACTGGGCTTTCAAATGTGAAGCATATTTCTGTTTAAACTGCGCTATGATCTCTAATGCTTTACGTTTAGATTCTGCTGTTGCACCATCTAAATAATAGAGTTGAATGGTGAGTGCTAATTTTGCCAATGGTCGATTTTGATCATCGATTAATCTTAATTCTCGTTCGGCTTTTTTTAGTTCAAAAATCAGGTCTTGTTGCTCAGGTACTTTTAATTCAACGTCTTTCACAAAAATTTTCCTTAATCTCAATACTATTTAAAAAGCAGGTGAAAGCTTTATGGCACAAAATTGTAAATCTTATATAGAGAAGTTATTCATAAATCAAAAAATATGCAAATTAATGTTTTTCATTTAGGCAACTTGTGTACTTTTTAAGTTAATTTCTCTGAAAATTGAATAAATACAAGCTACTATTTATTTTATAGATAAATTAAAACAAATAGTCATCAATCCTGTGGAGAAATTAAATGCTCAAATCAGTCCTTATTTCAAGTTGTGCGGTTTTAACCTTAAGTATGGCGGGTTGTGCAACTATGTCCAATCCTTCTACTGAACGTAATTTAAATGACCTACAAAATAAAAATTGGGTGGTTAGTGAACTTTATGGCACCAAACTCGCTGCTGATCCAACACAATCTGACGTTCCATCTATACAGTTTAACAATGAGCGCGTCAGTGGTTCAGATGGTTGTAATCGCTTTATGGGCGGCTATGCGGTCAAAGGCACACAAATTCAATTCTCTAATCTAGCATCAACACAAAGAGCATGTCTGAATGCAACGGATATTCCACAAAAATATACCCAAGCTTTAGGTCAAGTCACCCACTATGATGCCTCTAAAAAAGAGTTGAAATTTTTAGATGCCAATAACAAAGTGGTGATCAAATTTGATCATGTGAAATAACTTTAGATTTTATTTAAAATAAAGTAAAAATAAGCACTTAAAAGTGCTTATTTTTTTAGTATGAATAGTTAAAACACAAATAACAGGACTAATCTTTTGGAATTTGGATTAAGTCTTTAATTAACTGTACCACTTCTACAGGATGCTCCAAAGGAAACATATGCCCCCCTGAAGTGATGCTAAAAGGAATACCTAATTTTTTCTGAATCATTTGCGGAAATTTTCGAGTTAAAAATGGACTTTCCGATCCCACCACCAACTGCGCTGTAATCGGTGGTTTGGCTTTAGGTAACCACCAAGAAATTGAATTGGTACGAAAAATATCGACCTCATCATATTTAGAAATTGCCAGCTCTACTCCACCGCGGACAGGATCATCCACTAGAGCATACTGAATATAATCATGAAAACAGTCTGCATCAAAATGTTGATAAAAACCTTTTGGTCGCAGTAGTAACGCAGCTTGTTCACGCGATTCCCAATGATCTCGGCGTTTAATGCTCAAACCTGCCGGAGTGATTTTATCGACCATTTTTGGATGAAAAATTTTGGTGAGGAACAGTGCAAATGAGGCTTGTCCTACAATTAAAGGAGGATCAAGCAAAATTACTTTTTCAAATAATTCTGGTCGCTTATAAGATGCCATCAAGGTTAAGACAGCGCCCAAAGAATGTCCCAAACCAATGACTTTACGTCCTTGTGCTTGCTGCACAATACTATCGATCACTTGATCAACCAAATCCTGCCAACCTTGTGTAATTGGATAGCGGCGATCTGGACCAAGTAATGGCACATAAATAACGTCATATTGATCACTTAAAAGATCAAATAATTTTGAATAGACTTTCGAGGGCACACCATTTGCATGCGCAAAATGAATCAGTGGTTTGGACTGCTTTGAACGACACATGTTTTTCAATTTCTACTGGTTTAAATGATGAAAAAGCTTCTTCCTAATCTTGGAATAGAAAGAAGCGAAAGCATAACTTATTGCATTTTTACATCTTGGTTCATGTTAATTTTTTGGCTCATTGCTTCACCTACACCATGTCCCATTTCCGAACCTAAACGACCTAATACTGAATCAAATGGACTACGTTCAACGGTATAGTTCACCGTTTTTTTGATTTTTAATTCACGTTTTAGCGTTTCTATATTGCCTGCTTTGTCTGCAACTCCTAACTTAATGGCTTGCTCACCTGTCCAAAACAGTCCTGAGAAAATCGCAGGATCATTCGATTTTAACTTTTCACCACGACCTTGTTTTACTGCCGTAATAAAATGTGAATGCACATTGTCCAATAATGCTTGAATATGCGCTTTTTGCTCAGGACTCACAGGTTTGGTCATACTCAAAATGTCTTTGTTTGCACCTGAGGTCATGGTGCGATCTTCTACACCTAACTTTTGCGCTAAACCACTGACACCGTAATTCGGCATAATCACACCGATAGAACCGACTAGGCTTGACGGATTTACCCAAATCTCATCCGCAGCTGACGCAATATAATAAGCGCCTGATGCTCCCATATCCCCAATGACTGCATAGACTTTTTTCTCTGGATGTTGCTGCTTTAAATAACGAATCTCTTGCCAAATATCATCAGATTGTACAGGAGAGCCACCTGGTGAATTGACATTGAGTACTACAGCTTTAGCTGCACTTGCTTCAAAGGCTTTTTTCAGCGACTTAATGGTATCCGTGCTATTTACACCTTGATTACTTGAATCAATCGTGCCCACGATATTGACTATACCCAAGTGCGATTCTGAAGTTGAAGCTGTTGCATCATCCCCTGATGAACAGCTTTTTCCAAACAATAAAAAGCCAAGCAAAATAAAAATATATGAGAAAGTTAGAATTTTAAAGAATATTCCCCAACGGCGACTGCGACGCTGTTCTTGTACTGACGCCAAAACAACTTTTTCTAAAAGTTGCCATTCTTGACCTGTCGGTTGTTGTGGTACAGAACTACCTAATGGAGTATTTTCATTATGTGGTTTCGGTGGCCAATCGGACATACATACCATCCAAATTAATTTTTAAGGCATCATTATATACAACTAATTCAGTTAAACTGTCTAAATCGACATAATTCACTTATAATAATTTACAATTCACTAGCACTTTGGCTCAGTTTTAAATATAGATAAACGATGACTGAAAAGCAAAAATCCACAACCACTCGACTACTCCATTTTTTTGGTCGTCAACCTATTCTTTTTTCTAGATTTTATGCACGTATATTGGCAGGGATTGTCAATTTATTACATGTGTCTAAAACATCAAAAACGATACGCCTGAATATCGAAATCTGTTTACCCCATCTGAATAAGCAACAACGGGAACACATTACACGCACTGCTATTCGTAATGAATTACAGTCTTATATGGAATTTTTTAGTATTTGGGGCAGCTCAACTGAAAAAAATATTTCTAGAATTCGTCAAATTCATGGTGAACACTTCGTGCATGAAGCCCTTGCTGAAGGTAAAGGTTTGGTGTTGATTGTACCGCATTTTGGTACATGGGAAATCATGAATCCATGGTTTGCACAGCATACGCAAATGACGATTATGTATAAACCCATTAAAAACCCTGATGCTGATGAGTTTGTCCGTGATGCCCGTAGTCGTGATCAAGCCAATTTAGTCCCCACAGATGAATCTGGCGTGCGCCAAATTTTCAAAGCCCTAAAACAAGGGGGGACAACCGTCATTTTACCTGACCACACCCCCAATGTCGGTGGTGAACTGATTGATTATTTTGGTGTTCCTTTAGCTTCAAGTAATCTTAGTGCCAAATTGATTCAAAAAACCAAAGCAAAATCTTTACTTCTATATGCCATTCGTAATGAATCTGATGATTTTGATATGTTTATTGAACCCATGGATGAGCAGATTTATCAAGGCACAGCCAATGACGGCACACGCATTATTCATCAAGCACTTGAACATTTGATTGAACGTTTTCCTGAGCATTATCATTGGAGTTATAAACGTTTTAAAGCCAATCCTGAGCTTAGAGATTTATATACCGTATCGACTGAACAGGCGATTGCACGAATTCATGCAATTAAAGAACAAAGTCACAGCCTAGCGGACGAGCCACATCTTTGAGCTACGATAATTGCTCATCTGCATATTTTTCTGTGCATCGAGTTGAAACTGAATACTACCCTGTTCAATCGTACTCACCATAGGAATATTCAGGGCTTTTAGTCGAGCCAAAACAATCGAATGTGGATGTCCATAACGGTTGTCAAAACCCGCTGAAATGACTGCGACTTTAGGTTTAAGCTTATCTAAAAATGCATACGCTGAACTATGTTGACTGCCATGATGTCCTAAAACGAGCACATCTACTTTTAAGTTTGGATAATGTTGTAGCAAATCAAACTCTGCTTCCCAACCTGCATCTCCCATAATTAAAAAATTTTGATTATTTTGAGCATTTTGTACTTGAATATACACAATACATGAGCGCTCGTTTTGTTGAGAAGCCACATTGCTTAGGCTATTTTTAGGTGGTGCTAAAACCTGTATTTTCACTTGCGCATATTGCCAAACTTGCCCTGCATGACAATACTGAAAATTTTCCTTGGCAAATCTTCCATCATTTTCATTTGACCAAATCTGTTTTACTTTTATTTCCTCTGCAATCGCAGGAAATGCCCCACTATGGTCTTGATCTAAATGTGATAAAATCACTTGATCAAGCTGATGAACACCTTGTTGCTTTAAATAAGGGATGACCACTTGTCGACCAATACTAAATTTTGTTTCATCAAATGATCCCCCAGTATCAATCATCATTTTATGTGTGGGTAAATTGAGGAAAATGGCTTGCCCTTGTGCAACATCTAGCACCGTTAATGTAAAGTCAGATTGTTTTTGTTGTGGAAAAATCAAAGGAATACAGCAGATCCCCACCCAAGCTTTAGACATGACACCGCGGGGTAAAAATAGAATAAAAATCGCCAATGCCAAACATAGGGTCATCCATGGTGTAAAAGCAAACCACTGTAAGTTTTGAGAAAAAATTTGATCTAAAACATTTAAAATATGTAATAAAATGGATAAAACCCAATCTGCCACAGCAAAAAATTTGCTTCCTAAAGGGGTAAAAAGCAAACTCAAACATGCCCCAATCACTTCGAGGGGCACTACCACCGCTCCGATCAAAGGAATCGCAAATAAATTACTGAGTGGTGCAACCCAAGCCACTTTTTGAAAAATAAAAATCATTAAAGGGAACAGTGCAATAAATACTTTCCACTGTGACTCCACTAAAACTTTAAGATAAAAAATTGTTTTTTGAAAAAGTGTTTGATATTGCGACGGTTGTTGTTGCAGCGTTTGATAAACACGAATTAAAATAAAACACGCCCCATAAGACAGCCAAAATGCCGCTGATAAAATACTAAAAGGGTCCACCCATAATAAAATACTCGCACTGAGCAATAAAATTTTGAGCGCAGACAAAGACTGCCTCAGCCAAATCAGAACACTGCATAATGTAACGGTGAGCAACGTACGCAAAGCAGGAATTTCAAAACCGACAAATGCGCTATACAAGGCTACACATGCCAAAAAGGGAGTCATCAATAAATAAGGCTTCGGACATTTTAAATAAAATTCTGGACGAAACTTTTGAATAGCCCTTTGAAAAATTGAACAAAATAAAATGGCAAAAATCAACACATGAGGGCCTGAAATCGCCAATAAATGTGAAATTCCTAAGCGTTGAAATAAATGCTGTGTATCACTCGAAAGTAAACTTTCATCCCCCGTCAACAGTGCCAAAAGTAAGCCTTTTTGCTGCAAACTACTATTTTCAATGCGCTTTCGAAATGCTAAACGCTGCATTTCAATGCCTAATTTAAACTTCGACCACCACGAATCATGCTGCTGCACAAATTTTGCATAACCTAATGCAGAAACTTGGAGTGTATCGATCGGTTGAATAAATTGAGCATTTAAACTCCCCATCATATTTTCTTGTAAAAACCAACGCTCTTTATCAAATACACCCGCAACCGCATAACTATGTGCTGGCTTTAATTTTCCTGAAATTTGGTAATAGTGACCTAATGCTAATGGGCTTTGCCCTTGTTTTAAATCAACACTGATTTTAATCGGTTGTGCAGCATGATTAAGTAACCATACCGTATATTTAGTACGTACTTGGTCTGTATCTATTGAAACTTGACTGATTTTATCAACATAGACCAATGCCGAAACATTTAAGATCTGCTGAACTCGCAATTGCAAACGTTGTTGCAAAGCATGATCTGCATAAAACCAAGCGCCAATAAACATACTCAGCCCTAAGCTTAAATGTAGGATAATTTTAATAATGTTAGAACGTACTAATTTCCATTTTAAAATAGAAGAAATAGCCACGAAAACAATAAAAATAAAATTAAAAAATAAGATGATATTTAAATGATTTGGGATGACATTGCCCATACAACTGATGCCAATGATCCAACCTAAACAGAGTGAGTAGACATACCACATACTTATTATTTTTTTGTTGATGTTTTCAATGAATTAAAGCCCATTTTCATGAGCTTTAACAAGGTTTTTGATCGGATTTATCGCGTTATTTTAAAGCGGTATTTAAAAATAACGTAGGTTATTCAGTGATCCACACACCATCTTGCATGTGTAGCACTTTATCCGCAGATTTTGCCAATTGCTCATCATGCGTTACGATTAACATTGCCATATTAAACTCATGCCGTAAATCACGTAATAATTCAAAAATCGTGACTGCAGTTTTACGGTCTAAGTTACCTGTCGGTTCATCAGCAAGCATTAATTTTGGCTGTGTGACCAAAGCACGTGCCAATGCCACACGTTGCCGTTCACCACCCGATAACTCACCAGGCTTATGCGTCAGACGATGTGATAAACCCACACGATTGAGCAAGTACTCTGCACGTTCTTTGACTTTTTTAAACTCAGCATCTTTACGCAACATCAATGGCATTGCGACATTTTCCAATGCTGAAAATTCAGGCAATAAATGGTGAAACTGGTAGACAAAACCGAGGTGTTGATTACGCAAGAAACCACGTTCTGCCTCACCTAAGTTATCAAAGCGTTGTCCATTTAAATTTACAATACCTTGTGATGGACGATCTAAGCCACCCAAAATATGCAGCAAGGTACTTTTACCCGAACCACTTGAACCAACAATAGAAACAAACTCACCTTGATGAACTTGCAAAGACAAGGCTTTGATCACATCAACGGTTGACTTACCATCGGTAAAAGATTTTGAGATGTCTTTGGCTTCAAGCACCACATTACTATTCATAACGAAGTGCCTCCGCAGGTTGAATTTTTGCAGCACGTAATGCAGGATAAATCGTCGCAAGAAAACTGAGGGCAAGTGACACACAGACAATCAGCAACACATCTTGCCAACGTAAATATGAAGGTAAATAATTAATAAAATAAGCATCAAATAAATGCCAACCAAACAAATTATTCATCCAATCGATTAGATTACTGATTCCAAGTGCAGAAATTACACCTAACACAGCTCCCGCCAAGGTTCCAACTACACCGATGACCGTACCTTGCACCATAAAAATTTTGGTAATGGTTGCAGGTGATGCACCAAGCGTACGTAAAATGGCAATATCAGATTTTTTATCTGTCACCACCATAACCAAAGATGACACAATATTAAATGCAGCCACCAAAACGATCAGGAACAACAATAGACTGACCATGGCTTTTTCCATTTGAATGGCACTAAATAAATTACCATGTGTATAGGTCCAATCAGATGCATAAAAACCTGAAGGTAAATCTTGAACAATTTCATTGGCAACTTGTGGTGCAAGGAAAATATTATCCAACTTCATCCGCACACCTTGTGCGCCATCAGGTAGACGTAGCAACGTAGATGCATCATTCAAAGCAATATAACCCAGACTTGAATCTACTTCTGCCCCAATACTAAAAATCCCCACAATTTTAAAACGTTTAAAACGTGGTACTACGCCCGCAGGTGAAGGTGTCGCTTCAGGAAGAACTAAGGTGATGCTGTCATTCAAGCTCAAACCGAGAGCATCCGTCATTTGTTTACCCAGTACGATGCCAAATTCACCTTTTTTCAGCTGATCAATACTCCCCTCAACCATATGATTTTGAATAATTGATACATTCTTTTCATACTTGGGTTCGATCCCACTGACCATGATCCCTGCGACACGCCCTTGTGCCGTTAACATCCCTTGCAATTGAGTAAAAGGTGCTACCCCAGTAACATGTTCATGTTTCTCAATTTTCTTTGCAAGTGTGGGCCAGTCTGTTAAAATCTGCGTGGATGAAACAGTGGCTTGCGGCACCATGCCTAAAACACGATTTTTCAGTTCACGGTCAAAGCCGTTCATCACAGATAAAACTGTAATAAGAACCGCAACGCCAAGGGTTAGACCGATCATAGACACCAAGGCGATAAAAGAAATAAAGTGATTACTACGCCGTGCGCGAGTATATCTCAACCCTATATACAGCGAGATTGGTTTAAACATACCATCAAAGTCCGAGGTGTTTTATGGAAACGTTACAGCATCAAACTGAAGCCAATGAGCGTCGCGTGATGTCTCGAATCGATGCTGCCTTAAGAATCAATTATCAGATCATTTCTGACGATGTCGCCCTTAACGATCCATACGATCCAAATTTTGTATTGCCGCGCTATTTTCTACTACTTGCAGAATTAGATCAATTTGATCATGCACTTCAATACGAATTAGACCAATTAAATGAAAAAGATCAACAAATTGCTCGAATCTTATCCTTATTCAACCAAAAATTAAACCTCATTACAGGCTCTCTGTATGATTCAATTGTACAAACCATGTTACCAACACCACAAAATGTGAATTTTTCAGAGAGTGGTTTTAGCTTTTTTAGCAAACAAAATATCAATGAAGGCACGTATATTCATGTGACTTTAAGCCATGCTGAAAACTTCTTTCATATTGCAGCAACGGCACAAATTGCTTACTCAGAGCGTATTTCTGACGAGCAAGAGGATTATCGAATTGGTGCATATTTCGTAACATTGCACCCCCAAGATAGAGTCAAACTCGCAGAATGTGTTAAATCATGTATGTCTGCATAACAATATACATATTTATGATGAAGATTTAATTTTATGAGCAAGCTCACGACTTGCTTTTAAATCTTTGAAAAAGTACAAGAACAGACCAAATAACAATACACTTGCACCGACAAATATCATGAAGGATAAACTTTCATTATTCAAAAGTGCACCAAATAACATTGCTAGCATTGGGGTCATCACGGTCGTTAATGACAATGTAGTAGCTTTGATATTTTGTACCAATTTGAAATAACAAAACATGGCAATCAAAGATGCCATAATCACTGTATACAATAATGCAAATAAAGATTTTGCCTCAGGAATGTGGTCAGGTGCATATTGCCAAATAAACGGTACAATACAAAGTGCCATAAGCGTAGAGATTAAAATTGAACCTGTTGCTTGTGCCATCGGCTCAACCGTTGCATTCACTTTTTTGACCCAAAAGATCGACAATGCATAAGTAAAAACACTCATTAACATCAAAGCAATACCGATCGGGTGCACACGCTGCTCTGCTCCACCACTGGTACAAATAATTGCTAAACCACAGACCGAAACACACATACCTATCCATTGCAATGTCTGTAATTTTTGTTGAAAACCAAAACGTCCGATCAAACCCGCCATAATGGGGGCTAAACCAAACATCAAAGCAATAATGCCTGAGCTTAAATAACTGGTTGCCGCATAGGTAAAAATTTGTGAACCGATTAAACTAAATGACCCTGCAAAATAACTATGTAAGGCAATTTTGTTTACAGGAAATTTGATTTTTAAAACCAGCAACAACAAAACGGCGATCGGCAAAGCAATCAAAAAGCGGATCACTAAAGCCCACATCAGGTGAATGTCTTGCACACTCCACACAATTGCTAAAGGTGTACTCGCCCAAATGAAGACCAACAAAATATAGGTCATCATGATATTGTTTTTCGATGGCATCGAACTGTCCTGCTATTGCGCTGCGGTTTTACGTTTTTGCTTTAAAATGGTTTGATCTAAACTACTTGAAAATTCACGCTTATCGCGTTCAGAAATAGGGGGTGGTCCACCTGTTTGTACCCCTGCTCCACGTAAAGTATCCATAAAATCACGTAAATGTAGGCGTGCTTTGACATTTGCATCGGTATAGACCTCACCACGTGGATGAATTGCGATTCCTCCCTTTTCAATCACTTGTGCCGCAAGTGGAATATCTTGGGTAATGACAATATCATTCGCTTGCATACGATCTACGATTTCTTGGTCAGCTTGGTCAGCACCACTGAGTGCTTGAATCGAGTTGATGCGTACAGAAGGTGTAATTCCAACAGGTTGATTAGCAACAAAAGTGACTTCAAGTTGATAACGATCCGAAGCACGAATGATCACTTCACGCAATATTTTTGGTAAGGCATCGGCATCGACCCAAAGTTTAAATGGCAGCACAAAACATCTCTCTGAATAGCATTACATGGATTGTAGCAAAACTTTGCTAGAGAATTATGATGACAATAGGCTTTTTTCAGATTTATTTCCAAGCATACATTGCACAACATTCTCATATTGTGAAAATAAACTCACTCCTCACTAAGAAAAAACCTTATTTTCTATACATAAAAAGACACTTAGACTAATTTCTCAGGTACTTTACATGTTCATGTTTTGTGAATTTTCACATTTTATCCTAAAATACATTTTTAAAAATCTAACGTTACATTCATTATGTCATCTCCTGCCTCTGATCCTCAGCAACCGCATGCTGAAGGACAACCGATTTCTTTAAAAAGAGCCATGTCTCGCCGTCACCTCATTATGTTGTCACTCGGCGGTGCGATTGGTACAGGTCTATTTTTAAGTTCTGGTTCTGTGATTCAACAAGCGGGCCCGCTTGGTGCTGTTATTTCGTACATCATTGGTGGCCTGATTGCCTACATGGTCATGTTATGTTTAGGAGAATTAGCCGTTAACCAGCCTGTTACAGGTTCATTTGGTGCTTTTGCTGCCAATAATATTGGTCCTGGTACGGGTTATATGGTTTCTTGGATGTATTGGCTCGGTTGGTCAGCAACACTCGGTACCGAATTCACCGCTGCTGCGCTACTCATGCAAGAATGGTTTCCAAGCATCTCGATTTGGATTTGGACACTCATTTTTATTTTTGGCGTTCTATTTTCAAACTTATACTCAACACGATTTTTTGCCGAATCGGAATTTTGGTTGTCATTTATTAAAGTTGCCACTGTTGCGATTTTCATTTTGGTGGGCTTAGCCGCAATCTTTGGGTTTATTTCTTTTGCAGGTTATGAGTCGGCGCCATTATTCAGTAATTTAACTGAACATGGTTGGCTACCAAACGGTTTATTTCCCATTTTTGCCACAATGCTGATTGTAAATTTTGCCTTCAATGGCACTGAAATGATCGGGATTGCCGCAGGCGAAACTGAAAATCCTGAGAAAAATGTACCGAAAGCCATTCATGCTGCTGTATGGCGTTTGATGATTTTCTTCGTTGGTACCATTATTGTCATCAGCTCATTATTGCCTTATCAAGATGCAGGTTTAAATGCTGGACATGGTGATGGTTTAAGTAGCAGCCCCTTTGTAACTGTCTTTAATCATATTGGGATCCCGTACGCTGAAGATATCATGCGTTTTGTGATTATCACTGCCTTGCTTTCAACTGCCAACTCAGGTTTATATGCTGCCTCTCGTATGATGTGGGCATTGTCAGTACAAAAACAATTACCGAAAATATTCTCTAAACTGACCAAGTCTGGTACACCTGTTATTGCAATTTTGGTGACCATGATCGGTGGTTTACCTGGCTTACTTTCCGAACAGTTTGGTGCTGATTTTATTTTCAAAAATTTATTGGGTGTTGCTGCTTTTACCATGGTCATCGTATGGATGAGTATCTGTTGGAGTCAGTTTAATTTCCGTAGAAATTGGCTAAAACAGGGGCGTACCTTGGCTGAATTAAAATTTAGAACACCGTGGTATCCACTTGTGCCCATTTTAGGTTTTATCACCTGTACCATCACAGGTTTAAGTATGGCTGCTGACCCTGAAATGTTATCGGGCTTCATTGGTTGTTTACTGTTTATGGCTGCATGTTATGCTAGTTATTATTGGCTGTATCACAATAAGAAAGCATCATAACGCTAAATTTTTAGGTGAATATTCTCTGCAATATTCACCTTTTTCTTGTTTATGATTCAAAATTAAACATGCTTCTTATTAAATGTCGATTAAATAATCATTTAAATATATTTTTCCATTACACCCTTTGACAAGCACCAGGGTTATCCCTATTATAGCGACACCTCACAACGACCCTATCGTCTAGAGGCCTAGGACATCGCCCTTTCACGGCGGTAACCGGGGTTCGAATCCCCGTAGGGTCGCCAAATTCTAGAATGTTTTACATTCTTATAAAAAACCTGAGCATCATGACTCAGGTTTTTTTATGCCTATCGACTATAAACTGTTTTTAAATATCGAGAATCAAACAACGCTTTAGGACTAATGACTTTTTCTTGCAATGGAATATGCTCACCATAGCGTTGCTTCATTAAAGCTTTAACTTTACTGTTAGTTAAATCAAAATTCTTTAATTGTTGTAAAGGCGTTAATTCTATTGCTAAAGCATTTTTATATGCTTTCCACACAATTTCAGAACAGTAAATCGCACGATCATCCCATTCAAAATAAATATCATAAGGTTTATTTAAATACTGTTCTGCATTTTTGATTAAAGCATTTTGTTGTTTTGAGTTTAAACCTTGAATCAAACGCTTTACGACATATTTTTGATCTACACCACGCCGTATCCACGCCTCAAATGGCGTATATTGAACAGGTTGGATTGCTTCCAACACCCATAATCGACCATTTTTATTCACCAACATTCCCATATGACTATAAGGTGAATGCGTTGCCAATTGAATCACCTGACTCTGTGCTGACTTAGAAGTCTGAAAAATCACATCACCCGTTTGTAATGGTATGGCGTATACAGCGCTGCAACTAAGCATTAAAATCAGATAAAATAGTGTATTAATTAATCGAGACATCACTTCAATTTACTCATATTATTTTTAAAATCACCTTGCGTTTCGCAATTTGACATCAAGCATTATTTTACAAAGTAGCAATCAAATGCACATCACTTTATATCATCTACAAAACTCGCGCTCGCAACGCATCGTTTGGTTATGTGAAGAATTAAATCTTGACTATGAACTGGTGACTTTTACAGAACATCTACAAGAACAAGACTATCCTAAGCACCCTCATCCCTTCAAAAAATTTCCAACTTTGGTGTATGCTCCGCCTTCTCAATCCGCCTTGGTATTGGCAGAAACTACTGCCATTGTAGATTTTCTTTGCCAACAGTATGTGCAGCTCACCACGCATCATATGACAGAAAATAAGCAACTTGCGGATTTTTATTATTGGAAAAATTGTGCAGATGCTTCTTTTATGCCAAATGTGGCACTCAAACAAATTTTTGCACAAATCGTGCAACATACGCCATTTCCAATTCGTTTTATTGCCAAAGTATTTAAATATGGTTTTGATCAGGGCTATTTAAATAATGCGCTACAACAACACATGCAGCAGATTGAGCTACAACTCAAACTTCATCCATGGATCGCAGGAGAATACTTTTCGGCTGCTGATATTTTAGTGTGGTTTCCCTTATTTGCCTGTGCACAGTTGGATCAGACATTTCAAAACTACGTGCATATCAATGCCTATCTGGAAGAAATAGAAAGCAGACCCGCCTTTCAACGTGCAAAAGCGAAAGGACAATGGTCTGCCGATCATTTTCAGTTATATTGGAATAAAGCCCATTAAGCTGATTTACGTGAATTCACTCGCCCTTGAATCACAGCTTTGACATTATTTTTGGCGTAGTTCAAGAAGACTTTTAATGGCGATAATTTAGGATTTGGCTGTTTGCCTTCACCAATCGCCTTAAACTGCGCTGCATACCAAAGAATTTCCATAATGGCCATTTTATCAATAAATGGAATACCCGTTTTAATTTGCTCCACGGCATAGCGTACATCACGCCCTGCGATCAAACTGTTGCTGACATCAGGTTCTACCGCCAAAGGACGGGCAATCCCGATAAATTCACATGCACCACTGTCCAAGGCTGCATTCATACCTTGTGCAGTACGGAAACCACCCGTCACCATCAGTTGACATTTGACTTCTTTACGAATTTTTTCTGCAAAATCGAGAAAATATGCTTCACGGGCAATGGTACTCGCCTTACGCTTATCCGCTTTGGCACCTGCCATCGCAGGTGCCTCGTAGGTTCCACCTGACACTTCAATTAAGTCAATACCTGCCGCATCAATGGCTTTAAAGACATGAATCACTTCTTCTTCAGTGATGCCGCCACGTTGGAAATCTGCCGAATTTAATTTAACGGAAACAATGAAATTTTCTGAGGTTTTAGCACGAACTGCCTTATAAATTTCCAATAAAAAGCGTGAACGGTTTTCAATAGAACCACCCCATTGATCCTGACGCTTATTGGTCAGTGGCGATAAAAACTGACTAATCAAATAACCATGTGCGCCATGTAGCTGCACACCTTCAAAACCTGCCTTTTCACAGATGCGTGCAGATTCAGCAAAACGTTGGATAATATCCAAAATTTCTTTTTCTTCTAAAGCACGTGGCGTACCAAATGTCGTTGCTAACGTTGGGCTAAATGCCACTGCAGAAGGTGCAACGGTTTCTTTATTTAAACCACGTGGGCATTGACGTCCCGGATGTGACAACTGGATCAGTTGCACCATGCCATGCTTTTTACCCACATTTGCCCATGCTGTAAGTTTTTCTAGATCACGCTCTGTTTCCACGACCACAACACCGGGTTCGTTTTTGGCACGAAAATCCACCATAACATTACCTGTGATCGCACAGCCTAGACCACCTTTGCCCCATGCATCATATAAACCTAAATGTAATTTATTCGGCTGACCTGCATGGTTTGCCAATGCTTCGCTCATTGCACCTTTAATAATACGATTTTTAAAGGTGGTATTTCGGATGGTAAATGCTTGTGCAATATGGCTCATGGTACTTCTCGACATTATTTTTAGAATATTTACTCTAAATTATTTAAAAAAATGGTCAAGCAAAATCTGACAATATCTCATGTCAAATTTGCATAACCCGCTTAAATCCACTTTAACTACTGCGCTATTTAATACTGACTGGCTGAAATCAATTGCTTGGTATAGTCAGTTTTAGGGTTGGCAAATAAAGATTCAGTGTCTTGAAACTCAATCACTTGTGCATGACGCAATACCAAAACTTTTTGACACAACGCTTTCACCACCTGTAAATCATGGCTAATAAATAAATAGCTGATTTGAAACTCAGCTTGCAACTGACGTAACAATTTAACAATAGCACGTTGTGTAGTGCGGTCTAAAGCCGAGGTGGGTTCATCAAAAATAATCAGTTTGGGACGTAAAACCAAAGCACGTGCCAATGCGACACGTTGCCGTTGCCCACCCGACAATTCATGTGGATAACGCTGCTTAAACGCGACAGGTAATTCAACTTTTAACAACGCTTCATCAATGCGCTTGGTAATTTCATACGCTTTCAATTTCTTTAATGCCAAACCTTCACCAATGATCTGCTCGACGGTCATCCGTGGATTTAAACTACTGAATGGATCTTGAAAAACCATTTGAAATTCAGCGCGTAATGGGCGTAATTTTGACTCTTTGAGCTTATTTAAATCTTGATTAAATAAGACAATCAAACCATCACTTTCAATCAAACGCGCCACAGCTAATGCCAAAGACGTTTTACCTGAACCACTCTCCCCCACGATCCCAATCGCCTCAGACGCATGTAAGCGTAACTCTAAAGGTTCAACTGCCACAAAATAGTCTTTTACCCGATTCAGTAAGCCTTGTTTGATAGGGAATTTGACACCAACATGATGTAAGGACAAGACCAAATTTGCAGGATCATTCGGTGGTGCAGGATTGGCTGCGCCAAAATCATGGTTTAATAAATGCTTGGTATAATCTGCTTTAGGACGGTTAAAAATATCTTGAACAGCACCTTTTTCTTCAACTCTGCCTTTATTCATCACAATGACTTGATTGGCATAACGCTTGACCAAATTTAGATCATGGCTAATCAAAATCATCGACATATCATGATTTAAAATCAACAATTGCAAGAGATTTAAGACTTGTGCTTGTAAAGTCACATCCAAAGCGGTAGTGGGCTCATCGGCAATAATAATATCGGGTTCTAATGCCAATGCCGCCGCAATCATCACCCGTTGACGTTGCCCACCTGACAACTCATGTGGATAACGACTGAGTTTTTCCTCAGGATCTGGCATCCCCACATCTGTCAGTAAATCAATCACACGGCGACGTACTTTTGCCTTCGACATCCCATTCAGTAATAAAGGCTCACCAATAATTTTTTCCACGCGATGCAAAGGATTCAGTGCCGTCATCGGCTCTTGGAAAATCATGGCAATTTTTTTTCCACGAACTTGGCGAAGTTGCGCTTGATCCATGCTGAGTAAATTTTGCCCTTCAAGATTGGCTTCACCTGTAATTTTTAAATATTCAGGCAGTAAACCCAAGATTGCCAAACTACTAACAGATTTACCCGAACCACTTTCCCCCACAATGGCAATGGTCTCACCTGCATGTAGGTCAAAATTCAGATCTTTCACCAAATCTTGTTGCTGATTTTGAATATGTAAATGACGTACCAATAACACTAAATTTACGTCTTTATTGACGTCTTGGATCGAATGCATCTCGTGTCGCCTCCCCAATATAAATCAATAAAGAAAGTACCAAAGCCAAAGTAAAGAAACCTGACAATGCCAACCATGGTGCTGTTAAATTATTTTTTCCTTGTAGCAACAATTCACCTAAAGATGCTGCATCAGGCGGTAAACCATAACCGAGAAAATCCAATGCAGTTAAAGCAGTAATATTTGCAGTCAACATAAAAGGTAATTGAGACAAACTTGAACTCATCGCATTGGGTAAAATATGCCTAAACATAATGGTACGATCACGCACACCCAAAGACCGTGCGGCACGAACATAGTCTAAATTTCGAGCACGTAAAAACTCTGCACGGACCAACCCCACTAAGGCCGGCCAACCGAACACCAACATGATCAAAAATAACCAATACACGCTAGGGGTAAATAAACTCACCAAAATCATGATCATAAATAGTGTAGGCAAACCACCCCACACCTCTAATACACGCTGACCAATTAAGTCAATCCACCCACCATAATAGCCCTGAATCGCCCCCACGATAATTCCAATCACTGAAGCAAACAAAGTCAGCGCCAAACCAAACAATAAAGACACACGCAGCCCATATAAAATACGTGCCACAACATCACGTCCTTGGTCATCTGTGCCCAACCAGTTTTGTGCAGTCGGAGGTGAAGGTAATGGCACAGCCAAATCTAGATTGGGCGTTTGATAGGAATAACGTAAAATTGGCCAGATCGCCCAACCTTTGGCATCAATCATCTGCTGTACTGCAGGATCACGATAATCTGCCTCCGTTTCAAATACCCCACCAAATGTGGTTTCAGGATATTTTTTGAATACGGGCGTGTAATATTGCGCATCATATTTGACTAAAAGTGGCTTATCATTGGCAATAAACTCTGCGCCCAAAGACAAAATAAAAATAAGAATAAATAAAATAAAACAGCCAAAACCAAGACGATTTTTTTTAAATCTTTTCAATCGGGTTTGCATGATCGGTGACATTATTTCGCACCTCTCGATTCAAAATTAATTCGTGGGTCAATGATTTGATATAAGACATCACTAATCAAACGTAATACCAAACCCAATAAGGTAAATAGAAATAATGTGCCAAAAATCACAGGATAATCACGTTGGGTAATCGCCTCAAAACCAAGTAAACCCAGTCCATCCAAATTGAAAATAATTTCAATAAATAGATTTCCAACAAAGAAAATACCGACCAAAGCTTCAGGTAAACCTGCAATGACAATAAGCATGGCATTACGAAAAACGTGTCCATAGAGCACACGATTTTCATTTAAACCTTTGGCACGTGCGGCAATTACATATTGTTTATTCAGTTCTTCCATAAACGAATACTTCGTCAAATAGGTTAAACCTGCAAAACCACCCAACACGATGGCAATCAAAGGCAAAGTCATGTGCCAAAAATAATCTTTAATTTTTCCCAATACACTTAAACTATGAAAATCATCCGAAACCAAGCCTTGCAATGGAAACCATTGAAAATAAGAACCACCCGCAAAGAATACAATGAGCAAAACTGCAAATACAAAAGATGGAACAGCATAGCCCACGGCTAAGATTAATGAAGTTGATTTATCAAAAAGCATACCGTGCTGTTTGGCTTTTTTAATCCCAAGTGGAATGGAAACCAAATAAATCAGCAAAGTACTCCACAAACCTAAAGACACAGTCACTGGCATTTTTTCCCATAACAACTGTGTGACAGGTTTGTCTTTGAAAAAGCTCGTGCCAAAATCAAAATGCAGATAGCCTTTGAGCATCATCCAAAAACGTTCAGGTGCAGGTCGATCAAACCCATACTGAGCTTTGATTTTCTCCACCATATCCTCACTCAAACCACGAGCACCTTGGTACTGACTCGAATGATTTGAAGCGGATGCCACTTCTGCTCCCGCAGGTGCATGCCCCATACCTTGAAAGCTTTCAGCCTGTTGAATCGCCTGCTCTACAGGACCGCCAGGTGCGAGTTGAATCACCACAAAGTTAATCAATAAAATAAAAAACAATGTTGGAATAATCAGTAGAAGTCGTTTGAGAATGTATGTGCCCATTGATTAGACATTCCTTGTAAGCGCATGGCTTTTATTTTTGCTCAAATACAGTCTAAATTATTGTTTACGCAAATATTGACTGACTTTTTGTGCGTGTTGTGGATCAGACCACCAATAGTCTAAACCTAAAGATAATTTGGGTTTCACTTTCGGTTGCTTATACATATTCCAGTAGGCGTACCAATTTTTATCATTGCCATAGGTCAAAATATGATAATAACCTGAACGTAATAAACGATCTAAAATTTTGGTGCGTAGAATCAATTGCTCACGATTTGGCGCGCGAATCACTTGTTGTACCGCTTCATCAATCACAGGATTTTTAATACCTGCATAATTATAATTGCCCACCTCATCTGCCGCTTTACTGCTCCACATTTGTGCTTGTTCATTGCCTGGCGTTAAGGATTGTGGCATGACATTGGTGGTCATCTGAAAATCAGAACGGCGCATACGTTCAATATACTGCGGCACATCAACTTGACGTACTGAGACTTGAATACCAAGTTTTTTAAGATTACGTACAAATGGCATCAATGTTCGCTGCAAACCCTCTTGATGAATCATAAATTCAATCCGAATCGGTTGCCCTTTTGCATCGACCAACATCGCATTTTGATAACGATAACCTGCTTTTAGCAACAATGCCCGTGCTGTTAATAGATTATTGCGGTTAAAGCCACTGGCATCTGAAACAGGATACTTCCAATCTGCTAAAACCCCTTGACGTTGTAAAGGGTGTAAACGCGCTAAGTACGGCTGCAAAATTTGTAACTCTTGCTGACTCGGTTTGCCTGTAGCTGCCAATTCACTATTTTGGAAATAACTGTTTAAACGAATATATTGCCCATAAAATAAAGCCTTATTGAGCCACTCAAAATCATAAACATAACTAAGCGCCTGCCGAAAATAGATATCATTAAATGGTGCTTTACGGGTATTAAATAAAAAGCTTTGTGTCGGCGCAGGATTTTCAGTTTTGGCAATATATTTTGTCACCATTCCCGCAGTTAAGGCAGGGAAATTATATTCTGTTGTCCATTTTCGAGAAATTTTCTCTTCGTGAAATGTATATTGCCCTGATTTAAACCCTTCAAAAGCAATATCTAAACTACGATAATAGACAAATTTAACCAAATCAAAATTATAGCGACCTTTGTTGACCGCTAAATCTTTGCCCCAATAATATGGATTACGCTTGTAAGAAATACTGCGTCCTGCATCGATACGATCAATCAGATAAGGACCTGAACCTAAGATGGGTTGCATGGTAATTTTGGCAAAATCACGATTTTTCCAATCCGCTTTGGAATAAATCGCAATGCTAGACAAGATCAATGGCATTTCAGAATTATTGTCGGATTTAAACGTAACTTTAACTTGATACTTTGACAAAACCTCAGTTTTGGCTAAATCTGACAAATACATCTGAAAACCAGGATTTGCTTTTGCTTGAATACTGTCAAAAGTAAACTTCACATCTTCAGCAGTAACAGGCGTACCATTACTAAACTTCGCTTTGGGATTTAAATGAAAAATCACAAATTTGGTTTTTTCAGGATCAAAAGTGACTTTTTCAGCCAATAAAGGGTACATCACACTCGGTTCATCGAGCGATGAACTCATCAAGGTATCAAATAAAAAATTTGTCCCTTCAGCACTCGTTCCTTTGCCATTAAAGCCGTTCAAATTATCAAAAGTACCATTGCTTGCTTGACTGATCCAACCGCCTTTAGGTGCAGTTGGATTGGCATAAGGCATTGCTTGCGCATTTGCATACTTAGCGGTGGTATGAATTGCAATATACGGCGTAGTCTGAACCGCGGCCCAAACTTGACTTCCCATTAGCAATAAAGCATATGTCATCCCAAACTGTTTTGCATACGCAAAGCTCAATTGCATATTGAGTCTATCCTTTTACTGACTGTTCTTTCCCAATTTTACAAGTTTGGCACTTTAATAACATCCCCAATACGCAGTTGTGTAGAAGGTTTCATATCATTTAGCTCTGCAAGCTCGTTACTCGCAATCCCATATTTGCTTGCCAAACGAATCAAAGAATCACCACTTTTCACTTTATACTCTGTGACTAACTTTGGAATACGAATGCTTTGACCACGTTGTAAGCCTGTACGACCATTGAGATTATTTAACTTAGCCAACTCATTCGCTGAAATCCCTAAGCGGTTTGCAATCAGATTTAAAGACTCTCCTGATTTCACCGTATAAGTTTCTGTATTTTGCGTTGAACGTGTGGTTTTGCTCGTTGCTAGATTCTCTGTTTCTTTAGATACTGCGCCTTTACTGGGTAATTCCCCATCAATTTTTAAACGCTGTCCTGCACGTAACTTGGCATTTTTAGCCAAACCATTCAGCTCTGTTAAAAACGCGAGTTGTAAATGATACTTCTGCGCAACCGAAGCTAGTGTTTCCCCAGCTTTTACAATATGAACATCTTTTTCAGCGCTACGGCTATTATTGACCACGTCTTCAGATTCAACAGACTTGGTTCTGCTTTGTACAGGTTCACCTGACAATTTTAGTTTTTGTCCAACAAACAAGCCTGCATTGGTACTCATGCCATTTAAATCAGCAACTTGACCCACAGACATATTATATTTACTGGCAACACTCGTCAGGCTATCTCCTGATTGCACAGTATAACTGTCTGGCACTGTACTTCCTTCAGGCACTTTAATGGTTTGGCCAACCAATAAACCTTTGGAAGTCGATAAATTATTTAGCTCAGCAAGCTCAGACAAACTGATTTTTGACTGTACAGCGATACTCGATAAAGTATCCCCACTTTTTACACGATAATTTTCAGTTTTATAACGGGTTTGCGCTTGCACATTTTTAAATTTAGTCTGATCAACAATTTTAGACTCAATTTTGTCAACACGTTGTTCAACCTCTTGTACAGGAACATTAATTTTTTGCCCTGCATATAAATTCCCCACTTCCAAGCCTGGTGTTAAATCTGCCAATTCTTGTACTGACAAGGCATAACGATCCGCGATCACTTTGAGATATTCACCACGTTTCACCACATAAGGCTTTGTCTTAATTTTAGCTTCAGGCTTGCTTGTATCAGAACGAACTAAAGTTTTATTGAGTGCAGAGAGTTTATCGCTACCATTGTCTTTGAGGTGCAGCTTTTGACCCACAAATAAATTACTGGTGGTAGTCAAATTGTTATAACTTGCTAATTGTGATACAGACAAATTAAATTGATTGGCAACACCAATTAAACTGTCATTCGGTTTAACTGTATATGTGGCAGGCATGCTATCCACTTTTTTACTTGAGCTTTCAACATCTTGTGGTTTAGCGTCATATAAATATAAAGTTGCACCAACAAATAAAGTTCCATTTGGATCGACTTGGTTCCATTTGGCAATGTCACGCCAATTTACCCCATTTTTCATGGCAATCAATGCCAAAGTATCGCCCGCCAATACCGTATAGGTACTGCGCTTACCTTTTGGTGGCACCACAACCACTTCACTTTCCGTTTTTTCAAACTTTTTGTCTTGATTGAGTTTTGCTTCATCCGCACTGATCGCTGTAGGTTCAGCCAAACCTTTTGGATAAGCAAAACCAACTGTATTTTCCCGACCCTGTTGCTCTGCAACGGATTGACTTGTTTGAATCGCAGTTAACTTAATTTTACCATCATAAGGGTCAACAATTTCTGTCCCTTGTGGTGCAATGGCTTTGATTTCTTTAACGACTTCATCTTTTTCAGCTTGCGTTGCTTGTGGTTCAACCACTTGCTTTACCGTTAACTTTGCATCATCTGCTTTCACTGCAGCTACAATCTGTTCACGTTCCTGTGCCGATAACGGTGGTTCAACAGTCACAGGTTTTACATTGCTTGCTTGAGTGACTGCAACAGGAATACGTGGTGCACTTGGCACAGTCGCATCTGCTGCAAACGCAGCCAAGGCCGATGATCCTTGCGGCGTTGTTTTCAACGTCGTAGGTGATGGTGTTGTCGTTGGCACTGTACTCGTTACAACTTTCGCAGACTGAACAGGTGCTGTACTTGCAATTAACGCGGGTGGATTCGTGGTTGTAGGCGTAATCGGTGTACCTGTATTTGCAGGGACATAGCTAGGTGCAGGAACATAAGCAGGCGCCGTATTTGCCCAATAACCGCCTGTACTAGACTGTAGTTTTTTTAATTTCGCATCGATAGTCGGGTTTAAATCCGCAGGAATTAAAATCTTCATTGGACTTGAAGGATCTATAATTTCACCTCGATGCCCTGGATTTAACGCATACAATTCTGCACGACTTAAACCTGTGGTTGCAGCAATTTGATTTAACTGTACACCCGCAGGCACAGAAACTTCCCTAAAATGCGGACGGTTGGCAATCGGAGGTAAAGTTACCCCATATTTTTGTGGATTTTTAACAATTTGTGCCACGGCCAAGAAGCGTGGGACATAGTTCATAGTTTCTTGCGGCAAACGTAATGACCAATAATCTGTCGGTAGACCCGCTGCTTCATTACGATTAATTGCTTGTTGAATACGACCTGGACCTGCATTATATGCAGCAAGTGCCAATTCCCAAGAACCAAATTGATTATATAAGCTACCTAAAAATTCATAAGCTGCACGCGTCGACTCAACGACATCACGACGACCATCATAGGCACTTGTTTGTCTTAAACCGTAAATTTTCCCTGTACTTGGAATAAACTGCCACATTCCCGCTGCCGCTGCACTACTAGTTGCGGCAGGATCATAAGAACTTTCAATAATCGGTAATAATGCTAATTCTGTAGGTAAACCACGGCGCTCAGCTTCTTTTACAGTATGGTACAAATAACGAGATGCACGCGCACTCAAACGGTCAATATACGGTTGACGTGCTGCAAACCAACTACGCTGAGCATCAATACGAGGGTCCCAACGATCTTCATTCATTTTAAAACCAACGGACATACGTTTCCATACATCACCATGTTTTAAAATCAATAAACGATCACCTTCCACTGCACGCATATCAGTTGCAGACAATAGATCTTCTAAAGAATCTAAACTGCTTGCATCTAACATTCCTGTTTGCTTACTGGTTTGTGTCTTGGTCACAGTTTGCGAAGAAGAACACCCTGTCATTAACCCAATGGCAGCCAGTGCTGATGTCATGAATGATAATTTAAATAAAGCAGAAGAATTGGGCTGCCACGCAATTGTGGTTGGTTTAGACATACAGGGTTCCGAACATCAAAATATAGTAAATTATTTTATCCATGCCATTTTAGTAGAGCATCTGACTCATACAAGGCACTTATTGCAAGCAAACTGCTTACAAATGTTACAAAAAATTAAAAAAATCGCCGTTCTGCCCGTTGAAAGGCGCGATTTGCGTATACAATAAATTCTTCGCTCGTTATGTTCAACACTAAATTCAATTTCATTGGTTATCACTATGTCTCAAACAATCACGCTTTATGTAGATGGTGCATGTAAAGGCAATCCCGGACTTGGGGGTTGGGGCGCATATGTCATTACAGCAACAGAAGAACATAAACTCTGTGGGGGTGAACTTGAAACAACCAATAACCGTATGGAACTATCAGCAGCCATTCAAGGGATTGCCTTTTGTCCAAAAGAAGCAAAATTGGTTCTTTGGACAGATTCCAACTACGTCAAACGCGGCATCACGGAGTGGATTGAAGGTTGGAAAAAGAAAAACTGGAAAGATGTGAAAAATCCAGACCTTTGGAAAGAACTTGATGCAACCTGCAAAGATCGTGATATTGAATGGAATTGGATTAAAGGACATGCGGGACACGCGGGCAATGAAATGGCAGATCAACTTGCCAACTTAGGTGCAGCAAATACTGCCAAAGGCATAACCACACCACAAATCACCACGGTTCAAAAAACAGCGACACAGGCAAATACTCCCATGACTGAAGATAAAAAAAAAGTTGAAACAGATTGGCTTTTAGACGACCCTTTTGGTTTTGATTTAACTGATCAAGATATGCCTGATGAATTTGAAAATGCTGAAATAACCGATGCCTCAGAGACGACATCAGTCATGCATGAAGTGAACTATACAAGTGATGAAAGCGATTCATCTCAAATAACAGGCTCTAATGCCATAGCACAGCAAAATGAAGTGAATGAAACTATCAGCTCAAGTACTTCATCACATCCACAGATTGTCATTACTCCGAAAAAACTCGATATACAAGGTCCACGCCAATTGATCTTGGATACAGAAACCACAGGTTTTTATTTTCAAGATAGCGACCGAATTATCGAGGTCGGTGCGATTGAAATGATCAATCGTAAACTAACAGGTAGCTCAATTCATATTTATATTAACCCTGAAAAACCTGTGGGCGACTCAGAAGCAATTCACGGTATCACCGATGAGTTTTTAAAAGATAAACCGAAATACAATGACATTGCCCAAGTCTTATTTGACTATCTAAAAGGCAGCGAAATCATTGCACATAATGCAAGCTTCGATATGAACTTCTTAGATATGGAGTTTAAACGTAGTGGTTTCGTCGCATTGTCTGAGGTGTGTACTGTCACCGATACTTTAGCCATGGCAAAAAGTAAGCATCCAGGACAAAAAAACTCCTTAGATGCCTTGGTTCGCCGTTATGAAATTCCGCAAAGGGATCGTACTTTCCACGGTGCATTACTGGATGCGGAAATTTTATCTGACGTCTATTTAGCGATGACGGGTGGACAAGTCTCTTTTGATATGGACGCTTTGTCGAATGACGACGAATTTTCTAATGATGCACAAGTACGTCAAAAAATCGATCTAGATGCACCTGTCATTCTAGCTTCAGCAGCAGAACTTGAAGCACATCAAACATGGATGGATGAATATCAAGAAAAAAATGGTACAGCCTGCCTCTTTGCCCGTTGATAAAGTTCATATCGCATCTTTCTTATATTTTGCTTTTGGGTAAATCACATGCAATTCGTTATGCAAGACATAGAAACTATGGCAATGATGGCATAAGTCTATTGTAAAAGCTGCGCATTTAAGCGATATTAAAATCTAAAAATTAGTCTTTAAGATAAAGACTAAAAAACTAAAACATGTATTTTTTATCAGGGGGCTTTGATGTCTTATCAAACATCAATTTATTTCGATCCAACGGCTTTATTAATAATAAAAAATGAAGTGGATAACTCGATTCAATTGGTAGAGTCTGCTGTCAGCAGTTTGGTTGAAGATCAAACATTGCCTTTTGGTATTGATGATGCACTGAATCAGTTTGAGCAATGTGCACATGTCATTCGTTTAATTGACATGCCACAACTTGCGCAACTGACTGAATACGCTGCTGAACTGATGCGTAAAATCATGCAAGATCCACAAAATATCAAAACCTCAGACGTACTTGCGCTCAGCGAAGGCACCACCATGCTGAAGCGTTTTATTGAGTTTACTTGCTTACGCGAAGTCAAAGTTCATCAGTTTCTATTAGACACCTTAAACCGTTTAGAATTAGCGTTGGGTAAACCACTGACACAAGATGGTGAAAGTATTGCACCACTTTTAGACTGTGTCGTGCCAAACTTAGAGCTTCAAGCTGCACCTGAACTTGAAAAGTCTGCTTATGTACATAAGCTGTATAAAATTTGCTTGAATAATTTGCTTAAACAACAAGAATCACCACTTGATTTTCAAGGTTTACAACTCGTTGGTTCATATCTGTCTTATTTGTCAGAAGCAACAGCCACTGCACAATATTGGAAATTGGTTGCCAATGCCTTACAAAACATTAAAGATCTTATTTTAAGTGATGCACGTTTACGCACACTCATTCAAATCGAAACACATATCGCTGCATTTCTACAAGATCCACAACAATTCAATGTCAACACTCTTGAAATTGCCAACGTAATCAGCTTATGTATTAGTCAAGACAATGATCTCTCACAATACCTACGTGAAAAAATCAATGCAGGCGATGACATTTTAACGGACAACCAGTTACAAGTATTCAGCCGCCATTTATATGGTCCTGATTTTGAAACGATTCATACTGCAAGTAAGCTCATTACCGATGAAATGAGTGAAATTCGTAATGATATCGAATATAACTACGAAAATATGTCAGATGAAAAAACGGCCGAACTTAAGAATAAATTACTCGCTTTAGTCAATATTTTCAAAGTATTAAACTTAAATGAAGCAGCAAATGAACTCACACAACAAGCGGCTTTGTTATCTGATCATACCTCGTTAAGTAATGAAAACTATGCCCAACAATTAATGAATAGCATTTTATCTGCGATGAATTCTATTGGGATCTTAGAGCGTAATTACACCTCCAATCGCTTACAACTACGTGTCAATAATCTACACATTTCACTTGATCGTTTAGATGATGCACATACAGTTTTATTGGCGGAAAGTAAAGTTCAAATCGATGCAACGAGTCAAACTTTAGTGCAATATATCTCTGAACAGAACAATGAACATATTGCCAATATTCCTATGCAGTTGAAAGAAATCAGTGGTGCAATGCTGTTCTTAGGTTCACAAGAAAGTCAAAAAACTTTACGTGATAGCGCAGATTTTGTAGAAGCACAACTGTCTCAACAAGCGATATTAAACCCACAACAAGTACAAGCTTTGTTAGAAATTCTAGCAAGTGCCGATATGATGATTGATAATTTACAAAACAAACAACCTGTTTTACAGTCGATGTTTGATATAGCATTGAACAGTAGCCAAAACTTAAAAGCGACTGCCTAATGTGTAATCAAGATACTAATTTATCACTTGCCTATATTTTTCATCATCACCAACTTTTAGTCGATGATCATTTCCAACTTCCCAAAGTTGAGCAGCTGGCAAGTGATTTAGTATTTCATTCAGGTGATCAAATCATCGCCCGAGACTTATTTATTGAAGAAAATATTCCTACAGGCTATCAACTGGTTCCCATTCGTCAGCTCATTTCACAGTGGACAAAAGTGCAGTTTGAGCAAGCCAGTCGGGCATTACAACTGTTAGAATGGCGTCGTAATCATAAGTTTTGTAGCCATTGTGGTCATGAAACCGAAGTTCATCCAACCGAATATGCCATGGTCTGTCCTGCATGCCGTTATCACCAATATCCTCGTGTACAGCCATGTATCATTACCGTGATTACCCGTGGAGAAGATGAAATTTTATTGGCAAAAAATGCTAAAAATACCAGCAATATGTATGGTTTAATTGCAGGCTTTGTCGAAGTGGGTGAAACCCTTGAAGAAGCGGTTGAACGCGAAACACTTGAAGAAGTGGGTATTAAAGTCAAGAATATTCAGTATTTAGCGAGCCAACCTTGGCCTTTCCCAAGCAATCTGATGTTAGCCTTTAAAGCCGAATATGAATCAGGCGAGCTTGTACTACAAGAAGAAGAAATTAGTGATGCAAAATTCTTTAAATTTGATGCATTACCTGAGATTCCCATTTCAGGCAGTATCGCCCATGCCATGATAGAACATGTCATTTTCAATAAAAAAATGCCTGAGTAATTCAGGCATTTTGCTTTTTCTTCATTCAAGCGATACATTTAAAGTCTTTCAAAAGTCTGATCCAATGCCTTGATAATCTCGGAACGCGTCCGATAAAAACGGCTGAATAAACTGGAAATACTGCCCATAATTGAAACGTGTCCTGTTTTGGGGATCACACAGATTTG
This sequence comes from Acinetobacter piscicola, assembly GCF_015218165.1. Classification (NCBI taxonomy): domain Bacteria; kingdom Pseudomonadati; phylum Pseudomonadota; class Gammaproteobacteria; order Moraxellales; family Moraxellaceae; genus Acinetobacter; species Acinetobacter piscicola. Next base: position 1,183,377 of record NZ_CP048659.1, on the reverse strand, counting down.
GCAATGATTACCTAAAGCTTCAAGCTTATTTTTCAAATCAAAACTATTGGTATCTTTCACAATTTGATCATTTTCAGCCAAAAACAAATAGTGCTGCACTTCATTTTTTTCAACAAAATAATACGGCATCACATGTTGATACGGCGTATCTTGATCAAAGGCATGTCCTGCTAAAGGATCACCTTTATAATCAAAATGATAAGGCCCTGCTATCCCAATAATTGCTTTAATCTGTGTCTTGATTGCAGATTGAAACCGTTGAGGATGATACAACAATGAAGCAATATTAAATGCCCCCGCAGAATGCCCCATTAAGGCAATATTTTGTGTCGAAATCCCCAATCGCATCTGTTGCTGCTCTAAAAAATTGAGTGCAATTGCCAAGTCATCCACATAAGTTGGAAACTTAAACTGGGGTGCAAGATGATAATTTAAGACAGCAACATCATAGCCATAACGACTAAAAGCCTCACCGACAAACTTATAAGCACTTTTATCTCCATGGCTCCAAGCTCCGCCATGTACAAATATAATCAAAGGCTTATTTTGTTTTTGCTCCGAAATATACAAATCCAAGCGTTGTCTTGCTTTTAATCCATAGGCAATATTGGCATGCAGTTGATAACCTTTTTTAGGTGTCAAACCATTAATCGTGATACTCGCAAGATCATACAGTCGAAAATCTGCATAAAATGCTTTAAACGCTTGGATTTTTTTCAACACGAATTGTTGTTTGTCTTGAAAATTACGGCTGAACATTGCTACTCGGCTCTACAGCATCAGGATCTATCGCTACAGGGGTTTGCACATCAGGCTGAGCATTGGATCCCGTTGGCGCAACGGTAAAAGATGAATTTTGCATCTGACGATTTGCGATTTCTACATTATCTAAAAGCGTAACAATTCGGGTAATATTGCCAACTTTTTGCAGTACGTCATTTAAATCATTACTTTCAGCATTATTTAAACGCCCCATGACATACAACACACCATCCTCAGTATGTACGAGCACCTTATTGTCTGAAACTACAGGCGCTTTCATGATCAAACCACGCGTATTTGCAGTCACTGAAGCGTCTTGCATGATCGTCCCATAACTGATCTGATTACCTACTGTAATATAGTTATGTACAGCTTTTACATCACTCATCGCGCGGACATTATCTTCAGCAAGTTGCTTTAAATGCGCGTCAGGCACTTGCCCTGTCAGCAACACATTGCTATGGAAACTGTTAATATTGATACGGGATTGTTTAAATCTCGAATCTAATTTATATAAATTAATTTTTGCAGTACGTTCAATGGAAGAATCAATAAATACCTGACCCAGTGATCTTACTCCGCTTTCTGTTCCTACAGGCGTACTGCCCGTCCCCCCAGAGATGAAGCTTGCACATCCAGATAAACTTGCTACACACAACATTGTAATGACAATTCGGTTTAACACTCAGCAAGACTCCTCATTGAAATCATTATTTCTATCTTTTATAAGCAATTATGCTTAAATTTCAGTCACAGATTAATCAAGTCTGCATCTAAAGTAAATGCATTTTCAATCCACTGTAGATCATACGAGATTTTTGAAAAGTCATGCTGTACATTTTTTGCAATTTCTTGATGAAAATCAAAACAAACTACATCAAAACGATAATAAAAATCCTGAAATTCTGCATGATCTTGTAAAAACTTTAAGCTTGTTTTCACAATTTTGCGTTGTTTGGCCAGTGTAATGACTTCCAAAGCAGTGCCATATTCAGTTTTGGCACGAGCTTTCACCTCAACAAAAATCAGCTCATTGGCTTTTTGTACAATGAGATCTATTTCACCACATCGGGCATAATAATTTTTATACAGTAAAACAAAACCATGTTGCTCAAGCACATTCAGTGCCATCTGCTCTGCCCATTCACCGAGCTGTTGTCTTAAAGTTTTAACTTTAAGTCTCATAACGTTGCCCCATTTGAACGATTAAGCGACTGCTAAACTTGTACCCGTACTTATAAAACACATCGGCCGACGCTTAATTTGCTGATGTTCAACATGAATTTCTCCAGTACGTCCATGAAAATCTATCGTAGATTGCTTAGATTGAGCTAAATAAATTTGAGCAATTTGCCAAGCATCACCGCCAAAGGCATATAAACGTTGATATGGCATAGGCGTTGGATTTTGCTGATAAGCCGTTAGAACATCTTTCCAATCAGGAAGATAAAGAGAAGGTACATCACAAAATTTTATACCTTTGGGTAAAGGCTGACTATCTTCTACGGCGAGTGCTTGCATATATAGATTACGAACAGGTAATTTTTTCAACTGACGAATCCAAGCATAATTACCCAATAATAATAAGCCTTCACTTTTCACCATTTTCGTAGGTATATTGTTGAGGATTTCAATTTGCCCTTGGAATTGTTGTGAAACCGCATTCAAAAATGCTTTATTTTCTTCAATAGTTTCAGGTTGTTGTAAAATATATAATTTATTGATTTGATCTGCCTGCATCGTACGCATCAAAGCGGCGGCATCCTCTTTTTTTGACAAACTAAATTGCATGACATTAGGGTGTTTAATGGTCACTTCATTTAAAGCCAATACAGGCACTTTAGGTGCAAGTTTAACAATCTCCTCTACATCATGACGTGCCAAAGGTCCAATGATCATCTGCGTGTGCTGATCGACTTGTTGTTTTAACACAGCACTCATGGATTTTTGATCGCTATTGACAAATTTTAAAACTGTTTTTGCCCCCATTGCCTGATATGCAGTCGATATTCCCAGTTTAATACTACTACTCGCTCGCGCCAAAGGCCCTGTTTCGGGTAAAATAACCAACACATCTGCATGTGCCATCCACATCATGCTCATCAAACCAAGACCGAGTACGGTCTGTCTATAATTCACTTTTTTATTCTTAATCATGGAGAACCCCTTATGAGTGCTCAGTTATTTGTTGTAGCGACCCCAATTGGGCACTTAGATGACATGACCTTTCGTGCCATTGAAGTCTTAAAATCTGTTTCTGTCGTTGCGGCAGAAGATACACGCCAATCTGCACAACTTTTAAAGCATTATAATATCTCAACACCATTAACCGCATGTCATGATCATAATGAAAGTAACAAAATTAATATACTGATTGAACGACTCAAAAATGGTGAAGATATCGCTTTAGTCAGTGATGCAGGTACTCCTTTGATCAGTGACCCTGGCTTTAAACTGGTCCGTGCCGCACAAGAAAATCATATCCGTGTTATTCCTGTACCGGGCGCATGTGCAGCGATTGCCGCGCTGAGTGCTGTGGGTTTACCCAGTGATCGCTTTAGTTTTGAAGGTTTTTTACCCTCTAAACAATCACAACGCATGTTGCAACTCGAAAAGTTAAAACATGAAACACAAACCTTGATTATCTATGAAGCACCACATCGTATTTTAGATTGTGTCAAAGATATGGTTGAGGTCTTTGGTGCAGAACGTCCTGTCGGTTTTGCAAGAGAAATTACCAAAACCTTTGAAACCATAAAAAAAATGACTTTAGCAGAATTACTGGCATTCATTGAAAATGATCATCATCAACAAAAAGGTGAAATTGTGCTAGTCATTGGCGGTGCAACACAAGAGCATGATCTAAATCAAGAAAAGCTAGACAAATTACTTTTGCGTTTGCTTGAGGATTTATCCGTTAAAGCGGCATCACAACTGGCCGCCGATTTGACTGGAATCAAGAAAAAAGTGGCATATCAACGTGCTTTAGAACTCACACAGCAAGATTAATTTTATCTTAATTCGAGTTATTTTTACTTTCTATTTCACATGATTTAAAAAGGCAAAAGCATCAACAAATTGTAATATTGAAATCGATAAAGCCTATTACACCACATTTCAATATTACAATTTAAAACCCGACCAATTTAGTATAAATTATTTTAAAATACATATTCTTATATTAAATATAAATTAAAAACCAATATTTATAGCTCACTTGTTTTTTAGCCATTTTCAAATCATTTCTTTTCATATATGATGAATTTATAGCCGAAAAAATATCTATATTTTTGTAATAACTATAAGGAGAATTTTATGACTTTTCAAAATATTTTAGTCCCTGTTGATGGTTCTGAAACATCACTTGCTGCAGTGCCTGAAGCCGTAGAAATTGCTAAAAAATTTAATGCTCATGTGACTGTTGTCCAAGTCATGACTCTAGATCCTTATATTGCCAATGAGTATATGGTGCATGGTCAAAGTAACCAATTGATCGAACGTGCGCGCAATTATATTTTAGATAACTTAGCAACAGCAAAAGCGAAATTTAAAGAGCAAGGAGTCGATGTAGAAGTTAAATTGCTCGAAGGTGAAAATATTGCCAAAGCCATTGCCAAAGCAACTGAAGAGTTAAAAACAGATCTTGTGATTATCAGCTCTCATGGACGTAGTGGCTTCAAAAAGCTACTGATCGGTAGTGTGGCTCAAAGCTTATTAACGACTGTAAATGTACCTGTTTTGGTTGTAAAACACGCCTAATATGAGTTGCTATAAAACATTTCTATCAAGTGATAGGGATGTTTTATTTACACCACCCATAAAGCCAGAGGTCCAAATAAAATGATTGCCCCAAAAAACATCCATGAATAATAAAATGGTACTAAACAATTAATTTTCGGATAAGGCATAAACACATACACCTGACCACGTTTTTTGACTTTTTCTATATGTTTTTCAACTCTTTTCTTACTGAGTGCTCCTGCGGCTAAACCGAGATAATTCATTCGTTTAGCCGTATACATTTGCCCATTGATTTCAAAAGTATATTGCCCTTGTAAATGATACACATCTCCGACTTGCGAATAATTTGCATAGTAACTCAGTTGCAAATTTTTCACGGGTAGTTTTCTCCCAAAGAGATAACATAGCGTATCTAAACTCAACCCAATACATGTATATAAAGTGACAAATAATCCGACATAAAAAATCAGTGTTTGCTGCATTTTATTTCAAGGTTGCCATGCATATTTTTTCATATTTACTTTTCCATCTAACACGACAATACTTTCAGCCAACAATTTAGCTTGCTGAATATTCATCCCTTGCTCGTCCAATGTATGGGTACTTATTTTTCCCTGAGCATTAATCACCCGATACCAAGGAACATCATGCCCCGCTTCCAACTGTCCTAAAACTCGCCCAACCAACCGCGCATGCCTAGGTAATCCTGCCAATTTGGCAATTTGCCCATAACTTGCAACTTTTCCATAAGGAATTTGTACCACAACAGCGATGATCATTTGCGTCAATTCAGCAGTCGATGCAGATGAATTTTGAGTAATCATTGGCTTAAACACACTCTAATTTTATATTTTGGCAAATGTATTAAAAAAAATACTGTTTTAGTCTTAAATCATATTGAACAACAAAAACATAGAGTACTACAAATGAAAGGAATCTTCAGTAAACTCATGCTTTCTACAGCATTAAGTTTGGGCTTTGTCACAACCGCAAGTCTACCTAGTCAGGCTTTTGCAGCAATAGATATTCAGAGTGTTTTACAACAAGAGCGCACATGGGCGGGTTTACAATCCAAACGCCTCAAAGTAGGTGAAATCGATTGGGCATATAGTGAAGGTGGACAAGCCGGTAAACCGACCTTGATGTTAGTGCACGGTTTAGCAGGCAGTCGAGACAATTGGAATCGTTTGGCTCGTTATTTAACCCCTTATTATCATGTCATTATTCCAGATCTACCCGGTCAAGGTGACAGCAAAGTCGCTGCAGATTTTGACTATACTATTCCGAATATGACTGAAAAATTACGCCGTTTTGCTGAAGCTGCAAAAATTGAACAAGGTTTACACGTTGCAGGTCATAGTATGGGAGGCTCTATTGCACTCCTCTATGCAGCACAATATCCCGTCGATACCAAATCTCTGTTTTTAGTAGATAGTGCAGGTGTATTTAAATCTGCAAATACACCTTATTTGAAAGATCCAACCACTTTACGCAGTATGATTGTGGCGAAAAAAGGAGATTTAGACAAAGTGCTAAGCATTGCAACTGCACTCCCGCCTTTTATCCCCAATGAACTCAAAGAAGCTCAAGAAAAGTTAATGATTTCACAAGCAGCGAACAATGCCAAACTTGTGGAACAGTTGATTTTAATGTCAAAAGTATATACGCCAGAAACGTTTGCTTTAGCAGCACGTTCCATTGATCAGCCTGTGCTCATCGCATGGGGAGACAAAGATAAAGTCATTAATGTTGAAGCTGCTGCTGAACTTAAGTCTTTATTGAAAAATGCCAAAGAGCCATTGATCTTGAAAGGTGTAGGACATATGCCCATCATGGAACAAGAACAATTATTAGTTCAACCTTATCTAAACTTTCTGAATGGCTTAAAATAAATCACCAAAAGCAGTAGAAAACAACTACTGCTTCACACTTAAAAAGCTATAATTACTAAAATTACGCAATTTTATTGTTTAAAAATACCACAAAATAACCTTTTTTGAAGAAATTTCACACAAAATAAGCACTCTATTTTATGAAAGTATTGTGAAAATTATAGAAATTTATTATTGTTAAGCGATTAAATAATTTAAAAAACGATAAAGAATTCTTGATTGGGGAATACACATGAGTGATGTCATTTTAGAACATGAAGTTTTAAGATGTTTTAACGAACACTTACATCCATTGGCTAAAAATTTAACTGAAATGTTAAATGAGCATTTTAGTCATCAAACTGAACGCCGAGGTTGTGGCTATACTCAAGCAACACGTGTAGTGGCTGAGTTTATCAACTCAGAACAAGATGAAATTGACTTCAAAGACTTTAAAATATTTGATCAATACGATACTAAAGCGCTGAGAACGATTTTAGCCAATGCAACTGCACACGGTTTAGAATTAAAAACATGGCGCAATTTAGACATTAATGCTGAAGTACGTGAATTTTTAGCAAAACATCAAGATCGTGATGATCCGTTCATTAGTGCATTAGCCAATGAAGTTGCTTTTCAAGCCAAACTCCGTAATATCCATGAACATGTCGAAAAAGAAGAAAGTAAGCTACTGTGCCAATTCTTAGAAGATATTATTTTACGTAAAGATCCTCAGGACGTAGACAGTTTAGAACTTAAAAATCTGAGTGAAAAACCGAAAGTGGGTTCTTGCCCAATGGCAGAAAACTTTTTCCTTAAAATTGCGCATGGTCGCATGTTACGTCAAGGCAACATTAATATTTTTGTAGATAAGAATGAAAAACCAATTTTGATGGAAAAAATCAAAATGGGCGATGACCATTCTTGTATTAATCTGGTGCCTTTAATTATTAATGGTATTCGTATTCCCCTTGGCAGCTTATTTTCGGTATATTATGACGAAGAGACGATTGCCAAACGTCCCAATAAAAACTTCAAAGGTCATGTCATTTCTGTGCATGATGTGATTGGTTTTTGGTTTTTACGTTTAACGACTTTGGCGATTTCCCCTGAAAATAGAGCACGTGCATTTACTTCGCACTTTAAACAACAAATTGATAATGGTTTATTTAGCCCAGAAACAACTGAGCTTAAACAACTGATTGCCGTTGCTCAAGAACAGATTTAGTTGAGAATACTTCATGTTAAAAGCTTGCTATTCACCTCAATATTTTGCAAAAACGCATACGAATAGCATGGAAAAACTGACTGCTGTTGCACAAGTACTTGAAGCAGATGAAATGGCCGAGTTGGTTGATCCTGAAAGTATCGATCCCAAAATTTTATATGGTATTCATGACCCCGCTTATGTACAAGCATTTGTCCAAGGTAAAAAACCACTTGCCACCATGCAAGGCTTTAAACAATGGAGTTTACAATTTAGGGAAGCAATTTTAGCCGTTCAATCAGGTCAACTTTTAGCCACAGAAATTGCATTCAAAGAAGGCATAGCAGCCAATATTGCACAAGGTTTTCATCATGCTGTTTATGAGCATGGTAATGCCTATTGTACTTTCAACGGCTTAGCCTTGATCGCACAACAATATCCGCATAAAAAAATCTTTGTGCTTGATTGTGACCAACACGGTGGTAATGGCACAGCAGAATATACGCTAAGATTTGAAAATTTGTTTAATTTTAGTATTTATGCTTTGGCATTTGGGTGTGCGACTTATGAACGCAGTATCACACGGCATATCCATAATAAAAAGGGATCATTTGAGCAATATGCTGAAGCGGTGGTGGATGGGTTTGAACATGCTTTAGCATGGCAAGCGGATTTAATCGTCTATCAAGCAGGCATGGACTGTCATCAAAATGACCGTTGTGGTTCAAAGTGGTTCAGTACTGAAATGCTCTATGAACGAGATTTAATGGTATTTAAATTGGCTAAAAAATACAATTTACCCATTATGTTTGTTTTAGCTGGTGGTTATCAGAAATTGGATGATTTAGTTCCTTTACACGTCAATACCTTTAAAGCAGCCAATACGGTGTACTTTCCATCTACCAATTAAATGATTTTTCTCATTAAAAAACCGAATGTAAAAACATTCGGTTTTTTTATGTTGAACACAATACTCAACTTTAGAAATTACTTGGATTTTCCAAACGTTTTACTTCTTGTGCTTTATCTGGACGGTGTACAGAGGCCACACCATCATCTGATTTTTTATCAACTAAAGCTTCAGGGTTATAAATCGTAATTGTTTCATGACCTTCAGCGTCTTCACCAACAATATATTTTACGCCTTTACGGTTCATTTTATGACACATACGCTGATACCAACCTTTGAAACCTTGCTTTTCTTCATTCGGGTTGTAATAAAAAGCATTCATCACCGCAGGCAAACCTAGACCACAAACAATACCTGAGAGCAATACGCTAATAAACGTATAACCAATTAAAATACTACTATAATCACGTAATTCAGGAATGTTTGCGACAGCTAAGATCAAGGCAAGCGAAATACCACCACGTACCCCACCCCAAGATAGAATCGCTAAACTGCCATTATAGCTCTTGTGTCTGAAAGAAGGAAAAAATGCAAAAGCCAAATAGTTTGCTGCAAAACGAGATAAATGTAACGCAAAGAAAGCAAAGATCCCTCCTAAAATCAAACTTGTACTCAAGTCTAAAATAAAAATCTCAAGACCAATTAAGGTAAATAAGAAAGAATTAATAATGCCTTCAACAGTATGCCAGAAATGATTAACTTCACGAATTTCACGCTCTTGTAAAATTTCTTTCCATTTATTTCCAACAATCAAACCACCGATTACACAGGCAATAGGTGCAGAAGCATGAGCAAACAACGCCACAAGATATGAACCACATGCCAGTAGCGCTGTGGTTAAAATCAAAGACTCCATTTCATGTTTACCACGCAGTAAACGTAAAATACCTAAACCAAATGCCCAACCGATAATCACAGCAACCACAATTTCATAGAGCAAGGTTTGTAAAGTTGCAACCAAACTAAAGTGTTCACCTTCCAACACATTCAGTAACGTCATAAAAACGGCGATACACATCGCATCATTAAATAGCGATTCACCTTCAAGTTTAACCATTAAATGATGTGGTGCACGTACCGAACTAAGTACACCTTTAATCCCGATCGGGTCAGTCGCCCCCAATGCTGAACCCAATAATAACAACACCAAAATAGGTACAGGATTACCAATCAGATACTGAAAACCAAACACTATACCTGCAAAAAACACCGCACAAAGTACCAAAGCAATGGTCGCCAAGATACTAATGGGTTTCCAATGGACTCTTAAATCAGATACTTTAAACTTCAATGCAGAGGAAGTTAAAATAAAACAAATTACACCATTGACCAAAAAGTCATAAAAATCAATATGTCTAACCGCTTCTTCAATATTATGAATATTAATGGAGATAAATTGATTGCCATTTAGCAAACTCGCTCCCCATTGCAAAATAAAGACAAATATCGCTGAAACCAACGGTACTCCAATGGCTTGTGGAAACCCTAAAATTCGCTTATTAAAAATGGTAGTTGCAATGGATAAAGCAAAAACGACTGTCAAGACTTGTAGAAAAAAATAATTACCCATGCTTACCCTTTTTCAGTTTTTAATATATGTGAACAACTACAACCTAATCATTTTTAAAATGAATCAAGAAATAAAAGTGATTTTTTAAATCTATATAATTTTACAAAGAAATGCCAACAAGTGCCCGTAAAAAATAATTTTTTTAACATAAATCTCAAGTTGCAACATCATTTCTAATAAAAGCGTTTAAAAGCGTTTAAAAGCGTTTAAAAGCGTTTAAAAGCGAGTTTGAAATCGGTATTATCAAATTTTGCAATTTTTTATGACTGTATGCGTTTTAAAATCATCTTCCGATATTTTTATGCAGCGTTGATTGGTATTGTCAGTACTTTACTGATTTGGACAACTCTAGTTAAAACCTATGAAGCTTTCACTGCACATCAAGTCACCCCTCAATACACGCATTTAGCGAGCACACCCCTTAAAGAATTGCGCTTGGTCAGTAACAACCAAAAGCCTGATGAAAAAATATTTATTACCCTACCCAACCAAGGCTATATCTTCACAATATCATGTGAACACTATATGAATAGCTTATGTACAAATGCAGATAATCAACATTATTTGCGTCAAATTAAAACGTTAGATTTAGTTCATTACGGTAAATATCATTATATTCAAAATGTTAATTATCAAAATACACAAAATCTCGAGACAAAAAGCTTTCATTTTGACAATCAACAAATTCATCAATTTTATACAACAGATATAGAAAGCCTAAAATTTCAATTGATTTTATTATGGTTTTTTAGTCTATTTGCACTCTATGTTTGTATTCGAATAGTGCGTGATTTTCAAACCTTTTTAAATAAATAAAGGAAAGTTTTACTTTCCTTTATTTATATATGAACCGATATTTTATTGAAAAGTATCACAACTATTCATGTCACCTGTTTTTAAACCTGTTTGAAACCATTGCATCCGTTGTTGGCTGGTTCCATGTGTAAAGCTATCAGGTACTGCATAACCACGTGCTTTTTTCTGTAAATAATCATCCCCAATTTTCTCAGCAGCATCCATCGCTTCTTCCACATCACCTTGTTCAAGGAACTGAGTTTTTTGATGGGTTTTATTTGCCCAAACACCTGCCAAACAATCTGCTTGTAATTCTAAACGCACTGATAATTGATTGCCTTGTGCCTCACTCGCACGCTGGCGTGCTTGCTGCACTTGTCCTGAAATACCCAAAAGATTTTGTACATGATGCCCCACTTCGTGAGCAATCACATAGGCTTGTGCAAAATCTCCAGCTTCATCTTGAGCACTTAGCTCTGATTGATTTTGTTCACCAGAGATTCCCATTTGCTGACGCATATCTTTGAAAAATTGCGTATCGATATATACTTTTTGATCTGCTGGACAATAGAATGGTCCCATTGCTGACTGCGCTGCACCACAGCCTGAATTGGTTGCCCCACTAAACATCACCAATTTAGGTGCAGCATATTGTGCACCTTGTGCCTGAAAAATGGGGGTCCAAACATCTTCAGTATCGGCAAGTACCGTACCGACAAAGTCTGACACTTCTTGTTGCTCAGGCGTTAAATTTTCAGGTGCAACTTGTTGGCTTTGTCCACTTGAAGTCACTTGTTTGGTTGCTTGATACGCCTGTTGTGGATCAACACCAAAAAATTTCCAAGCCACAAAAGCCACAATCAAGCCTAAAATACTGATTCCGCCTGCTTTTGCCCCACCGCCGCCACGGCGATCTTCGACATTGCTACTTACTCGACGACCTTTCCAACGCATAGCCTTATCCTTATTTTTTATAAAATTCTTTCTATTTTAATGATATTTTCTCAATTAAACCGTTTCAGATTGCCCACGAATTTTTTGAACAATATTCACCAAAATAAGAACAATAAAACCCGCCACGATACCAATACCCAAATTAATCAACGTTGGCGTCATTGCACCAATGATTGAACCCACGGTAGGAATATGTTGAACCTGATCAACTGTTTGTTCAGTAAAATGATGCAAAGCGGAAATACCATGTGAAATAATCCCGCCACCCACTAAAAACATCGCAATCGTACCCACAATAGACAAAGTTTTCATTAATATCGGTGCAAATGCAAGTAAACCACGACCAATACTTTTCTTTAAGTTCGATGCTTGCTCCGTTAAATACACACCTAAGTCATCAATTTTTACAATCATCGCCACAAAACCATAAACACCAACAGTCATGATAATTGAAATCACAGTTAATACTAAAACTTTCGTCATAAAAGGTTGAGTCGCGACTGTCCCTAATGAAATCACCACAATTTCTGCAGATAAAATAAAATCTGTACGAACCGCGCCTTTAATTTTGTCTTTTTCAAATTTTTCTAAATCTGTTTCAACAGCATCAAATTCAGCCTTGGCTGTATCTGCCGTTTTTGCTTTTTTATGCATGATCGTATGAATAACTTTTTCCACACCTTCATAACATAAAAACAGACCACCAATAATCAGTAATGGCGTAATCAACCAAGGTGCAATCACACTGATTAAAAGTGCTAAAGGTACAAGAATCAATTTATTGATAAATGAGCCTTTTGCCACCCCCCACACCACAGGAATTTCTCGTTCAGAACGAACGCCTGTCACTTGCTGTGCATTAAGTGCTAAATCATCGCCTAAAACCCCTGCTGTTTTCTTGGCGGCCATTTTACTCATCACTGCAACATCATCTAACACCGTGGCAATATCATCTAATAATAATAACAAGCTACTCGCCATCTTTTTATCCTAATCTGTATTTCTGTATATTTTAATCAAGTTTTAAAATGCTTTATATAAGCACATGTATTTTTATATATCATTTTTGAAATTTTTATATTTTGCAATCAAGTGGATTTTTTCGCTGACATAAAAAAAAATTATGCCGTACAATGTGGGCATATTATTTAGCAACAACAGATGTCGTCGCTTACGGCTGTGGAATATATAATGAGTAATCAAGACAATCGTCCTATTATTTTAACGGGCGACCGTCCAACTGGACAACTTCATTTAGGACATTTTGTAGGTTCACTACGTTCACGTGTAGGGTTACAAGATTCCCATCATCAGCATTTACTTTTAGCAGATGCACAAGCACTGACAGATAATGCGGACAATTTTGAAAAAGTTCGCCGTAATATTATTGAAGTTGCAACAGATTATTTAGCGGTCGGTATTGATCCAACAAAAACCACGATTTGTGTACAATCTTGTTTGCCTGCACTCAATGAATTGACCATGCTGTATCTCAATTTCGTGACTGTTTCACGCTTAGAGCGCAATCCAACCATTAAGTCTGAAATTCAACTACGTGGTTTTGAACGTGATATTCCAGCAGGCTTTTTATGCTACCCTGTCGCACAAGCTGCTGATATAACTGCATTTAAAGCAACTGTCGTGCCTGTAGGTGAAGACCAAATTCCAATGATTGAACAAACCAACGAAATTGTTCGTCGTTTAAATCGTCAAATTGGTCATGAGGTTTTACCTGAATGTAAAGCTCTTCTATCTAATATGAGTCGCTTACCAGGTTTTGATGGTAAAGCAAAAATGTCTAAATCTTTAGGCAATACTATTGTATTAGATGCTTCGGATAAAGACATTAAAAAAGCAGTAAATGCAATGTATACCGATCCAAACCATCTTCGTATCGAAGATCCTGGTCAAGTTGAAGGTAATATTGTATTTACCTATTTAGACGCTTTTGATCCAAATAAAGAAGAAGTTGAAGAACTTAAAGCACATTATCGTCGCGGCGGTTTAGGCGATGGTACAGTGAAAAAACGCCTTGAAGGTGTGTTAAAAGAATTGATTAGCCCGATTCGTGAACGCCGTATGGAACTTGCAAAAGATCCTGATTACATTATGGATATCTTAAAAACAGGTACAGATAAGTGCCGCATTATCACTCAAGATACACTGGATGAAATCAAAAATGGTTTAGGTGTTTTTCACTTTTAAGTTATAAATAAATTGCTCAATAAAAAAGCCTTTCGATTGAAAGGCTTTTTTATATTAGAGGCTAAAGAAACATAAATCTCTTAATATTTAACGTTTATTAACATGACTTAACGCTAAAACTAATGAAGTATCTATTGAGTAGTATTATTATTTATCTCAAGTTATGAACCATCCCCAAAGTTCATAACATTTCTCCTTAACCGAATTTGTAGCTACAAATTCGTTGTTCTACGCAATGATCACCCCAATCATTGCGTATTTTTTCGCTTAAAATAATGATCTACTCTTTTCCCTTTAGTTCTAATGAACTTAAATAAAAATAATCGGTGATTTTAACAACACTTTTGAAGAATCCTTTTAAATATCAGCTCCATACATTCCTTGTAATGGTGATTACGCTTTCATCTAGTTATGTATAATTTATAATCTAGTTTTTAAATAATTACAAATTTTTTCGTTGTCGTGTACACCATCACTAAAAAACAATAACTTATTGATTTACAATTATTATTAATAAAATATTGTCAACATTGAAATAACCATATAAACTAGCTTTATTAATAGAATTAACTCATCATTTGGCGGTTGCCAAATATTAAAAACTCATCACAAAAATAAATTGTGAATTAAATAAGAGCTCAGACAATGTGGGAACTATTTACACATCCTTCAAACTTATTTTTTAGTGTCAGCTTATGCTTAATGCTGTTATTGGGCGTTTTTGAATGTTTACTTTTAATTTTAGGTGCATCTACGCAGGGATTTTTAGATCAATTCATTCCTGATGGCTTAGGTGAAGCAAAAAGTCTAGCAATAGATCTAGATGTAGAACAAAACTTTGTTGTGCAATTTTTAGATTGGCTATATTTAGGGCGCATCCCTGTTTTAGTTTGGTTAATTATTTTTTTAACTGTCTATGCTGTTTTTGGTTTTGCTGTACAAGCGGCTTTTTTTGCATTTACACAACATTATTTACCGATTTGGATTTCAGCACCCGCTTGCTTATTTTTATGCATGCCTTTGGTACGTGTAAGTGCTGCACTGATCTCCAAAATTTTACCTCAAGATGAAACCACAGCCATTCATAGTGATGAACTGATTGGGCGTACCGCATTAATCATCTTAGGTGAAGCAAAGAAAAATTATCCTGCTCAAGCTAAAGTTCTCGACCAATTTGGTCAAACACATTATGTCTTAGTCGAGCCTGAGCTCGATATGATTTTTTCACAAGGTCAAGAAGTGATTTTAACGCAAAAAACAGCAAACGGGTTTCAAGCGATTCAACTTTAATTTTTTAATAACAACGTAGAGATAATGACATGATGAGTTCATCTTTTAATCAAATTTTAATACTTGCAGGTCTTATTTTAGCTGCGCTTATTTTCATCGGGATCATTATTGCCCGCCTTTATAAACGATCAAGTAAAGAAGTATCATTTGTTCGAACTGGTTTCGGCGGTGAAAAAGTCATTTTAAATGGTGGTGCAATCGTATTACCTGTTTTACATGAAGTGATTCCTGTCAACATGAACACTTTACGTTTAGAAGTGAAACGTGCAGCAGATCAGGCACTGATCACACGAGATCGAATGCGTGTCGATGTCATGGCTGAGTTTTATGTCCGTGTAAAACCTACGGCGGAATCAATTGCGACAGCAGCACAGACATTAGGTAAAAAAACCATGTCACCGCCTGAATTAAAAGACTTAGTTGAAGGTAAATTTGTCGATTCTTTACGTGCTGTTGCCGCAGAAATGGCAATGGAAGAATTACATGAAAAGCGTGTTGATTTCGTACAAAAAGTACAACAAGTCGTTTCGGAAGATTTGTTTAAAAATGGTCTTGAACTTGAAACCGTATCTTTGACAGGTTTAGACCAAACAAGCTTTAAATTTTTCAACCCCCAAAATGCTTTTGATGCTGAGGGTTTAACTAAACTGACTGAAACGATTGAAGATCGTCGTAAAAAGCGAAATGATATTGAGCAAGATGCTGATCTTGCAATTAAAGCTAAAAACTTAGAAACCCAACAAGCGCAATTGCAAATTTTACGTGAAGAAGAATATGCAAAAATGCAACAAGAGCGTGAAATTTCCATTCGCAAAGCTGAACAATTGGCAGAAATTGCATCACAAGAAGCATCGAAAAAACGTGAAGCAGAAGAAGCACGTATTGCGGCAGATCGTGAAGTTGAACTCAAACGTATTGCATCTGCTCGTGATGTTGAAAATGAAAATATTGTCAAAGCACAGTTAATTCAAAAAGCACAAGTAGAACAGAAGAAAACCATTGAGTTGGCTGAACAAGATCGTGCAATTGCGATTGCTGAAAAATCTCGTGCTGAATCTGAAGCAAAAGCACTTGCTGATCAAGCACGTGCCCAAGCGGTCAAAGCCGAAGAAGAGGTCTTAACTGTTCGTGAAACACAACGTGCTGAACGTATAAAAGCTGTTGAACTCGTGGCTGCAAAACAGGTGGCTGAAACGGATGCAATCGCCATTACAGTAGCCGCAGAAGCATCTAAAAAAGCAGCGGTCGATGAAGCCGAAGCAGTGCGTATTGCTGCCGAAGCTGAAGCTGAGAAAGTCCGTTTAAAAGCTAAAGGTGAAGCAGATGCAAAAATCTTGCTCGCACAAGCACAAGAAAAACAATACCATGTAGATGCAGAAGGTACGCGTGCAGTCAACGAAGCCAATAATATTTTGTCAACTGAGCAAGTAGAAATGCAAATCCGCTTGGCATTGTTAAAATATTTACCCGAAATTATTCGTGAAAGCGTTAAACCAATGGAAAATATTGATGACATTAAAATTTTACAAGTGAATGGTTTAGGTGGCATGGGCGGTTCATCTGCTGCAATGGATACAGGTACTGAACAAGGTCAGGTGGCTTTGTCAGATCAAGTAGTGAATAGCGCTTTGCGTTACCGTACACAAGCCCCTTTGATTGATAGCTTAATGAATGAATTAGGTATACAAGGTGGTGACATCAATGGTTTAACTCAAAGCCTAAAAGCTAAAACTGATGCAAAATAACCCAAATCGTTAAATTTTTAATTGTGATATACCCAAAACTGCTGATTTTTAATCAATCTCATGACCTAATTTCAGCAGTTTTTTATGTTAAAACATCATGCCGCGTCATAATGATTCATTATAAATACCCTATTTACATCGTGATTTTGATTAAAATACTCAAAGCGTAAATCATACCAATAACTGCACTTTGTCAAAAATTTTTAATCTAAGCTTCAGTATGATTTAATAATGTCTCGCTAGCCTGATTCTAACAAAACATCAGATTAGGTTAAGTTGTGACTATAATGGGATCCAATACATCTGTGATCGTGATTCACGATGGTCGAAAAGGTCATTTAAATCCATCACTTGCTGTCGCTGAAATTATTCAAGAAAAATACTCCTTAGGATTTCAAGCTTTTCAACTCCCTATCACACTAAGTAAAAAATGGGTGAGTTTATTTAAAAAGTTTTCTAATTTTCCAATATTTTATAAATTTTTAGGGCAATTATTTTTTAAATTTGAACCTACAGGCATTCAACAGACAGAAATCATCATTTGCTCAGGTATGCCAAATTTAATCTACGCAGCATATTTGGCTCAAAAATACCAAATACCACTTTTATATGTTGGAAATTTAAGAAAATTTAATGAAAATCTCATTGATTTGAGCATTACTGCTTTGGCTCAAAATGTAAATTGTAAACAAATTATTTTACCCACACCGCCAGTTTCTGCGCATTTTGCAACTCAGCTTAAAGCGCAAGAACAACATGAAGCTGTTTTACTTTTAGGTGGATCAACTTCAGATTATCCTTTTTCAAAGCAAGATTATTCTGACATGATTCAAGAATTTGCTCATTTTGTCAGTATACATCAGTTGAAAGGAAGCGTCATTTGCTCTCGTAGAACACCTGATTTAGACCCTAAAAGTTTAGATTTATTACGTGCACAACAAATAGATCATATAGACCCGCATCAAAAATTTACAATGTCTGAAAAATTAGCACAGTGTAAATATATTTTTGTGACTGAAGACAGCATTACCATGTTATCTGAAGCTATTCATACAGGTGCAATCGTCACTTCAGTGTGTTTAAATGAAGCCAAAACAGATGAATTAATCGAAAAATACTTGAATTATCAATATATTCAAAGAAAATCTATTGCACATTTGGGACAAGTTGTCGAACACTATAGTCCGATCAAAAGAACAGACATGGTCACACCTTTAGTACAACAGTTAGACAGGCTTTATTTTCAAGGACATTTTCATAAAGTCACGAACTCTCGAAAAAAGAACAAAGCTTATGCCTAAAAAAAGCACTCGAGTGAGTGCTTTTTAAATTTAGATTCGATACTTTAAATGCTTAACCATTTCGCGACTTTGCTTTGATCTACAACGTTAAGTTCAACTGTACTCAGCTCAACTTCACCGCCTTGTAGTTCACACTGTATTAATTCATCACGGCGGAACGCATAGACTGTGAAATTGGTTGCTTGTTTCGCATATTTAACCAATAACTTTTCCGATGCTTTTAAACCATCAATGGCAATAATCACATCATGAGCAGACAGTCCTGCTTTTGCCCCTGTACCATTACGATGGGCTTGCTGGATCAACACGCCTTCTGCTTTGTCTGAAATTTTTAAGCCAAATGGCAACGTTTTTTCATTTTTTACTTCAAAATCAATACCAAATTCAGGCAACAATTGATCAAGGGGTAATTCTTCCGTGGTATTAATCAAGTGGTTAATTTGCTCAATCCACTGTACGCCTGTCAGTTCTTCACATAAAGTGAAAATCGTGCGTTCATTCACTTGAATGCCATTTTGTGTATTTTCATACAATTTACGCATTAAAGCATCAAGGCTTGAACCTTTCATACGCAAGCCTAAATCTAAGCATAATGCCACTAGACAACCTTTGTTATAGTAACTTGTGCCTGCATTATTAGAGTTTTCATCTTGACGATAAAACTTAATCCACGCATCAAAACTAGACTCAGCAACAGTTTGAATGAAGCGCCCTGGATTTTGTAAATAACGATCAATCTGTGCTTTGAGTAGCTTTAAATAAGATTCTTGAGAAATTACGCCACTACGATACAAAATTAAGTCATCGTAATAAGAGGTAAATCCTTCAAAAATCCACAATAAAGAGGTCAAACTTTCTTGATTTAAATCATAGGTCGCTAAATTTTCAGGACGAATAAATTTCACTAACCATGAATGAAAATATTCATGACTACATAAACCTAAGAAACGTTGATAATCTGCTGATGGTTCAACAGGTTCATCGGCTTTGGGCAAATCATCACGTGGTGTAATTAAACTGGTACTGTTCGGATGCTCTAAACCACCATAGCTATTACCTGTTGCCATGGTCATAAAAGTATAGTTTGCAAAAGGTGCTGAACCAAACATGGCAATTTCAGTGCTACAAATTTTTTCAATGTCTTGCTGCATACGTTCAGCATTCATTGCATGCTGGCCAGAAACTACAAATTCATGAGGAATACCATGAGCTTCAAAGCTAAAACGTGTTTGATCTGCCAATTCAAATGGGCAGTCAATCAATTCTGCATAATTTTTCGCAGTGAGCGTATAACGACCTTTAACTAAGCTTTTTGATGCTAGTCCTGTGGCAATTTGGAAATGTTTTAACTCTTCAGGTAAAAAGATTTCCAATTCAATGGGCGAGTGTTCTTGATCTTGCAAGCCTAAACATAAACACGCAGGATTTACATAAAAACGTGTTTGATCCACATAAGCACCACGCACTGAGAGATCATAAGCATAAACATCATATTCAACCGTGATGAGCTCATGATCTGTGTTATATAAACGCCATTTGTTCTTATCAAACTTGGTAATTTGGAGTTCGCGCCCTGCTTCATCATAGGCTTTAACAGCTTCTAAATGCTTGGCAAATTCACGAATTAAATAACTACCTGGAATCCATGTTGGCAAAGATAATACTTGGGTTGGATTCGCTAAAAAACGTAAAGTGACATGCACGAGATGCTGACGATAATCGTCAAATTCAATTTGATAATGCAACATAAGCCGTATTCAAAAAAATATCTAAGGTAATTATTTATTAGATTAACATTTTTTACAAAGCTGTGCTTTATTCGTGCTTTTTGATTGTAAAACTGACTAGCCAGAATAGTGAAAAAAGCATAGCATTCGTTATATTTTTCACCTCCTGTTTTGCTAAGGCTGTCCCCCTTGAAAATTGCCACTTACTTGCTTGTCTTCATTTGCTCACTGTGCTCAACGTTCGTCAATGCAGCACTATTAAATATCAATCCAGCATCAGTAGAAGCAGAAGCTTGGACGATTTTAGATACTCAAACAGGACAGACTATTGCTGAGTATAATAGTCATGTACAACGTGCACCCGCTTCAATGACCAAAATGATGGTGGCGTACATTGCATTAAAAGAAATTCAGGCAGGACATCTGAAGAAAGATGAAATACTGACAGCAACACCTATTGTTAAAATCGTACAATGGGATGAATCACAAATGTATCTCAAAGAAGGCGAACAAATCTCAGTTGATCAACTGATTGCAGGTTTGATTGTCATGTCTGCCAATGATGCAGCTGTGACTTTAGCAGAACGTATTTCAGGTACACTCCCTGCTTTTATTGAACGCATGAACAAAGAAGCGAAAGCTTTGGGAATGAATAACACGCACTTTGCCAATGCGCCAGGCGTTACCATGCCTGAGCATTTTTCCTCTGCGCATGATATGGCTTTACTTGGACAAGCTGTTGCACAGCATACCCCTGATTATTTGCATTATTCGGTGATGCCAAGTTTCAGCTATAAACAACACTTTCATCATGCAACCAATTTGATCTTAAAAACTGACCCAAGTGTCGATGGTTTAAAAACAGGATTCACTAAAGCTGCAGGTTATAATTTAGCTCTGTCAGCACACCGCCCTACACTCAATCCGGATGTACCTGATCGCCGTATTATCGTCGTGGTGATGGGCACCAAAAATGCGAGCAAACGTGCCGAAGTTGCACACAAGCTTTTAAACTTAGCATATGCCTATACACGTGATGAAGTTGTCATCAAAGACAAGCAATTAATCGCTGAGTTACCTGTGGTCAAATCGACTTTGAAAATGTTTAAAGTTGAAGCCAAAAAACCTCAAATTGTGACCACCAGTTTATACAATAATGTACAACCGATCGACTTGATGAACTTTGACAATATCAATTCAAGAATCATGCAAGCAAATGCAACAGGATTGTTGTCCGCAGTTCACCCTTTGCAAAACACAGAGACACATTTAAATGTCGAACTGAATGAAGCTTCGCTGACTGCGCCACTAGCAAAAATAATGCATTTAGCCAAAGTCAATGTCTATCAAAATGACCTCTTACTGCAATCTTTTGACATTGAAGATGAAGTACATATCGAGCAAGCATCATGGTTTGAACGTCTACTCGAATGGCTAAAAACATGGTTAGGTTTCTGAGTAAGAGCAAACCCAACCCATTTACTTTGTTTTGTTGTAAGTATGTAAATTGTAAAACAAAAAATACAAATAATTACCAACAGGATGGCATATTAAGCCATCCTTCAATAAAAATTATTAGGTAATTCATGTCAAAAATTCATCATATCGTGATTGTCGGTGGTGGTGTGGGCGGCTTAGAACTGGTCACACAACTCGGCGATACTTTAGGCAAAGCACAAAAAGCTAAAATCACTTTGATCGATCAAAAGCTTACCCACGTTTGGAAACCACTTTTACATGAAATTGCTGCGGGAACCATGAATCCCAATGATGAAGAAATCAATTATTATGCACATGCAGCGAAGCATCATTATGAGTTTATTCAAGGTCGCTTTGAACATTTAGACCGTGAAAAACAAGAAATTACGTTAATTAAACCCCAAACCACAAAATATGAAGCAGCAAGTGAAAAACAAACTATTGCTTATGACACTTTAGTCTTGGCGGTAGGTTCTGTTTCAAATGACTTTCATACCCCAGGTGTCAAAGAATATTGTCATTATCTAGACAGTTTGCAACAGGCTGAAATTTTCCAACAAGATCTTCTGCATTTATATTTAGATGCACAAAATAAAAATACTGAACGTCATCTCAATATTGCGGTGATTGGTGCAGGTGCAACAGGCGTTGAACTATCAGCAGAGCTAGTCGAAGCCAAACAAAATTTCTACAATTATGGCTTAAATAAAATCAATCCCAATCAAGTCAAAATTTCACTGATTGAAGGCGCAGATCGTATCTTACCAGCCCTTTCAGAAAAAATTGCAGAACATGCTGACAAACAACTGCAACGAATGAAAATTGATATATTAACCGCAAAACGTGTCGAAAAAGTTGATGCTGAACGTGTTTATTTTAATGATGGTACAAGCATCCAAGCAGAGCTTAAAGTCTGGGCTGCAGGGATCAAGACACCACAGGTGATTTCAGAATTACCAGATTTCAGCAAAGACCGTATGGGACGCTTAGAAGTCTACGCAACACTACAAACCAAAACTGACCCCAATATTTTTGCCATTGGTGACTGTGCCAACTGTATTTTAGATGCACGAGAAGCAGCACTTGGTCCACGTGCACAAGTAGCAAGCCAACAAGCAGCATTTATGGTTGATGCTTTAAAGGCACGTGTAAGTGGTCATAAACAACCAATGTTCCAATTTTCAGACAAAGGCTCTTTAGTCTCACTCAGCAAAAACAAAGCTGTGGGTGAATTACTCGGTCAGGTCAACGTGCAAGGTTTTGTCGCGAAGTCCATGTATGTGTCATTGTATCGTTTACATCAAGCTACAATTTATGGTTATGCTCATGCAGGATTACTCACGGCCAAAGATTTTGTTACACGAAAAATCGCACCGCGGATAAAATTGCATTGAAATTTAATAATTCGCCCTTATTAATGAAAAAACCATCAAAAAAGTGGTAAAAATGCTTTTTTTTCGTAAATTTAGTCTACAAAAATTGCATTTCACTTTATGATGTAAGCTTATAACTCTCTATTGTCGTATGGATCAATAACATGACTGCTATTGCAAATAACCAAGTGGTTTCTTTCCACTACACGTTGACTAACGCTGAGGGTGAAACTCTCGATAAATCACAAGGTGAGCCACTCGCATATTTGCATGGCGCAGGAAATATCATTCCTGGTTTAGAAAAAGCTTTAGAAGGCAAAACTGTAGGCGAAAAATTCACTGTAAACGTTCCTGCAGCTGAAGGTTATGGCGAATACAATCCTGACCTCGTTCAAGAAGTTCCTGCTCAAATGTTCCAAGGTGTTGAAAACATCGAAGCGGGTATGCAATTCCAAGCACAAACTGAAGATGGCGTTCAAATCGTAACTGTTAAAGCAGTTGAAGGCGACAACGTTGTTGTAGATGCAAACTTCCCACTTGCTGGTCAAGATCTTACTTTTGAAGTAGAAATCGTTGAAATTCGTGACGCTTCTGCTGAAGAATTAGAACATGGTCATGTTCACGGTGCAGGTGGTCATCACCACTAAGATCATTGCGATCTCAGCAAAAAGGCAAAGTTTAATACTTTGCCTTTTTTATGAGCTTGTTTTTTTATTCTCATTACTTTGTTCATTTTGAATTTTATTCTAGAATCAATAGAATTCTATTTTCGATACAGCCTTGTACACAAAGCCCCCAACCAATACCATATGAAAGATCATGAAACGACAACTGATTTGGTTTCGCCAAGACTTACGCATTCAAGACCATAGTGCACTGTGGCATGCAACACAGTCAGGACAAAGCATCGCTTTCATTGCCCTTTCCCCACAGCAATGGCGTAAACATCATGATGCTCCAATTAAAATCGACTTTTATTTGAGACAATTACAACAACTTAAACAACAACTCAATGCCCTGCATATTCCCTTAATTGTTGATATCGTGCCCGAATGGCATGACCTACCAAAGCATATTTTAAAGCATTGCGATACACTCAATATCGAAAATGTACACGCCAACATCGAATGCGGTGTCAATGAGCTACAACGTGATTTTCAAGTACAAAAAACACTCAACCAACATGCATGCGATTTGATTTTATACCATGATCGTAGCATTTTTCCTGTGGGTTCCATTCGCAACAAATCCCACCAACCCTATCAAGTCTTTGGTGCATTTAAAAAATACTGTTATGAACAACTCAGTATTTCCATTCCACACCCCTATCCAACACCCGAACCACAAAAATTATTCGATATTGAAGTCGAAAATGCCGTTCAAATTTCACATAGCATTCCAAATTTGCAACAATTAGGTTTTGAGAACAATGACTTTTATTCAAAATGGCAAGTGGGTGAAAATCATGCCCACACAATATTAGATCATTTTATAGAACACCAAGTCCTCAATTATCAAACCGCACGAGATTTTCCACATCTTGAAGCAACCAGTCAGCTATCACCCTATTTAAATCTCGGAATTTTATCGATTCGTCAGTGCTTGAATGCGTTATTTCGTCAGCAACAAGGGTATTTCCATATAAACAATATTGGACAACAAACATGGTTAGATGAGCTACTTTGGCGAGAGTTTTATCAACATATCTTATTTGATTTCCCACGTATTTCTAAAAATATTCCTTTTAAAATCAATACACAATATTTACAGTGGCGCAATTCACCAGAAGATTTAAAAGCATGGCAACAGGGACAAACAGGTATTCCAATTGTCGATGCTGGCATGCGTCAAATGTTACAAACAGGTTGGATGCATAACCGTGTACGTATGATCGTAGCCATGTTTCTCAGTAAAAATTTACTCATTGACTGGCGCTTAGGCGAACAGTGGTTTATGCAGCATTTGATTGATGGTGACTTAGCGGCAAATAATGGTGGTTGGCAATGGTGTGCCTCTACAGGGACAGATTCTGTCCCTTATTTCCGTATTTTTAACCCGATCAGTCAGTCTAAAAAGTTTGATGAAAATGGTGATTATTTAAGAAAATGGTTACCTGAAATTGCACATTTGGATGCTAAAACCATCCATGAACCTTATGCTAAAAAACCTAATTTACAACTGGATTATCCTCAACCAATCGTTGACTTAAAAATGAGTCGACAAAGAGCTATTGAGGCTTTCAAACACTTAACTGCTTAAAAGCCCTGTGCAAATGACAACTTTAAATAGCATGTTTAAAATGGTTAAATGGCAGTTGAGCAGTTTTTGGTCTTTCGATCGACTCAAAGAAACAGTAATATTTAAAAACACGATCTAAAGCAATATGCACAACTTTTTGCTCAGAAATAGACCACACCTTGGCATGATTTGCACCTGAAAAAGTACTGCCGACCAGTTGAAATAAGTATAGATCATGCTCACGTTGGATAGATTGCTGCGTATTTTGCGTGCTTGCATCTGTTAAAAGCCGGCACTTTGCATTGATCAGCCATTTTTCACTAAACCAAAGCTGTAATAAATCACCTAGGAATAATTTTTTCTCACCAAAAGGCCACACTTCAAAATAAGCATGCTCAACTTCAGTGTAATAATGTTCAGAATTTTGCAGAATAGAAAGATAGTTTTCTTGATAAAAAGATAAATTTGAAAAAATATCGGAAATGCTAAGCGTATTCATCGCTGTCTCCTATTTAGCCATTTTAGTGCTGGCAAGTTGGTTAAATCCACACGGTTTAAGCAGTTGCTTAAACTCACTTTCTAAATTTAATCTAACAAGCCATTTTCATCATTGCAACCCTTTCTTTGATTTTTTTTGAATTTTATTATTTTTGTTCAAATAAAAAGCATACAGCACAAAAATGAAGAAAACATGACATGAAAGGCTTGACCCTCAACAATATATCCTTATAATCACATGCAGATTCTCCAATAGCTCAGTCGGTAGAGCGACGGACTGTTAATCCGCAGGTCCCTGGTTCGAGCCCAGGTTGGAGAGCCAAATACTAAAAAGCCCACTCATAACGAAGTGGGCTTTTTTTATGCAAAAACAAATATCACATTGAAACCAATAACATAATAGTTAATAGTAAAGTTTTTATCTCAAAATAAAAAAGGAAGTGTGACCACTTCCTTTTTTTAAACATTTAAGCCACAGCTTATATGGGAACACCACTATGAAAACGAAAAGTTTTATCTGGGGTTAAAATCAAATCCTTTTCTACTTCACGAATTAATTCAATACGTTGTTGAATATCTTCTTCAGGGTCTTTGAGTTTAGCGGTTTTCGCTACATCCAATGCTAAAGCGAGATAATCTTCGTAATGGCGTGATTCAGACTTTAGTAAGTAACGATAATAACGCCCAAGTTCTTCATCAACTAAGGGCGCTAAAGCATAAAAACGCTCACAAGAACGTGCTTCAACAAAAGCACCAATCACCAAAACATCAATCAATGCTTCAGGTTCATAAGTACGAATTTCCTTACGCAAACCACCTGCATAACGTCCTGCACTTAGACCTTTCCATTCTTGACCACGCTTGGTCATAAACTCTAAAACTTGTTCATAATGTAGCATTTCTTCACGAACAAGTTGTGCAAGCTTAACTTGTAAATCTGTAAAAAAGCTATAACGGAACATCAAATTCATGGCTGTTCCTGCGGCTTTTTTCTCACAATTGGCATGATCTTGCATTAAAATATCAAGATTCTTTAGGGCTTCATCCAACCATGCTTGAGGCGTTTCACAGCCTAAAAAACCAATGACAGGTTGCATTAGTTCATCATAATTAATATTCGACATGACTACTTTTCAATATATTCCAATGTATTAACTTGCAGCATGTATTGCTGCTTTCATGTCTTTCACTGCTTGTTCTAAGCCAACAAAAACACTTTCTGCAATAATTGAATGACCAATATTCAACTCGTGAATCTGTGGAATTGCTGCAATTTCAGCGACATTTTTAAGATTTAAACCATGCCCTGCATTGACCACTAAGCCTTTTGCAGCCGCATATTCAGCACCTTTGATAATACGCTCTAACTCGTGATGATGTGCATCTTCAGTGTGTGCATCTGCATAAGCACCTGTGTGCAATTCGATGGTTTGTGCACCACATGCCACTGCTGCGTCAATTTGCGCAAAGTCAGCATCAATAAATAATGATACGTCACAGCCAATCGCAACCAATGCCTGCGTTGCAGCTCTCACATCAGCAAAATGTCCAACCACATCCAAACCACCTTCAGTCGTCACTTCTTGGCGTTTTTCAGGTACAAAGCAAACATGTTGCGGCTTAACTTCAAGTGCAATTGCGACCATTTCATCAGTGACTGCCATTTCCAAGTTCATACGTGTCTTGATTGCTGAGCGCATACGATACACGTCAGCATCTTGAATATGACGGCGATCTTCACGTAAATGCAAGGTAATTCCCTCTGCACCTGCTTGTTCACAGACCAATGCTGCCTCAACAGGATCAGGATAAGTCGTACCACGTGCTTGTCGAAGTGTTGCAACATGGTCAATATTTACACCAAGCAATGCAGCCATAATATTTTCCTAAATACATCAAAATAAAAACTAGCGATTCACAATTTTGGACTGAGAATTTTGTATCCACAGTTGCCGACTTTTTAATGGGCGATCACCAAGCAATGAGGTAATCATTTGGCGATAAAGTTTCGACAATAATTGTAACTGTTCTGAATTAAAATCCCTACCCTTTTCATAATTCGCCATACTTAAAATCTGCTCGCCGCTTAGGGTCGATGAAGCGCTATGGGAAATAGGAATAAATCCATCTGACAGTTGAAATTGATAACGTTGCGTCGCAATGATCGGCGCTTGCTGTGCATCCATCTCATAATCTAAGGGATAGCCCAACTCTTCTAAAAGCGCATACTCAAACTGACGTAAAATTTGTTTTAAAAATGTATGAGGCTCGGGATGTGAGGCTAAATGTTGTAAATGCTCAAGCGTAACATGATATTGCTCAAAAGTTTGCGGCATACTTTCTTCAAGTGGGCATAAACGGAGCAGAATTTCATTCAGATAAAACCCTGAAAAAAATGCATCCCCATAAAAAAATACAGGTTGATTAAGTATTTCTAATTTTGAAAAGTTTTTCAGCTCACTTTTCCCTGATGCTTGCAGGGTGATTGGCTGATATTGCGGAGGCGGCGTTTGCCTTAAAATTCCATCAACACGTCCATACTCTTGTGTAAATAAATGCACAATATGGCTACGTTCACGATATTTTCGATGATGGATTAAATAACCATGCAAGATTTCATTTCGCATCTTGGCGAATTAATCATCCTTGTCTTTTTTATCATCGTCATCATCTCCATCTGGGATGACTGCCCCGACCACAGCCGCAGTACCTTTTACCACACCTTTGGTCACACCATACGCTGCTTTGACAGGAACCGTAACGAGTTTGTGGACACAACCCTGTAACACGATCATACAAGATATTATGACAAAAACTTTCATCATTACGGCTCTATCCTTTTCTCAAATCAGCGCTTAAATATCGCTATAACCTAAACTTTTTAAAGCACGCTCATCATCAGACCAACCACCTTTGACTTTCACCCAAAGTGTTAGCATGATTTTTTGTTCAAACATTTTTTCCATGTCGACACGTGCATCCATACCAATTTTTTTCAGCTTAGCACCTTTTTCACCAATCACGATGGCTTTTTGTCCTGGACGATCTACAAAAATGGTTGCATCAATGTAAGTACACGCTGCTTTAGGACGACCCGTTTTAGGATTAATCGTTGCTTCTTCAGTCTTAAATGATTCAATTTGCACAGTTAAATCATAAGGCAGTTCTTCACCTAACTGACGCATGATTTTCTCACGAATAATTTCACTCGCAAGGAAACGTTCAGAACGGTCTGTTAACTGCTCTAAAGCATATAGGGGTGGTTGAAATGGCAAATACTTTTCAATGGTATTACGTAAATGATCTAAATTTGCACCACGTAATGCAGATACTGGTACAATTTCCGCAAAATTCATTAACTTTGCACGCTCTTGGATCAATGGCAAAGCATGGTTTTTATTTTCAAGCGTATCAATTTTATTGATGACTAGAATAACTGGCATTTCTGCATTTTTCAGTTTTTCAAGTACCAACTCATCGTTCTGTGTCCACTTGTCTGCATCCAATACAAACAAAACAAGGTTCACATCACGCAATGCAGAATGTGCGGCTTTATTCATCATTTTATTGATGGCACGTACTTCTTTTTTGTGCATCCCAGGCGTATCCACAAATACAGCTTGTGATGTCTCACGACTATCAATCCCGACAATTTTATGGCGAGTTGTTTGTGGCTTACGTGAGGTAATGGATAATTTTTGACCCAAAATATGGTTCATTAGAGTCGACTTACCTACGTTTGGACGGCCGACAATCGCCACAAAACCACTTTTATAATCCGCAGGAATTTCTGTTCCTTGTGAACTAAAAAATTGGTTAATTAAGTCATTACCGCTGTCTTGCGGCTCGTGATCAGCATCGTTGTGATCGGAATGTGTAGTCATGCAGTTTACTGCTCCAATAACTTTAAAAAATCTGCCGCGACTGCCTGTTCTGCAAATCGACGACTTGAGCCCTCACCCATCATTTTAGGCAAGCCCTCTACTAAGCATTCTACTTTAAAATGCTGATTGGGTGCATCACCCTGAATATCTACAACCTCGTAACTCGGCAATGGCTTTTTACGAGCTTGTAGATATTCTTGGAGACGTGATTTCGGATCTTTCAACTGATCTGTGGGTTCAATATGTTCTAAATAGGGTTCATACCATTTCAGTACAATATTGCGCAACATCGGTAAATCTTGACAATCTGTATAAATCGCACCAATGATCGCTTCTACTGTATCTGCTAATATTGACTCACGATGATGACCGCCTGATTTCAATTCACCTGTACTTAAAATTAAACTGGTGCTTAATTTTAAGTCATTGGCAATTTTACCTAAGGCTTCTTGGCGCACCAAAGTCGCACGCATACGGGTTAAACGACCTTCATTTTCTTGCGGATAAGCATGGTACAAATAGTTTGCAATGATCATCCCCAATAATGAATCACCTAAAAACTCTAAGCGCTCATAATTGTATTTATGACTCACCGAACGATGTGTCAATGCAAGTTGTAGCAATTCAGATTGTTTAAATTCATAGCCGATACGACTCTGTAAGCGAGGATCACTTACTTTGAACTGACCTTTGATCAAAACTTTTCTCGAATGTTTGGACTAAATCAATATTCATGAAGAATGGTGTTCTTACTTCATATTTCTTTGTCACTGTTAAGCCGTTGTCGTTTGAAACTTTCGCAATATCGCTAAATTTAATATCACGAATATTGTTCATGTCCAAACGTTGACTCATTTGGCTTTCAAATTTAGATGGTGTGATATCCGCTGAGCTTTCTTTAAGAAGTTGCTCAATTTGACCATTAATCACACGATCATCCCAATACGATGGCCAAAGTGCTAATACCGCTTTCACGATAAAAGCAAAGACCACGATTCCTAATAAAATCGCAATATACGATGCACCTTGTTGAGATTTACGCATTGTTATTATCCACTAGGCGAAAATAATTATATCATTTTGCAGACTTTAAAATAAGACCAGATCCTTCAACCTTGCCACTTTAACCCTACAAATTCCCCAAATTTAAAATGTCATATTAATATGATGCGTAAATGTTAAACATTCGTCATCATGAATCAATATTTCAGTATTGTATTATCTTGCAAAGCCCATTCAGTTACTAGATTTCGATACTCATTTTTATAAAAAAATTTGCATGAAATCTTATAAACTCACCACTTTGACGTTTTACTCAGTTGTCATTCAAAAGAAAATAAAAAAAGACCAATGTACATTGGTCTTTTTATACTTAAAATCAGATTCGACTCAAAGGAAGCTTAGTCAATTGTCCCATTACGGCTAAATGAAGGTAATTTCAAGCCTGGTTCTTTGTGCATCCACACATAGATCGCATGCCCTGTTAAATTTGCCTCAGGTACAAATCCCCAAAAACGGCTGTCAGCACTTTGATCGCGGTTATCACCCATCGCAAAGTAATGACCTTTCGGAACAGTGACTTCCCAACTTTGACCATTTGATTTGATGAAACGATCATTATCACGCGCAACAAAAGGTAAATCTTCTTTTTTCTGTGCATATTGGAAAGCACTCGCCAAAGTATTTTGACCTTCTAAAATGCGCACAAGATGCTTATGCTCACCCATAGTTTCAGTGTAATAAATTGATTTTGGAGTATCCAAAATATCTTTTTCACGACTAAATTCGACTGGGGTCTGTGTAACATTTTTCCCATTAATACTTAATTGCCCCTGATCATAAACAATATGATCTCCCGGTAAACCAATAATACGTTTGATATAACTAATTTTTGGATTTTCAGGATAACGGAACACCGCAACATCACCACGTTGTGGCTCACCCACATCAATGACTTTAGTATTGGTAATCGGTAAACGCACACCATACTGGTACTTATTTACCAAAATATAATCACCCGTTTCTAAGGTCGGAACCATCGAATCAGAGGGAATATTAAAAGGTTCAAATAAAAATGAACGTAACACCAAAACAACGGCAAGGACTGGCCAAAAATCGTATGCCCATGAAATGATAAAATGTTCATTCCCCTTACCCTTTGTTTCGCGTTGTTTAAACACGAATTTATCGAGTAACCACAACACAAAAAACACCAGTGTTGCAGGTAAGAGAATTAAATTAAAATCAAAATCCATGAGCGATACGACCTCTTACTTCTTATCTATCGACTTTTAATACAGCCAAGAACGCTTCTTGTGGGATTTCAACACTACCCACTTGTTTCATGCGTTTCTTACCTTCTTTTTGTTTCGATAACAATTTCTTCTTACGAGAAACGTCACCACCATAACATTTTGCCAAGACGTTTTTACGCATTGCTTTGACTGTAGAACGTGCAATCACTTGCGCACCGATCGCCGCTTGAATTGCAACATCAAACATTTGACGTGGAATCAAATCTTTCATCTTTTCAACCAAGGCAATGCCACGATGACGTGCATCTTGACGGTGACAAATCATCGCCAATGCATCTACTTTGTCACCATTAATTAACACGTCAACCTTAACCAAAGATGAAGACTCAAAGCGTACAAAATTGTAATCGAGTGATGCAAAACCACGCGAACATGATTTCAATTTATCAAAGAAGTCCATCACGACTTCAGCCATCGGGATTTCAAACGTAATGGATACTTGGTTGGCCATAAACTTCATGTCTTTTTGCACCCCACGGCGCTCAACACATAAAGTCATGACATTACCTAAATAATCTTGTGGTACTAAAATATGACACTCAGCAATCGGTTCACGTAAATCTTCAACCGTTGAACCATCTGGCATTTTTGATGGACTGTCGATATAAATCGTGTCGCCATTTTTCATCACGGCTTCATAAATTACGGTCGGTGCTGAAGAAATGAGGTCTAAATCGTACTCACGTTCTAAACGCTCTTGTACGATTTCCATATGCAGCATACCCAAGAAGCCACAACGAAAACCAAATCCTAACGCATCTGAGCTTTCAGGTTCAAAGAACAATGCCGAATCGTTAATTTGTAGTTTATGTAACGCTTCACGGAAGGGTTCAAAATCACTCGCATCGATTGGGAATAAACCTGCGTAGACTTGTGGTTTAACCTTTTTAAAGCCAGGTAATGAAGCTACTTCCGGTGTCGTTGCTAAAGTAATGGTATCCCCCACAGGCGCACCAAAAATATCTTTAATCCCTGCAATCACGAAGCCAACTTCACCTGCTTCCAAAATCCCAGTTTCTGTGTGTTTTGGATTAAAAATACCCACAGACGTAATGATATGAGACTGACCTGTTGATTTCATCAACATTTTGTCGCCTTTTTTCACACGTCCTTGTTTCACACGAACCAAAGACACAACACCTAAGTAGTTATCAAACCACGAGTCTACAATTAAGGCTTGTAAAGGTGCGTCACGGTCACCCTCAGGTGCAGGAATAACATTGACCAACGTCTCTAAGACACCCTCAATCCCTAATCCTGTTTTTGCTGAACATGTCGGTGCTTCAGTGGCTTCAATCCCAATAATATCTTCAATTTCTTGAATCACGCGCTCAGGCTCTGCTTGCGGTAAATCGATTTTATTTAAGATTGGAAGGACTTCCAAACCTTGTTCAATTGCTGTATAGCAGTTAGCAACCGACTGTGCTTCCACACCTTGCGCTGCATCAACAACCAATAATGCACCTTCACAAGCAGCCAAAGAACGTGATACTTCATACGAAAAGTCCACGTGTCCTGGTGTATCAATAAAGTTGAGTTGGTATTCTTGACCATTTGGATGAGTGTAATACAAGGTTACAGACGTTGCTTTAATAGTAATCCCACGCTCACGTTCTAATTCCATTGAATCTAAAACTTGTGCTTGCATTTCACGATCTTGTAAACCGCCACAGGTTTGAATGAAGCGGTCTGCGAGTGTCGACTTACCGTGGTCGATGTGCGCGATAATACTGAAATTACGAATATTTTTAATATCGACAGATTTTTTAGCTTGCGCCATGGGCTACCTTGAAGAAAAACACGCTATGTACTGAAAAAATATACATAACAAAAGCTGAATAGAAATTGCGAGGGATTATAGCAGATGGTTTTTTTAAAGTATCCATAATAATGATCAGGCAATTGAATTATTTAAAAATGAAGCGACTTAATATCCCTATTTTCATGGTCACTTTAGATCACTCACATCATAAGGATCAATATTTTCATCTAAAGGTTGATAGGCTTGAATAAACGTCGGTGATAAGCGCTTTGGGCGCCCTGTGGCAATTTCAACACATGCCCATTTCGTCGTACCTGTAAATAACAATGCCTGATCTGCTGCACGAAAAAAAGCATATTGGCGGAATGAAAATAATGCATTAATGTCATTGAGCCATGTTCTTAAAATAATGTCATCCCCTTCAAGCGCAGCTTTACGATATTGCACATGATGTTCCACTGCAACCATCGCATGTTTTAATTCTAGATAATCCTTGACACCTAAACCTAAAGCTTCGATATGTGCTGTAGCGACCTCCTGCATCCATGCTACATAAACCACATTATTGACATGTCCTAAAATATCAATATGTTCAGGTTGAACCGTGAGTTTTAAATCAAAATATGCTGTTGCCACAAAAAGATCCTATTACTTCGCTTTTACAATCTTATCTACACTAACATTTTGCCCATGCAATTGACAAAAAAACCACTCCGTAGAGTGGTTCATATTTTTGCTTGCCGCCAAGATTATTGTACTCTTAGACCCAACATGGCATGTTGTCCATCGCGGATAATTGCCACGCGTGCAACAGTATTGGCTTTTAGTTCAGATACAGCTTCCACAAAATCATTGGCATTTAAAATGGTTTTCGAGTTAATTTGCGTCACAACATCCCCTGCGAGAATACGCGACTGTGCAGCTAAGCCACCACGAGTGACATCTTGAATCAAGACACCGCCTTTAATACCTAAACGTGATTTTTCAATTTCATTTAAAGTCCGAATTGCGACCCCTAAAATTGGACCTTTCTTGGTAGATGCAGTGGTACCACGATCACTTTTCGCTGGTGTATCATCAGGTGCGGTGGTTAATGTTGCGGTAATAACTTTTGCTTTGTCATCACGCAAAACTTCAAGCTGTACGGTTTGTTTAGGTTGAGTACGGTTCAGATAGTTCAACAACTCACTGGTCTGTGAAATAGGCGAACCATTATATTTCATAATCACATCACCTGATTTAAAACCTGCTTTATCTGCTGGCGAACCTGCTGCGACTTGGGTGATCAAAGATCCTTCAGGTTTTGGTAATTTGTATGCTTCCGCCAAATTACGATCAATATCTTGTAGCATGACTCCCAAATAAGAACGGGTGACTTTACCATTGGTTTTCAACTGACTCACGACATCCATCGCGACATCGATTGGAATGGAGAATGACAAGCCCATGTAGCCGCCTGTACCACTAAAAATACGTGAGTTCACACCCACCACTTGTCCTTGTTGATTAAACAACGGGCCACCTGAGTTCCCCGGATTTAATGCAACATCAGTCTGGATAAATGGAACGGAAGTTTCACCCATCATATTACGTGACTTCGCACTGACGATCCCTGCCGAAGCGGAATAATCAAAACCAAATGGTGAACCAATGGCTAATACAGGTTGACCAACTTTAAGCTGATCGACATTGCCAGTGGATAGTGATGGAAAATTCGTACCATCTACTTTAAGCAATGCAATGTCTGTACGCTCGTCACTTCCGATCACTTTAGCATCAATTTCACGGCGATCATTCAGGACAATGGTCACTTTTGAAGCATCTTCTACCACATGATGATTCGTTACTAAATAACCGTCTTTGCTGATAAAAAAGGCACTGCCATAGCCTGTTTTCTCTTGCGGAATTTGTTGCTGTGGAATAATGATCTGATTACCAAAGAAACGTTTTAAAATTTCAGGTACTTGCTGTTGTAATAATTCTTCTTGCGACATTTTTTTAACAACATTCACACTCACTACCGCAGGACTAACTTGTTCGACTAAATTTGAAAAATCAACAGGTGCTTGCGCTTGTGCTTGTGTTGCTGCAACTGTAAATACTGCTGCATACATTCCTTTTTGTATAAAGCTAATTTTCATGAATGACTAACCTACAAATTTTGTTTTTTGTTGATGAATTTGTTTGTAACATAGAATTTTATAATATTGCGTAATAAAATGTTTCTATATTTTTAAAAAACAATAATTTACTTAAATTATCCTTAAAAAGTGAATGATTTGCCTTATCGACAAAAATCTGAGACTTATAACCATTGAAATTTATTCAAAAAGAGAGTGTTATTAGCAAACTCTTTTCAAATTAGCTGATGGACATGTCTAATTTAAAAACCACGCACCAATTTGATGTGATTATTGTAGGTAGTGGCGGTGCAGGTTTAAGCCTCGCTCTGTCTTTACCAACACATTTTAAAATTGCCGTTTTAGCCAAATCTAGTCTTACTGATGCCAGCACCTATTTTGCGCAAGGTGGTGTGGCTGCTGTACTGGATGAAACGGATTCCATTGAACAACATATAGATGACACCATGATTGCAGGCGCGCATTTATGCGAAATCGATGCAGTCAAACATACAGTAGAAGGTGGTCGACCATCCGTTGACTTTTTACTTGAACATGGCGTGAAGTTTACTTTAAATGAAGATGAACAACTGCATCTGACCCGTGAAGGTGGACATTCTCAACGCCGTATTATTCATGCAGCCGATGCAACAGGCAAAGCTATTTCAACCACTTTGGTTGAACGTGCTCAAGAAAAAGAAAATATTACGATTTTTGAAAATTATATTGCGATTGACCTCATTACCACACACAAATTAGGTCATAAAGCATTAGTAAATAAAGCTTTAGGCTTATATGCACTCGATGAGCGTAATGAAACAGTACATACTTTTCTAGCACCATTCACTGCCCTTGCTTGCGGTGGTGCAATGAAAGCCTACTTATATACGTCCAATCCTGACATAGCAACAGGTGATGGTATTGCCATGGCGTACCGTGCAGGTTGTCGTGTTGCAAATATGGAGTTTAATCAATTCCATCCGACTTGTTTATATCACCCACAAGCGCGCTCGTTTTTAATCACCGAAGCCATGCGGGGCGAAGGTGCTTATCTGCGTCTACCAGATGGTGAACGCTTTATGCTGCGTTTTGATGAACGTGCAGAACTTGCACCTCGTGATATCGTAGCACGTGCCATTGACTATGAAATCAAACGCTTAGGTATTCGTCATGTCTGGCTTGATATTAGCCATAAACCTGCAAATTTCATTCAAGAACATTTCCCAACTTTATATGCACGTTTAATGGAACTTGGTATCGACATCACCAAAGAGATGATTCCTGTTGTCCCTGCTGCGCACTATACTTGTGGTGGTGTTGTGGTCGATGAAAATAGTGAAACCGACATTGCGGGTTTATATGCCATTGGTGAAACTTCGTATACTGGCTTGCATGGTGCAAACCGTATGGCAAGTAACTCTCTACTCGAATGTTTTGTCTATGGCATGAGTGCTGCAAAAGATATTGAGAAAAAATTTGATCAAACATTCGAAGTGCCGCATGTACCCGAATGGGATGCGACACAGGCCGTTAATCCTGATGAAGAAGTGGTGATTTTACAAAATTGGGATGAATTACGTCAGACCATGTGGAACTATGTCGGCATCGTACGAACAACCAAACGTCTCGAACGTGCTTTACATCGTATTGAAATGCTTAAACAAGAAATTACTGAATATTATCAAGATTATCATGTCAGCAAGAATTTAATTGAGCTACGTAATTTAGTTTTGGTCTCGGAAATGATCGTACGTTGTGCGATGGAACGTAAAGAATCTCGTGGTTTACATTACACTCTTGATTATCCTGAACTATCCGATGAACTCCGTAAAACCGTACTGACCCCACCAAACTTTAAAGTGGAAACACCTTTGGTTAACACTTAATCAATATATTAAAAAAAGAGATTCCAATGAATCTCTTTTTTTAACTAAACAGCTCAGATGGTTTTATCTTTTCGGTGGAATGGAATACGTTCCCGTGACATGCGCAACAGGCTCATCCTGATCAATTGAGTAAATCCAGACTTCACCAACAATCAATGCCTGTCCCACTTTCATAAGCTTACATACCCCACGCAAATCTACGCCGCCAGAGGGTTTACGTAAAAAATTAATATTTAAATTGGTCGTTACTGTCAAACCGACAATCCCAATTTCACCTAAAATCGCGACATATAAAGCAAAATCAGCCAAAGTCATCATGGTTGGTCCTGAAATCGTCCCCCCTGGGCGAATATCTGTGCCACTCACATGCCAAATCAAACTTGCCCCACATTCAGTCACTTCCTCAATTTCACATTTTTCTAAACTTGGTGGAAAATGAACGGTTAAAAAATCAATAATTTCCTTTTTAGTGCTTTTCATTTTTCATTTATTCCTTACATTATTTCTTTATGACACTGTATTTTCAATATAAAGCTTTTTCTGCAAAGACTTGAGAACGCTTGGGTTCACATTTTCAATCAAAAAGAAGTTTTTTGCCAATGCTTTCATTTTGTTCTATTTTAAAAGTCACTCAAACCATAAATTTTCATCAAACACGGTGCAAAAGCCTTACATTTTTCCGATAGTACACAAAGCGCATAGTTATACTTCATTGTTGAAAAAGCAACACAATTATTTTATGCAAGTCAGTGCGCAGGTTTAGAAAATAAAATATACAGCACTGAAGGCTATTTCATTCCGTTGATTGGACTGACATTTGATACAGATGTTTTATTGGATAAATATTCACACCAATTAAGACAGATATTTCATCAAGGACAATCTTGTCGCAGTGCAAGCAAATTCAATACACAACAATTACATTAACTGCGAAGCTGCATCGGAAATATCACCATTTGGTTCACGAGCAATGAGCAAGAAGAAGATCAACGTCAGCATGTATGTTTAGACATGAGCCGATTGGAAGAAATCACTGAAACTTAGGTTCCTGTCATTTCCCCTTACGGCAAAGCAATTTTAATCTGGAAAAATTGTGACTAAAGTGATGATTAAACTCATTCAACCAAATAGCTTAAAGCCTCAGCAAACACCTGTTCAGGACTTTGTGTTGCATCTAAACGCTTCATACGCTCAGGCTCACGTGTATGAATTTCTGCAAATCCTGCACGGACTGATGCAAAAAAAGCGACTTTTTCTTGTTCGAAACGGTCTAAAGCACCGCGTTCTCGCGCACGTGTCATGCCCAATTCAATCGGTGCATCCAACCAAAAAGTAAGATCAGGCATTCGACTGACAAAGTTTTCATTTAGAAGTTGTAGTTTTTCCCGACTCAGCCCACGCCCTGCACATTGATAGGCAAAACTGCTGTCCGTAAAACGATCACATAATACAATTTTACCCTCTGCCAAGGCAGGTAAAATCACGGTTTCCACATGCTGTGCCCGTGCAGCATACATCAACAATAATTCAGTATCATGACTCATTTTTTCCTCATGATTGACTGACAGTAATAACCCGCGAATTTGCTCAGCCAACGGTGTTCCACCCGGCTCACGGGTCAGTACAACATCTTTACCTTGCGCCTGAAAATGCTCAAATAATTTTCGAATCAGTGTGGTTTTACCTACGCCTTCTGTGCCTTCAAAACTAATAAACATGACTACTCCTTAATTTTTAGCACGCATCACAGTAAGGTATTCCTGAACTGCACGATTATGATCTGCCAGATTACTTGAAAATTTATGTCCACCATTTCCTGTTGCAACAAAGTAAATATTGTCTGAATTGTCAGGATGCATGGCTGCCTCAATGGCTTTTTTACTTGGCAAAGCAATCGGGGTTGGTGGTAAGCCATTGATGGTATAGGTGTTATAAGGCGTTGGTGTACGTAAATCTTGCTTAGTAATATTGCCTTTATAGTTGTCACCCATACCATAAATCACGGTTGGATCAGTTTGCAGACGCATTCCTAATTTTAAACGACGTACAAATACTCCTGATACTTGCTCTAACTCGCTGTCTACACTGGTTTCACGTTCAATGATTGACGCCATAATCAAGGCTTCATATTTATTTTGATAAGGTAAACCTTGGTCACGTTTTTCCCAAGCCTCGTCTAAAATTTTCATTTGTCGCTGATATAAATCGGTCAGAATCTTTTGATCACTTGCGCCTTTATCAAAGAAATATGTATCAGGTGCGAACAAACCTTCTGCATGCTCAAAAGGAATATTTAAGGCTTTGAGCATCTCGGCGGTAGGTAGATTTGCGACCTCCGTTTTCACATATTGATCTTTTTTCAAGCTTTTGAGTAATTGCTGCG
This sequence comes from Acinetobacter piscicola, assembly GCF_015218165.1. Lineage (NCBI taxonomy): Bacteria > Pseudomonadati > Pseudomonadota > Gammaproteobacteria > Moraxellales > Moraxellaceae > Acinetobacter > Acinetobacter piscicola. The sequence continues at coordinate 1,143,361 of NZ_CP048659.1, read as the reverse complement.
TTGTTGTCCCTTCAATGACTAAAATTCGGTTCATTTGTGCATTATCAGCATCTGAGACCATGACTAAAACATCACGTACACTCATGCCTTGCGTGACTTCATAGACACCCGCTTTCATGGTTTCCTGAATAAAGGCTTTGCGATATAACTTTAAAACAATTGGAAAGCTGACTTTGTCATCTTTGGCTAATTGATCAATAAAACCAGTATAAGTTTCACCATTATTAATCACTAATTTTTGTTTTACACCCGTGATAGGATAAGTTTTGAATAAACTCATTTTCAACACGACTGCGCCTAGAACTAAAAGTCCAATCAGTACAAGCGCAATACCTTTATAAAATTTATTGTGTGCTTTATTAGGCGCTTTTTTATTACTTTTTGCAGGAGTATTCGACATGAGATTTAAACTGTTGTAATTGCAAAGTTTCAAATAATTCAACACAAGGTTGAACCACTAAAGTTCGATTATCCAAAGACTGTACGATTTTCATCGGGCTCAATGCGTTGCAAAAAAACAGACTTTGGATATGTGAAATTTCATCTAGCCCAACTGAACGTTGTTCACATGAAATATTTTGGCGTTGCATACGTTGCAAAATCTCAGCACGCATCACACCATGCACACCATTATAACGGAGTTCAGGCGTAATCCATGTATTGTTTATTTGAATAAAACAATTACTGCTCACTCCTTCAACAATTCGATCTTGTAGATCAATCACCAAAGCTTCAAGCCATCCTTTTTCATGTGCTTCTTTTTTTAACATGACTTGTTCAAGTCGATTCAGGCTTTTTAACCCCACAAGTTTAGGCATTGTTAAACCTATTTTTTGGGTTAATACACCACTTTGAATCAATTCAGGCTGAAAGTTTTGGATGTTTTGTGGATAGTACAATATATATAAATCTGCGGGATGATCAGGCATCAGGTAGCCGCGTTGCCCTTCTCCACGACTGATCACAATTTTTAAAGTGCCATTTAATACATCAAATTTTTGTTCAAGTTGTTTGAACATTTTATCTAAAAGCGAAAAATCGACTGGCAAAAATAACCGTTCAGCAGATTGTTGCAGACGTTGACGATGTAAATCTTCTAGTTCGATGACATTGTCATAAATACGAGCTGTGGTAAAACAACCATCACCATACTGAAATGCACGATCAAAAATTGACACAGAATCAACAATTTGACCATTTTTATAACAGATTACCATCTCTATTTTCCTAAAATTACAGCCAATAAATGTACATTGAAAAACCAATCTTATGCTTTTTTATTCATATAAAATTCGTTTTTTATTATTTTTTATGGATAAAGACTGGCGTTATGCTGCACGCATATTAACGAAATTATGAATCATTTGGGGCATTCACACATGCAATTTTCAAAATTAAAATTAGGTATTGCTGCAGTACTCATTTCAGCAACTTCTTTTACTGCAACCGCAAAAGACTTTCTTAATGTCTCTTATGACCCAACCCGAGAGTTATATGACAACTTCAACAAGCAATTTGCAGGTTATTGGAAGTCAAAAACAGGACAAGAGATTAATTTTAAACAATCACATGGTGGTTCTGGTAAACAAGCACGTGCAGTCATTGATGGCTTAAGCGCAGATGTGGTGACCTTGGCACTGGCTGCAGATATTGACGCTATTGCAGACAAAACCAACTTATTACCTAAAGATCGGCAAAAGAAGTTTCCGCAGAACTCAACACCATATACTTCAACCATTGTATTTTTAGTGCGTAAAGGTAACCCGAAAGGCATTAAAGATTGGGGCGACTTAATCAAACCTGGTGTTGATATTATTACGCCAAATCCAAAAACTTCTGGTGGTGCACGTTGGAACTATCTTGCAGCATGGGCATGGGCTAAACATAAGTACGGTTCAGATGCAAAAGCACAAGACTTTGTTCGCCAAATTTATAAACAAACCAAAGTCTTGGACTCAGGTGCACGTGGCTCTACCACAACATTTGCAGAACGTGGCATTGGTGATGTGTTGTTGGCTTGGGAAAATGAAGCATTTTTAGCACAACGTGAACAACCTGGTAAATTTGAAATTATTACTCCATCTCTTTCAATTTTAGCTGAACCGCCTGTGGCGATTGTTGAAAAAAATGCGGAAAAAAATGGCAGTTTAAATCTTGCGAAAGCTTATCTGAATTATTTGTATTCACCTGCAGGACAAGAAATTGCGGCGAAAAACTTTTATCGTCCTCGCAATGCAGCAACATTGAAAAAATATGCCACAACCTTTAAACCACTTAAACTTGTGACGATTGATAAAGAATTTGGCGGTTGGACAAAAGTACAAAAACAACATTTTGAAAATAATGGTGTTTTCGATCAAATCGTTAAAGCCAATAATACAGCTAAATAATAGATTTCAGTAGGAGCATCGACATGATTCATACCGTAATTGTTCCAGGTGTAGGTGGCAGTGATTATGATCATTGGCAGTCTTGGTTACAGCGCCAGCTCATGTCTTGTTCACGTGTACAACAAAATTGGGATCATCCTGTTTTAGCAGAATGGATCGAAAATTTTGTCCATACACTCGACAAAGTCGATGCACCTATGCAAATAATTGCACATAGTTTTGGTTGTTTAACGAGTGTGGCTGCTTTAGCACAACACCCTGAATTAAAATCAAAAGTTAAAAAATTGGTTTTAGTTGCACCCGCCAACCCTGCTCGCTTTGGTGAAGCAGGTTTTGCAAGGGATAGTATTGGAAATTATGCTGAATATTTTCAAAAACTACGCATTGATGTGCCTGTAGACATGATTATTTCTGAAAATGATCCTTGGTTAAATTTTGAAGATGCGCAAGCCTTAGCAAAAGCATGGAAAATTAAACCACATAATGTAGGACAAGCAGGTCATATTAATGTTGCATCAGGCTTTAACACTTTTCCTGAAATTTTTGATTATTTAATTGCAGCACCTGCCAATGCTTATATCAATAATTTTGATGATAGCAAGTTGTTTTTTAAATTTGCTATTTGAGTATTGCCTCTTAAGCTTGGCAAAAGTTTTAGTTTATTGGCTTGTTGACTTCAACAAGCTTTCTCTCTTTGAGGAGTAGTCATGTCGCAGCGATCCCGAGTGCTGCCAGGATTTGGTCTTTCACTAGGCTTCACCCTAGCGTATTTGTCTTTAATTGTACTGATACCATTATCTGCTGTATTCATAAAATCATTAGGTGTGGGTTGGGATGGACTTTGGGAAATTCTCAGTTCAGAACGTATTATCAAAGCCTTACAACTCAGTTTTAGTACCGCGATTATCGCAGCCTTAATTAATGTCGTTTTTGGTTTGTTACTGGCTTGGTGCTTAGTCCGCTATACTTTTCCAGGTAAACGCATTGTCGATGCTTTAGTTGATTTACCTTTTGCTTTGCCTACCGCAGTTGCAGGGATCGCCTTAACCTCTTTATATGCACCTACAGGTTGGATTGGGCAATATTTAGAGCCATTAGGCATCAAAGTTGCGTATACCCCTATAGGTATCACCTTAGCATTAATTTTTATTGGTATTCCTTTTGTTGTCCGTACCGTACAACCTGTACTAAGTGATTTTGAAACAGAACTCGAAGAAGCTGCATCAGCATTGGGTGCGAATCGTTTTCAAATCATTACCAAAGTGATTTTACCTGTACTCTTTCCTGCACTTTTAACAGGATTTGCTTTGGCATTTGCTCGTGGCGTAGGTGAATACGGCTCTGTGATTTTCATTGCAGGTAACCAGCCGTTTGAAACAGAAATTGCGCCACTCATGATTATTTCTCGTTTAGAAGAATATGATTATGCAGGTGCAACGACGATTGCTGTGGTGATGTTGGTCATCTCATTTTTTATCTTGTTCTTAATTAACCTGATTCAAGCATGGGCAAGTCGCCGCACAGGGAGAACTGCACGATGAGCTTAACAACAAATAGTAATGCTTTGGCTGAAAAACTTCAGTCACGAGATGCAACACGTGAGCCGAAATGGGTTCGTTATACTCTTTTGACGATTGCTTTGATCTTCTTTTTAAGCTGTCTAATTTTGCCATTAATTTTGGTCTTTGTTGAAGCATTTAAACAAGGTTTAGCGGTCTATTTTGAGGCTTTAATTAACCCTGATACATTATCAGCGGTTAAATTAACCTTGTTAACTGCTGCAATTGCAGTGCCTCTTAACGTGATTTTTGGTGTTGCTGCCGCATGGTGTGTTGCGAAGTTTAATTTCCGTGGTAAAGCCATTTTAACCACCATCATTGATACACCTTTTTCAGTTTCACCTGTGATTGCGGGTTTAATGTTGGTCTTGATCTTTGGTTCGCAAGGTTGGTTAGGCGGCTGGCTCATGGACAATGATATTAAAATTTTATATGCAACGCCTGCCATTGTTTTAGCCACAGTGTTTATTACTGTTCCCTTTGTTGCACGTGAGCTCATTCCACTGATGGAAGCGCAAGGTACAGAGGAAGAAGAAGCTGCAATCGTATTAGGTGCATCAGGCTGGCAGACTTTTTGGAAAGTCACCTTACCTAATATCAAATGGGGGCTAATCTACGGTGTTATTCTATGTAACGCACGTGCAATGGGTGAGTTTGGTGCAGTTTCTGTGGTTTCTGGACATATCCGTGGTGAAACCAATACCTTGCCTTTACATGTAGAAATTTTGTACAACGAATATACCTTTAGTGCCGCATTCGCAGTGTCATCGCTCTTGGCTTTATTGGCAATTATTACCCTGATTTTAAAAACATGGGTTGAGTTCCGCCAAGAAAAACTAAACCAAAGCAAAGATGATTCAACAGTTTCTTAAGGAATGACCTCATGAGTATTCAAGTTAAAAATATTGAAAAACACTTCGGTGCATTCCATGCACTAAAAGATATCACGTTAGATTTCCCGGATGGTCAACTGGTTGCCCTACTCGGTCCATCAGGTTGTGGAAAAACAACATTATTACGCATCATTGCAGGTTTAGAGTCAGCAGACCGTGGGCAGATCATGCTTGAGGGTCAAGATGCCACCAATGTTCATGTTCGTGAGCGTCAAGTCGGTTTTGTATTTCAGCACTATGCCTTATTCCGTCACATGACAGTCTATGACAATGTGGCTTTTGGTTTACGTGTTCGCCCACGTGCAACGCGTCCAAGTGAAGCGGAAATTAAAAAACGTGTAACACGATTACTCGATTTAGTTCAACTTGGATTTTTAGCAGATCGTTACCCTGCACAGCTTTCAGGTGGTCAACGTCAACGTATTGCATTGGCACGTGCTTTAGCCGTTGAGCCACGTGTATTATTACTGGACGAACCTTTTGGTGCATTAGACGCCAAAGTACGTAAAGAGTTACGCCGTTGGCTACGTACTTTACATGATGAGTTACACATTACCTCTATTTTTGTTACCCATGACCAAGAAGAAGCTTTAGAAGTTGCCGATCAAATCGTGGTGATGAACAAAGGGGATATTGAGCAAATTGGTTCACCTCGTGAAGTTTACGAAAAACCTGCAACACCATTTGTCTTTGACTTTTTAGGTCAAGCAAACCGATTTGAAGGTGAAAATCGTCAAGGCACACTGTATTTAGGTGATGATCATCTTCAACTTGATGCGGCAAAAAATACGGCTGATGGCAAAGTGATTGCATTTGCACGCCCTGATGAACTCACTATTCATACTCAACCCACTGAAAATGCCATTCAAGCAACTTTCTTACGTGAAGTTTGGATCGCAGGTAAAGTCATGGCGGAGTTACATGATCGTCAAGGAAATTTAATTGAAATTTCCTTAAATTCAGAAGAGGCAAAATTACATAAATTTAGACCAAACCAAACCGTTTGGCTTAGCCCTTCGACATTACACTTATTTGAAAATCAAGTTGCGTAATACGCTCTACGGATGAGTGTAATCCACTCATCCAAACCCCGAGGTAATGATTAAAATGAACTTTCAACAATTACGAATTATCCGAGAGACAGTTCGACAAAATTATAATTTAACCGAAGCTTCTGCGGCATTGTATACATCACAATCAGGTGTCAGTAAACATATCAAAGATTTAGAAGATGAACTTGGTGTACAACTTTTTGTACGTAAAGGCAAGCGTTTACTTGGTTTAACTGAGCCTGGACAAGCGTTATTGAGCATTGTTGAACGTATGTTAATCGATGCTGATAATATCAAACGTCTTGCAGATGATTTTAACAAAGTCGATGAAGGCACATTAACTATCGCAACAACACATACGCAAGCACGTTATGTATTACCACCTATTGTCAATTTATTTAAAAAAGCCTTTCCAAAAGTCCATCTGATTTTGCAACAAGCGAGTCCTGTTGAGATTTCTGAAATGTTACTACTTGGTTTAGCTGACATTGGTATCGCAACCGAGTCACTCACCACTGAAGACAACTTGGGAAGTGTGCCATTTTATGAATGGAAACATAGCATTATTACGCCACAAGATCATCCATTGACCAAACTTGATCCTCAAGACATCACTTTAGAGAAATTAGCTGAATATCCAATTATTACCTATCACGGCGGTTTTACAGGACGTTCAAAAATTGACAAAGCCTTTCATGATGCTGAATTAGATGTCGATATTGTCATGTCAGCACTTGATGCCGATGTCATTAAAACTTATGTTGAACTTGGCATGGGCGTTGGTATTGTCAATGATGTGGCTTATGACTTAGAACGTGACCACCGTCTTAAACAAATTGATACTGATATTTTTGGTGTTAACACCACTTGGATCGCAGTACGTAAAGGGCATCTGCTACGTGGCTATGGCTATGAGTTCATATCATTATGCTCACCTGAAGCAGATATCAAAGCCCTGAAAAAAATCGCTTATCCTGAGGACTAAATCTCCTAGATTAATCAATACAACTCAAAGAGAGTGATCATCACTCTCTTTATTATTTTAAAAATCATATAATTATTAACATTGATGATTGCACATTCTACAAAAGCCCCATAAAATTATTGAATAAAAATAAAGCAATATAACTTTTTATACTTGGTTGGGGTCACAGCATGAATACTGGTTTTTTGGGAACACTCGCCTTCGGGATGTCTCCCTGTCTATGTTTTGCAGCAGGATTAGAAAATTCTGAACAATCTATCTCTGCTTTTTTAGAAAAAGATAACTATTTAGAGTTGTCTATAGCACAGATACATCCACATGTTTCTGGACAAGTTACCAACCACGACCTATTAGAAAAAGTGGGTGTGAGTGACTTCTCGACAGGACAACTGATTCAAGACTACTCCATGTTCAATGCGGCAATTAAAATACAATACCATCCCCATTGGTCATTGGGTTTTATTTATGATCAGCCTTATAAAGCTGAACTTGACGATCAGTATGCACCTTCGTCCCTACTGCCCAATAAAACCATTGAAGCAGCAAAATTTAAAGTCAAAAGTCAAAGCCTGACTCATTTATGGGGTTACCAGCCAGACTTAAACTGGAAAGTATATGCAGGCTTTACGCTGCAAGAATTGCAAAGTAAGCTGAGTTTAGAAGGTTTATCGTATTCAATTATGAGTGGTTATCAAGCTGAATTTAAAGCAGATACTGCTGTAGGATGGTTAGCTGGAGTCCATTATCAAATCCCTGAATATGCACTCAGTACCTCAATAAGCTATCACTCCAAAATTAAGCACAATCACCATGTAAATGAAACGCTCGCAGGACAAAAAATACAATTTGTACCGAATAGCAGCACCAATATTCAAACCCCACAATCGGTAAATGTGGATTTCAAAACTGCTGTCAGTAACAAGCATTTAATCTATGGTTCTTTACGTTGGGTCAATTGGCAAGACTTTAACATGCAACCTACGCAGTTTAATGCCATTTTGGATGCAGCTGTTATGCAATACCCTGAACTCATTCAAAAATTTAATTTGATTGAATATAAAAAAGATCAATGGTCTAGTCAGTTAGGATTGGCTCATCGAGTCAATGATCAATGGATCATGCTCACAGATGTATCTTGGGATTCAGGTACAGGAAATCCTGCTGGGACACTCAATCCTTCCGATGGTTTTTATGCTTTGGGTCTCGGTGCAATGTATCAACTACAACCCAATCGTTTTATTACAGCGGGTTTAAAATATTTTAAATTACAAAAAGCTCAAACCGTACAAAACGATATTTTTATTGCAGGTAATCAAAGTGCAAACTTAAATGCAATAGATGATAATTATGCAATCGCTTATGGTATAAAAATTGGTTATTCATTTTAAACAATAAATGATATGCATAAAAAAACGAGCCGAAGCTCGTCTTTTCGATCATGATAAAGATCAGGTCTTACCAGTTGTAGCTGATCCCTACTTTACCCACTGGCATCCATTCATATTTGTCATCGTTTGCAATTTTATTAGATTCATTTGCAAGTTCTTGATCTAAATCATGACCTACAGTTGAGCTAGCTGAACCAGATACTGCTTGAAGGTTTACGTTTGGATTACCTGTATAATACGCACCTACTTCACCAAAAACGCCGATGTTTTTAGTAATTTTAGGCGCAAAACCAAAACCAACATAAGGTGCTATATCATTATCATATGATAAACTACCTTTAATTTGTGTACCATTAGGACCTGCTTGGAAGTCTTTATGATTCACAGTAAAATTACGACCCGCATTTACATTACGGTTTAGGTCATAATCATTATCAACATAGCCTACACCTGCTGCAACATATAGACCTTGTGCCCATACATTTTGGCTTGCACCCCAAGGACGAATTTCAGCATTTAAATATGCAAGGCTGTTATCCATATCCATATCATATGTTGAGCCATTTACTTTAACATCATCCGACCAAGAAATGTCACCACCATTATAACCTAGAGCCAAACCAACATATGGGTTCGCTGTCCAAAGTAAAGCACCACCGTAACCTGTTGTACCTACTTCAGCACGTACACCTGTTGGGATTAATTGGTTTTTATCAAATGCATAACCACTATGTACCACTTGGTCATCAGCCATTGCAAAACACGATGCAGATAATGCTGTTGCTACTGCTAATACTTTTAACATTTTCATAGATGTCTCCTCAAAAAGCATTTCTTCTTTAATCATTCATATATTTTTGACGTGAGCCCATCATATTCAAAAACTTTATGTTAAAAAATATACATATTGATGAAGTTTTGTTAATTTTTGATACAATTCTACGTAATTATTTGTTTTTAGTTGCTTTACATCTATACAAAATACGTATTTTTATGCTTATCCGATAAAACCTTTTTCAATATGATATTTTTCTAGAAAATGCGGTTTTTTTATCTCATTTCATCACTTTTGGTGTAGAATCTTCCGCAAACTTTTTTTGGAAAAAAGATCATGTCTCAGCTTTCAACTCTTATTGAGCAAGCATTTGAAGACCGTGCTAATTTCACTGCTGCAACATGCCCAGCAGAAATTCGCCAAGCCGTTGAGGAAGCAATTGCGGGTTTAGATAATGGCTCACTTCGTGTAGCAGAAAAAATTGACGGTGAATGGATTGTTCACCAATGGCTTAAAAAAGCTGTTTTATTGTCTTTTAAAATTAACGACAATAAGCCAATTGAATCTTGTGATCTTCGTTTTTACGACAAAGTTGATACGAAATTTAAAGGCTGGACTGAAGCACAATTCCAAGAAGCAGGTGTACGTGTTGTGCCTCCTGCTGTCGCACGTAAAGGCTCTTTCCAAGCAAAAAATGTTGTGTTGATGCCTTCTTATGTCAACATCGGTGCTTATGTCGATGAAGGCACAATGGTTGACACATGGGCAACTGTGGGTTCATGTGCTCAAATTGGTAAAAATGTTCACCTTTCAGGTGGTGTAGGTATTGGTGGTGTATTAGAGCCACTTCAAGCGAATCCTACAATTATTGAAGACAACTGTTTTATTGGCGCACGCTCTGAAATCGTTGAAGGCGTGATCGTTGAAGAAGGCTCGGTTATTTCAATGGGTGTTTTCATTGGTCAATCTACCAAGATCTATGACCGTGAAACCGGTGAAATCCATTATGGTCGTGTACCAGCAGGCTCAGTTGTTGTATCGGGTAGCCTTCCATCAAAATGTGGTAAATACAGCTTATATGCTGCGGTTATCGTGAAAAAAGTAGATGCGAAAACACGTGCAAAAACCAGTTTGAATGACTTATTACGCGAAGACTAATCGTTCATTTTAAGGAACTACGTGTTCCTTGGCGCTTTCTTCGTTCCTCCATCTCCACGCTCAGATGTGAGCGTGGAGATTTTTCATTTTGTAACCTGTGGTAAATCTCATGAATGCTCTGCGAACTTCGACTATTCCTGTCTCCGATCCGTCTGCGGGACTACGTATTACGGAGATTTTCTATTCTTTGCAAGGTGAAGCCAATGCAGCAGGCTTACCCACGGTATTTATTCGGTTAACAGGATGTCCTTTACGTTGTACCTATTGTGATACCACGTATTCTTTTGAAGGTGGTGAACGCCAATCTTTAGAGCAAATTATTCAAACAACGCTCGATTTTAAAACCCCTTATATTTGTGTAACAGGTGGTGAACCCTTAGCTCAGCCCAATGCCTTACCACTCATGACACGTCTTGCTGACTTAGGTTGTGATGTTTCATTAGAAACCAGTGGTGCATTGGATGTATCTAAAGTTGATCCACGTGTGTCTAAAGTTTTAGACTTAAAAACCCCAACGTCAGGTGAAATGCAACGCAATTTACTCAGTAATTTTGAATATTTAACACCACATGATCAGATCAAGTTTGTGATTTGTAATCGTGAAGACTATGATTGGGCAAAGCAACAAGTCGCTGATTTTCAGTTAAATGAAAAAGTGAGTACTGTTTGGTTCTCCCCTGCCTTTGCAGTCGAAAAAGGTGCGGTACGTTTGCCACAATTGGCACGTGACCTTGCACAATGGATTTTAGATGACCATCTCCCTGTTCGTTTCCAATTACAATTGCATAAATTGTTATGGAATGATGAAACTGGTCGTTAATACATCGCATCGTTGTATTTTTATTTTACGTTTAGAAAATATAAAGCACGATAAGTTATCGAATTTTAGTAATTTTTGGAGACTTTGATTATGCGCCCTCGCGCCGTAGTTTTATTATCTGGTGGCTTAGACTCAACAACGTGCTTAGCTTGGGCACAAGCAAATTACGACTGTATTGCACTGAGCTTTATGTATGGTCAACGCTCAACCACAGAACTTGATGCAGCACGTGCGATTACAAAAAATGCAGGTATAGAACATCGTGTCATCAATATTGACTTAGGAAATCTAGGTGGTTCTGCACTGACTGACCATAATATTGATGTTCCTGATCATGAAACTGATGGTATTCCTGTAACTTATGTTCCAGCACGTAACACAATTTTCTTATCTTATGCGCTTGCTGCTGCTGAAGTTTTTGATGCACAAGCGATTGTAATTGGCATCAATGCTGTTGATTATTCAGGATATCCTGACTGCCGTCCTGAATTTATCGAAGCTTTTGCCAATATGGCCCGCCTTGCAACCAAAGTGGGGATTGAAGGAAAACCACTTAAATTTGAAACACCTCTGTTACATTTATCCAAAGCGAATATAATACGCTTAGGCATTGAACATGGCGTAGACTATAGTCAAACGGTCTCCTGTTACCAAGCAGATGACCAAGGACGTGCTTGTGGAAAATGTGATAGCTGCCGCCTCAGAAAGCAAGGCTTCAATGATGCAGGTGTTGCTGACCCAACACGTTATATACAGTAATAACAAGGTACAGTTTATGAAAAACTTAAAATCGGGTCTTATTCTTTCAACTTTATTTTCTGCGGCGGCTTTATTTGGTACAGCAGCACAAGCAGACAATAATGCACTACAACAAGCATATAAAAGCAGCAACGTAAAGTCTGCATTGATTGGTGTATGTAAAACTGAAACAGCCAAAGGTGGCAAATTAACCTCTGCTGAAGTCAGCAAATACTGTTCTTGTGCAATTGAATCAGACGGTAAACTGACCAATGATCAAAAATGGCAAATCCAAAGTGCCATTAACCAAAAGAAAAATCCTTCTTCTTTAGCGTTTGTACAAAAACAAAACCAAGACCTTCAAGCATGTTTTGGTCCTCAGTTAACAGGTAAATTAAAAACCTTAACTGAAGCTGCAATGAAAGCGGCTCAAGCGAAAAAATAAGTTGTCATCATTTGAAAATAAGCCACATTTTTGTGGCTTATTTTTTTATAGCTTGCATAATGGAATAAAATTGGAGTAACACATGTCTGAGAATATTCAATTACCCAACCAGTGCTTTGCGAGTACGCAAGGTGAAATCAATCTCACCGAAATAGTAACGGATTGGCTCATTCTTTATTTTTATCCAAAAGATAATACCCCAGGTTGTACGACACAAGCCGTTGGATTTTCTTGTTTAAAAGATCAATTTGATGCTTTAAACACCACGATTATTGGTGTTTCTCGTGACTCCGTGAAAACGCATCAGAACTTTACTGAAAAACAGGCTTTAACAATTGACTTGATTAGTGACAAAGATGAAGTGCTCTGTCAGCATTTTGATGTCATTAAAGAAAAAAATATGTATGGTAAAAAAGTCATGGGCATCGAACGCTCCACTTTTATTTTCCATAAAGGCGAATTGGTTAAAGAATATCGCAAAGTCAAAGCAGCAGGACATGCTGAAATTGTTTTAGAAGATTTAAAAGCTTTGCAGAAATAATTGAATATTTAATCTGAAAAAATAAGGAGCTATATGCTCCTTATTTTTATGAAACTACATTATTGTTTCATCAATGCATCTACAGTATTTGCCAATAACGGAATATTGTCAGATACCGCTGTACTATGCGTTTTTCCTTCTAAAAGCTGCAATTTAACATCGGTTTTTTTCGCCGTCATATTTGCAACCAATTGTTCTGTAATGAGATATGGTACTGTGGTATCCGCTTTACCTTGATAAATATACACAGGCTTTTCAAGCTTCACTTTAGCAGGCGTATTATCTGCTAAATAATTTGCAACATCTGGATCTGTTTTAAAGTCCTTTTGTAATGCTTGATATTTACTAAAGTTACCACCATTCGACTGTAAAGTTTTTTGAATATCCTCACCAAATTTAACGGCTAACTCAGGTGAACACAAACTTTCCGCTTGTTCTGCCAAAGGTACTTTTGCATCAATAAAAGCTTGATTATATTTAAAGGTTGTTGATCCCGCTTTGATTCCCGAGCTAACAATTGCAGCATAGGTATATAAAGTTGCACCAATTTTTGTCGCTTGTACAGCGTCACCTGCAAGTGCATACTGATTTGCAACTTGCATACCCAAATCAAGTGTTTCACCTAAATAGGATGCTGGTGCAATCGCCACTGTGCCTTTAAAATTATAATTTGGTAACGCTTTACTATATTCAGCCGCAGCTAAAGCAGCATGCCCACCTTGTGACCAACCAATGACACTCCAATTTTTAGACAAATTACCATAATGTTTATTGGCTTGATCCAAAGCAAATAGAATTGATTTTGCAGCACTTTGTAAATTCAGATAAGGATGAGCAACTTTCTTATTACCTAAACCTTCATAGTCTGGTGCAACAACTGCATAGCCTTTTTGCAGTAGCGCCATGATCAAATCTTTTTCTAAACCATCCAATTCATTTGCAGATGGAGCACATTGATCAGCTGCCCCTGTTGTGCCATGTGCCCACACCACCACAGGCCACCCACCTGTTGGCGCTGTACCTTTCGGTGTAAAAACTAAAGTTGTTGCATCAATATCTTTATTTAACACACTTGGCATAGTGTATGTAAAAATATCATGCTTATTTGCCACATTGGCAACATCGTTATCAACTTTAAATGTTTTAGTCTTTGAGTCTACGATAAAATTAAAGTCATCGTCATCATCATTACACCCCGCAAAAAAGAGAACCGAAGTACAGCTCAACGCAATCAGTGATTTTTTAAGTACGTGTTGCATAAATATATCCTCATTGTTGTTTTTTTGCTCTTCATGAGCACTTCACTAATAAAGCATAAAAAAAAGTACCTTACTAGGGTACTTTTCATGAAAATACGATGTTTTCACCGTTTACCTTTAAATTTTTAATTTTTAAAATATAAAGCGATAAATATACCTACAAAGATAATCAGCCCAACCCAACGATTATGTCGGAATGCCCAAAAACAACGTTGCGGATCACGATCATTGGTCTTTGTCCATTGATAAATAAAGTCTGCAACCACCACCAACAAGGCAATTAAACCATAAGGAAATAATAGATTTTCCAAATATAAACTTGCACCAATCAAAATCACCGCTGTTGCTTGTAATAAGGAAATAATTTCAATGTCATATTTGCCAAATAAAATGGCTGTCGACTTCACACCAATTTTCAAATCATATTCACGGTCAGTGATGGCATATTGTGTATCATAAGCCACTGTCCAAGCCAAATTACCAAAATAAAGCAACCAACATGTCCAATCCAAAGGCTTACCCATCGCGGTAAAAGACATTGGAATCCCCCATGAAAATGCCATGCCTAAAACCACTTGTGGTAAATGGGTATAGCGTTTCATAAATGGGTAAATAAATGCCAAGACCAAAGCTGCCAATGCACAATAGAAAGTCGCAATCGGTAAGAAAAATAATGTACACGCACTTGCAGCCACCAAGGCAATAAAAACCCAAATCGCTTCTTTGGCTGAAATCACTCCTGTGGCTAAGGGTCTGTTTTTGGTACGCTCTACATGCGCATCCACCTTACGATCTGCAAAATCATTAATTGCACAACCTGCTGCACGCATAAAAATCGTACCTAATACCATAGCAGTTAATGTCACAAGATCAGGAATGCCTCCTGCTGCAATCCATAACGCCCACATGGTCGGCCAAAACACCAATTCGGTACCAATTGGTTTGTCAAACCGACACAAATAATAATAAGCTTCTAAGCGATCACGCCATGTGGTCTGTTGCAGAGTTGTCATGAAAATCCAACACCTTATTTCAACGATTTACTTTCAAGGAATTGCTTAAAAGCAGGTAAAAAAGTTTCTTGCACAATAAATTTGCAGCCATGCCAAGTATAACAACTTTGACGTGTCCAACCATCGTCTAAAAGCAATACACGACGCTCACAAGCAGGATGTGTACGCTGAAATAAAAATCGACCTATAGGTTGTCGCCCAATATGCTGAAATAAACGAGCACGTTTTTGCAAGCTTAAAATCGGGAAAATACTTTTAGCTTTGACCCATGCATCTGCATCACAGCCATATAAAAGGCTTTCACGTACCCATGCTGTATGTTGATACGGCATCTGCATCCATTGACTATCAATCCATGTTAAACGTTGGAAATGTTCATGTGTCGGTTCAACTTTAAATACACCACTCGCGATGTCAGTCAGTTGTTGTGTGAGTGAACCTTCGGCATACAGCCATGTGGTTAAATGCTCAGGAGTATTGAAAACCTGTTTGCGGCAGGAAGCAATCACTGTCATTTCCTTGAAATATTAAATAAAGAAAAGCATCATTGAGAATCATCAAAAATAATGTCAATTCTTATCAAGTATATCAAGATGATGACTCGCTGTGTTGCGATTGTCGCGATCTTCATCTACAAAAATTTTCATCTACAAAATTTAGTGCTGTCCCTCAACAGCCATTGCATGATTTTCATTATTTTATCAATTAGGTTTAGCTCAGCCCTTAAAAAAGCCCCGAAATCACTTCAGGGCTTTTCACAGTATTAAAATCTGCTTTGCTAACAATAACGTTTAATCAACTTTGAAAATAACGTAAATCCAAACGACCTTCATAAACATTTGCCGTTGGACCTGTCATCCACACCACATCGCCTTCTTTCCATTCAATGTGCAATGTACCGCCTGCAAGCTCAATTTCCACTTGATTAGACAATAAACCACGACGTATGCCCGAAACTGCCGCAGCACAAGCACCTGTGCCACATGCCATGGTTTCACCCACACCACGCTCAAAGACACGTAAACGTGCATGTTTTTCATCAATGATTTGCATAAAGCCTGCATTTACACGTTGAGGGAAACGCGTATGTGACTCAACTTGACGACCAATATTTTCGACATCAGCCGTTAAAACATCTGAAACCACGGTGACTGCATGTGGATTTCCCATGTTGACAACATCAATCGTCAACTTTTGCTCATTAGCTAAGTCGATGTCATATAAAGCATCTGCTTCTTCAGCAACAAATGGGATTTCAACAGGTAAAAACTTCGGATAGCCCATATTGACACGTACCCAACCATTTGCACCAATTTCAGGTTCTACAATTCCTGCGCAGGTTTGTACCTTAAATTTAGTTTTATTGGTCAGTTGACGCTCATGTACAAAACGCGCAAAACAACGTACACCATTACCACACTGTTCGACTTCAGAACCATCCGCATTGAAAATACGATATTTAAAATCGACATTTGGAAAATCAGGAGGTTCAACGATCAGTAATTGATCAAAGCCCACACCAAAATGACGGTCAGCCAAACGACGAATTGTCGCGGTATCAAAAAAAGCACGTTGGCTGATCAGGTCAACCACCATAAAGTCATTGCCCAAGCCATGCATTTTAGTAAATTCTAATATCATCTTCATTTACTCCTTAAGGCAATAACTGTTCATTTTCCCAAAGTGATTCAATCGTTTCACGCTGACGAATCACATGTGCTTGCTCACCATCAACCATGATTTCCGCAGCACGTCCACGGCTATTATAGTTTGAGCTCATGACAAAGCCGTAAGCCCCTGCACCCATCACTGCCAAAATATCATTTTCTTGTAATGCTAAATCGCGCTCTTTTCCTAAGAAATCACCCGTTTCACAAATCGCACCGACAAGATCCCATGTTTTTGTTTCAACATCGGTACGAGGTGTAACCGCTTGAATGTCCATCCATGCTTGATATAAAGATGGGCGAATTAAGTCATTCATTGCTGCATCAATAATTGCAAAATTACGATGATTGGTTGGTTTGAGTAAATCAACTTTGGTTAATAGTACACCCGCATTGGCAGAGATACTACGACCCGGTTCCATATAGACTTTTAGGCCAAGTTTCTCTAAAGCAGGACGCATTGCATTGGCATATTCAGTCACTGTAGGCGGTGTTTCATCTTTATAGGTCACACCTAAACCACCACCAATGTCGATGTGTTTTAGATTGATGCCAAGTGCTTTCAACTGTTCAATCATGGCAATCACACGATCAAGTGCATCAACAAAAGGTTGTGTTTCAGTCAACTGTGAACCAATATGACAGTCGATGCCCACAACATCAAGATTTGGTAAAGAAGCTGCATATTGGTACGTTTCAAAAACGACATCTGAAGGAATACCAAATTTATTTTCTTTTAACCCTGTTGAAATATACGGATGTGTTTTCGCATCCACATCTGGGTTTACACGTAAAGAAATTGGCGCTTTTTTACCCAGTTGAGCAGCAACTTTTTGAATTCGATCAAGTTCAGCATAAGATTCAACATTAAAACAAGCAATGCCCACTTCTAAGGCTTTTTGAATATCTGCTTCTTGTTTACCTAAACCAGAGAATACAATTTTTGAAGCATCGCCACCTGCGGCTAACACACGTGCAAGCTCTCCACCTGTCACAATATCAAAACCTGAACCGAGTTTTGCCAGTACATTCAATACCGCAAGATTTGAGTTTGACTTCACCGCAAAACAAATTTGATGATCGATAAATTCAAAAGCTTTATCCATATCTAAATAATGTTTTTCAAAAGTTGCTTTAGAGTAAACATAAAGCGGTGTGCCAAATTGCTGTGCAAGCTGATCTAAAGAACATTGCTCTGCATGCAATACCCCATTAATGCGGGAAAAACTCATGAATGTATCCTTTCAATGAACGCTAAAAATTTAGTTGGTTGTCACTTGTGATGCGGCAGGTGCATCGAGAGTTGCGACTACTTTTTTGTCAGCAGAAGTGGCTTGACTGTCTGTATTTGGGTAAAGCAAATATTGCGCACGTTTGTCATAATTTGGGTCATTTGGTAATTGTAATTCACCTGATTGACCACATGCTGTTAACAATAGAAAAATTGACAGCAAAGCGATTTTATTTGAAATAGCATACATCAGTGTACCCAATACAATGTTTTATGGCAGTATAGCGTGATCACCCTGATGATAAAAGCAAAAGCCTATGATTTACTCATCGGCTTTTAACATAAGTGAAATTAATAAATTTGCTAGATTAGTCTGTATGTTCTCCAACACTGTCCAATGCTTTTTGAATCGCATTTTTAGCAATGTCATAAGATAAATGTTCGTATAAATCATGCAACGCTTGTCTACCACTTTCACCCTGCTGCAATAAGACATAGATGGCTGCATTTGCTAAATTGGTGCTATTTGCACCGATCCCGGCAATTTTACGATAACCAATCTGCACAACACGACTTAATAATGCAATCACCTCTTGCTGTACAGGCAATAACAATAAAAACCACAACACGCCTTTCAACGTATTTTCATTTTTACTGTCAAATACACGCATATTTCGCGGTGAATTTTGCTCAATTAACGTCATCCATCCTGACACACGCTGTACATAAGCCTCCTGAATGGATGACTGTAAAATTTCTTCAGCTTTTTTTAACCATTTTTGGCTAGGCTTTTTCGCACTCACATTGTCTACATGCTGCCAAAATATCTGCCAATCTGCTTTTTTCGGTCTATCAAAAGCTGTAAATTCTTGTTGTAAAATATCTACCCAAACCAAAGGCATCGCACTATAAAATGTCCTACTTGGCGTCACCGCAGACAACGGTAACTGATATTCTATATCTGCATATTGAGCAGAACTGAGTGTGTTTTGTTGCGTAAATGCTGTTGCCAAGTCACTGACTTTGTGTTGAATTTGTTCCAAACGGCGCATGGCTATAGATTGGGTACTGTGTTTGGTAAACTGAATCTGCACCATCGCGTCTACAATGGCATGATTGAGTTGTTGCGCTTTGGCGATTTTTTCGATTGAAAAGGCCAAATGCAGAATAAATGGTTTGGCATAAATCATTTTTTTAATAATTAGATCAAATTCTTGTACTAATTTTTCTAAAATTTCAGGTCGATTTAAACGCTTATTTTTTTGTTCCATCAAAATAAAAAACAATTTTTTACTGACCCAATAATGAAAATATTCTTCTTCTTTAAGCGCAAATAAAAATAAATTTAAAATATCTTCAGGATATTGTTGCACAATCTCTAACTGTAAATCTTGAATTAAAGGTTCACGCTCATCATAATTCAATGCCTGATAAGGGTCTAACAACGCAATATAGCGGTCTAACAGCGGTAGTAATCCTGCTGAAAATTTAAAATCTCCATTGTGATACAGTTGCTGTAAATCCCACAATGCCTGTGTCCGCTCTAAAATTTCTTTAAGCTCAAACATGCCTTTAGCCACATAATCTTTAAACAGACGTGGTTGTGCAAAATAAGCCTCACCTAATAGCAACAACTCATTCAACACAGTTAGAATACGTGTGCGTTGCTCCACATGATCTCGATAAAAATTGGCAATGTTTTGCGCATGTTCTACATAGTGAATTTTTGTTTCAGAAATGGGTAAAGCGGACTGTAAACTTTCAACATAAACCATGCATAATGCTAATAATTGACAAGGTTCTTGTTGATATTTGTCTTGAATCAGCTGTTGCCATGCAGCATGACCATTTCTGATCTCATGATTATGTGAAAGTCCATGCACCCGAAATATTTCTTGTAAATGTCGTTGTAAATACTGTTCGTCATGCCCCATCCCTGTCCCCATTTTTATAATAAAAATAATATCTTAATACAGCCTAAATTTTGCTTCTAGCATTTTTTATGATCAAATCAACTATAACGTCAAACTTTGTCGCATAAAAAAACTGCCTCATGTTTCCATCAGACAGTTTTTAAAAGAACATTCAATAGGATTATTTTTTCTTATAAAATACAAAATAACCAATTGCTAAAATGATTAACCAAATTGGACTTACTTTTAAAGCCTCTAATGTCGTTTCATCTAAAGCAAGGAAATACACGGTTGCTAAGAAAAATAAAATCACAACCACACATGTAAACACACCGCCAGGCAGCTTAAATGTAGATTGTGCATGTAGTTCAGGTTTATTTCTGCGGTAGTTAATATAACTCCACATAATAATAATCCATACACATATAAATAGAATGGTTGATAAAGTTGTCGCTAAGGTAAACGCCGTAACTTCATCATTGGTTCCTGTTTGAACCTTATACACATATTGAACAAATGCACCTAAAAAGATACAGATCGATGAAAAAATCAATGCTTTTGCAGGCACAGAAGATTTCGACAATTTACCAAATAATTTTGGTGCTTGTTGATCTGTCGATAAACCAAATAGCATACGACTGGTTGAAAATACACCACTGTTCATGGATGACATCACCGATGACAATACTACCAAGTTCATGATAATCGCAGCAGATGCAATACCCGCTTGTGAGAAAATATTTACAAATGGACTCACTTTCGGATTAATTTGATCCCAAGGTGTTACACACATCACGACAAACAAAGCTAAAACATAGAAAATGATGATACGGATTGGAATCGAATTAATTGCTTTAGGTAAATTACGTTTAGGATCTTGTGTTTCAGCAGCCGTTGTACCGACCAATTCGACACCTACAAAGGCAAAAATTGCGATTTGAAAACCTGCCAAAAATCCATCTAAACCTTTCGGGAAAATCCCCCCATGTGACCAAAGATTGGAGATACTTGCCACGGCACCTGATTCGCTCGTAAACCCAGTAAAGACCATCCATAAACCGACAGCAATCAACACAATGATGGCTGTAATTTTAACCATGGCAAACCAAAACTCCATTTCACCAAACAGTCGTACAGTGAGCAAGTTCAGACCAAGTACAAACAGTATGGCAACCGTACTAATTAAAAGCCCTCCTAATGGCGTAAAGGATGCCCCATTATTAAAAAACTCTAAATAGTAAATAATGGCAGATAAATCTGCGATTCCAATCGTGACCCAACATAGCCAATAGGTCCATCCAACAAAATAGCCTGCCCAAGGACCAATTAAATCGGTGGATAAATCAATAAATGACTTATATTTTAAGTTTGACAATAATAATTCACCAAGCGCACGCATGACGAAGAACACCATCAAACCAATCAACATATAAATAATTAATATCGAGGGTCCAGCTTTACTAATCGTAGAGCCTGACCCCATGAACAGTCCTGTTCCAATCGCACCACCAATCGCAATTAACTGTAGATGTCGATTCGATAAACTTCTTGCCAATTCTCCTGAATCTACAGAAGACTTTTGATTTTCATTAGACATTTTTAATTCAACATTCGTGTTAATTTGCACAAATTAGCTTAATTTTGCTAAAAAATAAAAAAAAATTATCAAGTTTGTTCATTCATTGCGCAGCAGCTTTTTATTTCAAAGATCAATAGTTACACACTAATAATCACATGATTTTATTTAATTTTATTAATATTTATAAAAATCAATAATTAAAATCAACTATTTTTATTGATTGTTAAACATAGAAAATGACTTGTAAGTTAAATAAATCTATGTCAAAAAAGAAATCATTGGAAAAAACAATATGGATTTGTTTACCCATTTTGATGATTAGACCAATTTTCAATTGAATTAATAAACAATCCAAAAACACATAAATACAGGGATGGCATAGCATTTGCTTAATTGCTATGTAAATAACAGATCAGGAAAAAGAAGAAGCGAATATGCAAAACTTACAATCAGCGATGGAAACACTTAGCGGTTGGGTCTGGGGACCCTACATGCTTGTTTTGTTGGTCGGTACGGGGATTTTTCTCACTCTGCGCTTAATGTTTTTACAATTTAGACTCCTCCCCTTCGCCTTCAAACAAGTGTTTGGACGACATGATAAAGCCAAAAGTAGCGATGGCGATATTTCCCAGTTTGGTGCTTTAATGACAGCTCTTTCTGCCACTATTGGCACAGGAAATATCGCTGGAGTTGCCACAGCATGTGTGCTCGGTGGACCAGGTGCCGTCTTTTGGATGTGGATGACTGCATTAGTAGGAATGGCTACCAAATATGGTGAAGGTGTATTGGCAGTTAAATATCGAGTCACCAACGAGAATGGGCAAAAATCAGGTGGCCCAATGTACTATATTGAACGTGGACTAAAATGGAAATGGCTTGCTGTTTTATTTGCTTTATTCGGTACAATTGCATCCTTTGGCATTGGTAGTTCAGTACAGTCAAACACCGTTGCACTTGCAGTCGAAAATAGCATGGGAGTTCAAACCTGGGTTACAGGAATTATCATTACTGTCTTTTCAGCCTTGGTGATTTTAGGCGGAATTAAGTCGATTGCTAAAGCAGCGTCCTTTATTGTCCCAATTATGGCAATTGGTTACGTACTGGGTGGCTTAGCAATTATCTTCAGTAATCTAGAATTAGTCATACCTGCTTTAAAGTTAATTTTCACAGATGCGTTTACAGGTGAAGCAGTTGCAGGTGGTGCCATTGGTGCTGTGATTCGTTATGGTGTAGCACGTGGTGTATTCTCCAATGAAGCTGGTATGGGTTCTGCACCAATTGCAGCCGCCGCAGCGAAAACGGATCACCCTGTTCGTCAAGGCCTAGTATCCATGACGGGTACATTTATCGACACTATTATTGTATGTAGTATCACAGGTATTGTTTTAGTCATGGGTTATCTGGTTGCTGGAAATACTTTTGGTACAGAAACAGGTGCAGTGTTAACTACACATATTTTTGATCGTTTGCTACCAGGGGTTGGCGGTTGGGTGGTAACATTCGGGATTATTTTCTTTGCCTACTCTACTATTTTAGGCTGGTGTTATTATGGTGAAAAGTGCGCGACCTATTTATTGGGTGAAAAATTTGTCCTCATTTACCGTTTAATGTATATCGCAACAGTCTTTATTGGAACGGTAGCAACGCTTGACTTAGTCTGGCTATTTGCAGATACCTTTAACGGTTTAATGGCAATTCCAAACTTAATTGCCTTATTATTACTTTCAAGCGTAATTGTGAAAGAAACTAAGGATTTCCTTGATAAACGTAAATCAGGTGAATTGTATTAACATAAATGAAGATCTATGGATTTAATTCAAATTTGAGATCAGAGCGACTTAAACAGTCGCTCTTTTTAATATCTATCTGCTGATATGAACAAATTTATTGTATAGTCCAAACAAAATTGAAATTATATAAACAATTATGGCAAAAGCAAAAACACTCTATCGTTGCGAACAATGTGGCACAGATCATCCCAAATGGTCAGGACAATGTTCTGACTGTGGTGAATGGAATAGCTTGACTGAAGTGCGTATAGAACCTGTGGTATCACACCGTGCCAAACCTATGGGGGGTGGCTATGCAGGTCAAGCAGCGAATGTGACGACCTTAAATAAAGTTGCAGTGTCGACTGAAACTCGTCTCGCAACAGGAATTGGTGAATTTGATCGTGTCCTTGGCGGTGGCTTGGTGACAGGCTCTGTGGTCTTGATTGGCGGCGATCCTGGCATTGGTAAATCCACTATTTTGCTACAAACTGCAACCTATATGGCAGCAGCCAACAGCTCAGCACTGTATGTCACAGGTGAAGAATCTTTGTCACAAGTGGCATTACGTGCCAACCGTTTAGATCTACCTACTGATAAACTGCAAGTCATGGCGGAAACCTGTGTAGAGCGTATTTGTGAAACCTTGGCGCAACTGCGTCCATCCGTTGCAATTTTAGACTCGATCCAAACCTTATATACTGAAACTTTACAATCTGCACCTGGCGGCGTTTCCCAGATCCGTGAGTCGGCTGCGCTTTTAACCCGTTTTGCCAAAAACAGTGGTACTGCATTATTTATTGTCGGTCATGTCACCAAAGAAGGTTCGCTTGCAGGGCCTCGTGTTTTAGAACACATGGTCGACTGTGTTTTGTATTTTGAAGGACAATCTGACTCACGCTACCGTATGATTCGTGCCGTAAAAAACCGTTTTGGTGCGGTCAATGAACTGGGCGTATTTGGCATGACGGATAAAGGCTTAAAAGAAGTGGCTAATCCCTCAGCCATTTTTTTGAGCCGTTATGATGAAGCTATTCCCGGTTCAGTGGTGATGATCAGCCGTGAAGGTACACGTCCTCTTTTGGTTGAGGTACAAGCTTTGGTCGATGATGCACATGGACAACCTCGCCGTGTTGCTTTAGGTTTGGAACAAAACCGTTTAAATATGTTGTTGGCCGTGATGCATCGTCATGGTGGGGTACAAACATCAGGACAAGATGTTTATGTCAATGTGGTCGGCGGCTTAAAGATTACGGAAACAGGGTCAGATTTAGCCGTGCTTTTAGCCTGTGCGTCGAGTTTACGCTCCAAAGCACTCCCCCAACAGCTTGCTGTCTTTGGTGAGGTCGGGTTATCGGGTGAGATACGTCCTGTACCCAATGGTCAGGAACGCTTAAAAGAAGCCATTAAACATGGTTTTAAATACATCATTGTGCCACGTGGCAATGCACCACAAAAACCGATCGCTGGGGTACAAATCATTGCTGTTGCTCGCTTACATGAAGCTTTGACTGAAGCCATTCAACTGTGTGATGAGCATAATTAAAGAAATCGTTGTCTTTATGTGAATGACTGTGCAAAAAAATGGCAATCATTCTTGAAATTTCACTGAAAAAGCTGCATATATAGAAGTTCAATCAACATATTATTTCTAGTAGGAAAATTCAATGGAAGTTCGACAGCGTGGTTTAATGGCAGGTGTACTGATGGCAGCATTGGTGGTTGCACCTTTAGCGGAAGCTAAACGTGCAGGCGGTGGTAAAAGTCATGGTATGAGCCGCTCTGCTACTCCAAGTCAGTCTTACTCACAACCTCGACAAGCTACGCCTGTACAACAACCCATGCCTGCTCAAAATACCCAACAGAAATCTGGTTCTGGTGTAGGTAAAATGGTTGCTGCTGGTGTAGCAGGTGCTGCGATTGGAGCTGTTGCTGCAAACGCAATGGCAGACGACAACAATGCCAATAATCAAGCACAGACCAATGATGCAGAATTAGCGAAACAGCAAGCAGCGGCTCAGCAAGAAGAGGAAAAAGGCGGCATCCCAAGTTGGATCTGGCTCATCCTGATTGCGGGTGGTGCTTTCTTCTTGTTCCGTAAATTTGGTGCAAAAAAAAAATTAGCAGCCTCTAATCCTTATGCACCTAATAATGCAGGACCAAGTTCGACTCCTTTTGGTCGCTCATCTACAGCACAAAATGGTGATAACACCAATATCTTTGGTCAATCTGTAGGTGGTTCTGCTGCAACACAAGCGCCTTTTGGTGCGGCATCAACACAAAGCGGCAATCAACTCCCAGATGGCACTGAACCTGCTGCCTTTTTACGTATTGCACGTCAACGTTTTAACCATATTCAGTCGATGAATACTGCAAGCAATATTAACGAAATTCAGCGTTATTTAACGCCTGATCTTTATCAGTCTATGTATAGCGATATCATGGCAAACCAAGATCAAGACGTTGCTGAGTTTTCTAATTTAAATGCAATGGTGACTGACTCAGCGACAGAAAATGGTCAATATGTTGTGAGCGTACGCTTTACAGGTACAGTGAGCGAAGACTTGAATAGCCAACCCGTTCCATTCACAGAAATCTGGCATTTTGTAAAACCTGCAGGTTCTACACAAGACTGGCTCGTTGCGGGCATTCAACAAGCATAATTTCATTCAACAGCATAAATGTATCAAAACCAGTGATTCGTCACTGGTTTTTTATTTTCGATCAATTTTGAATCTAGGAATTAAAAAATTACAATGACAAAGCAAAATCAACCAAAGCATTGACATGGATTTGTGTGGTGTCAAATACAGGAATGTTTAGATCTTGCTGTTGAATCAATAAACCAATTTCAGTACAGCCTAAAATCACACCTTCTATACCTTGTTCGATCATGGCTTGAATAATATTTAAATATTGTTGTTTTGAAGATTCAAGGACATGACCACGGCACAATTCATGATAAATCACGTCATGAATGATGATTTGATCATGAGCACTTGGCGTCTGCACATCAATGCCTTGTGCCAACAATCGACCTTTATAAAAATCTTGTTGCATGGTAAATGCTGTACCTAGCAAGCCAACCCGTTGTATTTTCTGTTGCTGAATCGCTTGAATGGTGGCATCCGCAATATGCAAAAACGGGCGATATATTGCTCTTTCTATCTCGGCTGCAACTTTATGCATGGTGTTGGTACATAAGGCGATGATATCAGCACCTGCAGCTTCTAACTGCACAGCAATTTTTGCCAAATATTGCCCTGCTTCATCCCAACGATTTTCTCGTTGCAAAACTTCAATATCATGAAAATTAACACTATTTAAAATCACTTGAGCAGAATGCAAACCACCATAACGTTGCTGTATCTGACGATTCAATTGTTGATAATAAAGCGCTGAAGATTCCCAACTCATACCTCCAATAAGACCGATCGTTTTCATTTTAATGTCATCATATATTTATGTTTAGAGCTCTTATTGTTCACACATCAGCTTAAAAATGCAAAAATATCATCGTTGATTTCGATATGATAAAAAGCATTGATATCAATTTAATAAACACATTCTATTCTTTTGAACTTTACTTAATATCAATAAAAAAATGCCCATATTCATGAGCATTTATAATGTAATTGCGTCTAGTCTGTTAAGGTTTGAAAACCTTGCTGACGCCATGCTTCATATAAAATTACCGCAGTCGCATTGGATAAATTCAAACTGCGCGAATTTGGTGCCATCGGTAAACGAATCCAATGCGCTTTGGGAAACATCATACGAACGTCTTCAGGCAAACCACGCGTTTCTGGTCCCATCAGTAAAGCCACTGGACGGTTTAAATCAGAAGTATGTGGCGTTTCAAAACCTTTCGTGGTTAATGGGTAAATGGCATCACGCTCAATACCTTGTTCAGCCAAATGCGCAAGACATTGCTCAAAATTTTCCCATACTTTCATATGTGCCCATTCATGATAATCCAATCCCGCACGGCGCAATTTTTTATCATCTAATTGAAATCCCAGAGGCTTAACCAAATGTAATTGTGCACCTGTATTGGCACATAAACGGATAATATTCCCAGTATTTGCAGGAATTTCAGGTTCGTATAAAACAACATGTATCACGGGAGATTGACCTATTTTGAATAAAAGTTACAGTGTTATCGCCACTGCAACTGTTCACGTAAACTCACCACTTCACCAATAATGGTTAAGGTTGGTGCTTGAATTTGATATTCTTCTACTTTGAACGCAATGTCTGCTAAAGTTCCGATCACGACTTTTTGCTCAGGTGTTGTACCCTTAGAAATTAAAGCCACAGGCATATCAGCACGCTGACCATGTGCGATGAGTTTTTCACAAATTTTCTCTAAACCGACCAAGCCCATATACAAAACTAAGGTTTGATTTTCATAAACCAACTCTTGCCATGGCAACTCAGGTGAGCCTTCTTTGAGATGTCCTGTCAGAAAACGAACACTTTGTGCATAGTCACGATGAGTCAATGGAATACCTGCATAAGCCGAACAGCCCGATGCTGCGGTAATGCCTGGGACAACTTGGAAAGCGATGCCCGCAGCAAATAGTTCTTGAATTTCTTCACCACCACGTCCAAAAATAAATGGGTCACCGCCTTTTAAACGACAAACACGTTTACCTTGTGAAGCATACTCGACCAACAAAGCATTGATCCCATCTTGGGGTACAGAATGATTTGAACGTGCTTTACCGACATAGATTTTTTCTGCGTCACGGCGACACAGTTCCATAATAGCAGGTGAAACCAAGCGGTCATAAATTACGACATCGGCTTGTTGCATTAAACGCAGTGCTTTTAAAGTCAATAACTCTGGATCACCCGGTCCAGCACCTACGAGATACACTTCACCTTTTGGTTTTTGCCATTCAGTTAATGCTTGCTCAATTAAACGATCCGCCTCATTCAGATTGTCATTAAAAACTTGCTCTTTCAGAGGACTTGCATATAAATCTTCCCAAAAAATACGACGTTCATCAGGATTGGTAATTTTTTCTTTAACTGCTTTACGCCATTTTCCTGAAAAATCAGCAAGTTTTCCCATACCATGTGGAATCAAAGTTTCTAGTTTGGTACGAATCTGACGGGATAACACAGGTGAAGCACCATTGGTCGCAATCGACACCACCAAAGGTGAACGATCAATCATCGCAGGCACCATAAAACGGCAATGCGGTGGATCATCCACACTATTGACCAATACATTTAACACTTCACACGCTTCAAACACTGCTTGATTGACTGCTTTGTCATTGGTTGCTGCAATCACTAATCTAAAGCTGCTTAGGCTAATTTGTGTATTAAACTTTTCAGCATGATATTGCCCCTGAGTTGAGTGCACGATTTGCAATAAATCCTGCTCAATTTCAGGCGCAAGCACATGAATGATTGCCCCAGATTTTGCCAAAAGTACTGCTTTTCGATAGGCAATATGACCACCGCCCACCAACAAACAGGGCTGTTGCTGTAATTTTAATGAAATTGGAAAAATATCCACACTATGCACCTTTACAATTCGGTTTCAATTTTAGCACCATCTTTACGACCAATAACATCAAAAAAAGCCAATGTACGATTTCGATTAAACTGATTGATCTGTTTTAACTTATCTTGCCAATGCTGATTATTTGCCAGTTCAGGCACTTCAGGTTCATCCATATAAAAATCAACCCGTTGCACATTCATACTCTGATAAATCGGCTGCCACTCCCCATTGACTTTGATGACCAATTCAGGATTCAGCAAATATTGCCCACGTCCCGTTCGTATAAATAAGTGCTTGTTATATTTGTCACTGCCTGTTGTTTCATTTTTAGACAAAAGTGAACTGATATAACTTCGCTTTAATTTCTTTTTAGCAAATAACGTACCAGATATTTTTTCCAGCATTTCCAACAATACAGCACTATCAAAGCCTTTTTCATCACGTGCATAACGCTGATAGCCCTGAATCATACTCATCACGTACATGAGCTGAAAAATCATATATTCAGCATGATGTGCTTCCAGTTTAAATAAGCGTTGGCTGATTTGTAAAACAATGCTGTCTTGCGGTAAATATGCTGCAATGTCAGTCAAGTTGGCTGCATATTTAGGCTGAATAGTGACACGTTGTAGTGCAATTTGTAAGACATTTAACCCATGTCCATCTAATAATCCAACATCAGCACCATCTTGTAAAAGCTGCTGATAAAATGCACCGTTACCAACCCAAACAGCAGCCATTAATGGTGTTTGATTAAATTCATTGCGATGATTAATGCCAAATTTTTCAATCTTTTTCAGCAATGCTGTCGGATGTTTCACCTGATAATTCATATAATATTTAGACAAAATACCCTGCTCAGCTTTATGTGCCACCACTTCATGACGCATATTAAAGACACTGATTGCAGGCTTAAATCCAATTTTTGCCAATTGAATTAAATACGCCTGATGCTGATAAACCACGGCATATTCAAATAAAGCCAATTGAGATTTTTTATCTTTGTCTTGCAATGCCCGATGTTCTAAATGTCGCAGTTCACTGTCTTTTAATACTACCCAATTCGGTGATTCTTCTTTTAAAATCTCACGTCGAATCCGCTCTGCCTGTTCTTTTTTACCTTGCAATTCGAGCTTCTGCGCTTCTTTTTGCCACTCTTTTAAGCTTGACTGTTGATCTTGTAGATCAAGTACTTCCGCAGCCTGATCCATACCCAGCAAATGAAAAATCTGATGTTGATCTTGCTGTTCCACCCAATAAATATTGGACATTGCACGTGTTAATCCAACATATAGAGCATTGATATAAAATTTATAGATTTCAAGTGATTTATCCGCTTTGTCTTTATTACGTGCATAGACAAAATCACTTTGCAGATCCTGCAATGAAATCTCACTGCATATTTCATTAAAATGTGCGGCAGACTGACTGACAAAATTATATAAAATAATGTTTTGGTACTCTAAGCCTTTGGCTTCCTGAATCGAAAAGACCAAGGGCGTTTTAAAAACCCGCTGTGCGGTTTTCTTTTGTTCTTCATGCATCACGATGACCGCAAACTGTGTGGATACCGCAGTTTTTTGATCTAGCTCATGTAAAATTTCAGGTCGATTTTTTAAAAAATAAACACCGCCCTGTATATCTGCATTACTTCGCACTAAATAATGACTTTCTTTATCAATCGAGCCAAATCGAGCATTTTTTAACAATAATACCCGATTGGAAATTTCGGTAATTCGCTGCGCATTACGATAATTGTGTTGCAATATATGGGTGATTTCCATGCCATGATGCAGTTCTTCATGACGATGAAACAAACTTTTTACCTTTGCCCAAGAGAAAAAATTTGGATGCACAATTTGATTGGCATCTCCACACATTAAAAATAGTCCTTTATCACTGAGGCTATTTAAAATCAAATAGAGTTGGATCGCAGTAATATCCTGTACTTCGTCAATCACCACATAATCATAGGCAGCTTTAACTTTTTGCAGATATTCAAAGCTTAAAATATTTATATCCGATAAATTATTTTTCTCAAGTTCAGTCAAATAATGCTGAAAAATTCGATAAACTTCAGTCCTTTCCTCAACACTGAATATCGATTGCTTAATGCCTAAATTTAAATAATCCTGTTCAGACAAATAAGCCTGATCTGTCATTGCACCTGTCAATACACCTTTAAATTCTTCATAAATACTGTGTGCATTGAAGCTATTTTTATAATGTTTTTTATACCATGTTCTAAAAAATTCAATATCAGCAAAAGCATGTTCAGGAATTGCTATACTTTCAATAAAATCCTGATAAGAATAAAAATCAACCAATTGTCGATCATTATAATATTGGTCAGAATAATATAACTCACGTGAGTTTTTCACTAAAAATGAAGATAAAGTGACATATAAAATCTGCCCTTCCAACTGCTTCATTTTTTCCAATAAAATCGCGGTTTTACCGCTACCTGCTGAACCAATAATCACCAAAGGCGGATATTGTTTATAAATATGCTGCTGCACATCATCAAATGAAATAAATTTGTTTAAATAGACAAAATTGGGGTTATTGGCATTGATATACACCAATTGTTCCTGTGCTTCCATTTCATCTATAGATTCAACATCAGGAATTTCAGCTTCATTAATTTGGACATTTTCATTTAAAAACCGTGAACCTTGATAATCATGATTTTTTAAATATTCCAAGATTAAAATATAGTTTTTTTGTTGATATTGATAAATAGAAAATAAAATACGATCGCTACGGTTCAGTTTGGCACGATATAAATTTGGTTGAATTTTTTTAACTTCTGCGGATTTAAAATTATCTGCTTGCAAATAGGCGATGAGTTTATCCAAACCCATAATTTTTTGATTTGCTAATTCATTATAAATTAAGACATCCATCTCAAATCCAAACTCAACTGATTTCAATATTTATACTAATGATAAAAAATAAGCCAAATATCAAATTTGGCTTATTTCATTTCAAACATGCTTGCTTACATGATCATTAATCAATAAAGCTAACCCCGCCCATATATGGACGTAAGACTTCAGGAATTTCGATTGAACCATCTGCACGTTGATAATTTTCCATCACTGCAAGTAAAGTACGACCTACAGCCAAACCAGAACCATTTAACGTATGCACAAATTCTGTTTTCTTTTGGTCTGTACGATAACGCGCTTTCATACGACGCGCTTGGAAGTCCCACATATTTGAACATGAAGAAATTTCACGATAAGTATTTTGGCTAGGTACCCAAACTTCTAAGTCATAAGTTTTACATGCGCCAAAGCCCATGTCACCACCACATAGTACGATTTTACGATACGGTAAACCTAAAGCTTGTAAAATGCCTTCTGCATGACCAGTTAAATCTTCTAAAGCCTGCATAGAATCTTCAGGTTTAACGATCTGAACCATTTCAACTTTATCGAATTGGTGCTGACGAATCAAACCACGGGTATCACGACCATAAGAACCCGCTTCACTACGGAAACATGGCGTATGCGCAGCATATTTTAAAGGTAAACGTTCAGGATCAATGATTTCATCACGCACAAAGTTAGTCACTGGTACTTCTGCTGTTGGGATCAGGTAGTATTCCTTTTCACCTTGTAATTTGAATAAATCTTCTTCAAATTTAGGCAGTTGACCTGTGCCACGTAAAGAATCAGCATTCACCAAATAAGGTACATAAGCTTCGGTATAGCCATTTTTCAGCGTATGCGTATCGAGCATAAATTGCGTCAATGCTCGTTGTAAACGCGCTAATGGACCTTTTAATACACTAAAACGTGTCCCTGTAAGCTTAGTTGCAGTTTCAAATTCCAAACCACCCATCATTTCACCCAGATCGGTATGGTCTTTGATCTCGAAGTCAAACTGACGCGGTGTGCCCCATTTTAAGATTTCCACATTGTCGCTTTCATCTTTACCTTCAGGCACAGATTCGTGTGGCATGTTTGGAATAGACATGAGTTTTGCATCAAGTTCAGCTTGTAACTCGTTCAGCTCAACTTCCGCAGCTTTGATTTCATCACCAATTGCAGACATACGTGCCATGATTTCAGAAGCATCGCCGCCCGCTTTTTTGATTTGACCAACTTGTTTTGCACCCGAATTACGCTCAGCTTGCAGATTTTCAGTTTTGGACTGAATTTCTTTACGGCGAGTTTCAAGTGATGCCCACTCCTCGACATTGAGTTGCACACCACGTTTTGCCAAGGCTAAATTTACAGCCTCAATATTATTTCTGATTAATTTCGGGTCGATCATAGTCAATCTAAATAAGAGAAAAAAACTGATTATAGTGTAAGCTCTTCACCATAAAAAATACAGTGACAGAGCAAATTCACAGGAGAGATTTTAAATATTGTGTTGAAAAATGAGCTTATTCTGCCTCAACAGGCTTTTCAGCGACAGCTTCAATCACAGGTAAACTTGGTAAATACTCAGCTTTGACCAAATCTCTTGCACTTAAATAAGGTAAAGTTAGTTCTGTCATCCCTTCTGCATAAGATGCTAATTCATATAAAGGATAAACAAAAACAATCCCTTTTGGGCCGTAATAATAGTTATCACTAAGCTGTAATTTTTCACGGGTAATGTCATGTTGCGTCAACCAATTTGCATTGGCATCATACAATTGTTCAGCCACTTTAGCCTCGACATTCGGTTTTAAAATATCTGTTAATGCCAAACGCTTTTGGGTGGATAAATCAAAAGTGACATATTCATTATGATACATGCCATGCGCTGCACCTGCTGCATAGGTATAAGACTGGATCATAAAAGTTGCTAAATTATACTGCTGAGAAATAAAACGAACATAAATTGAACTTTGGCTTAATCCCTTTTGGCTTGCTGCCTCATTGCTTGTTGCTGTTGCCTCTTTGGTTGGTTTTTCAAAAGCACTCGGAACATCTTTTTTGATACGATTTAAAAAATAATCATCAATCCATGTGACTTGCGTTTTAACCGTTTGAAAATCATATTGAGTACAACCATCTTCATCACAAAATTGTTTTTCAGGCAGTTCTACACGCTCGATTTTTGCTTGAATCAAAGGAATTTCAATTTTTTTTGCTTGTTGTGCAGATGCTGCTTCTGCCTGTGAAGCAGGTTTTTCTTGGCAGCCTGAAACCACCAATAAAATAGATAGAAGTGCAGAAGCAACCAACGTTTTCTTTAAATGTACTTGCATGATGCGGTCTTTCAAACATGTATTGCGATATAAGTATCATAAAACCACAACATCCAAATTGAAATTGATTATTGTAATTATTGCCTACTTTGCTTTCTTAATTTCTTGTTTAAACGTTTATTTTCACGTTTGCGTGCGGCTGCTTCATCTTCATTTCGGTTTTTTAACACACCCCAAATACGTACATTAGATTTAACAATCGTGTCTCGTTTTAAATCATAAATTACATTTCCTTCCAAACCACCTAAAGTACCATTCATCCAATGATCAGGATCACTTGCAGGATAAATTGCCACAGCCATTAAAGGCTCATTGCCTAAAAATGCCATACTATAACTATGCCAACGCAAAGGTAAACCTGTTTTATTTTGATGCAAAAATGTTTGATAGCTTAAATATAAATTTTTTAACATGGTTGCAGGGATGATTAAATCAGAAAAGTGATCCGTAAAATGATAAAAATGCAAAGGCTCAGGTAAGGCTTGAAAGGACGGTTGAAAATGATCAATCTGTTTTTGATGGACAATATCATAATCAAAACGATAGGATTCTAAATAAGCACTCAGATTGGATTTTGGGGTGAATAGAGCAGTTAATACTCTTGTATTTTGATAAACTTGTAAATAAATTTCATAATAGTGTGTCAGTTCAAAGCCTGCCTGTTTTTTAGAAAAATCACGATAGAGCTGAAGCAAACAGAAGAACATCTCTGCTGAAAGATCATAAACTTGAGCCCCATCTTCACGTCTAAAGGGATTATGCATATGTCTAGTCATAAGGCTTTTCCTGTTATTTTACTTCCACCAAACATGTGTATTTATTTGATAAAAAAATTTTGAAGTTCTCATCTACCAACAAAAAAATAAATCCGCACTTAAATCAAAAGGATGTACTAACTTTTGTTCATGTAATGCATGTTTAAAATTTTTCATTATTTAATTTTTGGTGGTGTTTCAAAAAGTATGCTGAAACAAAGCAGGTTGAATTTTGATAAAATAGAGAAATGCGAATAACTCTAGAAATCAAATGTCCAACCTGCCTCAGTGACAGTATAAAGAAAAATGGCATCAAAGTAGATGGGAAACAAAACTATCAGTGCAAAGACTGTAAACGTCAGTTTATTGGTGACCATGCTCTGAGCTATCTAGGATGTCATTCAGGCATTACTCGAAAAATATTACAGTTGATGGTCAGAGGTAGTGGTATACGAGATATCGCTGAAGTTGAGCGAATCAGTATCGGTAAAGTTTTACGTACTTTAACCGAATCGACCTACCAAATTCAGCCTAAACAAAGTCATTATGAGTCTCTTGAAGTTGATGAGTTTTGGACTTTTGTGGGAAATAAAAATAATAAACAATGGCTTATTTACGCCTACCATCGAGAAACAGGTGAGATTGTTGCTTATGTTTGGGGTAAAAGAGACTTAGCTACAGTTCAACGATTGAAGGCAAAGCTTAAACAATTAGGTATTCACTACACCCGAATTGCAAGTGATCATTGGGACAGTTTCATAACTGCTTTTAAAAACTGCAAGCAAAGTATTGGTAAATTTTTTACTGTAGGTATTGAAGGTAATAATTGCAAAATAAGGCATCGAATTAGGCGCGGTTTTAGAAGGAGTTGTAATTTTTCAAAAAAGATTGAAAACCATTTTAAAGCTTTCGACTTAACCTTTTTTTACATCAATAATGGCTTCATTTAATGTCAGCATACTTTTTGAAACACCACCTAATTTTTTTATCATAAAAGCACTCTATCATAACCATAAAAAAAGCAGCTCGAAAGCTGCTTTCTTGTTGCAAAGATTTATTCATCAGTTCTATTTTATTGGTCAATAATATCTGTACCTTTGGGTGGTGCAAAATTAAATGTTGATGCAGGTAATGATGGATTGAGCTTCACATTATTAAACTTCACATAAGTGGTTTGACCTAAAGAATCTTTTAAAATCATAAGACTAGGTGCTTTGTTTGCAGCAAAGCTAATGGTTAAGCTTTGGAATGCACCCTCTCTGTCTTTAGGGAACAACGTATAATAAGTTTTTGTACGGTCAGGTTGGGTAATACGATAAGCTTTTTGAATTTGCGCAGTATTCCCTGAAAGCAACAATGCTGGGGTATTTGCCACTTGCTCATCTAAGCTTTGACGCACAGCTTGCTGTAAGTCAGGGTCATAGATCCACACCATTTTACCCGTCGTTGCAATGGTTTGTTTTGCAGGTGACGTTGTTTCCCAATAGAACTTACCAGGACGTGCAACTTTCATTACCCCTTTAAAGGTTTGGTTCATGTGTTGTGCAGACAAACCTTTCTGTTGAGCGACTTTACTACCGCTTGTCGCTTTAGTGGTTTGCTCAAAGTTTGCTGATAAACTTTGGATACCGCTCAATTGTTTCACCAAGTTATTGGTTGCTTGTTGCTCCGTTGCGGCAGTTGCAGCAAAAACTGTTGTGCTCATCATTGCAGGTGCAAGCAGCGCTGCACTGATTGCGACTGCACTCATGGTTTTACGAAGCATATTCATATGTTCACCTTTTATATATTTGCGCTATAGCAATTTGTTAGATGATTTATCATAAACCAAATTTTAGCGCTAATATTAGAGAAAATAAGAAGTTTTGTATTGTTATTAGCATAATTTGTAGAAATTCATTCATCATGATGAAGATTTTCTTTGCACTTTCACTATTTTAGAGCATAAAAAAACCCGCAATAAAGCGGGTCTTTTCTGTACAGTTAAAACTTACGCTTCAACAGATACATAGCGACGGCCAAACTGACCTTTCACTTCAAATTTGATAATGCCGTCAGCAGTAGCAAATAAAGTATGGTCACGGCCCATACCTACGTTTGTACCCGCGTGGAATTCAGTACCACGTTGACGAACAATAATGTTACCAGCAGTCACAGCTTGACCACCGTACATTTTAACACCTAACATTTTAGGGTTTGAATCACGACCATTTCGTGTCGAACCACCGGCTTTTTTAGTTGCCATGTCTACTTACTCCTAGTGATTAGCCTGCAATCGCAGTAATTTTCAACTCAGTGAACCATTGACGGTGACCTTGTTGTTTACGGTAATGTTTACGACGACGCATTTTAACAATACGGATTTTGTCGTGACGACCATGACCAACCACTTCTGCAGTTACTTTTGCGCCAGCAACAACTGGAGCACCGATTTGAATGCTTTCGCCATTCACAACCATTAATACATCGTCAAATGTAATCGTTGCGCCAGTTTCAGCTTTCAACAATTCAACTTTAAGGGTTTCACCCTCAACAACACGGTGCTGTTTACCACCGCTTTGGATTACTGCGTACATAATGTACTCCAACTTGCCCGTATCGTCGTGCCGAAAAAGGAATATTTCGATCTTATAACGAACGCTACTGGGGGTTATACAAGGGCAAAGATTTTAAGGGATAATAAAGCAAACAACAAGCCATTTCCGTTAAATATTCAAGTTGTATGTAAAATATTCAAATAAAAACTTAACTATTAAGGTTGAGGGATTGAATTTATATGGTTTATTTTCAAGTTTACAAAAATTGAAATAGATTTTAAAACGAATTCCGTTACTATGGAGCGCAAAAGAACGACTACACAAAGACTTAATCAACATCATATTTTGGACAAATTAAGAACATTTCATTAAGATTCAGTACAATGTCTGTTTTCTTAAGTAACATTGATCGTTATTAATTGTTTACACTAGTCACTTAAAAATGCATTTGTATGAGGTTTCCTTCACATGACCATCGACTTTAAGCAAGATATTCTCGCGCCTGTTGCTACTGACTTTGCAGCGATGGATACATTTATCAATGAAGGGATTACGTCAAAAGTTGCTTTGGTGATGGCGGTCAGTAAACATGTGGTTGAAGCAGGCGGTAAACGTATGCGTCCAATTATGTGTCTACTTACTGCAAAAGCATGTGGCGTATTAGATGCTGAGATGGATCAATATCGTAAACTTGCTGCGATTATCGAAATGCTCCATACCGCAACTTTGGTACATGATGATGTTGTCGATGAATCTGGTCTAAGACGTGGTCGCCCAACGGCAAATGCAACATGGAATAATCAAACTGCCGTTTTAGTTGGGGACTTTCTCATTTCTCGTGCGTTTGACTTATTGGTAGATTTAGACAATATGACTTTGTTGAAAGACTTTTCGACAGGTACATGTGAAATTGCTGAAGGTGAAGTATTACAACTGCAAGCACAACACCAACCAGAAACAACCGAACAAACCTATCTTGATATTATTCATGGTAAAACTTCGCGCTTATTTGAACTAGCGACCGAAGGTGCAGCAATTTTAGCAGGCAAACCTGAGTACCGTGAACCATTACGTTTATTTGCTGGTCACTTTGGCAATGCTTTCCAAATTATTGACGATATTTTAGATTACACTTCTGACGCTGAAACATTAGGTAAAAATATTGGTGATGATTTAATGGAAGGTAAGCCCACTTTACCTTTAATCTCTGCTTTACAAAATACCACAGGTGAGCAGCATGAGATTGTGCGTAAGAGTATTGCCACGGGTGGAACAGAACATTTAACCGAAGTGATTCAAATTGTACAAAATTCTGGTGCGCTTGATTATTGTCGTCAACGCGCGACTGAAGAAACGCAAACCGCGATACGTGCTTTAGAACAGTTACCTGAGAGTGTTTATCGTCAAGCTTTATTTAATTTGGCACAATTGGCGTTGCATAGAATTCAATAAACTCAACTTACAATTTGCTTATGCATATAAAATTTAATGATATTTTCCTAAAAATGCAGGAACAGCTTGAATCCCCTCAAGCTATTCCTAGCGAATTTCTTCTGATTGAATTGATTAATCGTATTCGTCCTTCTGACAGTCACGATATCGAACAAACCCAACAAAATGTTCAAACATTGATTCAAGCCTTGCTGATTACCCCCACTGCGGCTTTGAATGTTCAAGGTTATTTACTCAAAATAATTAATCAACATAAACAAGCCAGCTTATATGCAGACAGCGGTATTTTATCGCTTGATGGTTTTTGGAATCAGCTTGCACAGCGTGTGGGTGCTTATTTTCTTCCTCTACTTCGTGATGAAACAGACTTGCGAGATTTGGTGGGCAATGTTTTTCATCAGCGGACTGATCGTTATTGGCTCGAACATATTAAAGATGAGCAATGGAATCAGCTTTTTCTGATTTTAACTCAAGGACATTTTCCACAAGCAGAACTGAATGTAAAACGGGAAATGATCACAGCTATCACAGTACTGTCCTATCGGATTAGTGGTATTGGGTTATATCCTGAGTTTATTAATGCTTATCCTGAACTGAGTGAATATGAATCACCCTTTTTGGTACAAAATCGTGAAATCGTAGACTTTATTAATGCCTACAAAAAGCAATATCGTAATGCTGATGATATTGCTGTTACCCCACCACCTGATGCCGATCAAGCTTTGGTTATGATCGAACAATGTCGTGATGTGGTGTTAAAAATTCGCCGTGCCACTAAACGCATTGGGGTAAGTTTAAGCTTGACGTATTTATTGTCTTTACTTGAACAATGTCTAGATCGTGTGGAAATTTTACTCAACCTGATCGTTGAAGAAAACAAAGTACGTGCACTTTCGTGTGGCGAGTTGCTCATTGACCTCGTACATGCCAATTATAATGAAACCAGTGTACGTCATTTACTCAGAACCAACAGTGAACTGATCGCCCTACAAGTGACCGAAAATGCCAGCAAAACGGGCGAGCACTATGTAAGTACGGACAAAAAAGGCTTTTTAGCCATGTATAAAGCGGCTGCGGGTGCAGGCGTGATCATTGCGACAATGGCAACACTGAAGATTCTCAGCGCACGTTTGATCTTAGCGCCATTTTTACATGCCTTTATCTACAGTATGAATTATGCCTTAGGCTTTATGTTCATTCATGTCTTGCATTTCACAGTTGCGACCAAACAACCCGCTATGACTGCAGCAGCACTCGCATCTACCGTTCAGCATCGAAAAGGGTCAAAAACGGCGCAAATTGCCGAGCTTGCAGGATTGATTATTAATATTATCCGCACTCAGTTTATTGCCATTTTGGGGAATATCTCCATTGCTATTCCGACAGCCGCGCTAATCACATGGCTTTGGCAAGTCTCGATGCATGAACCTTTGCTCACACATGCTAAAGCCACAACGCTGTTACATAGCTTAAATCCTTTTACCTCCTTGGCAATACCTCATGCAGCCATTGCAGGAGTATGTTTATTTTTATCTGGGTTAATCGCTGGATATTTTGACAATATGGCAATTTATCGTAAGGTTGGTCCACGTTTAAAAGCACATCCAAAATTAAAAAATTGGTTAGGTCAAGCCAAACTCGATCAATTTGCAGACTATATTGAACGTAATCTCGGTGCTTTAGGTGGTAATTTTTTGTTTGGAATCATGCTCGGCAGCATGGGAACGATTGGTTTTATTTTAGGTTTACCGCTCGATATTCGTCATATTGCCTTTGCATCAGCCAATTTTATGCAAGGTTTAATGTGTATCAACGGCTCACCAGACATTGGGCTGATTATTATTTCTTTCTTGGGTGTATTACTGATCGGAATCACCAACTTATTCGTGAGTTTTAGCTTAACCATCATTGTGGCACTACGTGCACGACAAGTCCGTTTCGAACAGTGGAAACCTTTGGCAAAATTAGTCTTTACTCACTTTTTCACTCGCCCACTCGATTTCTTTTGGCCACCGAAACAACCTCTACAAGTAGAGGAGCACTCTTCTACAGGACATCAAAGTAATCATTAGTTAAATTGTTATCATTTTGTGCAAATGATTAAAACTTTAAAAAAAAGAAATTACTATAAATTACTCATTTATAGTGACTTGAAAAAAAGTGTACTGACTAGTACACTTTAGCACACTATTTAATCTCAACATGTGTGATTAATCTTAGCAAGGTCATCCAATATGCCTTATATCCTTCTATTCGTCCTTGGCTGTATTGGATATAGTATAAGTTATATTGGATTAAATATTTCTTATATACAACAACTTGACCAAAGCATACTACATTGGATAAGTTTGCATCGTACGGATTTTTTTGATCATGTTTCGATCACCTTATCTTATATAGGTGGTTTGCCTGTCATGTTATTACTATGCGGAATATGTTGCCTGCAGCAAGCATATTTAAAAAAATATGCAAATGTTATATTGATTAGTGTAAGCCTATTAGGGGCTTCGGGTATTGGTTGGATATTAAAAGCTTGTATCCATCGCCCTCGACCTGAAGCGGTTTACCAAATGGTGCAAACCTATGGTGCATCTTTTCCTAGTGCACACAGCATCTATGCTGCTGTAATTGCTTGTTTAATTATTTTTATATTTTTTCGACACACACAAGCTAAATTATTGATGAGTTTCGCTTATTTATGGTGTCTGAGTATGGGAATTTCAAGAGTGTATGTGGGTGCTCATTTTTTAACTGATGTGCTTGCAGGTTGGAGTATCGGTTTATTATGGGTTTCTCTCATTTGGTACTTGTTTTCGAAATACATGTTGAATACGAACAAATTATTTTTAGATAAAAATCTAAACGAGGTGGAATGATGATGTCGGCAAAGCTTTGGGCTCCTGCCCTTACTGCTTGTGCTTTAGCAACAAGTCTTGCACTTGTGGGTTGTAGCAAAGATCCCAAAGATGCACAGCAAGGTGGCGCTGCTGCCCAAAAAATGCCGCCGACAGAAGTTGGTGTCATTGTTGCTCAACCACAAAGTGTAGAACAAACTGTTGAGTTATCAGGTCGTACATCTGCATACCAAGTATCAGAAGTTCGTCCGCAAACCAGTGGTGTAATTTTAAAACGCTTGTTTACTGAAGGTAGTTTTGTCCGTGAAGGTCAACCTTTGTATGAAATTGACTCGAGTAGCAACCGTGCAAATTTAGACAGTGCAAAAGCAGCTTTAGTACGTCAACAAGCCAACTTAAATGCGCTACAAGTAAAAGCCAATCGTTATCGTCAACTTGTTGGTATTAATGCCGTTTCTAAACAAGAATATGACGATTTATTAGCACAGATTAAACTCGCTGAAGCAGATATTGCTGCATCAAATGCTGCAGTAAAAAATGCACAAATTGACTTGGGTTATTCAACTGTTCGTTCACCAATCTCTGGTCAATCTGGACGCTCAAGTGTAACCGCAGGGGCTTTAGTGACTGCAAGCCAAGCCAATGCTTTGGTAACAATTCAACAACTTGACCCAATTTATGTCGACATTAATCAATCAAGTGCTGAATTATTACGTCTACGTCAACAATTGGCTCAAGGCAGTATTGATCGTAGCAATAACACCAAAGTACGTTTGAAGCTTGAAGATGGCAGCACTTATCCAATTGAAGGTAATCTTGCATTTTCTGACGCAAGTGTAAACCCTGATACAGGTTCGGTAACTTTACGTGCAGTATTCTCAAATCCAAATCATTTATTACTTCCAGGCATGTTTGCCAACGCGCAAATCGTACAAGGGGTGATTCCAAATGCGTATTTGATTCCGCAAGCAGCTATCACGCGCACACCAACAGGTCAAGCAATGGCGATGTTAGTGAATGCAAAAGGTGTTGTTGAAGCACGTCCGATCACGACTGCAGGTGTACAAGGTCAAAACTGGATCGTGACACAAGGTTTAAACACTGGTGATAAAGTCATTGTAGATGGAATAGCCAAAGTAAAAGCTGAACAACAAGTTGTTGCTAAACCTTATCAACCACAAGCTGCTGCACCTCAAGGTGCAACACCTGCGACTCAACAAAAAACAGGTGGAGCACAACCTGCTCAGCAAGATAAAGCAACTGAACACAAAGCTACTTCAAATGCATAAGGGGTAGACTGAATGGCTCAATTTTTTATTCATCGCCCAATCTTTGCATGGGTGATTGCATTAGTCATTATGCTGGCGGGGATTCTCACGCTAACCAAAATGCCTATTGCACAATATCCGACAATTGCACCTCCGACAGTTACAATTTCTGCAACTTATCCGGGTGCATCTGCTGCGACTGTTGAAAACACGGTTACACAGATTATTGAACAACAAATGAATGGTCTCGATGGCTTACGCTATATCTCCTCAAACAGTGCGGGGAATGGTCAAGCATCGATCCAATTAAACTTTGAACAAGGGATTGATCCTGATATTGCCCAAGTTCAAGTTCAAAATAAATTGCAATCAGCTACAGCTCTTTTACCTGAAGATGTTCAACGTCAAGGGGTAAAGGTTACAAAGTCTGGTGCAAGCTTCTTACAAGTATTGGCATTTTACTCGCCAGATAGCTCGCTCTCTGCAAATGACATTAAGGATTATGTTAATTCAAATATTTCTGAACCTTTAAGTCGTGTAGCTGGTGTAGGTGAAGTTCAAGTCTTTGGTGGTTCTTATGCCATGCGTATTTGGTTAGACCCTGCTAAATTGACTAGCTTCGGTATTACCCCATCTGATGTTGCAGCAGCAATTCGTACCCAAAACTCACAAGTGGCTGTAGGTCAGTTGGGTGGCGCACCATCGATTGAGGGTCAAGTGCTCAATGCAACTGTCAATGCACAGAGTATGTTGACTACCCCAGAACAATTTAAAAACATCTTCCTACGTAATACGAGTGATGGTGCTCAGGTACGTTTAGGTGATGTAGCACGGATTGAATTGGGTGCTGATAATTATCAGTTTGACTCGAAATTCAATGGTAAACCTGCAGGTGGCGTAGCAATTAAACTCGCAACTGGTGCTAATGCTCTAGATACAGCAAAAGCTGTTGAAGCGCGTATGGTTGAATTGCGTAAAAACTTTCCTGTTGGCATGAAGGATAAGTTGGCTTTTGATACAACACCATTTATTAAATTATCAATCGAAAGTGTTGTACATACTTTGATTGAAGCAGTTATCCTTGTATTCTTCGTCATGTTCTTATTCTTACAGAACTGGCGTGCAACGATCATTCCAACAATGGCTGTACCTGTGGTTGTACTCGGTACATTCGCAGTGATTAACGTCTTTGGCTTCTCAATCAATACCTTGACCATGTTTGCAATGGTACTTGCCATTGGTCTATTGGTCGATGATGCCATCGTTGTGGTTGAAAACGTCGAACGTGTTATGGTAGAGGATCATCTTGATCCTGTTGCAGCAACTGAAATTTCAATGAAACAGATTTCAGGAGCATTAATCGGGATCACCTCAGTATTAACTGCTGTATTCGTTCCAATGGCGTTCTTTGGAGGGACAACAGGGGTAATTTACCGTCAGTTCTCCATTACCCTTGTAACTGCAATGATTTTATCATTGATCGTTGCCTTAACCTTCACACCTGCATTGTGTGCGACGATTCTAAAACAGCATGATCCACATAAAAAGCCAAGCAATAATATTTTTGCTCGCTTCTTTAGATGGTTTAACGATGCCTTTGATCGTACTGCTGAAAAGTATAAAGGCGGTGTCAACTTCATGACACATCATAAATTGTTCTCAGGAATTGTTTATGCTGCTGTGATTGGGGTTTTAGTTGTATTATTTAAAATGTTACCTTCGTCTTTCTTACCTGAAGAAGACCAAGGTGTCGTCATGACTTTAGTGCAATTACCACCAAATGCAACACTTGATCGTACTGACAAAGTCATCGACACAATGACACACTATTTCATGGAAAATGAAAAAAAATCTGTGGAATCGGTTTTTAGCGTTTCAGGTTTCTCATTTACAGGTGTCGGTCAAAATGCAGGTTTAGCATTTATTCAGCTGAAAGATTGGGCTGATCGTACAACACCTGAACAAAAAATCGGTGAAATCATCAAACGTGGTATGGCGCTAAATATGATTGCTAAAGATGCATCTTATGTGATGCCTCTACAATTACCAGCTATGCCTGAATTAGGTGTGACTGCA
Source organism: Acinetobacter piscicola (assembly GCF_015218165.1). NCBI lineage: Bacteria > Pseudomonadati > Pseudomonadota > Gammaproteobacteria > Moraxellales > Moraxellaceae > Acinetobacter > Acinetobacter piscicola. The sequence continues at coordinate 1,098,510 of NZ_CP048659.1, read as the reverse complement.
GGTTTTAATTTGCAGTTAAAAGCTTCTGCTGGCCAAACTCACGAACAACTACTTGCTGCACGTAATGCAATTTTAGGTATGGCAGCACAAGACAAACGCTTAATAGGCGTGCGTCCAAACGGCCAGGAAGATACTCCTCAGTACCAAATTAATATTGACCAAGCACAAGCTGGAGCAATGGGTGTAAGTATTGCAGATATTAACTCAACGATGAGTATGGCTTGGGGTGGTTCTTATATTAATGACTTCATTGACCGTGGTCGTGTGAAAAAAGTCTATGTTCAAGGTGAAGCCAATGCGCGTATGATGCCTGAGGACTTGAACAAATGGTATGTGCGCAATAATAAAGGTGAAATGATTCCATTCTCAAGTTTTGCAACTGGGGTTTGGACATATGGTTCACCACGCTTAGAACGCTACAATGGCATTTCATCAATGAATATCCAAGGTACACCTGCACCAGGTACAAGTTCTGGCGATGCGATGCAAGCCATGGAAGAGATTATTGCCAAATTACCATCAATGGGTCTACAAGGTTTTGACTATGAATGGACAGGGTTATCTTTAGAAGAACGTGAGTCTGGCGCACAAGCACCATTCTTATATGCCCTTTCATTACTCATCGTATTCTTATGTCTTGCAGCACTTTATGAAAGTTGGTCAATTCCATTCTCAGTATTACTGGTTGTACCACTCGGTGTTGTTGGTGCAATGGGCTTAACTTGGTTAGGTATGGTGCTCTCAGGTGATCCAAACCTTTCAAATAACATTTACTTCCAAGTGGCAATTATTGCAGTCATCGGTTTATCTGCAAAAAATGCGATCTTGATTGTAGAATTTGCCAAGGAATTGCAAGAAAAAGGCGAAGACCTATTTGATGCAACATTACATGCAGCAAAAATGCGTTTACGCCCAATTATCATGACGACATTGGCATTTGGTTTTGGTGTACTTCCACTTGCTTTAGCAAGCGGTGCTGGTGCAGGTAGCCAACATTCAGTCGGTTATGGTGTATTGGGAGGTGTAATTAGCTCAACCTTACTAGGGATCTTCTTTATTCCTGTATTCTTCGTCTGGATCCGTAGTATCTTTAAATACAAACCTAAGAATCAAAACCTTCAGGAGCAAAAATCGTGATGCAAAATCTATGGTCTATTTCAGGTCGTGGCATTGCGGTATCTGCACTTGCGCTTGCTTTGACTGCATGTCAAAGCATGCGTGGCCCAGAGCCCGTTGTACAAGCCAATATTCCGACCAATTATCTTGAAAGTGCATCAGGTACTTCTATTGCTGAACAAGGTTATAAAGACTTTTTTGCAGACCCACGTTTGCTGCAAGTGATTGATCTTGCTTTAACCAACAACCGCGATTTACGTACAGCGACATTGAACATTCAACGTGCACAACAACAATATCAAATCACTGAAAACAATCAGCTTCCAACGATTGGTGCCAGTGGTGGTATATTACGTCAGGACACATTGAACACTCAAAAACCAGTCACTTCATATAATGTTGGTCTGGGTGTTACTGCATATGAATTAGATTTCTGGGGACGTGTTCGTAGTTTAAAAGACAATGCTTTAGACAGTTATTTAGCGACAGCAAGTGCACGTGATGCAACGCAAATCTCTTTAATTGGTCAAGTCGCACAAGCTTGGCTGAATTATTCATTTGCCAATGCACAACTTAAACTTGCTGAACAAACCTTAAAAGCACAGCTTGATTCATATAATCTCAACAAAAAACGTTTTGATGTTGGGATTGACAGTGAAGTGCCTGTACGTCAAGCACAAGTGTCGGTAGAAACTGCACGGAATGATGTTGCCAACTATAAAACACAGATTGCACAAGCACAAAACTTGCTCAATCTTTTGGTTGGTCAACAAGTACCGAGCAACTTATTGCCATCACAACGTGTAACGAAAATCACCAATAACACGGCTTTAGCTTCAGGCTTACCAAGTGACTTGCTACATAACCGCCCTGATGTTCGTGCGGCTGAATACAAACTCTCTGCGATGGGTGCAAATATTGGTGCAGCAAAAGCACGCTTATTCCCAACCATTAGTTTGACGGGTTCAGCAGGTTATGCTTCAACTGATTTAAGTGACTTATTTAAATCAGGCGCATTTGTTTGGTCTTTAGGTCCAAGCTTAGATATTCCACTTTGGGATTGGGGTACACGTAAAGCTAATATTAAAATTTCGGAAACAGATCAAGAAATTGCTTTATCTGATTACGAAAAATCAATTCAATCTGCTTTCCGTGAAGTCAATGATGCATTAGCGACTCGCCAAAATATTGGTGATCGTATTTCTGCACAGCGCCGTTTAGTCGATGCAACCAATACCACATATAAGCTTTCTAATGCGCGTTTCCGTGCAGGTATTGATAGCTTCTTAACCGTATTAGATGCACAGCGTAGTTCTTATGCAGCTGAACAAGGTTTATTATTGTTAGAACAAGCAAACTTAAATAACCAAGTCGAGTTGTATAAATCTCTCGGTGGTGGTGTCAAAGCCAATACATCTGACCAAATTGTTGTACAGCCTTCTACTGCTGAACTCAAGCAACAACAAGCAACCAAGTAATTTGATTAACTTGTACATTTGATTCAATCAAGAAAGCTCACTCCAGTGGGCTTTTTTATAAAACTCAATCACTTTTCAACAAGCAAATCTAAAATTTGAAAACTCAGCCTAGACTACATCACCCAAAGCAAAACGAGCGGTAAAGTAAATGCTGAACATAAGGTTTGCAAGCTGATTACCCCAGCCATCAATTGATGATCCCCACCCAAAACCTTAGTTAAAATATAAGATGCCGAGGCGGTCGGTAATGCAAAAAACAGGACTAAAACTTGGGTTTCAAGTTGGCTTAAATGTAAAAATCTACACACCATATAAGCGAGTGCTGGCATGATCAGCAATCGAGCAAAAGTATTTAAGAATAAAACCCAAAGCTCTTTTTTTAGCTCGGTAAATTGTAAAGCTGCACCGACACAGAGCAAACCCAAAGGTAAACTGCATATTGCCAACTGTTTAATTAAATCTGTAAAGCCTGCCCATAAACTCAGACCTGAAAAATTAAAGGCAATCCCCACCACACACGCCATAATTAAGGGATTTTTCAACACAGAAAGTAAAATAGATTGAGCATCCATATTGTCCTGTCGAGTGAGCGCCAATACAGATAAGACATTTACAATCGGAATGCACATTGCCAAAGTAATGGCTAAAATGGTCATGCCCTGTTGACTAAATAATGCAGCAACAATAGCTAAACCCATATACGTATTAAAGCGTACCATGCTCTGCATATAGACACCAAAACGTGCAGCATCGGTTTTTTGCGTCGCACGAATGACATATAATACGATACAGGTAATCAGCAAAATAGAAATCAAAACCGTAAAAATGGTTTTGATCATGCCTAAATGAATCGTTGCTGTCGATAAATTAGCAAATAGCATTGCAGGAAATAGCAGATAATAATTGAGTTTTTCTGCACCACTCCAAAAACCATCCGTTAAAAATTTTGTTCTTTTTAGAATATTCCCCCCAAAAATTAAAGCCAATAAAGGAAATAATGAGAGGAAGATCTGAGTCATGCCGTATCCTAAAAATGCAATATTAAAATGCAAGAATTAGAACTTTACAGCATTGAACAAAAAAAATTTATTTATGTTTTTATTTTTATATAGCCTTTTATTTTACACATGCCTTACACAAAAAATAATACCATATTTTTCAAAAACTTAAAATAATACATATTTTTTTAAACGCACCGAAATAATGCAAAAAATCCAACTTAGTGCAGGGTTTTGCTTTATATCGAGTCTTGCAGCTTCTTCTCCATTTTTGATCAATTTTTCCCGTCTTTCCCCTCTTCACGCCCACAAATAGCTCGTTATACTTGAACCAAACTGTAACATTCAGCACCAAATCAGAGCCCTTATGCAAAATATTGATCTACTTTTCCTTCTACTCGGTGCGATCCTTGTACTTGCAATGCATGCAGGATTTGCATTTTTAGAACTCGGTACTGTACGCCACAAAAACCAAGTCAATGCACTGAGTAAAATTTTGACTGACTTTTCTATTTCAGCGATTGCTTATTTTTTTGTGGGCTATTACATCGCTTATGGTCAACACTTTTTCCATTCAGGCATACAACTTTCCGCTGAGCATGGTTACAACTTGATGCGCTGTTTCTTTTTACTGACTTTTGCAGCAGCTATTCCTGCCATTATTTCAGGGGGAATTGCTGAACGTGCCAAAATGCGTACTCAAGCGATTGCGACTTTGTTTTTAGTTGCCTTGGTTTATCCTTTTTTTGAAGGCATTGCATGGAATGGTAATTTTGGATTACAAGATTGGTTAAAAAATGCATTTGGTGCATCTTTTCATGACTTTGCAGGTTCAGTTGTTGTACATGCAATGGGCGGATGGATGGCACTTGCAGCCGTAATTTTACTAGGCGCTCGACATGGTCGTTATAAAAAAGATGGACGCATCAGTGCACATCCACCTTCATCTATTCCATTTTTAGCACTTGGTTCATGGATTTTGATTGTGGGTTGGTTTGGTTTCAATGTCATGAGCGCACAACGTTTAGATGCTATTTCAGGATTAGTCGCAATCAACTCACTGATGGCGATGGTCGGGGGAACAATTGCAGCCAATTTCTTCGGCAAAGAAGACCCTGGTTTTTTACATAATGGTCCATTGGCGGGTTTAGTTGCGATCTGTGCAGGCTCTGACATTGTTCATCCTATGGGTGCTTTATTCATCGGGATATTTGCAGGCTTCTTCTTCGTTAAGTTATTTACTTATACACAAAACCGCTTAAAAGTGGACGACGTACTCGGCGTATGGCCTTTACATGGGGTATGTGGTGCCTTTGGTGGTATTGCTGTGGGTCTATTCGGTCAAACTTGGTTGGGCGGTTTAGGCGGTGTTTCGATGTTATCGCAGATCTTCGGTACAATCTTTGCCATTATTATTGCGTTGCTTGGTGCTTTTGCAGTTTATGGTATTTTAAAAGTGACGATGGGTATTCGTTTAAGCCAAGAAGAAGAATTTCGTGGTGCTGATTTATCTATTCATAAAATTTCAGCAAATTCAGAGGATGCTATTTTTTAAATACAAATTATGCTGCTCTTGTGTTTTGGCTCTAAATCACCACTACCTCCTGCTCTCAGGAGGTTTTTTATCTCAATCTTTAAGAAATAAATAATCTAAAACTTGCTTTAATTCATCAATCCGTTGTGGAATATGTGCAACATTTTCATGAAAGCCGTTCAGCAATAATGCATTGAGACCTGCACCTGTTGCACCTGCATAATCATTCACTGGATGATCACCAATATATAAAGCCTGTTGTGGCTGTATATGTAAACGCTGACAAGTGTCTAAAAATATTTCAGGTTTAGGCTTACTGATGCCCACCAATTCCGAACTGATAATCTGATCAAAATAATGAGCAAAGCCCAAACCCTGTAGAATTTTTAAACGGGTTGCATGTCCACCATTGGAAATCACCGCTAATTTATAATTTTCTTGCTTTAAATATTGTAATAAATCTGCTGCACCCTGCATTGCAACCGCAGCCATGCCAAATTGCTCAAACCAATATTGAGTAAGTTCATCGAGCTTGGGTAATGTATTCCAAGTCAAAGTATCTATTAAAGCCTGCCCCACTGAAGCAGCAATACTCGGATGTGTTAAACGTTCTTTTTTAGGATAACCACAATTGTCAATATAACGGATGATATGCACGGTTTTTTCTAGTTCAGATGTGGCTAAATGATGTGAAAAGTCATTTAAAAAGCGTTGTGCATACACCACCACGCTCTGATCTCGGTGGGTCAACGTATTGTCTAAATCAAAAAGTACTGCTTGAATTTTCATGGTATTTTTTCAGTTGCACAACAATAAGACCAAATTTCGATATGATGAAATTGTATAGATTAATACTCATTTAAGTTTTAATTGCTTAAATCATAAACTATATTTTCATTTCACATTTGCATTTTATCCGATATGGTTTTCTCAAATTTTCAAAAATTTATGCTGTCTTGTATGACAGTCAGTTTGATATCCGGTGTGATTCTGCTCTGTTATTTTCCTGTTGGTGGCGCAATTGACCAAAATTTGATTCGACCTTGGATGGATCAATTTGGACATTTTACCTATCGTGATAACTATTATTTGGTACATTGGAATCATAAACACCTGAAAAATATTTTGATTTTAGTTTATCTGAGTTTTTTATTTTTATGGTTAGCTTCATTTAAGGTTGAAAAATTAAAACCATCTCGTTGGCAATATGGCTATATGTTTTGGGTCAGTATATTGTGTACAGGTGTCGTCGGATTATTAAAATCTCAATCGCAGCATGCTTGTCCATGGAATATGACACAAGCAACCCCTACAGGATTTATTTGGGACTTCACTGCAACACATGGACACTGTTTTCCAGGTGGGCATGCCAGTACAGGCTTTGCACTGATGACTGGATTTTTTGTCTATCGTTTAAGTTCAAAAAAATGTGCCTATCTCTTCTTATTTTTCGGTCTAACTTTAGGCTTTATTATGGGTTGGGGGCAAATGATGCGAGGCGCACATTTTCTCAGTCACAATCTATGGACAGCTTGGATTATATTTAGTTTAAATGCTGTTCTGTATGCCATTTTCTATAAAAAATTTCAAAAACATGCACAATAATTGATGAGGTGAAACCGTATTTTCACCTCATTTTAAAGATTTACTGATCACTCAATTGCATCGGTAATTTAACCAGAACCTCTAAACCACCGAGTTCTTCACTGCGCGATAAAGTCAGTAGTCCACCCAAATGTTGTACTGCTTTTTCTACAATCGATAATCCTAGACCACTGCCCACTTCTAAGTGATGATGGATTCGATAAAAGCGTTTCAGCACTTTTTCATATAACTCAGGTTCGATTCCCGGACCACTGTCCTCAATTTTAACAAATGCTGAGCCATGCCCATCTTCAAATACAGAAATATTGATCACACCTGTATCAGGGGTATATTTAATGGCATTATCAATTAAATTAAAAATAATCGAATGCACACTTTGTTCAACACTAAACATCTGTACAGGATCATTGCGTAAAAATCCAAGATCTATGTCTTTTTGCATCGCAAGATTAAGTAATTGTTCAACACAATTAAATGCAACATCATTTAACTGAAAAGTAGTCGCAGGTCGCTCGTATTTCAACGAAGCATCTTGTTTGGCAAGTGCCAAGAGTTGCGTGACCAAATGCTGCATCCGTGCCAAACCTTTACTTAAATTCAATAAATTAGGGTCATCAGGCAATTGGCTAATCAGAATCTTGGTTTGTAAGTTGAGTGCGGTAATCGGTGTCCGTAACTCATGTGCAGCATCAGCGACAAATTGGCGTTGTTCTTGTTGAGCAATAGAAATACGTTCAAATAAATGATTCATTTCATTAATAGTAGGCACAAGCTCTTCGGGATAATGACTACTTTGAATCGAAGATAAACTATTTGAATCACGCAACGACAGTTCAGATTTAAACGCTTCTAAAGGCTTTAAGCTTCTACGAATAATGAATACCAATGCAAACAAGGCAAAAGGCATAATCAACAAATAAGGCAAAAACATTGTACCTGCTAACTCAAACGCCAGCTCTTTACGCACTTTGAGTTGTTGACTAATTTGAATTTGATATTGTGGTGTAGGTAAAACATAAGCAATCCAAGTACCATTTTCAGTTTCTTGGGTATAGAAGCCTGCTTTACTTTTCGGTTCAATCAAATAATGTTCATCATGACTGAGGTCTTTACGCTCATTGTACGCCCAAACATCGATAAACAAATCTTCTTCATGATAACGTTTTTGATGATTAAATTGACTTTCTAATGGACGTGGATTTTTGGCAACACGTTCCGCCAAATACACCATTTGTTCATCTAAAATTTCAGTGATTTCATGTAATGACGTTTTATAAGCAGTAAAAATGAGCAGGCAACCCATGAGCGCGCTAAAGAGCGAGACATATGTAATTAAGCGCCTTCTAAGAGAATAATGCTGTTTTTCTGTCATACTTTTATTTCAAATTTTTCCAAAATATTAGGCTTGACCAAAACGATAGCCCAAACCACGAATGGTACGAATAATGTTTTTACCTAATTTTGAACGAATATGATGCACATAGACTTCAATGGTATTGCTATTAATTTCACTGTCTAAAGCATATAACTTATCTTCTAAATTGGTTTTAGAAAATATTTTATTTGGGTGGGTCATCAGTGGAATTAAGATTGCCCATTCACGTTTAGATAATTCGACCAATTCACCTTTAAAAGTTGCGAGATGCTGCTCTACATCGAGTACTAAATCTCCATTTTTTAGGATTTCAGCACCTGATTGCAGCGCTTGCGTTTGATTCGAACGACGTAATAACGCTTGGATACGTGCAATTAATTCTTCAAATTCATACGGTTTAATCAAATAATCATCTGCGCCTTGATTTAAACCATCTACACGATTTTGCAGTTGATCTCGTGCAGAAATGATCAATACAGGCGTTGCTACCCGTTGTCGAATTTGCTTCAGTACTTGCATGCCATCCATCATTGGCAGACCTAAGTCTAATAAAATCAAATCAAATTGTTGATGGGTCAATTGTTTTAACCCATCCAAGCCATTATTGACCCATTCCACTTCATATTGATGAAAACGCAACAAGGTGAGCGTTGATTCAGCAATCATAAAGTCATCTTCAATCATTAAGATTTTAGTCATGTTTGGCATCCTGTATTAACTACGTACAGCACATTGGCTGAGCATATTATGATTTTGATTAATCACTTGGGTTTTAACACCCAACAGACTTAACAAACTTGGAAATAAATTATCCTGACTCAAGGTTTTTGCCTTTTGTTGTGCCAAACAATTGACTTGTGCAGCATGTGCTTGTTTCCAACTGTCAGAGAACCACATCATCATCGGTACATGGGTTTGTTGGCTCGGTGCAATTGAATACGGTGCGCCATGTAAATACATACCATGCTCACCTGTAGACTCACCATGATCAGACAAATACCAAAAACCTGTTCTATATTGCGTTTGTGTTTTTAAAACTTCAATCACTTGATTCAGCACATGGTCAGTATACACAATACTATTGTCATAACTGTTTAATAATTCCTCACGTGTACAGCCTTGAATCGCGTTGGTATCACAGGTTGGATGAAATACCTGAAACGCTTGAGGTGCACGTTTATAATAAGCAGGGCCATGGCTACCCATCTGATGTAATACAATCAAATGCGGTGATACATCATTTTTCGGAATCGTTGAAATATATTGTTTTAAACTGTCCACCAAAATACCATCCAGACACTCTCCTTCTTTACACCATTTTTGTTTTAGATTTTCAGGAATTTTATACTGTTCTACACGATTACATGTGCCTTTACAGCCAGAGTTATTATCGATCCACGTCACTTTATAACCTGCACGTTGTGCAATATCGAGTAGTCCTTCACGATGGCTTGCTAAGTGCTCATCATATTCAAGACGTGGCATTCCTGAGAACATACAAGGTACTGACACTGCTGTGGCTGTACCACATGAACTCACCTGACTATAATTAATCAGACCTGCCTGTTTAGACAATTCAGGATTGGTATTTTTATGATAACCATCTAAAGCAAAGCTTTCAGCACGTGCGGTTTCACCGACCACCAATACCATCAATTTCGGATGTTTTTGTGTTGAGGTGTCTTCAACCAAATGTGCATCTTCACCATAACGAATTAAAGGTAAATTTTCCTTTGGCGCTCTTTTATGGAAATAAGAACTGGTTGCAGCAAACACATTTTGTGGGGAAATCATGCCTTTTAAATCTCGATGCTCACGAAAAATTGCAGCAAAATCGACATAATAGACAAATAACAATGAACCGATTACTGCCAAAGAAGCAATACTACTGGCTAACTTTTTCAGCAAGGTTTTCGAAATGGACTCATCACGAATATTGACCCAAAAAATCAATGCGATGGGTAAAACCACAAAAGCAATCGACCATAAAATAAAACGGAGTGAAACCAGATCACGTACTTCTGCAGGGTCTGTCTGCATCATATTTTGAATTTGATCAGGAGAAATCACCACACCCAATGAATTCACAAAATAGGCACTGAATCCACCAATAAATACCAGTAAAACGGTAATTGCTTTGAGTGTCCACTTCCAACCCAAGATTTGTAAAATCAGATTATATAATGCGATTAAAATTAAGGCTGTAGCAGCTAGAAAAGCATAGGATTTAATACCTTGATATGGCGTTAAATTATGAATTTGACGATAAAAAGCAAAATTTAAACATACCCCTAACCACACCGCCATAGCTAAAGTAAAAACAGTAAATGAAACCGTTATTTTTTGATTGAATCGTTTTTCTAAGAATCCCAACATCTCAGTCTGATCATGCATAAAAGATAATCAACTGTAAAAATTGAACCTTAAGAAAGACTTAATTTAAACTGAAATATTCTTAAGAAATAGAGATAAACCACTGAAATACATAAATTTGCACAATTTAGCATTTTACCAATAGTTTAATTTTCATCTATTTTTAGATGCACTTGCTTCATCCATAGAAAAATGGGCAATAAACACAGGAGAGCAACACAACTCATCAAGATAAAATAATCAAAATATCCCATCACATCGCCCAAGATTCCACTGAGACTATACAGCATGCCACTTACTGCCGCCATCACAGAGACCTGAAAGGTAAAGTCTGTTCCTGCATGCGTTTTACGGCTATATTGCATTATCAAAGTCAAAATCACCACCAAAAGCATGGCGGCAAACATATCATCGACAGCATTGATGAAATAAATAGTCAGATGCGAAACTGCAGTTTTTTGTTGGAATTGATATGCGAGCCATGCATAAGCAAGCAAACTCAATACTTTAAAAAAAGAGAATAAAATTAGTGCACGAACACGTGAAAAATACTGTAAATAAAGACTCGCTAAACCTGCACCACATAATGCAGCCCCTGCCCCTAACATGGTGATGTAAACACCAATTTGTGAATACGTTAAACCTAAATCCACCATGAGTGGCTTGCTAATTGGACCTGACAAACCATCCGCAATTTTGATCGTGCATAATACAATGAACCAATACAACATGACTTTAGTGTTTAAAAAATACTGTAAATATTCTGAGATTTGCTGCATGAAAGGTGCTTTGCTCTCAGCCTGTTCCCTTGGTTTAGATTGCTCTAAGTGTAAATGATGTTGTGGTTCTCGATAAAATAAAGCAGGCACAATATTTAAAAATACGATTGCAGCTAAAATTAAAAAAGTCGTTTGCCATGTCAAACTGTCCAATGCCCACAAAATCACCCCACCACCAACAATAAATCCTAAACGCGACCCCACCACTTGAAACATATTGCCCCAATGTTGTTGTTCACCTTTGAGAATATTGACTGCCAAAGCATCTGTGGCAATATCTTGGGTGGCACCAATGCCATTCATCAACAATAAAGTAATAAAAAATCCCAATAAATACACAGGTTCATTTAAAGCTTGAATGGGCAAATAAGATAAAACAATTAAAATAGCAACGGTCAGTAACTGACAAGGAATAATCCAACTCCGATAATGCCCAAACCCCAATGCACCATAACGGTCAACCCAAGGTGCCCACAGGACTTTCATCGCCCAAGGTGCCATCAGCAAACCAAAACCACCAATATGGGTCAGTGACACCCCTTGTGCCCTTAAAATCACAGGCAAAGCATGTGTCATAAAACCAACAGGTAATCCTTGTGCCCAATATAAAGAAAACAACAGGACATACAAATGGGGGGCTTTGGGCATAACAATATTGACCTTTCAACCAATTGGCGATCTTTTAGAGTAGATAATGTTGTTGGATAATTACAATTTATCCATGTACTATTATCTATGAAAAATGCATATTTACAGTGATTTTTAGTGTTATGTAAACAACAATGGCAATAAATTTTCCACAATTACCCGATCAAGTTCCACATCGTGGAACACCAAAAAGCCGTGCTTTTTTTAAAAATTTATATCTCGCACAAGGATGGCGCTTTGAAGGACAATTTCCCAATATCCCTAAAGCTGTTGCTATTGTTTCGCCACATACATCCAATTTTGATGGATTGTATGCATTCTTAGCCATGCTCGGCATTGGCTTAAAAGTCACGATCTTTGGCAAAGACAGTTTATTTAAACCGCCATTGGATAAGCTATTTAAATGGATGGGGGTAATTCCTGTACAACGTGACTCCCCTCATGGCTTGACCCAACAAATTGTCAATGCCATTCAATCTACGGATAAAATTTGGATTGCCCTCGCGCCTGAAGGGACACGCAAACAAGCTGAAAAAATCAAAAGTGGTTTTTATCATATTGCCATGGGTGCACATATTCCAATTGTCATGTTTGCTTTTGATTATGAGCAAAAAATGATTCGTTGCTTAGGTGTATTCACTCCTACAGGCGACTATGATGCAGACTTAGCGCAAATTTTCAGTCATTATCAGGGCAATTTTTCACCGAAAAATCCTGCCCGATTGGCTAAACCGTTACAAAAACTGTTTAAAAAGCGCTAGAAAATCATGACGTAATCTGTTGTGATGTTGCGCATATTTTGTTTAATTTATGAATAGATAACGCACATGCATATCAAACTCTTTGGACTCATCAGCTTACTTGGTCTGGCATTGGTAGGCTGTGATAAAACCACCAAAACACCACCCACAACCACAGCAATCAAAGCCCGTGAACCTGTGATTGCACTTGCTTTAGGCGGTGGTGGTGCCAAAGGCTTCGCCCATATTGGTGTAATCAAAGTACTTGAGTCACATGGTATTAAACCCAAAATTGTGACAGGAACAAGTGCAGGGAGTTTTGTCGGTAGTATTTATGCCAGTGGTAAAACACCTTATCAAATGCAGCAAATTGCCCTACAGCTCAAAGAGTCAGATCTGCGTGACTTAACCCTTAATCGTCAAGGGATTATTTTGGGTGAAAAGCTGCAAAATTATGTCAATAGTCATGTGGCCAATAAACCCATTGAAAAATTTCCAATTCGTTTTGCAGCCGTGGCAACCCGCTTAGACAATGGTAAAAAAGCAGAATTCATCAAAGGAAATGCAGGTCAAGCTGTCCGTGCTTCATGTAGTATTCCTAATGTCTTTGTACCCGCAACTATTGGCAAGACTAAATATGTCGATGGTGGCTTAGTCAGTCCAATTCCAGTACAAACTGCGAAAAATATGGGTGCTGATATTGTGATTGCAGTCGATATTTCTGCACGTCCTTCAGGCAGCCAACCCATGAATATGTGGGGCTTACTCGATCAGACCATTAACATTATGGGACAACAAAGTATTCAGTCAGAACTTGCTCAAGCCAATATCGTGATCCAACCCAAAGTGGGACATTTAGGGACTTTGGACTTAACAGCGAGTAATCAAGCGATTTTGGAAGGGGAAAAAGCTGCACAGTTGAAAATTACTGCAATTCAAAAGGCTATTAACAATTTTAAAAAATCCCCGGCTGCACTACAACCCGCACTTAAAGCAAGAATCTAATTTTTTCATCACTGTAACCAACTTTTCATCAGAGAAGTTGGTCATTTTTTAATATTCATTCTGACCGCGATCTGTTACATTGATTGAGATGATTCGTCATCTATCTCCATGATTACAATTAGAGTAGACGTATGAATTTTATAATAGAACCTTGGCATTGGTTAGTTTTAGGTGTGTTGTTAATCCTCTTTGAACTGATTCTGCCTTCTTTTGCTGCACTGTGGTTTGGGGTTGCAGCGATATTGGTTGCCATTCTTTTTTGGCTTTTCCCTAGTCTATCTTTAACTACCCAAATTATTTTTTGGATCATCCTTTCGATCAGTTGTACTCTTTATTGGTTTAAATTTATTAAACCCTTATCTATAGATAAAACTAAAGCAGGTCTTGCCCGTGAGTCCACGATCGGTCAAGTGGGTATGGTCATTCAAACAGATTTAACACATGATCATGTCAAAGTCCGCTTTCCCATGCCTATTTTAGGTGCTGATGAATGGAATTGTCGAACTCTCTCTCCTGTTGCAGTGGGTGATCGTGTCCGCGTTGTTGATATTTCAGGAAATGATCTGGTCATTCAACCCCATCAAAGCACTCAAAAACCATTATAATTTTTTAGAAAAGAGGAATAAACATGTCAATTGGTTCAATTATTGCAGTTGCTCTTTCTGCATTGGTCATCGTCACCATATTCAAAGGTGTTCGTATTGTCCCACAAGGTTATAAGTGGATCGTACAGCGTTTAGGGAAATATGACAGTACCCTCAGTCCAGGGCTAAATTTTATTATTCCTTATATAGATGACGTCGCTTATAAAATCACCACCAAAGATATTGTTTTGGATATTCCTTCTCAAGAAGTGATTACTCGTGATAATGCAGTATTACTGATGAATGCTGTAGCTTATATCAATATTACCACACCTGAAAAAGCGGTCTATGGGATTGAAAATTATACATGGGCAATTCAAAATCTAGTACAAACCTCTTTACGTTCTATCGTCGGTGAAATGGATTTAGATGATGCCTTGTCATCACGTGACCATATCAAAGCCAAACTTAAAGCTGCAATTTCCGATGATATTTCAGACTGGGGAATTACCCTTAAAACTGTGGAAATTCAAGATATTCAACCCTCGACCACCATGCAATCAGCGATGGAAGCTCAGGCTGCAGCTGAACGTCAACGCCGTGCAACTGTAACCAAAGCGGATGGTGAAAAACAGGCTGCAATTTTAGAAGCAGATGGACGTTTAGAAGCCTCTCGCCGTGATGCTGAAGCACAAGTGGTATTAGCAGAAGCATCACAAAAAGCCATTTCAATGGTGACTTCTGCGGTAGGAGACAAAGAAATCCCTGTGGCATATTTGTTAGGTGAACAGTACGTAAAAGCCATGCAAGATATGGCAAAATCGAATAATGCGAAAACGGTTGTATTGCCCGCAGATGTGTTAAATACCATTCGTGGTGTAATGGGAAGAAATAACTAATTTATTATTTTTCAGTAAAATAGGTAGTTTTAAGACTGCCTATTTTTTCTTATGCACAATAATTAGTCAGCAAATATTGTTAATTTGTGCTTAAATTTCACGTTATTTTTTGAAATAAACTATTTCAAATTGTTGTCTTACATACACTTGGACTGCGTATGAGCTCCCTAAATCCCACCCTAATAACCTTTATGTTCTATATTGTCGCCATGATTGTGATTGGCTTATTGGCATATCGTGCAACCAAAGATTTTTCCGACTATATCTTAGGTGGACGCCGTTTAGGTAGCTTTGTCACTGCATTATCCGCAGGCGCATCTGATATGAGTGGTTGGTTACTCATGGGTTTACCTGGTGCCATTTATCTGTTCGGTTTATCTAAAATGTGGATCGCCATCGGTCTGATTATTGGTGCATGGCTGAATTGGTTTTTGGTTGCGGGACGTTTACGTGTCCATACTGAAGTACAAAATAATGCACTCACCTTACCCGATTATTTTTCAAATCGTTTTGATGACCGTAAAAAAGTATTACGTGTGATTTCTGCGGTGGTGATTTTAATCTTCTTTGCGGTGTATTGCGCATCGGGTATGGTCGCAGGTGCACGTTTGTTCGAAGGCATGTTTGATATGTCTTATAACACAGCACTGTGGATTAGTGCTATTGCCACCATCAGTTATGTATTTATTGGTGGATTCTTGGCTGTGAGTTGGACGGATACGATTCAAGCGACACTCATGATTTTTGCATTATTACTTACGCCAATTGTCACGATTTTAAGTATTGGTGATTTGTCACAGGTCACTGTTGCTTTAGAAGCTGCTCGTCCACATGCTTTAGATTTATTTACCAATTTAAGTACCGTTGCAGTGATTTCATCGCTTGCATGGGGTTTAGGCTATTTTGGTCAACCGCATATTTTAGTGCGTTTTATGGCCATTGATTCGATCAAATCTATTCCAAATGCACGCCGTATTGGCATGACATGGATGACCTTATGTCTCGGAGGCGCAGTTGCAGCGGGTTTCTTTGGCATCGCATTTTTCTATCTACATCCTGAGCTTGCGGGCAATGTCAGTGCCAATCATGAACTGATTTTTATTGAACTCACTAAAATTTTATTTAATCCATGGGTAGCGGGTATTGTATTGGCAGCCATTTTAGCCGCAGTAATGAGTACATTAAGCTGTCAGTTATTGGTCTGTTCAAGTACCTTGACTGAAGACTTTTATAAAGCATTTATCCGTAAATCTGCTTCACAAAAAGAATTGGTTTGGGTTGGACGTTTAATGGTCTTGCTGATTGCTATCTTAGCCATTGTTTTAGCGCATGATCCAGACTCTGAAGTCCTTGGCTTAGTGGCAAATGCATGGGCAGGTTTTGGTGCAGCATTTGGACCATTAATCATCTTCTCATTGTTCTGGAAACGCATGACTTTATCTGGTGCAATCGCAGGTATGGTGGTCGGTGCGATCGTGGTTATTCTGTGGGTGACGGTGCCTGCGCTCATCGCAACAGAACTTTACGCCATTATCCCGGGCTTTATTGCCTCAATGATTGCAATCGTTGTCGTAAGTTTAATCAGCAAAAAACCAAATGCAGCTATGATTCAGCGTTTTGATGAAGCAGATCAACTCTATAGAACATCAAAATAAGTCTAAAACCTAAACAAATATCACATTAATGGGGCTAAATTAGCCCCATTATGCATTTTAGTCATATTCAAAATAAATCTAGTGTTATATTATAACAATCATAGTTTATAAAAATATTGATGACGCTGTCATCCCAATAAATTTTCGGAACAATGCTTTGAAAAAATTAAAACGTCTTTATCTACGTCCTCACGATACACCTTTTATCTGGCTTGCATCTTTTGTCTGTGCGGCTGAAAAAGAAAAATGGGCAAAAGAGGAAATTCGTACCATTGTGCAAACAGTACGCCCTTTAGATCGTGATGCAGCTTATGAATTTTTAATGCAATTCATCGAATAATACATGGCTCAGCGATCTGCCATGCTTAGGGGTTTACTCATTCAATTTTCAAAAAATCGCAAGTCAATCGATTGACTTGCGACCTTCATACATTACAAAAAAGTTAACTTTTCCGTCCTAATAAAAACTGCGAAATTTGATTTAATTCCGCAGCATTTTCAGCAAAATACGCTAAAGCTTCAAAGGCTTGATCATGCAATTGTTGTGCATAAAGCTTGGCATTTTCTAAACCCATCAATGCAGGATAGGTCGACTTATCCACTTGCTCATCTTTACCCGCGGTTTTGCCTAAAGATACTGTGTCAGAGATCACATCTAAAATATCATCTTGAACTTGGAATGCTAAACCAATGGCTTGTCCAAACTGGCGTAATTGCGGAATCGCAGGATCAGCACCTTTAAAAATGGTCACCGCTGCCATCATGATGGCAGCTTGAATCAATGCACCTGTTTTATTACGGTGAATATTTTCTAAATGTGCTTGATCAACATGTTTGCCTTCAGCTTGCAAATCTAACACCTGCCCACAGACCATTTTTGAGGTTGCTGTCGCCAAGATTTGCATTTGTTTCAATACAATTGAATTGTCGACCGCTTGCATTTGATCAAACAAACGACTGCCTAAAACTTCAAATGCCATCGACTGTAAAATATCACCTGCCAACAGTGCTGTATCTTCACCAAAAGCTGCATGACATGTCGGTTGTCCTCGACGTAATAAATCATTATCCATACAAGGTAAATCATCATGTGCCAATGAATAACAATGTATTAACTCTATGGCAACAGCCGCACGGCGTACAGCCGCAAAATTTTGATTATTTTCTTGTAAAGCGGACGTTGCATAACATAATGCTGGTCGGACACGTTTTCCACCTAACATCACAGCATGATGTACGGCAGATTTCAAAGGTTCAGGAAGAGAAAAAGCCTCTAATGCTGTTTGTAAATCCTGCTGAATACGCTGTTGCGCTTGCTTTAATACATCTGCATTCACATTAGAAATTGCGGTCACTTTTGCCTCGAAATTCAAATGATGAGTCACTTTAACTCAATATTTTAAGCCTATGACATTCTACATCGAAATATATAGAGAGGCATCTATTTCAGGCTTTATTTCAGTCATGAAGCAAAAAAAGGTAGATAATATTTGAAAATGTACACTAACCATTAAATACCACTCAACAGCTTCATCATCAATGTACTTTTTAACATAGAGATCAATAGCTTAATCATGCTGTATTTCCGCATAATGTCGCACTTGATTACGTCCTTTATGCTTTGCCAAATACAATGCCTGATCTGCTTGACGTAACACTACTTCTTTACTTTGATCTTGTTCAGATATGGCAACACCAAAACTGGCAGTGACATAGAGTTTTTGCTCGTGGTCTAGGATAATCTCTTCTTGTTCAATCAGTTTTCGACATTGTTCAGCAATAAAAATCGTTTGCTCAGTATTTTTATTGTTTAAAATTAATAAAAATTCCTCGCCACCAAAACGTCCGACCATATCATCTTGTCCTACATGCATATCGAGCAATTTAGCCACTTTCATCAGCACCAAATCCCCAACATCATGTCCATAGGTATCATTGATCATCTTAAAGTGATCTAAATCAAGTAAAACCAAGGCATACGCCGTTTGCTCAAGCTGCATTTGCATTAAGCGCTGTGCCAAACTACGGCGGTTAAAAATATTGGTCAATGGGTCTAACAAACTCATGTTCTGAATCTGTGCTTCACGATTACGCCATTGCGTAAGTAATATCTCAAAAAGAATGATCGAAAATAATAAAATCGGAAAAGACAAAATGAGCATGCTATTCACCCAAAATGGATTTTCCGACAAAATGGTGCCATTGAGTTCCTGGCTAAATAAAGGTGCATAGGGTATAAGTTGCAAGCTACTTAAAATAATTGCACTCAACATAAATATTGAGATCGGAATCGCAGCGCTATAAATTATTTTACGATCAAATAAAACTACACCAACAGACATAAGACTGATATAACTTCCTATCGTTGCAGGACTAATAATCCCAATATTAAAACCGCCATAAATTAATGTTGAACCAAAATATAAAATCGAAAAATAAGGAAAATAATCTTTCACCCATGTATTATTTTTAAACTTCCACCCCAACCATGCTAACAATAAATATGAAAAGAAAATAATAATAGAAAGTGTTAAATGTGAATAAAATAAATCCACATTCATCCAATATTTTAAAGTCGGGAAACTAAAAACAAATAAATACCATGAAATCCATAGAGCATAGACCAAGGCACCTAGTATCATCACTAGACAACATTTGGTGAGCGTATTCCAGTTGAGAATAATCTCTCCACTTATAAACGCACTGAATTTGCGCCACAATTTCATTTTCATCTGCCGTGTTGACATATTAAGTGTATGCTTCAGTCTATTTTTAAAGAGCAAAATATTATTTACATCACACATATAAAAAAATAATATGAATTATTTTGCATAATAAAATGATCACGATGATCAGTCTTTAAAGCATGCATCAATAATAAATAATATGTACTGTATTTCTGAATAAAAAGATAGACTTTATAAATAAAATCATAAATTTAATTATTCAACTCAGCAGCGCTTTTGTGATTTAGTCTTCCTTGGAATCACTCAAAATCTTCTCAAATCTGTTATTTTTGCCAGTATAAATCTTATATTGTGATGAATATTCAATGATTAAATATATATCCCGATATTCAATACGAATATCAAACTCATCAGCACCATCGTCTAAGCCCGTGACTGTCCATGTCGTCCCCTTTGGAAAATCATTTAGCCATGCTGCATGATAAAAATCTGCCAATGAGTCAAAATTTAAATAACATTCAGGTTGAGCCTTAATTTTGTCTGCAAGTTGTTGAAACTTTTGCTTTTGCATCGCAATCAAATCAATCAACATAGCCTGTGACCTTTAAGTACTCAGCTTGAGCTGTTGCTTTTGTTTGACCTGTGTCCATTGCCACCATCCAAAGGCTGCCATTGCCACAAATGCCGCATATAAACCTGCGGTGAGAAATAAATCTTTGTGAATAAACATACCCACATAAATAATATCAACGAAAACCCATAAAACCCAAGTTGCAATATGTTTACGGCTAGTCCAATAAGTCGCTAACAAACTAAATGCGGCCAACTGTGAGTCCAACCAAGGCAAAGCGGCATCTGTAAAATGATGTAATGACCAGCCAAAAACAAAACCACCCACAGCAGCTAAAATCATTTGCCCTACAACCAACTTTATAGCGATGGGCTCAATACGAATCTCATGATCTTGTTGTTTACCTTTAAGCCATTGATAAAAACCGTAAAAATTCACCATAATAAACAAAAACTGTAAAATGGTTTCACCATACAATTTATATTCGTAGAATAAATAGGCATATAAAATAAAGGCAAGAAAGTTAAACAGCCAACACCACATACTTCGTTTTATGGTCAATGCCACCCCGATGACACTAATGATCACGGAAAATATTTCTAATGGGGACATACGTGGGCTACCCTAAGGAAGAAGTGCTTATTATGAAAAAATACACTGTGAATGCAAGTCTAATTCGCAGGATTATGCATATTTATGCCGTAATTTATCTCCACATCCTTTGATGTCTATACACTTTTCTCAATTACGCTCGCCAACACATCTCACGCTACTATTTTCAATAACATCAACAGGCACTATAAGCGTAATCGTCACATTTTTAAATTTGACAGTTTTCTCATAACCCATTAAAACTTAAATCACACACCACACTCAACACTATAAAAGAGAGAATAATAATGTCAGTACAAGGAAAAGTGAGCCGTGAAATCCGTGGTCATATTTTTTTAATTGGACTCGACCGTACCACTAAACGCAATGCTTTCGATAGTTACATGATTGAAGATTTATCATTGGCATTGACCGAATATGAAAATAATCCTGAACTACGCTGTGCTGTGATTTTCGCACATGGTGACCATTTCACTGCTGGCTTAGATTTAGTCGAGTTACAACCCAAACTTGCTGACGGTGTATTCAATTTTCATCATGATATTGTCAATCCTTGGGGTACAGTCGGTCAGCAACGCAGTAAACCGTTAGTCACAGCGGTACAAGGTTACTGCTATACTGCAGGTATTGAACTTATGTTGAACTCGGACATTGTGGTTGCCAATGAAAATACCCGATTTACTCAAATTGAAGTACAACGTGGCATTTTACCCTTTGGAGGTGCAACAGTGCGTTTTGTACAGGCTGCAGGTTGGGCAAAAGCCATGAAATATATCCTGACAGGTGATTTATTCTATGCACAAACCGCTTATGAAATGAACTTAGTCACAGAAGTAGTCGAAGGCAATAACCAATTAATCCGTGCGATTGAACTGGCTGAACGGATCGCTCAAGCTGCCCCACTTGCAGTACAAGCGACGCTCAAATCGGCGCATCAAGCATTTCTACAAAGTCCCGAAGCAGCTTTTGCCAATCTACAAGAATTACTCAGCCCATTACTTGTTTCACAAGATGCACAAGAAGGTGTGATGGCAATGTTACAACGTCGTGCTCCACAATTTAAAGGCAGATAATGTACAGCTTTCATCTATGAATTTAATTAATTGTGTTTAAACATAAAAATGCTTTCAAGATAGTGAAGTGCCTACTGTTGTAGCAAATGATGATTCTCATAATAAAGCCATCATGATGATGGCTTTAAATACTTAAATAAATTTCCCTTCACGTTCAGGTTGATACAGAACTTTTTCAATTTTGACTTTCATGGTGTGACCATCGGGTTGTGGCCATTCAATTTCCTGACCTTCAGCTAAGCCAATAATCGCAGCACCAATTGGGGCAAGAATATTGACTTGACCTTTATCCCCTTTAAAGTCATGTGGATACACCAAAGTAATTTCTGTTGCTTCTGTTGCAGGCGCAATTGTAATCAACACTTTGGCATTCATCGTCACAATATTGGCAGGAATATCCTGTGGTGCAACCACATCTGCACGTGCCAACTCATCTTCTAAATGTTCCATTGTGGGTGTTAATTTAGTTTGATGTTCAAGCATCGTTTCTAAACGATGTAAATCTTGTTCTGTAATTACAATCTTCGGTTGAGCCATGTACTTCACTTCCTTTAATTTATATGATGAACGAGCAACAGCAATAAAAATTTAATGTCTAACTTCCACTTATAACAGAAATTATGACAATTGAATAATCCACTCACTTTTTTAAAGCTATAAAAAAAGCCCCCTTGAGGGGGCTTTCTCAAGTCAATGCTTATTTTGCATAAACAGGGAATTTAGCGCATACAGCTTCAACTTTCGCTTTCACTGCATTAATTACTGCTTCATCACCTTTCGCATCTAAAATATCTGCGATCCAACCTGCAAGGTCACGTACTTCAGCTTCACCGAAACCACGAGTTGTGACAGCAGGAGTACCAATACGAATACCTGAAGTCACAAATGGAGAACGTGGGTCATTTGGTACAGAGTTTTTGTTCACTGTAATGTGAGCAGCACCCAACCATGCATCAGCATCTTTACCTGTAATGTCTTGTTTAATTAAAGACAATAGGAACAAGTGGTTTTTAGTACCACCAGATACAACGTCATAACCGCGTTCGATTAACACTTCAGCCATTGCTTGCGCGTTTTTCACAACTTGTTGTTGGTAAGCTTTGTACTCAGGAGCCATTGCTTCTTTAAAACAAATTGCTTTCGCAGCAACTGCATGAACTAAAGGACCACCTTGGTTACCAGGGAATACAGCAGATTGAAGTTTTTTCTCAATTTCTTCATTTGCTTTGGCAAGGATTAAACCTGAACGTGGACCACGTAAAGTTTTATGTGTCGTCGTTGTTGTGACATCAGCAATTTGCACTGGGCTTGGGTAAACACCCGCAGCAACAAGACCTGCAACGTGAGCCATATCTACGAATAAGTAAGCGCCAACTTTGTCCGCGATTTCACGGAAACGTTGCCAATCTACGATTTGGCTATAAGCAGAGAAACCAGCCACGATCATACGTGGTTTATGTTCTACAGCTAAACGTTCAACTTCTTCATAATCGATTTCACCAGTTTCTGGATTTAAACCGTATTGAATCGCATTATATGTTTTACCTGAGAAACTTACTTTTGCACCGTGCGTCAAGTGACCACCGTGAGCAAGACTCATCCCAAGAACTGTATCGCCTGGGTTAAGAAGTGCAAGGTAAACTGCTGAGTTTGCTTGAGAACCTGCATGCGGTTGAACGTTTGCATAGTCAGCACCAAAAAGCTCTTTAGCACGATCAATCGCCAATTGTTCGATCACGTCTACATATTCACAACCGCCATAATAGCGTTTGCCTGGGTAGCCTTCTGCATATTTGTTAGTGAGTTTTGAGCCTTGTGCTTCCATTACTGCTGGTGAGCAATAGTTTTCAGAAGCGATTAACTCAATATGCGCTTCTTGGCGAGCATCTTCATTCGAGATTGCTTGCGCTAATTCAGGGTCAAATTCAGCAATAGAGATATTGGCAAACATTAGCGAGGTCCTATGAAATGTAGGGCTTTTAAGCCGTGCTAAGATTGGCGCATATTGTAGCATGAAGTTTTTAAAGATTGAGAATGAACTTTACTCAGTTTTTCATAAAAACTTCTTTATATTGCAACAAAACTGTTTTACGAGGTCAAATTAATGCTTTGGATTTAAAGCTAAGTGCTTTCAAAGTTAAAAAATAAATGGAACTTATCTGTTGAACATTTAATCTAAGCTTTGAATATCAATATTTAAAAATACGCATTACTTAGTAGTGAACACAATTTTGGGTTTTAAAGCACTAAATAAAATCCCCACAGCAATCAAAATCGCCCCTGTCCAAATGTAAAATGTTAATGGCTCGTGCCACAACACATAGCCGAAAAATAAACTGAGAATTGGAATACTCATTACGGAAATGGATGCCACAAAAGTATCAACTTGACTCACAATCCAATTCCACAATGCAAATGCAGCACCTGTACCAACCACGGCAATATAAAGCAAGAGTGAATCGTTCAATGGATTCAGCCATACTTTCGGATCAACAGTTTCAAATGTTAGAGATCCGATAAGCAACACCACCCCACCGAGCAACATTTGCCAAATCGTCAATTTGATTTTGTCATAATTCGCAAAATTCTTTTTAATATAAACAGTCGTCATTGCCCAAAAAAAGCCTGATAGAATCAAACACACTTGACCAAACAATGCCATATTCAAATGTAAATGTTGCAACTGTGGCCAAAGAATTGCTGTTAATCCTAAAAAGCCGAAAAGCAAGCCGAGCATTTTTTGTGAGTTCAACCGTTCTTTTAAAATAAAGTGTGCCAATATTCCGACAAAAATAGGCATCGTAAATACCAAGACTGCTGACAGACCCGAATCAACGAATTGCATGGCAAAAGTTTGAGTTGCATAAAAACCAAAACACATCAAAAAACTTGAAATAATAAGTTTTTTCCACTCATTACGTTTAGGTAAGATGGATTTCTGTATCAGTTTCTGCGCGAGCATTAAAGTCAATGCCGCCAAAAGCAAACGAACTGAAATAAATAAAAATGGCGGGAAGATTTGCAAAACATGTTTAACAACGCCCCATAATGAGCCCCAAATCAAGCACAATACAACAATTGCACTGACAATTTTTTTACTCATTTCTATACTCAACCATTGGAATATAGCGTTACTTTATAAAATAAATGACATCATGAATAATGTTATGTTTTAATGTATCCATCATTTTTTTTGATATATACTTCTTTCACAGTATCAAAATCAAAAAATTAAAATTAAGGGCGCACAAATGAATATTGACATCAGTGATATACGTTCATTTATAACCGTGGCAGAAACTAAAAGTATCACTGCAGCGGCGAATAAGCTCAATTATTTACAATCAAATATGACCGCTAAAATTAAAAAAATCGAAAATCATTATGATCGCCAATTGTTTATTCGAAAACCGAAAGGCGTGGAATTAACTGAATCTGGTTTGAACCTCTATCAGCAATATAAAAAGATGATGTTCACTTGGGAAGAAACTGAAAATAAAATCAATCAACAAGAAAAAATTTTACGTTTTGGTACCAATACCAGTTTAGGAGGAATGCGCTTCTATCCTTCAATTAGCCAGTTATATGCGAGCTATCCTGACTTATCGTTTTCTATAAAAACTGGTGCTACAGGCTATTTAGAACAAGAAGTCTTACAAGGGAATATCGATTTCGCTTATATACTCGGGCATCCTGAACAAAAAAATTTACAATATATTCAAAAAGGTAAAGATGAATTAGTTCTTATTGGCAAAGATGTGATTAATCATCAAAATTTATATGAAGCATTAAATCAACAAAACTTATTATTTACTTCACTTGAATGCTGCTATTCAACAATGCTTGATCAAATCTATATAGATCATGGATTAACGAAAGGTGAAATGATCCATATTAATGACTATGAAGCACTGGTACATTTCACACAGTTGGGCATGGGAGTCTCATTAGTCACCCGTTCACTTGCTCAAAAATACACTGTGCAATATAAGATGGAAATTCCAGAACAATACCGCCATATTGGATTATATCTCATCACTAGAAAGGAACATGTATTTACCCCGATTGAAAAGCAATTTATTGGATTGAATGATCAGTTATAAATAAAACAAATGTTTTATTTGCAAATATTCAGAAATCATCTGTAACTGTAGTGATCAGAAAGTTCAATATTCAAATAGATTTAAACTGAATAATCCCAATACCCTTTATAAGCTTCAAATAATTCTACTGTCCATGGCAAACGTATATTATTCGATAATATTTTCCAATCCCAATGATTTTTAAAAGACTCGATCAACTCGACTGACCATGGTAAACGCCTTTTCGCAGAAAGAACACTCCAATGCCAATATTGAACAAATGGCGTTATAAACTCAACTGACCACGGTAAATTATTCCGATACGACAATGTTTTCCAATGCCATTTGTCTACAAAAGGTAGCATCAATTCAGCAGTTAAATTTTCATATTTTGACAATATCATCCAATCCCAATGATGCTCAAAATGACGAATAAACTCGACTGACCATGATAAAGCTGTATTTCTAGATAGACCTTTCCAGTCCCAATATTCTTGATAACGCTCTAATAATTCGATTGACCAAGGCAAACCTTCATTGGTTGATAATCTTTGCCAATTCCACCGATTCGCATATTCTTCAATCAAGTCTATTGACCAAGGCAATGCAGTATTCCAAGATAGTCTTTCCCAATCCCATAAATGTTCATACCGTTTAATCAAAGTTGTTGTCCAAGGGAAAGCATCATTTGTTGAAAGACGTTGCCAATCCCAATTCTTTTCAAAATGCTCAAGTTGTTGTTCTGACCAAGCTATATTTTTATAAGATAATTCGGTCCAATTCATCACATCTTGAAACTCGACTAAAAATTCTTCTGAAATATTTATATACCCATTCCATAACAATCTTTCCCAATCCCAATACTCTTTAAATTCTCTTATATGTTCGATCTCCCATTGAATTGGATGGGTATAATGAAAAGACAGGATTGCCCAATCCCAATGAGGGGCAAACTCATGAAGCAATTTTAAAGAAAAATGTTGCAATAAATTTTCTGTTAACTTCTGCCAATTCCAGTGCTGCTTGTATTGATCAATCAACACTACTGATTTTGGATCAGTTAAATCTAACCTCCTGGAAAACTGATACCAATCTAAACGCGATTGATATTTATCAATAATATCCAATACAAAATTAAAATTTGCACTTAAACCATCAGATAAAAGATACCAATTCCAATGTTGCTCATATTTTTTTACTAATTCGAGCGACCAAGGTAGATCCTCCTTAGCCGATAAATGTCCCCAATCCCACTGATACTTAAATTGCTCTATTAACTCGATAGACCAAACAACCTTTGGACAAGACGAAAGTGAATACCAGTCCCAATATGACTGAAAATAGCCTACCTCATGTTCTGTAATGGGGAGTGGACAAAAATAGGAAAGCCTTTTCCAGTCCCACAGATTCTCAAACTTTTTAATCAAATCCAAAGACCATGGTAAATTGTGGTTATGAATCAAATCACGCCAATCCCAATAATCTTCAAACTGCTGAATAAATTCGACCGACCATGGCAAATTCTGGTTAAGAGATAAATTCTTCCAACTCCATCGCGTTTTATAAGTATCAATGAGTTCAGTTGACCAAGGTAAAACTCCTTTAGATAACACATTCCAATACCAATGATCTGCAAATTGTTCAAGCAAAGCTCTTGACCATACAAAATCGCGACGACCTGTTAAAGTTTGCCAATCCCAATATCTTTCAAATTTTTCTATCAAATTTAGTGAAATTGAAATCTTAGGATTTACAGATAATTCATGCCAATTCCAGTTTTTAACAAAGGTTTCTATTAAATCAACTGACCATGGGAGTGCAGTATTTTTAGAGAGCATCTTCCAATCCCAACGAGATTTAAAATGATTAATTAAATCTATTGTCCAAGGTATTGATTGATTTTGAGAGAGAGCTTGCCAATCCCAAAGTTCATGAAATGTATCAATTAATTCAATAGTCCAAGGCAATGCAGGATGATGTGATAAACTTCTCCAATTCCAATTCAGTTGATAACGCTGTATCAAAGGAATTGACCAATCAATTACAGTATTTAGGGATAGTAATCGCCAGTTTATCTGGTCTTTATGTTGTTCTAACTGCTCTAGAGTCCAGTTATACTTTTTATTACGACAAAGTATTTGCCATTCATTTTTTATTTTCATCAGTTCAATGCGTACAAATAGTGTATGATTTATAATTAAAATAGCATAAAAAGAATGAATTCATGAACATCACAGGCTACGACTATATTTTCTATTCGCCCATAAAGCATAAAACATTTTTTAAAAAATTCAGAAAATCAATCAAAGCAGAGATTTGGTCTACACATCTAGAAACTTTTGAATATGATAAAGAAAATGACAATATCATGAGTCATTTTCAAAAAGATCAAGAAATGAATGATTTTAGTCAAGAATATGCCTATGCCCTTAATGCAAATGGTGAAGGTGCATTTGCAATCTTTACTTCAAAACATCAAAAGCATTCCGTCCAAAGTCTTTCACGAGATTTATTCACAACTGTTGACCAAGTTAATTTTGATTGTAGTGACTACGAACCTTGTCCGACTGTCTATATTTATTCAAAAATTTTCCAATACACATCGGTTTTACCTGCAAAAATTGACGAATCTGAATTTGCAAAATGTGTTCATCAATGTGCATTCAAAAGTTTAACAAAGTGATGACTTTAACTTTCAATCGTTAAGCCAAATAATTCGATATTATTCAAAACATATTTTCAATTCAAAATTTAATAATATTTTTGTTTTGCTGTTTTGATTAAGAAAACAAGACATATAAAAAGTGCTATAATACTGCGTTTATAAAATTCTCTCGGGCGACCCGCTTTTGTGGTGCCTATTTTCAAAATAGTTAGGACTAGCAATGACTGATAATGCAACGATCTTGCAGAATGTACCAGTAGGCAAAAAAGTTGGTATCGCCTTTTCTGGTGGTCTAGATACTTCAGCAGCTCTATTGTGGATGAAACAAAAAGGCGCTGAACCTTATGCATATACTGCAAACTTAGGTCAACCTGATGAAGATGACTATGATGCAATCCCACGTAAAGCAGAAGCTTACGGTGCGGTAAAGGCTCGCTTGGTCGATTGCCGTTTACAACTTGCATTGGAAGGTATTGCTGCAATTCAGTGTGGTGCATTCCACATTTCAACAGGTGGCGTTCCTTACTTCAACACAACTCCGCTTGGTCGTGCAGTCACAGGTACAATGCTTGTCACTGCCATGAAAGAAGATGACGTGAACATCTGGGGTGATGGTTCAACTTATAAAGGTAACGATATTGAACGTTTCTATCGTTATGGTTTATTGACTAATCCAGCACTTAAAATTTACAAACCATGGTTAGACCAACAGTTCATCGATGAGCTTGGTGGCCGTGCAGAAATGTCACAATTCTTGATCGACAATGGTTTTGATTACAAAATGTCGAAAGAGAAAGCATATTCAACAGATTCAAACATGTTGGGTGCTACTCATGAAGCGAAAGATCTTGAATACTTAAATGCGGGTATCAAAATCGTTGATCCAATCATGGGCGTTGCATTCTGGAAAGAAGACGTAAAAATTGATGCTGAAGAAGTATCCATTACTTTTGAAGAAGGCTTTCCTGTTGCTTTAAATGGCAAACGTATCGAAGATCCTGTTGAATTGATCCTTGAAGCAAATCGCATTGGTGGTCGTCATGGTCTAGGTATGTCGGATCAAATCGAAAACCGCATCATCGAAGCGAAATCTCGTGGTATTTATGAAGCTCCAGGTATGGCACTGCTTCACATCGCTTATGAACGCCTTGTAACTGGTATTCACAACGAAGACACCATCGAACAATACCGCATTAACGGTTTACGTTTAGGTCGTCTACTTTACCAAGGTCGTTGGTTCGATTCTCAAGCGTTGATGCTTCGTGAAACTGCACAACGTTGGGTGGCTAAAGCAATTACAGGTACTGTAACTTTAGAACTTCGTCGCGGTAATGACTATACCATCATGAACACTGAATCTGAAAACTTGACCTATGAAGCTGAACGCTTAACTATGGAAAAAGGCGATTCAATGTTCACGCCTATGGATCGTATTGGTCAATTAACGATGCGTAACCTTGACATCACAGATACACGTGCAAAATTGGGTATCTATACAGGTGCAGGTTTATTGGCTGTCGGTACAGGTTCTGCTGTTCCTCAATTAAAAGACAAAAACAAATAATTTTGAATTTGTTTCGTGTCAAAAAACCGCTCAATGTTGAGCGGTTTTTTTATCAATCTTTATTTAAGATTCACTGACAGTTTGTTTTGTGTCTATGGCTTGCTGAATTTTTTGTTGCTGTTTTTGAAATTCAATTTTTTCAGCTTGCTGTTGGCGGATACGATCATATTCTTTTTGATTTTCAGCATCATTTTTTGCAGCAAAAAATACCAGAGCAATCAATGTGACTGGAATCAGAATACCTAAACTGAGAATAAATAAAAGTTTTGTATGACTTTTTTTGGCTGTGGGCACAG
This sequence comes from Acinetobacter piscicola, assembly GCF_015218165.1. Lineage (NCBI taxonomy): Bacteria > Pseudomonadati > Pseudomonadota > Gammaproteobacteria > Moraxellales > Moraxellaceae > Acinetobacter > Acinetobacter piscicola. The sequence continues at coordinate 1,068,171 of NZ_CP048659.1, read as the reverse complement.
TTGAATTCATGTGTTCTCATTCCTCAAGCAAAAATCAGCATCATTTTGGTGATGCACTATAACAAAAAATACTTTTCAATAGCAGGTTAAATCCGTTTCTCTGATGATTTGACCTTCTGTATAATCGGCAAACAAAACATAAATAATTCTTTTTACTATTTAATAATGATTATCATTTATGTATACTGTGCTGCAAATATACACATCCGTGTTGATTCAACATGAAAATTTTAGGCATTTGCTTTGTCTTTTTAGGTGCTTTTAGCATCTATAGCAGCCACCACAATCAAAACCTATTCGCTAAACCGCTACCTCCATTATTTAAATGGCTGGGTATGAGTGCATTAATCATCAGTTTAGTCTTACTGATCATTAGCTTACCAAAGCTTGTTGCCTGTTTGATTTGGGTCATGTTGTTAATTACCGTTTGGTCTTTTGCTCCATTTTTAAGCTTATTTAAACGGAAATGATTGCCATGAAAACAAAAATAGAATGCCCTATGCAGCCTGATTGGTGGACAAAAACGCTTGTTGGCGCAATTTTAGGTCTGAGTTTATCTCTGGCCTTGGCAAGTTTGGTGCTGCTGATTGGACTTCATTTTTTAGTACAAGCCACAATTGCACAAATTGCGATGTGGTGTGTTGCATGGTTTTGGTTGCCGTTATTTTTTCTGAGTTACTTATGTCGAACAGGCAAACAGGCTCTACTATTTTTCAGTATCGCCAATGTAATTGCCTTTAGTTTAGTTTTTGGATTAAGGGCTTAGTATGAAAATTCGTTCAGACCTTATGAAAATTGCCAAAAACTTGCATACATGGGTTGGTGTCAGTGCGGGCATTTTGCTGTTCATCTGCTTTTTTGCAGGTGGTCTAAGTATGTTTCAGCATCAAATTAGCCAATGGGCAACGCCTGAAAAACAGCAGCTTCCACACATTCAAGTGCATCAATATGGGCAGCTTATTCAACAGGTACAAGAAAAATACCCTGCAACAGCAAACAGTTTTACCCTCAACTTTAATTCGAATGAATATCATTTTGCTCCATTGTCATGGAGTGAAAAAAGTCGAGGTGAGGGTTTTAATACCGCACAAAACACGTGGCTTGCGAGTTTAAGTGAACAAGGAGAATTGATCGTACAACAAGAAAATCTTGCCAAAGCAGGTTGGTTAATTGAACAGTTACATGAAACAGCCGGTATCCCTGGCATGCTTGGACATCATGCTTTTGGGGTCTATGTCATGGGTATTGTTGCTGTTTTATACTTTTTGGCACTCATGTCAGGGTTAATCATTTTATTACCGACATTAATCAAAGATTATTTTGTCATTCGTCCTGGTAAAAACAAAAAGCGTTTTTGGTTAGACACACATAATGTTGTAGGCATTACCAGTTTACCCTTTCATATTCTCATCAGTGCATCTGTGATTGTATTTGCATTTCATGATTTATTCTATGATGCTTTAGGCGCGTTGGCACTCAAAGGCAAACCTGTTTTTAGCCCACCAGCCAAAGAAGTGATCCATATCTCTCATCATAAAATTGATATTCAGCAGATTTTGAACAAGATTCATCAAACTGCACCTGAATATCGAGTGGATTACATTCAATTTAGCAATTTAGATCAACCACAAAAAGCGGCTGCACGTATTGCATTATATAGCCCCGATCAAATGTTACGCGGTGCATCACAAGACTTTATGCGTATGAATCCCTATGCAGTAGAAAAATTGGATGCTAGCGGCATCAATACCCAAAACGGCACCAGTGAAAAACTCGTTAATGCCATGTTTAGTTTACATTTCGGTAGTTTTGGTGGCTTTACAGTGCGTTGGCTGTACTTAATCTTAGGTATTGGTGGCGCATTTTTGTTTTATTCAGGAAATATGTTGTGGGTCGAAACGCGTGCACGCAAACAAAAACGTGCGCAAGACCCTATTCCAACTCAGCGTAAAGATGTGGTATTTCTCGCAAATTTAACTATCGGAACATGCTTAGGCTGTATTTTAGCCATTGTTGCAACGCTGATGCTCAGTCGTATCATTTTCCAATATGTTACGTTAAATAGCAGCAATCACTTTTTTATGTATGGTTATTATCTGATTTTTTTGGCTTGTATTGTATTTACATTTATCAAAGGGTATGCCAAAGCATTACCCATCTTGTTGATGACGATTGCAATGTGTTTAATGTTGATGCCATTGACCAGTTTAATCGGGACCTATATCCCGAGTAGTGGGATTTCTGTCTACGGCGGTACAACGTTTTGGATTGATTTTGTTGCATTGGTGGCAGCATGGGCATTTTTCAGATTTTATCAACAAGCAAAAGATCGCCAACAGAATACCGAACAAGGTTCTTTATGGGCTGTAACGAGTCAAAAGTGACATTATAATAATGTCATTGAAGAATAAATAAAAAAGAGAGCATGTTCCTATGCTCTCTTTTTTGTCATGGAACACTTATTTTTCCTCTAGAACAGATTCAAAAGCTTTTAAACGTTTATGAATCGACAATAGCTCAATGATGGTTTTCCATGAACTAATCAAATATTGAAATGATTCTCGTACCTTATCAAATACATTACCAATTTGATTTAATAAACCTAAAGTCATGGTTCCCGCTGCAATTGATGGAAATAACACCACCAAACTAAACAAAATATCAAGCTGCGCATACCACGTGCTCACCATATTAAAATAAGCATAATGAAAATATAAACGAAAATAGTTTTTACGCACGTTTTGGAACAGTTCTTTTAAAGTCGCAGGTTGTGCGCGGTCTGCATAGTCTTCACCATAGACCAATTCTTTACGATAGGCTGCCTCTACTTTTTGATTATTAAACTCTAAGCCAGGTAATTTCACCCCAACTACCATTAATAAAAATGTACCGAAAATTGCCCAACCGATTGCCGCCCAAACGAGCGAATATTTAATTTCACCAATCACAGGCAATACAGGAACATGTTTAGAAAGTTCAATTAATACAGGTAAAAATGCAATTAAAATCATAATTGCTTTAATAAAACTTACGCCTAACGACTCTAAAGTTGTGGCAAAACGCATGGTATCTTCTTGTACACGCTGTGATGCACCTTCTACATGACGCAACTTCTCCCAATGTGCTGTGTAATATTCATTCATTGCTGTACGCCAACGAAAAATATAATGACTGACAAAAAACGAATTAATCACAGCAACTGTAACAGCGACCATGGCAATCATTAAGAAGGTTAATGTCCCCATATATAAGTCTTGAATATTGCCCCCGCCACTACTGAGCATCTTTTGAATCAAATCCCAAAATGGGCCATACCAAGCATTGATCGCAACAGAAACTTGCACTCCAAACCAAACATTAAACAAGATAAACGCAGAACCCCATACTGACCACGCTTGCCATTGATTATTCGACTTCCATTTCCAAAACCCTGCAAATAGCGCAGTTGAAACAAAGAACCAAAGATAAAACCAAAGGAACTGTGCTGACCAAAAACGTGTCACACTAATGGGTAATTCTGTAGTCGCATACGCTTGCGGAAAACCAATCAACTCCCCCCAAGATTTACCACCGCTATACCACAACACTAAATTAATGATGAACCAAATGAGCAATGAATTAAAAAACCATTTTGGATTTGGAAAAAAAGATTTAAACATTGATACTTGATATCCTTAATATTTTTTCTAAGTAACCTGATATTAATCCTAAAAACTTAATTAAGAATAAGAAATCAAAATAATTTTTATGTATTTTAGTAACTTGCCATCTAGTTTACAGATCAAAAAGATATTTTTAAAAAGACGTTCTCGTTGTGCAACACATTTTATCCATTGGTCTGATTAAAAGTGTCAGCTCAATCTGCTATGTTCAATGTATAACAATGATCGAGTGAAAAGAGGGAAATTACATGTCAAAACAAATTTTAATGTTGGTCGGTGACTATGTCGAAGATTATGAAACTATGGTGCCCTTCCAATTTTTGACTGGCTTAGGCTATACCGTGCATACTGTTTGTCCTGAAAAAAAATCAGGTGATACTGTCGCAACAGCTATTCATGATTTTGAAGGCGAACAAACCTATAGTGAAAAGCGTGGGCACAATTTTGCACTCAATTTTGATTTTTCAGCAGTCAATACTGCTCACTATGTCGGTTTAGTGATTCCGGGTGGTCGAGCACCTGAGTACTTACGCATGAATGCACGTATCCTTGAAATCGTTCGTGAGTTTGATACAGCACAAAAACCTATTGCTGCAGTTTGTCATGGCGCTCAGATCTTAGCTGCTGCGGATGTACTAAAAGGTCGTTTGTGCTCTGCTTATCCTGCCTGTGCAGCAGAAGTTAAACTTGCAGGTGGTCAATATGCGGAGATAGCTGTAACTGAAGCGGTGACTGATGGACATTTAATCACTGCACCTGCATGGCCTGCACATCCTGCATGGATGGCACAGTTTATTAAAGCATTGGGCGCAACTATACAACTTTAATATTACACCAATACTATATTTTGAGTCATCGCTAGACTTACAATTTCATGCCAAAAATCCGCTATTATTTTTTTAAATTTACGGTATTTATATAAGAATAAATAATAGCAAAAGGAAAAAATACATGAAGAAAATACTGAGCTTATGTACCGCTGCTTTTTTAATTTCATTAAGCGCATGCGCCGTACATACACCTGCAGGCAGCGTTGTTGTTGACCCAGATGGACATTATCATGACCGCGATCATGGCGATTTTTGCCCGCCTGGACAAGCAAAAAAAGGACGTTGCTAAATCTAAAGCCTCTATACATAGAGGCTTTTTTATTATATTTATGCAAATTATTTTATTGCCAACGGGGCGATTTTGGCAGAAATTGCCACCGTATATTTAAACTTGGCGTGGATAATGTATACATCTGTATATTAATGATGAAAAAATAGAGATTTTTTGCATGTCCACTTCACTTGACGGTTTACACTTCCCACTTGATCCTGAATCTCAAAAAGCCAGTACCTCTTCACTCGGAAAAGAAATTATTGCCGAAGCTTTGTCATTGATTGATCAAGAGAGTGCTCAAAAAGTTTTAAACGAAAAAAATTGGCGTAAAAATTATCCTCGCCATTTTAAAGCATTGGTGACACAAGGTATTGCTTCAATCAATGCACCGATTACCATTGCCAAACAAGGTTTAGCCAAAGCACATCATCGTTTTGAATTTTATCGTGATGGGCAGTCTTATGCACTCAAAGATGTCATGGCTGTGCCCAAAATCCAGCCTTTGCATACTGTACGTTTACAAGGACAAAGTACTGCCGCACCTGAATGGTATGTGCCTTATCGTGGGAAAAAATTACAGGGACAAGCACTGCTTGAGCAAATTCAAACTTGGGAAAATAATGGCATTGTTGAACCAAGCCATGCCAAGGCTTTGCGTAATGTTATTGCTCATCCTGAATGGTTTGATTTATCTGATCGTACCATGGTGTTGTTTGGTGCTGCATCTGAAGCAGGCCCTCTCACTTGGTTGGCAAAATGGAAAGCCAATATCATTGCAATTGATTTACCTAATGCTAAGGTTTGGCAGAAAATTCTCAACACCATCCAACAAGGGAATGCCACTTTATATGCACCAAGCACTGAGCCACTGGCTGAAAATTTATCTAGAGATGAACTTAAAAATAAGCTCGGTGCAAACTTATTGACGCAAACACCTGAAATCGCGCAATGGTTAGCACAAAATCCCAATACTTTAGATTTGGCTGCTATCGCCTATCTTGATGGTGAAAAGCATGTCCGTGTTTCCATGGCAATGGACAGCATTATGAGCTATGTCAGTGCACAAAAACCTGACAGTTCATTGATGTATATGTGTACGCCTACAGATGTCTATGCTGTACCCAAAGAAGTGATTCAAGCAGCGACTGAAAAATATCAGTCACGCTCTTCAGCTGAAAAATGGCTGAGTAAAGGGATTGCCACAGTATCCATGAAGCAATTATTTAAAGCGAATCATCAACAATTAATCAACTCTGACAATGGTCAATCTTATGGCGTGGCAGACTGTTTAGTGGTAGAACAAGGCCCAAACTATGCCTTGGCAAAACGTATTCAACAATGGCGAGCAACACTTGCACGTCATCACGGACAACGCGTTAGTATTAATATTGCCCCCTCAACCACAACAGCTTCAGTCACCAAGAATCCCTTGCTCAAGGCGGCATTTAACGGGGCAAGTTTATTTGATGTAGAAGCATTTTCACCCGAAACAACCAATGCCATCATGGCAGCATTGTGGATTCATGATTTAAAAAATCCTGAAGCAGTCGCAAATCCTGACACATTCATTGCTCACCCTTTAGAATTGATTATGGATGGTGCAAATCATGGTGGTTTATGGCGAGTTGCCTATTTAGCACGTACTGCCCTGCCATTTGCAGCGATTTATGGTTTTGTCCATGATAAGTTGCCGCTCAAAATGCGCTTGGGTAAGGAAAGCAAATAATTCATAAGGCAAAAAACGCTGCTATTGCAGCGTTTTTTATTTTTAAATTAAAGATCAAAAAACTTTTAATAACAACCAGTACAATGCACCAGATAAACAAATCGTTGCAGGTAATGTAAAAATCCACGCTGACAAAATTGTTTTCACTGTATTAAAGTTCAAACCTGATTTATTTGCCACCATTGTACCTGCAACCGCAGAGTTCAAGACGTGTGTAGTTGATACAGGCATACCAAAACCATCTGCAGCAGCAATCGTTGACATTGCAACAAGTTCAGCAGACATCCCTTGACCATAGGTCATATGGTGTTTACCAATACGCTCACCTACAGTCACGACAATACGCTTCCAACCCACCATTGTGCCTAGACCTAAGGCAAGCGCAACAGCAACTTTCACCCAAGTTGGAATATATTGTAAGAACGAATCTAAGTTACTACGATATTCTTTAACAGTTTTTGCTTGGGCTGCATCCATTTTTGGCAATTGTTCAGCTTTATCCAAACGTTTAAATGCAGTTGTACTCAAGTACATGTCATTACGTAAAGATGAAACTTCAGCTTCAGGAATATCTTTTAAATCACCAAACTTGCCAACACGCTCACCTAAATGATCGGTCAAACTTGCCAAAGCAGGTACGACTTCAGGCGTAATTTCTTTGGTTTGAATATATTTGGTAATGGTATTACGTGCTTGCTCATCTGGAATATCTGAATGCTGTGCATAAATTGCAGTCGCAGTTTGTTCAGACAACTGTGAGAAAGATTGTAAATGTTGCTGATCTAAATTTTTATTCAAAGAATAAGCCAATGGCACCAAACCGATCAAAATCAACATGATCAAGCCCATACCTTTTTGCCCATCATTTGAACCATGCGCAAAACTCACACCTGTACAAGTGAAAATCAAAATCGCACGAATTAATGGTGGTGGTGGTTTATTGCCTTCAGGTGGTTGAAATAACTCAAGTTGTTTCTTAAAAATCTTTTTAACGATCAAGAAAACAACTGCTGCAAAAGCAAAACCAATCAATGGAGAGAATAAAAGTGCTTTACCGACTTTAATGACTTGATCCATGTCTACACCGCTTGCACCACTAGAAGAATGCAAAATGTAGTTCATGATCCCCACACCGAGAATAGAACCAATCAAAGTGTGTGAACTTGATGCAGGAATGCCTAAGAACCATGTTCCTAAATTCCACATGATTGCAGCAATCAGCATCGCAAAGACCATGGCAAAACCTGCGCCACTACCAACATTCATGATCAGTTCAACAGGCAATAATGCAATGATCCCATAGGCTACGGCACCACTTGCTACCATTACCCCAAGGAAATTACAGAAACCCGCCCACATCACTGCCACAGGTGCAGGAAGTGCGTTGGTATAAATCACTGTTGCAACGGCATTGGCTGTGTCATGAAAACCATTGACAAACTCAAACCCCAATGCAATGAACAAAGCTGTTGCAAGCAGTACAACAGAATATAAGCTCAAAGGTGGCACATGTGCCAAATCAGCAGAAAGCTGAACACCGATATAAATAAGTGTTGAAATAATAAGCGTTAAAAACACCGGCATAAAAAACTTGGGTGTCGGAACATGAACATTCGTCGATTTACTTGAATGCGACGATTGTGATGAATCTGAAACGGGAGGTAAATTAGAATTCATGCAGACGTTTTAAGCGGATGATAGAATGCGCTTATTGTTCAATTAAATTGTGACAATTATATGACAAATAGCTGTCATATAAAGCAACATTTCTGCCTAATTATCAGATAATAAATGGGCTAAGAATATCTGTATTTGATACTTACTCATAAAAAATCAAACAATTACCATGCTTTAAACCTGCAATTTATATTCATTTAAATATTTCAACAATTTGAAATATTTGTAATATTTGCCATAAAAAATGTCATAATTTTATTTTTGCAAACTAAGCATAGCGACCTATCATGACATTTAGATGAAATTTCAAACAAAAAAGCCTCTCAATTTTCCACAAAAGCAATAAAAAATATTTTCCATCGCCAAGTGGCATGAATAGCAATAAAACTGATGTGAATTCTGCTAACATATATGCCGATTTTATATTCCATCGGATTGGGTTATTTATGTCCACGCTTACCACCTTAAAAGAGCTACTTGCTCAACGGATTCTGATTATTGATGGTGCAATGGGTACCATGATTCAGCGTCATAAACTTGAAGAAGCCGACTATCGTGGTGAGCGTTTTGCCGACTGGGCATCGGATTTAAAAGGCAACAATGACCTTTTGGTCTTAACTCAACCACAAATCATTCAAGGCATTCATGAAGCGTATTTGGATGCTGGCGCAGACATCATTGAAACCAACAGTTTCAATGGCACACGTGTTTCGATGTCTGACTATCATATGGAAGATTTGGTTACAGAGATCAACCGTGAAGCAGCACGCATTGCAAAAGCCGCTTGTGAAAAATACTCAACCCCTGAAAAGCCGCGTTTTGTTGCAGGTGTGCTTGGGCCGACTTCACGCACTTGTTCTATTTCACCGAATGTAAACGACCCTGCGTTTCGTAATATTACCTTTGATGAATTAAAAATAAATTATATTGAAGCTGCACATGCCCTGATTGAAGGCGGTGCGGACATTCTGCTGATTGAGACTGTATTCGATACCTTAAACTGTAAAGCAGCAATTTTTGCAGTCAAAGAAGTCTTTAAACAAATCGGCTATGAATTGCCATTGATGATTTCAGGTACTATTACCGATGCCTCTGGCCGTACATTGACAGGTCAAACCGCTGAAGCATTCTGGAACTCTGTGCGTCACGGCGACTTGTTATCTATTGGATTCAACTGTGCCTTAGGTGCAGATGCCATGCGTCCACACGTCAAAACCATTGCAGATGTTGCCGATACCTTTGTTTCTGCACATCCAAACGCTGGCTTACCGAATGCCTTTGGTGGTTATGATGAAACGCCTGAACAAACCGCTGCCTTTATTAAAGAGTTTGCTGAAAGTGGTTTAATTAATATTACAGGCGGCTGTTGTGGTACCACGCCTGATCATATTCGTGCCATTGCCAATGCAGTCAAAGACATTGCACCACGCAGCGTGCCTGAAACTAAACCCGCTTGCCGTTTAAGTGGTTTAGAACCGTTCAACATTACCGAAGATTCGCTGTTTGTGAATGTCGGTGAACGTACCAACGTCACAGGATCTAAAAAATTCTTACGCCTAATCCGTGAAGAAAACTTTGCCGAAGCTTTAGATGTTGCACAGCAACAAGTTGAAGCAGGCGCGCAGATTATCGACATCAACATGGATGAAGGCATGTTGGATTCAGAAGGCGCAATGGTGCACTTCCTGAATCTTGTAGCATCTGAGCCTGAAATTTCACGTGTGCCAATCATGATCGACTCATCTAAATGGGACATCATTGAAGCAGGTTTGAAATGCGTACAAGGTAAAGCGGTTGTTAACTCGATCTCACTCAAAGAGGGTTATGACGAGTTTGTGCATAAAGCACGCCTATGCCGTCAGTATGGCGCTGCCGTGATTGTCATGGCATTTGATGAACAAGGTCAGGCAGATACTGCCGCACGTAAAAAAGAAATCTGCAAGCGTTCTTATGATGTGTTGGTTAATGAAGTGGGCTTCCCTGCTGAAGACATCATTTTTGACCCGAACGTGTTTGCTGTTGCAACAGGGATTGAAGAACACAACAACTATGCTGTGGACTTTATTGAAGCGACAGGTTGGATCAAGCAAAACTTGCCGCATGCGATGATTTCAGGTGGTGTGTCGAACGTATCATTCTCATTCCGAGGCAACGAGCCAGTCCGTGAAGCGATTCACTCGGTCTTCCTCTACCATGCCATTAAGCAAGGCATGACCATGGGGATCGTAAACGCAGGTCAAATGGCGATTTATGACGATATTGACGCTGAACTAAAAACTGCAGTTGAAGATGTGATCTTGAACCAAAACCAAGGTGAAAGCCATCAAGAAGCAACAGAAAAGCTGCTTGAAGTGGCTGAGAAATACCGCGGTCAAGGCGCAGCGCAAAAACAAGTTGAAAACTTGGAATGGCGTGAACTTCCAGTTGAGAAACGTCTTGAACATGCCCTCGTTAAAGGCATCACCACTTTCATTGATGAAGATACTGAAGAAGCACGCCTGAAAGCTAAACGTCCACTCGATGTGATTGAAGGTCCGCTGATGGACGGCATGAACGTGGTTGGTGACTTGTTCGGTTCAGGCAAAATGTTCCTGCCGCAAGTGGTGAAATCTGCACGTGTCATGAAACAGGCTGTAGCTTGGCTGAACCCGTTCATTGAAGCGGAAAAAACAGCTGGCCAATCTAAGGGTAAAGTCCTGATGGCAACCGTGAAAGGTGACGTACATGACATCGGTAAAAATATTGTAGGCGTAGTTCTTGGTTGTAATGGTTATGACATTGTCGACCTTGGCGTGATGGTGCCTGCGGAGAAAATTCTGCAAACTGCGATTGATGAGAAAGTTGATATCATCGGCTTGTCCGGTCTGATCACACCGTCTTTGGATGAAATGGTCTTTGTTGCCAAAGAGATGCAACGTAAAGGCTTTAATGTTCCACTCATGATTGGTGGTGCAACGACTTCTAAAGCACATACAGCTGTAAAAATTGACCCGCAATATTCAAATGATGCAGTCATTTATGTTGCTGATGCTTCTCGTGCCGTAGGTGTAGCAACCACACTACTTTCTAAAGAAATGAAGCCGAAGTTTGTAGCAGAAACCCGTGCTGAATATGAAAAAGTGCGTGAACGTATTGCCAACAAACAGCCGAAAGCCGCTAAGCTGTCTTATGCAGAATCGATTGAAAATGGTTTGAAAATTGACTTTGTAGCGAATAAACCTGCGAAGCCAAACTTTATTGGTACGCAAACGCTGACCAATTATCCATTGGAAACTTTGGTTGAATACTTCGATTGGACGCCGTTCTTTATTTCTTGGAGCTTGGCAGGTAAATTCCCTGCAATTCTAAAAGATGAAGTGGTCGGTGAAGCAGCAACTGACTTGTATGAACAAGCCCAGAAAATGCTAAAAGACATCATCGATAACAAACGTTTTGATGCACGTGCTGTCTTTGGTATTTACCCTGCCAACCGTTCTGCTGCGGATTCTGTTGAAGTTTATACAGAAAATGGGCAAGCCGTGACGCATACTTTCCATCATTTGCGTCAACAATCAGATAAGGTTACAGGTAAACCAAACTTGTCATTGGCTGACTTTGTTGCGCCTAAAGGTGTTGCGGAAGATTACTTGGGCGGTTTCACGGTATCCATCTTTGGCGCAGAAGAAATGGCGAATGAGTACAAAGCCAAAGGCGATGACTACTCTGCAATTTTGGCGCAATCATTAGGTGACCGTTTTGCCGAAGCATTTGCGGAGCATTTGCATGAGCGCATCCGTAAAGAGTTCTGGGGCAACCAAGCATCTGAAACTTTAAGCAATGAAGAATTGATTAAAGAGAAGTATGTGGGAATCCGTCCTGCACCGGGCTACCCTGCTTGCCCTGAGCATTCTGAAAAAGCGCCATTGTTTGACTGGCTCGGTTCGACTGACAAGATTGGTACGCAATTGACCACTAGCTTTGCAATGTGGCCACCTTCATCTGTCAGCGGTTTCTACTATGCACACCCTGAAAGCCAGTACTTTAACGTGGGCAAAATTGCAGGCGATCAGCTAGAAGATTATGCAAAGCGTAAAGGTTGGACGTTGGATGAGGCGAAACGTTGGTTAGCGCCGAATTTGGATGATTCGGTTTCTTGAGTTTTTTAAATCTCCCCTAACCCTTCTTTGAAAAAGAGGGAAATGTCATGTGATTTAATGAATTACGTGACAGCTCCTCCCTTTTTAAAGGGAGGTTGGGAGGGATTAAATTGATTTAATAATACGCCTTGAATTCTCTGATAAAACAATCATATAGATATGAAATATAGTCTAGTAGAAATTAACTTATGCTTATATACAAATACTGTGGTGGAGCTTTTGAAAGAGATTTAAACTCTCCGTTTTTATTAGCACACATCACTGCCCCTTCACCACAAAGAAAGGGAACATCATTGGATTTAATGTCTGTATGAGTTTCGCAATGAAGTCCCTCTCCTGAGCAAATTTTAAAGCACTGCTTTAAAATTTGCTCAGGAGAGGGAAACGTACTTTTAATAAAAAACATCAAAGCACTCCATTCCTCAACAACACTTCCAACCCTTTTACTTTCCCCATATATTTCAAACGTTCCTTTTCCCACTTTATTTGTTCTTTTAACGCCACAACATCCGCATCAATTACCTTATACACATCTTTCACCTGCATATTTTTCGGCTTCGGCTTTTCACTCCAATGCAAAGCATCGGTAATATCATCAATCTGACTCGCCAAACGTTGACTTTGTGCATCCAATGCCATTTTATAAAACTTTAAATGCTCGTCCGTCAAAGCCTTTGGACTTTTGCCCTGATTGGTTTCCAGCTGTAATTGAAGCTTTAATAAATAAAATAAATCCTGTTGCTCATACGCCTGATTTACCACTTGCTGAAGTTCAGTTTTTTCTAACTTTTTAACCTCATCAGGTTCACGGTCAGGATGAATCATGGCGGTGATTTTTAAATACACCGTTTTTAAAGATTGCTCCGCCAACTTCTCAGCCTGCTCACGCTTCAACTGTAAGCGCTTACGTTGATGTTCTTCACGTTCACGCTGAAACTGATCATTGTCCCAATCTTCACACTGATCAACGGCATATTCTACATTTTCAAAGTTTGAATACTGATTTTCATTTTCTACGACTTGTTCATTTTCAAAAATTGACTTTTTCTTTGCCTTCTTCGACTTTTTATATATAGCCAAATCCTAAAAACTATAGAACAATAGAGATATGGGATATTCAAAAGATTTTAAAGACAAAGTCATAGAAATTATGATTCGAGATGAAATGTCTGTGCGAAAAGCAGCACAGCATTTTAACATCTGTATACAAACGATTCAGAACTGGAAAAAGTCCACTACAAACAAACCTATTCCTGGCCGTCCAGCTAAAATTAGCAGAGAGCAAATATTGAAGGATGTTGAACAATATCCTGATGATTATCAGTATGAGCGAGCTGAACGTTTAGGAGTAAGCACTCATGCGGTATTTAATGCATTACATGCCGCAGGAATATCGCGTAAAAAAAGACGTTAAAGCATCCTAAAGCAGATCAAAATCAACGTCAGCAATTTCAAAATCTCATAGAGTGTTTAGAAGGGAAATTGCCTCTGATTTACATAGATGAAAGTGGTTTTCAAAGTGAAAGTACCAGAACTCATAGTTATAGCCTTCAAGGAACACGTGCTGAAGGTGAATTTAACTGGCAGTTGAAGAATTGCAGTAATGCGATCGGTGCAATTATCGAAAATAGATTGTTGACAGTTGGTGTGTTTAATTGTTCTGTGAATACAGAAGTATTTGAATGTTGGATTGAACAGGATTTATTACCTAAGTTGAAAGAAAGCAGTGTTTTGATTATGGACAATGCGACCTTTCACAAAGGGAAAAGACTTCAGGAGTTGATACGTTGTGCAGGCCATTACATTGTGTGGCTTCCTAAATATAGTCCAGATTTAAATCCAATAGAAAATATGTGGTCACGAGTCAAGGCGATTCGAACTAAGTTTAGAGTTAAAGATATTGATAAATTATTTAAAGATTACTGTAATGATTTATTTGGTATTTAGCTATAAATGATTTTGTTGATAAAATATATGAACTTCTACAACTTTTTGCAGTTGTGCTGTATTTAAATACGATGATTTTTTCAGTTGCTTAGCAAGTTGAGTAAGTTTGTGATCGAGTTGTTCTAAATCAGCTTTTGAAAAGTCTTGCTGTTGTAAATGTGCCCACAATTGCTCAAGTTGCTTGAATAAAATCGTATGTAAATCACGATAAATCGGGACTAATTTTTGCTGCAAATAACTCTGGATTTCACTTTGTGCATTTTGCCCAAGCTTTAAATCTTGCTTTTGTTGCTCAATCTGTTGAATCAATTGATTTAGTTTTTTGTGCTGCGGATGAAATTCAGCTTGAGGCTGTTGAGTCACTTTAATATCAAAAGACATGGCTAATCAGGTCACAACAATCAAAAAAATACAGCCATGATAAAATAAAATTCCAACAAAGATCATTCTTTTCTAGCTTGATCTTAATCACAGCTACACATCCTCTTTATTTTTTTAAATATCCAGATGGATATAAGCCATGTTTCAGCCAATAGAAAAGCCATCGTAATGAATGCAACATAAATTTTATTATTCATGCCAATGCGGTCACATCAACATCTTACTTTTATTTAAATTTTAATTACTTCCACTCAACTTTATATCTACTGGCAGGCACAAAGTATGAGCGGAAATATTACATAAATTATTCTAAAACAACGCGTGCATTCACAGGCTGTACAGGACGATTGTTTGGATGACTTAACAGTTGATTAAATTCATCAAACTGTGCCTCAGATGCAGTTTGAATATCTTTTAATACAATCCAACGCACCCCTTCTGTACATGGTGGTGTCGTTAAAGAGCCATTAAAACGGTAATAATCTAGTTTTTTAGGCAAAAAATTTGCAGCTTTTTCAGTTTCTTCTAAGTTAAGCATCTGCCCTGCTTGCTTCGGTAAATTTTTCCACGTGTGCGCTAAACTTGCATTCTCTTGCCCTTTTTGATACATCACTGCAACCACTGCTAGCTCACCCTGTGCATTAGCATGAACCAAATGCATTTCCATTGGATAGCTCACACCATTGATTTTATTTTCACTAGGACTATGTAAATGGAATTGTTTTAAAACAAATTCTTGACCATCTAAAGTCAAACTATTTCCTGCATTAAAATCGACCTGAACAGTATGTCCATTATTTACGATCGATTTTGCACTTGTCGTGTAGTTAAAAGTTAAAGGTTCAAGTTTAGCTGATGTGGTATTTTTAATATCAATTGGCGACTGATTTAAACCTGAACAAGCATGATACTTTTCACTTAAACTCGCCCATTTTTCAGGTGCATTGTTTGTATCATATCCCCAGTCATTTCCTTGACCTGCATAGAGCATCGTTGTCGACAAAGGAAAAATACATAGACCAAATAATACTTTTTTCACAGAAACCTCTTATTTTAAAGTTATAAAGAATATCGATCTTAGTCAGTTGCTAAGACACATATTTATTTTTAATAATATTCAATACTTAACCTTCTAAATCGATAGCATCATTGATTTAAAATTTCAAAATAAAATATAAAAACATTAAATAATGAAGAGTTAATTGTATCAATGGTTAAAATTATCATTTTCCAGCCTTTTATGAGCATACAATTACTAAGATATTCACATAATATTTTTTTAAAAAGTTAAGCTATTTTTATCATAAATATAGTACGCATCGTTCTATAGAAAATCCGTTTTTTCTTATAAAAATGCACTATAATCAGTACACATCGCTTCAGGGCGGGGTGCAATTCCCCACCGGTGGTAATTTAAATATGTTCTTTAGAACGTATTTATTCAGCCCACGAGCCTATTATTTCTCATAAAATGATAGGCAGATTTGGTCAAAGCCAAAGCCGACGGTATAGTCCGGATGAAAGAAGACGACGTCACTTTTGAACAGATTCGATTCACTCGGATCTGTTTTGTAACGCCACTATTTTCACATGTCCTGAAATGTTCAACCGTATTTTTATTTTTACGAGAGCGTTTCAATGTCTAGTTTAATCCAACCCGAAATTTTCTTTTCAGCACTTTCTCCTGCTGAGCAACGTATAGAACAAGCTTTAGAAGATATGCGTCAAGGCAAACCTGTCTTGGTCATGGACGATTTTGATCGTGAAAATGAAGCAGATTTGATTGTTGCAGCCGAAACATTAAATGTTGAAACCATGGCACGTATGATTCGTGATGGTTCTGGGATTGTCTGTCTGACACTCACTTCTGAACTTGCCGACCATTTAGCATTAGCCCCTATGGTTCAGGACAATTCAAGTCATTTTAAAACTGCATTTACAGTCACCATTGAGGCAGCTGAAGGCGTGACTACAGGCGTTTCAGCCAAAGATCGCGTCACAACCATTCAAGCCGCTATCAAGGATGGTGCTGTAGCCAGTGATTTAAATCGTCCCGGACATGTGTTTCCTTTACGTGGTCGTGATGGTGGTGTGCTTATACGTCGTGGACATACAGAAGGTTCTATTGATTTAGCACGTATGGCAGGCTTAAAACCTGCGGGCGTATTGTGTGAAGTCACCAATCCTGATGGTACGATGGCTTCAGGTATCCAAGTTTTAGCATATGCACAAACCCATCATTTAACACTCATTACCATTGATGAAATTGCACAATATCGTTTAGCGCATGGTGTTTAATTTAGACCATAAAATCTAAAATTCATATTAAGCCAGTTTAAGCATGAGAATTTGATTAGCATTCTCATGCTTTTTTAATTCAGTATATAAAATAAGAAAATTAAATAAAAAATCACTATGCTATTATTTTTATACTCTTTTTTAGCTATTATAATTATTAAAATTTAAGCATAATTCTAAAAAAATATTAAGTTTATTTAAACAATATAAATAATAGGATAATAAATATGTTAAGTAGCCTTTCTGAATTGGATCAAAATCAACTTGCCTTCATACAACGTACCTATACGATTTTATTTGGCTCATTACTCATCATGACCATCATTGGCATTTTTTCATATCATGTTTTACCGCCGATGCTTCAGTTTCCTGTCATGATATTCGACTTCTTAATTTGGGTTGCATGCGGCTGGTTTGGTTGGCGAAATTCCATCAAAGCAGTATTTCCCATATTTCTAGTCATTACAGGTTTAGCAATGGGACAAATTGCCCATTTATATAGCCCAAATTTATTTTTTAAGTGCTGCGTTAACGACATTAGCAATTTTTGCAGGTGTCAGTACTTATGTATTTTTTAGCAAACGTGATTTCTCATTTTTGGCAGCGAGTCTGAATATTGGTTTTTGGATTTTACTGGTTGGGGGAATCTTAACGTTATTTTTCCATATCAGCATCTTATCTTTATTTTTAGGATTTTTTGGCTCAGCAGTCTTTATTGGATGGATCTTATATGACACCAGTCAAATTCTAATTCGCGCTGAACAATTTGGTTATGATGCACGTTTCGGAGCATTTGATTTATTTATGGATATCATTGGCTTATTCAGCTATATACGCAGCCTATTTTAGCTATTTTGATGATTAATTTTTAATGCTTTTTATTTATTTACTTCAAAACCAAATTGAATAAATGCCATATAACGCAACTGCAATCAAAATTGCACCACAGCCCAGTAAAATTTTAGAGTAAAGCTTAGACTTAGATAATGCATTAAAACCTAAATAAACCACCGATAAAGTCGCAAAATCTAAGATAATCCACGTTAAAGTCAACACAACTAAGCTCTGATCTAAGGTGGATGTCACATGCGTAAATTGAGGAAAAAAAGATGCAAAGAAAATAATATCTTTAGGATTGGAAATTCCCACAAGAAAACCTTGTTGAAAACCCCCTTGTACTTGGCGCGAAATCTCTTGGTCTTGCTGGCTTTGGCTTAATACCTCTCGTACGATTTGTATGCCCAAATAAGCAATATATAAGCAACCCAAAATTTTGATCAAATTAAACCAATGACTGGCAATATTAAAAAAGCCTTTTAAAATCAAAACAGAAATCGCGATAAGTAACAAAGAAGCTGAATTTGTTCCCACAATCGTATGTAATGCTTTTTTATACCCACCTTTTAAACCTGCACTTGCCACCAAAAGCATCACAGGTCCAGGCGTTGCAATCATGATCACCACAGCGATACAGTACAAAATATAGGCTGAAAAATCCAAGACTTATCCAAATAATAACTGATGATTCATTAAATTATAAAGAATGTAATTCTTCATCCTCTTCCATGATTTTCAATAAATTATGGCGAATACCATCTGCACGCAACCATGCCAAATCATAACTCGCCGTTGCCAATGCCAAAACACGGCGTTCAAACTCATCCCATAAAGGTTTGACTTGTTTAGCCCCAATACCTAAGCCACTTTCATCTGCAAGTGAACGATTTTTTTCACAAATTTTTAATGCATGGTAAAGTTTACGCCCTTTTGAAGCTCCATCTAACACACGGACACGTTTACTTAAAATAAAACCTTCAACATGTTGTAGCTGAGCAAAAGGCAACATCGGGACTAAAATTTGATCAAGTTGTGCATCCAAACGCTTCCAAACAGCCAAACGCTGTTCTGCGGTATAGGTATTCCATTGGATCACTTCATGATTAAAACGGCGACAACCACGACAAACCGAATCACCAAAAACCGTTGAACAGCGTCCTGCACACGGGGTTAATGTTGGGATTCGACTTTTATTACTCAAAATATTTTCCTCATTTAAAACCATATTTTTGCTATGGCTTTCTCGCAAATTTTCAAAATTCAGGCTAGAATACGCACCTAATTTTTTTCATATCTTAATACATTTGGAGTATTCCATGAACGCTACTGTAGAACAGCTTGCACCTGTAGAACAGCAAGCGACCACTGGTTGGGTTGTTGCAGCACTTTATCAATTCAAAGAAGTTCAAGATCCTGCCGATCTTCAACAACGTCTTTTAGACTTGGTAAAAACCATCAACTTATGCGGTACTCTAATTGTTGCAGGTGAAGGAATCAACGGTACTGTTGCAGGTGATCGTCAAGCAATTGATGTTATTCATCAATTTCTTTTAGACAATGGTTTTAATGCTATGGAATACAAAGAATCTCATAGTGACGATAAACCATTCCGTAAAATGAAAGTTAAACTCAAAAAAGAAATCGTAACTTTGGGCGTAGAAGTGAAACCACGTGACTTGGTTGGACATTATCTCGATCCAAAAGAGTGGAATGAACTCATTGCACGTGATGATGTGATCTTAGTTGATACACGTAATGACTATGAATATAAAGCAGGCACATTCAAAGGCGCAGTTGATCCTAAAACTGAAACTTTCCGTGAATTTCCTGACTACGTTAAAAAGGAATTAGCGCAACACAAAGATAAAAAAATTGCCATGTTCTGTACAGGTGGTATTCGCTGTGAAAAATCAACGTCATTACTTTTACAAGAAGGTTTTAACGAGGTTTATCATCTTAAAGGTGGCATTTTAAAATACCTAGAAGAAACCCCTGCTGAAGAAAGTATGTGGGAAGGTGAATGCTTCGTTTTTGATGGTCGTACTGCAGTTACACATGGCGTTGAAGAAGGCACCAATATTAAATGTCATGCTTGCGGTTGGCCGTTAACCCCAGAAGAAGTTGCTTTACCAAGTTATGAGCACGGCGTATCTTGTGTGTACTGTATTGAAAAAACTTCTGAAAAACAAAAAGAAGGTTTCCGTATGCGCCAATCACAAATCGTAGCAGCAAAACGTAAACGCTTATAATCTAAGATTTTTATCCAATTTGTAAAAAAACCGCATATTTGATGCGGTTTTTTTACATTTACATGACACATTTTATAGAACGCATAAAGTATTCATACATGAAATATGTGCTTCAGGAGAGCAGATTACAAAATTGATTGCTAATATCAAATTTATTCAATCCATTGTTTAAAAGTGATTAAGTAGATACTGAAAAGCTGTATTACAAATGATAAGGAAATTCATATGATGAATAAAAACGCTTACCTTCCATCTCATCGCATACATTACCCTTATTCACAGACTGTTCCCGTAATTACGAGCCAAAACATAAAAACTGAACTTGAACAAGAGTCACATCTATTTATCATTTGCTTAGGTATGATGATCGGAGCAATACTGTCATTGTTTATCGGCTATCATCTAAATACAACTTGGATAAATCTCTTTTTATTAATGAGTTTTCCTGTTGCACTCACCTACTGTTTACGTAAAATTTATATTCATACACTGATTCATTACCAAGACTAATTTTTTAAGATATAACACTTTACAAAGATATACGCCGCATCACTTTACGAAGTGAATTACACGCAATACTATAAATATCCACTTCGTTAGTGATGCGATAAAATGACTGAATGGATTATTTCCATCATGGAGCAATTGAGCTATTTCGGCATTGCTCTACTTATGTTTTTAGACAATGTCTTCCCACCTATTCCATCTGAAATTATTATGCCTTCTGCAGGACTCGCTGCCTCTCAAGGCAAACTGATTCTGACAGGTGTAATCATTGCAGGAAGCCTTGGCTCTTTGCTTGCTGCTGCATTGCTGTACTGGCTCGGACACAAAATCTCACAGCAAACCTTATTTAAATGGGTCGATCGTTACGGCAAATATCTTTTTATTAAGTCAACCGATGTGGAAAAATCTTTGGATTGGTTTGAACAATATGGACATCGTATTGTATTTTTTGGTCGTATGATTCCTGCGGTACGTTCACTGATCAGCATCCCTGCGGGTATGAGTGGCATGCCATTTTGGAAATTTATGCTGTATAGCGGATTAGGAACCGTGATTTGGACAACCTTTTTGGCTTGTGTCGGTTTTTATTTCGGTGAAAATCAAGCCTTGATGCAGCAAATCTTTCATCAAGTGAGCTATTTTATTATGGCAATCGTGATTGTCGTCATCCTTTGGATCCTCTATCGTAGACATCAACGTAAGACTCGACATCAATCTCAAAGATAAATCCAATTTAAAACTGTTACACTGTAAGCTATTGCTTTGATTTATATTTAGGAATAAGAATGCCGCATTATTATCTTCATTTTGCCAAAGTCTATGCTGTTGCATTAATTCTATTAATGTTGATTCTTATTTTTATTTTCCCACTCGGCTATATTTCTCTCTTTCCAACCTTGGTCATAGCAGCATTCATCAATGCACATTATTATTTTAAACGTGAACAACGCTTAGCTTCATCTGATGAAAAAATCCAACTGATTTGGGGACTTAGTGCGGTTGCAATTGTCATTGGTAGTTTTTTCACGTTCTTTTTAGTCTTAATGAACCCTCAAGCAGAACAAATTTTAAAATCTGCAGATCAAGCAGGTCTAGCACTCTCTGCTGTTATTATGCTCTGTATGGTGGCAGTACATGCTGCGGTATTTTTTACAGTGTATACCATTTCGGCAAAATTATTTTTAAAGACGACTCACTAAAAGTTATTTGCAGTCAAAAAAGAATAAAAAACTTATTCTCATAACATATATTTCAATTAACCCTTAAAACTAAACAATACACCAAACAATAAAAAAGCACCGATTAAAGGTGCTTTCTCATCAAACTTAAACTTATTGATCTGAATGGAACATCAAATAAATTTCATTTAAATTATCAGGAATTTCTTCTGCAATTTCATCCATGAGCTGACCATTGCGACGGAAAGATTCCATTTGCGGGTCTTCATCATCCACACCACTAAAGACCATCATCGGCAGGGTTAAATCAACCACTTGCTCTTCATACTCAGGGCTAAACCATGCTTCTTCATTGAGGAACATTGCATCGACAAAACCCACAGACCAATCACCTAAGCTTGACTCAACATCTGCCTCTTCAATTTCAAAAGGAAATTCCACTCCTTCTTCATTAGATAATTTTTGACGAATATCATCTAACCATGTCTTAATTTGCGCAATGATTTCTTTTGGTGCTTTGCTTTGGTTTCCTTCAAACAGCTCGTCTAACCAACGATCAAATTGTGGACCAACCGCAATTGCACATAAAAAACCATGAGTCGCTGCGAAATCTAGACCGTACTCGTTTTGGTCGCCATCTAAATAGTCACTTAACAGGTCTAAATCTAAAGCACTCATCTTGTTTCCAATTGATTTGAATCAGTGTAAAAGCATAGCATTTTTTAGCGCTATGCCCAATCTGTTTTAAGCATCGTCATCATCAAAATCGTCGTCGTCATCAAAATCATAATCAAAATCTTTTAATTCGCGATCTAAACGGCGTTGAGCAAGTAAATCATCGATTAAACGACGTTTTTCTAATGATTCTTTGGCGCTAATTTTGCTTGATGACTCATCAAAACTAACATCATCATCACCGTAGTTATCATCTAGTTCAAAATCTGTAGAAGACACTAAAACTACCTCATAATGAAAAAATGTGAATGGGTCTAGGCGCTATTTATCTTTGTTATGAAATCTTGTCAAGTTTTATTTATTTTTTTTACATTTTTAGGCCAATTTGGGCTTTTTTTGTGCCGAAATTTATGGCATGGTATAATCCACCCTACGTCCTTCTATTTGATGACTCATTTTGAGCACTTGTAGATAGAAGATACGTTGTAGGGTTGAACTTGAAAACAACAAATTCATCCCCATTTTAAGTCACAGAAACCAATTTTACTGATTTTATCAGAGCCTATTTATTCTGATGAAATACCCAAATTATTGCCATAAAAATGGTTATGGACTGTGCTGAATACAGTTTTCACTACCACAGATTTCAACGAGAAGAGAGTAAAGATGAGCGACATGCATTCCCCTACTTCACAAGTAGCGGCTCTGATTAGCCGAGGCAAAGAACAAGGTTACTTAACCTATGCTGAGGTTAACGATCATCTCCCAGACTCAATCACCGAAAGCGAACAGATTGAAGACATTATCCAAATGCTTCAAGACGTCGGTATCCCTGTGCATGAACGTGCACCTGAAACTGACGATGCCATGTTCGAAGGCAACAGCGAAGCAGCAGATGAAGTGGCTGAAGAAGAAGCAGCCGCTGTTCTTGCTTCTGTAGAAAATGAACCTGGTCGTACCACTGACCCTGTCCGTATGTATATGCGTGAAATGGGTACCGTTGAACTTTTGACCCGTGAAGGCGAAATCAGCATTGCAAAACGTATCGAAGAAGGCATCCGTGATGTTCTACATTCAATTGCGTATTGGCCAAATGCTGTGGAAGTGGTTTTACAAGAATACAAAGATTATGAAGCGGGTGAACGCCGTTTAGCGGACATTTTATCAGGTTATCTTGACCCTGAAACTGACGAAGAAATTCCTGAAGTTTTGGAAGATGAAGCTGAAGATCTTGATGACGAAGAAGAATCTTCTAGCAAACCAACCAAAGATGTAAAGTTGGATGACGACGACGAGGAAGAAGAAGCCGAAGGTGATGACGATTCTGAAGGCGAATCTGGCCCTGACCCTGAAATTGCCAAAGCGCGTTTTGAAGAATTACAAGCTGTCTGGAATACTGCAAAAGAATCTATTGCAAAATCAGGACGTAACAGTGCTGAAAGTAAAGAAGCAATGGAAGCTCTTGCAACTGTATTTATGATGTTTAAATTTACACCACGTTTATTTGACATCATTTCTGAAATGATTCGTGGTACACATGAACAAATTCGTACCTCTGAACGTGAAATTATGCGTTATGCAGTACGTCGTGGTCGTATGGATCGTACGCAATTCCGTACCTCTTTCCCAGGTCAAGAGTCAAACTTTGCTTGGTTAGATGAGCAAATTGCTAAAGCACCTGCTGAACTTAAAAATTATTTAGAAAAAGTTCGTCCTGATGTATTGGCATTCCAACAAAAGATTGCAGACATCGAAAACGACTTAGGTTTAGATGTTAAAGGCATCAAAGACATTTCTAAACGTATGGCAATTGGTGAAGCCAAAGCGCGTCGTGCGAAAAAAGAAATGGTTGAAGCCAACTTACGTTTGGTTATTTCAATTGCGAAAAAATACACCAACCGTGGCTTACAATTCCTTGACTTGATTCAAGAAGGTAACATTGGCTTGATGAAAGCGGTAGACAAGTTTGAATATCGCCGTGGTTATAAATTTTCGACTTATGCAACTTGGTGGATTCGTCAGGCGATTACCCGTTCGATTGCCGATCAAGCACGTACGATCCGTATTCCTGTGCATATGATTGAAACCATTAACAAGATCAACCGTGTATCTCGTCAATTACTGCAAGAAATGGGACGTGAACCAACACCTGAAGAATTGGGCGAACGTCTAGAAATGGACGAAGTTAAAGTTCGTAAAGTGTTGAAAATTGCGAAAGAACCAATTTCAATGGAAACCCCAATCGGTGATGATGAAGATTCGCATTTGGGTGATTTTATTGAAGATGGCAACATCACCTCACCTGTTGATGCCGCAACTTCAGAAGGTCTGAAAGAAGCGACTCGTGAAGTACTTGAAAACTTAACTGAACGTGAAGCGAAAGTCTTGAAAATGCGTTTTGGTATCGACATGCCAACCGACCATACCTTGGAAGAAGTGGGTAAACAGTTTGACGTTACACGTGAGCGTATTCGTCAGATTGAAGCGAAAGCGTTACGTAAATTACGTCACCCTTCTCGTTCGGAACATTTACGTTCATTCCTTGAAAATGACTAAAATCTACTACTCTTTATGGAGACTTGAAAATTTATTATTCACCTCCATTAAGTAGTTAATTGCAACACAACGCCTGCTCTTGCAGGCGTTTGAAATTAGGGGACACTCATGTCAATGTTAGACCGTACACCTTCTCGCGAACTTCGTGAAGATCTTTGGGTATTTCCAATGGATTATCCAATCAAATTGATTGGTGATGCTGGCGAAGAATTGCGTGGTGCTGTTGTTGAAATTTTAGTTAAACATTTCCCTGAATTTGATGAAGCCACTTTAAAAGTACAACCATCACGTACAGGTAAATATCATTCAATTACCGCACAATTACGCTTTGATGAACTCGAACAAGTCCATCAACTCTATGCAGATTTAGCAGCTTGCTCATTAATTAAAACTGCACTGTAAACATTCAATTAGAAACTGAAAAATCAGAGTCTGAGTACTCTGATTTTTTTCATCATATTTTTAAACAACTGACTGTACCTATCCTGTTAAGATACTGTTATTTTAATTTTTTCTTAGTTAATTTTAAATTAACGTTTTAAAATGAGCCTTTACGGCTTATCCCGTGATATTGCCTTCTTGCATAAAAAATTCAAGTCCTACATACTCTAGAATAGAATGTTTACTTTAAAAATGCTAGATCATACTGTCTTCATCTTACTAATGATGAAAATCAAATAATTATTTTGAATATTTATGTACCATCAATGATTAATTTGTAATAAATAATACTTAAAGCCTGCGAAACATTCTAATATAAGAGAAAATTAAAGTTTCTTATCGACACGTGTTATGAATCTATCTGATGGTTTACCAAATTTAATCATTCGTGAATTTAAACAACTCACAGACTATGCAACACGCTTTCAGGAAATGAAAGCCCTCACCGAACAACGTGATGAAAATACACCTGATGAATTGTGGATTTTACAGCATCCTGATGTTTTAACTCAGGGACAAGCTGGAAAACCAGAACATATTCTTGTGCATACAGATATTCCTGTGGTGCAATCAGATCGTGGCGGTCAAGTCACTTGGCATGGTCCAGGTCAAATGGTGATCTATTTTATGTTTGATCTAAATCGCTTAAAATGGAATGTTCGCACTTTGGTAAGCTATGCAGAAAATTTGATGATTGATCTGCTCAAAAAATACAATATCGAAGCCTATGCTAAACCTGATGCACCTGGTGTATATGTGAATGAACGAAAAATTGGCTCTTTAGGCTTTAAAATACGTAAAGGTCGCAGTTATCATGGTTTAGCACTCAATATCGACTGCAATCTTGATGGTTTTCATACCATTAACCCTTGCGGTTATGCTGGTTTAGAAATGGTTCGCATCTGTGACCTTGTAGAAAATTATCCAAAATTCAAACAACTAGCAGAAGATGTTAGTACTTATTTAAAAGAAAGTGGCTTTTTTAATGACGTTAAAGTCATTTCACAATAAAGCACTTCCCTTTTCACTTAAAACAAATTAGAGTAATTACTCTAAAATATAATACTAACTCAAATAAAGGGATAAGCGAGTGATTTCAAGTAAATCTGTAAAACCCGCTTTAGAACAAGCCTATGTCAAGCTCATGATGGACGTGATTGGCAGAGGTTTGGGCATGGCGAGTCAAGTCGATGATGAAATTAGACATGAAGTATCTAAGTTCCCTGTCGATTTTGTACTTTCAATGAAAGTGTTCCCTAATGGAGCTGCTTTTATTGCCAAAGTCAATGCACAGCATAATTTAGAACTCGTTACGTCTTTGCAAGGTAAACCTGATCTAACCATTACGTTTAAACATCTGCATCATGCATTTTTGGTATTTTCATTTCAGGAAAGTACTGCCCAGGCTTTTGCTAATGACCGTATGATTGCAGATGGTGATTTGTCATATGCAATTCGTTTAGTCCGTTGTTTAAATAAAATGGAAGCCTTAATTTTACCAAAATTGGTGGCAGAACTTGCAGTCAAAGAATACCCACATGAATTAAGCTTAAAAGAAAAATTATCTGGCGCAGCAAATATTTACCTTAAAGTTGCCCAATCTTATTTAAAAAGGAGTGCATAACACATGGCTGCTAAACCGTATTACGAATTTTTTTGTCCTGTAAAAGTCATTGCTGGTCATGCTGCACTTGAACATATTCCTTATGAATTATCATCACTTGGCGCAAAACGTCCAATGATCATTACAGATAAAGGGGTACGTACCAATAAGCTACTTGAACCAATTGAAGCAGCATTTATCTCTACAGATGTCGAAATTGGCTTTATTTTTGATGATGTCCCACCAGATTCAAGCTTAGAAACGGTGCGTGCAGTTGCACAAGCATATCGTACGCACAATTGTGATGCAATTATTGCTGTGGGTGGCGGTTCAGTGATTGACACGGCTAAAGCATCTAATATTTTGGTGACTGAAGGTGGTGATGACCTGACTAAATATTCAGGTGCGCATAATCTACCACGACCACTGAAACCTTTTTTTGTGATTCCAACCACCTCAGGTACGGGTTCTGAAGTCACGATGGTTGCTGTCGTTTCCGACAATCAAAAACATGTCAAAATGGCATTTGCATCAAACTATTTAATGCCACATGCTGCAATTTTAGACCCCCGCATGACTCAGACCTTGCCACCGCATTTAACAGCGATGACCGCAATGGATGCCATGACGCATGCTGTTGAAGCATATACCTGTATGGCAGCAAATCCGATTTCAGATGCATATGCGACTGCTGCAATTAAAAAAGTCAGTGCAAACTTATTTAATGTCTTAGACAACCCAAGTGATGCAGAAGGTCGTTTAGAACTTGCACAGGCATCAACGATGGCAGGCATTGCATTTTCAAACTCAATGGTTGGCTTAGTGCATTCATTAGGTCATGCGCTTGGTGCGGTTGCACATCTGCCGCATGGTTTATGTATGAACCTGTTTTTACCTTATGTACTTGAATATAATAAAGAAGTAAATGGCGATAAAATCGCTGATTTATTATTACCGCTTGCAGGTGCAGACATTTATGCACAAACCCCTGCTAATCAACGTGCTGAAAAAGCGATTGCTGTGTTAAATACGATGCGTGATCGTATCTATACTTTGACCAAATTACCACGCACTTTGAGTGAAACAGGTAAAGTCTCCAAAGAGCAATTGGATGAAGTGGCAGATAAAGCACTTAATGATGGTTCTATCATTTACAACCCGAAAGAAGCAACATTTAAAGATTTGAAATCTATTTTAGAAAAAGCTTGGTAATTGTTGAAAAATAAGCCAATATACCATTGAAATAAGCCTAATGTTTTCGAACATTGGGCTTTTCATTTGTCGTGCATAAATTTAGCTTATTTTTCATACAAATTGGCATATTTTCTGCTAAAAACATGCTTAAAGTTACTGACAAAAGTTTGCAATTGGAGTAGATTGGCGCACTTTTGTTTTATTTGTAGGGGGGATCGTTCGTCTCAAACGATCCTTAGATATATGACTGATCCTTGATCAACGATAAGAGGATAACGCCGTTGACAATTAACTCTGGGACTCAATCGGCAGCTAAACTGCAAAAAACGCTGGGCTTCTGGCACATCATTATTATTGGTTTGGCTTACATTCAACCAATGACACTTTTTGATACATTTGGTTTAGTATCAGAAGAAAGTCACTTTCATGTTCCCACTTCATATATCATTGCTTTAATTGCAATTTTATTTACTTCCATTAGTTATGGTCACATGATCCGTCGATATCCATCTTCGGGTTCTGCTTATACCTATGCGCAAAAATCGATTCATCCAAACGTCGGCTTTATGGTCGGTTGGTCATCTTGGTTAGATTATTTACTCTCGCCAATGGTGAACATCATTCTTGCCGTGATTTATTTGGAAGCGTTATTTCCTGAAGTGAATCACTGGGTGTGGGTTATCGGATTAACTGCTGCGATGACTGCCGTCAATTTACGTGGTGCTAAATTTGTTGCTAACTTCAACAGTTTGATTGTATTTGTACAATTAGGCGTGATTGCGTACTTTACGTGGATGGTTTATCAACTACTTGAAAGTGGTGTCAATGCGGATGGCACATTGGTCAATGCAAAATACCAATTGTGGAGCTTAGAACCATTTTGGAATGAGTTAACTAGTCTTGGTGCACTCATTACGGGCGCAACTTTACTGTGCTTCTCTTTTACAGGTTTTGACTCTCTCAGTTCACTTGCAGAAGAAACCAAAGATACTGAAAAAACTTTGCCACGTGCGATCTTTATGACTGCACTATTTGCTGGAGTTATTTTCATTATCAGTACGTACTTTATGCAAATTTATTTCCCGAACGACCCGAAAACATACTTCGAAGATGTTGCCGCAACTCAGCCTGATATTTTACAAGCTGTTGGTGGCGTCGCGTTTAAAACAGTAGTTCTGTATTTTGCAATTGTCACGGTTATGGCTTCAGGGATCTCAGCACATGCGGGTGTATCACGTTTAATGTATGTGATGGGCCGTGATGGCGTGATTAACAAAAAAATCTTTGGTCATATCAGTCCAAAAAATTTCACACCGTCATACAACATTTTAATTGTTGGTGCTGTTGCATTAACTGCAGGCTTCATGGATCTTGATATTGTCATTTCAATGATCAGCTTCGGTGCTTTAACTGCATTTACCTTCGTGAACTTATCTGTCATTTCTCGTTATGCACTACGTGACGGTCGTACCAAATCATTCAAAGATATTCTTAGTTTTGTGATTATTCCACTTTTAGGTTTTATCAGTATCTTTGCAATGTGGCTCGAAATCGAAGAAACTGCATTAAAATTTGGTTTATGGTGGGCAATGTTCGGTATCTTGTATTTAGGTTATAAAACCAAAGGTTTCCGCTACCCTGCACCACAACATAATGAACACGAATAATTTTAAATTGACTGTTCATCCATAACAAAAGGCGCATGATGCGCCTTTTGTTTTGTCAAAAATCAAAGTGATCAAGCTACAAATTTATCTGTAATCTGTTGAATACGTTTTGCATATACTTTAGCAGTCTCTAAATCACCACTTGGAATTTCATCCACGCTTGCATCTGCAGGTGATTGCACCAATAAGCCGACTGAACCACCTAAATTATTTACGTCTTGTCGAGTCGCTGCTTTGGTATTTGCAGGTAATAATCCTAAACTTACCCAGATTCCACCATGTTGAGAAGCAAGTGTTTGTAAATAAATCAAAGTGACTTGCTTGTCCCCATTAAAACTTGCACTGTTGGTAAAACCGCCAAAAACTTTATCTTTCCAAACGCTTGTAAACCAACGTTTAGATGATGCATCCGCAAATTTTTTAAATTGCCAAGGTACGCCACCCATGTAAGTCGGTGCAGCAAATACAATTGCATCTGCTGCATCTAGCACTGCCCAATCAGCTTCAGTAACATCCCCTTCCTGATTAACAGCAACTAAGGTTGCATCAACTTCTTTCGCAAAAGTTTCAGCAATCACTTTGGTATGACCATAACCCGAATAATAAACCACAGCTATTCTAGACATAAAAAACCTCTTATTAATGTTTTGAAAGTTTCGTGTTATTCAACATTGACCTTTAATCTAACTAAAAATTTAATTTGTTAAATCTTGTTGTCTTCATTGAACACATATTCATGTGATGGATTTATGATATACTTTTGAAATCTAGTATCAATTAGTTACCACTAGGTAACTGGTCATTTTAAGCAAAATTATTTGTCAATAATTGTGAATAAAAGGCGATTTAACATGACAAATCATTGTAATTTCGATGTTTTTCAACCGCTTTGCCCTGCTCGTGCTTTTTTTGAAAAATTTGCAGATAAATGGGTATTGCTCATTATTTATCGTTTATATCAAAACGCTCTACACTTCAATGAATTAAAAAAGAGTCTTGAAGGTATTTCTCCTAAGGTACTTTCTCAAAAGTTAAAAATTTTGGAAAGAGATGGTTTTATTTCAAGAACTATTCACGAAAACAATATCATCCGTGTTGAATATGCACTGACAAACTTAGGGATTGAATTTACTCAAACTGCTCTTTCATTTAAAACTTGGGCAGAAGAAAATGTGCAACATGTTCTTATTGCACAACAACAGTTTGATATTACACAATCTAAATAAACGCGACATGTTTATTGCCATTTGAAATAAAAAATAATGCGAAAGTACAGTTAAATTTATGAACTCAATATGTCCTGATCGGTTAATCACTTTTTAACAGTACCAATTAAATGCAGTAAAAAGCCCTGAACTTTCAGGGCTTTGATATTTTTGAACTAACGTTTTGGTAAAGGGATAAACTGGGAATCATTTTGTTGGAATTGACGCTCGCCTACTTTTACATTCAGATCTAATGTTTCTTGTCCACGAATCACTTCAACTTTAATTTCAGAATTAGGTGCTTGCAAAGCTACATAATTAATTAAATGTGATGTTGATGTAATTTCCTCATCATTGACTTTAACAATACGGTCACCAATTTTTAAACCTGCATTTGCAGCAGGACCATTCTTCAACACATCAGCCACGACAACACCTGTTTGACGTGGCGCTAATACATCAGCCTGTGTTGGTGGAACTAAGCTAATTCCCAACCACCCACGAATGACACGACCATCTTTCAAAATTGAGTTTAAAATCTGTTGGCAAATTTTTGCAGGGATAGCAAAACCAATTCCCAATGATCCACCCGACTGTGAGAAAATAGCGGTATTCACCCCGATTAAATTACCTGAAACATCAATTAATGCTCCACCAGAATTACCGGGATTAATTGCAGCATCTGTTTGAATAAAGTCTTCGTAAGTATTAATCCCTAAGTCAGAACGACCTGTCGCCGAGATAATGCCTTGTGTAACAGTTTGCCCAACGCCAAAAGGATTACCTATCGCAAGAACAACATCACCGACTTCATTACCACTGAGTTTAAATGGCAATACTGGCAAATTTTCTAATTCGATTTTAATCACAGCCAAATCAGTATCTGGATCTGTACCAATGACTTTGGCTTCTGCACGGCGCCCATCTTGTAATGCAACCACAATTTGGTCAGCCTGTTCGATCACATGATTGTTCGTCAAAATATAACCATCAGGGCGAACGATCACACCTGAACCTAGGCTATTTTCATTTTGTCCTTGATTTTGTTCAGGAATTTGATTACCAAAAAACTCACGGAATGCTGGATCATTCAATAATGGATGATTCTGTTTTACTTTTTGCGTTGTAAAAATATTGACCACAGCTGGCGCTGCAACTTTGACCGCAGCATTATAAGAAACCACACCACCTGTACGTGACGTATTGACTAATGGCTCAACCTTTTCAGCTGGCATTTTTACACCATCTGCTGCAATGGGTGCTTTTGGTTGTTGTAATTTTTGCCATACGACAAAACTAATAATTACGAGGATGAGTAACACCCAAGGTAGCCATGTAAAGGTGCGGCGCACTTTTTCGCTCCTCTTCAAAATTTTTTAATTCATTGATGTGAAAGTATTTTCAATATTGTAATGCAATTCAACAAATAAACCTAAAAAACGCCAGGAGTTTTGTTCAGCTTTAGTTACAATTTAACAGATTAGTACCATATTACATATATTTAGTATCTGTTGGTATTTCATATAATAAGCATTGTTATCGTAAACACAAAATAAATTCCTAGATCTTGCTGAATGCGATATGTTTAATATCATGTTAACACTGATTTTTTAAATACTTTCTTGATGTAAATAGATGAGAGCATTATGGTAAAATTATCTGACCTGATTCAGTGGTGTGACCGCACCTTAAAAACAGCTGAATTTAAAGACTATGCGCCCAACGGTTTACAGATCGAAGGCAAAGCCGAAGTTAAAAAGATTCTCTGTGCAGTGACCGCATCACAAGATGCAATTGATGCTGCAATTCACCAACAAGCTGACTTGTTATTGGTGCATCATGGCTATTTTTGGAAAGGTGAACCTTACCCGATTACAGGCATGCGTGGTAAACGAATCAAATCTTTGATCCAACATGATATTTCTCTTGTAGGTTATCATTTACCTCTAGACTCACATCCTATTTTAGGTAATAACGCTGCCATTGCTGATATTTTAGCATTAGAAAATATTGAAGCGCTTGACCCTAATGAACGCAATCCTATTGGTAATATTGGTTATTTAAAACAACCGATGTCTGCTGAAGCATTCAAAGCGGTATTAACTGAAAAACTGGGTTTCAATACCATTCATTTACCTGCAGCAAAAACCCAAATTCAAAAAGTTGGTTTTTGTACAGGGGGTGCACAAGACTATATTGAAAAAGCAGCAGCGCAAGCATGTGATGCTTATATTTCAGGTGAAGTTAGTGAGCGAACTTTCTATCAAGCACAAGAGTTAAATGTACATTATTTTGCCTGTGGACATCATGCCACTGAGCGTTATGGTGTGCAACGACTAGGCAAAGCTATTTCAGAACACTTCAATATTGAGTATAGTTATTTCGAATTAAATAATCCGATTTAATGGCGGTCGAAAAGTTAAATTTGCATGTTCATAAAAACATTCAAATGAAAAGCTTTTTTGCCAAAAATAATGGCTGTTTTTTAACATTTTCTTTATACGTATTAAATCGAAATAAATTGTGTATTGTTATTTAACATCCTGCACAATTATTCGTAGAATCTATTACAATAAAGCCACTTAATGTTAAAACCCAGCAAAATGCAAGGAATTTAAAACATGACAACCATTACTTTACCTGCGCTTCCATACGGTTATGATGACCTCGCTCCGCACATCAGCAAAGAAACTTTAGAGTTTCACCATGACAAACACCACAATACTTATGTTGTTAACTTAAACAACCTTATTGCTGGTACAGATCTTGAAGGTAAATCTTTAGAAGAAATCATCACTGCTGTTGCAGGCGATGCATCTAAAGCTGGTGTTTTCAATAACGCTGCTCAAGTTTGGAACCACACGTTCTACTGGAACTGTATGGCTAAAAATGGTGGCGGTAAAGCAACTGGTGCTTTAGCTGCTAAAATTGATGAAGCTTTCGGTTCTTATGAAAAATTTGCTGAAGAATTTGCTGCTGCTGCAACAACTCAATTTGGTTCAGGTTGGGCTTGGTTAGTTGCTGACAAAGTAAATGGCGACCTTTCTATCCTTAAAACTTCAAACGCTGATACTCCACTTGCTCATGGTAAAGTTGCTGTACTCACAATTGACGTTTGGGAACATGCTTATTACATCGACTTCCGTAATGCACGTCCTAAATATATCTCTACTTTCTTAGAAAGCTTAGTGAACTGGGACTATGCAAATGCTAAATATGCTGGTCAAGAAGCTGGTGTAGAAAAATAATTTACTTTTTATAACGTAAATAAAAAGCCAGTCAGTGCAAACCGACTGGCTTTTTTAATGCGTTTTATATTTAAATACAACTCAAGCAAAACCTACAAAATGTTTTCTATCGGTTTTTTAACTTATTGCTACTTTTTTATTTTTTACTGATTCATCTGCTAGTTTATAAATCAGATCTTGCATTGCCAACATTTTGTCACGATTTGCATGATCCCATGGATGGAAATTTGGACGGAAATAATCAATATAATTGCCCAATTGTTTTCTTAAAGCACCCACTTCTCCAAACGTATATTTGTACGCCTTACGCCAACTTGAAAGATCTGTCAGCTTTTTCTCATCTATCACAATCTTCGTAAAAACTGGGAGTACAAGTCCCCAAAATACAATCGTTGCAAGTACTAAACCTAAACTACGAACTGCGTAGGCATAAGGTCCATGCCCCATTGCAGTATTCCATACATCGAAAGCAACGGCTTTATGTTCAGTTTCTTCAAAAGCATGCCAACGCCAAATATTGGCATAATTTTCTTCAGCTCCATCAAATAGTTCAGGAATTTGCAGCACAGAATCTGCCAATAGTGCAGTAAAATGTTCTAGTGCAATGGTAGAACTCAACCAAAAATACTCAGGGGTATGTTTTTTAATTAAACCAAACAGATCTAAAACAAAAGCTTCAAATTTTGGTGCAATACTATTTCGCTCGAACAGCGCACTATTATATTCTTCATGCTCACGACCATGCATGGCTTCTTGACCAATAAAAGCCGTCACCGCTTTTTGTAAATCAGGGTCTTGCACGAGATCTCGATGTGCACGTACCGCATCAATAAAGAACCGCTCACCTATCGGTAAAACAATTGAAAATGTATTTAACAATGCGGTAAAAATAGGCCCCGCAGATGTATGCCAGTCTGCAATACGGTTAGCAGGTAAAGCAAAATGAATATCACGGCGAATAGGTAAAGGTTCGTGATAAACAGTCGATTTAATCAATTTCTGTAAAATGCCCATAGCTTCATCCTATCTGTACTTATTTGAATTAACATGATGTCCTTAACAAAATTGTACCCTTATGGATACTATTCGCTATGTCATTTCAACTCATTTCCATATCATCGCAGCCCTAATGCAGGACGATTAAGCAAGAAAATTTAATCTAATCAAGCAAACATGCTCATCAGCAATTCACCATGTACATGTATAAGTAGAAAAAAGTTTATATAGTAAAATTTAGAACTAAAAATAATTTAAACCATCAAAAAAATATAACGCATATTTCAGAGATAGAAAAAACAATAAAATTTGACATTTCTATACCTCTATATGATTTTAATTCAGCATGACAGCCTATCTACCATTCCATCAATCAACGAGAAATTAAGCATAGGCCGGTCTAAATTAGCTTGATGAAACTGTGCAATTTTTGATAGCGGATTAAAAAGCAAAGAGAACGACCGTGCTTTTACCATCCTGCAAAAACACGTCAATCTCTTTTTGAGTGATTACTTTGCATTTTATTGAAAATAATAAGTATTTATATAGAAAAATCAAAATCAATCTAATAATCTTAATTTTTTTAGCCTCGCCCGAATTCCACCTTGTTTACGGTTGTGTCGTTGGGCAATTTCTTTAATCGACAAATTTTCATCCATAAAAGCATCAATCAATCGAACTTCTTCATCTTCGGTCCACTTCTGCCCAATCATTGAATCATCCATTTTTTCTGTTTTAGGCTCAGAATTCACTTCCTCAACTTGACCAATGCTGACTTCAATTGAGCGCTCTCGAATCTCAAGCAGACGCGTGGTTTGTTCATAAATCTCTTTTACATCAGCTAGAAAACCTTTATTTTCACAGCCAAGTAGAAACAATTTATTCTGTGCGCGTGTCATGCCCACATAAGCCAATTTGCGTTCTGAGTCCAAATCACGGTTTTCACCGATACGAGGCATATAATCTAAACCTACAAAGAATACATGGGCAAACTCCAAACCTTTTGATGATTCCACATTCATCACTTTCAGTGAGTTTTTATGTAAATCTAAAGCTTTTTTATCAGCGCTGCTAAAAATAAAATCTACCGCTACATCTGAAATATAAGCACTTAACTTTAACTTTAATTCACTCACAAACACATCATATTCAGCAGATTTCGCCTGTAATATTGCAATATCTCGTGGCTCAACTCCTGATTTCAATAACTGACGAATTTTTCGCGCAATCAAATCTACCAAATGACGTACATCATTTTCATGATAAATACTTGGATAATCCCCTGTTTTGCACTCACCTGTATCAGGGTCTAATACACGGTCATATTCATCGTTATTTTGTAAACTATCCAATGCCTTAGGATTTAAAAATGCTTTGGCTATATCTAGAATTTCTTTGGTATTGCGGTAGCATTTGTACAATTCAACTGGTTTTTTACCTTGTACCTGTAAACCGACAGAACGCCAACTCGGTTTTTTACGATTAAAAATATTTTGCGCGGGATCGTAGCAAAACAAAATATTATTGGTTTCAGTTTTAACGAGTTGAGATAAACCAATTATCCATTCCTGCGCAAAATCCTGCCCTTCATCAATTAAGATCGCATCATATAAGTCTTGTTGAGCTAATTTTTTTTGCTCCAAATAATCTAATAAAATCTGTCCAACACGACTATTATAATCCGCTTGCTTTTCATTCACTAACATTGACAAATTGGCATGGGTTATTGTCTTAACAAGGCTATGAAAATTGAATACATGAATCTTTTCATTGAATTCATCACCAAACATTTGTCTTAAATGATTGCAAAGTGAATTGTTATAACAAACCACTAAAATTTTATATTCAGGATAAATCGTTTTTAAATATTTTGCTCTACAAGCTAAAACCAGTGTTTTACCACTTCCCGCGACACCTTTTAAAATACGATGTCCATCACCGATATTTTTAGCAATGGATTCTTGTGATAAATCAAGTGCTTTTGCATCTTGCGGTTCAACTGAAAATAACTCCTCCTGGGTAAATTCATTTACACGAATTTCAGGAAAAATCATATAACGTAAAAATTTTTCTTCAGCATAACTCAATGCTTTAAATGAAAATGACACCCCTTTAAATGCATCAATTAATTTATTTTTAAAGGTTTTATTTTCAGCAACCAAACGTAAATCATCTTTAAAAATGGTTTTATGTGCTGTTGAAATCGAAGCTAAAGTCAAACCAATGGCATCTGCATCCTCTTGTTTTAACTCGGTATAAATAACACAACTGCTGATTGGAAATTTTAAATTACCTTGATAATGTCCCTCTTGTTGTAGAAAAATTGCTGCTTTCTTAAACTCATGCAAAATATTCAACATGCACTTACGTACTTGGCTTTCAGGGTTTTTCACT
The DNA here is from genome assembly GCF_015218165.1 of Acinetobacter piscicola. Taxonomy (NCBI): domain Bacteria; kingdom Pseudomonadati; phylum Pseudomonadota; class Gammaproteobacteria; order Moraxellales; family Moraxellaceae; genus Acinetobacter; species Acinetobacter piscicola. The sequence continues at coordinate 1,030,490 of NZ_CP048659.1, read as the reverse complement.
GCAACAATTTTTTGTTGATTATGATGATAAAAACGCCCTGTAAAAGTATCAGGATTCAAGGTTTCAAAACGCTCTTTTGACCAATCTTTGACTTCAATGACCAATAAACCATGTTCAGGTAACCAAACAATAAAATCGGTATAGCGATTTAATGCTTTAGGTTCATACCAAATGATGGCATTTTCATTCTGAAAAACATGTTCAAGCAACTGATAAACCTTGCGTTCCCCACTCGTTGCAGATTTTAATTGTTGTATACTCGGAGGAATCAGTTCAGCCACGTGGATCTTTACTCTTGGTTAAAATTTCATTTATAAATTATATTCATTTCTATCAAATATATCAAAATTTAAACAAAAAATTCAATCGCTTATATAAACCCAATCATCTATTCGGTTTCAATTCAAAAATAATAAAAAATCATCATATCGATCAATCATTCAAAAAGTGAATCAATCTCTATTTTTCTACTTTCAACATACTTTAAGATTACTCCCAAATACTTTTACAGCAAAGCATTGGGAGTCATCTATCTCAGATCACTTTCTAAAATTAGACAGCAAAGTATTGGTAATCGCTTCATTATGCTTTACCACTTTGGTTTTTTTCGCTTTTGCTGAATGATCTTCCAGACGTTCAATTTTGATTGCGCGTGGCTTACCACCATTATCCACAACAATAAACTTCACACGTTCATTACGCTTCGGTTCACCATCTGCCAATGGAAAATCGGAAATATGAAAGAAAATATCCTGACCCATTCCACCAATAAAACCAAAACCTTTATCGACATGGTATTGCTTAATTTTGCCTTGTTGAAATTCAGCTTTCATCTAGATTCTCATCATCTCTTACAATTACACCATTATACGCATCTTGAAAAATGATCAGAGAAAATAATGCAAATACTCATCCCAATCAGCCATTTTTTAGCAACAAAGCATATTTTTTAAAGTCGATCGACAAATAAAATGCCATTTAAATGGTCAATTTCATGTTGCACAATCCGTGCTGGAAAACCAGAAAATGTTGTTTCAACCACTTCGCCCTGCAAACTCATATAACGTACTCGAATATGTTCTGCACGTGCGACTTGTCCACGTTCATCGGACACACTCAAACAGCCTTCCTCCCCCAAAGTCTTTTCATCAGACATAGATAAAATCTCTGGGTTAACCATCACCACAGCAGCCATTTCAGGCGCATCGGGATAACGTGGATTTGGACGAGATGCCACAATGATGATTCTTTTGGATATATATACTTGTGGTGCTGCAATGCCCACACCATTTCTTTGTAACATCGTCATATGTAACGCCGCAGCCAACTGTTGCAACCATTCACTGCCAAATTCAGTTTGAGCCACAGGCACAGCAACAAACGTTAAAATCGCTTCTCCACGTTGTGCTACAGGTAAAATCACCGACATAAATTTTCTCTTGTTTTAAATTGCAATCTTCTTGATGGGATACTTTTTTAACATCGATTAAGTATAGCTTCAGTTAACCACGTCATACTGATTTTTTCAGCAAAGCATAGCAAGAACATGAATGTCAGCGCTTTATTATTAGGCACGCTATTTGGCTCAATAGGCTTAGGCTATTTTATTTATGGTAAAAAACAGCATCACACAATCGCCTTAATATGTGGTCTTGCATTGATGATTTATCCCTATTTTTTTGAAAATACAACGTCACTGATTGTGATTGGCATACTACTCATGGCACTGCCCAAATGGGTGAAAATCTAGCACTTAACTCAGCTTAACTATGGTTTTGCTGGATCAATACCTCGTGCTGTTCAAAGTCACTGCTGATGCTTTTCATTTTCTGCTACAACATCAAATAAGACACACTTTAAAAACCAATACAGCTCTATTTTGATTAAAAAAATAGAGTTGGCTTTTGCTTTATACTTTTAATTATTGTGGCTAAGATCATATTTACCTGTCATAGAATACAAAATATATTTCCTAAGCTCTCTCAAACTTACGAAATCCATGACCTAACCCTGTAAAACATAAATTGAGTTTTTACCTTGAGATTTTGCCTGCTGCACAGCGAAATCTAACTGCTGTAAAATATCATGCTGCTGAAAAGGTGTTGCTAAATGATAAATTCCCACTGAAGCAGTCAATAGATCCTGATCCTGAAGTATGATTTTTTCCTGAGAAATTTTCATTTTCAAACGTTCAGCCAAAGTAAATACAGCCCATTGTGTCATTTCCTTAATCACAACCACAAAACTGGCTGAATTTAACCGAAAAATACGGCTATAATCAGGATTAAGCTCATCATTCAAGATTGTGCCAATTTGCATTAAAACCTGATCACCTTGTGTATAGCTATGAATTTGATTAAATTTTTTAAATTGATCTAAATCTATTTTCAAAAATGCATATGTATATTGAACGTTATTCACAATGTTTTCTTGAATAAACTGATCCAATGCCATTTTATTGGGTAAACCCGTAATTTGATCAATAAATAGATGATCATGCAATTTTTGATTATTTAAAATCAAAACTTTCTCACGGCGTTTTAAACGAGTCACATCGGCACAAATTAAAATTACCGCCTGTACGGCATGCTCAGCGTCATAAATGGCTTTGAAATAAGACAAATAAAAACGCCCTTGTGAATAGAACTCAAAGTCTGCTTGCGTTTCTATATCTTGAATTTTTTCAATTGCCAACAAAAAATGTGCATGTACAACGGTTGAGCAAGTGCTTAAAAATTTTCCATTTAAAAATAATGCATCACTTTGAAAAATATCGGCAAAAAGTTGGTTTACTCCAATTAAACGCGAGTCAGGTTCTAAAATCGCTACAGGTAATGGAAGTTTTGAAATCAAGGAGACTAAATCTAATTTTTCAACATTTTTTAACGTCTGGATCAAGTCCTCATCTGAAAGTATTGTGCTCAAATGAGACTGTTCACTTTCCATACCGCACCCCATGATAGTCGTATATATCACTATTTATTTGTTGATTTTGCTGAAATTAATATCATCAACATTATATCTGATGTGTTGCTTTAAACATCTATATATAAAAATAAAGGTTTAAATGTTAATACAATGATGAGATTAAAATATATAAGATCTTGAATGCGGCATATTATAATTTTTTATGATTTAAAAATATATGCAATTTTTAAAAAGATTAAAAAATAATCAAAAAATTTATATAGTCATCGAAAAAATCCCCAATTACTCATTGGTAATTAGGGACAGTTCAGTGTTTAATTTACAGAAATTAGAAGCTATCTGCAGGAATACGTACCCAACCTTCCATTAATACACGTGCGCTGCGACTCATAATGGCTTTTTTTACTACCCATTGTCCATTTTCTAGCAATGCCTGTGCGCCTACACGTAAAGTCCCAGACGGATGACCAAAACGTACTGCTTCACGCTCACCACCACCTGCTGCCAAATTCACCAAAGTGTCAGGAATCGCTGCAGCCGTACCAATTGCAACAGCAGCCGTCCCCATCATGGCATGGTGAAGTTTCCCCATCGATAATGCACGAACGAGTAAATCTGTATCTGCCTCAGTTACCTGTTTACCACTTGATGCTGTATAGGCTTTCGGTTTTGAGACAAATGCAACTTTAGGTGTATGTTGACGATTGGCAGCTTCACTAACATCTTGAATGAGCCCCATTTTCAATGCCCCATAAGCACGAATTTTTTCAAAACGTGCCAATGCTGCGGCATCACCATTGATCGCTTCTTGTAGCTCTGTACCTTGATAACCAATATCTTCAGCATTTAAGAAAATCGTTGGAATCCCTGCATTGATCAATGTTGCTTGGAAAGTGCCGACTTCAGGTACATCCAATGTATCAACGACATTGCCTGTAGGGAACATTGCACCGCCATCCTCACCATCATCAGCAGGATCTAAAAATTCAATTTGCACTTCCGCTGCAGGAAAAGTCACCCCATCTAACTCAAAGTCACCAGTCTCTTGTACTTGTCCATCAGTTATTGGCACATGGGCAATAATGGTTTTTTGAATATTTACCTGCCAAATACGTACAGTACATATACCATTTTCAGGAATACGTTCCGCACTGACCAAACCATTAGAAATCGCAAATGACCCTACAGCTGCTGTTAGGTTACCGCAGTTACCGCTCCAATCTACAAAGGCTTTATCAATCGAGACTTGCCCAAATAAATAATCCACATCATGTTCAGGTTGTGTACTTTTAGACAGAATGACGGTTTTACTCGTACTTGATGTTGCACCACCCATACCATCAATTTGTTTACCATATGGGTCTGGACTACCAATAACACGAAGCAACATTTGATCACGTGCTTCGCCTGCACTTTGCGCACGTTCAGGCAAATCATCTAATTTAAAGAATACGCCTTTACTGGTACCACCACGCATATATGTTGCAGGTATTTTGATCTGGGGTGCAGAGCTCATTTATCGCTTTCCTTTTCGTTTATCTTTTATTGTCGCATAATCATGATTTCAAATAGTGAATCATAATTCAGTTTAATTTTACCCATTTTTTATAAAAATGCACAGAAGCATTGACTTAAGTCTTAAAGCCAAATGCAAATTATGCTGAAATATTAAACAAAACCAAAAGCATTCATTTGTGTTTAATATTTTTTATTTATATGAAATATAAATAAATTTATTTGCTACATTCCATTTTTAATCTTAAGCGTCAGCATATTCATTCAACACATACTAGGCTTAAAGTTACCAATCATTTACAATCAATTTAATCTATATACCGAGTTGTAAACATTGAGCAACGAGTCTACCCATTTAAAACGTGGACTTAAAAATAGACATATCCAATTGATTGCCATGGGTGGTGCAATTGGTACGGGACTATTTTTAGGTTCTGCAGATGTCATCAAGTCTGCTGGTCCATCCATTATTCTCGGTTATGCCATTGGTGGTTTAATTGCATTTCTGATTATGCGCCAACTCGGTGAAATGATCGTAGAAGAACCTGTCGCTGGCTCATTCAGTCATTTTGCTTATAAATATTGGGGCAAATTTCCAGGCTTTTTAGCAGGCTGGAACTATTGGATCTTGTATATTTTAGTTGCTATGTCTGAACTGACAGCGGCTGCAAAATATGTCAATTTTTGGTGGCCCCATATACCAGCATGGACCACGGTTTTGGTCTTTTTTGTTGCGATTACTGCGATCAATTTGGCCAACGTCAAATTTTACGGTGAATCTGAGTTTTGGTTATCCATCATTAAAGTCACCGCCATTATTGCGATGATTATCTTTGGTTTATACCTCATTTTTACCGCAGATCCGAGCGCAGGTTTTGGCTTTAGTAATCTTTGGTCACATGGCGGTTTCTTCCCACATGGCTTTGAAGGTTTATTTTTAATGCTTGCCTTCTTGATGTTTGCCTTTGGTGGTATTGAACTGATTGGCATGGCAGCTGCTGAAGCTAAAGATCCTGAAAAAACTATTCCAAAAGCAATTAATCAGATTATTCCTCGTATTTTGATTTTCTATATTGGTTCGATTGCAATTTTGCTTTCTCTCGTGCCTTGGGATCAATTCACAGGTGGTAGTTTAGACAAAAGCCCATTTGTGATGGTCTTTAGTTTAATTGGTATTGCTTGGGCTGCGAATTTGGTGAATTTTATTATTCTTACTGCTGCACTCTCTGTTTATAACAGTGGGATGTATGCCAACAGTCGTATGCTGTATGGCTTAGCGGAACAAGGCAATGCACCCAAAGTATTTAAACAAGTCAACAAACAAGGCGTGCCAATTCCTGCAGTACTCTTCTCAGCTTTACTGATTTTTGGCTGTGTCTTATTGAACTACTTCGTTCCTGAAGATGCACTAGGACATTTGATTTACATTGTGGTCGGTGCTTTGGTACTGAACTGGGCAATGATCAGCTTGACACATTTAAAATTCAAACAAGCTATGAAGAAAACAGGTCAAGTCTCTAAATTTCCTGCGTTATGGTCGCCTGTCAGCAATATTCTTGTTTTAGTTTTTATTGCTATGGTGCTTGGCATTATGTGGAAAGTTGGCTTTAAAGAGTCAGTGTTAATGATTCCAATTTGGATTGTATTGATGTTTGGTCTTTATAAAATGTTGAATAAAAACATGCCGCAATAAAGCAGTTAAAATTTTGTTTTAATGGATTTTATTTCAAATACAATTCAATTAAAACAGCGAAAATCAAGTTCCGTAAGAGATATGTGTAGCTCACACATATCTCTTTTTTATTAAATGAAAGATTAAACAGCTAACCATCGCCGCTCTTGGCGCTTAGCAAAATGTCATATTCAAACTGCACAATGATAAATCAGATCAATATCTTCACTTTCGATGATTTAAAATTCATTGCTTCAAGCTATTCATCTTAAAGCTATTTTTTATACAAATCATACTAAACTTGTCCAATTATTCATCACCCACCTACTCAGCACTTTATGTTTAAATATTTTTCTATTACATTAGTGCCCACTATGCGCCCTTAGCTTAACTGGATAGAGCAGTTGCCTCCTAAGCGACCGACGTGGGTTCGAGTCCCGCAGAGCGCACCACCAAGCAATACATATAACTTCAAATCTATTTAATTTTTCAAACTAAAGGTTTTACGGTAAGCATTTTTTATTCTTTTATTATGCTGATCTAAAAGAGAATACTCTACTTCAACATCTGCTACTGTCTCATACAAGGTTACCGTTGAATTCAGTGGAATAAATGCATCAGGCACAATCAATAATGGAGCAAATTGTTCCGATGTTTTATTCACCATATTTATAACTTCTGCTTCTGTTAAAATATGCTTGACTGTGTCAGAGGGACGAATAAACACCTGAATATTTCGATCTAACTTTTGACCATCTTTTACCGTCACCATAATATGTTCAGGCTTCAAATTTTCCGCACTTTGTCGTAACTTTCTTTCGTTCATTTGGCTTTAGTCTTGAGTATTATTATGACATGCTGTAATCAAAAGCATGCAAATCCTCATTCCAACTTTATGCATTGTTATATCCTAAAAATTTTTCTGCTATTTTTATAGCAAGTTTATATGCACATCCTGATCAAAATCAGTCAGTACAACATCATGAAATTGTTAACAGGATCAACAATCTATCATTTTGGTCAATTATAGCTTTTATTAATATCAGTATAAAATCCAAAAATAGACTTGATTTTTATTCCAATAATTTTACAGTTCACCGATATTCAAAATTGAGTTGATTTTTTAAAAGTCCGATTTTTCATCATTAAAACATTCAACTTTACATTCATCGCAAAGCCAAATAACAAGTATAAGAAATTGATATATATTAAATTATTTTTTTAAAGCACAAATAATAAACTATACCGTTTACACTTTTTTCACTTTTTCAATTCCTAGAGTATTTACTCTTATTTTTTATATGTTATTTTGTAAAAAGAAGTAAATTTCAAACACTATTTGTAAATTACAAATATTCTAAGTTTTGTTTACAAATGCTTCAAACCATTCATTTTATGGCTAGGGAAAAACTAAAATGAAATTAAAAACGTTAACAACTGCAATTTTATTTGCAACAGTACCTGCAACAAGTGTTTTTGCTGCAGCATTAGATCGATCTGGTCAATCGATGTCTGCTTTTTTACAGCCTAATAACTATTTTGAAGCTGGTATTTCTGTTTTAGACCCAACGGTTGAGGGACGTGAGGCTGGAACAAGTGAAACACGCCGTGATATTGAAGATATGGGTGAGGATTATTATTTTCCATCTGCAGCGTTGAAACTTCAACTTACAGACAATATTTCTTTTGGTCTTTTATATGATCAACCTTTTGGTGCAGATGCGAAATATCATGGAAGTAATATTTTCGTTTCAAATCCAGGAGTAGATACTGTACTACCTCAAAATAAATTAGATGCTTTGGCTGCTGCAGGAAAAGCAAAAGTACAAGCCTATATGCAATCTGATGCAGCGAAACAAGCAATTGGTGGTTTAATGCAACAAGGCTTAAGCCAAGCTGATGCAACACAAGCTGTATTAGCAGAAGCAAGTAAACCTCTTGTTGCTTTGGCAAAAGGTTTAGCTGATGCAAATGCAAATCTAGGTACAGGTAGTACTCAAGTTGAAGTTGATACTCAAAACTTATCCTTAGTTTTTGGTTTCCAACCTACTAAAAATATCAACCTTTATGGTGGTGCTGCTTACCAAACCATTAAAGGTAATGTAAGCCTACGTGGTACAGCATATAGTCTTTATAATGGTTATGATGCATCTATCAAGCAAACAGGTGGTGTAGGTTGGTTAGCGGGTGCTGCATATCAAATTCCTGAAATTGCCTTAAAAGCTTCGGTTACCTATCGTTCAGAAATCGACCATGATGTAAATGCTGTTGAAACACTTTCAGTGGAAAGTGCTTTTGATCGTAATCCTGCAGTTTTAGCAGGTTTAGGAGTAACAAAAGAACAAATCGCTGCCATGAAATCTGATGGTAAGACTAAAATTACCACACCACAATCAGTCAATTTAGATTTACAAACAGGCATCATGACAGATACCGTTGCTTTTGCTAATATTCGTTGGGTGAATTGGAAAGATTTCTCTATTCAACCTTATAAGTTTGGTAAAGTTTCTGAAGCAATTGGTAGTTTAGTCAATCGTCCAAATGGCTTTAACCTTGTTGAATATTCTGATGATCAATGGTCTGTTAACGCAGGTGTAGGTCGTAAACTCAATGACAAATGGGCAGGTAATGTCTCTGTAGGTTGGGACTCAGGTGCAGGAGACCCTGTCTCTACACTTGGTCCAACAGAAGGCTATTGGAATGTGGGTCTAGGTGTTCAATATAGTCCTACACCTGCAACCTTTATCGCTGGTGGTGTAAAATATTTCTGGTTAGGCGATGCTAAAGCGCAAACAGGTGCTCAAGCAGGCGGTAGCGATTATGTTGCTGAATTCTCAGATAACAATGCCATCGCTTATGGTTTAAAATTAGGTTATAAATTCTAAGAACTTAACTCTATAGAAAATCCCACATCATTGTGGGATTTTTTATTTCGACGCTCAGAATAGACTTAAAGAATTTCTAAACTCAAAAGTCATAAAATAAAACTTCACCTGTTTCAAGTGAATATTCTGCGCCAACAACTTTTAACTTCCCTTTTGCGATCAGACTTTCAAGCACTGCTGAACCATGTCTTAACTGATTTACAGAAGCAAATACATTTGATTTCACGGCATGCATAGATAACTTTTCAAGGTCATCTTTTAATTCAGTTTGCATCAAAATTTCAACAGAAGGACGTACACGATTCACAATCGACATGAGGTTTGCAGAAGGTGGTGTATTCGGATTTTTAAGTGCTTCTATCGTTGAATGAATTGCACCACAATGGCTATGTCCAAGCACAATGACCAAAGGACAACCAAAACTTTCTGCAGCAAACTCCACACTACCTACTTGTGATGGTGCAACAATATTTCCTGCAACACGAATTACAAATAAATCACCAAAACCTTGGTCAAAAACCATCTCCGCAGGAACACGTGAATCTGAACATCCTAAAATAATGGCAAAAGGTTCCTGACTACCTACCATCTCTGTGCGCTGTTGATGTGTTAAAAACTTATTATGGTTTGTTTCACCGTGTGCAAAGCGTTCATTACCCTGTTTCAATCTTTCTAAAGCTTCTTGAGCAGTTAGCATGTGTCATCAGTTCCATTGGGTGAAGATAAAGTTAATTTTAATACTGTCAATTTTGATTGTCACTGACTAAAAATAAACTCTGTTACAATTTAAGTTAAATGTTATTTTTTCATTCAAATTTCTCCTTATTGTTTAATTAATCTACACAATGTAGAGATAATATCAATAAGTAGACATTTTCAAACTCAAAAAAGTTTATTTAATAAACAAAAACCAATAATAACCAACGTTTTATGCAAAATATACCTACATTTTAAGAAAACTAGGTCATCAAAAAATTGCATTTGCTTTATATAATGGTGAATTGTTTAGAAGGAATCCTATACATGCCACAAACGCCCTCAAAAAAAGTTTTCAAATTTTTTAGTGTAGCACTCATTGCAAGTAGTATGAATTTTGCTTTATCTAGTGTAGGACTCAGTACAAGTTATGCAGCAGCGCATGAAGCAATAGATTACCAAAAAGTATTACAAGAAGAGCGAGCTTGGGCAGGGGTATCGAGTAAAACTTTACGTGTAGGTGATGTGGTTTGGTCATATAGTGAGGGCGGTGACCGTAGCAAACCGACAATTTTACTGATTCATGGTTTGGGTAATAGTCGCGATACTTGGAATGATGTCGCACACGAGTTAACTCGTCATTATCATGTGATAATGCCGGACTTACCTTTTGCAGGCAGCACTCAAGTTCCAACAAATTTTGATATTTCTGTTCCAAATGTTACAGAACAACTGCGCCGTTTTATTGAAGCAGCTCGTATTCAAAATAATTTAAATGTCGTTGGACACTCTCTAGGTGGCTCAATTGCAATGTTCTATGCATCACAATACTCTTTTGATACTCAAAGTTTGTTTTTACTCAGCTCGGGTGGTGTATTTAAAAGCAACAATACCAATTATTTAAAAAATCCGATTTATCTAAAACAATTATTAGTCACACAAGCAGGTGATCTAAATTTTGTCATGAAAAAAGTGATGTATAACCCACCTTTTACGCCAAGCATGATCAATAATGAACGTGAAAAAATGCTGATTTCAAAAGCACAAGATACCAAAAAGGTGATCGATCAAATTGATGCTTTAAACAAGCTCTATACGACAAGTTCATTTGCCACGATGGTGAGAAATATTGAAGCACCTACCTTAATCATGTGGGGCAAACAAGACCAAATTGTCAATGTTGAAGTTGCTCAAGAACTCAAATCTATGATTAAACATAGCCAAACGCCGATCATTTTAGATCGCGTGGGTCATATGCCCTTATTAGAAGCACCTGATAAAGTAGTTGATGCTTATCTGTCTTTTTTAGATAAAGTTCAAGCACAAAAGAGTGCTTTGAATGATCCGAAAATTTTATAAATAAGGCAGTGCTATGAGTCACCCTATGATTGAACAATTGATCGATGCTCAATTGGCATTTTTAGATCAAGAATTTACACAAGTAGATCGTATTCAAATTGAATTTAAAGAATTTTATCTTTGGTTTCGCAAGCAACCATTACAAAACATTTGGCGTTTTGAACAAATTAATCAATTGTTGCAAAAGCAAATTTTAGCAACTCCAGCCAGTGATTTTTTGATTGAGCAAATTGCTGAACATATTCGTTTTGCACTGATCCATCCAAGCAATGATCAAACCTGTATCGAAGATATTATTCCTGTCACAACGATTGATAAAATCGCCCAGTATGTGGCAAGTAAGTCCTCTCATCGTAAAGCATTGATTCATAAAGTTGTCAATAATCCTGCATTTTCAATGATGCTCACCCAACTGATTCATCATTCAATCCAAGACTATATGGATAATTCTGTGATGACTAAAAAAGTCCCTGGGGTTGGGCGCTTTATGAAAATGGGCAAATCTGTTTTGGAATCTGTGACTGATACCAATTTAGATGATACCGTAAAGCATTATTTACAAAAAAATATTATTAAGATTAGTCAGTTAAGCGAACAAGTGATTAATCAGCATTTTGATGATGATACGCTCTATCATTTCCAAGCAAATTTATGGCATAAGATCAAGAAGCAGCCTTTAAATGTCATGCGTCATTATGTAGAAGTGAATGATTTACCCAATACAGTCGGTATGGGACATGAAATTTGGGAGCATCTGCGCCAGACTGAATATTTACAGCAACAAGTTCATGATGGTGTTTTTGCTTGGTATGTGCGTAATGCAGAGCGCCCTGTTGATTTATTGCTACGTGATTTAAATATTGATGAAGCCTTGATTGAGAATCAACTTCAAGCATTACTCGAACCTGTCATTCAAAAAATGATTTCTTCTGAGCATTTAAAAACTCGTGCGCGTCTTTATTTAGAAAAGTTTTATTATGCAGATGAAACTTTAGCGATTTTAAATATTGAAAAAGGCGCTTAAGCGCCTTTCTCTTTTTATCATGTTGTTAGAATTTTGCTAAAAAGCTAATTCCATAACGACGACCATCCAGAACTTGATCACCATCAGCATCTTCAGCTTTTTCATCTAAAATATTATAAATACCAAATTTACCTTTTAAGTTTGCTGTAAATTGATAATTAAAACCAACATCTAAAAATTGATATGCAGGTGTCGGTGCTGACATAGAAGCTCGACCTAAATATGACGACGTTTCGCTACGATGATGTAAACGTGTCCAAATGTCTAAAGCATCATTAATAGTATAATCAACTGTCGCATTAAACATATGCTTAGGCACTTGATTTAAAGGCTGCCCTTTTAAATCGCCAGACTTTTGCTCTGTTTCAGTATAAGTATAGTTTGTACTTAAATTCACACCATCGGCAAGTTCAGTGTCAAATGTCGCTTCCACACCTTGCATGGTTGCTTCATCAACATTGATACGTGAACTAATGAAGTTCCATAAACGAACATCACCCGTTGCAGCATCTAAACGACCAAATGGGTCTTTACATGCCCAAGTCGCTGCATTTGTATTACTGCCATTTGGCGAAGAACAGTCTCGAATTTCGGTAATTTTATCTTTAAATTCAGTATAAAATGCCGTCACAGAAGCTTTTGACTGATCGCCTTGCCATGCTGTACCAAACTCATAACTGACAGATTTTTCTGGTTTTAAATCATCATTTCCCATAATAAAGGCACTGCCTTTACCTGTGACAGAATGCACATCACTCGAAGACTGTTTTAGGTCAGGTTGTTTATACCCTGTTGACACTCCACCTTTAAATGTCCAAGCCTCTGTAGGGGTGTAAACACCATATAAGCGTGGCGAAAAATTACCATCATAATTTTCATCATGATCATAACGCAAACCTGTGGTCAAATTAAATGTGTCAGTCAACGCCCAAGTATCTTCAGCAAATACGGCGAATGCCCAACGCTCTAACTCTGTTACAGGCATATTTGCATTTTGATTGGTCGCTTTATCGACTAAAGATTCATTTTTAAAATATAAGCCACCAATGAGGTTATGGTCGTTTAATTTCCAATGCCACTGACTATTTGCCAACCAAGTTTCCAGTTCAATCCCACTTAAACCAGTTGAACTGTTACTACGATCTGGATTTTTTGAATTTTCATATTGAATATAAGAATGACTACTTAAATTATCGCCATAATGACCATTATGAGTTAAGCCATAGACTTGGCGATAATTACGTCCATAAGAATCTGCACCTGTACTTACAATGGTTTTACCCGCAGTTGACTCAGACTCTTGTTTCATGAAATTTGCTTCAAATTCAAGATCATGAATGTCATTGAGTAAATATGTAAATCTTGAATTTAAGCTTTCAACGTCAGTACTTCTAAAGCCGCCAACATAACGATCTTCATCACGTTTCGACTTACTTAAGCCTAATTGCATGCCTAATTTATTGGCAATAAGCGGACCTGATAAATATGCAGAACCATTTTTAATGTCGCCCGATTGGTGATGATCTTGTAGCACAGCACCTAATTCTGCTGTTCCTGACCAATCTGTACTGACCTTTTTGGTAATGATATTTACCACACCACCCATAGCGTCTGTACCATATAAAGTAGATGCAGGACCACGAATGACTTCAATACGTTCAATTTCAGCAATTGGCGGTAAAATGTTTTTTTCAAAACCATAATCATCGCCATTTGGGTTCACATCTTTAGAAAATTGGCGCTTTCCGTTGACCAAAAATAAAGTATAACTTGAGCCCATACCACGAATACTGACCGTTTGTGCTGAACCTGCACCTGAAATTACAACCCCTGGGGTATTTCTGAGTACATCTGTAATATCACTATATTGTCGATTTTCTAATTCTTTACGTGTAATGACCGTCATAGAGGCTGGTGCTTTTGTTTTATCTTGTTTATAGCCAGAAGCCGTTAAAACCACCGTTTCTAATTGCACAGGTTCTGAATTTTTAGCCTGAACTTCACTGGAATTTTCTTGTGAACTATTTGCATAGACTTGCCCTGTCATCAGCGAGAGTACCGATATAGAGAGCGCAGATTGGATAATACGGTTTGACATAAAAGGTATTCCAGAATGGTTCAAATACAAAAAGAGAATAAAAAGTGCAGTTTTCGTGAAGAAGTGTAACAATAATAACTTAAATTACAATAATAATGATAACAATTCCTATTAACTTTATTAAAATCTTGTTTATCTGCTTTAAATTTAAACAATATCTTCTATTTTTTAATATTCATTTAAGTTTTTTAATGTCCAAAATAAAAAACTCATCCATATAAAAATAATCACGTATAAAAAAAGCTTCTCGATTTGAGAAGCTTTTTTAAAATATTTTCAAACAAAATTATTTGAAATATGCACCATCTGCTTGGCTATGGTCAGTTTGATCCACGACACGTGCCAATTCAGGAATATGCTCTTTCAGTGTAGTTTCCACACCTTGTTTTAAAGTCACATCAATTGCTGAACATCCTTGGCAACCACCACCAAACTTCAATACAGCCGTTAAACCGTGTTCTTCATCTTCAACCACTTCAACCAAAGCACAGTTACCACCATGCCCTGCTAAGCCTGGATTAATTTCAGCTTGTAGTACATAAGTAATGCGCTCTTCAATAGAAGCATCTGGTCCAACACGTGGCACTTTAGAGTTTGGTGCACGGAATGTCAGTTGTCCACCAAAGCGGTCTTTATTGTAGTCAATGACAGCATCTTTTAAATAAGGAATCGATGGTGTATCAATAAATGCAGGAAATTCCGCATATTCTTGACGATAATCGGTTGGAATCACTTCTTCAGGTGCGCTATATGCCATACAACATTCAGCACGTGGCGTGCCTGCATTTTCTACAAATACACGAACGCCAATTCCTGGAGTATTTTGTTTTTCCAATAATTCTTTCAAATACTCTTGTGCAGTTGGCGTAATCAATAAATTTGGAAGTTCTTCTGCAACTGCAGTATTGGTGTTCTCAGTCGACATAACTCTATCCTCAAGCTGAAGTCGGTATTTTAACTGAAGATGAGGACGAATAAATAAAAATCAACTAAAATTGTCGGAATTGATGAAAAACAACATGATTTTTTATCATTTAATGTCATGATTGTTGTTAAATTAATCCTCTAACTTTGTTTAGTGAATACTTATGCTGCATTTACCTTTTAATCATACGATTACCATCATTTTGATTACCGTTATGATTTCCCTGATTGCTTTTTCACAACGTGCTGTGATGGATCGTCTTATTTTTTGGCCGCCTGCGATTCAGCAAAAAGCGCAATATGACCGCTTTATTACGCATGGTTTTATCCATGCCGATGGTATGCATTTATTATTTAACATGTTTACCTTATTCTTTTTTGGCAGCATTATTGAAAGTTTTTATCGACAATATCTTTATGATTTAGGCTTTGTATTATTTTATTTGGGTGCATTGATCTTTGCGATTTTACCGAGTTATTTAAAACATAAAAATGACAGTCGATGGGCAAGTCTTGGCGCTTCAGGTGCTGTGTCTGCGGTGCTGTTTGCTTATATTTTATTTCAACCGTGGAAGCTGATCTTCGTCTTTTTTATTCCTGTACCCGCGATTATTTTTGCAGTGCTGTATGTGGCTTATAGTATTTGGTCAGGTAAAAAAGGCAATTCGAATATCAATCACAGTGCCCATCTATGGGGAGCAGCGTACGGTGTGATTATGACCATCATGATTGAGCCTAAAGTTATTCCTCATTTTTTCAATCAGTTGATGCAATTTCCTTTTTAATTATGATGTCAACATAAACTTAGTAGAAGAAAATTGATCTAAAAAACAGGCATTTTCAGTCAAATTTAAGCATGATAAAAATAAAGACTGCAAATGCCGAACCAGATACTCACAAAATATAGGCTCAGATGTTTACTTTAGATCTTCATTTCATTGCGATGCTCAATACCAAAACGATCAACATGGGTATAAAAAATGCCATATTTACCCACATAATATTCTAAGGACTGCTGTCGATAATTCCAATAAATACACCATTCGCCTAAATCAAACTCACCAATTTGACTGTGGGTTTTAGCGGGCATTTTATTTAAATATTGCTGCTGAATATTTTCTGCTTGTTCAAGGCATACGACGTGTCGTTGCTGTTCAAAAAATAATTTTGCCACATCATCAAATAACAATTGCTCTTCATCATTATATGCCATGGGTTCAACTTTAATTTGGTCTAGCTTCGGTTGCACAGCATCTTTAAAAGGTTTAAATGTTGCGGGTTTGAATTTTGAAATATGCTGTGCAGCAATCATACGATACAGCCAAAAGATCACCACACAGACAATGATCAAAATCAACAGCAATTTCATGTTTAAGTACCTCTAAATTATTTTTATGTCATTTCAATATAAAGTACATGCACATTTATTTATAATTTTATTTAAATGCATCGTACTGAAAGCTTTTCATATTACCTGATTGATAGACAAGCCCTTTATTATTTTCTTTTTTAATTACAATACTTTGACCGATATTTTTATATTTAGCGAGACCTTTTTGATCATCACCAAGGTATATTTTCTTTTGTAAAATAATATTTTGACCTTGTGCAGTCACGGTGACACTGCCCTCATCTGAAGTCATATAAGGAATTTTAGCCGAATAGAGATGTTGTGCATCTGTAAACCACAGTAAGACTAAATCACCGCCCCGTTCATACATATTGTCAAAAACAACGGTCGAAGCATCAACTTGTTGTGCTGTGATGCCAACATAGCCGATCGCATCCACAGCTTGATCATTCAAAAAAAACTGTTTGCCTGAATCGAGCTTTAGCCCATAACTTGAATAATATTGTGAATGATGCGCTTTTTCTATATGGCAAGAATATGTTTTTAATGTGACTTTTCCAACATTTAAATGATATGTTTTAGGCTCAAATACCTCGCTGTCATCTTGTGTACATTCGTGATTAATTTGAGAACTATATGGCAATGCAGCAAATGTATGATTTGAATCTGCCTGTGTAGCGCTACAGATGAACAAGATACAACTGAGAATATAATTTTTCATTTTAGGTCTTTGATTTAATATTTATAGCATTCACTGAATTATAAAATAGTTTTCTCCCTTTTCTAAAGCCAAATATCAACGTTTAAGACATAACATTACATCCCCCGAAAAAATGACTTTAACAGCGCTAATTGGTACATTTATCTAGTGAGTTGACGTTATCAGGTGAAAGTTATGCGTGAACAATCCATCAACTCTAAACCCATTCAGCAGCAAACTTAAATGTTGTAAATAAAAACATCCTAAGCCTAGAAAACCGTTCTATTTTAAAATGAATTGAGCGAGCTTTTGGCTACTCTGCATTGCCAATTGGTCAACATAGCGGCTATAAAATTCAGCCATCCATAAGGTCACAGCGATGTACAATATCGATGCACACATCACTGCATTTAAATAACTCCAATGCCAATTTAAAAATAGATTGAACAACGGAATACACACCAAATACATCAACACCAAATGCAGTAAATACACAGAAAATGAAACTTTACCGAGCCAGATCAGTATAGGTTGATCTAAAACTTTCGATAATTTAGGATTCATTAAAATACTATAAACAATCAAGATACCCGCAAAGAAATTGCTATATTCATAGGTTCTTTCGCCGATTTGCTGATAGATCCACGCATAAGAAGCACTCGTATTATGTGCACCTGCCAAATATAGCCCCAAAATCAATAAAATACTCGCAATGAACAGCGGAATTTGACGACCATAAAAATAAAAATACATACCAATAATAAAACTGGCAATGCCCATACAGAAACCTTCACCTCGCCACCAATATGCTAAAGCTGCCAAAACAACAGAAGCGATGATAAAAAGAGATGTATGTAGCTGTTTAATATAAATTAAAAAAAATAAGGCAAATGAGCCAAATAGCTCAATGGTCATTGTCCACAGCACCCAATTAATGCTACTTTCTGCAAATAGAAAAGAACCTATTGTTCCTTCATAGATTGCTGTTTTAATTGAAAAATCTTGTGTGACATAGGCTTGTAACCACCCACCGACATGGTGACTATCAATTTTAATACTATTAAATACCGCCCAAATGATTACACAGGAAATCAATGCGGGAATCATTAAACGTGGATAACGTTTAATACACATATTTTTAAGTTTAGATAAAATCAGTTCAGGCGATTTACACAGTGCATAACTCAATACATAACCACTGAGCACAAAAAAGATAAACACAGCCGCTGTACCTGAATACCAAAAGGCAAAAGGTGAATGATGAATGGCATAGATGAATGAATTATTCGCAATATCATTGACATCAAACCGATGTAAATAAGGAATAAAACTCAAACTTAAATGCGAAAAAACCACCGCCAAACACGCCAAGCCACGAATACTTTCAGCCGAATTTATTTTTTGCACGTGGTCATACTCATAACTATTAGCTTTGCATTCATTGCACTACATCGTCCTTGCATCATAAAAAATCCCACTGGATGTGGGATTTTTTCTTTGAATATTATTGAATAGAAATAATATTTCCATTTACGTCATGATGCACTGTCGTAACTTTTTGTTGTCGACCGACCTCAATGTCTTGCCCTTTTAGCGCAAAATGTTCAGCATAATCAGACAACGATTTTTGTTTCGCTTGCTGCGGTGTTTTTGCAGGAATAAAACGATTCCAAAGTAATAAACTGAGTGCACAGACCATCAGCGCAATCAGACCATGCTGCAAGATCACTGAAAAAGCAGCCATAATATTGTGCACAAAATGTGGTTTCTGAATCCCAATCACACCCAGCAGCAACAATAATGGACGCCATAAAAATAACCATACCGCCCAAAGCATCGCTGTTGACGTGTTGGACAAATAGCGTTTATGCCAAGGTAACTGTTGACGTAAGTCAATAATCAAATCTGATTTCATTTTATCAATACTCTACCAAGACCATTAAGAACGCATCCCACGATCTGGACTGATCCAACGTGCACGCTTGCCACTACCACGGAGCAAAACTTTCGGAAATGCGATAATGCTTGCTGTTAATGTAATTAACCAAAAAACAAAGGGATACCAAATCATCCAATAATAATTTTTGAGCAAATTTGGTTCATACCTACTATCCATCCATTTGCTTAAAGCAAACTGAAGTAAACAGCTTAAACCTAAAAGAATTCCACTGCCATAAGGTAAAAATGGTGAGCTTGCTGTCTGACTCAGACCTGAGATTGGGAAAATAAAATGCAGTAACCAAATCACAGCAACAGCAAGCATGAGATACGACCAAACTAAGGTTAATACCAACTCTAAAATCAGTGGCCACAAATAATTCAGTTTAGGCTTAAAAACAACATCGATATTTTTAATCAATACCTGTGCACCACCCATTGCCCAACGCAAACGTTGTTTCCATAAGCCTGTTAGAGTTTCAGGCATTAAGATCCAAACCAAAGCATTGGGTTCAAAATGGATATTCCACCCTGCACGTTGCAATTTCCATGTAATATCGATATCTTCGGTTAAAGCATTTGGTGACCAATAACCCACATCATGCACCGCACTTTTACGAAAAGCAGTGATTACGCCTGAGACCGTAAACAAGCGTCCAAAGCTACGCTGCGCGCGTTTAATCAAACCCACAATCGAAGAAAACTCACCGACTTGGATACGCCCAAGTAAAGTGGAACGGGTACGAATTCTTGGATTACCTGTAACAGCAGCAACAGAGTTGTCTGCTAAGAAATGACGTACCATCCACATCGCAGCATGGGGGTCTAATAACGCATCGCCATCAATCCCAATCAAATATTCTGCATCTGTGAGCAAGCTACCCGCTTGCAATGCCATCGCTTTGCCTTGATTTTGTGCCAAATGTACCACACGTAACTTTTCATATTTGGCTGCCAAAGCATCCAAGACTTGTGCAGTATTGTCTGAACTTCCATCATTAATGGCAATCACCTCAAAATGTGGGTAATTTAACTGAAGCGCATGACTTAAAGTTTCTTCTGCATTGTCACCTTCATTAAAGCAAGGGACAAGCACTGCCACTTTAGGATAAGTGGGCAGAGGATTTGGTTGATCATAAGCAGGTTCTTTCTTCTCTTTACGGAAGAAAATCACAGCGCCAATCATCCAAAGATACGACATGAATAATGGATAGAAAAACACAAAATCCAAAGCCATATGCCAAAAATGCTGTAAAAATTTCATATAAATACTATCAAGGAACAAGACGATTGGTTTTTAAACCAAAGGTATCTCGCATAATTTTTGGGTCTGGATGATTTTTGAAAGGATCATCAGGATAATAGGCAATGTGCATTGCACCCTGCTGATATAACGATTTTATCGTATCTGCCATCTCTTGTGCTGGAACTGGCTGATTATTTCTCCAATTCGTCGCTTGTAACTCAAAGACAGTTTTCTTCAAACCCTGTGGATAAGACTTCACCCGTTTGACAAGGTCGTTAAAAAATTTCTCTTTATCTTCAGCCTGCTCCATATAAGGCATTGCCATAATGGCGGTAAAATCATAACGTTTAAGTGACTGTTCTAAAGACTGCGCATACCAATTTTCTGAGTATGCATTTAAAGCCACTTGAGCATAAAGATTACGTGCTGTCACTAAATAAGGATGGTAATAACGGATTTCATCTGCCAACTGCATAGCAAAATCATCAATCGTTTTGGTCTTAAATGCTGTCCATTTTTGCAATTGTGCTTCATCTTGACGTATAGCCTCTAGGTCAGTTGAAATCCCCGCAGCCTTATATGCACTCAGCGCATAATCACTGCTGTCTTCATAATCTGACAGTGTGGTATCGTCATGGAACAAGATACCGTTAAAATTGGACGACTTCGCCAAATCTTCATAAATTCCACGAATCACTTCACGCGCTTGAGGTGAATATGGCGACAAACGATGGTAGCCCATATTTAAATGATCAGATGTTTTCGCTTGTTGCGTCACCACCAAATGCTTAGATACCGGATTATTTTCAGGTAATTGCCACGCCAAAAGCGGCATCCATGCATATAAACGGTTCACTTGAGTACGGGACTGAATTTGCCATGCGACCCGATTAAACAAATCTGCACGCATCGGTAAATAGCGATTCGGGAAATATACCATATCTGCTGAACCATCTGCATCTGGATCAGAAAAAGCTTGTAAGTACACTGTGTTGACTTTCATGGCTTGAATACGATCAAGCAAGAGTCCGATATTTTTTTCTTCTTGTGCTGGATCAGGATCGTACAAATAGTCTAAATCGACATGCATAATTTTTTGTGCGCGATTATTATCATTTAAACCCATTTCACGGGTTTTAATATCTGCTAATAAATCTGCACGAGTGGTATCACTTTCGACCAAAATCCGATTCAAATGGCTGAGGGACTGCTTCACATTATTCCCCCCATCATCCAACGTAATGGTGATTGGCATACCCAATTGCTTCGCAATTTCGACTGTTTTCATGTTGTACTGTCCATAAGGCCACACCATCACCCGAGGACTACGAATACCATGTTTTTGTAAAACTTCATTGTTTTTCTTTAGATCGGTATAAATTCGTGTTGCATAAGCTTGATCAGACTCATAACTTTTGCTTTCTGGAGAATACAACCGTGTCGTTGCAGCAGGTTCAGAATTTCCTTGAGGATTGCCCAATATGCCACGGTGCAAATCATAACTGTGGTTACCAATCTCAACATAACCACTGTCTTGCATTTCTTTTAACTCAGCCCACGTCAAAATATCACTGCGTGGAATTTTTTGATCACCAAAACTGACTTGCTGACCTTGCGTCTCAATCCACGAGCCTACAACAGACAATACCACAGGAACCCGTTTTTCTTTCACAATTGGATAAGCATATTTATAAAAGCTTTGGTAACCATCATCGACGGTCAGTAATAACGGCTTTTTCGGTAATTTATATGAACCTTGATTGGCTTTAATCAACTGGTCTACGCTGATAAAGTGGAAGCCATCTTTCTTTAATGACTGAATCTGCTCGGCAAATTGTGTAGATTTAATCGCATATTGTGGAATCAATGCACGTTCATGATCGGTAATTTCATGATAACCAATGATCGTCAGTAAATTTCGATCAGGTGTATGCATGCCCGCATGGGTAACGGCACTCATAGAAGCAGCCAACAGGGTCAAACATGCAACGATGGGTTTAGAAAAACGATTCAACATAAATTTCCAGCTCATTGATTTTATAGATATTTACTTGAAAATAATTATATTCAACATTTAAAACCTTGAGATATCATTACTTTTCTACTTTATTCGTATAGCAACAACATTTAAGCGATTGAAGCAGAGGTCAAGCAAACATTCTTCATGGGATATTTTATAAAATATAATTCTGAAATGAATATTAAAATGAAAGTTTTGTTTTATTTGCAGATTATGTCCTACACTTAACCACTATAAAGCTCACAATTTTTACGATTTGCTTACTTGTTTTCAACATGCTCAATTTTCTTCGCACCTAATAAAAAAACTCCAAGCGATGCTTAGAGTTTTTATGAACTGCAATACCAATCACACGCTTAGTCACGTGTTTTGACATCATATAATTCAATTTCAAAAATCAAGTTTGAGTTTGCAGGAATGATATTACCCATTTTACGTTCGCCATATGCCAAATGTGACGGCACGATCAATTTACGCTTACCGCCCACTTTCATTCCCATGATTCCTTGATCCCACCCCTTGATCACACGCCCCGTACCGATCACAGTTTCAAAATAGTTACCACGATCAAGTGAAGAGTCAAACTTGGTTCCATCTTCTAACCAGCCCGTATAATGTGTGGTAATTAAAGCACCTTTTACCGCTTCTTTACCTTCACCCACCACTAAATCGATAATCTCTAACTCAGCTGTCATTACTTTGCTCCGCATTTAAATGTTTGATTCAATCTCTATATTCGTTTGATATAACGAAGATTACTGCAACTGTGTCCACTCAATCACAGCTTGGGCAGTGTCACCAATTAAGGTCCATTCACCATCCATTACATTGAGCTGTAATTGCATGGTACGTTGGCAAAGGTGTTGAATTGCCTCAGTGGTTGCTTCAGACAACTGCCAAACATGTACATTAGACAATGTTTTTAATTTTGAACTGCGTTTGTACCATTCGGCAACAGCTGAACCATACGCCACTACAGCCACATTTTTACAACGTGCAGCCGCTTTTTTGACTTTATCTTCATCAGGCAAGCCCACTTCGATCCATTGTACCAACTGCCCTGTCAGGTCTTTTTCCCACAGTGCCGGTTCATCCGTTTCAAATAAATCTTTGGTAAATTCTAAACCTTCATCGGCAAAACGCGCATATGCCAACACACGCACCATGAGACGTTCAATGGTTTCTGAAGGATGCAAAGCCATGGTCAGTTGATAATCACCATATTGATGTACATCCATATTGGCAATATTCAAATCTGCCTTATAAATCGTTGCTTTTAACGCCATGAAAAATCCAAAAATTCAAGTTTTCAACTATGGCGCTAGTCTATAAGATTTTAATAACCTTTACTGCGTTTTTTCGGCTGAATCTATGCGACAGTGCAAAATCGCACTTTCCAAACTTGCCCAATCCCGATCATGTTGCGTAATGACTTCTATTCGATTATCAATATTTTCTGCACCTGACTTATAGTTGAGTTGCTCAGGATTAAAGTTAAAGGTCATCCAACCTTGATTGGTATTAAAAATACCCTTAATCCGTAACCAATTTTCTTGCTCACACAGTACATCTAATAGATCATAAAAATCGAACTGCCAACGTTTGGAAAATTTCCAGCCTGCAACAGTATAGCCATTGGAAGATTCAACATAGTGATATGGAAATTGTTTGATTTCAGGCAAAGTTTCATCAACTGAAAAATTTTTTTGTATATGAATCAATGGCATAATTTTACGTTGAATGCCTCGGTGGGGTATATCTATTTGTTCAATTTGAATATTGCCCTGCTCTGCCATGATCCACGTTTGGATGCCAGTCAAATATTCATCTTTTAGATCGCTCAATACACGCTGATCAACCTCAGACATACTGTTTGTATGGGACACCAACACAATTTGCGCTGCTTTGAGCTGATCTTGATACAAATCCTGTGAAATCCAATCGGTATCGTGTAAACGTGAGCCATCAATCACGGTAAGCAAAGCCCGCATATTCACTTGTGACTGCCAATGGGGTTCAGTCAACTGTTCAATAAGCTGCGCAGGATGCCCCAAGCCTGTAGGTTCAATAAATAAACGGTCAGGCTTTTTTTCTTGAATCAACCGTGATAATGCAATTTGCATGGGTAATTGACTCGTACAACACAAACAGCCACCAAGGAGTTCTTTGACTTCATAGCCTTGTGCATTGGGTAATAATTGTTGATCAATCCCAATTTCCCCAAATTCATTCATCAGAATTGCCCATGTTTCATGTTCAGGCTTTTGTGCCAATAATGCCTGTAACAAAGTGGTTTTTCCTGCACCCAAAAAACCAGAAATAATGTGGGTTTTGACTGTGACAGTCGTCATAATTTTCACAGAAGCATACTCAATCATGCATAAAATTTCATTTTCAAGCTTAGTGTAGAGTGTATCGTGTATAGATTCATCGCTGAATATTTTAAAAACCATCTCTTCGTGCTAAGTCAATATTTTTTATCATAAAATAATTGTTTGAATCTTATATATCATGCGCTAAATGCTTTATTTTTATATCTTTTAAATACATATCAACAGCTTATTTTGTGTTATTAGTTTTCCTAAAACCTATTGAATATGGCAGAAATCAGGGACATTTTGTTAAAGCTAAGTAATTTTTTAGACGATATTTTAAGCAACTTGTCATATTTACATACATTTTAAGGGCAAAAAATGCATTATTTTTCACATGAAGTACACAAAAGTTAGCGATTTATGTCTGCTTCGTAACCCAAACTGTTTTCCTTTGTTTAGAAGGTTGCCTAAATTTCATTCAGCACTTAGCATAATTTTCGTTCCCAATGATTGTTGTCACTTACTCAATCTACTCGACAATGTAAAAATCTTGGGAGTTATTTTTAAATGAATAAGGATGCCGAAAATGAAACTCGTTAAAACACTACTTGCAACAACTTTTGCTCTCACTGCTGCAACTGCTTCTTTTGCTGCTACCGAAAAAGCGGCTGATGAAGCTGAAAAAGTCATTGTATCAACACAAGAAGGTGCAACAACTGAAGATGCGTCTGCTGCTGCACAACCATCATCTGAACAGCCAGCAACTGAAAGTGCTGTTGAAGGTTCAGTACCTGCTGCTCCACAAGCAAACCAATAAAATGTGTTGATCTCCCTCAAGATAACAATTTAAGTTAAGTCCGCTTAGCTTTAAAAAAACCAGATCAAGCTGCGATCTGGTTTTTTTGTACTTAAGTATTTTAGTATTGTTCTCACTCATCATTTTCTGCCAATATTTTAATCGATGTACCTTGATCAATGCTTATGATTTAAAATGATCCACATGCTTCATCATAGATATTTATAATCATTAGATTTAATACACCTATACCAAATTTATAATTTTATTTATTATTTTCATACACTTAAATAAAAATAAAGATTATCTACTGCACTTTATTCGACTAGCTTTCCACTATGGCATAGCTAGGCTTATATCTATATTTCAGTCATTAATAGCCCCATATTGTGATTTGAATGGAACCATCGCTATGCGTTCAAAGATTGACTACAGCACTGAAGTGGCTATTTTAGGTGCAGGTCCTGTGGGTTTAACCATTGCTAACTACTTAAGTAAACAGGGCGTAAAAGTCACTGTGGTTGAACAGCTCGACAGTCTGATTGATTACCCTCGTGCCATTGGGATCGATGATGAATCTTTGCGTACCATTCAATCACTGGGTTTGGTAGATCAAGTATTACCTCATACTACACCGAACCATGCGATGCGCTTTCTTACACCGAAAGGTCGCTGTTTTGCGGATATTCAACCATTGACCCGTGAGTTTGGTTTCTCTCGTCGTAATGCATTTATTCAACCACAAGTCGACAGCGTATTACTACAAGGTTTAAAACAATACGAAGGAACACAAGTTCTATTTTCTTGTCAGTTGAATGAGTTTAGCCAAGATGCCAACGGTGTAACCTTAAACATCCAAAACAAAGATGGCGACAAAGAAGTTATTCATGCGCAATACTTGATTGCATGTGATGGCGGTAACTCAATTGTACGTCGTACTCTAAATATTGGTTTTGATGGTAAAACAGCACCAAATCAATGGATTGTCATCGACATTGAAAATGACCCATTGGCAACACCACACATCTATTTGTGTTGTGACCCTGTACGTCCTTATGTGTCTGCAGCATTACCTCATGGTATCCGCCGTTTTGAATTCATGGTGATGCCGGGTGAAACTCAAGAAGAACTCAGTAAACCTGAAAATATTGCCAAATTATTGTCTAAAGTATTACCTACGACCGATGGGATCGAAGTGATTCGTCAGCGTGTCTATACCCATAATGCACGTATCGCAGATAAATTCCGTGTAGACCGTATTTTACTTGCGGGTGATGCAGCACACATCATGCCTGTATGGCAAGGTCAAGGCTATAACAGTGGTATGCGTGATGCCTTTAACTTAGCTTGGAAAATAGCTTTAGTTGTGCAAGGTAAAGCAACGCCTGATTTATTAGACTCTTACCAAGTCGAACGTAAAGACCATGCCAAAGCCATGATCGATCTTTCTGTCATGGCTGGTCATGTCCTTGCTCCACCAAAAAAATGGCAGGGCTTTGTCCGTGATGGTATTGCCTACGCATTGAATTACATTAAACCAATTAAACAATACCTATTGGAAATGCGTTTTAAACCAATGCCTAAGTATCATGACGGTGCTTTACTTGTAGATGGTCATAAAGACTCACCTGTAGGCAAAATGTTTATCCAACCACAGATTCAACTTGAAAATGGTCAAACCGTTTTACTTGATGAAGTGATTGGCAATGACTTTGCCGTAATTGCTTGGGGTGTAGATCCGAAATGGGGTATCAACGAAGCCAATATGAAAAAATGGCAAGCGTTAGGGGTTAAATTCATCCAAGTATTACCTGCCGTTCAGTTGGGCAATGAAAAACGTAAAATCCATGATGGTGTGATTACCATTGGTGATATCGGTACTGAGATTCGTTCGTGGTTCGGCAAGACAGATCAAGCAATCGTCATTTTACGTCCTGACCGCTTTGTTGCAGCTTTAGCAATTCCGCAAACCATGAATACGGTCAGTCAGCAGTTATTTAGCAAACTCCATGCGAAATAACACAGCAATATTTTGATCATGTGCAAGAATCACCATGTTTCAAACATGGTGATTCTTTTAATGTAATTCATCCCTTCCTCTGTATTTCATTTTTGTTTTACACATTGACGTTATTCATTTTTCACCTCAACAGACTTCTGTAAATAAAAAAGCTGTATTGAATGCTAAATTTAAGCATAATATCATCATTCAAATTAAGCCTTTTATTCTTATGAAAAAAATTATTTTAATTGCATTTATTTCCACACTCATAGCCTGTTCAAAAGCCATACCCGAACAAAATGCCTCATCAAACCAAACGGAAGCAAGTATTTCACTACAACCTTCAAAAAATACTTTCGATAGCACACGCTTTATGCGTAGTGATGAGGCAGGACCTTTATGTCCTCAAGACTCCCTACAATGTTATGCTTATGCACAAGAGCAACTTCGTTCTAAATATCCTGATTTAATCCAAAAAATTGGTGATGGTATTAGTATTCAATTTTTTGATGGCACAATTAAAAAATATATGCCAAGTCGAGGCAAAGAAGATCATCCTGACTACTGTGAAGTCTGTGCTTATACTGTGGTCAATGAATATCCGGCGATTGATTCTTTACTTCTACATATTCAATATTATGAAGGCTCAAGTTATAGCGTGCTCAATTTAAAAACAGGTCGTGAAACCAGTCTGTCAGGTCTACCCACATTTAGTCCAGATTATAAATACATGCTGAGCATTAATAGTGACTTAGAAGCGGGTTATACTGACAATGAGCTCAATATTTACCAGCTTGATGACCAGCATAATCCTCAACTCATTTTTGAAGCAGTTAAAACCATTCCACAGTTTCAGAGTGAAAATAATATTGGCTTCTCTGCTGCAACATGGCTAGAAAACACAAAATTTATTGTGCAGTCAGACTATCTTTCAAATACCGAAAACTATTCCAATGACTATCCACATAAATTTTATCAATTTAGTTTAATGAATAATGATGCAACACCGCATTGGTCTGTCGAAACATTGTCAGAAGAAAGCTATCAGAAATTAAAAGATCAATAAGCAAATTTTCAGGTTTCACTTGGCGGCTATTAAATCGCCAAGTGCTGCCTAATGACTGATACAGCTTGCAAGCAAGCTACATTTGACTGAGTTAGGTTTAACATCCGTTTTGAACATGGTTTGAACTCATTTCCATCATTAAAACTAAACTCACCATGGCACCCGTCAAAACATCTCCATATAAAATTGCTCTTTTAAAATTTTTAAAATTAAATCAATGGCTTCATTCTTTTGATCTTTACGATAACTTGCATATAAACCAATCATCGGCAACGGCTCAAGCGTATTTTTCACCACGATCTTATCACCCAATAAGGGAATCACATAGGCAGGAACCAAACTCCACCCCACGCCCATCCCCACCAGATTGACATTGAGTAGAATATTGGTCGACTTCTGTACCACATTGACATTCAATTTTGATTGCTTGAAAAAATCCTGAATAATTTTATGCAGTTGTGGCGATGCATCTTCATCACTAATGACAAAATCTTGCTGATTAAATGACTTAATCCCGACATGCTTTTGTTGTGCAAAAGGTGAATCTTTAGGAATAATCAGAGTCAAAGGTTCTTGAAAAACCTGCATACTTTCAAACTCCTCGTCATCTCCAAGATAACGTGTGAAAGCAATGTCAATTTCCCCTTTACGCAATGCTTTAAACTGATCAGAATCAGTCAAACTATGAAAATCAATTTTAATATCAGGAAAATGCGCCCGAATATTGGGCATGATATACGGAAAAACTTTCATTTCCGCCACAGGAACGAAGCCAATATTCAGTTGATCTTTATGAATTTTAGCAATCTGACGTGCATCAAAAATTGCCTTTTCCGCATGTTCCAAACTGAGCAATGCTTCTTTTAGAAATGCCCGCCCTTCCTCAGTGAGCTCCACTTTTCGGTTGGAACGAATCAACAGTTGCACACCAACCTCTTGCTCTAAGTCTTTGATTTGTTGACTTAAAGAAGGCTGAACTGTAAACATCCTTTGTGCAGCTTTCGTAAAATTTAATTCCTCTGCCACTGCTACAAAATAGCGTAAATGACGTAATTCCATAGGTTTAGCCTTCTATTTTGCCGAAATTAGTTTTGATGCAACGCTCATTTTGTATAACAACATGGTCATGAGCACAATCACTGCACAAAAAAGATATGTGAATTGATAACCCAAGTAAGCAATGATCAAGCCCATAACCACTGAACCAACTGCCATACCAAAATCAAACAAAGTGAAAAAAGTTGAAATCGAATACCCCATTCGCTCTTTAGGTACAGCTTGAATGGCAACTGTTTGAAAACATGGAAATAATGAACCATAACCGATACCAATAAAAACTGCTGCTAGCCACAAAATCCATTGTGAATGTACAAAACTGACAATCACTAAACCGATGGCAAAAAATACAAAAGATGGATAAATCACAGCACTCGCCCCTTTACGATCGTAAATTTTCCCAACCCAAGGGCGTACAATAATCATCGCCAACGCAAAAATAATAAAAAATAAGCTGACATATTGCAGTAAATTTTGCATTTCCGCATAGGCAGTAATAAAACTCATAATACTTGAATAAGAAAATGCAACCAGTAACGCCACACAACCGATAGGTACAGCACGTTGCTCAATAATATCTGAAAACTGCACACGCGTTTGAAGCGTTGTTTTTTGGTTTTTAACAGCAGAGTTTGATGCTAAAGGAATCATTAAACAGAAAATAAAACCAACACAAATAATTGCAGTCAAGACCTGAAAAACCGTTATAAAATCAGCATATTGCAAAACAGTTAAAGCAATCAATGGACCAAATACCACAGCCAAATTGGTTGACATCACATAATAGCCCATGCCCTCACCTTTACGTTGTTCAGGAATAAATTCATTGGCAATCGGCACGGCGACTGTCGTGAGAACACTAAACCAAATCCCATGAATAAAGCGAACAACCAATAAGATCCATAAATTATCTGCAAACAAATACGTAAAAGCACAAAGCACGAATAATAATTCAGAACCTCGAAAGGCGATTTTTTCCCCTATTTTTTCAATGATTAAGCCTGAAAATGGACGAATCGCAATAGAAGACACTAAAAATAATGTCAGGGCTAAACCAGCTTGCTGAACAGAGCCCCCCAAAGACTTTAAAATATAAACAGGTAAAATGGTTAAAAATGCAAAATAGTAAGTGAACAAGAATAAATTATTAAAAATGCATAAAATAAAGTTTCTATTCCACAGTTTTTCAGGCTGTATTGCAACCATGCGATTCATACTTTCACCTGTGTTTTTATTGTTTGAATAGGTGCTAAAGCCAATGCGACCAAATCATGAATATAGGCAGCATCAGGCATTTTATTAAAGAAAATAATTTGATAATGAATCGGAGCATAAATACTATCAAGCATCAGTTCAAATGGATAATGTTCACAAATTTCACCCCGTTGAATTGCCAACTGAATCAGCTTTCGTGTTTCTTCTCGTCTAGGCAATAAATACTGCTGAAAAAACTCACCTGCTGCTTCTCGATTTTCCGCCATGACCACCAATAAAGCACGTCCGACTTGATGATCTAAGGCTTTAGCTAATTTTAGTAATTGTTGCTCTAAATTGAATTGTAGACTTTGTGAGAAATCCATGTCAAAAATCGAAGCGGTATAGGCTTTAAAGGCTTCAAAAACTAAATCGGACTTGTGTTTCCACCAACGATAAATCGTTGACTTAGCAACACCTGAACGCAAAGCCACATCCTCAATCGTGAATTTACGATAATCATGCTCTTCTAAAGCTTCCACCACTGCATCCAAAATACATTGTTTACGGCGGGCGGTTTTTTCAATATCCATCATCCCTGCACCAAACGATACGCTACGTTTCGTTTGATTTTAAGAAATCGTGTCTGTCTTGCTAAATAGTTTTTTCCTTTCAGATCATCACTAAAAACAATCAATCGATTGCGTTGTTTTTTATTTTTATAAAATTTTAAAAGCATGCTTTGAATAAACTGATGTTTAGAAAATCACTTTCAATGGCGTTGTTCACCCATAAAAAAACCTCCTAACAGGAGGTTTTTCTCAGCTATTTGAGCTTTTCTTATAAATACTACATGATGGATGATGGTTTTCTTGCAAACGAGCAACTTTACGATGCTCCGCAGCTTCAAAACGGCAACGCTTCCAATCATTGTCTAAATTTAAAGGCGGAATTTGTTTTGGCTTACCATTTTCATCCACAGCAACCATCGTAAAATAACAACTATTAGTATGACGAATCGAGCGCTTTTGAATATTTTGTGCCTCTACACGAATGCCGATTTCCATAGAAGTACGACCAACGTGATTCACACTCGCTAAGAATGTCACCAACTCACCGACATGAATCGGCTCTTTAAAGTTCACTTTATCCACTGACAAAGTGACAACATAACTGCCCGAATAACGGCTTGCACATGCATAAGCAACTTGGTCGAGCAGCTTTAAAATTGTACCCCCATGTACATTACCTGAAAAGTTTGCCATGTCAGGGGTCATCAAAATAGACATCGTTAATTCAGATTGGTCTTCTGTTGTAGGGATCATTTGATCGAGTGGTGACATTATTTTCTTGACTCAGTGTTAAGACAGGAGATAGAGAACTATTATTATATATCTTTTCAAGCAAAAAAAATGTTTAATTCGGCAATTGACCATTATCTGACATGATATTGTTTGATTGAATCATTTATAAAATATATGGTTCATCCCTTTTCATCATGATTTTTTTCAATGAGACGTAACATTTCCATGGGAATATTGTCATAGCTAAGATCGTGTTTACTCATACTACACAATTGGATTTCATAAGATTGATCCAAGTTTATTTTTGTAACCACAAAGATCACTTCAGGCTGTGTTGCGAGTTTTACTTGTTGACCGACTGCAATTTTCGTCATTTTAATTTCATAATCCTAATCATTAATATTTATTCAATATTAAATTTTTTTGGATTATAAATTTTTCATTAAAAATAGTAAATTTAAATTAATGATTTTTAAACCCATAACATAACCAAATCACATTATTTATTTAAAAATTGACTCATGCCATAGTTCAAAACGATCAATCAATTATGCACGGTCAATTCAGAAAACTGCCCATTTTGTTGATCTTGTTTCTTAATATTTAACACAGTTTTAATATCGTTCAGTCGCTCATTGGCAGCATCTCGTCCAACTTGCATGGTGTATTCGCGAGTTTTTACATCAAAAATATGTGCTTTTTCACGCAGATCAGGCTGTATGACGATATCAGCACTTTTTAGTTCTTCGGCTGCCAAATGACTTTGCATAATATTAATATTTTGGTTAAACAGTCCCCACATGTTGGTGGTTTCAGTATAAACAGGTTGCGCTAAGATATTGACTGCAATGACAATATCAGCACCAAGCTCTCGTGCAACTTCTACAGGTACAGGACTAACTAAGCCACCATCAACATATTCATGCCCTTCGATTTGAGTCGGAATAAACATACTTGGAATAGACACTGAAGCACGTACAGCCTGCCCAGTATTCCCATAATTAAAAACAACTTTTTTACCATTTCTCAGTTCAGTTGCGACCACATACATCGGTATTTTCATGTGTTCAAGTGGCTGCTGTCCGACTTGAGCATTGATATAATCTTCAACTTTTTGACCATCAAAAAAGCCTTTCATGCCTATTTTAAATTCACGAACATCTTTAACTTTCAAATTTAAAGCGATTTCACGTAATTCTTGCGCAGATTTACCACTCGCATACAGTGAACCGACAATACTTCCTGCACTCGTTCCGACGATAAAATCAGGCTTAATTCCTTGTTGTTCTAATACTTCAATGACACCAATATGTGCATAACCTCGTGCACCACCACTGCCTAAAACCAATGCAATTACTGGTTTTTTTTGAGAATCTTTAAATTTATAAAAACTTTTGTCGAGCTGAGAGCGTGCTACAGCATGGGCTTGCACAGCTGCTGTACTCTCTAAAGGCACACTTTGACAGCCAATCAGCATAAAACTACAACTGACCAACGATAAGATAATTTTTTTCATAAAAAAATGATTCTCAATTTTGCATATATCAGAGCACAAATGCAGCCAAAAAACTGTTAAATTTTTTTGTCATATTTAAAACGTATAATCGAAAAATTGTTGTATAGCCTCATCACGAGACAAATGACTCAATAAAAATATATAAACGGTTTAATTTTTGGTTCATTCGTTTCATTTTTAAACGATACTTTTTGATCACATCTATTTTAAAATAAAAAAGAGAAGCCAAAATCTTTAGCTTCTCTTTGCTAAGATTAGTTAAACAAAAAACTTCAAGATCAACTGAATCACTGTGGCATTAATCAAGTCGACAAAGAATGCACCGCATAAAGGTACAATCAGGAATGCTTTATGTGAAGGACCATACATATTGGTGATGGCTTGCATATTTGCAACCGCTGTTGGTGTTGCGCCCATCCCAAAACCACAATGACCCGCAGCTAATACTGCTGCATCGTAGTTTTTACCCATAACACGGAAAGTCACAAATCCAGCATAAAGCGCCATCGTTAAGGTTTGTGCTGTTAAAATCACCACCAATGGACCTGCTAAATCTGCTAATTGCCAAAGTTTCAATGATAACAATGCCATCGCCAAATACAGTGATAATGCAGCATTACCAAATACATCAATCGCACGATCAAACATATTAATACGTAATACACTTTCTAAGATATTACGTAAAATAACACCACCACCTAATGCCCAAACAAAAGTGGGTAATTCAAACCACTGCCCTTTACTAAAGCCTGTCATAAATTCAGCAAAAGCCAAACACGCTGCAAATAAACCTAGAGTCGTGATTGCATTATCAGCAGTAATCAAGCGGACTTGTTGTGGATATTCAAAAGGAACATATTCACCTAAACCACTCAATGGCTCACTGTTAGCATCGTCTACTTCACTGCGTGTTCGCAGACTAGAAAGTTGATAACGGTTAATTAATAGTTTTGCCAACGGCCCACCAATGATCCCACCAATGATCAAACCAAAGGTCGCACTTGCCATACCTAAAGCCAATGCGCCTTGGATGCCGTGTTCAGATTCTAAAATTCCACCCCAAGCACCCGCTGTACCATGACCACCTGTGAGGGTAATTGAACCTGCGATAAGACCAATTAATGGATCTAAACCTAAAGCAGATGCCAAACTCATTCCCACAATATCTTGCACAATAATAAATGACGCGACGCAGACAAGGAAAATAACCAAGCCAATGCCACCTTCTTTGAGTTTGGCAAAGTTTGCACTCAAACCAATAGAAGCAAAGAAAACAAGCATAAAACTTGTTTGTAATTCACTACTTGTGGTAATACTATAGCCAAATAAATTATGTACAATCAAAGAAATAACCGCTGCAACCAAACCGCCTGCAACGGGTTCAGGAATATTATATTTACGTAAAAATTCAATTTTTTGAACAAGGAAACGCCCTAATAACAGCACGATGACGGCTGCTATCAGCGTATAAAAGGCATTAAAAGTAAATTCCATCATTATTTCCATTTAATTGAGGTGATACTTTTTGTTCTACAGTCTTATTTATACTTAAATATTTACTTCAAGTATAAGCGGATAAAACTGCACAACGAAAAGACAGATAGAACAATTAAAGTTCTGAGTTAAATTACCCCATGAGTGGCTATATTTTTTGATGGATAAAAATATGATAAACATATTAAATCTATTTGAGAAATCATCATTATTCCTTCTATCATTGATAAAATGGATAGTTTCATCAAAAAACATCAGAATTTACAGCCTATCCCAAGGGATCACATCGTGAATAAACTGAAGCAACAACATTCAAGTGTAAAAATGCTGTCTTAACTATTATCGCTTTTCAAAACATGGTTTTTAGCGACTTTAAAAAGATCGAACATTATGCTTAATTTCAAAAAAATATCAGCTTTTTTTACAAATTTATGCCTTTTTCCATCCTATTATTAGACTAAAGTTATAGATAGCACTTTTATAGTGATAAATTTTAGCGTGAAGATAAAGTATAAATTTTTAGCAATATGTAAATAAAAACAGGAACTCATAGAGTTCCTGTTATTTTCATCTTCTGGTCACTTAAATGTGATTAGAAGTCATATTTCGCCATCAAACCTAAACGACTATCACGACCTTTTGCACCGCCTACAGTTTCACGCTCACCATAGACATATTCAGTACCGAATGTAATTGGTTTCACAGGGCTATACATCACGTTTAACCAACCTTGTTGTAACTTTTCATTCGCATCAGCGCCTAAAGTACTATCATCATAGAATGCTGCACCATAACCAATAGTACTGCGTAATTTAGGTGTAATCTTATAGGTTGCCCCTACAGTTACTGCATCAATATCAGTTAAGTCGATATCTGTTTTATTTGTTTCAACTTGGTATGGGTTTTCTGTATACAGTAAGAAGAAGTTATCACCTTTTACATGAGAATAATCACCAAATACGGTTAATTGTTCAGCAAGATTCAGTTTAGCACCCAAACCTACCCCCCAACCAAACTCAGTTGCGTCATCAGCAGCACGTGCACGTACTTCTTGAATCAAAGCACGACCTGTTAACAAAGCAGTATCACCCAATTTATGGCTAATTTTTGCAGTTGCCGCAGGTAAACGGTTTTCGTCACGACCTTTTTCTAAACCAACAAAGTATTGAGTATTTGCGTCTAGTTTATCGCTATAACGAACCATTGGAGTACGTTTTGTTCCAATCCCTAATGGTGAGTTGAAATCTAACATTTCTGGCTGAGTTTCAGTTGATAAGAACGATGATGTCGTTTGACCAAATAACCAATTATTATAGTTTAAGTAAGCATGACGAATACGTACTGTGTCACTTGAACCACGGAAATCGATTTCGATTTTACCGCCAACATCCGCACCTTGAACTGGCGCTTTAAAGTCTAAACCAATACGTGATGTTGCTGCTGTACTATAAAGGCGATCATCATTTTTTTCATCGCCTGCTTTATTAAGATCAACCTCATTGATACGGTTAAAAATACCGTCACCACCTTTTGCTTGATAAGAAGCATCTGCACGAACAAAACCATAAAGATTTACATCAGCACCCGTTTTAGATTTTAAAGAGGCTAAAGGTGACTGTGGTGCAGCAGGTTG
Source organism: Acinetobacter piscicola (assembly GCF_015218165.1). Classification (NCBI taxonomy): domain Bacteria; kingdom Pseudomonadati; phylum Pseudomonadota; class Gammaproteobacteria; order Moraxellales; family Moraxellaceae; genus Acinetobacter; species Acinetobacter piscicola. The sequence goes on along the minus strand of NZ_CP048659.1, from coordinate 993,758 downwards.
AGCTGCGACTTCTTGTAATGTAACTTGTTGTTGCTGTTGTACTTGTTGTTGCTGTTGTACTAATGCTTTTAAAGCTTCAACCTCTTGACGAAGTTGTTTAATTTCCTCTTGATCAGATGTTGCTGCGTTTGCTGTCGTAACCATCAATGCTGTTACGGTTAGGGCTAAGCTCTTCAAAACAAATGTTTTACTGCTGAGGAATTGACTCATGAAAAACTCCTAGTTTTTAATCCTGTTGTACGTCCGTGCAAGCATTGGCTGAATCCCCCTATATCATGTTGAAGCAACCAATATTTTTTTGTGATCAGCAATCATTTCTTGGTGGTGTTTCAAAAAGTATGCTGACATTAAATGAAGCCATTATTGATGTAAAAAAAGGTTAAGTCGAAAGCTTTAAAATGGTTTTCAATCTTTTTTGAAAAATTACAACTCCTTCTAAAACCGCGCCTAATTCGATGCCTTATTTTGCAATTATTACCTTCAATACCTACAGTAAAAAATTTACCAATACTTTGCTTGCAGTTTTTAAAAGCAGTTATGAAACTGTCCCAATGATCACTTGCAATTCGGGTGTAGTGAATACCTAATTGTTTAAGCTTTGCCTTCAATCGTTGAACTGTAGCTAAGTCTCTTTTACCCCAAACATAAGCAACAATCTCACCTGTTTCTCGATGGTAGGCGTAAATAAGCCATTGTTTATTATTTTTATTTCCCACAAAAGTCCAAAACTCATCAACTTCAAGAGACTCATAATGACTTTGTTTAGGCTGAATTTGGTAGGTCGATTCGGTTAAAGTACGTAAAACTTTACCGATACTGATTCGCTCAACTTCAGCGATATCTCGTATACCACTACCTCTGACCATCAACTGTAATATTTTTCGAGTAATGCCTGAATGACATCCTAGATAGCTCAGAGCATGGTCACCAATAAACTGACGTTTACAGTCTTTGCACTGATAGTTTTGTTTCCCATCTACTTTGATGCCATTTTTCTTTATACTGTCACTGAGGCAGGTTGGACATTTGATTTCTAGAGTTATTCGCATTTCTCTATTTTATCAAAATTCAACCTGCTTTGTTTCAGCATACTTTTTGAAACACCACCCATTTCTTAATCTGCTAAATCAACAGATGCACTTCTGCTTTTTTGTTAAATTATGAAAGCGTTAAACTTAAGTTAAAACATAAAAGTAACATTATGTGTAAAATAATAACACACTTGTAATTTATCTTAACTCAACAACTTTATTAAAATCAGTTTTAACGAATAACATTGTATTTTCAATTCTTATTTCAGATTAACTTTGCATTTTTTGTTATATATTCTTACATTTATGCTGCAAAATAGCAGATCATTATTTTATGACTAAGACTAATGTCTAGGCATATTTTTATGACTTTGCACAAAAATATGAAAATTTGATGAAGTATCTTCCTCAATTCCTCCCCCACCGAGCACCATAAGTATCACTTCAACGTTAAATCAACGATGATTTTTTACTGCTGTAATTGCAACTCTTTTTTAACAAACCAAATGGCAATCCCCCCTGTGGCAGTAAATCCCAGCATTAAAATCCCCATATTTAACACATGATTAAACATTAGAAAATTCAGTAAAATCCCACCCACTAAACCACATGTAAATTGAGCACTGCCCATAATTGCACTGGCCGTCCCTGCGCGTTCACCTTGTTTAGACATTGCCAAAGCCATTGCATTGGGGCCTGTAAAACCAATTCCTGAAACAGTAAAAAACAGTCCCACCATCACTACCCAAAGCGGTGTATCAAGAAATAATCCTGAAATAACGATCAGCATAGAACCCAAAATTTGACTCAATCCACCCAATTGCAAACGCTGCACGACAGAGAATTTTTTTGCCAATTTTTTATTTAAAAATGAAATACACATAATACCTAAGGCATTAAAACCAAAGGCATAAGCAAACTGTTGTTCATTCAGATGGTATTGATCCATCAATACTGCAGCGGCAGAACCAATATAAGCAAAAAGTGCAGCCCCTGTTAAACAACCTGCAAGCATAGGTAAATAAAAACTACGATCTTTGCAAATCTCTACATACAGTTGTAAGACTTGTCTCATATTGAGTTGTAAACGGCGTTCTACAGGCAATGTTTCTTTAAAGAAAAAATGCACACATGCCAAACAAAAAAAGCCAATCAACATTAAGACAATAAAAACGGCGTGCCACTCAAAAAAGTATAAAATCCAAGCACCCAAAGTTGGTGCGAGCACAGGTGCAATCCCCATAACAATCATCATACTGGCAAAAGCCTGTGCTGAACCTTGCACATCGAGTTGATCTCGAATGGCTGCACGTGCCATCACTACGCCTACGCAACCTCCAAGCGCTTGCAACACACGTGCCGCAATCAACGACCATTGATCATTGGCTAAAACGCACAGCAAACTCGCACAAGCAAATAAGGTCATCCCAAAGTACAATGGTTTTTTACGTCCAATGCGGTCACTGATTGGACCATAAATCAATTGCCCTACAGCCAAACCAAAGAAATATGCGGGCAATGAATTGGCAACTTGTTGTGTCGAGACATTAAAGTCTTGCGCCATTTGCGGTAAAGCAGGTAAATACATGTCGATCGACAAGGGTCCAAGCGATGTAAAGAGTGCGAGTAGCAAAATCCAACCCATTGAATATTGCGCTTTGACCTGTTGTTGAGACATAGAAAGTATGAATTTAATCGGAGGAAATGCAGACAAGTGTAACGCTTGCATTGTATTATTTCTATTGCTGATTAATTGAAGTTTCACATGTTACGCTTTGATTATTTTTAGACTTATTAAAAAGTGCTACACAAGGAATCGTTTTGAACACGTGGCTCAATCGACTTAAAAAAGCAACCTACAATACCAGTATTATGTATAACATTCGCATGATTATTGCTTTTGCAGGGACGGCTTTTGTACCGTATTTCTTAGACCAGCAGTTGATGACCATTCCTTTAACTTTAGGTGTCGTAGCGGCAGGTTTAAGTGATATTGATGATCGTTTTTCTGTGCGCATCATGAACTTGGTCTATACCTATATTGGTTTTTTTGTGACCGCTGCCTCAGTAACCTTGCTCTTTCCTTATCCGATATTGTTTGCATTTGGACTAATCATCTCCTGTATTGGCTGGATTTTATTAGGCTCCTTAGGTCGACGGTACGCCACCATCTCTTACGGTTGCTTAGTCATTTCAGTTTATTCGATGCTCGGTGTGCACTTGTTTGAACCCTGGTATATGCAACCCAGTTTATTGGTCATTGGGGCTGCATGGTATGGACTGATTTCAACCATCAGTTTCTTATTATTTCCTGTACGCCAAGTACAAGACAAACTTGCACAATGTTATTCGGCTTTAGGCGATTTTTTATTTTCAAAATCCAATCTGTTTGATGTTGATATGACTTCTGAAAGCTATCAACAGAGTATGATCAGTCTATCTATGGAAAATGGTCAATTGATTGGCATTTTCAACGATATGAAAACTGCCCTATTGACACGTTTAAAAGGTGACCGGGGTCAACGTGATACGCGCCGCAGTTTGCAATACTACTTTGTCGCACAAGATATTCATGAACGTGCAGATTCAGCTCATATTGATTATCAAAAATTAGCTAAAATATTTGAACATAGTGACATTTTATTTCGCTTCCAACGGATTTTATCCTTGCAAGGTAAAGCATGTAAGGATTTGAGTGACAGCATTCTAAACCGTACTACTTATCAACATAATGCGCGTTTTAGTCATGCTTTTAAAAATTTGAGACATTCTTTAGAACGACTGCGCACAGAACAAAATTATGACCAAATTTGGGTCAATGCGTTATTTTCCTTATATCAAAATTTAAAGTCGATCGATGCCCAACTCCAAAATGTCGAAACTGAACGCCATATCAAATATGATCAAAGTAAACACATCGAAAACCAACTCAAAGATGATGACTTAAAAGGTTTGGATGATATTTTCAGTCGGATTAAACAACATTTAACCCCTGAATCAGTCCTATTCCGTCATGCGATTCGGGTCTCTGTGGTGCTGTTTATTGGTTACGTCTTTGTGCAAATCACCGAAATTGAATATGGCTATTGGGTCTTACTCACTGCGCTTTTCGTCAGCCAACCTAACTTTAATGCCACCAAGCGTCGTTTACGGCTAAGAATTATCGGGACTTTGGCTGGGATTATTGCGGGTTATGCGATTCTCTATTTTGTGCCGACTGTAGAAGGACAACTCTTATTACTCATTCTAAGTGGGGTTTTATTCTTCGATTTACGCAGTAAACAATATGCACAAGCAACGGCTTTCATTACGATTTTAGCGCTCATTAATTTTAATTTAGATGGTTTAGGTTTTGAAGCCGCATTGCCCCGTCTGATTGACACTATCATCGGTTGTGCTTTTGCATGGTTTGGTGTGAGCTTTATTTTTCCAGATTGGAAATTCCGCCGCTTACCACGTACCATCAATCGTTCTTTAGAGTCACAATGTCAGTATTTGGCTGAGGTTGTTGATCAGTATCATCATGGTCGTAACAATGCGCTGAATTATCGTATTGTCCGCCGAGCTGCGCATAATACCGATGCCGATGTTGCCTCATTAATTTCTACTTTAGCCACTGAGCCCGATTTTGACCCTGCACAAAAAACCTTGGCATTTGAGTTTTTATGTTTAAATCATACTTTTATTAGCTATATCGCAGCATTAGGTGCACATCGTGAAAAAATTCATGATTCAGAGATTTTAGGTTTACTCGATCAAGCACTTGATGACATTAGAGGTGCATTATTAAGAGACGAAATGCCTGATTTAACTGCACATAATATGTTGCAAACCATTCGTTTACGTTTAAATCAGTCGGATGAAGACTCAGCAAAAGCTTTGATTATTTTACAACAACTGTCGTTAATGTTTAGCATTTTAAAACAACTCAGTACGCTCAAACAAAGTTTAAGCCACGAACGAGATGAGCAGTCAACTGAACTTGCTTCACTGTAAACACAATGCATTTTGCAGGTATTTTGGTAGAATATACTGACGATTTGAATGTAAATAATGCTAAACTCTGCTTAGCTCTATATATTTTTTTAATACTGACATTATGACTGCCAAAAATCTTTACGCTTATACCCTACAACCTGTGCCGTATGAAGTTACTGAGGCGGAACAACGCAATGCTCAATTAATGATTTGGCGCAGTACCAATAAAATTGGTACCAAAGCGTGGGCAATCATGGGTGTGATTACCGCATTATCTCTACTTGGTCTTATTTTTATTAAAAATTATTCCACTGTCATTTTTTGGGTCTTGCTTGCCTGTGTTGCAATTTACCTCCTTGTACGTAAATTTGGCTTGGAATGGTATGTCAAACGTAAGATGAACGAATTCCCAGTGCAAGAAATCAAAGGCATTAAACTCGGCGTCCAACCCCACGGCATCGTAATGCGTCAACAAATGGGCATGCAAGAAGGTGTTGGAACGATTGGTTGGAAAGATATTTATGAATGGTATAACACCCCAGATTTTTTATTGGTGAACTTTAAAGTTAAAGGTCAACAAGGTGCTTACATCCTTCCAAGTCGTATGAACAGCAAGAACTTTTCTTTTGAAACCGTACGCAAGCATTTAAAAGAAACTGTAGGCGAACCAAAAACGCTTTAATTTCATATCAATATTAAGCCTCCTAGTATGGAGGCTTTTTTAATGCATAAAACATAATGATAATGAGAATAAATATTATCTTTAAATCCATTCTCTCTACAATTTATTCAGTTATAATTGCCACATTCAAATTCTGCCTTTTACCTGAACACACATGTTTAAAAAAATACTTTTCCAACTTCATTGGTTTTTCGGGATTACTGCTGGCTTGATTCTCTCCATTATGGGGGGCACTGGTGCGATTTATTCTTATGAACAGCCGATTCAAAAATTACTCAATCCAGACAGTTATACGGTACAAGTCGAAAATCGAGCAAAACTTAGCCCTGCTGAAATTTATCAACATTTTCAGAATACTCAACCTGAAATCAAGATTAATAGCATCACCATAGACCAAGCGCCAAATGCCAGTTCAAGTATCAATATTGAGAAAGAAGGTGCACGTAAAGGCTTCAATATGATGATCAACCCGTACACAGCAGCAGTACTTCCTGATATTAAAGGAAGAGAATTTTTTCAATTTGTTCAACAATTACATCGTAATTTAACCGTTGGACCCGTCGGTAAACAAATTACAGGTGCATGTACCCTCATTCTGATTTATTTCATTCTCAGTGGTTTGTACTTACGTTGGCCTAAAAAACATTCATTGAAACAATGGTTCAGCATTAAACCTCAACTCAAAGGCCGTAACTTCCTCTGGGATTTACATGCGGTTGTTGGCACTTGGGTGGTCATCTTCTATCTTTTATTAGCTGTAACAGGCTTATATTGGTCGTATGATTGGTGGCGTAATGGCATGTACACAGTTTTAGGTGTGGATCGTCCACAACCTGAAATGCAAGCAGGTGCAGGTAAAGCCAAACCAAATGAACATGCAGTAACTGAAGCTCAGGCAAAAAATGAACGCCGTGGTTCAGCAGAAGGTGAAAGACAAGGTAAAGGTCGAGATAAAGCCAAAATTGATCCAAGTCAAATTGTCATCGCTTATACACAAACATGGACGGGCTTTCATGCACAATATAAACAAGCGTATTCATCAATCACCCTCTCTACTCCGAAAAAAGCAGATGGTGTCATGGACGTTTCTTTTGTAGATGCGATTCCACAACATGAACGCGCTCGTAACAAAGCAACCTTTAATTATCAAAACAATCAAATTGAAAAAATTGAGCTTTATGAAGATAAAAAGCTCAATGAAAAAATTATGAGCAGTATGTTACCTGTGCATCGTGGTAGCTTCTTTGGTCCAATTTATCAATTCTTAGTGATGTTGGCTGCACTCTGTATGCCATTATTCTTTGTGACAGGTTGGATGCTGTATCTGAAACGCCGTAAACAAAAGAAATTAACATTAGCTGCACGCAACCAAACTGCAATTGTTGATATTGATCCAAATGCGACCCCTTGGCTGATCAGTTATGCATCGCAAACAGGCGTATCTGAACAATTGGCTTGGCGTACAGCCACCAACTTACAAGCAGCTCGTCAACCTGTGACAGTCAAAGCAATACAAGACTTAACCTTAGCAGACTTGCAAAACTCCCCACAAATCTTATTTGTAGTCAGTACTTATGGCACAGGCGAAGCACCTGATTTAGCCATCACATTTGTCAAAAAATTAATGACACAATCTTTAGACTTAAAGCATCTAAAATATGCAGTTTTAGCTTTAGGTTCACAAGAATATCCAGAGACTTATTGCAGCTTTGGTCATCAACTCGATGCTTGGTTACAACGTAATCACGCACAAGCCTTGTTTAAAACCGTTGAAGTCGATAATGGCAATGCCACTGATATTGCGAAATGGACATCTGCCCTTGCACAAATCACGCAACTTGAACTCGGCAATATGAGTATTGAAAAAGTCTTTGATCAATGGACATTAAAGAAACAACAATTACTTAATCCACATAGCTTAGGTGCACCAGCATTCAATCTAGAATTACAAGCAACACATGAAGTTACTTGGCAAGCAGGTGATATTGCGGAAATTCAAACAGGAAATAGTCCTGAGCGTATCCAAGCATTTATGCAAAAATATCAAATTTCAGCTCAAACACCTGTAGATGGACAAGATCAAGAGATTCAACATGCGCTGTGGAATCGTCAACTCAATGTCGATGTTGAACCTTTTGCCAACATGCAGCATTTACTTGAACAATTACCTATATTACCTACTCGAGAATATTCAATTGCCAGTATTCCATCACAGCAGATTTTACGTTTGGTGGTACGCCAACAAAGCGATGAAAATGGTGAGCTTGGTTTAGGTTCAGGTTGGTTAACACAACATTGCCAAGTGAATGATCAAATTGCGATGCGTATCCGTACCAATCCGTCATTCCATTTAATCGATGACAATCGCCCAATTATTTGTATTGGTAATGGAACAGGCATTGCAGGATTGATGAGTTTGATCCATAGTCGTGTGCGCTCAAGTTATACAGATAATTGGCTGATCTTTGGTGAGCGCCAACAAGCACATGACTTCTTCTTTAAAGAAACCTTAGAAGCATGGCAAACAACAGGAATGCTTAAATATCTAGATTTAGCATTTTCGCGTGATCAAGTCGAGAAAGTCTATGTGCATCATAAACTCCGTGAACAAGAACAACGATTAAAGGCTTGGATCGCCCAAGGTGCTGTCATCTATGTTTGTGGTAGCATTCAAGGCATGGCAAGTGATGTTGACCAAGCATTGGTAGATATGTTAGGTGAACAACTAGTCAATCAGTTACGTGAAAATGGTCGCTATAAACGTGATGTGTACTGATTTATTTTTAAATTTTCCAAAAAATTAAAATCAAACCGAGCCACATGGCTCGGTTTTTTTTATTTTGCTCACTATCAACTGACTTTACAATTTCAACGCTCAATAAAGCTAAGGCTTTGTTAAAATAATAAATAATCTTGTTTAAAATGATGATAATAGCGCGAATGAAGTTCTCTATTTTACTGCGTAGTAGCTTATTTATTCTAGGTCTCGTCCTATTTGGAGATGGTCTTATTCTTATTTTGCAAAATAAAATCCATCTAGGCACAATTCTGCCCTTTTGTATTGGACTATGCTTTCTCATCTACGTGATTTTTTATCAAAAAATTCAAAATATGCTACAAAAAAACCTAAAACTAAAAATATTTTGGCAAGTGGGATGGGGTTTCTTTAGTCTATGGGCTATCAGTGTCTTGGCTTTTTTTATCTACTTACATGAACAAACCCAAGCAAACACCCCAATAATACAAGTCGATGCCATTATTATTTTGGGTAGCGGTATCATCCAAGGTCGTCCCTCACCTACGCTCGCCTCACGCCTTGATACAGCAGCAGCGCTTGCACACCAACAGCACCCACAGGCATGGATCATTGTCAGTGGTGGGCTAGATTATAGAGAAAACATTACTGAAGCAGAAGTCATGTCAGCCTATTTACAAGAAAAATATCACTTAAATGCTGCCAAAATTTTAGAAGAAAATCAAAGTACAAGCACAGCACTCAATCTAAAAAATAGTCAGAAAATTTTACAAGCACATCATCTAGGTCTAAATGCAAAAATCGCCATAGTGACCAGTGATTTTCATACCTTACGTGCAGCAGCAATTGCAAGGAAACAAGGCTACCAAAACTTTATAACATACAGTGCCAAAACACCATTAGCAACACGCTACAACGCTTGGTTACGTGAATACTTTGCTTACCTGAGTGGTTGGTTACTTCATGAATATTAAAAATAAATCACACATAAGGTGATATTCTCACCTTATATTAAACCAACTTAAGTATGATGAATTCTAATTTTGCGGGGTAAAGGTAATTGATTATTTTGAAATAATGCAGGTTGTTCAAGATATAAAGCATATAAAGCCTTTTTCATATCTATCAAAAACTTACTACCAGATACTAAAATATTCTGTCCCTCAGGCGTTAAATTGACTGACAGTAAAGTATTATTTTCTATAATAAATGGAATTACTTGCTCAATAAAAGCGACCAAATCAATCTCTTGAATAGAGTAACGAGCCCAATTATCTTTAATCAATAATTGCGTTAAACTTCGACTTTGCCAAACTGCAAATGCCTGCTGACCTGTAGGTGTTGCGCACAACGCCCAACCTTCATCATATAAAGCATAGACTTTGGCTTGAGCAATAATGGTTTCAATAAAATGTCGATATTGATCTTCGGCAGATAATGCAGTTTTTTGAGTATTCGACGCAGACTTACGCTGATAAGGATTTCGCATATTTTCGTAATATAATTAAATTTTTTATCCCTATATATTACAGGAATTTTAAAAAATATGAAAAGAAAATAAAGAGATAAAATATGGTGGGCGCTGACGGGATCGAACCGCCGACATTCTGCTTGTAAGGCAGACGCTCTACCAACTGAGCTAAGCGCCCTGAGAAAAATAGCATTGCTATTTTAGGATACAAGACCAACAAAAGAATGTTGTAACTTGCTTTATCACACTTCCAAGATCAGGTATCAAGGAAATGGCGCAGCGGACGGGACTCGAACCCGCGACCCCCGGCGTGACAGGCCGGTATTCTAACCAACTGAACTACCGCTGCATTACGATACTTTACATGATGTAAAGTGAGGTCTTGTGCTTTTTATCGCATAAATATGGTGGGCGCTGACGGGATCGAACCGCCGACATTCTGCTTGTAAGGCAGACGCTCTACCAACTGAGCTAAGCGCCCTGAGTCATAAAAATAGCATTGCTATCTTTATCGTGCAAGATCAAAACATGGTATCAACTTGCATTATTACAATTCCAAGATCAGGTATCAAGGAAATGGCGCAGCGGACGGGACTCGAACCCGCGACCCCCGGCGTGACAGGCCGGTATTCTAACCAACTGAACTACCGCTGCATTACGGCATTTATATATTACTATATAAATTATGGTGGGCGCTGACGGGATCGAACCGCCGACATTCTGCTTGTAAGGCAGACGCTCTACCAACTGAGCTAAGCGCCCTGAGCGAGATAAATATGAATTTAAACGCTAGTCAGGCATTAAACCTTATTGCAAATCTATTGTAAAGTGGCGCAGCGGACGGGACTCGAACCCGCGACCCCCGGCGTGACAGGCCGGTATTCTAACCAACTGAACTACCGCTGCACTTCAACAATTTTCATTGCTATACAAACGATTTATTGAACTTAAGTGGCGCAGCGGACGGGACTCGAACCCGCGACCCCCGGCGTGACAGGCCGGTATTCTAACCAACTGAACTACCGCTGCACTATAAATTCAACGTTAAAGCTTGGTGGGCGCTGACGGGATCGAACCGCCGACATTCTGCTTGTAAGGCAGACGCTCTACCAACTGAGCTAAGCGCCCTAACGACTTCATCGTTTGTGAGGTGCATTATAGAGAATCTTTACCGACTGTCAAACGCTTTTCTCCACGTTTTTCACTTTTTGCGTTTGAGTGATTAAAAAATAGATCATTTTGATATATTTTGAGCTTTTTTGTTTATTATTTATCTATTTATCGTGATTTAAATTGAATCTTTCATACTTTATTTTATTCCCCTGTTTTGAAATATTGCGATTTTTAGCTTTTATTTTGCTTTAGAAATACAATTCGGCAATTTTTATTCTATTTTGAGCTTTTATTTTCAATGCATCTTAGCACCTTAAAATGACTGAAATTTTGTAGAGCGCTTTATTTTAAAATTTTAATTTATCTTTCAACTTGCTCTTCTGGACGCGTCCAAAGCCAAATTGCCACAATTAACATGGTTAAATTGGTAAAAATTTTGACCGCTACAGGCGCATTGGTAAATAACATTAAGATCGCACTTGCTGTCATCATGAGGCTTGCTAACCATTTTGCTTTGCGTGGCACAGTACCATGTTCACGCCATGCTCTTAACGTTCTACCGTATTTAGGATGATTCAATAACCAATCATGTACTTGTGGCCAACCTTTTGATGCTGCCCACAATGCCAAAATTAAAAAAACTGTTGTTGGCATACCTGGCAATATTGCACCAATAAAGCCAAGGACAATAAAAATAATCACCAGGCTACGCCAAAACAAAATTCGCATAGATCAACTCAATTTTTCAAACTTCGTTAGTATATATGTTTTATGATTAAACACTGTATTTTCTTTCTTTGGATCATTGCTTTTGAATGCAATCAATCTCAGTTATTTTGAACCTTGGTTAAAATTTAAAACACCGATCGTTCGACAGTTAGCATTTGTTGTTGCAAGCCCTAATATTCTTGCGCAAATCCCAAATGATTTAGCGATTCAATATTCATTTCAATTACATCCAGATCATTTTTGGCAACAACATTATCTACAATATGAAACTCGTCTTGAACAATTAGATCGAGATCCCACAGAATTACTTCATTTTATCGCACAACTGAAAAGCACACGTTTAGGCTTACGCTTTGAATATTTGATGTGGTTTTGGTTAAAAGATCACAGATTTCATGCCTTCAAATTGCTCGGACACAGCATTCAAATGTTTCAAGGGCAACGGACTTTAGGGGAAATTGACTTCTTAATTTTGAATGAAAATACTCAACAAATCGAACATTGGGAGGTCGCTTTAAAATATTATTTAGCTGAGGCAGATTTTCAACTGCAACATTGGTATGGTTTAAACCGACAGGATACGCTGCTGCGAAAACTCAAACATTTCACAGAAAAACAGTTTCAATTCACCGCTGTACAGTCGCACGAAATTCAAAAACGCTTTAGCGTGTTAAAGGGACAACTATATTACCCAACTCATTATTTCCCATATAAAACAGAAACTTGGATAAATGATATGCGCCGTATCGGTCATTGGGGACGCACAATTCCACAGCAAAAATATTATGCATTAACACGCCACGAATGGATTTGTCCAAATATTACACAAAGCACAAATAATGCAATATGGTGGACAAATGGTTTATATAAGCATCAGGATCAGCAAGATTTTTATATGTACCGTCAACCTCATATCCTCAATATTCATGTGCAAAAAGTGTAAAAATCACCCGAAAAATATACAAAATATAACCAAGCACTCATAAAACAATCATATTCAACTGTACATGATTTTTTTAATCTATCTAGGCATCAGAATAATTTTAAACTGGAGATCAATGATGAAAAAAGTTTTAGCAGCTTCAATTATGTTAGCGTTTGTTTTAACAGGCTGTAATACCATTAAAGGGGCTGGTCAAGACGTATCTAAAGCAGGAAATGCAGTGACAAACTCTGCTGAAAAAGTCGAAAATAAACTTTAATTTAAATAATAAAAAAAAGCCTTATCTTTTGATAAGGCTTTTTTTATTTTTATAGCAAAGAATAAGTTCAACTCAGAAAGCTTTTTAGTTTTCATTCAAAACGATCTTCTCTATTATAAGCTTTCCCCTTTCAGATTTTATTTTTAACCATGAATGCCTCAGACACTTTGGATCTCAGCCTCGCACTCTTACGTCAACCCTCAGTCACACCAGTCGATCATAGTTGCCAAAACATGATGGCTGAGCGTTTAGCTGCTGTCGGTTTCAACATTGAAAATATGCGCTTTGAGGATGTCGACAATCTATGGGCACGCCGTGGTACAGAAGCACCTGTTTTTTGCTTTGCAGGCCACACAGATGTTGTTCCAACGGGGCATTTAGATGCTTGGGAATCTGATCCATTTTTACCAGAAATTCGTGATGGTAAGTTGTATGGTCGTGGCAGTGCAGATATGAAAACCGCTTTAGCTGCAATGGTGGTTGCTTCTGAACGCTTTGTCAAAAAACATCCAAACCATAAAGGTTCAATTGCCTTTTTGATTACCTCAGATGAAGAAGGTCCATCGATCAATGGTACAGTCAAAGTTGTTGAGACCCTTGAAGCACGTCATGAAAAAATGACATGGTGCTTGGTCGGTGAACCTTCTAGTACTTCAACATTAGGGGACATTATCAAAAATGGTCGCCGTGGTTCTTTAAACTGCGTTCTTACCGTCAAAGGTAAGCAAGGTCATGTTGCTTATCCTCATCTTGCGATTAATCCTATCCACACAGCATCAAAAGCATTGGCTGAAATGTGTGAGACAGTATGGGACAATGGTAATGAATATTTCCCAGCAACATCTTTCCAAATTTCAAATATTCAAGCGGGTACAGGTGCAACCAATGTTGTGCCTGGCACAATGACAGTGACCTTCAATTTCCGTTATTCCACTGAAGTGACTGCGGAACAATTAAAAGCCCGTGTGCTAGAAATATTAGATCGTCATCAAGTCGATTATGAAGCACAATGGACTTTATCTGGTTTACCATTTTTAACACCTGTCGGTGAGTTGGTAAATGCGGCAACAACAGCAATTAAAAATGTCACAGGAACAACTGCTGAACTTTCAACCAGTGGTGGTACTTCGGATGGGCGTTTTATTGCTCCTACAGGTGCACAAGTGCTTGAATTAGGCGTATTAAATGCAACAATTCATCAAATCAATGAGCATGTTAATATTGATGAACTTGACCCATTAACCGACATTTATGAGCAAATTTTAGAACAATTACTGACCTAATCATATTGGTCAAAAAAAGGAATGCATCGCATTCCTTTTCTTTTATTCGCTTAGCTCTAATTCTTTTTGAATCTTCGCTAAGTTAGGGACATGGAAACTTTCCTCACCTACTCTCACCATATATAAAATGGTTTCATCCTCAGACTGCTGCTCCTCGTCTACTACTTCTGAGATACGTAAACGAATCGAACGTGGCATTTCATTGCACAATAAAGCAAAACGTTCATTTGCGGAATCACCTTCAATCACCAAAGCAACCCCTAAAGTTGTATGGGGATCGCTCACACGAAATACAGGTAATTTACGCTCATGCCACTCTACTGTTTTCACTTGTGTTGGACTATCGAGTGCGGAAATGACAATATTTTGTGGCAATAACATTGGTGCTTTTTCATAACAATCAATGATATATGCATCAATAAAACCCGTTGATACCGTAATAAGGTGCTGAAGCTCCTGTGTATTGGTTTGATCTAAAATCGATCCTTTGCCATTTTGAGACATCATTACTCCTTATTGTGCAACCAACAAATTCTGAATATTTTCCAACAAATCAGCTTCTTGGAATGGTTTACCCATATAATTCGTCACACCTAAACTAAATGCACGTTCACGATGTTTTTCACCTGTTCTTGAAGTAATCATAATGATTGGCAACTCATGATGAATTTCATGGTGGCGAATCCAATTGGTCACCTCAAAACCATCCATACGTGGCATTTCAATATCAAGCAACATTAAGTCTGGTTTGACATTTTCCAACTGCTCAATAGCATCTACACCATCTTTGGCAGTGATGACATCAAAGTTATGACGTTCAAGCAAACGCGAAGTCACTTTACGTACTGTCACTGAGTCATCCACAATCATTACCAAATGACGCTGATCACGGTGACGCGTTAACTCTCGTTGATCATTCGCTGCTTGACGTTTATTACTCAAAGCCTGACGTGCAATATTTTGTGCATCTAAAATTAAACAGACTTGACCATCACCCAAAATTGTTGCACCGGCCACAGCGCCAATTGATGTAAATTGCTTGCCAATTGGTTTTACAACAATCTGTGAGCGTGAACCAATCAACTGATCGACCAATAATGCTGTATTTTTACCGCTGTTATTTTTAATCAGCAGCACAGGTAAAGAATGTGCAATACCGGAGAAACGTGGCATTGGTTGGTGCGCCACAAACTCAGCCATATAACGTAAATTATAGCGTTGCTGATCGATGACAAAGTCTTCTTTATTACTATGGAAATATTCTTCCAAGGTACTTGGTGCAATACGTACAATACGGTCAATTTGTGATAATGGTACAGCAAATTGCTGATCACCCACTTTCACCATCAAGGCATCACTCACGGCAACAGTAGTTGGTACACGAATGGTAAAAGTTGAACCTTGACCGAGTACCGAAGACACTGAGACTTGCCCACCAAGTGACTTAATTTCACTTTGTACCACATCCAATCCAACACCACGCCCAGAAATCTGAGTAACTTGTTGCGCAGTACTGAAGCCATGATGAAAAATATATTGCAATATTTCTTCATCAGACACGCTTTGATCAGCTTGAATCAAACCATTTTGCAATGCTTTGGCTTTGATGATTTTCGGATCAATTCCCTTTCCATCATCCTTAAACTCAACCAAGACATCTGTACCTTGACGACTAATATTCAGCTCAATGCGTCCTGTTGCAGGCTTATTACATTGCTCGCGAATAGACGTTTCTTCAATACCATGGTCAATTGCATTACGTAACATGTGTTCTAATGGAGACATGAGCTTTTCAAGAATATTACGATCCAATTCACCTTCTGTATTATGTACAATCAGCTCGGTTGGTCGATTTAAACTTGAAGCCGTTTGACGTACCAAACGTTGTAAACGGGGTAATAAGCGGGTAAATGGTACCAAACGAGTACGCATTAAACCTTCTTGAATTTCAGCTTGAATACGTGCTTGTTGTAACAATAAACCTTCTGTATCACGAATTTTTTCAGCCAATGTGCTCTTAAAATCCACCAAGTCCGATGCAGATTCGGCAAGTGACTTAGATAACTGATTTAAAGAAGAATATTGGTCCATTTCAAGTGGATCGAAATCAGCATAACGTGAATTTGAATCACCATGCTTAGCAATAATTTGTGACTCTAATTCCCCTTCCATTCGGCGTAACTGATCTGCCAAACGTTGAATCGCCAATTCCATTTCCGACAGCGTATTACCAAACTGCCCCAAATCCATTTCAATACGTGAACGGTTAATTGAGTTCTCACCCGACAAATCGATCATTTTTTCAATCAAGTCTGCCGAGATACGAATCATCTCATTGCTGTTTTCAACTTGCTCAACTTGCCCCCATTCACCCAACATTGATGGTGGTTCAGTACCATCACCTTGAATAAACTCAACGCTCTGATTATCCCAAAAGATATCATTGCTAATTATTTTTTCAGGTAATTGTGCCGATACATCAACATACTGAATATTTTTAAGACCCGTTTTGATCGAATCAAAATGCTCATAATTATTCGACAAAATGGCATTTTTCAACCAATTAAATGCTTTACTCAATAACTGATCATAAGCATTTGAGTTGAAATTATGCAAACCAAAACGTTCAAATGTATTTTCTAATTCATATGCAATATCAGATATTTGTGTATAACCAACCATTTTTGCACCACCTTTTAAAGTGTGGGCAATACGTTGTAATTGCAATAATAGACTACGACTACTACGCTCATCAAACCATTGATCTAAAATATCATCAGCACGTGCCAATAATTCTTCAGCTTCTTCTGCAAAAGCATCTTGTGCCACATCTTCGACTGAAGAATCATTTTGTATCGCAGCGACAGATCCCACTTCATCAACTGGCGCTTGTGCTTCAAATTGCTGAATAGAATCAGACTGCCCTACATGTTCAGGCTCTGCAACGGCAGAAGGCTCATCCGATGTATCGAATGCAAGTTTGATCGGCTGTTGCTTTTCAATAGCTTGCAAAAGACCTAAAAGATGAACAGCTGGATAATCAATCCCTTGTTCACGAATCACTTGAATACGTTCTGCAATTTCATCCTGAACCATACGAATGGTTTGCATCAACGCCGCATTTACAGGAATTTGTTGCTTAATAATTCGTTCATAAATTGATTCTAAATGATGGGCAATCAGACCAATATGCTCTGCTTGTACCATATTCGCACCACCCTTTAAGGTATGCAAATAACGCATCAAATTATTTAATGACGTCAGATTTTGGCTATCAGAGAACCATACCGTTAAATCCTGATCAATCCCCACCAACAGCTCATCTGCTTCTTCAAGGAAAATATCCAAGACCTCAGCATCAAAGTCTTTAAAACTATCGGCAGAATGTAAATATTGCTGATCTTTTGCAATCAGATTAAAGATTTGATTGCTATTAAATTCAGCTGTCGCTGCAGTTTCAGGAACAGTGATCGTTTCCAAATCTACAGTTTCAAGTGACTCTGTCTGTGCAGAATCCACAGCTTCAATCTGTTCAATGTCTTGTGTAACATAGTCATACAATTGTTCTAAAACATGTTGACCATTTTCATTTAAAACGACGCGTTGACCAGATGCTAATGCATCAAATAGATGAATAAACTCTTGATGTACTTGATTAAAAATCTCAAATACATAATCTGTATTCAGTAAACGTTGATCAGCCAATATATGTTCATAAGCAACTTTTAATGCCAAGCTAATATCATGAATACCTTGTGCTGCGCGGTTGTCTGTATGTTCAATTAATACATCAGCTTCACGCATTAAGCTTTCAAAATATGCTGGATATTCAACTTTGGCTTTTTGATCAAAATCAAATTCAGCATCAAGCAAATGCTCAATATCTAAGTCAACCAGTTGAGAAACGAGATCTTGCTGATGCTCATTACTTTCTAAATATTCAGTTTGGAAATCATAACGTTCCCAAGCATCATTAAACTTTTGACAAATAACTTTTTGTTGTTCTGAACTATTTTCTTGCACCAGTGTATGCAAATAATCTCGAACAAATTCAGTATAATGTATTAAAAGTGCATTTTCATTGGTGCTATGCTGTGTATCGTCTTTTAACAAAATTTTAAATAATTGTTCAACTTTACTACTCGCATGAAATACATCATCCACATGCGCCATCGCTGAACTACCACGCAAGGTGTGTAATGCACGAATCAAACGATTATAGTGATCTGCGGTATGCTGTTCAATGCTTAAGAACGTGTCAATTGACGCCAGATGTTCTTCAGACTCTTCAATAAAGATTGCAATAGTCTCGGCCAGAAATCGACGATCCTCAGCTTCGTCAACCGCCTCCTTGTGATTCTCAAGTGAAGTTTTTTCAGACGAAATAACTTCTGGTTGTTCTGGGATAGTCACAGGACTTTCAGGAATTACAGACTCTACCATAGCAGTCGTTGGTTTTGCTTGTGCTATAACCTCAGCCGCATCATCGGTTGTAGAATATTCTAAGCCTGTCAAAACATCTGCACTATTTAATTGCGCTGAAAGTGCAAGTAATTCTTCAAGTGCTGGCTCAATACTCAGATTTTGTTGAATCTGTTGTCCCAACAAAACCAAAGGTCTTAAATCTAACTGATGCGCTTGTGCTTTGGCAAAATCATCATGCAGCTTAAATTTATAAATATTAAATACCGCATTGACATATTGCTGTAATGGTTGAGATAAACTCAAACTTTTAGCAATCACACGATTTAATGTATCTTCAACCGTCCAAGCCAACTCACCTGATGACTTTGCGCCCACCATACGACCAGACCCTTTCAAAGTATGGAAATTACGGCGAATTACAGTCAAAAGTTCAGCATCTGACGGTTCACTTAACCATTGTGTTAACAACGGCTGAACATTTTCGATGATCTCTTCGATCTCTTCCACAAAGATTTCTAAAATTTCAGGATCTTGGTCCACAAATTCGTCTTGGGGAAGATTTATATTTTCAACTAAATCTTTTAATATTTTTTTCATAGCTCAGGCTTCTATCATAGTTCCTTAGAGGGACTAAAACCTATCAACAGCTTAATTTTATTAACAATAAATTAAGTGATCTAAGCGTGATTAATACCCAAAGAATACTTTTACACAGTACTCTTTGGGTTGCTAAATTATTGCTCTGGTAATTTAAAGTCAGATACAGATTGACGTAACGAGTCTGCCATACTTGCTAACTCTGATACCGAACGTGCTGTATCAAACGTCGCAGTGGTCGTTTGCGATGTAATCTCTTGTACAATATTCATCGTATTTGCAATATGACCTGCTGACGCTGACTGTAGTTTTGCTGAGTCAGAAATGTTTTCAATCAATTTTGCCAAGCTGCTTGATACGCTTTGAATTTCATCCAAGGCAACACCGGCATCTTTCGCCAAATGCGCACCACGTACAACTTCCGAAGTGGTTTGCTCCATTGAGATTACCGCTTCATTGGTATCTGTTTGAATGGTTTTTACCAGTGTTTCAATCTGTTTAGTTGCTGAAGCTGAACGTTCTGCAAGACGTTGTACCTCATCGGCTACGACTGCGAAACCTCGACCTGCTTCACCTGCCATCGATGCCTGAATTGCAGCATTCAATGCCAAGATATTCGTTTGATCGGCAATATCGTTAATCAAAGAGACAATGTTACCAATCTCTTGTGATGATTCACCCAAACGTTTAATACGTTTAGACGTTTCTTGAATCTGTTCACGAATCGTATCCATACCTTCGATTGAACGGTTTACCACTTCCGCTCCATTCGATGCAATTTGTACCGAACGTTGTGCTACGTCTGCTGATTCAGTCGCATTGGCAGATACGTGCTCAATCGATTGTGCGATTTCATTAATTGCGGTAGACGCACCTGCAATTTCTTGCGCCTGATGCTCAGATGCCTCAGCCAACTGGTTAGTAATCAACTGAGTGTTTTGGGTATAGCTTGCAACTTCTTGAGACGTTTCATTGATTCGCGATACAAGGTCACGTAATTGGTCGATTGCAAAGTTAATCGAGTCGGCAATTGCACCCGTAAAGTCTTCCGATACTGTTGCATACGAACTCAAGTCACCATCCGCTAAGTCAGCAATCTCATCAAGTAAACGTAAAATTGCATTTTGGTTACGGTCATACTCATCTTGTAAACGAGTTACACGAACTTTATCAGCTTCACCACGTAAAGTTAAAAGTTTGAATACAGAGAATAAGAAAATACCAAGCATGATCACTAATAATATGCCAGGAATAACCGTCGTTGCCCAAGAGCTACTGCTGAGATTATTTAAATCTTTTAACAGCTGGTCAGATTTAGCAAAAATATTCGTCGATGCTTGACGTACTTTTACAATTTTTGAAGAGTTCTTTAAAATACTATCTGATGCAGATTTTAAGACATCATTATAATCAGACTGTATACTTTGTAATGACTCACGCATAGAAGGTTGATCAATACGTGTTACACCAAGCTCTGTACTTCCTTTAAGTTGAGCATCAAGATATGCACCAAATGTTTCGGTGTCAGCATTAAAGTCATCTGCCGATGCACGCGCATTTTCAGAACCACTTAAAACTGATGAAATAGAACGTAAAATACGTTCGGCGATAAACACTTGGTTTTTCGCCAACACAACCTGTGAACTTGGCATATTTTCACGTGCCATTTGGTTCACCATTAAGTTGTATTCTGCCTGAATTCCAGGAATAACATCACTCATGGTAACGTTAGTATCATATAATTGATTAATTACTTTTTGTTCAGATGCAATTAAACTGATATCTGCTGAGACTTCTGACCAAAGTTTTTCTACTTTTTTCATGTCCGCATTTGATGAGTGAATATCTTTAACAATTTCCAAGTTTTCATCAAATTTCTTTTGCGATGCAACAAGATCTTTAATCGTATCTTCTTTACCAGAAGCCGTTGCCTCTGTCGCCTGACGAGACATGGTTTGAGAAAGTAACTTTAACTCACCAATACTACGTGTTAAGTCATTGTTTCGTGGAACATTATACAATAATGTAAGCAAACAAATTACAGCGACAATGATGGTCACCAAAGCTGTAATCAGATATGGTTTCGATTTATCACTGTCGCCGAATAACTTGGAAAACTGATCCAATTGCGTTTGCAACTTTGATGCTGCAATTGGATTATTTTTCTGCGTATTTTCAGATGTATTTTTCTTTTTTAGCTTAAAGCCCATTCAGCTTCTCCCCGAAACGCTTAACCTAACATTGAGCGTAGAAACTCGTTTATTTAAATTTTTCCGATGCATTCATGTATTTAGGATCACTCAACAATTGGCTGAACAAAAATATATTCCACGCACGATTATGCTGTTGAAAATACCCTTGACAGTATGTTTTTAGCTTCTTTTCTAAATTTTTGTTTTCTGAAAAAAAACTTTTTTTATTGAAATGTTGAATCCCCAAAACTTGATCTACAATCAAACCGACATAATGATCATTATGGCTAATGCATAAAACTTTTTGTGTTGGTGTAAACTGACTTCTTTGTCCAGAAATAAAATAGGTTAAATCTGATACTGACAGTAAACGTCCCCGAATATTTGCAAGTCCTTTTACCCAATTTTGTACGTTTGGAACTGCTGTACATTTAGGTGGGTAAATCACTTCGGTCACTTCACCTAGTGGAGCAACAAAATATTGCCCCATCATTTCAAATGCAATGCCTGACCATCTATTTACTTCACTTTCTTTATCAACGTAGTTTTGATTTCCACGTTTGGACAGGCGAAGTAATTCGATAAATCCATTTGCTGCCATAATTATCCCGTCGTGAGATGCTGTTTAATCACATTGATTAAGACACTCTCATCAATTGGTTTGGTTAAATAATCACATGCACCTTGGCGTTTTCCCCAAACACGGTCAGTATCTTGATCTTTAGTACTGACAATCACCACAGGAATATGCTTTGTAGTTGCACCACGTGCGATTTGACGTGTCGCCTGAAAGCCATTTACGCCCGGCATCACAACATCCATCAAAACCAAATCTGGCTGTTCAGCTTGCGTTAACGTAACTCCATCGGCACCATTATTGGCTTCTAGAACATCATAGCCATGCCGACCTAAAATTTCTTTAAAGCGATACATCTCTGTAGGAGAGTCGTCTACGATTAAAATTTTTGCCATCTTATTTCCCCATTCAGAATTTAAAATTAAACATGTTTCCGAATAGCATTTAATAATTCATCTTTACTAAATGGTTTAGTTAAATACTCATCCGATCCTACGACCTTTCCTTTTGCTTGGTCAAATAAACCGTCTTTACTTGACAGCATAATCACAGGAATATTTTGATAACTCTGAGAATTTTTAATGAGAGCACAAGTTTGGTAACCATCTAATCGAGGCATCATAATATCAACAAAAACAATATCAGGATTCGCATCAGCAATTTTTGAAAGTGCTTCAAACCCATCTACTGCAGTGATGACTTCACACCCTTCACGCTGCAATAGTGTTTCAGCCGTTCGACGAATCGTTTTAGAATCATCGATAACCATGACTTTTAAATTTTGGAATTTTTCTTCCATTTAATGCCCTTCCCCATAAATTCAGAATTTGACATTCCGAATACATTTATTTTTTGAAATTTATCATCCTTATTTAACATGCATTTGCCCACTTTATCAATCAAGATTTCGCATAAACTTAGGAATCATGTTTAAAAGCACTATAAAACAGCGTTAAAAGCAGATTTACAGTTGATTAAGGAACTTATATATTCTTAAAATAGATCGCAAATTATCGTCTAATTTTAACGTAATTAAAAATAATTATTGAGTCACATTCTGCTTTATTTGGGGAATTAATCATGCTGCAGACTTGGTCTTGGCAGGTGCGATCTAAAAAGTACTCCACAGTATTTTTTCAAACACTTGTGATCGGGGTTCTAAACATCTTACTATCAACCTTATGCTTTGCTACAGATGCACAACCCAAAGCAGTTTGGTATCGTTATTATGATAAAGGTGTTGCTAATATTAGTAGTACAGTCACGCCTGCACATATTCGTCATGGCTATGAAGCTCTAGATGCAAATATGCAAGTCATTCGTCTTAATCGTCCTTATAATGCCGAAAAAGATGCTCAACAATCTACCTCGCGAGCTGCACAAGCCAAACAGTATGAGCAAAATGCGCGCCTTAAACGTGCATATGGCAGTAGCTCAGTTGCCATCAATAAACGTGATGAACAATTAGCAAGTATAAAAAAACAAATCTCAATGCAACAAGCTCAAGTGAAACAGTTACAAAATGACCGTATTTTACTTAAAAGACAGGAAATGGAACATTTTCGTAAAGGAACCTCTGTACCTCTTCATTTAAAACAATCGATCCAATACAACAGCGATCGAATCAATCAAACCAAGAAAAACATTGAAACCTTGCAAAATAATTATCAGAAAACACAAGACTCTTATAACAATATTATTCAACGTCTTAAAGCAATGGAATAAGATGAAATCATGGCTTTTTTTCTTCTGCGCATGATTTATCTTCCTAAAACATTGCGCATTTTGACACCAAAAAATTTATCCTGACAGATAATTTTCATCAAAAGAACATTATCAAATGTTCCCTTGTTGGTTTTATCGTATAATCTCCACTTTAATGCTTAAAATTTTAGGACAGTTTCCATGCGCGCGAGTCGCTTTTTATTTGCAACGTTAAGAGAAACCCCAAATGATGCGGAAGTTATTTCACATCAATTGATGCTACGTGCGGGGATGATTCGTAAATTGGCTTCAGGTTTGTATACTTGGTTGCCGATGGGTGTACGTGTGCTCAATAAAGTTGAAGCGATTGTACGTGAAGAAATGGATCGCGCAGGCTCATTACAAGTATTAATGCCTGTGACACAGCCCTCTTCTTTATGGGAAGAATCAGGTCGTTATGTACAATATGGTCCTGAACTTTTACGCTTTAAAGACCGCCATAATAATGACTTTGTCCTTGGTCCAACACATGAGGAAGTCATTACCGACCTCGCTCGTAATGAACTTAAAAGTTATAAGCAACTTCCTGCTAACTTTTACCAAGTACAAACTAAATTCCGTGACGAAATCCGTCCACGTTTTGGCGTAATGCGTTCACGTGAATTTGTGATGAAAGATGCTTATTCTTTCCACGTTGACCAAGCGTCTTTACAAGAAACTTATGATGTGATGTACGATGCATATTGCAAAATTTTCACACGTTTAGGCCTAAACTTCCGCCCTGTTCAAGCAGATACAGGTTCAATTGGGGGTTCAGGCTCACACGAATTCCACGTGTTAGCTTCAAGTGGTGAAGACGATATTGCTTTTTCAACTGAGTCTGACTATGCAGCTAACGTTGAAATGGCAGAAGCTGTACTTGTTGGCGAACGTGCTGCACCAACACAAGAAGTAAAAATCATTGATACACCTGATCAAAAAACAATTGCAGATGTTTCTGCATTTTTAGGAACTGATCCTACTCATTCAGTAAAAGCTTTGTTGGTTCAAGGTATTACAGATGAAAAAGGTCACGTCCCTGTAGTCGCATTATTCTTGCGTGGTGATCATGAACTTAATGAAATCAAAGCAGAAAAACATCCTTTAATTGCAGCACCATTAACTTTTGCAACTGAAGCTCAACTGCAAGAAAATGGCTTAACAGCAGGTTTTTGTGGTCCACAAGGCCTTGTTGAAAAAGGCTTAACAGTCATTATTGACCGCGCGGCTTCTGTACTTTCTGACTTTGTTGCTGGTGCAAATGTGGTTAACAAACATGCAACAGGTTTGAACTGGGAGCGTGATGCCAAATTTACTGAAGTTTATGACTTGCGTAATGTGGTTGAGGGTGATCCATCCCCCGATGGTAAAGGCACACTCCTAATCAAACGTGGCATCGAAGTTGGTCATATTTTCCAATTGGGTAAAAAATACTCTGAAGCACTTGGCTGTAAAGTATTAGGTGAAGACGGTAAGCCGATGGTCGTCACCATGGGTTGTTATGGTATTGGTGTAACGCGTGTTGTTGCATCTGCCATTGAACAAAATTTTGATGAAAAAGGCATCATTTGGCCTGCTGCGATTGCGCCTTTTGAAGTGGCGATTGTACCCATGAATGCACATAAATCTCCTCGCACTTTAGAGGCGGCAGAAGCATTGTATACAGAGCTACAAGCTGCGGGTTATGATGTATTACTTGATGACCGTAATGAGCGTCCAGGTGTGAAATTCTCTGACTTAGAGCTTACAGGTATTCCACATCGTATCGTGATTAGTGAAAAAGGTTTGGATGCAGGAACTTTTGAATATAAAGGTCGCCGTGATGCCGAATCTGTGAATATTTCTAAAGAAGAATTATTGGCTAAAATCGCTCAATAACCCCATATCAAAATGAAAAATCCCGCTCAGTGCGGGATTTTTTATGCAGACCAACTTAAAAAGTTAGCAAAATGTGAGAGAACCGTAACAGTTACGATAAGCAGGTTCCAATAATGTAATATTACCGTCTCGAGCATTACTTGTACTTGCAATATTATGAACCAAACTGCTTACTTTATCTTCAATATTAAGCGTAAAAGCATCCTGTAAATACATACTCCACCCTGTTGGTACTGCTTGTGCATACCCTGGATATTTAATCCCTTGTTTAGATAATGCAATACCAAAAGTATTTGAGTTGACGTCAATCTGATGCACATTTTTAAGATTATATGGCATGATATAATCATTTAAGGCTGCTCGGGTTGTTCCTAAACCACCTGCCAATTGATCTTTAATATAATTACCCACCCCACCTTTTAATACAGGCATCAAACCATTCGCTAGAGCTGTACCTAGACTCCCACCACAAATAAAGCCAATGAGTCTGACACAAGAGCGATCCACTACTAGCCCATTCATAATCTCATCAACTACGCCGCCTAGGCCAATACCTTGAATTTGTGCCTGTGTGACTCGATTTCCAATCACAGAAACGATTAAATTATTACGTTTTACCGTCTGATAATCTACTGTTAAATCTCGATAATCAACATAAGCAATGAGAGGAATACCTAAAATTTGTGCATTATCTAAACCCAAATAAGCACTTGCATCAGTATAACGACTTCGTCCTGCCGCATCACTACATACATCTGGGGCTTTACAGGTGACAGCCACATCCGTTTCACCTAACATAGATAAGTTAGCTACACCTGTTAAGTAACCACTAAAACTAGTTAAATTACCAAAACTTAAAGGACCTACAGCTTTATCTGCACCAATCCGCACACCCACGACTTCACGTGTTGCTGCTGTGTCTGCATTTTTTACTGCAAATTGAAAAAATGGATTTGTTAAAACAAAATCTTTTAAATTACTTTGGTTAGAAGCGGCATTATTTGAGTCTGCCCCTTTAGGTTGATTAGTTAACGTCGTCGGTAAAGTAATACAGGTACCACTTGCATTGGTTACACAACCAAAGGAAACATCAGAAATATCAATATCACATCCCGCCTTGCCTGTAGCAGAACTATTCGTACCGCCACAACCCAATTGTAGAGATTTCATATTAGCATTGAGTTGAACCTCAGCTTCCATTCCTAATGTATAAAATGATAATCCATCTTGCTCTTGCCGATTAAGAGAATACAAAGCCTGTCCTTGGGTTGCAGACAACTCATCATCGGTCATTTGCACCAAATGTGTGTTTGCGGCTACATTCACGTCAGATGTATTTTCTAAATCTGCCGAATGTGCATAAGCAAATGACGTCATGATTGACAATATTGCTATAGATAAACTTTTCATAAGTTCACCATTCCTTCATTTTTGTTTTTCTTGCTCATCCCAACCATGAGATAACTGTTTATTTCTTACCTCACTATAGGCTAGCATAACTTAATAATAAATGTAAAAAATACAATTTCCGATATATCGTAACAAAAAAATCTAATTTTTACATTTATAAAATTTTCAACAACTTAGTCAAATTTCACATTGCGTAGCAATTTCAATATAAAGATTAAAATATTACGATGACATTTATCAGATTAATTCAAAATATCACTCACTAAATGACAACATTTATTATGAACACTTAAAGCGCCGATTACGGCGCTTTATAGGCACTCTACAATTAGATTATCGTGGAGAGATTCCCAAAGTACTACGGATATTTCCACCCGTCATGACAATTTGTCCTAAAGTTTGAGCTGGAGGTAATACTGTGCTGCCTGTATTTTTAGGATATAAATTTACATCTGCACGTAAAACATTTGCAGGTGTTTTTGTCGTATTTAAATTTACAGAATTCGTAAACTCTACGGTTGTAGCACTCATATTTAATTTACTACTTAAGCTCATATTGCCAGAAAGACTTTCCAAGCCTAATTGGGACGGTGAGTCTGCACTTGTACTACCCGATTTATCACTTATTCTTAAATAATTTCGATTAGTATTCCCCGGCTGATCTGCATTTAAAGCAACATCACCATAAATCAATAAGCCTGATCCGCTACTTGGTGCGACAACCAAATTTGCTGTTCCATCTATACGTGCAGCAAGACCAAACAATACATCGGTATTTTTACTAAAGCTATCACTCGCAACAAAGCAATTACTTGCAGTAGAATCTTTACAAGTTGATGAAACAACACGAGAACCCGGTAATTGTCCAACAGCCAACTCTGCATCTAAAGCAGCGACTAATTTTGGTACATATATCCATAATCCACCAGTAATAAAACTTATATTCCCAGTTAAGTCTGCAAGTAAATTAATATTTCTTAAACCTGCATAATAGTTTACTGTTTCATTGTTATTAAATTGGTTTTTTGCACCATCAATCAATAACATGGAAGTCGTTTGAGAACCTGTACTGTTACGCCCCTCTGTACTCATGCTTAAGCCAAAACCAATACTCTGCTTATTATTATTTGCATCTTTTACACCATATATACCAAGGTTTGCATTCAAGTTATAAATAGGTAGACCTAAGCCCCATGAACTTCCTGCATTCGTTACAGGATTTATTATACTGTTATCAGCGACAAATAATCCTTGACGTGCAATAGCTTGAAAGTCCATGCCCCGCACAGCAACAACTAAAGCATTTGATGGCGTAGAACCTGGCGTGTTATACAAAGCTGTTTTCAGTGTTGAAGCAGCAGCAGATGAATTTCTAGCATATATCTTATTTAAAAGTGCACTAATAGGAAAATCAATCGTATTGGTCTGCGCAGCATTGATATAAACATCACCGAAATCTATAAATGCCGAATCACTATTCAAAGCTAGACTTGTCGCTGTATTACTTCGAATTTGTAAAGGTGTTAAATTACCATAACGTAAAACATACGCATTTTTACCTGACATTCCTATATCAAAATACGTTTTTTGGGTACTTGCCGCATCATTTTCAAAATCAGCTTTCATTTGTAGATGTAAGCCACCTTTACCCGCTAAATTACCCGTGCCTGTATTTGCTGATCCCGAAGTTGCTGCACCTAAAGTTGAGTCTTGTGTACCATTAACTTTTATATATGCATTTTTTAATGTGCCTGAAGCACCAATTCGACCAAAACTTGAAATATTAGAGTCTAATCCTGTTGCCTGATAGGCTTTATAATCCGAACCTACATTTTTTTTGTAGCGTAAATCTAAATTAAGACCTGGTTGTTTCTTACCAGAAAAATCAGGGTCATCGACATCAGCAAGAACAACTCTATTTATATTCGAAGTCTCATTCTTTTTATTGGTGGATAAAACCAAACCTTCCGCTGGGTCTATATACAAATAGCCATTTCCAGCAAAATTAAAGTTAAAGTCTTTAAATATGAGTTGATTATATTCAGTCGCATTATTTAATGTATAAAAAAGATTTGCATTTTTTAAGCCAAAACCTAAAGAGACTGGACTCCCCCCATTAAACAAGCCATTTTGAGTTTCTAAAGAAAAGGTTAAATCCTTTCGGTTCTGAAAAGTTAATGCACCTAAAGACTGACTGCCAGCCCCTGTACAATCTGCAGTAATACCCGCACCATTAGGGCATACAGCCAAATTACCAATATGCATCGTTGCAGGTCCAAAAACTGCACTTAAACCTAAACCATTCGATGCTGTCGCACTTGCTCCTGGTTTTCCCCCCACATCCGCAGTAAATTTTGCACTTAGCCCACCGGAACCATAAGGGGTAGTTTCGATATTTCGCATACTCACATTCAGTACGTCGTCCGCACCTGTCGTGGTTTGCGTACTATCCTTCCAATTTACCTCTCCAATTTGAACTTTGTTTGCTTCAATCTGTAAACTGATACCATCTTGACCTGAGATCTCACTCAAAGAACTATCTTCTAATTCTTGCAATGCAAAACAATGTTGCGCACATAAAATACTCAACGTTAAAATATTTAACTGTATTATTTTTTTTCTCATCACTTATCCCTACCTGTGACATTTATTTTCGCTTAAATGCTGATAAGCGGTTTTTTTAGCAACGTGAAGCACTCGAACCATTACAACCAAAAATTTTAAGCGTTCCTGCGATTGCTAAATTTCCATGCATATTTAGACCTGTAAAGCCTGTTTCCTTACCTTGATCAAAAACAGAAGCATGATTGGCAGCATAAGTTGTATTGTTTAAATAACCTTTTTGGGTGGTACTATCTGTCTCAATCTGTAAGGCTGCATAACCAAAATTACGAATTTTTAAAGGCTGAAAATAAGTTGGCGTTGTTGCACCATCATCACCAAAACGTAATTGAAGTGCTGTACGACTACCATCACCCGTTTGTGCCAAAGAAACTCCATCTAGTTGGAATTTTTCTAACTGTAAAGTTCCTTGCAATTGTTTAAAGACCAACCACTGTATATTTCCTGAGCCATCTTTACGATTATTCGGTGAAATTGCTAAACGACAATAAGCAGTATCACCAGAACATTCATATACTCTAGATAAAGAACCATCAGTGGTTGCCTTATGATTTAAAGACAATGTCCAACTTAAATCTGCACCACCTTGACCATTGATCTCACTCAATGTTTGATTATCTAATCCTATCAACCCTGCATGTGCGGTTGAAACCAAGAGTAACAAAGAACTCAATACTATTTTCATCATTAAGCTCCTTATAAACCCGTAGTGGTCATTTTAAAATGCTGAATTAATAGACCATCAATGACGGCAGAGCCTAAATTGACATCTGCGCCTGTGCCCTTCATCACAATGCCTGAAGTCGTTGATGCTTTATCTGCATTCATGATTCTATCATTATTTGAAAACGCAACTTTACCAATAGAAATACTACTATGCGTTGCGGTTGTTCCTTGATAATTAGTACCACCTATTGAAACTGTAGTACCACAATAACGTACGTTACACGTTGAACCGGTATAAGTGGTACTATCTAGGTTGCCATAATCAGTATAAATTTTATTATATACGGCTGCTTGATTTGGAATACGTGTCAATTCTAAACTGAGATTTTTTCCATCGGGTGTATCAATAATTAAAGGTTGATAGATACTTCCTAAAACAAGATTGATATTTGGACTATATATATACAGACCTTCATTTGTATCAAAGACTGCTGCTGCCCCACCATCAATCGCAGGCGTCTTTAAGTCTTTAGCTGCACCCGTGGTTTCACGGGTACTGATTCTTAATACTTTATCTGCCCAAGTACCACCATCTGCATTAAAATGCGTATTTAGACGCAATAATAGTCCAGCGCCTAAAGTATTATTATAGGTTGATGACAACCCACCTGTCCCTGTTGTTGCACCATCTAAAGTTTGAAATAGGCGTATTTGAGAACCTTCTAATAGCAAACCATTTGCAATCATTTGGACACGAAGCTTTTCTTCTAAGCCTTTTGAATCGATTGGTGCACCTGTATCAGGGTTCACAGCAGATGTTGAACCAGCTGTTGTTTGGTTACGCGCAAAAATATCCCCCCATAGACCTAATTTAATCGTTTGAGTATTTAAAGGCTGAATACCCACTTGCGCTAAAGGTGCTTCTAATTGTAAATAACTTAGATCTTTTGACGTACCTGCAAAATTTGGAACATTTTTGGTATCAACACTCAATATCCATGGATTTTTTTCTGTGCCAGAACTCACACCGACATTACTAAAACGTGTCGTTACGTTATTATCATTTTGAGAAAGTGCTAAACCATACAAGAAAATATCTGCTTTTTTAGCACCTGCATTCGTTGCAACGGATGTTAATGGTCCTACAGGAATAATACGAATTAAACCTGTATCTTTTGTTCGATCGCCCCATGATGCTTGTGGGTTTGCCACATTATCTTCAGCTTTTTGGAATACCATTTTAAAATTTTCAGGTAAAAAGGCCACGCCTTCACCTGTTGCCTCACTCAAGCTTTCATCGGTCAATGCTTCTAAGGCAAAACATGACTGTGATAACCCAAGTCCTAGCAGTGAAGCCAGTACCGTCTTTTTCAAGTTTACTGTATAACCGAGCTTAGTCATCTTGACCTTCCTATGTATACAATGCTCCGCACCATATTTTATTTTTCTAAAATTTCTTTGTTTTGAACAAATGACCATCTTTTTGTTCAAATAGGGCAATAATCCAATTCTGCCAACCTTTTCTCATTTTCCATTATGCTGAAAAATTTATCAAATGCAAAAAAAATACGATTTATCGTCCATTTTTCCGACAAACGTATGTTTATATAAAAAATCATAAATTAAATCAATATATTACATTTAAATAAAATCCACATTTCCACGATAAAATCGTGTGTGCTGAATTAATATTTATATACAAAAAAAGCAAGTGAGTCACACTTGCTTTTAAATGCTAAGGGGCTTTTAAGCCTTAGGTAAAGTCACACCTCTTTGACCTTGGTATTTACCACCACGGTCTTTATAAGAAGTTTCACAAACTTCATCAGATTCAAAAAAGAGCATTTGTGCCACACCTTCACCTGCATAAATACGTGCTGGTAAGTTTGTAGTATTTGAAAACTCTAAAGTTACATGACCTTCCCACTCTGGTTCTAGCGGGGTGACATTTACAATAATGCCGCAGCGTGCATAGGTTGATTTTCCTAAACAAACTGTCAAAACATTACGTGGAATACGGAAATACTCGACGGTACGTGCTAAAGCGAATGAGTTCGGTGGAATAATACACACATCAGATTCGATATCGATGAAGCTTTTATCATCAAAGTTTTTTGGGTCGACAATTGCAGAGTGCACATTGGTAAATACTTTAAACTCACGTGCGCAACGAACATCATAACCGTAGCTAGATACACCGTATGAAATTAGCTTTTCACCATTTGCATCTAAACGAACTTGGTTTTCAGCATACGGTTCGATCATCCCGTGTTTTTCGCTCATTTCACGAATCCAACGATCAGACTTAATTGCCATGTATTTTTCCCAAAATGCTTAACTGTATAACTGAACGTACTTTAACTTAAAATGCGTTTGATTGAAATGTTAAGCGCTTTAAAATTCAGGATTGCATGATATTCATACAAACCGCTATAGACTCAAAATTGCCGAATAACCAATAGGCACAGAAAATCCAAACAAGATTACAGAAGCTGTGCGCTGCATATTAAATGGGTTAAGCCAAGCAATTTTATTTGAAGTTAATTTTTTCCCTAAAAAGATCCAAAAGAACGCAATGGGAATAATTAAAACCAAGAAAACGAGCATGTGTGATACATAAGCAGCAAAATTATGCCAAACAAAACTTGGAAAAATTGCAGATGCAAAAAGTAAGGCTTTTGGATTCAGCAAAGTTGCACAAAATAATGCGCTTGGGCGAATAGTCGCCTGAGAATAATTTGGCTGTCGCTCTGCCTTATGCCAAAGTTTAAATGCTAAATAAATAATAAATACTGCACTAAACAATTTTAAAATGACAGGAATCATCGGAAATTGTTTGGCTAAACTGCCAATCAAAGCACCCCAAATCGTAATCGAAATAAAATACCCCAATGCTTCCGCAGGAATCAGGCTTAGAGATTTACGCACCCCCACTTGGATGCCAGAAGATGCCAACAATGTGTTGGTCGGACCCGGAGTCAATAAAATGGTGACAATGAGCCCAATAAAAAACCATGAAATCATTAAATGACCTCACTAAATTATTGAGCGCAGATTAAATCAGTTGCTCAGACTTATCAAAAAAATAATTGTAAGTATAGATCTAAATTTTGGAAAAATATTGAAAATAATATTAAATATCAATAAAATAAAAAATATTTACAATTTATTACTTTTAAGTCATTTTATAGTAACAATCGAGATAAACTTTTATTTTTGAACATTATTTATGCAAAAAACTGAATATTCTGTACTTTTAAGCCATTTTTCAGCTGAGCTTATTATGATTTATTCATATTTTTAGAGAAATAACATTTTCCTATTGTTTTTATAAACAATCATGCACAATAACCTCTTACGATTTACGTTTAATGATTATGGCGAAAAATTTCTTCAAATCATGGCTTCCTTCCCCAGAAAAAGTCAATCATCTGAAAATTATGAAAATTTTCGGTCAACATACATTGAACCCTCAGCTTTGGTATGTGAATCGTCGCTCTATTTCCAATGCCATGTTTATTGGTACATTTTGGGGTATCCTGCCAATTCCCTTACATAGTGCTTTAATTATTTTAACAGTCTTAATGTTTGAGGCGAATTTGCCTATTGCCTTACTCTTGGCTTGGATTATGAACCCATTCACGGTTGTTCCTATTCTCATTTTTGCCTTTTGGATTGGTGCAAAAATTTATCAAGTGAAAATGATCAATCAAGACATGCTTCTAGGTGTATTTCATCAAATTATTCATTGGATTCAAAACTTTGGTCATGGGCATATTGATTTTAGTCTAGCTAAAATCTTAGCCACAGGTTTATTTTTTGAAGCTTTATTGTTTGCGATTTTATTTTTTCTCGGTACACGTATTTATTGGCGTTGGAGTGTCGTGCGCAAATGGCAAAATCGACATTTAAAATTAGACTAATTTTTAATTCAAGACTACTTCAATCAATTCAGAATATCCTCTGGATAAATCACCATTTAACCATTGCCAATTTTCAACCAGTTTGATGACATCGTTTTCTAATAATTCTATTTTGGTTTGACACTTTCCTGTACGTAATTCACCCGAAACTGTTAAATGTTGATAACAAATTTCAAAGCGATCATCAGACAGCATTTGCCCGATAATTGAGCCAATTTGTACCACACCACCCTCATATTTTGCGGTAATAACTTTACCTTTTTGTGTGTAATAAAACCGTGTTGCACCATTCACATCACCATTCGCTGTATTGGCAAGGCTCATAAATACTTTATTATTGAGTAAATTTAAATTTTTCATCATCTGATCCCATACAGTTCATCATTGGCCTACGCCATGACAAAGAGCAAGGCGTAGGATGACAATATCAGAAAATTCTTTGTGGGTCTTTTTCGACTTTAGTCAGTGATTGGGCAATTTTTTCTGCTATCGCAATATAGTGAGGTGCAGCATCATCTCCAACCACCACAGAAGGCTTACCTGCATCTACATTTTCACGAATTTGCACATTTAAAGGTAAACGTCCAAGCAGTGGAATATCATATTGTTGCGCAAGTTGATCGCCGCCACCTGTACCAAAAATTTGCTCTTCATGACCACAGTTCGAACAAATATGTGTAGACATATTTTCGACTACACCTATCACTGGAATTTGTGCTTTATTAAATAATTCAATGCCTTTTACCGCATCCATTAATGCAACGTTTTGCGGTGTTGTTACAATCACTGCTCCTGTCACTGGTATACGCTGCGCCAT
The DNA here is from genome assembly GCF_015218165.1 of Acinetobacter piscicola. Taxonomy (NCBI): domain Bacteria; kingdom Pseudomonadati; phylum Pseudomonadota; class Gammaproteobacteria; order Moraxellales; family Moraxellaceae; genus Acinetobacter; species Acinetobacter piscicola. Next base: position 958,664 of record NZ_CP048659.1, on the reverse strand, counting down.
CGTTAATTGGATATCCCCTGTACCTGGTGGCATATCAATCATCAGCACATCTAAGTCAGGCCATAATGTTTGATTAAAGAGCTGCATTAAAGCGCCTGTTGCTTTTGGTCCACGCCAAGCGACAGGTGTATTTTCTTTACCAATCAAATGCCCAATAGAAAGCACTGCCATGCCATAAGCTTCAAGCGGGACAAAATTTTCAGCTTCAATCATTGGGGTTTGCCCCGAATTTCCAAGCATAGTAGGAATACTCGGTCCATAGATGTCTGCATCGAGCACACCGACTTTTAGTCCTAATTTTTGTAAAGCCAAAGCTAAATTTACAGTCGTTGTCGATTTACCTACACCACCTTTACCTGAAGACACCAAGATGACATTTTGAATCCGTGGATGCTTAGGTACATCACGTTGTTGGGGTGCGGCTTTTTGGATAGGCGGATTATTGGGATCAATTTCAGTTTGTGGCTGCGGTGCTGAAGCATCAACGACAGGCGGTAACTTTTGGCTTTGATTCTGAGTTTGTGGTTTAGAAGAACAGCTATGACCTTCTTTGCCATGTTGATCACTTGAACAGCTATGACCGTGTTTATGATCATGTTGAATTTTTTGTTGGATCACATGCATATTCAATTCTTGAATACCACATTTTTCCAAAGCATCAGCCAAATCATCATGAATTTTTTGTAAATGTTCAGCTTCCTCAGGAAAAGTATTAATCGTAATTTGTAAAACTTGCCCTTGTACATTGACCTGTGTAATACGATCTTTTAAGGCATTTTTTGAGTTTGGCAAAATATAATTTTGAAGCACATGTTGGATTTCTTCCTCTTTCACCTCTTGTGCAGGAGAAAAAACCGATTTTAAAGAAGAAAGCCACGACATATATTTGCTCCAAAAAGTGAAAATGCACCTAAAACACCTATAGTCTATCTGTAAATGAAGCTTAGGTTAAGTGAAGTTGTATCAAGCTTTTTGAATGTACTTATAAATCTTAGTCATTTGGTTGGTTTTAGTTTCATTTTCATCATCAAAAATGAATAAAAATTAGATTCTTAGTCTTTAAAAATGCACTTCATTCATCTCAATAAAGTGCATTTTTTAAATCGCTTCAGCAAATTTCACATTAAACTTGTTGATCTTTATCTTGCTCATCCACTTTTGCCGAATCCTCTTTTTTGAATGAATTAATTTTTTCAGTTGCAGCTTTTTTTAATTCGTCAAATTTCGTTGTCGCTTGTGCTTTGAGTTCATCAAACTTGACCGATGCTTCTTGCTTCAGTTCATTGGCTTTAAGTTTAGCCTCTTCAAACTTATGTGATGCTTCAGTTTTCAAATGCTCTAATTTTTCCTGTGCCTGCTGCTGTGCATCACTCCATTTGGCTTTAGCATCCTCTAACTGTGAATGTGCAGCATCTGACTGTTCTGCACTCTCTTGTTTAAGATCATGTTTTAAATCATTTAGTTTTTCTTCACCTGCAAGTTGCACTGACTTTGCTTCATACTTGACATCATCAACTGCTTTTTCACCTGCAAATTTTGCCTCATCTGCTTTCAACTTAAGATCATCTTTTAACTCAGATGCTTTTTCTTTTAAATCATTCACTTTTTTTTCAATTGTCATGTCATTATCCTCTGAAGTATCGGTATGCTGTAAATTTTAAGCTTAACAATGCTTATCAATGATTTAGTTATACACTGTTTTTTACAGTGATGAATTATTACACAGCAATTTGCAATAAATACCATACGCAATGTTACGTATGTAACTTTTTGCTACTCTATTATTTATAATCTATTTTTCAATCATTGACGAATCATTTATTGCGCTGAACTTTTTCAATTTTAAGATAAGATGCTAAATTCTATATGATCATGATGGAATAGCTCATGACACCCGAAATGATTCGTAAGATGATTGCCATTTGCAACGAAAAAATTGCCAAAAAAGGTGAAAATGTCGAACTGTCCTTTTATGCGTTTTTGCTAATAAAAATGATGATCCTAAAACTTTAATGCAAGTCGTAACCTGGTGGATTCAAACCCACAAATTAGATCATTTTTGAAAAAGCCATCAAAATGAAGCTTTTGATTGAGAATAAAATGGATGAATAAACTTCTAGAAAACCATTGGTGGGGAATTGAGTTGCATTCAGCCATTGTGACATACGATACCCTTTCATGGCTCAGTGATGCTTATCAGTTAAACTCACAATCCTTCTATGAATTATCTGAGGATTTATTACAAATTGAATTTCCTCAAAAAGATTTGATCATCGATGTCGGTTGGTATAACCCTTTTGGCACTCGAAAAGGTTTTTTTCGTATAGTCGTGATTAAAAATATGGACTGGGAAAAACCATTATTCATTAAAAATTTTAGAAAAATAAATATACTGAAACAGCAAGTTTCAATACTGATTCAAACTATTGAACAAGGTCAATTTCAATAAAATGCAATGTGAAATAAGAGGTTATTTGTCATTTTTATAGTGGTGGAAACTGTAATCGTTTATATTTTCGGAACAATGGCAAAGCAGGTTTAAACACCCATTTTTTATTTAATATTTTCAAATAGATATAATTTCCACTCCAAATACCAATCAACAAGGGTACAGCAAAAATACTCAGACTGATGACCGCGAAAATTAGGCTTTCTATAGCTAAATACCAAATAAATCATTACAGTAATCTTTAAATAATTTATCAATATCTTTAACTCTAAACTTAGTTCGAATCGCCTTGACTCGTGACCACATATTTTCTATTGGATTTAAATCTGGACTATATTTAGGAAGCCACACAATGTAATGGCCTGCACAACGTATCAACTCCTGAAGTCTTTTCCCTTTGTGAAAGGTCGCATTGTCCATAATCAAAACACTGCTTTCTTTCAACTTAGGTAATAAATCCTGTTCAATCCAACATTCAAATACTTCTGTATTCACAGAACAATTAAACACACCAACTGTCAACAATCTATTTTCGATAATTGCACCGATCGCATTACTGCAATTCTTCAACTGCCAGTTAAATTCACCTTCAGCACGTGTTCCTTGAAGGCTATAACTATGAGTTCTGGTACTTTCACTTTGAAAACCACTTTCATCTATGTAAATCAGAGGCAATTTCCCTTCTAAACACTCTATGAGATTTTGAAATTGCTGACGTTGATTTTGATCTGCTTTAGGATGCTTTAACGTCTTTTTTTACGCGATATTCCTGCGGCATGTAATGCATTAAATACCGCATGAGTGCTTACTCCTAAACGTTCAGCTCGCTCATACTGATAATCATCAGGATATTGTTCAACATCCTTCAATATTTGCTCTCTGCTAATTTTAGCTGGACGGCCAGGAATAGGTTTGTTTGTAGTGGACTTTTTCCAGTTCTGAATCGTTTGTATACAGATGTTAAAATGCTGTGCTGCTTTTCGCACAGACATTTCATCTCGAATCATAATTTCTATGACTTTGTCTTTAAAATCTTTTGAATATCCCATATCTCTATTGTTCTATAGTTTTTAGGATTTGGCTATATAATTTCAGCCGTTCTGCCATCAAGCAATTGAAACAAGAAAATCAGACTCAGCCAAAGTGGAGTAAAGTAACGAATAACTTTAAAAAAACGTTGTATTTCAAATATTTTATGTGGCGTTTTTAAACATCTAAACAGCAAGCAAAAACTAAAAAATGCCATGATCATTAAAAAAGGCGTGAGATAGAGCATAACTTCTATACCCCGTTGTGCACTACGCGCTGAAGCAGCCACAAATAAATCGCCATGGTAAAAGTTTAAAAACAAACAAAAAGGGATCACAAGACTAAATACCGACACGATACTGGCGAAAAATGCCGAAAATAATAATGACCAAGATCTCATTTTTATGATCCTTTTTGAACTTGGTCTTATTCTGCCTGATTAAATTGTGATTTATATGAGAGAAATGTGAAATTTAAGTGAATTTGCTTAAGATTTAACTGCCCCCATAAAACTGATTGCACCAAACAACCAAATAAACAAGACAAAACAACGCCCTTGATTAAAATGATTTAAATCAGTCCCATGTAAAATATTATGCCGTGTTGCTGTGACTATAGAACTGGTATCCATTTTATAGGCAGCAAGTTCTGAGAAATACGGGTTTAGCTCATGCGCAATTTTGGCTTTATGCCACAAGCTCTTAATTTCATGACCTTTTAAGCCTGGGACAATTTTATAGACATCGACAAATTTACTGTCTTGCTGTTTTAAATAACCATGCTGAATCAGAAGATCTGTCAATAATCCTTCCAATTGTGCATACAATATTGGCGCACAACCTGCATAAAAACCCAGTTCGTACAATTTAAATGCTTCTTGAATCACATTTTTGCGTAATGCTTTATTGTCACCGATTTCTAAGCGATCGAATACTTGAAAAAATTCAGTTTGAAAATGCTCGGTATTGACCACTTCTAAAAGATTAAAGCTTTTTAAATCTTCAACGCGATGAATATCCTGCCAAAAATAGAGTAAATACAATGCATCATTGGCGACCTTCGCATCCAACTCCTGATTTAATTCGTCTGCAAGTACAGCAAAATAAGGCTCTTGCTTCGCGAATTGATGTAAGCATTTCTGTAAATAGCCATGTTCATCTTCTGCAATCTCTTCAAGATAGAACTGTGCTTCTTTTAAGATCTGTTTTCCAAGTTGTTGCTGGCTGCCTTTATTTTGTGGAATACGGGTGACAGGTTGGTCAAAATCAAAATCGTCATCATAAATCATGGTCTTAGCACTTTTCCGAAATCAGGCAAGACTCAATATCATAATGTATTCATAAGACAAAAAAGTGATTTAAAAAACATTTCACCTATTCTGTTGTGCATCTTGCTAGCAATTACGCTAAAATCAATGCCCTTGCATTAACTTTGAGAAAGAGAGTTATATCCGTGCGAAATATTTTAGTCACTAACGCCCTTCCATACGCAAATGGTCCTATTCATATGGGTCATTTACTCGGTTACATCCAAGCAGATATCTGGGTTCGTGCCATGCGTGCAATGGGTCATAACGTGACTTATGTCTGCGCGGATGATGCACATGGAACAGCCATCATGCTGCGTGCAGAAGCGAATGGGATTACACCTGAAGCGCAAATTGCCAATGTGCAAAAAGAACATATCCGTGACTTTGATGGCTTCGGCGTACATTTCGACCATTATGATTCAACCAACAGTGACGAAAATAAAGCACGTTCTTCTGAGATTTATATCAAAAACCGTGAAGCAGGCAATATTGCAATTCGTCCTGTGACACAGTTGTTTGACCCTGAAAAACAAATGTTCTTATCTGACCGTTTTATTAAAGGGACTTGTCCAAAATGTAAAGCAGAAGATCAATACGGCGACTCGTGTGAAGTTTGTGGTACAACATATAACGCAACAGAATTATTAAACCCTCGCTCAACCTTGAGCGGTGCAACGCCTGTAGAAAAATCATCTGATCATTACTTCTTTAAACTGCCAAATTTCTCAGAATATTTGCAAAAATGGACACGTGATGAAAATCGCTTACCTGTGTCCATTGCCAACAAATTAGATGAATGGTTTGAAGCAGGTTTGTCAGACTGGGATATTTCACGTGATGCACCATATTTTGGTTTTGAAATTCCTGATGCACCAAATAAATATTTCTATGTTTGGGTGGATGCCCCGATTGGCTATATGTCGAGCTTTGAAAACTACATCAAAACCAAACGTCCTGACTTAAGTTTTGATGATTATTGGAAAAAAGACTCACAAAATGAGGTGTATCACTTTATTGGTAAAGACATCGTTTACTTCCATGCATTGTTCTGGCCTGCAATGCTAGAAGGTGCCAACTACCGCACCCCGACAAGCTTGTTTGTGAATGGCTTCTTGACTGTCAATGGTCAAAAAATGTCGAAATCTCGTGGTACGTTCATCAAAGCGGAAACCTATTTACAGCATTTAAACCCTGAATATTTACGTTATTACTTCGCATCGCGTTTGTCAGATAAAGTGGAAGATTCTGATTTAAATCTTGATGATTTCGTTCAAAAAGTAAATTCTGACTTGGTTGGTAAAGTGGTAAACATCGCCAGCCGTTGTGCAAAATTCATCAATACTAAATTTGACAATAAATTATCTGCGACTTGTGCAGAGCCTGAGTTGGTACAAAGCTTTATTGATGCAGGGACATCGATTGCTAAAGCCTATGAAGCGCGTGAATTTTCGACTGCAATCCGTGAAATCATGGCACTTGCAGACCGTGCCAATCAGTATATTGATGAGAAAAAACCGTGGGCACTTGCGAAGATTGAAGGCGAAGAGCAACAAGTTCATGACGTTTGTTCTGTCGGTATTAACTTGTTTCGTCAATTGGCGGTTTACCTTGCACCTGTGTTACCGACACTTGCAGCACAAGTTCAAGACTTCTTAAAACTTGAATCTTTCGACTTTGCTTCAGCTCAAAGCATTTTGGTTGATCATGAAATTGCACAGTTCCAACCATTAATGCAACGTGTTGACCCGAAAGCAGTTGCAGCCATGGTGGATGCATCTAAAGAATCTTTAGGTGCACCTGCTGAAGCGCCAAAAGCTGAAAAGAAAAAAGAGAAAGCCAAAGAGAAGAAAGCTGAGCCTAAAGTGGGTGAAGCTGAAATTATCGGTATCGACGACTTTATGAAAGTTGACCTACGTGTAGCGGAAGTTTTAGACGCTGCTACGGTTGAAGGTTCTGACAAGTTGCTTCAACTCACGTTAAATGTCGGTGAAGCTGAACCACGTAATGTATTTAGCGGTATTCGTGAGTTCTACCAACCTGAAGACTTAAAAGGCAAATTGGTGGTGATGGTGGCAAACCTTGCACCTCGTAAGATGCGTTTTGGGATTTCAAACGGTATGGTTTTAGCTGCAGGTAATGGCGAAGGTGTTTGGGTGATTTCACCTGAAACTGGTGCTAAAGCAGGCGATAAAGTGTCTTAAGGTTTTAAATCTTAGATAAAAAGCCTCTACAATGTAGGGGCTTTTTTATGAAACATGAAATTTCATTATTCATATTTTATAGAGAATTATAAATTAATATTTCCATCACATTTAAAAGTGGTTTTTTCAACTAACTCGATATCAGATCCTGTACTAATAGAGGCATTATCAACATCAGCATCATAATGATTTTCAAAAATTTTAAGCTCAATAAGTTCTATATTTGCTTTACCTTTATAATAACATTGCTTTTCATACTGCATTTCTTCTTTAGGTATAACTGCTTGAGGATTATAAATTGCCAACTTATTTAAAATAGGCAACCATTCATTCTCATCATCTGACTCGGCGTTATGTAATTTTGCAACCACGATATTTCCTGCTATTTTTGCGGGTGATATTGGCTGTAATAATTTTAATTCTAAGATACTTTCATGTACATCATGATAATAATATAAGAATTCAACCAATGATGTTGTACCATCACGTTTAGATTCATAACTAACCATTTTCGTGCTTTCAGCAAAATTTTGTGCAAAAATAGAAGGTGAACATCCTAAGATGAACAATATAAATAAGAATTTAAAATTAGACATAATTGACTTTTAAAATAAAATTAAACACTTATATTATAAAATAAATATTTTAATTTAATATATTTTTATAAAAATGCATTTCATATCTTCATTAATTAATTTAAATACATATTTTGCATCAAAAAGCCTTAAAAATAAGTCTAATAATCCATTTTTTAAAGATAACTAAAAAATGGAACTTCAATCATGAATATCTTGATGATTATTAAAATATCAGAGGCTCAAATCACTCTCAAACATCTAAAAATTTTGACTATTCCACTCACTACCAAAATGATCAAAATCCAAAGTTACAATAATTGTCATTTATAAAAGTCAACCAATATACCTCTAATTTTCAGCATCTCTGAAGATTAAGACATCAATTAATTCTTTTAATTCTATTTGATTGTTAATAATACAATGCACCTTGTACTTGCTTATCAGCAACTGATATTTGTGAAATCGGCCTCAGTTTTTCACCCATTTTTAATAAATTTTGTATAAAAATATTCTGTAGAGGCGTTAATTCTACTTTGCACACTTCACATTGATAGCTATAACTCACCGAATTATTCATAAAAATGAGAGAATATCCCTCTCTATTCTTCACAAATAAAAACTCATCTTTCACATATTCGGCACTTTGTGTCAAATACAAATAATCATCCCATTCATAATAAGAAATTTTAGATCTATCTAGATTAAAATAACCTTCTAAGCGCTTATCATTAGATACATGAAGCTGAGATAAAATTTCAATTATTCGATGAACTGAAATTATTTTCGCCCTAAATTTTTTCCCAATTAAATACCCATATTCATTTCTAAACCATTCCCCTTCAACCAGTTCAGCTTTGATCACATGCGCTTTCAATACCTCTGTTGGTCGATCATCTAGACCATTGAGTTCAGAATGAGGTGGTAACCAAAGTAAATCATAAATGCCATTGCTTGTATTCTCTCCCTCAGATTCAAGTAAAACAATTTCATAGCTTTCACCTACTATCGGTAAAAGCTCAGACAATTCAATAATTGATTGCCAGCTTAAGTCCCATTTGGTTCGTGTCCAATTTGCCGAGGCAAGTAATTCAATTTTATTCTGATTCATTGCTAGCCTTATGGATGGATTACTTCATCCCAAAAATTAATTTCAAGCCAAGCACCGTCATCACCCCACCTGCAACACGGTCAAACACTTTCTTAAACTTCAAATACACACGACGCGGCTTTTCGGCAGACAAAGCAACTGCAACGAGTGAATACCAACCTGCATCAATAAAGAAGCATAGCATTGGTAAAACTACATAAAAATAACTTGGAATCTCTTTCGGTAAAAGTGCAGTAAAAATACTGGCTAAAACAATCGCAATTTTCGGATTACTCATCTGCGTAATCAAACCTAAACGATACGCTTGTTGATAACTCATTACAGCAGTTACACCATCTGCCTGTTCCATCGGCTCTTTGGCATGTTTAATAATTTTATAAGCTAAATAAAGCAAATACAGACCACCACAGATTTTTAAAGCCAAATATGCAGATGGCACAGCAAGTAAAATTGCCTGTAAACCCATGACTGCCAACAAGCCAAAAATCGCTGCGCCTGTACCCGTACCTAAAGCAGTAAAAAGACCATGCTTACGTGAAATCGCAATCGAGTTTTTTGCTACATAAATAAATGTAGGACCCGGACTTATTGCACCCAACATCAGTGCTAAGGTAATCGAGCCTAAAACAATCAAAGATTCCACGAAATCTACCTAAATTAAATTTTGAGCTATTTTAACCGATACTAAAAAGAAATAACGAACTTATTTATATTTTCTTCCCTCTATAAATTTTCAAAATCAATCTGAAAAATTAATTTTGGGCAAGCAAACGATAATCTTTGTCATGCACAGGTACCCCCCGATGATCATAGTACGAGATTGTTCCTGCATTTTCTGAGCTGTAGATTCTTGTGCGCTACAACCGACTAAAATAAAAGTGAATAATAAACTGAATGTGATCGATATTCTTTTCATGACATATCCCCTGTCATTTTCTTATCCATGCAGCATAGCAGCTTTGATTAAAAATACAGCAAATAAAGATTACTAAATTGTTTCAATTTTATACAAAATGAAATTTGTTAATCCATCACAATTCTATAATTTGCAGCACAAGGATTTTGCACAACTACATTTTGAATTGCCAATTCATGATCCATCGTATAAGTATATTCAAATCTAAAATCACCATTCGTCTCAAAATTTACATTTGATAATGTACTGAATTTTTTAAATTGTGGTACTTTATTATTTAAGACTAAACGTACTCTAAAATCAGGCACACTATAAAATACCAACGAATGAGGCATATTTTTTAAGCCTGTTTCGTAACTTACCATACAGCTTTGAGCATCATTAATCGCTTGAAAATCTGCATAGTCTTTCCGTTGGTTCTGTGCATTAATCACCGTTAAAATATGTCCTGAACCCGTTGCACCCAATAAAAAACCCATTAACGTTGGACTAAACTGATACACATTGGCTGTTCTCGACCAATCTTCGATTAAAACTTCACGATGACCTTGAGCATCATATAAAACATAGTCACAGTTATAACCCTCCGTATTGCAAAATTCTCGTTGGATTTTGATTTGACCTGCCTGCCCTAAAACCTGTGCTTGAGGATCTGCTTCATAGGCAATCGGTTTAATTTGATTCTTTGCTAAAACCACATGACTATTCATCAAAATCACCATGACCACAAGTGTTTTATAGTGCCACTGCATCGTATATTTTCCTTATTGTGAATGAGCTTAATTATTTAAACACGGCGATGATTTTACAGTGTAATCTTTTCCCCCCGTCCGATAGGATTGGGTATCGATATGAAAACGGTTATTGCCATATACGCCAAATCCCATTTTATATCGCTTCCCTTCTTTGCGCCAAAAATCACATAATTTTTTTTGCAATTTTTTGACTGTCGGCTTTGTGTGTTTCTTTAGGATTTAAGATATGAAAATCCACTGCAAAATTTTGTAGATGTTTACTTTTTTTAGCACCTGCGACACAGCGATTTAATTCAGGATTTCGATAAGTCGCTGTAATCGTATAGGTTTTAAAATATTCATTTTGATGTAATTTTTCTAATAGTATTAAACTTGATTTGAGATTATTCCAATATTTTTTGGGTGGAATACTAAAGCGTACATGCTCACAACTTTTTGGTACAAAGTTTCGATTGGTCACTAACTCCATCAATGGAGGTGGTGCTTTCATAAAACCAGCAAAAAAGAGCTGATATTGTTTTAAAGCGTTTGGGTCTTGTTTTGATTTCCAGGCCTGATATTGTGCATTTAATGCTGAGTTTTCTTGTTTTTTTTGACTATTTTGCTGTTCCAAATTGGGCTGTTTTGAACAGCTACTTAGTAAAAGCATACTGCTTAGAATAAAACTGCTTCGGATAAAATTTTTTATTCTGATTTTGCTCACAATATGAATACTCTAGTTATTTTAAATCAATAGATTAGCTCAAATATTTTAGATAGTTTTGATATAAAAACATATTTTCATTTACAAAAAAGTACAGAGCCTTTTATTTACAACGGACAAAAATGTCCGTTAAATACAGCTAAACTTTTTGTGTCATCGTCCAATTATGCTTAACCGCCAACAACAAGCCGCTCAAAATCGAGAAATCTTACTTGATGCAGCCCTGACTATTTTTAGAAAACATGGTATTCGTGCGCCACTACAAATGATCATGGATGAAGCAAATGTTGGACGTGCAACGTTTTATCGTAATTTTGCAGACCGTAGAGCATTAGTCATCGCCTTGATGGAACAAGCTTTGCTGCGCTTAGAAGAACGTGCAGCACAATTTGCTGATCGTCCTGATGGTTTTATTTTATTGATTCAAAATCATGTGCATAACTTGCCCTATTTAACGGCTTTAATGGAATATTGGCGAGTCATCGAACGGCAAGACCCTGTCTTAGTCGACCTTTATAAAAAGCGTGATGAGATCTTACAACCTCTCATTGATTGTGCAATCAAACATGGGGTGTGTCGTGCTGATTTAACACCTAAAGATTATGGTTTAGCAACAGCGATATTACGAGCATCTTTTCAAGGCTTAACTGATGATGAACAAATCAAACTCGCTACCCGTGCTGTTGAATTGTTAATCAGCGGTATTAAAGCCTGAGTTAGCATCCCATGGATCGTACACCTCGTTTACTTGAACCAGCACCTGATTGGACGCCTGAAGAACGCCCTACTTTACCGGGTTCTCCAGCTGCAATTGCGCATTCAATGCCAAAAAAGTTTTTATACTTCTTTATTGGTTTATTTGTTGCGCTGATGGGTAGCTTAAGTAATGGTTTTATTACAGCCAATTTACCCTTAATTCAAGGTGAATACTCACTTACACCGACACAAGCAGCATGGATTCCTGCTGCCTATGTCATGGCAAATATCAGCTCAAACTTGGTTTTATTCAAGGCGAGACAACAATATGGGTTAAGACTTTTTTCAGAAGTTGGACTCGTACTGTTCATCTGTGCCTTAGTGTTGCATATTTTTGTACACACCTTTGAAATGGCTGTCTTTGTTCGTGTAATCAGTGGATTAGTTGCCGCACCCTTAAGTTCATTAGGCATGTATTACATTATGCAAGCTTTTAAACGTGCCAATTTTGGTCGTGGGCTGTATTTAGCTTTAGGGTTTCAACAGTTAGGTATACCGATTGCATGGATCATTTCCCCGTATATTGTGGATGTCAATGATTGGTCAATTTTTTATACCTTTGAACTAGGCTTGGCACTATGTTGTTTGGCGATGGTAGTTTCACTCAAACTCCCTCGTAGCTTGCGTATTGCTGTCTTTGAAAAACAAGATTTTTTCACTTTTGCCTTGCTTGCACCTGCTTTCGCTCTTATTTGTATTGTGCTCACACAAGGTCCTATCGTGTGGTGGTTTGAAGCAAAATGGTTAGGTTATGTACTGATCCTAGGTTTTACCTTGTTAATGATTGGACTGACCTATGAGCACTTTCGGGTCAATCCCCTGATCATCACACGTTGGCTAGGGACATCCTCTACATTGCGCTTTATTTTAGGTGCATTTGCAATCCGTTTTTTAATGTCTGAGCAAAGCTATGCAGCGGTGAATTTTCTTAAAGCGATGGGTATGGGACCTGATCAATTTGTATCGTTATATATTGTGATCTTGCTTGCGATTGCTTCTGGTACTATTTTCAGCGCTTTGACTTTTAAACGTGAGCGGATTGTGTGGCATCTGCTATTTGCAGTGTCTTTGGTACTGATTGCTTGTGCTTTAGATTATCATCTGACCAGTGATGTCCGTCCTGAAAATTTTTATTTAAGCCAATTTCTCATGGGTTTTGCCAGTGGCTTATTTATTGGACCTTTGTTATTAACAGGTATAGTCAATGCACTGCAAAAAGGTCCTTCGCACATGGTCACTTTTATTGTGTTGTTTTCTGCAACACAAAGTTTTGGTGGCTTAGTGGGCAACTCATTTTTTTCAACATATCAACAATATCGCACTCAAAATTATAAAGTAGAATTGATGAGTGATTTATCTCAAACCGATCCTGTGGTTGCACAACGTTTGGCTTTGTATGAAAAAAATGCCAGTCAATATACGTTAGATCCAAAGTTAGAAGATGTTCAAGCACAACGAAATTTAGACCAAATTATTAGTCGTGAAGCACAAGTACGTGCCTATAACGATGTGATTGCTTTAAATGGAATCTTTGCAATTTTATTGCTGATTTGGGGTAGCCTTAATATTGCACGAACGTATTATCAAAATAAAAAACAGCAAGTACTCAATAATAGCAGTTAGCTTTACTTGCCAACTTAGATGGAGCAGATCCAATTTTCAGCAGATTGAATAGATTGAATGAATGAGTATAACCATGAGCCAAGATCAAAAAAGTGAACAAAGCACGACCACAGAAAAAGAGACGACACCGACAGCACCACAAGCTGTGCCATCGAGTAAATTGATTCCCACCGCCAAACGTACGTTATTTTTCATGTTCATTGTCCTGTTAATGGGCATTGCTTTGATCATGTATGCTTGGAAAATTGGTCCATTTCAAAGTGCTATTGAGTCCACCGAAAATAGTTATGTCAAAGGTAAAACCACGGTTTTATCCTCACAAATTAATGGCTATGTTAAAGATGTCCTTGTCACCGATTTTGATCATGTTAAACAAGGTCAAATACTGATGCACATTGACACTACAACCTATGATCAAAAAGTCACACAAGCAAAATCAGGTGTAGATCAAGCACAAAATAATCTATCCAATCAAACCCAAACTATCGAACAACGCAAAGCAGATATTGTGGCAGCACAAGCCAAAGTTGAACAAGCGCGCGCAGCTTATGAACTCTCAATCGCACAACAGCAACGCTATCAACAACTCGGCAATAGTGGTGCCGCTTCAAAGTCTGAACAAGACAAAGCCGCCGCAGATGCAAAAAATAATTTAGCCTTACTTCAACAAGCTCAAGCCAATGTGCTAGTGACACAGCAAGCCCTCAAAACAGCACAAGTTTCTGAAACTGGTTTAGCTGCTCAAGTGACCAATGCCAAAGCACAACTCGACCAAGCCGTGACCACCAAAGACTATAGTGTAATTCGTGCACCCATGGATGGACAATTAGGTGAAGTCAATCCTCGGGTTGGACAATATGTTGCCGCAGGTACACAACTGATGTATCTGATTCCACAACAAAGATGGGTGACTGCAAACTTTAAAGAAACCCAAATTGCCAAAATGAAAATTGGTCAAACTGCAACATTTACTGTTGATGCAATGAATCATCAAAAATTCACAGGAAAAGTTGAAGAAATATCACCTGCCGCAGGCTCAGAATTTAGTGTGCTTAAAGCAGATAATACAACAGGTAACTTTACCAAAGTGGTACAACGAATTTCTGTGCGTATCGCGATTGATGCCAATCAAAAAGGTTTAGAGCATTTACGTCCAGGAATGTCAGTGGTCACAAGTGTCGATACAAACTCTTAGCATGGTATGTCAGAATATCTTTTTAAAGCCTAAGGTTTTTAATGGTTACAATAGGCTTAAATTGTTTTGATGATCACTGTACATGTTTGATGATATTGCCCAAGGTATTACAGATCAGCAGATTTTTGTTGATGCACCTATTCAACTGACCATTCGGCGGCTTGATCAGATTCATCCGCAAATTTCAGGCAATAAATTTTTTAAACTGAAATACAACTTTTTAGCAGCCCAACAACAAGGCAAAACCTCACTGATCACTTTTGGTGGTGCATTTTCCAATCATATTGCGGCTACGGCTTATGCTGCAAATCGCTTTGGCTTTCAAAGTATAGGCATCATTCGTGGTGAGGAACTTGCCACTCAGCCACTCAACCATACGCTTGCGACAGCACAAAAATTGGGTATGCAACTTCACTTTGTGTCACGTAAAGACTATCGTTTAAAAGACAGTGCCGCTTATTTAAATGCACTTGAAACCCAATATCCAAACAGTTATATCATTCCTGAAGGTGGAACAAACGCTTTTGCCATCCAAGGTTGTACTGAAATATTATCTGCGGATGACCTAAATACTTACGATGTGATTTGTTGTGCGGTGGGTACAGGCGGTACGATCACAGGTTTAATCGAAGCCAGTACAGCACAACAACAAATTTTAGGATTTTCCGCGTTAAAAGGAGATTTTCTCAGCACCGATGTGGCACAGATGACAGAAAAAAGAAACTGGAAAATTTTAGATCATTATTGCTGTGGTGGGTATGCCAAGACGACCATTGAACTCTTACAATTTATTGAAAATTTTCAAAAAAAATATCAGATTCCACTTGAGCCCATCTATACAGGAAAAATGCTTTTGGGTATTTTTGATTTGATTAGTCAACATTATTTTGCAAAAAACAGTCGAATTTTGGTGATTCATAGCGGCGGTTTACAAGGTAGATCTTTATAAGCTACTGTTTAATTGCAAATCGCCACTTAAAAATCAAATGACCGTAGAATTAGTTTTGCACGAGCTTATTATCATTCAAAGCAATCAAACCTTTGATTAAACGATAAACATCCCAAATAAATACAACCAATAAAATCACAAAACCAACCAAAACAACGGCTAAAAGTGCACCTACGATATAGCCTACCAAACTGATCCAAAAAGTTTTGATTTGATAATTCAACGTGAATTCGGCTTAAGCAGATTTTAATTCAATAGGTTTTAAAATCTGCTGAATTCCTGAATTATATCCATTCACAAGTACCAACGCATATAAGGTTAAAGCTGAGAATATTGTCGTCAATAATCCTATTTTTGATCTATGGCGAGTGTGTTCAAGATCAAATTGACTTTTCATCAAATTAAATGGTGCTTCAATAATTCCACGTTTTTTTAATACAGCATGATCAAATGGATCTAAAACTTGTGGTTTCATATTTCTTTTTACACGTGTAATCAGTTGAACACCAACTTCTGCAAGGCGATCCTTCCAATTCTTACCAATATAGCCACGATCACCAAACAACTTACCTTTTAATTTTGAGTGTTCTATTAATTCTGGTAATACTTTACGGTCATCAACGTTACCTGTTGTTATACAATAAGAAACTAAGCGTCCAACATGATCGCAAATCAAATGAATTTTGAAACCATAAAACCAATCTACAGAGGTTTTCCCCCGACTTGCGCTGTCTACAAATACACGGTGTTGCTGAATACGTTTATTATGACACACAGCTAATTTGGTAGAATCAATAAAAGCAATTCCAGAGGATTGCACCTTTAAACTCTCAATAAGAGCGACAAAATACATCACATATTTTGCTTTTAATTCAATGAATCGGTTATAGCTAGGTAAGTTTGGAAAGTAAGAGCAAAGAAAAGGCTTAGCCCAATAAAGATAAAAAGCCTTGAAGTTTCTACTCCCTGTTAGATGAAACCACAATAATAAAGTGAGAACTTCAGAAGCACTGATTTTACTTTGGCGCAATCGCTTAGCTTGTCCTGAAGTAAGCCTATATTGTTCAACATTGTTGGTAATATCAGCACAAAAATCATCAATTAAACAAAAAAGTGTTGTAAGCTGTGTATCGATAGGCATTTGAGGTTATTCAGTTTTTTGTCGTGATTAAATTGTGACTCAAATGCCTATTCTTTATCAAATTTCTTATCCCGAATTCACGTTAATTCACATGACTTTCTAGCCATGTACCACGCATATCATCACGTTTAACATAGTTCATAATAATTGCAATAAGCCATGTAAAACCGACCACATAACCTGCAAGATACAAAATATATGTGATTTGATTATATTGTTTTAAAGATGCAATTTCTGCATCTGTCTTTGTTAAAAAATTCATGATTTTACCTTATATTTATGTACACTATTTATACTACAAAACATTTTAAGTTTCATTTAAGCTGTCGTACAAAAAAATATTATTTGCAAATTTGTTTTAACTTACGGCTTTTATTTCATCCTGTGATCACTGAAATTTCATCGCATTTTGTCTATAATGCGCTGCTTTCCTATTTTGATTTGAGTGTATTTATGTCTTCCAACGCCTATGATGTTGTTGTCCTTGGTGCAGGTGCTTCGGGCTTAATGCTTGCAGCCAAAGCCGCACAACGAGGTCGCAAAGTTTTAGTCGTGGAAAAAGCCAACAAAATTGGTAAAAAAATCCTAATGTCTGGCGGTGGTAAATGTAACTTTACCAATCTCTATGTCGAGCCTGAAAATTTTATTTCGCATAATCCCCATTTCGTCATTTCAGCACTCACTCGTTATACCAACTGGGATTTTATTGGAATGGTGTGTGAATATGGCATCGAGTATGAAGAACGTAAACACGGGCAACTCTTTACACTCAATGGCGCTAAAGAAATTTTAGCCATGTTACTCAATGAATGTGAAAAAACGGGTTTGGTCGAAATCAAAACCAGCTGTGAAGTCAAAGCAGTCAATGCCATTGATGAACAAAATTTCCAAGTCGCAACCAATATCGGCTACTTCCAAGCACAATCTGTGGTGGTGGCAAGTGGTGGCTTGTCTATTCCAACACTCGGTGGTTCAGACATTGGCTATAAAATTGCTCAACAATTTGGCCATCATATCTTTCCCACACGTGCAGGCTTAGTTCCCTTTACTTTTTCAGATCAATTTAAAGAAGTGACCACGCGTTTAAGTGGGAATGCCGTTGAAGCAACCTTATCGAATGAATTAAACAGCTTTACTGAAGCACTGTTATTTACCCATCGTGGACTCAGTGGTCCAAGTTCATTGCAACTGTCTAACTATTGGAATGTCGGACAAAGCTTTAAAATCGATTTTTTACCTTCAGAAGAATTATTCACATTTTTAAAAGCTAAAAAACAAGCACAACCCAAAGTTCTGCTTCGCACCCTGTTGGCTGACTTATTGCCCAAAAGTGTCGTACTTGAACTGCAAAACTTAATTTGGGCAGAATTTGCAGAGATAGCGATTGGACAACTCAGTGATGAAAAACTAGAAAATATTGCCCAGAAACTACATCAGTTTGAAGTTAAACCCTCAGGGACAGAAGGTTATCGTACTGCCGAAGTCACCTTAGGTGGGGTCGACACCACAGAAGTTTCTTCAAAAACCATGGAAAGTAAAAAGCAAAAGGGCTTGTTTTTTATCGGTGAAATCTTAGATGTAACAGGTCATTTAGGTGGCTTTAATTTTCAATGGGCTTGGGCTTCAGCACATGCAGCTTCAGAATATGTGTAATATGGTATAAATAAAGAGCACTCTTTTAGATGTTGACCTTATGAAACTTCATCCCCCAAGTGTGAAGTTTCATAAAAGATCTGCTGACAATTACTCCAAATAATCTGTTCTGAATAATATGATCTGTTGATTGTTTGCAACACGTTGCATTGCAATATTCATCAATACATATTCTGTATTTTCGGTTGTGTCAGCTTTACAAATCTGTTGATAAATATGATGTACAAAAGCAATAATTTTCATTTTAATTCCTTTTTAAATTTCATGTTTTATTGAAACTTCACATTAATATAAATCCAATTTATTTAATAAATATGAATACTTTAAATTTATCCAATAAACAGAAAGTTATCTACATTTTGTACAAAATATTTTCTATATATTCACTTAAATATTGTGAATATTCTCACTCTTCTGGTGCTTTTGCTGTTTCATCTGTTTCTTCAGGCTGGATGATTTCTGCTGTATGCGTTTTTTTAGGCTTAGCAAAAACAAATTTATAAGCACTGACTAAAAACCCCACTGTAATTCCTGCAATCACAATAGGAGCAATAAATTTATTCGGCTGTTTTTTTGACACGTTATTTCTCCTCATTTATGTTTCATTTTTCAAATAAAAAGATCGATCAGAACATCCTGATCGATCTTCATCATAAATTACAGGTTAATTCAGGTCATCTTTCAACGGATAATCAGAATTTGAATCTAGTGCAGGCTTTACTTGATCTAAAGTAGATTGATATTCAGATTCAATGGTCGGTGTATCAGTCGTTACTTGATTTTCTACAGGATTTGCTATTGTTGATTTTTGTGCCAAAGGATTCGGTTTATTACCTTCTTTCTTTGCTTTATCAATCAAATCCGTCAATACACGCTCCGCAGGTTGACGACCACCTAAACCAAATGCCAAAGCAAACGCAACTGCCACTGCACCCAAAGTTAAGCCAAATGCTAGATTTACAATCGAGTCAGCAATACCCATTGCACGTAGACCCATTGCAATGACAAGCCCCATGATCAGGATACGAACTAAATTACCTAACCAACGTGAACTGTTGTATTCACCGCGTTGCACCACATTTGCCACAAGGTTTGCCAACCAAAACCCGATTACTAAAATCACAGCACCGAGTAAGATATCCGCACCGAACTGGATAAACATCGAGATCAAGCCACTGACTTGCTCGAAGCCTAGACGGTTGGCTGCTTCTGATACAGCAAACAGCATGGTAAAAAATACAATCAGATAACCAACCACGCATGAAATTTTGGTTTGACCGAGAAAACGCTGTACATCGAGTTTTGCAGGAATCTCATCTACACCTGTCCCTGCAATGATTTCAGCAACCAAACGCCCAACAAAGCGAGAAACAACATATGCCACAATTAAGATCAGACCTGCCGCAATAATATGCGGAATGGCATTCATGATTTCAGCCAACATTGCAGTAGCAGGCTGAGAAATCGCTTGAATGCCTAATGCTTCAAATGCCACAATCAATGACGTAATCATCACAATGGCAAAAACAAATGAACCTAGTAGTTTAGATAAACTCCCATTTTTAAATAAACCAATTTTTTCAGCTTGCGCTTGTAGATTTAAACTATTGCTTAACCCTTCTACAATGCCACGTACAATTTTTGCTAAGATATAACCAACAAAAATAACCACACCCGCGATGAAAATGTTTGGTAAATAAGAAATAGCCTCATTGACCATATTTTGCACAGGAATCAATAAGCCTTGTAGACCTAAAATTGACAGTACAATGGGAAGGAAAAGCAATAAGATTAACCAATAAACAATATCTGCAATATTGTGACTAATTGGATTTACACCGACTTCTGCACTCAGCTTTTCATCGAGCTGAGTACGGTCTAATAAATTTTTTAGCCCGACTTTGACTAAATTGGCAACAATCCAACCCACAAAACCGATCGCAATGGCGGCAAGAAGTTGTGGAATAAACAATAAAAATTGCTGAATCATGTTACTAAATGGACTGCTGATACTGCTCAGATTGAGTACATTTAATGCACCAATCACCGCGATCACCATCACTACCCAAAAAATAACTCTCGAGACAATATTTTCAATATTTGAACGATGACCTGTCGCATTAGACAATTTTTGGTTTGTGCCTAACTTGGTCAATATCTTTTTAATCCCTGCTGCAATAATCAGTGCAATAATCCATCCCACCAATAAAATGACGATTGCAGCAATAATGGGTTGAAACTGTTCCCAATAATACAGGGCATCTAAATGACCACCACGCGCAACTAAAAATTCATTCATTTGTTATCCCCTTTTTTATGTTGAGGTTTTAAGTGGCTTAATTCAATTTCGTTTGATCATTTTTAAAGCACACCCTCACGTTATCTTGTGTTGTTTTTTTATTCAATTTTTAGCAGCATAAATACAACAAATATAAAATTTAAAAACTCTAACGAGCTGAACGCTGTTAGAGTTATTTAGGGTTTTCGATTATGAATTTTCAGCGTTTAAGTATATAAAAATATAATAAACAATAATTTATAAAACAGAATGAGCTTACATCCAATCTGCAAGCATATACACAACTAAAGCAACAAGAAATAACCCCACAAGAATCAGCATATACACAGGTAAACGTTTTTTCTGTGTGGTCTCTTCAGTACTTATAACATGTGCTGGTCTAGAAAAGTCATGTTTCATTTCTATACTCCTTCTCCATGTGATGCATTTTTATACTATCAGGTGATCATGTTGCGGTGTGTAAATTAATTTAAATGAAAGTAAAGCGTCTATTTCATGGCAAGATTTTGAATATCAGCTATACTAATGACCCTCTTATTTGGCTATGGACAATATGGCTTATCAACGGCAAAGTGTCTGTTTAGACTTAGACACAGATGTCACTCATCAATGCTTTTTGCATACCACACGTGATGAACATTTAATTGGGATCATTGAGTTTACAAAGCAAAGCTATGTTCTCAAATGGGGAGATTTAGAATATTTTCGCCGCCGTACTGAAGAATTATCCGTCATGCCATTTCCTGACTGTATTAATGCCATGATTATTGATATTCGTAATGTTGCGCCTTTTTTAGATGCAGAAGTCCCGATTATTCCTTGGCGTTTGGTTGAAGAAGAATGTCCGATTCGCATCGTTGTTCCACAAGAGCGTTTAGAGTTTTATTCTGGTTTTTTTGAACCTACATGGCTCAGTACGGACATGGAGTCTGCCATTTATGAATTACGTGAATTTATGGATATGTTCGTACATTAAGCATCAAAAAAGAGCATTTATATCATCTATAAATGCTCTTCATTCTAAAATCTAAGCTTTAGAAATATTCTACCAATAATTTTCTACAGCAATATTACCTTCACCACGTCTATTCATGCTCAAACCACGTGCCTTTAAAGCATCTTTGGTGTCATCCACCATTTGTGGATTTCCACACAACATCACGTGTGTCGTTGTAGGACTAAGGTTTAAACCGACTGCCTTTTCCAATTCACCATTTTCAATCAAAATTGGCAAACGATCATGTAAAGCAGCCTGTGGGTCTCGGGTAATAATCGGCACAAATTTAAAGCCTGTGTGCCCTTCCCCAAAAGTCTCAACGATTTCTTGAATACGGTCTACATAAGCCAGCTCAGCTGCTGAACGTACACTATAAACAAGCGTAATAAATTGATATTTCTGCCAAGTTTCAAAGTCTTGTAGCATGGAAATAAAAGGCGCTAAACCCGTTCCTGTCGCCAACAACCATAAATCATGCGGCAAAGGTAATTGATAGCGAGTTAAAGTTAAAAAACCATAGGCCACTTTTTCCAAATACAATTCATCTCCCACTTGTAGATGTTGTAAATTAGAAGTAAATGCACCATCTGGTACAACGATCGAAAAAAACTCTAAGGTTTCCTCGAACGGAGAAGAAACAACAGAATAGGCGCGCACCACCAAATCATCTGCAACTTTTAACCCAATACGTGCAAATTGCCCTGCGGTGAATTTAAAGTGTGCGGGTCGTGTCATGGTGAAGCTAAATAAAGTATTGGTCCAACGGTGTACAGATAAAACCTTTTCTACACTAAATTTTTCAATTGACATGATTTCAACGTGGCATGAATGACTATGCTCATGGTAGCATGTCAGGATAATTTATCGTATTTATTTCAATTGACTTCTTTCATCAAATCCAGTTTTTTGTTCATAAATCACCAATTAAATGGATTTTTAAAGCTTATGAAAAAACGTCTCAGCTTAAGGCTATTCACATGCGCATGACTTTACGTCAACTGGCTGTTTTCGTAGCAGTCGCTCAAGAAGGTACAGTAACCAAAGCCAGTGATGCTGTGCGGCTGACACAAAGTGCTGCCAGTATGGCTTTGGCAGATCTTGAAGATGGGTTGGGTGCACCTTTATTTGACCGCTTAGGAAAAAGACTACAACTCAATGATTTAGGTCGTTTTTTACTTCCACAAGCTTTAGAAATTTTAGGTCGTTGTGAATCTTTTGAACAAGCGGCCAAAGGTGAATTACAAAGTATCGACTTACGTATTGGTGCAACACTCACGATCAGTGATTACTTAATGCCTGATCTAATGGCCGATTTTTTACAAATCCGCCCACAAGCACATTTACAGTTACAAGTCGGTAATACCCGTCAAATGATTGAGGCAGTCAATCAATTTCAATTAGATTTAGCACTCATTGAAGGGTCATGTCATTTACCACAGTTACAATGCATTCCTTGGCGTGATGATGAACTCGCTGTGTGCTGCTCGTCCAACCATCCTTTGGCAAAATTAAATCGTCCATTGACCCCTGAGGATTTTTATACTGTTCAATGGATTTTACGTGAAGAAGGTTCAGGAACACGTGAAGTCTTCGATAATGCGATTTTACAAGATATTCCTGATGCCAATATACGTTTAACACTTGGACACAATGAAGCTATTCTAAAAATTGTCGCAGGTGGTTTAGGAGTATCGTGTATTTCTAAATTAGCCATTGAGCCTTTATTAGAAAAACAACAATTGGTTATTTTAAAAACACCTTTTTGGACACTGACTCGCCCGCTATATATGCTGGTACATCGCCAAAAATATCAAGGTCCAGGTTTACGTTCATTCTTGCAGTTCTGTGAAGATCAAGTCGAAATCCATACGCATTAACCTCATCATGGTATAGATTAAAATGATCAATGCTGCCGATTATCTTAAGGCAGCATTTTTTTGTGCAGCATTTTTCTTTTCTTGCTCTAATTTATATAAATTCAGCTTAGCCTCTTGCGCTTGTTGGTGCTTTTGATATTTTTGATATGCCAAATAACTCACGGTTGCACCAAGCACTATGATAATCACAGCGATCAAATAAAGTGGATTGACATAAATTTTACGTTGTTTTTTTTCTTTGATGGGCTGCCATTTGCCATATAAAATTTGGGTTTTTAGATTTAGATATACCGAGTTTTCTTTAAAACTTGATATTTCCTTCAGTACTTGCTCCTTCGCTACTCTTGTCTCTATATTATTTTGCTTTACATCACTTTTAGTCACTGCTGCCTTATCTAAATCGATTGTTTTTAAGATTTCAGATGACTCTGTTTTGCTCACAGCACAGGATGTAACATTTTCATGTTCCACTTTAGACTGTTCAGGCACAGCATTGTAATGTGTTAATTTTTCCATTTGATCTGAAGAGACTTCTAGACTTGGTTGTTCTTGTATAATTTCAGGCTGCTTCGAGACATCAATCGGATGCTCAGACGGCATCATGATACTTTTTTGTACTTCGTCACCTGTCTTTAACTCAGTAAAAGGCTCATCCGTAATTTGTATGACTTTTTCAGCGAGATCTACATTTTCAATAATTTGAAAAGATAACTCTTCTTGCTTAACAGATGAAGCACTCTCTATATCATCGTTGATATTATGCTGTGGTGGATGATGCTCAAATATAGGCATATCTTGTTTTTTTACAACAGAATGATCTAAATCAATTTTTAAATTTGATGAAGCTTGAGAAACATCAATTTCATGGATCACTATACTTTGAACTGGTTCTAATACTTTAGCCTCAACCTCTAGGACAGCATCCTTGGAATTAACCTCTTGTATAATGCTATCTTGTGCTAAAGACGGTATATCAACTTGAATTTGATCATCTTTCAAAAAAGCGTGGGTTAAGGGCTGTAACTCTACATCGAGCAATGCTGTACTCGAAAGTGCTGTATCGGGTAATGGAGCTTGCTCTAAATCACTTGATGCTATTGCTATTGAGGAATCTCTATCTATCTTAGATCCATGACGATGATCTAAAGTTTCATTAATCTGTGGATGTGAGGAGCTTTCACGTTCTACATCATCTGCTGGAACTGATGATAAATATTCATTCAGTTGCAATTTTGCTTGTGGTGTCAGCTGTCGAATCACTTCCGCAATATTGTTTTGTGCTTCAACTGCTTCAACTGCTTCAACTGCTTCAACTGCTTCAACTACTTCAACTGCTTCAACTGCTTCAACTGCTTCAACTGCTTCAACTGCTTCAACTGCTTCAACTGCTTCAACTGCTTCAACTGCTTCAACTGCTTCAACTGCTTCAACTGCTTCAACTGCTTCAACTGCTTCAACTGCTTCAACTGCTTCAACTGTTGTACGACTTTCATTTAACAAACGCAATTTAGCAAGCGTAGATTTACGACTCATACGCTTAGACTGAACATGCTGTTCTTCTATCAATTGTGAAGTATAAGAGGTTTTTGTATGTTGTACTTTTTGAGTCGCATTTTTAATATCTAAACGTACAATACAATTGGCGCTCAATTGATCAGCACTTTCTAAAACCGCACATTTAATTCGTTCATTTAGCTGAGGCGGAATGTCTGAATTTGGGAAATCAGACAAATGAAAATGAATGATGCGTTGATCTTGAACGAGTTCAATAAAACCCTTCTGTTCTTCAACATCATATTGAACCACGATCCCCTTATAGAACATAAATCAATTCTCTAATTTTTATAATAATTTCCGACAAAAAAGGAAGCCATAAAGCTTCCTTTTTATATTACTAAATTTTAGTCTTTTTGCACACTACCAAAAATTTTATCGCCTGCATCACCTAGACCAGGAACAATATAACCATTTTCATTTAGACCTTTATCAATTGAAGCTGTAAAAATAGTCACATCAGGATGTGCTTCAGTAACTCGTTTTATTCCTTCAGGTGCAGCAACAAGTACCATGACGCGAATATCTTTACAACCACTGGCTTTAAGCACATCAATTGCAGCGACTAAAGATGATCCCGTTGCAAGCATTGGATCAATAATCATCGCCAAACGATTTTGTACATCAGGCACTAGTTTTTTATAGTAAGTGCGTGCTTCCAAAGTTTCTTCATCACGCTCTAAACCGAGTACAGAGACTTTTGCACTTGGAATTAGATTAAGAAAACCATCTAACATGCCAATCCCTGCACGTAAAATAGGGACAACTGTAATTTTTTTACCGGCAATACGATCTACAGTCACTTTACCATTCCAACCATCAATTTCATGATCACATACAGGTAAATCTTTAGTTGCTTCATAAGTAAGCAGCATTGTGACTTCTTGCGCTAATTCACGGAAATTCTTAGTACTAATATCTGCACGACGTAATAAACCTAATTTATGACGAATAAGTGGATGGCGAATTTCTTGAATAGACACGGGAGTACACCTAAAAGGATAAAAGTAAATATTCACTATTATAAATGTTTTTTATATAAGATATAAGAAAAGCCCCCAATGTTTGAGGGCTTTTTTTGTTAAAACAAATCGTATTGATAGATTATTGCTGTTGGCTTAGCATCATATGAATAGGTGATAAAATTTCAGATTTAAGCGCTAAGTCAATCAATGGGTCTGGATAAACACCAATGATCAAGACTAAAGCAGCTGCACCTAAAACCATAAGACCACCGACTTTTTGTCCCCAATGATCAACAGCATCAATACGAGGATTTTCAGGTGGGGTCATATACATCACAACCATCACACGTAAATAGTAATATAAACCAATACCACTACCCACAATAATCATTGCAGCTAAGAACCAGTTTTGAGCTGTCACAGCAGACATCACCACAAGGAACTTACCAATGAAGCCCGCAGTTAATGGAATACCTGCAAGAGATAACATCATCACAGTTAAAGTTGCAGTCAATACTGGACGGCGCCAGAATAAACCACGATAGTCTGCAAGTGATTCAGCTTCATCAACATTGTTATATGGACTTGACATCAAAGCAACTGCACCAAAAGCACCAATCGTTGTTAATGTATAAGTCGCAATATAAACCGTTACACTGCCTAAGCTTGCATAGGTTGTGCTGACTAAAGCAATCAATAAATAACCAAAATGTGCAATCGAAGAATAACCTAAAATACGTTTTAAGTTTACTTGACGTACAGCAAGGAAGTTACCGACCAAGATTGAAAGTACTGCAATTACAGTAATGATTGTCACAATTGAAGGGACTAAAATTGCACCCGAAGTCAAAATGTAACGTACCAATAAACCAATCGTTGCAACTTTTGCCACAGTCGCCAAGAATGTTGCGATTGGCGCAGGTGCACCTTGATAAACATCAGGTGTCCATTTGTGAAATGGTGCAAGAGAAAGCTTAAAGCCAATTGCAAAGATAATGAGACCTAGGCCTAAGATCACCATTGGTTGTTGAATGACTTGGAACAATGCAGGTACAGCATCATAGAATGCTAAAGAACCTGTATATGCATAGATATATGCCATACCCATCAACAACATTGCAGACGCAGTTGCAGAAAGAACTAAATATTTAATTCCCGCTTCTAACGATTTTGAACGTTGATGTGTATAAGCCACCAAACCATACATCGGAATCGACATTAACTCTAAGCTAATAAAGAACGATGCAAAGTGCGAACTTGCTACCATTAACATCGCCCCTGCAACAGAGATCAACATCAAGATATAAAGTTCTTCACGATGGTCTTTATAGGTTTCAATGTATGCATGTGACAAAGTACAACATGCTAACGCAGCAACAATCGCAAGCAATTGATAGAACAATGTAAATGGGTCAACCATAAACATGCCCATCACATTTGATGGTGCGAACGCACCACCAAACATCATGATTATCAAATCAAGCGCCGCAAGGTTTAAACCAACCACTGAAGCTGTTGCAATCAAATTATGATTACGTTTGATTGCCGTTAAGATCATCACCACGACTGCAGTCAAAGCTACAATCATGACAGGTGCCAAAGGCATGAGATCCGAAAATGACATTGTAAAATTCATGACTATTGGATCCCCGCATTTTGTTGAGAAACAACTTGCTGCGTTGCTTCAACGGCTTCTTGAACAGGAATATAGCTATTTGCAATCCACGCCATGCTTGAGTTTGAAACATCTAAGAATGTTTGTGGATGCATACCTAACCATACCAAACCGATTACACAGATCATCAAAAGACCGATTTCACGTGCGCCAAGATCTTTTAACGGAGCTGTATAATGCTGTTTTTGTTGCTCATTTGGTGTACCAAATAATGCTTTGTGGATCAGGATTAAACCATAAAGACCCGCAAATACTAAACTGATCGCTGCAATGATGGTAAACATTGGGAATTTACCAAATGAACCCATCAAAATCAGGAACTCACCAATAAAGTTACCTAAACCAGGAATACCGACCAACGCCGCAATAAAGAACATTAAGAAGAATGGTAAATATTGGAATTGACCACGAATACCACCCATCAAACGTAAATCACGTGTATGTAAACGCTCATACACTTGACCACACATAATGAACAATGCAGCAGAAGATAAACCATGCGCCAACATCATGATCATCAAACCTTGGAAGGTCAAAATATTACCTGCATAAAGTGCAAGTAACACGAAGCCCATGTGCGAAATAGATGTGTACGCAAGTAAGCGTTTCATATCTGTTTGTTGGAATGCACACCAAGCACCGTAGAAGATACCAATTAAACCAAAGATGATTGCAATATCTGCAAATTGTGCCGATGCTGCAGGGAAGAACGGAATGACGAAACGTAATAAACCGTAAGCCGCAGTTTTAATCAAGATACCCGCTAAGTCGACAGAACCTGCTGTAGGTGCTTGCGCGTGGGCATCGGGTAACCAACCATGTAATGGAAAAACAGGAAGTTTTACCGCAAAACCGATGAACATACAGATCATCAATGCATAAGCAATATGTGGTGCTTGAGCATCTAATGTACGTGCAACAGCCATTAAGTAATAATAGTTGAAGCTGATATTGCCAGACATCATGTAGCCATAGATCACTAGACCTAGGATACCCACAAGCATGATCAGACCTGCAACTTGTGTATAAATGAAGAACTTGGTTGCAGCATATACGCGTGATTTACCATCCGCGCCTTTATGCCCCCAGAGTGCAATCAAGAAATAGATTGGTACAAGCATCATCTCCCAGAAGAAGAAGAACAAGAACAAATCAATTGCAAGGAATACACCAATCACCCCACCTAAAGACCATAAAAGGTTTAAGTGGAAGAAACCAACATTCTTTTGAATTTCACCCCATGAACAACCGACTGCAAGTACACCGAGTAATGCAGTTAAGCCGACCATCAAAAGTGAAAGACCATCTATCGCTAAATGGATATTAATCCCTAAAGATTTAATCCATTCAACTTGAAATTGTGCAGCCCAAGCTGGGACTTGTTGTCCCAACTCATAGGTAAAACCACCTTGACTCCAAAGCACACCTGTTAAGCCCAAAGTAATGAGCATCCCCACGAGTGCAATATAGCGAGGCAAATGTTCATCGAGCTTATCGACTAACCAGCAAATAAAACCTGCAATGAAAGGTACAAGAATTAATGCGGGTAAAATCCAGTTATTTGCTTCCATCTTATTTCCCCACTACCTGAATCACGATCAAGATCATCAGCAATACCACTACACCGAGTGACATACTTGATGCATATTCACGTAATGAACCTGTTTGACGGGTACTTGTAAACTTATTACCACCTTTCACAATCGCAGGTAACATGAGCCATAAACCGTCAATTGGATCACGACCTAAGATTTTTGCAATCAATAAATAAGGTTGAACAAATACAATGTTGTATAACGAATCGAAACCAAATGCATTACGGCAGATATTGGCAAGACCTGTACCAAATGATGTTGCAGCAAAGCCTTTTACCGCTTGGTAAGCAAATGCGAACAACACAACACCCACGACTAAACCTGCAAGTGCAATGCCGACTGCTGTATATTCAGCAGAATGCATACCGTGCATCAATTCTTCAGTTGGCACATTGAATACAGGAATTTGCGCAGCAGTCAGTGCTTTTTCCACTGGTGCTTTTAAGAAATAAGCCAAACCTGTTGACAGTACAGCAAGGATACCTAAAGGTAACCAATATGTTGCACCTTTGATTTCGTGATAAGGCGTATTTTCTTTGCCAAAGAATACAACCCAGATTAAACGGAATGTATAAATAGATGTTAAGAATGCACCTGCTACACCCACCCAGTACAACCAACCAAATGCTGCATTTGCTTGACCTTGTACCCAAACTGCGCCCAAGATCGCATCTTTAGAGAAGAAGCCAATTGTTACGAATGGAATCGCTGCAAGCGCACCACCACCGATGGCGAAACATGCAAACAAAAATTTGTTTTTGTAGAACAAGCCACCCATTTTGAAGATGTTTTGTTCGTGATGGTAAGCCAAAATCACCGCACCAGAAGACAAGAATAATAATGCCTTGAAGAATGCGTGAGAAAGCATATGGAATAGGCCAGCTTGATAAGCTTCGGCACCCACCGCCATAAACATATAACCGAGCTGACTCATGGTTGAGTAAGCCAAAATACGTTTGATGTCGGTTTGCACCAATGCTGCAAAACCAGCCACCAATAATGTTACTGCGCCTGTAATCGCAATGAATTGCATAATTTCAGGTGTCATTTCAAACACAGTGAACATACGGCAGCACAGGTAAACACCTGCGGTTACCATTGTTGCAGCGTGGATCAATGCAGATACTGGTGTAGGACCAGCCATTGCATCTGCCAACCATGTTTGTAATGGAATTTGTGCAGATTTACCCGCAGCACCTAAGAACAACATGAGTGAAGTCCAAAGCGCAAGGTTATGATCAAGTGCTAAAACTTGTGATGCATTGGCAACGATTGTACCGATATGCAAAGTACCAAATTGTTGATAAAGCAAGAACATCGCAATGAGTAAGAAAATATCACCCACACGTGTTACGGTAAATGCTTTGATCGCAGCCATACCATTTGACGGGTTTTGATAGTAGTAACCAATCAATAGATAAGAACACAGACCTACGCCTTCCCAACCTAAGAATAACAACGCTAAGTTGTCACCCAATACAAGCACGAGCATGCTTGCTACGAACAGGTTGAAATAAGAGAAGAAACGTGCGAAATCCTCTTCACCACGCATATACCATGTTGCGAAGATATGAATCAGAAAACCTACGCCCGTGATCATGCCCATCATTAACAATGACAAGCCATCTAAACTTAAAGTAATACCTGGCGCAAAACCACCAACGTTAAACCATGTCCATAAATTTTGAACAAATACAGTTTCACCGCTGTTGATAAATGCCATACCGCTGATCAACGCAAACAATGCTGAAAGACCAACTGAACCCGCACCAATAATCGCAGCGACATTTTCAGGAAGTTTATTACGTCCTGCCGCTAAAAGGATAAAACCAATAAGCGGAAATAAAATCGTTAAATATAAAGTACTCATCCGCGCATCTCACTAGCAGCATCTACATCCAAGTGATGGAAGCGATGATAGAACTGAAGGACGATCGCAAGACCGATACACGCCTCTGCTGCTGCAAGCGTCAAAATTAAGATAAACATAATTTGACCGTCTGGTTGTACCCATGCACTACCTGCAACAACGAATGCTAGCGCAGCAGCATTCATCATGATTTCAAGGCTCATTAACATAAATAAAATATTGCGTCGTACCATTACACCGTAAAAACCGAGTGCAAAAAGGATAGATGCAACGATTAAACCATGCTCTAAAGGGATATTGCCCATTATTGTTTATCCTCTTCTGCACTTGGTTCACGTTTGCCTAAGTGGAATGCTGCAACCAATGCTGCAAGCAATAACATCGCGGCTACTTCAACCAATAATAAGTAGTGTGTAAAGAGTGCTTGACCAACTTCTTTAGGGCCGACCATTTGCGTCCCTAAAACATGTTGTGTTTGCGTATAGTCTGAACCTAACATCCAAACCAAACACAAACCCATCAAGAAACTCATCAATGCTGGATAAGCCCAAGCATCAGAAGTCAACCATTTACGCTCTTGATCAACAGTATGTTGACCAAGATTGAGCATCATCACCACGAAGACGAACAACACCATGATTGCACCTGCATAGACAATAATTTCTAATGCAGCAGCAAATGGTGCGCCAATGGTTAAGAAAATCCCTGCAACGGCAAGCAGTGACACGATTAAGCTTAAAAGTGCATGTACAGGATTCGCATTGGTCACAACACGAACTGTAGAAACAATGGCCACGAGAGCCATTAAATAAAATGGCCACATCATGGTAATAAGCTCCGTACGTCAACAGGTGCGCTTTCACGTTGCGCTTGACCTTTTTCTTTACCATCAATTGCCATACCCGTTACACGATAGAAGTTGTAATCTGGGTATTTACCAGGACCCGAAATGAGTAAGTTTTCTTTCTCATAAACAAGGTCTTGACGCACATATTCACCCAACTCGAAGTCTGGTGTTAACTGAATTGCAGTTGTTGGGCACGCTTCTTCACACATCCCACAGAAGATACAACGTGAGAAGTTAATGCGGAAAAACTCTGGATACCAACGTCCATCTTCTTTTTCAGCTTTCTGTAATGAGATACAGCCCACAGGACATGCAACCGCACATAAGTTACACGCAACACAACGCTCTTCGCCATCAGGATCACGTGTTAATACGATACGACCACGGTAGCGTGGAGGTACGATTTGTTCGGCTGGAACTTCAGGATATAAAATCGTATCACGTGGACGAGTGGCATGGGTAAATACCATCCATAACGAACGAACGATTGATCCTACGCCAGCTAGAATTTTATACATTTTGTACTCCCTGCTGTCCTAGGCTTGATTCATCAGAATCACAGCACCAGTCACCAAAAGGTTAACCAATGCAAGTGGTAAACATACTTTCCAACCAAAGTTCATCACTTGGTCATAACGAGGACGCATTAACGAACCACGTGCCAAGACAAACATCATCACAAAGAATGCTGTTTTTGCAATGAACCAGAACGCATCTGGAATGAATGGAATGTTTAAGTTAAATGGTGCTAACCATCCACCAAAGAATAAAGTCACGATCAAGGCAGAAATTAAGATGATGTTGACGTATTCAGCAACGAAGAACATCCCCCATTTCATACCACCGTACTCGACATGGTAACCTTCAGCCAATTCTTGTTCAGCTTCTGGTTGGTCAAATGGATGACGATGCGTTACCGCAACACCCGCAACCACGAAGATCATGAAACCAATGAATTGTGGAATCACAAACCAAACATCACGTTGTGCTTCTACGATTTCACGTAAGTTGAATGAGCCTGCAATTGCAACTACACCCATCAATGAAATACCCAAGAACACTTCATAAGAAATGGTTTGTGCAGCAGAACGTAAACCACCTAATAATGCATATTTGTTATTTGATGACCAACCACCGAATAACACGGCATACACTGCGATACCCGCCATTGCCATAAAAAACAATAAGCCAATGCTCATGTCTGCAACACCTAAATAAGGTGAAACAGGAATAACCATGAATGACAGTACCGCAGTTGCCATTGCAACTGCTGGTGCTAAACGGAAAGTCAGTTTATCAACAAACTTTGGTGTCCAGTCTTCCTTGAACATGATTTTCAACATGTCGGCAACAATCTGGAACATACCGCCCGGACCTACACGGTTCGGACCATAACGGTCTTGCCATAAACCGAGCAAACGGCGTTCAATGAACGACATTAGTGCTGCAAGCAACACCACAACCAACAAGATCACAATCGCTTGAATCACGCTATATGCGATTGGCCAATCTTGTGCCCATGTCGGGAGGGCGCGTAAAGTTTCGTTCATGAATTACACTCCTACCGCCACAGATACAGGCTCTGCAAGAGAAACGGTCGGCGCTTGTCCAACTGGATATCCGATATAACCTGTAGGTAAATACTCAATCACTTGAACTGGAAGACTGATTGAAGTCTCACCTGCTTTCACAGTAATTTTCTGACCATCTTGTACGTTCAAGCGTGCTGCATCTTGCTCACCCACAGCAAACATTGCTTCAGGAATACGAGATTCCATTGCAGGTGTTTTCACGGTGAATTCACCAGAAGCAAAAATATGGTGCATTGGCACTAAACGGAAGCTATCTGGGTTTGCCACAACTGCTGCTGGTGCAACATAACTCCGTGCTGGACGTTTAGGTAAACGATCGAATAGACGAACGCCAGAATCACCACCTTTTAAGTGACCACCCACTTCATCTTGGTATTTGTTCCAAGACTGTGGAGAGTTCCAACCTGGTGCCCATGCAAATGGAACCAATGCTGCAGGTGTCTGATTCCCCACATAACCTTCCATAGAGAACGTTAATGCTGAGTCGACATCGACTGGTTGTTTTGGCTCATGAACATTAAGTGGCGCACGCATCGCAGTACGACCTGAATAACGACGTGGTTCACGCGCAATTTTCAAACCATGTACACGATAGCCTGCATCAGGTGCAACATCTTGAATCGCTTCAAGTGCAGGTACATTATTCACAACGCTTTCAATCACGTCATCAAGTAATGTCCAAGAAATCGCTTTGCCTTTCACACCGGTTTCAATGGCATGTAACCAGCGCCATGATTCTTTGATTGCAAGTTCTGGTTTGTAGTAGCTTGGGTCATACACTTGATAGAAACGTTGTGCACGTCCTTCTTGTGAAACCACTGTACCATCACCTTCAGCGAAACTCGCAGCAGATAAAACAACATCCGCAGCTTTTACAGTTTCAGTTTCAGAATGGTCGAGTACAATCACGCTTTGCGCTTTATTAAGCGCGGCTTGAACTTGTGCAGCAGGTAAACGACGGAATAAGTCATTTTCCATGATGATGATTGAGTCATAATCTTGTGCAAATGCTTGTTCTAAGCTTAAACCACCAAACAATGCCAAGCCCATTGAGTTCACTTCAGGAACAGTCAATGTTAAACCTGCTGTTGAACCAAGATTCTGTGCAACTTGTGCAGCAGCTTCCATGATCGCAGCATCTTGTAAACTTGTACCCGAGATAATGAGTGGTTTTTTCGCAGCTTTTAATGTGTCAGCAATGGTTTGTGCAAATGCTTTTGCATCCTCATCTAAACCAAGAATCGCTTCACCTTTTACGCCCGCAGCAATCGCAAAACCTAAACGCGCAATGTCATTTGGAGAAGCAACCACTTCACCTGTCGCAACATCAGCAAGACGTGTTTGCGTCGCAGATAAGATGTAAATTGGAGATTTGGCATCTTGACCAATACGTTTAACAGGCTCTGCTAACCAATCTTGTGTACGACGTTCTGCAGCCATTTCTTTGGCTTTGTTTTTCGCAGCTTGGCGAACAGACAATGCCATACGTGGTGCAGTTTGCGTTAAGTCTTCACCTAAGATCAATACTGCATCGTAGCTTTCAATTTCACGCATACCTGGGTTATAAACACCCTCTGTTTGCATGATTGATGCAGCTAACTCAACCAAGTTTTGCTCTTTTTGAGACAGACCTGTTGAATAGTGCTCTTGACCCACCAACTCACGTAATGCGAAGTTTGACTCAAGTGATGCACGTGGCGAACCAATACCCAAGACTTTTTTGCCTTGAACATTTGCAATCACTGTATCCAATGCTGTATCGACTGAAACTGTTTCTACAGCAGTCCCTTTACGGAATTGTGGTTGACGAGGACGATCTTCACGGTTGACATAACCTGTACCGAAACGACCTTTATCGCAGAGGAAGTATTGGTTTACTTCGCCATTGAAACGGTTTTCTACACGACGTAGTTCACCATAACGTTCACCCGGAGAGATATTACAACCTGAAGAACAGCCTTGGCATACGCTCGGTGCGTATTGCATGTCCCATTTACGGTTATAACGTGCGGAGTGAGTTTTATCGGTAAATACACCTGTTGGACAAACTTCAGTCAAGTTACCCGAGAATTCAGACTCTAAAGTCCCTGACTCAGGACGACCAAAGTAAACACGTGACGCATTGGCATATACACCAAAGTCAGTACCGCCCGCATAGTCGTTATAGTAACGAACACAACGGTAACATGCGATACAACGGTTCATTTCATGTGCAATGAACGAACCTAATTCTTGGTTGTGATGTGTACGTTTAGTAAAACGATAACGACGACGATCGTGTTGTGTCATCACAGTCATATCTTGTAAATGACAATGACCACCCTCTTCACAGACTGGACAGTCGTGTGGGTGGTTGGTCATTAAGAACTCAACGATCGATTCACGAAACGATGTCGCTTCTTTATCTTCAATTGAGATATAGGTATTGTCAGATGCAGGCGTCATACATGACATGACTAAACGCCCACGCGTATCTTCAGGATTCGCGTATTGCGTCACAGCACATTGACGGCAAGAACCGACAGAACCTAAAGCTGGATGCCAACAAAAATATGGGATGTCGATGCCTAGACTCAAACATGCTTGTAGCAAGTTTTCCGAGCCATTGACTTCATACGATTTTCCATCGACATGAATTGTAGCCATAGTCGAATTCCTTAAGCTTGTTCTACGTTGCGGGTTTGAGCAGCTGCATTGACAACTTTCGCTTCAAACTCGCCACGGAAATGTTTGAGTGCGCCCATAAGTGGTTCCATCGCACCTGGAGCATGGGCACAGAAAGTTTTACCAATCCATAATTTACGGGTCAATTCCTGTAAATGATCGATATCTTCCTGTTTACCTTCACCATTCTCAAGTGCTTTAAGCGCTTTAACCGCCCAAGGTAAACCATCACGGCAAGGTGTACACCAACCACATGACTCACGCGCAAAGAACTCTTCCAAGTTACGTGTAGCTGAAACCATACATTGAGTTTCATCAACCACCATCAGCAAACACGTACCTAAACGTGAACCTGCTTTCATGATGCTTTCAGCATCCATAGGAAGGTCGATATGTTCAGCAGCCAAGAAGTCAGTCGATGCGCCACCTGGTAACCATGCTTTAAGTTTCAAGCCATCACGCATACCACCGGCATGATCTTCAATGACTTCACGTGCAGTTGTACCAAATGGTAATTCCCATAAACCTGGGAATTTCACTTTACCTGATGCACCGTAGATTTTCGTACCTGGATCTTTAGACTTGCCCGCAGACAAACCAATATACCACTCAGGTCCACGCAACATGATTGCGGGTAAGTTGTTGTACGTTTCTACGTTGTTTACAATCGTAGGACGACCCCAAGCCCCTGCAACTTGCGGGAATGGCGGTTTAGTACGTGGATTTGCACGACGACCTTCAAGTGAGTTAATCAATGCGGTTTCTTCACCACAGATATAACGACCTGCACCAGTATGTACGTGTAAATCAAAGCTCCATCCTGAATCCAAGATATTGTCACCCAAATAACCTTTAGCACGAATTTGTTCTAAAGCTTCATTTAAGTATTGTGCAGCTTCGATGTACTCACCACGAATGAAGATATAACCTTGCGTTGCTTCAAGGGTATAACCAGCAATCAACATCCCTTCGATCAATTGATGTGGAAGTTTTTCCATCAACAAACGGTCTTTAAATGTTCCTGGTTCCATTTCATCGGCATTACAGATCAGGTAACGTGGACCACCATCATTGGGTGCCATCAATGACCATTTAATCCCTGCTGGGAAACCTGCACCACCACGACCTTTTACGGTAGCAGCTTTAATCACTTCAAGCACATCTTTCGGCGGCATAGAAAGTGCTTTTTTAAAGCCTGCATAACCTTCAAGTGCTTCGTAGTCATCTGCACTACGAACAGACTCTTGCTTACTCAAACGCCAAGTTAATGGATGAGTTTCTGGGTTACCGTCGCCATAAATTGGTTTTGGTTCAGTATTCATACATACTTCTCCAATAACTGTTTAATTGATGTCACTTCAACCAAGCCGTGAGTATCTTCATCAATCATCAAGGTAGGACCTTTGTCACAATTTCCTAAGCAGCAAATCGGCAATAAAGTGAAACGACCATCAGCTGTCGTTTGACCATATTGAATACCCAATTCACGCTGGAATGCTTCTGCCAAAGTTTCCGCACCCATCAAGAAACATGCAATTGAATCACATAATAAAATTACGTGACGCCCCACAGGTTGACGGTAAATACGGTTATAGAACGTCGCTACACCTTCCAAATCAGCAACGCTAATTGTCAATAATTGAGCAATTGCATGCAACTGTGCATCATCCACCCAACCATTACGGCGTTGTACGCACTTTAAGGCATCCAAAGATGCAGCACGTGGGTATGGATAATGACCAATGTGATGTTCAATTTCGTGGATTTCTTCCGCAGTCAAAATCCCTTCAACATTCACACGTGGCTTTTTATCAGTCAAAATCATCATAATGCGTTTACCCCTTAGCGATCCACGTCAGCCATAACGACATCAATCGTCGCTAAATAAATGATCAAGTCAGATACAAGACTGCCGTTAATCACGGAAGGAATTTGCTGTAAATGCGTGAAGGTTGGTGTACGAATACGGGTACGGTAACTCATGGTTGACTTATCAGAAGTCAAATAGTAGTTCGATGCACCTTTTACCACTTCAGCCATCACAGATGCTTCACCTGCAGGCATTACAGGACCCCATGACACGCTCAAGAAGTGCGTAATCAAAGTTTCAATATCTTGTAAAGTCTTGTCTTTTGGTGGTGGAACTGCCAAAGGATGATCCGCTTTATAAGGACCAGATGGCATATTATCCAAGCACTGTTTTATGATTTTTAATGATTCTTCGATTTCACGATAGTGAACCATCACACGCGCATACGCATCGCCTTCATACTCAACAGGAATTTCGAAGTCATAATTTTCGTAACCACTGTATGGACGATATTTACGAACATCGAAATCAATCCCTGTCGCACGTAGACCAGTACCTGTTACACCCCAAGCCAATGCAGATTTCGCATCGTATTGTGCAACATTACGCGTACGACCAATAAACACTGAGTTTTTCAATGCTGCAGTATGGTATTCCTTCAAACGTTTTGGCATCCATTCGAGAATTTCACGAATCAGTTTTTGCCAGTTGTTTGGAAGATCATGCGCTGTACCACCGATACGGAACCATGCTGGGTGCATACGGAAACCTGTGATCGCTTCAATCGCGTCATAGATTTTTTGACGGTCAGCAAACATATAGAATACTGGGGTCATACCACCCGCATCCTGAATCGCAGTACCGATATACAACAAGTGGTTATTGATACGGAACAGTTCAGACATCATGACACGGATACATTGTGCACGGTCAGGAACAGTGATTCCCGCCATTTGCTCCACACCCATCACATAAGGCATGTTTTGCGCACAACCACCTAAGTAGTCCACACGGTCTGTATAGGGAATGAAGGAATGCCAAGTCTGACGCTCAGCCATCTTTTCCACACCACGGTGGTGATAACCAATATCAGGCACACAATCTTTCACTTCTTCACCGTCCAACTGCAAGATCACACGGAACGCACCATGTGCAGATGGATGGTTAGGACCCAAGTTCAAGAACATGAAATCTTCGTCGTCATTACCACGAGTTAGACCCCAATCTTCAGGTACAAAACGAAGATGTTCTTGTTCGAAATCTTGTTTAGCCTTGTCTTGCATATACGGCGTATATTCAGTCGCACGTGCGGAATATTCTTTACGTAATGGATGACCTTCCCAATACGTTGGTAACAAAATACGACGGAGCATTGGATGCCCTTCGAAATTGATCCCAAACATATCGTAAGCTTCACGTTCGTACCAGTTGGCATTCGGCCAAATATTGGTCGCTGTTGGAATGTTAATATCATTCTCATTCAACGCAACTTTAATACGAATATCACTATTGCGTTCTAACGATAACAAGTGGTAAAACACTGTAAAGTCAGATGCAGGCAATCCATCACGGTGTGTACGTAAACGCTCATCTACTGCAGACAAGTCAAATAGCATCACGTATGGACGTGATACTGTACGCAAGTACATTAAAACTTCTTGTACACGTGCGCGCTCAACCCAGACCGTTGGAAAATCTTCAAACGTTGGTTGCACGTAAAAGTTCTCACCAAATTTGGTTTTGAGATCTTCTACAATCGCAAATGCTGGGCGTGAATCAACAGGAGTCGATTCTGGCATAGCAATTTCAGTTTCAGCCATTGGCTTGGCTTCCTATTTAATACAAATTCTGTCAAATTTCCCGATGATCACAGCCTTCAGCTATGTCAAACATTCATCAGAAAAAATTACTCAATTTCATCCATAGAGCGTAAGTTTTTCACTGCAATACGTTCAGCGTTCTTACGGTCGCGTTCTGGCATCATCTTTGGCTTATACACTGGCTGAAGATCATCACCGATTACCGCTGAAAGCGGACGACGTTCTAATTGAATTTGGTCTTGCAATAACATCAGCGCTTGAATCAATGCTTCTGGACGCGGTGGGCAACCTGGCACATAAACGTCGACAGGAATGATCTTATCCACACCTTGTACAACTGAATAGATATCGTACATACCACCAGAGTTTGCACATGCACCCATTGAGATCACCCATTTAGGTTCAAGCATTTGCTCGTACAAACGCTGAATTACAGGTGCCATTTTAACAAAGCATGTTCCTGCAACGATCATCAAGTCTGCCTGACGTGGTGAAGCACGAATAACCTCAGCACCGAAACGTGACAAGTCGTGCACACCTGTTAAGGTAGTTGCATACTCTACATAACAGCAAGAAGTACCAAAGTTAAAAGGCCATAATGAATTTTTACGGCCCCAGTTAACAGCTGTATGTGCCAAATCCTCTAAACGAGTCATAAACACATTTTTATTCACTTCTTCTTCAAGCGGATCTGTAACAATCTGACGATCTTGAAGTGGATATTGATCAGCTTCTGGATTCGCACGGGTTAATGTATATTTCATTCCCGACTTACTCCTTATTCAGTGACATAGTCGGTGTTTTCGATTTAACACGACCAGATGATTGAGCTGGAATCGTACCAGTAGGATCAACAACCAACTCTTCAATAGAATTGAAGCGTGTGATTTCAGCAAGATCCATATTTGGCGAACCTATCTTAGCTTTAATTCCTGCTGCCTTGCGCTTATCAGAAGGTGACCAATTTAAAGCCCCTGTAGATAATTCATAAATCAAACCAACAAGTAAAACTAAAATAAACACAGCAGCCGCTGCAAATCCTATCCAACCTACTTCACGAACAGAGTTTGCCCATGCATATAGATAAAGTGCTTCTAAGTCGAACACGACAAAGAAGATTGCAACCAAATAGAATTTTGCAGATAAGCGGATACGTGCACCACCAGCACCTACCACACCTGATTCAAATTGCTCTTGCTTCGCACGCCCCCATGCTTTACCCCCAAGGAGTAAAGGGACTGTGAGCATAAAGACACATAGAAATGTAACGCCGATCACGAAGGCAATGATTGCCCAATCGTATGGAGTAATGGCACTCATGCGGGGATAACTCCTGGCAGGCCTATTATTAACAAAGAATGTATGTATTGGCCTAAAAATACACCAAACACAAAATAAATCTGAACAATTGTACCCGATTGGTATCATCTCTTGCTAGTTTATAACTATAAGTCTTTTGGATGATTTTTTAGTCTTTTGGGGTATTGACATATATTTCAGACTCATACAATGCCTAATAATCGTATTATTAAATCAACAATACAAAAATAATAAGTTTTTCCAAACACATACCCTTTCTTTTGATTTTTTATCTTAAATCATTTACTTAATTTTAAACTCTATCTAATTTTTATGTCTAATTTTCCATATTTTCACAATTTCATGCCTTTTTTATAGCAAAAATTAACCGCAAAGATATTTAAAATATTTTGTTACATTCTTCAAAAAAAACCAAATGCAAAACCAATTAAAAATCTTAGAATTATCAAATAAAGATAATATATACAAAATTAAATACAAATTATTAAATTAAAAACCATTAAATTATCAAAAATATTTTACAATCGACACAGCTGACCAACACTTTACGATTACATAAAGAAATATTGCCTACTTCTCACCTACCTTAAGGACAATGCACCACAAAAGACACGACTCAAAAATGATAAAATTTAAGCAAGTTTTATTTTTCAATTCAATAACACCCCATTAATAAAGTTTATACAATTCATTAAGTTGTTCTGTGTATGCTAGAAAATAATAATAAGGAGTACAACACATGAGCATGAACTTTGCACACAAACCCAATTATTTTTTATTTGCTCAATTATTAGTTCGTCATATTGAGGGGTATATCAAAAAACATCCCGATGCCAATAATGCAATCTTCGATTTACGTGATATTTATGAGCTTTTTCGTCAAGATTTAGCCTCAACCACCACCAATTTAGAGGGTATTTTAAATATTGCAGACGAATATACGATTGACACCCTACATGGCGATCAAAAAATTATTAGCGAATATAAAATTGATGCTGAACAAAATAGCTTATTGATTGATTTTAATCCTGATGCGCTACAAGCTTTACGTGATGGCAAACCGATCATTGCACCTGATGCAACCTTACACCAATAAGTTAAATGCCTCTCAATGAAAAACTCGCAATGAAAACTAAAAAAGCACCGAAATCGGTGCTTTTTTTACAACAGGACTTAAACAAGCCCTATCACTAATTACTTCACTTTAAGTTTATTTCTATGTGCCGGCCAAGACATTTTAAAACGTGCACCACCTAAAGTTGGGCTTCCATCGACCTCAATCGTCCCACCAAACCAATAGGCGATTCGACTGACAATTGACAACCCTAAACCATAACCACCAGAAGCACGTGTACGACTGTCATCTAAACGAGCAAAGGCTTCAAAAATACGTTTACGATCTTCCTCAGGAATGCCCGGTCCATCATCTTCAACACAAACATAAGCCATACCTGTATCCGCATCAACACCACCACTAATATAAATACGATCATCGCAATAACGAATCGCATTACCGACTAAGTTTTGTACCACACGATGTAAATAACGGCGTTCTGCTTCCACGACTACATCACTAGACAATGGAACAAGATGTATTTCTTTTTGAGTTTTCAAGGCTTCTGTTTCAACAGCAACCTGATCTAACACATCGACCAAAATAATTTTTTCAAAATTAAGAGATGGCGTACCCTGCTCAAGCTTAGCATAGGTCATGATTTCATCAATTAACGTATTTAAAGCTTCAATATCTTTATCAATCATTTCCATCTGTTGCAAACGATATTCATAATCGTCTTCGTCTGCCAACATTTCCATACCAAAACGGATTCGAGCAACAGGGGTTCGCAATTCATGCGAAACTGCACGCATCAACTCCCTTTGTGCTTCGATCAAGCGTTGAATGTGG
Source organism: Acinetobacter piscicola (assembly GCF_015218165.1). Taxonomy (NCBI): domain Bacteria; kingdom Pseudomonadati; phylum Pseudomonadota; class Gammaproteobacteria; order Moraxellales; family Moraxellaceae; genus Acinetobacter; species Acinetobacter piscicola. The sequence continues at coordinate 915,508 of NZ_CP048659.1, read as the reverse complement.
TCTGACATACTATTATAGCTTGTGGCTAAGCTTGCTAACTCATCATGCCCTTCTACAGGCACCCGTTGTGACATATCACCTGTCTTCATGACATCCAAGGCATCATTCACCTGTTTCAGTTTACGTTGCATTGGCACAATCAAGCCATAAACCCCCAGACACAGTAAAAACATACTGAGCAAGGTGATACCTGCAGCAAGTTTTACTGGCATCCAATTAAACATAGGTACTGGACCGATCACGAGCGCATCAGTTGGAGAGCTTGGCAAAGGAGAAACTATAGATATAGTTGTACCACGTACGGTTGCACTGTCGCGCCATAAAATAACAGGCTGATCTGAACGCAAACGTCCAAGTTGCTCAGGATCTAAATTAAGCCCCGAAACCTTTTCTACACCCACATGGTAGTAAAAATGTTGCTGAATTTTTTTCAGATACTCCTGCTCTTGCCCCGGATAGTAGACCAAATAATCCATGATAAAGACAGGAAGAGCTTTCATTTGTCGCTCTGCAAACTGATCAACTTTAATATATAAATAATGTTTAGGATCATTACGAATGCCTAAAACTAAATACGCAATACCATGTTCAGCATCATAACGTACAACAGCTTTTTGACTTTCTATACGTTTATTTTCAGTGCGAGAAAGTTCAACTTTACTGGCATCAACATAATGAATAGGAAGTTCTAATAAGTCGGAAGCATCTGAAATCCAATCTATTCTTTGTTGTTCAGTCTGTTGACGTGCCACCCCCTCACTGATGACATAAGAAATACCATCCGTTAGAGATTCACGATATTCTTGCGCACGTTGATAATTAATAATCTGAACAAGCAAATAGCCAAATAAAGCAACTAAGACGACAAGAATAACTAATCCTGCGTAAATACGCAGGAATATGCTGTGTTTGGACACGAAAACAACCTTATATAGAGCTAAATCCCTAACCAGAAAATAGCATTACATCCCATTTGTTTCTTTAACAAATAAGTACCCTTTACTACGTACAGTTTTAATGCGTTTTGGATTTTCAGGATCATCACCAATTTTTGGACGAATACGTGAAATACGCACATCAATCGAACGGTCTTGACCATCATATTCAATCCCACGCAGACGTTCAAAAATATCTTCACGTGACAAAATTCGTCCAGCATTAGATGCCAACAACCATAAAAGGTCATATTCTGCACTGGTGAAATCGACTAGCTCGCCGTTTAAAGTTACAGAACGACCACCGTTATCAATCACAAGATCATCAAACTCAATACGTTGTACTACTTCATCTTCTGGCGCTTTGTCTGTACGACGCAGTAAGGCACGAATACGCGCTAAAAGCACACGAGGTTGTACAGGTTTAGCAACATAGTCATCTGCACCCATTTCCAAACCAAGCACTTGATCCATATCTTCCGTACGAGCAGTCAACATCAAAATCGGTTGATGATAATGTGGACGAACTTCACGACAAACGGTTAAACCATCTGCACCTGGTAGCATCACATCTAGCACCACCATATCAGGTTGTTCAGCAATAATACGACGAATTGCACGGTTGCCGTCTGGCTCTACCCCAACCTCTAGCCCATTACGGATTAAATACTCTTGTGTTAAACGGGCTAAACGCTCATCATCTTCTACAATTAAAATTTTTGGTAACTTTTCTTCTTGGCTCATCTATTTGCCCCTGTATTTGACTTTGTGTCTGCTACAAATCTCGCAGATTCAACACACTATGCTTTGCAATATACACACGTTTACATTGTAAACAAGACCCTATTCACCAAACTGATACATGACAGTAGCATTTTGTTATATTTTATTAACTATTGAATTGTAGATAGTTTTCTATCACACCTTTGATGTTTTTTAAATTTATTCTATTTTTTACTACGCTAAGGCACGTTTTTTATACAATTTATTTCATTGTACACATTCTGTCTTTTTAAACGCACTGTTTTTAGTTATCCACAAGGTTATCTATAAGCAGCTTTTACAGAGTTTGCTATGCTATGCCCTTGTCTAATAAGGCATATATAAAAACTCCACAAGAGACCCTAAATATTGCAATTTTTTTTCAACTTTTTCAGAAAGAAAATTATCGAAATGTCAATATTGATCTCCCCTAATTTTTACCGTATCTTGTGTCCTAATTTACATTAAACCACTAAGTATTGTGTTTAGTCCTCAAACATCTCGACAACATATTTCTTCTATGTTGCTGCGATTCAAATGGTCCATAAACATAACAATGATGACAATGGAGCTACGCTGACAATGAACGCCATTACAACCCCAGGTCTACTTCAAGTGATTAAACGCACTGGTGATGTAGCCGCTTTTGATGCAGATAAAATTTCTGTAGCAATTGGTAAAGCTTTTTTGGCTGTAGAGGGTCAACAAAGTGCAGATTCAAGCCGTATTCATGATCGCATCACTCAGCTCACTGAGATGGTAATGAATACTTTTAATCGTCGTTTACCTTCAGGCGGAACAATTCACATTGAAGAGATTCAAGACCAAGTTGAATTGGCGCTTATGCGTACTGGCGAACAAAAAGTTGCTCGTGCTTATGTGATCTATCGTGAACAACGTTCTGAAGCACGTAAACAAACAGGTGCACATCACCACCCTACTTTACAAATCACAGATGCGAATGGTCAGCTACAGCCTCTAGATTTGGGCAAACTTCAAGCCACGATTGAAAAAGCAAGTGAAGGCTTAGAAGGCATCAATGTTCAAGCCATTGTCGATGAAACAGTTAAAAACTTATATAACGGTGTAAAACAGTCAGACATCTCAACCACGATGATGATGGCAACACGTACACGTATTGAACAAGAACCGAACTATACTTATGTGACTGCACGTTTACTCCGTGATGATTTGGTTGCAACAGGTCTTAAATTTTTAGGTCTTTCTGAAGAGACCTTAGAAAATGATGCTTTAGAAACCTACTTAAACAAAGGTGTTGAGTTAGAGCTGTTATCTGCTGACTTATTGAACTTTGACCTTAAAAAATTGGCAGCAGCGATCAAACCTGAGCGTTCAAACCAATTTACCTATTTAGGCCTGCAAACTTTATTTGACCGTTACTTCATTCACTCAGATGGCGTGCGTTTTGAACTTCCTCAATTGTTCTTTATGCGTGTTTCAATGGGACTTGCGTTAAACGAAGAGAATAAAGAAGAACGTGCAATCGAATTCTATGACTTATTGTCTAGTTTCGACTATATGGCATCTACACCAACATTATTTAACTCTGGTACTTTACGTCCACAGTTGTCGAGTTGCTACCTCACAACAATCCAAGATGACCTATATGACATCTATGGTGCGATGCGTGACAATGCCCTTCTTTCTAAATGGGCAGGTGGTTTAGGCAATGACTGGACACCAGTACGTGCTTTAAACTCGTACATCAAAGGAACAAATGGTAAATCTCAAGGTGTAGTGCCTTTCCTTAAAGTTGCCAACGATACTGCAGTTGCAGTCAACCAAGGTGGTAAACGTAAAGGTGCGGTATGTGCATACCTTGAAACTTGGCACTTGGACATTGAAGAATTCCTAGAGCTTCGTAAAAACACAGGTGATGACCGTCGTCGTACACACGATATGAATACTGCGAACTGGGTTCCAGACTTGTTCATGCAACGTGTCTTTGAAGATGCTGAATGGACTTTATTCACACCATCTGAAACACCTGACTTACATGATTTGACTGGTGCAGAATTCGCTGAACGCTATGCGTACTACGAAGGCATTGCCAAAGAAAAAAACATGCTTCATAAGAAAATCCGTGCGAAAGACTTATGGCGCAAAATGTTGTCAATGTTGTTTGAAACTGGTCACCCTTGGATCACATTCAAAGACGTATGTAACCTACGTTCACCACAACAACACGTGGGTGTCGTACATTCTTCTAACTTATGTACAGAAATCACTTTAAATACCAATAAAGATGAAATCGCAGTATGTAACTTAGGTTCGATCAACCTTGTTCAACACGTACAAGGTGGCAAACTCGACCGTGAAAAACTAGCACGTACAGTTAAAACTGCGGTTCGCATGTTGGATAACGTAATTGACATCAACTACTACGCAGTTGAACAAGCACGTAATTCAAACTTGAAACACCGTCCAGTGGGTATGGGGATCATGGGCTTCCAAGATGCTTTATATGAAATGAAGCTTGCTTATGGTTCTGATGAAGCTGTCGATTTTGCAGATGAATCGATGGAAGTCATCAGCTACTACGCAATTGAAACTTCAAGCAACTTGGCTGTTGAACGTGGTGTTTATTCAACATTTAAAGGTTCATTGTGGGATCAAGGGATTCTACCAATCGACTCTTTAGACATCGTTGCTAAATCACGTCCTGAACGCATGTTCGAAGTTGACCGTACAACTCGTTTGGATTGGGACACTTTACGTGCCAAAGTTCAAAAAGACGGTATGCGTAACTCAAATGTGATGGCGATTGCACCAACTGCGACTATTTCAAATATTTGTGGTGTATCTCAGTCTATCGAACCAACATTCCAAAACTTGTATGTAAAATCTAACCTTTCTGGTGAATTTACAGTGATCAACCCGTACTTAGTACGTGCGTTAAAAGATCGTGGTCTTTGGGACTCTGTGATGGTCAATGACTTGAAACATTTCGAAGGTTCAGTACAAAAAATTGCACGTATTCCTGAAGAATTAAAAGCCATTTTTGCCACTGCATTTGAAGTTGAACCACGTTGGATCGTTGATGCTGCGTCACGTCGTCAAAAATGGATCGACCAAGCGCAATCGCTTAACCTTTACATCTCAGGTGCAAATGGTAAGAAACTTGACCTAACTTATAAGATGGCTTGGTTACGCGGTCTTAAAACGACTTACTATCTCCGTGCATTGGGTGCAACTTCTGCTGAAAAATCTACCATCAATACGGGTGCATTGAACGCAGTTAAGCCAACTACGGTTGCAGCGCCTGTTGCTGAAGCTAAACCTGTTGCTCCTGCTGAGGAAGAAGGTTTCGCCAACGCTGCTCCAGTTCCACAAGCATGTTCAATCGACAATCCTGATTGCGAAGCTTGTCAGTAATTAACTAAAGGTATCTACTCAGAATATAGGCTACGCTAGTGGCCTCTCTGAAAATTTCAAACGTGGCTACGTGGCATAGTTATTTAGAATGAATAATTATGAAAAAAGAAATAGATATCTTTGGATGGAAATACAAACCATCTGTTAGAGAAATGACAGTAATTCAATCCATGATGGTACTAACAGTAATGTGCTTAATACTTACTAAAGGATTAAGATCGCCTTTCGCCTACAAAATATATGGCGGTATAAGCATTCTAAGTGGATTAGTATTCAGTGTTAAAACGTTTTTTTACTAAAAATCATCCGTGATTTTTAGTTTTAGCAAATTTACAGAGGCTAAGAGATGCTCCATTTAAGTCATAACTATGAGTTAGGCATAATTGTCCTGATCTTAGCCTTTTTAGTTTTTTATGTACCTATGGCATACGCATTCTTTGCCATTCGTAAGCAACAAAAGCGTAAGCAAAATAAGTAGTGTGGATATCTAATCTTTCGAACAAGATTAGAACAATCATCGGCAAAACTTAATTTTGCTTACACAGAATGAGCGTATAGTAGGACATCTCTCGTTTGAGATGTCTAAATAAAAGATATAAAGCAACGAAGAGAGAATTGATATGTCTATCCTAAGTTGGGACGATTTCGAAGATGATGAACCGAAACAAGCTGCACAAGCTCACCAGCCTGCGCCCGTCGAACCGAAAAAAACGACTGATTCGCAAGTGGTATCTGATGCACAGCACGCATCGTCGACTGTGGCAGCTACACAACCCGCTCGAACCTATTCAGCAGGAACAACAAATTCAGCCGATCCATTGGCAAGAGCATCTAACGCTCTAGAAACCTTAGACGTTGCACCAGGCTTAGAAGAGCTTGAAATGGGTGCGCAACGTGTTCAAGTTGATGATAAAGCGATGATCAACTGTCGTGCTGACTTAAATCAACTTGTACCATTCAAATACGAATGGGCTTGGCAAAAATATCTTGACGGATGTGCAAACCACTGGATGCCTCAAGAAGTCAACATGAACCACGACATCGCACTTTGGAAGTCTGAAAATGGCTTAACTGAAGATGAGCGTACCATTGTTATGCGTTCTTTAGGTTTCTTCTCGACTGCTGACTCTTTGGTAGCAAACAACTTAGTATTAGCGATTTACCGTCATATTACTAACCCAGAATGCCGTCAATACATTTTGCGTCAAGCATTTGAAGAAGCAATTCATACCCATGCTTACCAATACTGTATCGAATCTTTAGGTATGGATGAAGGCGAAGTCTTCAATATGTACCGTGAAGTTCCATCAGTAGCGCGTAAAGCAGCTTGGGGCTTGAAATATACGCAGTCTTTAAGTGATCCTACGTTCAAAACAGGCACACCTGAAAATGATCAAATCTTACTTCGTAACTTGATCGCATTCTATTGTGTACTTGAAGGTATTTTCTTCTACTGTGGTTTCAGCCAAATCTTGTCGATGGGTCGTCGTAACAAGATGAATGGTGTTGCTGAGCAATTCCAATACATCTTACGTGATGAGTCTATGCACTTGAATTTTGGGATCGACATGATCAACCAAATCAAGATCGAAAATCCACACTTATGGACAGCTGAGTTCCAAGAAGAAATTATTCAAATGATTCTTGAAGGTACGATGCTTGAGATTGAATACGCACGTGACACCATGCCACGCGGTGTATTAGGCATGAATGCGGCAATGATGGAAGAATATTTAAAATTCATTGCAAACCGTCGTTTAGCTCAATTAGGCTTACCTGAACAATTCACTGGTGTGAATAACCCATTCCAATGGATGTCTGAAATGATGGACTTACGTAAAGAGAAGAATTTCTTCGAAACACGTGTAACAGACTATCAGACTGGTGGTGCGTTAAGCTGGTAAGCTTGTGCCTCCGTATTCTCATCAATAAAAAAGGCGCTTTCTAGCGCCTTTTCTTTTACTCAAATATTATGCAGGAATACGTAATACTTGACCTGGAAAAATATCATCCGCATTTTTTAACAATGGACGATTAGCTTCAAAAATTTTGTTGTACTGATTCGCATCACCATAAAATTCTTTCGAAATTTTAGATAAGTTATCACCAGATTTAACTGTATAAAACTTGCTTTCCGGTTCTGGGGTCGCTACGGTCAACTGATCATCTACCTGTGCAACATGGTCGATGTTTCCAACAGCCAAAATAATCTTTTCTTTGTCTGCCTGAGTTTGCACTTGCCCTTTTACGGTTGCCAAATCTGAAGCACCATTATAAGTCACAGATAAACCTGCTACAGGCAAGCCTAATGCTTTGATATGACCCAATAATTTATTTGCAATTTCTTGTGCAGATGGTTCAGCAGGAGTTGTTGGTGCTGCCTGTGGTTCAGCAGGTGCTGTATTTTTTTTACCGATACCTTTTACAAAATCAAAAAGACCCATTATGTTTCTCCGTATAAATTTAAGTTTTATTTAATCAAGGATTATAAAAATTTGTACTCCATTTTTATAACTAAAAAATATACTGAAATCGGTTGTCATTGGTGACAGAAACGTAACGATATGTAAACAATGTTTTTGATTTATAAATAAAAAAGCCACCGTAATGGTGGCTTAATCGCTGATGATGACTCATCAAGCATTCAACAGATTAACCAAGTTTTTTAGTTACATAGTCAATAGCTGATTGAACAGTTGTGATTTCATTTGAATCTTCATCAGGAATCGTGATGTCGAAGTCATTTTCGAAAGACATTACAAGCTCAACTAAGTCTAAAGAGTCAGCACCTAAGTCATCCATGAAAGATGCTTCGTTTTTGATCTCTTCAGCTTTCATACCTAATTGTTCTGCAACAGCTTGTTTAATGCGTTGTTCGATATCGCTCACAGGAATTCTCCTCATTGCTTGTGGCGGCGTTTAATTGCCTATAGTTTAATTGAATATTGAATTTTTTCAAAGTTAATACATGACATTAAGCCATGTATAAACCACCATTTACGTGTAATACTGTACCTGTGATGTAACTTGCACGTTCCGAAGCCAAAAAACTGACCGCATTTGCGATGTCTTGTGGCTCACCAAAACGATTTAACGCTACTTGATCACTCATTTTTTTGCGAATGTCTTCACTCAACTGCTCAGTCATTTCTGTTGCAATAAAGCCTGGTGCAATGCAATTTACAGTGATTTGACGGCTACCCATCTCTTTTGCAAGGCTACGGCTAAATGCTTCAATACCTGCTTTAGCAGCAGAATAGTTTGCCTGCCCCGGATTTGCAAAGTGTGCAACCACAGAACTGATATTAATAATGCGACCAAAACGCGCTTTAGTCATGCCTTTCAGCACACGTTTAGACAAACGGAAAACCGCTTTTAAATGAATATTTAAAATATCATCCCAATCTGCTTCCGACATACGCAGTAACAAATTATCTTTAGTAATCCCTGCATTATTCACCAATACCATCACTGAACCATATTTTTGTTCAATATCTGATACCAATGCATCAATAGCATCACCATCGCGCACATCTAAAACCGCACCTACACCATTTTCTGCAAATGTTGCTGTTAATTGTGTCGCGCCTGCTTCAGAAGTCGCCGTACCTACTACAAAATAACCGTCTAAGATAAGTTGCTGAGCAATGGCTGCGCCAATCCCTCTACTTGCGCCTGTCACTAATGCGACTTTGCGTTCTTGTGTCATGCAATTTTTCCTTCTGCCACTAAAATGGCATTCAGCGCATCTTCCATACGACTTTGCGTGTCAATTGGAAATGCTTTTTCAATGTTCGGCAAACGTTTTGCAAGATTCGCTAAGACATTACCTGGACCACATTCAACAACATATTGAATACCTTGGTCTTGCAGATATTGCATGGTGTTCGTCCACTGTACAGACTGATACAATTGTGCCGTCAATGCTTGGCGTAAAGCCGTCACATCACTTGCAATCGCTGCGTTGACATTTTGTATTACAGGAATAGTTGGTAGCTCAATGGCAGTTTGTTCCAAAGCTTGTGCGAACTGCTCTGCCGCAGGCTTCATCAATGAACAATGCGAAGGAACGGATACAGGAAGTGCAATTGCTTTACCTGATTGCTCTTTGGCTTGTGCCATAACGTCTTGCACCAATGCCGCAGACCCTGCGATGACCACCTGACCATTTGCATTGTAGTTTGCAGCTTCGACTGAGCCTTCAGCTGCTTGTGAAGCAGCTTGACACAATGCGACCACTTGGGCATCTTCTAGCCCCAAAATCGCAGCCATTGCACCTGCACCTTGTGGTACAGCAGATTGCATCAATTGACCACGTAAATGCACCAATTTCACAGCATCGACCAATGAAATTGCATTTCCTGCCACCAATGCGCTGTATTCTCCGAGTGAATGCCCTGCAAGGTATTTAGGTGCAACACCACCCAAATCTAACCATACACGCCACATCGCAATACTTGCTGTTAACAAAACAGGCTGAGTATTTTCTGTTTGATTTAAACCTTCACCGCTTTGGGCAATATTCCATAAGTCAAAACCAACAGCCTCTGAAGCTTCTGCAAATGTTTCTGTCACTACAGTAAACTGTTCTGCAAGTTCAGCAAGCATGCCTACTTTTTGTGAGCCTTGACCAGGAAACAAAAATGCAGTTTTCGTTGCTTGAGCTGCTTGCTCCAGTTGTTTAGTAGACATATAAAAGTCCTTTCTTCATACCTAGCTCGTTTCCGATGCGGCAATTTAACACTAAAAAAATAAAAAATTAATTGCTAAATACAACAAAAATTCAAGACAAAAAAAAGGGAGCGAAATGCTCCCAATTTTTTTCACTAAGCTTTCGCTTAATGCATCAACAATTATTCAGCATCAGCTGCTTTAGCGAATAATTGACGACCACGGTAGAAACCATCTTTAGTCACGTGGTGACGACGATGAGTTTCACCTGTAGTTTGGTCTACAGTTAATGCATTCTCGGTTAAAGCGTCATGTGAACGGCGCATGTCACGGCGAGAGCGACTTTTACGGTTTTGCTGAACGGCCATGATGGCTCCTTACAAAGATCGAAAAAATGGATCAGAACAATTCGGTTGTCTTAACTAAACATTATAACACAAAAATTAGTTAAGTTTACCCTTTAAACCTGCTAAAACATCAAACGGATTATCCCGTTTTTCTTCAACAGCGTCCTGATCGACTGGCTGATGTTTATGTTCACAAGCATTATGCTTAGGAGACATTGGCATCAACGTTATCAATTCATCTTCTATTAGAGAAAGTAAATCCGCAGTCGCAGGAGTATTACTTGCATAATCACCCTGTTTTGTGGCTTCACTTTCGCCTAAGACGATGTAATCAGCATCCTCATCCAAGCGCTCTATCAGTGACTCATCATCGATCAAGGCTATATGAAAATCTGAAACAAGTTCAATTTCAACAGGCTCCAAACAACGTTGGCATTCCATTGGAACTTTTGTTTCAGCATGTCCATCTAACCATACGATGCGATGATAGGCATCCATTGATAGTGTACAGTCTATATTGACCAATTGATTATCAATTGATCCAACAGCTTCACGAGCAATACGAACACAGCGAGACAATGGCAGTGTACCTGACCATGTAAAGCCCTGTTCAGCCCATTTAAACGGCTCAATCTGTGCCGGAAAGGTTTTTGCTGACATAATTAAGGCGGCAATTCTACAAATTCATCGGTACTCTGTCAAAGATTAAGATACAATTTTGTACTTATTTAGACAGATCATTTGGGTAATTTAAGTTATGCATCAGTTGCAGCCGCAACCTGAAGTCACCACTTCATTACAGTTAAACACTGATTTAACTTCAATTTCTTCTAAAAAATCAAGCCTTGTGCAACGTTTACAATGGTGTGATTTACAAACTGAAGTTCAACAGGTCGATTGGCTTATCTTACACTTTAATCTTTGGTTTTCCCACTTAAATGTACAACTTGTTCGTGGAGACTTTGAACCTGAGTATTTTCCTGCGACGGCAGACCACCCTGCTCGCATCCAATTTGCCCATGGTTATTTTAATAGTGCGCTACATGAAATTAGCCATTGGACGATTGCAGGCGAACAGCGCCGCTTATTACCCGACTTAGGTTATTGGTATGCGCCTGATGGTCGTACTGCTGAACAACAAGCACTATTTGAACAAGTCGAAGTGAAGCCACAAGCGATTGAATGGTTATTTGCTCAAGCTTTTGGACGAAAATTTCGTGTGTCTTTAGACAATCTCACCGGTGAAGGTGGCGATGGCGCAACATTTAAAGACCGTGTTTTCGCCCAAGTGCAGTGTTATTTTTCAGGAGAAACCGTACTGCCACGAGATGCAAAACGATTTATAGAATGTATCTGCTCTTGCACACGAGGTGGCAAAACATTACAAAGTCACGAGTTTCAACGTGAAATGCTTGATTAATTTACATAAATCAACATAGTGACATTGCAACTGAGCTTTTAAGCAAGTGATAATGAATGAAAAATATTCAGGAGAAAAAATATGCTGCATTTGAGAGTTCATCCTGACAATCCTCAGCCACGTTTAATTAGCCAAGCGGTAGAACGCATTCGTGCAGGAGATGTGGTGGTCTATCCAACCGATGCGGCTTATGCGATTGGCTGTCAGATTGGGAATAAAAATGCCATGGAACGTATTGCACAAATTCGTGGCTTAGGTCCAAAGCATCAATATGCCATTATCTGTGCAGATTTATCTGACATTGCCACTTATGCCAAAGTCGACAATGCGATGTATCGCCTTCTGAAAGCCAATACGCCTGCTGTTACCACATATATCTTACCTGCAACAAGTGAGGTACCTCGTCGTTTGATGCATGCAAAAAAGAAAACCATTGGTTTACGTGTACCTAGTAATGCAGTATGTCAAATGTTATTGAAAGAATTAGGTGAGCCACTTTTGACTAGTACTTTGATTTTACCAAATCAGGATCAACCTTTGGATGATCCTTTTGATATTGAACAACAGCTCGAAAAGCGTATAGATGTTTTTATTGACAGTGGTTTAGGGACACTAACCACAACCAGTATTGTTGATTTATCAGGGGCAAATCCTGAAATCATCCGTCGTGGTGTGGGGGATGTCAGTGCTTTTGAATAAGCTGTTTTAAGAAATAGTAAGTCTATGACTTTGTTTTGATCTGAGCCGTTTTAATCTTAGCTGATATTCAAGACTTTCCTGAAGATACAATGATTTACACTGAACAACCTTAGTGTTTACACTCAAATACTAAGGTTATTTAGGATGAAAAAATATTGTCTTCAAATAAAAAATTGAATGTTTTAGAAGCGGCTCAAATGGAAGCCTCCTGCTTTTTCAGCCCATATCATTATGCAAGATGATCTAAATTTATGCTCACTTTAATTTGTTATGAAATTTAAGATGCTTTAAATCTAAAGATCTAGATCATTCTCTAGTTTGCAAACGCTTTTTTTGCTGACCTTTTGCATCAAAATTTTCAGGATTGAGCCAATTTTCATAAGCTTTTTGAATACTTTGCCATTCCTCATCAAGCATCGAAAACCAAGCCGTATTACGATTATTGCCTTTAGAAATACGATCTTGACGAAAAATTCCCTCAAATTGAAAGCCAAAACGTAATGCTGCTTGTCTTGAGGGTTCATTTAAGTCATCACATTTCCACTCAACACGTCTAAATCCTTGCTCAAAACACGCTTTTAATAATAAATAGATCGTTTCAGTTGCAGCAGCACTACGTTTCATTTGATGTGAAAAATATACATTACCAATCTCAATGACTGCATGTTCAGAACGTTCATTCATCAATGCAATCCAACCTAAAATCTTTCCGTCAACTTCAATCAAAAAATGTCTTGCCTCTGTAAAACCAAAATTTTTTTTCAATGCTTGTTCTAACTGGACTTGAAAACTAAATCTTGAGTACGGCAAATATGTCCAACAAGCGTGATCTGGTTCGCTTTCTATAGCTTTCCAAAGCGCTGAAAAAGCAGATGTTTGTAAAATGTCATTGTGAATAGGAAATAAGCGCACATAGTTTCCTACTAGAATATCTTCTTGAATTTTTTTTGGCTTTTCTCGCACCACAGTTTTACCAATTTTTTGCCCAAATTCATTAATTTGGTATTTTTGATAAGTCAGCATTTTGAGTATTTATAGTCAGACATGAAAGAATAATATGCCTGTTTTTTGCTATTTTCTCTAGTAAAACACCGCTTATTTGTTAGACAAAAAACTGACCATTATCACGCAAGAAAATATTCCCTATTTATTTTCAGGTTTTTTTCACATTTCTGCATAATAACAATTTATTCCCATCGCATTTTAATTTAGAATATAAGCACTTCTATATTCAATGCAATTCGACTATCACTTCACCTCTCCTATTCTTGAAAAGTGATCTCCCGAATCGCCTAACATGCCTTTGAAAATTCGCGTGGCTAAAAACGGTAATGACTCAATCAGTCCATAACTCAATGGAAAGCATTCCACAAATTCGAGTACTCGATGAGTGGCAAGATTCGATCCCTGAGGATTTATACATTCCACCTGCTGCATTCGAAATTTTGCTTGATCATTTCGAAGGGCCACTCGACTTCCTGATTTACCTGATTCAAAAAAATGGTTTTGATTTACTTCAATTAGACATTGCACCCATTGCAAGTCAGTATCTGTCCTATATGGATAGCATGAAATCTTTAAATATCGAGCTCACTGCCGATTATATGGTGATGGCTGCACTGTTAGCAGATTTAAAATCTCGTTTATTATTGCCAAAACCAAAATCAGTTACGCTAGAAAAAGACCCTAAACAAGCGTTGATTGATCGATTAGAAACCTATTTAAGAATTAAACAAGCTGCCGAACGTTTAGGGCAAATGCCTGTGTTTGAACGTGATATTTTCCCTACCCATGTTTCTCTTGGGCAAACAGCAACTGTATATGAAGGCTATACAGCTGAAATGCTGCGTGACGCTTTATATTGCATTTTTAATCGTCCTGAACCCGTCATTCATAAGATTGAACATGAGCCTGTTTTGCTTGGGGAACGTATTGCATATATTGAAAATATGATCACCTCTGGACAGGTTTTAAGCTTTGAAAGTCTGCTTCTGCCCACCCAAGGTCGTATGGGCATGGTTGTTACGTTTATGGCAGTATTAGAACTCACCCGTCAACAAAAAATACAGATTATTTCTACTGGACTTGATGCGCCGCTTGCAATTCAAGGAGCTGCCGCATGACCATAGATCAAAATAATGTATTCAATGTTGATGAGTTGCATCATGAAGTTTTAATGCAAATAGAAGCCATCATTTTTGCTAGTGATGCACCTGTTTCTATTGCTCGCTTAAAAGAAGCATTTCAAAATCAATATTCGAAACAACAGTTGCAAAATTATTTACAGCAATTGTCAGTTTTACAACACGGTCGTTCAATTGAATTGGTCGAAGTTGCACAGGGCTTTCGTTTTCAAGTCCGTGCCAAATATCGCAATATCATTAGTCAAGTTTGGCCTGAACGTCCAACTAAATTATCCCCGTCACTGTTAGAAACTATTTCAGTGATTGCTTATCATCAGCCCGTAACCCGAGCTGATATTGAGCAAATTCGTGGAGTGACAAATAATAGTCAGCTACTCCGTACTTTATTTGAATGGAACTGGATTAAAGAATCTGGTTTTCGCGAACTCCCAGGAAGACCTGCGTTGTTAGTTACAACGCCACAATTTTTAAATGCTTTTGGTCTAGCGTCTTTAGATCAATTGCCTCCCCTACAGGATGCCAAGGAAGCTTTTATGGCATTGGATGCGCAAGCACCAAAGTCGTGAATAGGTACACTGTTGATTATTATTTCTAAGGTTATGCTGTCATGAGTGAAAAGTTGCAAAAGGTACTCGCACGAGTAGGATTAGGCTCCCGCCGTTATATGGAAGAAGTCATTGCTGCTGGTCGTGTGAGTGTCAACGGTCAAGTTGCTCAAGTGGGTGAACGTATCGAACCAACCGATGAGCTTCGCATTGATGGTCGTAAAGTTCAGTTCCAAATTGAAGATGAAATTCGTCGTCGCGTGTTGATTTATTACAAACCAGAAGGCGAAATTTGTTCACGTAACGACCCGGAATCACGACCTACTGTATTTGAACACCTACCGCCAATTGCCAATGATCGTTGGGTTATGGTTGGTCGTTTGGACATTAACTCAACAGGTCTATTGTTATTTACCAATGATGGTGAACTTGCAAACCGTTTGATGCACCCTTCAAATGAAATTGAACGTGAATATGCTGTACGTGTGATGGGTGAAGTAACGCCTGAATTACGTAAAAACATGCTAAATGGTGTGGTTTTAGATGACGGTCCTGCGAAATTTGAATCATTTACTGAAATTGGTGGCGAAGGGATCAACCGTTGGTATCAAGTGGTGGTGAAAGAAGGTCGTAACCGTGAGGTACGTCGTATTTTTGAATCACAAGGTCTAAAAGTCAGCCGCTTATTACGTACACGTTATGGTACCGTGATTTTACCACGTGAGCTACGTACAGGTCGTTGGGTAGAATTAGATAAACAAGACATCGATAACTTAGCGAAAATTGTTGAGTTAAAACCGCGTCAAGGTACGGGTTTATTTGGTATGGCAAAACGCCGTAACGAACGTATGCAAGACAAACCAATGGCTGCACGCCGTGGTGGTTATCTACGTCAACAACGCCGTGATAGTGATGATGAGCAAGGTCATAACAACCATCACCGTCAGGACAATCGTCAAGATCGTGCTGGTTACGGTAACCGTGATCGCAATGATTTCCGCTCTGAACGTCCTGCACCTGCACGTTTTGAAGGTAATCGCGACCGCAATAGTAATAACTTTAACAGCCAAAACCGTGATGAAAATAAATTTTCACAACGTAAACCGTTTGGTTTAAAAAAAGGTTTTAACAAACCCTAATTTAGTTATATAGAACCTTTATTTTATATCCCCATAAGTTAAACACAATTTATGGGGTTTTATTTTTCTTTAAAGCCAACTAATTTTGAGCATCTTGCCAAAGCTGATATAAATGAAAAGGCAGATTCACTTGTCTTTGAGTATAAGATAAGCCTTGTTGCTCATGCGGAGCATCTCTTAAAATTTCCGCAATCTTCGCTGTAGATAAACCAAAAGGTTCGGCATCAGTATTAGAATAGGCATAGACAACTTTTTCGATACCTGCCATCCGTAATGCAGCCAAACACATTGGACATGGTTGTCCGCTCGCATAAACCACGCAGTCTTTCAGCGATATACTTTTTAGATTTTGTGCAGCCTGACGCAACGCATTAAGTTCTGCGTGTGAGGTTGGATCACCTGTAGTCAAAATTTGATTTACCCCTGTGCTGACGACAACATCATTTTTCACAATGACAGCACCAAATGGACGACCACCTTGCTCAATATTTGCTTTGGCAAGTTGTACAGCTTGGTTCAGGAAATCCATATCATTCATCTATATCAACCATTTTCATCATATTGAATACATTATTCTAATACAGGAATCTCAACCCACTGACAGTGAGGAAAATGTTTTGCCAGATAATTTTTTAAATAGTCGGCAGTATCTTTGGAAATCAGTTCATCTTGCGATTGATCATTTAAATTATAGGCCAAGGCATACAGCTCTAAACCACGACTTTTGAGTGCTTCTAGACTTAAAATGGTATGATTAATACTCCCCAAACGCCCTGAAGTGACCAAAATCACAGGCAGTTTTTTTGCAGCGACATAATCGATCGTCAGTAAATCTGTGGTGAGTGGTACCATCAAACCACCTGCACCTTCGAGCAAGACAATTTCATATTTTTCTGCAAGTTGTGCTGTGGCATTTTCAATTTTCTGAAAATCAATCTCACGACCATCTAGTTTGGTCGCTAAATGTGGCGATGCAGGATAAGTAAAAATTTCAGGCATAGTCAGCTTGCTTTCATCTTCAGGAAACCAGCCCATGCCCATAATCTGACGATGCTGTTCAATATCTTCCGAAATGTATACATTGCCCGTTTGGATGAGTTTTTGCGTGATGGTTTTCTTGCCTTGTTCATTCCAAAGCTTCGCCAAATAGCCAGTGGTATAGGTTTTGCCAATGCCTGTGTCGATTCCACTGATAAAGTAAACTGAACCTGTCATGGCATTCTCCGTGCAATACAATAAATCGGATGATAGGTTAAGGGATATAGCATTTGACCTGATTCATCACTGAATAAAAATTGTTGATAATCCTGATAAAAGTTCTGCAAACTTTGCTTTGTCCAACGAAAATTGGAAGCCGTTGCAGTCACTCCTGTGGCTTTTAAATGCTGTAAAACTTGTTTGGGATGCTGAAAATTTAAAGCGGTGATCTGCTCAGAAAGATGTAATATTTCAAAACCATTGTTCTGTAATTTATCCTGAAGATGTTCAAGACTTAAATAATCCAAACCTTGTCCTGTTAAAGCTTTTATTTCCTGTAGGTTTTGCTGTCCAAATGTGGAAAAACAAAAATAGCTTTCTGTATTTAAACTATGGAATGTTTTTTGTAAGATAGCCGCCAAATTTTGCACCCATTGCAAGGCTGAACTTGAGGTAATTAAGTCTAAATGCTGTGGAAATTCAAGCTGTTCAATATCACCTATGAGATAGTCGATTTTAGAATAGGTTTGAAAATGTTGCTGAATTTCAGGATACAGGTCATTTAAAATCAAATGATCAATCTGCATATTTTTAAGCAATAAATGACTTAAATTGCCTGAGCCACAACCGATTTCAAACACCTCTGCCAAATATCCACCAAACAATTCAGGACAATATTGTCCAATTAAATCAAATAAATGCTGTGCAATCTTCTTTTGTACAATGGCATGTTCAACATAACTTTGCCCTGCCTGTGCAAAACGGCGTGCCACTTGTGATTTATCTATTTTTAAATGATTCACGTTATTCATCACATGCTATTTACAATAAATCTATCAACTGATGGAGATCAGTCTGCTGAATTTGTGCGGTCAATGAAATACGCAAACGGGAACTGTTTTGTGGCACAGTCGGTGGGCGTACAGGCATAATATAAAAGCCTGCATTTTGTAAAGCTTTAGCTTTCCCCACAGTTTTTGTAGATTCACCAATAATCACAGGCACAATATGCGAGGTCGAAGGACAATCAAAACCTTTGGCTTGAACAGCTTGCTGTAAATATTGACTAAGCTGTTGTAAATGCTGACGCTCCGCATTTAAATGCAGGACTTTTTTAAATATAAAATCTGTCCATGCCATACAAATCGGTGGTTGTGCAGTACTAAAAATCAGCGGACGCATCGAATTAATCAGATAATCCCGAATAACTTGATGACAAATCAGATAACCGCCAATCGACGCCATTGCCTTGCCGAATGTTCCAACCAAAAGGTCAATCTCACCCATGACGCCATATTGTTCAGCACAGCCTAAACCGTGCTCGCCACGCACACCAATGGCATGTGCTTCATCGACATAGAGCATCACCTTTGAAAATTGCTTTTTAATCCGCACCAATTCCGCCAAATCGGTTTCATCTCCATCCATACTAAAAATGGATTCGGTGACAATGATGATCCGTTCAAATGCATCATCTGCATGATATTTCTGTAAAAGCTGAGTTAAATGTATCAAGTCATTATGACGATAACGCACATATTTCGCAGTCGATAAACGGATGCCATCAATCATACTGGCATGAATCAGTTTATCAGCAAGAATCAAAGTTTTACTGTCCGCAAGCGCAGGTAAAATCCCAATATTCATGTGATAACCACTGTTAAATAACAGCGCAGAGCGACCATGAAATGCCTGACTTAAACTCGCTTCGAGCTGTTCATATTCAGAGAAATTTCCTGTCAATAAACGTGAAGAAGATGAGCTCATCCAACGTGCTGTATTTGGGGTTTCATCAAAAAACTGTTCACGTAGATGAATGTTGGATCCTAAACCCAAATAGTCATTTGAAGCTAAATTCAACATCTTTTGATCATGAATGATGATGTAACGATCTTGCTGAATATTGGATGTGAACTGTCGTAGATCGCCTTGTTGCTTTAAAACATCCAATTGCGTTGAAAAATGATCGAGCAGACTCATTGCGGTTGCTCCATGTTTTGCACCACTTCGACCAATTGTTCTAATAAAGTTGTTAATTCAACTTCGGAAATAACATAAGGTGGCATCACATAAACCAGTTTTCCAAATGGGCGAATCCAAATGCCACGGCGCACAAACTCCTGTTGTAAGGTTTTCATATCCACATTAAAGCTGAGTTCTACTACACCAATTGCGCCAAGTACACGTATATCTTTCACATCATCAAGCTGCGCAAGTGGTTGTAAATGTATACTGAGTTGCTGTTGAATGCGTTGAATATTGCTTTGCCAATCTTGTGAAATCAGCAGTTCGGTACTTTTGGCTGCAACCGCACAGGCAAGCGGATTTGCCATAAAAGTTGGACCATGCATAAACACACCTGCCTCACCCTGACTGATGGTTTCAGCAATTTTTTGGGTTGTAAGTGTTACCGACAAGGTCATATAACCGCCTGTCAGACCTTTGCCGATGCACATAATATCAGGCTCAATGCCCGCCCACTCCCATGCAAAGAGCTTGCCTGTACGTCCGAAACCTGTGGCAATTTCATCAAAAATCAGCAGGATATTGTATTTTTCACACAGTAACTTGGCTTGACGTAAATATTCAGGATGGTAAAAGCGCATTCCCCCTGCACCTTGCACAATCGGCTCAAGAATCAATCCTGCAATATTTTCATGCTGTTCTGCCAACGTTTTTTCGAGTTCGGCAATATCAGTTTGATCCCATTCATCATAAAAGCCAACTTGTGGCGCAGGAACAAAGGTTCGATTGGGTAAACTTGAACCAAAAATCTGATGCATCCCTGTGACAGGATCACACACGGACATCGCATTCCATGTATCGCCATGATAGCCCGAACGTGGTGTGACAAAGTTGGTTTTTGCAGAATGACCCAAAGCAGTCCAATACTGTACCGCCATTTTTAAAGCCACTTCGACTGCAACTGAGCCCGAGTCTGCATAGAAAATTTTATCCAGACTGGGTGGGGTGATTTTTAATAGTAATTTTCCAAGTTGAATCGCAGGATCATGGGTAAAACCACCGAACATAATATGCGACATATTTTGCAGTTGATCCGTCACGGCTCGATTGAGTTCAGGATGGTTATAACCATGAATGGCACACCACCAAGACGACATACCATCAATCAACTGACGTCCATCTTCCAGTTCAATGATCGCACCTTGTGCCCTTTTGACTTTAAAGGTCGGCAATGGGTTCGTCATGGATGTATAAGGATGCCAAAGATGTTGTAGATCAAACTGTTGATCTGTTAATTCACTCAATGAATTAGCCAATACATCGGTCATCCTAAACTCCATTCCATTCGGTACAACAAAAATCTAATTTACAGATCTTAAACCTGTGCGGTTTAAATTGAAATTGCGATTTTTGCCAGTCATCCTGCAAATTATTCTATTTTTTGTAAATATTGGCAGATTTTGTCAGTTATATCTTCATAATGAAATACAGGACAGCCGTGAGAGCCATTAATCAGCTCTGCTTTTAAAAACTTCGCATCTAATTTTTGCAGATTTTCGCAGACTTTGTAACTAACTAAGTAATCTTGCTTTGCGAGTAAATGATATTGCTTTCCTGTATAATTTTTCAGGATACTGACAAGATTTAATTGTTCCAAAAGTTTTAAACCCGCTTCAAGCAATTCGATTTTTTGTGCTTGAAGCAAACTTTGCAACATGATGAAATCTGCTTTGGCAGTTTCTACACCCTGACAGACCATAAAACCAAATTTTTTTAAAGTCGCAATTGCATTGTGTTCAAAAGACTGCTTAAAGCTTTGAAATGTCGTTTGTGGCATTGCCGTGTGCCATTGTTCATTTTCTACAAAGCAAGGATTAGAGGCTAAAGTGATCAGCACTTTTTGTTCATCATATTGTTGATCAATCTGATCAACCAATAAAGTGGCCAGTTGCCCACCCAAAGACCAGCCCATGATCACATCAAAATCTTTGGCTTTTTCGACATGCTGTTGCAAAACATACTGATCTAAAGCATTAAAAATATTAATTAATTCAACTGCATGACCTTTATTTTCTAAAGCCTGTTGAAGTGAATTGAGCAGTTTAGTACCACCGCCCCAGCCTGTAATGAGTAGAATTCGTTGGTTCAATTTAACAGCCAAAATAATATTGATACTTCATTAGACCATGCTTAAAATTCAAGGACAATCATCATCACAAAATCTAAATGACTATCGCTTTAATTATTCACAATCCAATCAATGAATTAGAAGAAAGATCAATCCCCATTTCAACTGAATCATTTTTTACTGATGCTTGGCAACCTCTTGCGAAAGTCTTGAATTTAGAATGGATTCCTCTATTTCAAACAGGTGTTTTTATTACGAATGAGGATAAAGATGAAATCTTGGACGAATTAATTTTATTAATCAATAATCTAAACCTTATTCAACTCACCCAAATGGAAACTGATTACTTTAAAACACGATTAGATCTATTAATAAAAAAAATATCTGAGATTTTTGCATTAAGAGATGGAATTACCATTTATATTGGATAATATTATTTTGACTACCTTTCCAAATCGACCAACAAAGTTGCTTTATAACCTCTTTCCCAATTTTGTTTAAAAGCTTCATGCATCGCATCAATGGCAAACTGACTTTCACGTCCAATGTGCTGTGCTTTGGCAATATCTTCAGCACGCATATCAGCAATCAAATAATTCTGACCTTCTAATTCCACATGAAACCACGACTCAACCAAAAACCCCTTCTGCTTTTAAGGTTTCAATGGCTTCATTTTTTTACTGAGATAAACATATAATTTTGCTAAGATCAAAATTCGGCTTCTTTTAGGACAGGCATAATGAAAACTGCTCAATATGTTGCAATCACCATACTCGCAAGCTTGTCCATTTTTACAATCCATAGCCAAACCTATGCACAAAGTTCTATCTTTTCATCAACTGAACAAAAACAATGGGTTGGGAAACCTGCGCCTGCATTTAAGCTACAAGATCAAAATGCTAAATGGCACGAACTTAAACAATATAAAGGCAAATGGGTGGTACTGTATTTTTATCCGAAGGATAACTCGCCTGGTTGTACCCAAGAAGCTAATGAATTCAAATCTCTATATCCGCAATTTATTAGAAATAATGCCGTGGTTTTAGGGGTAAGTTTAGATGATGTGCAATCGCATCAAAAATTCTCTGAAAAATTAGGCTTAAACTTTCCAATTTTAGCCGATGAAAATCATCAACTTGCTAATGAACTAGGTATTGTACGTAATCTTGGAATTGTTAAAATAGCGAAAAGAGAAACTTTTTTAATTGATCCGCAAGGTATTGTGACTTATTACTATAGTAGTGTAAATACCCAAACGCATGCAGGGCAAGTTTTAGCGGATATTCAAAAGTTTGCTCAGAAATAATTAGAATGGATAACTTATTAGCAATTTCAGAAAATTATAAGATCATAAACGCACATGAGACCGTCTATTTAATAACACCGAAAAATCCTCATTCTCCTTATGACATCATCATCGGTGATTTTTATGGCAATCCTGAAGTTGCAATCATTGATCACAATGAAAATTGGTGTATATCCGCAGGTTGTGGTTTTATCCTCTATTATTTGAATGAGCCTTTTAAATCATACAGCTACAATACATTCAACAATCAATATGATGAATATTATCGTGATCCACCGAATATGTGGTGGATTGAAAATTTACAACAGATTTCTGATTCTGAAATTTTAATTACCAAAGAATTTGGTGAGCAATATATTTTCAATATACAAACCAAACAGTTTACAGTTCAAAATGGTGAATAAAAAAGCCCTTATACATTCATATAAAGGCTTTTAATATTAATTCATTAAATACGCAGATTTAACTCACATTTGCGATTGAATATAGTTTGGTAAACCAATTAACTGAATTAGACGCATTTGTTTTTCTAGCCAATAAGTATGGTCTTCTTCGGTGTCGGACATTTGCTGACGAAGCATATCACGAGTGACATAATCGCCCTTTTCTTCACACAATTTTACGCCTTGCGCTAATTTTTCACGTACATGATATTCAAGTGCTAAATCAGCTTTTAAACAGGTTACAACATCCGTACCAACTTCAATCTCATCACGGTTCATGTTTGGTGTGCCTTCAAGGAACAAAACACGGCGGATTAACGCATCGGCATGTGCGCCTTCTTCTTGGCTTTCATGATCGATCCGTTCAAAGATTTTACTTAAGCCCCAATCTTCATACATACGGGAATGAATTAAATATTGATCACGTGCAGCCAGTTCACCACCGATCAACATATTTAGATAGTCTATAACTTCTGGATTGCCACGCATTTCAATTACTCCATACCTTTTGCCACATTATGGACAAGTTTCTCTTACAATGCAAAAGATAAAATGTGTAAGTTTATGATTTTTATAAAATTAAAATGAGAAACATACGCATTTACAGTCACATTCATAATTTTTTTAGATAAAAAATAAGCCTTTGCAACATTTTCATAAATAAAAAAATGATAAATTTGAGCCAATAATTCAATTTTAAAATTTGTAACGATTCGCAATAGCACTGATTTGCACAGTGACCAGTGAGAATATTCATCTTTCGTTGATTAAGATGTTATAAACAGGTTTAGCATGGTTGTATTTTATGCTGTGCATTTAATAAAAAATAAAACCCATTTCTCAATATGAAAAATGGGCTGTCGTGCAATTTATGCTAGACCAGATATGTCGTAGTAAAGTTTAAATTTTTCATTTAAAAGTCAAAAGTTATCCCTGCTTTATAGGTACGAGCACCACCCACCAAAGCATAATTTTCATTAAACATGCCTTCCCAGTATTTCTGATCTGAGACATTGTCAACATTTACGAGGAAAGTCGTATCTACACCGCCCAATTTTGTCTTATAACGTGCACCGACATCCACAATGGTAAAATCAGGAAGTTCTAAGGTATTGGCATTATTCATATATTGCTTACCTACATAATTGACACGTGTGTTGACATTTAAACCATCAATAAACGGAATGGCATAGTCTAAACCAAGTGATGCAGTCCATTCAGGCACACCAAAGACGCTATTGCCTTGGTTCGTTACCCCTTTGCTAATACCTGCTTTGGTTAATTCAGCATCGTTATAGGCGACATTAGCCAATAGATTTAAACCGTGGACAACTTCACCTGAAATCGCCCACTCGACACCACGTGAACGCGTTTCAGCATCATCCGTTGTGATCTGATTAATGTCCTTATTGGTTGCACTTGAATACGGCATCACCATGGTACTTGGCTTTTCAATTTGATACAGAGCTAAAGTATTCAACCACTTACCTGATTGATATTTTGCACCCACTTCATATTGCTTCGTTTGAAATGGTGCAAATGTCACACCTGCATTAGCATCATTGCTTAATGTACTATCAACAGTTGACCCTTCTGATAATCCTTCCACATAACTTGCGTATAGAGATAGATTTTTACCAAAAGGTTTCACCACAATGCCTAGGCTAGGTGAAAGTTTGTCTTCACTATAGGCGGTATGTTTCTGTAAGTTTTTCGTGTCAATCTCTTGATAACGTGCACCTAAAATCAGTTGTAAACGGTCATCTAACATTGAGAGCTGATCAGTTAAAGTATAACTCACATAGTGATTATCCCCCATTGGTGCAATTTCAGGTCTTAGCAAAGGCATATGACCTTCATTCGATGGCTGATAAATATTGGTATTAAATGGTACAGCCGTTGCACCTTGTCCTTTATGCTGATCAAATTTACGGTTTAAATAATCTGCTCTTAAACCTAAAGTATGTTTGATTGAACCTGTTTCGAATTTTGCCTCAAAACCTGCATTGGCTGAAGTATTTTGCTCTTGTGAGCCAACACGATAATATTGTGAAGTTGCATCACCTTGCGCATTTTGCAAAATCATACGTGTACCAAACAAATGCCCTGCATATTGTTTTTCAATATAACCCACGCCGGCAAAAGCTTTTAGATCTGGAGTAAATTTATACTCCCCAGATAACCCCACAAAATTACTTTCTGTATACCCTTTTAAGTGTGGAAAGTAATTAGAGTCTCCTGCGGGTGCTTTAACAACATGGTCAAGTTTTTGCATGGAGATCATGGCAGGTGAGCCCCCTTTTCGGTCATCCCGCACAGCATAGGAGTCAAAGTTAATTTTGACTTTGTCTGTGGTATAGTCCGCAGCAATTGCACCTGAAATGTGACGATCATCCATTCCATCAATCGTATGTTCACCCTGACCATAAGTACCATTTACCCGTATGCCAAACTCTTGGTTTTCACCCAAACGGCGTGAAATATCAAAACCTGATGTGTAAAACCCTTCATCTTCAAAAGCGCCCGACACTTGCGTAACTTCTTTGTCAGCACGTTTAGATTTCGCAATCACTACGCCGCCAACACTACCTGTCGGTGCGACTCCTGAAACCAAGGCATTTGGGCCTTTCAACACCGTTACACTGTCTAAGAACTCAGTGGGCACACGACCATAAGGTGCCATTCCAAACAGACCGTTAAAGGACATATCTTCATGGTTTAAATCAAAACCACGGATTTTAAAGTTTTCGTTTAAATGCCCTTGGTTACTGGTAATACGGATACCTGGATCATTTTTTAGAACATCCCCAATGGTTGATGCTTGTTGTTCTTCAATCAGTTGTTCGCTGTATGAAGTAAGGCTAAATGGCGTATCAATAATTTTTTTATTTCCTAATGGACCTAAATGGGTCTGTTGTTTGAGTTGGCCATTGGCAAAAGTCTCATTATTTTTTTGTTTTTGTGCTTGTAACACCACCTCAGGTAATGTGGTCACTTCATCTTCTGCTGATACACTTGCGCTAAAAGTGCTGGTAAGCATGGCAAGTCCAATCGAACTGACTAATATTTTTTTTGAAAACATAGAAATAAACACACCATTGATAATGAGAATTATTATTATATTCATAATCAGTTTGTTTAATAATTGTAAAAATTAATCCTAATTTAAGTTTTCATTCAAATAAACAATAATAAATACCATTCTCATTTATATTGTAAGAGTGATTGAAAATTCAACCGAATGATTAAATTTCAATGACGTCTATCGTCCCCTACAGATTTAATATTCAACCTCTGAACATTAAAAAGCGAAAGACTGCATAAAATGATTTATTTTTATTTGCGCATATAAAAGGAGAGCCTAAACTCTCCATCATATCACTCAAAACTTATTGATATTGTTGAATAAATGCTAAAAATTCTTGCTCATTCATCACGGGTACACCCGCTTTTTGTGCTTTTTCTAACTTAGAACCTGCTTTTTCACCCGCAACCACACATTTAGTTTTACTCGAAACACTCCCACTGACGCGTGCACCTAAAGCTTGTAGCATTTGCGTTGCATCATCACGTCCCATGGTTGCCAATGTTCCCGTAATCACCCAACTTTCGCCATTTAACGGCTGACGGGTTGGTGCTGTTGGTGCATCCCAATGAATGCCTGCTGCCAATAAACGATCAATCACCTCAAGATTATGTGGTGCTTGGAAGAAATCTGCGATCCATTCCGCAGTAATATCACCCACATCAGGGGTTTTCTTCAATGCATCTACATCCGCTTGACGTAAAGCTTCAAACGTTTGGAATGTCTGTGCCAACATTCTTGACGTATTTTCCCCAACACCACGAATCCCTAAAGCATAAATAAATGCAAATAATGTGGTTTTCTTACTATTTTCAATCGCATCAAATAAATTTTGAACAGATTTCTCACCCATTTTTTCAATGCTAAGCAACTTTTCACGGTGTTCATGTAAATGGTAAATATCTGCAACATCATTCAATAGGTTCAGATGCAATAAAGACTCCACCCAACGCTCGCCCAAACCTTCAATATCCATAGCTTTACGTGAAACAAAGTGGCGAATCGCTTCAATACGCTGTGCTGCACAATACAAACCACCTGAACA
Source organism: Acinetobacter piscicola (assembly GCF_015218165.1). NCBI lineage: Bacteria > Pseudomonadati > Pseudomonadota > Gammaproteobacteria > Moraxellales > Moraxellaceae > Acinetobacter > Acinetobacter piscicola. The sequence continues at coordinate 888,281 of NZ_CP048659.1, read as the reverse complement.
ACGTGCCAAAGCCTCGCCTTCAGGCATGACCACAGGTGAAGCACAGACAGGACAATTTTCAGGTAAATGTACTTCAACCACATCATTTGGACGGAATTCTAACCAAACTTTTTCGACCTTTGGAATCACATCACCACTACGATAAACACTGACCGTGTCGCCAACCCGCACATCTAAACGATGAATTTCGCCAATATTATGTAAAGTCACATTCGATACGGTTACACCACCCACTGCCACAGGATTTAAACGTGCTACAGGAGTGAGCGTGCCCGTACGCCCAACTTGCCAATCAATTTGATCAACAGTAGTCAGCGCTGCCACCGCAGGGAATTTATAAGCCGTTGCCCAACGGGGTTCACGACTTAAAAAACCCAGTTGTTGTTGCTGTTTTAGTGAGTCAACTTTGACTACCATACCATCGATTTCAACAGATAGATTTGGACGTTGTTGATTGATTTGTTCGTATTTTTCTTGAACTTCTTGAATACTGCTACAAACAAAATGCTGTTCACCAATGGCAAAACCAAAATTGGTCAGCCATTCCAAACTTTCTGACATTTTTTCTAAGCCATGATGCGGTTCACATTGTGCAATGCCATACGCATAAAATGCCAAAGGACGTGCGGCTGCAATATTTGGGTCAAGTTGGCGTAAACTTCCTGCTGCCGCATTACGTGGATTAGCAAAAGTTTTTTCACCTTTGGCTTCATTTTCCGCATTGAGTTTTTCAAAACCTGCTTTCGGCATCAACACTTCACCACGCACTTCGAGTAAGCGCGGTATTGCAACTTTGTCTGATGAAAGCACTTTCGGTAAGTTGCGAATGGTTTTCACATTTTGGGTAATGACCTCACCTGTTTCACCATCCCCACGAGTGACACCACGAACCAAGACGCCATCTTCATACCACAGTGAAATCGCCAAACCGTCAAATTTCAGTTCGACATCATATTCAATTTTTTGATTCGGTAAGCGCTCTTCCACACGTTTTGCAAAAGAAAATAATTCTTCTTTATCAAAGACATTGCCCAAAGATAGCATCGGTACTGTATGGGTAATGCTTTCAAATTTAGACAATGCCTTGCCGCCTACTTTATGGGTCGGGGTATCTGCTTGAACAAGGTCAGGATACTGCTCTTCCAACGCTTTTAATTGGTGAAAGAGTTGATCATATTCACTATCAGCAATGCTCGGTTGATCCATCACATAATAGGCATGATTATGTGTTGCCAAAATTTGAATCAATTGACGCATTTGAGAAATGACGGCAGTGTTATCCATATTGTTTTCACCCTATAAATAGGCGAAAAGTCCGCCCTAATGAAGTTTGATGGCAATTATAAAGGAATTTTGTGGCAGGATATAAGTCAATGCTTTGTGCTTTACGACAAAAATTGTCGTACTTATCTTTCAATAGATGGTATGCGCTATTTGAGTTTTTTATATTTTCCCATCAAAACATTTAAATCGGCATGCATAAAAATAACCCCGTGATCTTGATCACGGGGTTATGCTTCAATTGAGTCTTTTCTTTAAGCTTCTTGTTCAGAGCGATAATCAATCGCTTTATGACGCCAATGCTCTTTTAATTGTGGCGTAAACTCCAAATTATTTTCATCATAGACCGTACCATCCACTTCACGTGCAATCAAACCTGCAATACTTGCCATGGTGTCAAAGCCTTTTTGTACGTTGCTATGTGGTAAAGCGAGGAAAAATGCTAAACCTTTCACTTGCTCAGTTGACAGCGTTTCTAAATCAAAACCAACAGGACCTTCATCCGTCAAACGTAATACAGAGAACATGAGTGGGCTTGGCTCATCGATATTTTCATAACGATGGAAACAAGACAATTCACCATAACGTAAACCATATTTCAGCAACACTTTTAAGGTTTTATCGCCTGACAATGCTTTACGTGGATTTGGATAAACATTCAGTGCAATAATACTTTGCGCATTGGCTAGCGTACTTTCATCATCAAAACGTTGTTGTTCATGCAAATGCACATCCAAAATACTGCTTTCTTCATCAAATTCTTTGATTTCAGCCGTTTCAATATTGGGATTTAAGCTAAATTCATCTACAGGTTTTTCTTCTTTTGCACCAGCAATGGCATCTTTTTGCTCAGGCTCTACATGTGTTGCGGTTTCAGCTGCTGACTGTTCAAGTTCATCAACTTTTGCAACATTTGCTGTTTCAACCACTTTTTCAGCGATCGCGTCTTTATTTTCTACCGACTCAGGCGCAACTTCAGTGCTAACAGCATTTGTTTTGTGTTCAACATTTGCTTCTTCTGTGACCTGTGTCTTCTCTAAAGGATTTAAATCAGGCTCTACACGTACTACTTCTTTGGAACTATCGGCTTGGAGTTGATCACGAACATGACGTGGAATAACAGGCTGATTACTTTCTGAGTTAATGTGTAACTCAGATTCTAAAGAAGGTGCTGCATCATCTGATTTGCGTAAAACCATTCTTAAACCAATAAGAATAATAATGACTGCAACAACAATCCCAACGATTGTGGTGATTTCCATACTATGACTCCGCGGCTAAACCGTATTCTTTTGCCTCTTCCAAATTTACAGTGACGAGTTTTGATGTTCCCGGTTCGGGCATCGTCACACCCAGCAAATCGGTTGCCATCGTCATTGCAACTTTATTATGCGTAATGTAAATGAATTGGACTTGTTCAGAAAGCTCTTTTACCAAATTACAAAATCTTCCTACATTCGCATCATCTAATGGCGCGTCAACCTCATCTAATACACAGAAAGGTGCAGGATTTAATCTAAAAATAGAAAAGACCAAGGCTAATGCAGTGAGTGCTTTTTCCCCCCCTGACAACAGCGCCAATGAACTATTACGTTTTCCTGGTGGACGAGCCATCAATTTAACACCCGATTGCCAGTCATCTTCAAGACTTAAACTCGCCTCGCCACCATTAAATACTTTCGGGAAGAGCTCTTTGAGTTCAGCATTTACTCGATCAAAAGTCGTCATGAAGAGTTTTTTGGTTTCTTGATCAATACTTTTCATGGCATTTTTCAGTTGCTCAACCGTATTTTCCAAGTCTTGCATCTGATGGGTCAGTTCTTCATGGCGTTTTGACACTTCTAAATATTCTTCTGAAGCAGCCAAGTTCACTGCACCTAATTTTTCAAACCGACGTTGCGCTTGTTCTAAGTTCTGTTGATGGCTGAGCAAATCAATAGTTAAACCTTGTTTAACTTTGGCATTTAAATCATTGAGCTGATCTGAATAATGTTGCAAATCAGATTTTGCCACTTGCCAAGCCAAACGCTTTTCTTCTAACTGGGTACGTAACTTTTCATCATTTTGCTGATGTAAATGACGCATTTCCGTCAAAGTTTGCTGCTTAGACTGTACACTATTTAGCTCAACTTGCCAGTCTGCCCACGTTTTCTGTAATTTTTCAGTCAATTGTGATTGTTCAGCATATTGGCTTTGTAGACTTGGTAATTCAAGTTGGATCGGCTCGACAAATTTCTTTGCCTGATCCATTTGCACAATAATTTGTTGGTATTGTACTTTTGAAAATGTTAAATCTTTTTCAAGCAATTCAATTTGTTGCTTATTCTGTTCTGCTAAACGGCGTGTGCCTTCAAAATCTTGCTGTTTGAGTTGCAACTGTTGCTGTTGTTGCTCAACCTGTTCATTTAACTCATCGAGTTTATATTGCAACGTTTTATATTCAGGAAGATTTTGTTCAAGCTTGAGTAAGAGCGAATGTATATCGATTTCAAGGTCATCTTTCTGCATTGCATCTTCTTCAAGTTGCTCATCCAATTGTTGTAATTGACTGTTTAACTGAACTTTTTGCAGTGCAAATGCTTGTGACGTACTTTGCTGTTTGGCAATTTGTACATCAAACTGTTGTACTAACTTTTGCTGATTTTTGAGTGTGTCTTGATCAGCTTGAAGCTGTTTTTGAATATTGCTCATTTGCTGAGTTAAGGTTGGCAAGACACTTTCAGCTTCTAGCAACTTAGGCTGTAAATCTGTCAATAGATTTTCAATTTCTTCGAATCGGATACGATGACTTAATGCACCTTGCGCAGCTTGGCTCGATTCATCATAAAATAAGCCAATCACCCAATCTTGCCCAATATGATAACCATCCAAGCTCAGTAGACTTTGCCCCGTTGTGAGTTGTGCTTGAAGGCTCAAAGCCTGTGCAAGATTTTCGACCATCGCGACTTGATGCCACAAAGAATATTGTGGTGATTCAATCCAATCGGCTAAACAAGGCAAGCCATTGAGTTGAATTTTATCATGTGAATTTGATGCTTTCAGCTGACGGGCTATGCTTTCGCTAAATGTTGAATTTGAATCAATAACCTGCGCAGAAAGCCATTTCGCTAAAAACTTCTCGACCAATGCTGCATGCGCTTTGCCATGTTCATTTAACCTTAATACTTGCATCAATTGCACTGTATGTGCATCGGTTTTGATTGCACTTTTTGCCATCAATTGATTTAAGTTTTTCTGTTCTGACTGCAATACTTGCACTTCAGACTTTAAGCTCGAAATCTGCGTTTTTTGCTGATTGATCTGTTCTTGCAGCTGCTCTAACTGAACCTTCGATTGTGTAATGTTATTTTCCAACAACACAATCTGTTTTTGAGCCGTTGCTTGATCTTGCTCAAGTTGTTGTATATCTTCAGTCTGAAATTGACTTTGTATTTGAATCGCTTGGCTTTTTAAGGTGTCTTTTTGCTGTTCAATTCGAGCGACATTCTTCGCAAGTTGTTCAATCTGTGCCTGCATCTGCGCTTTTTGCTGTTGCTGCTTTTCAACTTGGTTTTTGATCTGCTCAAATTGTTTTTGTGCTTCACCTTGCTGTGCTTTTAAACTTTCACGACTTTGCTGACTCAGCAACATTTCAGACTCTAATGCTTGTAGAGTTTGACCTTGTTCAGCGACTTGAGTCAACAAGCCATCAAGTTGTAGTTCAAGCAATTGAATACGTTCTTTGGTTTGGACTTTTTGTTGTTCTAATTGTCTGAGCATGTCCGAATTTTGTTGGAATAAACCTTGCTTTTGCTCTAAGGTCATCTTTAATTCAGACAATTTTTTCTCTGCCTGTTGCCACTCAAGTTGCAATGGCGAGGACTGTTGAATCAAACGCTGGAATAATTCACTCGTCGCAGCAAGGTCATGCTCCAACGTAGTCATATCTGAGCGAACCAATTTAAAATGTTCGCCCAATTCATTCATTTCAACAGAATATTGTTCTTGTAAGCGTGAGCTTTGCTCGCACTGGAACGACAAAATTTCAACTTTTAAAGTACGAATTTGTGTTTCTAAAGTTTTATATTGAACAGCAGACTCAGACTGGCGTTTCAGTGTTTTTAACTGCGCTTGTAATTCACTGGAAATGTCTTCTAAACGTTCTAAGTTTTGTGTGGTGTGTTCTAAATGTTGCAGTGTTTCTTTACGGCGCGCTTGGTAACGAGAAACCCCTGCGGCTTCTTCAATAAAAACACGCATTTCTTCAGGTTTAGCATCGACCAAGCGGTTAATCATACCCTGTTCAATGATTGCATATGAACGTGGGCCTAAACCTGTCCCTAAAAAAATATCGGTAATGTCACGGCGACGGCACTTGGTGCCATTGAGAAAATATTCTGATTTTCCATCTCGGTTCACTTGGCGACGAACTGCTAATTCGGAATAGGCATTATATGCACCACCAAGTTTGCCATAGGTATTTTCAAAACGCAGCTCTACACTTGCCATACCTACAGGTTTACGTTTGCTCGTCCCTGTAAAAATAACATCCTGCATACTGCCGCCGCGTAATTGACGTGCACTTGACTCCCCCATCACCCAACGAATGGCATCAATCACATTGGATTTACCACAACCATTGGGTCCGACTACAGCAGTACGGTTTGCTTTGAATTGTAATGTTGCACTATCGGCAAAAGATTTAAAGCCTGAAAGTTTTAAGCTGCTTAAACGCATAATGTCCTAGTTACTTAGCAACGCCTCTTAGCGACGCGATCGCCTCGCCCATGCGAGTTCAATTTGTTTCATACGTGCCAGCGATTCCAACACGAGATTACGCAAGTGTCGACAAAAATCTTCCATAAATAAAGTAGCTTGTTGTGATTTTCGGATTAAAATTGCATCAATCACGAGTTTTATGAGTTCTAAAGCCTCTTGTAGCTCGCGTCTTGAAGTATTTAAGGTTAAAAAATAACTTCGACGTAAAGATGGAAGTAATTCTTTATAAAACTTCATCAAATAAGGATTTCCAACCATATCTTGCTGTTCTGAAAGAAATTGGAATATGCCATCGTAGAATTTTTCAGTATTGCCTTGTTTCACCTGCTCAATCAGGTGAGTCAGCATTTTTTGCATTGCTTCGGCTTCATGGTTACGCCATGTTTCACTCATACGAGAAACGATTTGCCCAAGCAATAAGGCACTGGTGTCAAATAATGCACGAACTTGTTGCGCTGACATTTCAGACACAATCGCGCCACGACGTGGATAGATTTCGATGAGATGTGTTCTTTCAAGCAACAAAAGTGCTTCACGTACAGAACCTCGACTGACATCGAGTTCTTTGGCGATCCGTAGCTCCTGTATACGCTCACCTTCAACCAATTCACCACTGATAATTTGCTCACTGATGTGCTTGGCAATTTGCTCTGAAAGGCTATCCACTTCTTCCAATTGCATATAAATCCTATCTTTAATTTTTTATTTTTCGACAAGGTTCTAACAATTTCAATTGTCTATATTTTAGTTTTACCTTATTCAACCTGTTTTAAACATGACATTGTCAGACAATATTCATGCATTTTAGGTCAACTTTGTTTTGGGAAAAAGCGCCTTTGGTCGGAAATGAATTTAAACCAGCATGGTCATTTACCGATATTGCACAATAACATTTGATGACAACTGTGACTCACCTCAAGTAATTCAAACCCATTGAATTAAGGAATCTCTCGTTTCAAGATTGATCAAATACATTAAATATAAATCATGTAAAAATGATGATCTTTCTTCACCCTCTAAAAGCGATAAAAGTAATTTAAAATCTACTGCATTCAACTTTTCTAAAATTTCATTCTGCAATCGCATAAATCACAAATTCAATAATAATTTGTTCGACCTTTGAAAACTTTGTTCATAATCGTAGATGAGATGTCCTATAACTGTTTCGAATTCAGCATCACTTTGATGTCCATGATCAATCATTTCTTCATAAAACTCATGTAAAACACCAAGTTTCAGCTTAAATAAATAATAGCCATCAGTGCTTCTCACCTACTTTCAGTCATGAATAACTATTAAAAAAATGGCATTACACCTTTAAAGATAAAGTAACAACCAATCACCGTGAGCAATCCCGCAAAACACTTTTTCAACATTGCTGGTGAAAGCGCATGTGCAACTTTCGCACCAAATTTTGCCGTAATAAAACTCATGATACTAATGCCAATAAAAGCATAAATATGCACAAAACCAATGGTATTCGGCACATTGATTTGCGCTTTAGCTCCAAAGAACATAAAACCGAGTGCACCAGCAATTGCAATGGGTAAACCACATGCTGCTGAAGTCCCGACAGCTTTTTGCATGACCACACCATTTTTATTGAGATACGGTACAGTCAAACTTCCCCCACCAATACCAAAAATTGCAGAAGCAACACCAATACCACCGCCTGCCAAAAGCTGCATGGTGCTTGAAGGTAATTGCTTGGTTTCATCTACTTTGACATTTGCCCCTTTAAACATTTTATAAGCCACCCAAATGGCAAATAGCCCAATAATCAGTTGTAAATTTGCACCCGATAGTAAGCCTGCAACGCCTGCCCCTAAAAATGAGCCTAAAACTAAGCCAGGTGCAAGATTTTTCACAACATTCCAAAGTACCGCACCATTTTTATGATGCGCCATCAATGAACTGATCGAAGTCACCATAATCGTTGCCAATGATGTCCCCAAAGCAAGGTGCATAATCACCGCAGGGTCATAGCCCATTTGGGTAAAAACAATATAAAGAATAGGAACAATAATTAAACCACCGCCCACACCAAATAGCCCTGCAGCAAAACCAGCGATTGCGCCAATCCCTAAATATATGATTAACTCCATAAATATTTTTCCATTCTCTTCTATTCAACATGGACTTAGAAACACGTCATCTACGCGAACTGCTGAGCAACGCACAGCAACTCCCTGAAATTTTGCTGTTAAAACATAGTACTACATCAACCAATGATGATGTACGCGACATCGCATTAAAAGGAATTAAAACGGTATTGGTGTGTAGTGAAATACAGACTCAAGGTCGAGGACAGCATCAACGCGAGTGGGTTTCTCCGATTGGGAATATTTATTTAAGCACATTGCTACAAACGCAAACAACAATAGATGGTCGTTTAGCTTTAGAAATTGCGTTAAATATCTTACAAATGCCAAGTCTTAAAAATTTGCCGCATTTGCAAATCAAATGGCCAAATGATTTATATAGCTCACAAGGGAAATGGGGCGGGATCTTAGTTGAACCCATTTCACCCAATGAAGCCATTGTCGGTGTAGGGATTAACTTACTGCCTTTACCACAAGCGCAACTTGACCAACAAGCCACATCTATTGTGCAGTTGGGCGTAGAATTTCCAAATCGTATTCAAATGATCAGTGAACTTTATCTTGCTATTCATCAAGCAGGACAATGGTTTGACCATGGCTGCTACAACCTTGCTGCTCGCTTCAATCACTATGCTGCATTTATGGATAAGAATGTATATTTTGAACAAATTAAAGGCAATATCGAAGGTACTTTTAAAGGTATCAGTGATGATGGATCTGTTCATTTACAAACAGCACAAGGTTTAATCAATGTCTACCAAGGACGTTTACGTCTCGCAAATCAAGGTGAACTATGAATACTCACGATAAAAAACTTTGGTTAGACATTGGCAATACACGTTTAAAGTATTGGGTCACAGAAGCAGATCAAATCGTTGAACATGCTGCTGAGTTACATCTACAATCTCCTGCTGACTTACTTTTAGGTCTCATTCAACACTTTAAAAATTTAGCCATTACTCGGGTTGGAATCTCTTCTGTTCAAGATAAAAAAAATAATCAACGCATTGAAAAAATTTTAAAGCTTCTTGAGGTCCCTATCCATTTTGCCAAAGTTCATTATGACTATGCTGGGCTCAAATGTGGTTATGATGACCCCAAACAACTTGGAATAGACCGTTGGCTCCAAGTACTCGCTGTGGCAAATCAAGATGAAGATTTATGTGTGATTAGTTGTGGTACTGCTTTAACCATTGACCTCACACAAGGTAAACAACACTTAGGCGGCTATATTGTTCCAAATTTATATTTACAACGCGACTCACTGATTCAAAATACCAAAGGTATTAAAATTCCAGATGCTGCGTTTAATGAACTCTCTCCTGGACGCAATACCATTGATGCTGTACATCACGGGATTTTCTTAGGTCTACTCAGTACTATTCAGCACGTGCTACAACAATCCCCACGCAAATTGATTTTAACAGGTGGTGATGCCCCCTTATTTGCTCAATTTTTAGCAAAATATTCACCTCATGTTGAAGCTGATTTACTGCTCAAAGGTTTACAAATTTATATTGAGTATCAAGCAAAATAAAGCAATAGAATGTCTAGAAAATAAAAATTTAATGCTCAAGCCAATGCAAAAAACAAGGATATTTACATGTCTCAGCTAAAACCATTTTTCAGTGTGAGCTTGGTCAGTATCATACTGATCGGATGTGCCAACTCAGCCCATATGGCACAACAAAAACCACTTGAAATCAATACTCTTAAAATGGAACAGCCGCTCGAACACAAACAAAAAGATCAACCGATTATTGCCTATTTTTCACCCAAAGCTGCCGAAGCATCAGATTTTGAAAATACCACTCACTTAGATACAGTGGGTGCGGGCTACTCTACCACTCCTGTAGAAAATGGTTACTATCGTAAACTGTTAGATCGTGATCAATATGGACGTTACTTGGTGCAAGACTTTTTCCAAAACAGCCATAAAAAACAAACCGATCCTTATTGGATCAAAGAAGTCTCAGCATTAAAAAGTTTTGATGGTATATCTTCTGATGGACTCATGGTGGCTTATTATGAAAATGGCAATATACATATCAAACATCATTATAAAGACTTTAAAAAAGTCGGAAAAAATGAGTATTACTATGAAAATGGGCAACTTGCTTTTGCAGAAGAGATTGTCAGTGATGAATTGATTTTACAAAAAATCTGGTATGACAATGGCAAACTCGCTGCCGATCTAAAAATAAATCCAGCGGATAACAACTGTATTTTTGACAGCAAGGTTTGGGATGAAAAGGGACACTTGGTAACAGACAGTGAAAAAATTGACACGATTTTGGCAAAATTAAATTCGTATTTTTAATGTGTACCCAACCATCCCTCACAATACTGCTTCATATTTACAAATTTATATTGAAAATCAATGATGATGCTGCAAAATAACAGTGCAGCGAATACTCAGCTTTATGTTTAATCTGTTAAAGCATATTTATAACAAGTGTAAAATAAGTGAACTTTATGATGCCAAATTTCAAACAACTTTTTTTGATCAGCCTACTTGGACTTTCAATTACAGGGTGTAGTCAATTACAGACCAATAACTCCACTGCTATTTCTAATGAAATTAAACAACAACTGCAAACAGAAGAACCTATTGTGGCATATTTTGATAAAGATGCCAGTTTAGGTGAAGAATATGACTCAGGTTATTCAGCAACGCCATTAAAAGATGGTTACTACCGTAAGCTTTTGGGACGCGACAAAGATGGACGTTTCTTAGTACAAGATTTTTATCAAAATAGTCATAAAAAACAAACAGCTCCTTTTTGGATCAAAGAACCTTTAGCTTTACGTAGCTTTGATATTATTTTCACGGATGGCCCAATTACCACTTATTTTGAAAATGGGCAAATTGCATCCACAGCAAACTATAATGAAGGTATGGAAGTTGGTCTTTCCAAAACCTTTTATCACAATGGGCAACAAGCTTATGAATATGAAATCGCAGACCCTGACCTTCATTCATACAAAATTAAATTTTGGTATGAAAATGGCAAACCTGCTGTTGAAGGTTTTGCTGCCTATGAAGACGATAAACCCACTTATAATGCAAAAGCATGGGATGAACAAGGACAGCTTGTGACAGACAATACCGAGATCAACAATATTGTTGAAAGTATTTATGAAAAAACCAATGAATAACTATTTTAATCACTAAAATACAAAATTTCGGGCGGTAAATATTCGACTGCCTGATTTTTATCTTGATATTTTCAATATTAGATTGAATTTTACTTGTTTATATTCTGTGGTATCGCAATCAATGGGCTTAATTTGTCCCATAACTGAGGAAATTCAGTAAAGCCATTGTACTGCATAAAATGCCCAGCAGATGGTACTTCAACCAATTGCGCATGGATCGCTTGCCCTAAACGAATACTCAACTGTGCAGCAACATAAGGATCATTATTCGATAAAAATACAAAGCGTTTCTGAATTGCAGTATGAATGACAAATTCATCTATTTTGGCTTGTTGAATAAATTCATTTAATTCAGGCAATGCAGGTAATAATGCTTTAAAAGGTGCTATTAAAAAAATTGCCTTAATTTTCTTCGTTTTGAGTGCTTCTGATAAAAAATCTAAACTACTCAAACAACCTAAACTATGCGCAATCACAATACTATTTTCATCCAAAGGGGAAATTTGCATGTGTAAGCATTCTTTCCACACGGCGTAATTCGGTGCATCTGCATCTTCTAAATGAACAATCTCACACGTAGCCCCAACAGATTGGATTTTCTGTGCAAGCCAAGGAAACCAATGATTTTCTGGTGCTGCACGATAGCCGTGGACAACAAAAACAGTATTCATATTAGATAACGTGAATTCGGCTTAAGCAGATTTTAATTCAATAGGTTTTAAAATCTGCTGAATTCCTGAATTATATCCATTCACAAGTACCAACGCATATAAGGTTAAAGCTGAGAATATTGTCGTCAATAATCCTATTTTTGATCTATGGCGAGTGTGTTCAAGATCAAATTGACTTTTCATCAAATTAAATGGTGCTTCAATAATTCCACGTTTTTTTAATACAGCATGATCAAATGGATCTAAAACTTGTGGTTTCATATTTCTTTTTACACGTGTAATCAGTTGAACACCAACTTCTGCAAGGCGATCCTTCCAATTCTTACCAATATAGCCACGATCACCAAACAACTTACCTTTTAATTTTGAGTGTTCTATTAATTCTGGTAATACTTTACGGTCATCAACGTTACCTGTTGTTATACAATAAGAAACTAAGCGTCCAACATGATCGCAAATCAAATGAATTTTGAAACCATAAAACCAATCTACAGAGGTTTTCCCCCGACTTGCGCTGTCTACAAATACACGGTGTTGCTGAATACGTTTATTATGACACACAGCTAATTTGGTAGAATCAATAAAAGCAATTCCAGAGGATTGCACCTTTAAACTCTCAATAAGAGCGACAAAATACATCACATATTTTGCTTTTAATTCAATGAATCGGTTATAGCTAGGTAAGTTTGGAAAGTAAGAGCAAAGAAAAGGCTTAGCCCAATAAAGATAAAAAGCCTTGAAGTTTCTACTCCCTGTTAGATGAAACCACAATAATAAAGTGAGAACTTCAGAAGCACTGATTTTACTTTGGCGCAATCGCTTAGCTTGTCCTGAAGTAAGCCTATATTGTTCAACATTGTTGGTAATATCAGCACAAAAATCATCAATTAAACAAAAAAGTGTTGTAAGCTGTGTATCGATAGGCATTTGAGGTTATTCAGTTTTTTGTCGTGATTAAATTGTGACTCAAATGCCTATTCTTTATCAAATTTCTTATCCCGAATTCACGTTAGATAGTTCTTCTTATCAATTGTTTTAGCAAATATAGCATAATTTAAGTTTAAATTTTTTAAAATATTATCCACAAAAAAGAGCGCTTAAAGCGCTCTTTTCAGATTATCGGTTTGGATTATTTTTTAGGTTCATTATTACCAAATAATGGCCCCATACCACCACCGCCACCAAATTGTTTTTGTAAGCCACTTAATGAACGCATCATTTTTGCCATCCCTGATGGATTGGCAAATTTTTTCATCATTTTGGCCATTTGTGCATGTTGTTTGATCAGTTTATTCACTTCAACAACATCCATACCACAACCCGCTGCAATACGTTTTTTACGGCTTGGATTCATCAAATCTGGATTACGACGCTCTTTGATGGTCATCGACTGGATAATCGCTTCCATCTTTTTCACTTGCTTTTCAGGGTTCGTTTGTGCAATTGCATCTTGAATTCCTGAATTACTCATGCCAGGCAACTTATCCAAGAAGCCCATCATGCCACCCATCTTATTCATTTGTTCAAATTGCATCAGCATATCTTCAAAGTTGAAGCTGCCGCCTTTTTGCAATTTTTTCGCCATTTTTTCGGCTTTTTCTTTGTCGATTTTACGTTCAACTTCTTCGACAAGAGAAAGTACATCACCCATACCTAAGATACGTTGTGCAACACGCTCAGGATGGAATGGCTCTAAGGCATCAAGTTTTTCACCCATACCTAAAAATTTGATTGGCTTACCTGTGATTGCCCGGACTGAAAGTGCCGCACCACCACGCGCATCACCATCGGTCTTAGTCAGGATGACCCCTGTCAAAGGTAATGCATCGTTGAATGCCTTGGCTGTATTGGCTGCATCCTGCCCCGTCATCGCATCAACGACAAACAAAGTTTCAGTTGGATTGATCGATGCATGTAATGCTTTGATTTCGTCCATCATGTCATCATCGACATGTAAACGCCCCGCAGTATCGACAATCAAGACATCATTGAAATTGATCTTCGCTTGTCCAATCGCACGTTGTGCAATTTTGATTGGATCTTCGGATGCTTCAGACTCAATAAAGTCCACACCGACTTCAGCTGCAACAGTTTGCAACTGTTTAATTGCCGCAGGACGATAAACGTCAGCAGAGACCATTGCCACTTTTTTCTTTTGACGTTCTTTTAAGAAACGTGCAAGTTTTGCAGCAGTTGTAGTTTTACCCGCACCTTGCAAACCTGCAAGTAAAATCACCACAGGTGGTTTTGCAGCCAAATCTAAGGTTTCGTTGGCCTCACCCATCATTTTGGTGAGTTCGTCATAGACAATTTTAACGAAAGCTTGACCTGGTGAAAGCTGTGTCATCACTTCCTGACCCAATGCCTCTTCCTTAACTTTCGCGATAAACTCACGAGTTACAGGCAGAGCAACATCGGCCTCGAGCAGTGCCATACGCACTTCACGTAAAGTGTCTTTAATATTATCTTCGGTCAGTTGTCCTGAGCCAGTAACATTTCTGAGACTCTGCGTGAGTCGTTCTGTTAAGGTATCAAACATTGCGAAATCCGCTTAAAATAGTTGTTGCAAAAAAACTTTCTGAAAAATAGAACTTTTATGCATAAGATGCTATAGGATACTTGAGTTCATATCGAATTTATATCTTATAACATGAATATTTATCATCCCGAAAAAGGTTTGACATGATTAGCCTCCCCTTGGTGTATACCATTTTAGCATTAATTGCCTATACCACATCATTTTGGTATTTATTTATGCATCTAATGTCTAAACGTGCGCCAAACCATTGGTTTATTGGCGTTGTCTTAGGCTTAGGGCTATTGTTACATGCTGCTGTACTGTATAACAATATGATCACCCCGTCGGGGATCAATTATGATGTATTTAATTTAATGTCTTTTACATCAGGTTTAATGTTGTTACTGAGTGTATTGTTTAGTACCTATCGACCTGTCATTGCGCTAAATCTATTAGGCATCCCTGTAGCAGCTTTAGGTCTAATCTTAGGCTTTGCTTTTAGTGTCCCTCGCCAGTTTATTGAAATGCATTCTTTAGGTTTAGATACGCATATCATTTTATCTTTATCTGCTTATGCCGTGTTATTGATGGCAACCATCCAAGCTGTACTGATGTGGTTACAAAATAGGGAACTCAAGAAAAAACAAAAAAAACGTGTTTGGGTCAACTTATTACCCCCCTTGCAAGTCATGGAATCCTTGCTGTTCGATATGTTGATCACAGGTTTTGCTTTATTAACGGTCGCACTGGGTTTTGGTTTCTTTACCGTTGAAAACTTCTTTGCACAACATTTAGCACATAAAACGGCATTTAGTATTATTTCTTGGTTTGTCTATGGTGCATTATTGCTTGGGCATTATAAATTTGGTTGGCGTGGTCAAAAAGCGATTCGCTTTACCATTATTGGATTTTTCCTATTAGCCATTGGTTTTATTGGTTCTAAATTTATTTTGGAAATGATTTTGCATCGTTAAACTTTCATACAAAGAGGCAAAAGAGAAAACCGAATCTCTCACTTTTTTGATCCAATATTTGCGCTAAATATCAGAAATAAAAATAAAATATCACTTTTATGACTTGCGTAAATATACGATTGGATCTAATCTCTTAAAAAAACTATGTGTATATATTTCACCCAAAAGGATTTTAAAATGACAATACCAACACATCCACCATTAGAACAACTCAATGCGATGACACCTGAAAGATGTCAACAATGTGATCAAATCTTTTTATTTAAAGATGCAGATCTCAATGATGATGGCGTAGTCTCTACCATTGATGACGACAGCTATTGTACATTTTCATGCGTTACCGAGAAAAAATAGTACGAGATGAGAAAATGTTTTATTTATAGCCAATCTATAAATGAACGTGATGAATTCAATATCTATATAACTTGATCATGCGCCTCATAAAGTTATAAAGAGGAATCGCATTGCATTTTGATCATTAGGGTACTCGTCTAATTGAATATGCTTAAAATGAATAATTTGAGTTTCAAATGACCAAGGAAATTGGCTTTGTTGTACGATCTGTTGCAGCATGGCTAAATCTTCTCCTGCAAGCCCCGATAATTCGCGGCGTTCAGACCATTCTCCTTTGTACAGATCGTTCCTATGATAAAAAACCAAGCCTTCTTTTTGAATTTTTCTGGGCTAATTCATTCTGATTCATTTTAGAATATTCATAGCAATTTGCATCTTCATTAAAAACTCTTTTCAGCTGAGGCGATGTTAAAGGCTGATTTCCCCCTAAGTAAAATGTATCAGGTAAGTTTGAATCAAAGTGAATGATTAATTGCTTTAACTTAGGCTGCATCCGATCTTGATAATCTACCTGGGATAAATCTGAAAATTCTTGAATAATAAATTTGGGATATTTTCACTTGTCCAATGAAATTGAAGCGTATTAGCTTGAATTTCATAGTTTCCAGCTAGAGCAGTAGCATAAGCAATCACCGCAAATTGTCGATGAGGTAATATATAAAGTGCACCGCCTTGTAAAGCATATTCACCTTCAAGCTGTGGGTTTGCCCAAACCATAGGTGTGCTACATAACAAACTGATGAACAGCATTTTATTTTTTTTCATTTTAATTGTCCGATCCGTATAAATTTATATGTACGTTGAAATACTTAATCGTCTGTATGTTTATTCACAGCTTACATTGCTAGACAATCATCTCAAAAAACCGTATAACGCTCCTGTTTAGATTTCGCATTTAGGTAATTCATTGAAACTCGTTCTTGCACCCATGGAAGGCTTAACCGACCCTATTATGCGTGATGTACTGACATCTGTCGGCAGCTTCGACTGGTGTGTAACTGAGTTCATTCGTGTCACAGATTCGATATTACCCGATCATATTTACCACAGCTATTGTCCTGAATTAAATAATGACGGTAAAACAGCGGCAGGTACACCTGTCCATGTACAGTTTTTGGGAAATAATCCTGACATGCTTGCAGCCAATGCAGTGCGAGCTGTTGAACTAGGTGCGCCTGCGATTGACCTTAACTTTGGCTGTCCTGCAAAAACGGTAAATCGTCACCGAGGTGGTTCCGTACTCTTAGATGAACCTGAAGTGGTGCATGAGTTGGTTAAAGCTGTACGTGATGCTGTACCAACACATATTCCTGTCTCAGCAAAAATGCGTTTGGGTTATATGGATCGTAACTTCACTATGGAAAATGCGCATGCCATTGAAGACGCAGGCGCAGCATGGGTAACGGTACATGCGCGTACCAAAGCTGATGGCTATACCCCACCTGCTTTTTGGGATCTATTACATCCTATCCGTGAATCACTCAACATCAATGTCATTGCCAATGGTGAAATTTGGACCAATGCCAATGCAAAACAGTGTCAACTTGAATCAGGCTGTGAAGATTTAATGATTGGTCGTGGTGCAGTGACCACACCTGACTTAACCCAATGTATTCGCAAAAATACCGATGAAGCCTTGATTACATGGAACGAATTACTTGGTTTACAGATTCGGTTTTTAAATGGCAGCTATAAAAAAGAAATGAATATGGTTGGGCGTTATAAACAATGGCTCGGCATGATGTCAAAACATTATCCTGAAGCCAAAGCCTTGTGGGATGAAGTCAAGCGTTTGAAAAAAATTGATGAAGTGGTTGAAAAACTTAACCTTTCCAAAAATTGATGAGGTACATTCACACCCTTACTGTTTTAAACCTTTCACCTCTACAATGACCGTCGGCAAACTCCATGCACCCCCTGCAAAACCTTTGCACATGCCTGTCGTTGAGTCTAGGGTTTGTACATAACGCTGACCATTCCACGTCCATTCAGTCTGAGACCAACAATCACCTATACCACGACCTTTATGATTTTCAAAAAGTTGATTGTCTGACTCATCACTGATGGATGTACTGACCAATTGTTTGACTTGTGTCAGTTTTTTATTCATGACCCAAACGCCTGTACCAAAATTATATGCGCCTGACCAACAAGGATGATGTACGATGCTTAATTCCGAAGTAATTGGTGTAATGACCACGCGATCTGACTCAAAATAATCTGATTCACCAAATAAAGTCGGGCAATCATCTGTGTTGGTGGTCGGCTTCAACAAGCGAATAATTTTTAATGCTTGTTCGCTTTTTGGCAAAAGTTGAGTTTCTTTGCCTTGCATCACGTCTTGTGCCACCATAATCGGCTTAGCTTCAGCTTGCAGTACATGTTGATTTGTATTTTGCCCTTTTTTAATCAATGCAGAAGATGTTCCAAGCCTTTTTTGAAACTCATCCATTTTCAATAAAACAGCACTCATGCCTTGTCCTGACAATCTAAAATTTTGCTTGCCTGCTTCAAAGGTCACCGTTGCATCACGTTGTGCCGTGGCTAATAAGGCTTTAATTTGACTGGGATTGAGCGTACTCGATTCAGTGCTATTATTCACCCAACCATAAGATTTGCCATTTATTTTAAGCTCATATTGAGCATGTACATTTGGGTTATCTTCATTTTCACCAAACTGTACTTCAGCAACTACAGGCATATTTTCACCTGCTTTTCGAGTCAACAGTACACTGACAGGAGACTCAAAATCCTCATCAGACTGATACCCTGCTGCGCGGCATGTTCCTGTATTATCACAGCTTAATTCCCAATCTTTATGTTCAAAACTCATTCCTTGTATGGCAGCAAAACTTGTACCATTAAAGAATATAAACAAAATCCCTAAGCTTATTTTTTTAGGTAAATGCGGTGTCATATCAGCATCCTATTTTTTAAATTTGAGTTATATTTAAATCTTATCTTAAACACATCTATTGTTATCTTGTGGAACGATAGACTTGTTAAAATGCCCGACTGTGTACCGTTCCATTAAAATTTAAACAATCTTCGATCCGCACTTTTTGCACAACTGAAAGCTCATCCAAAGTAAACCAACGATACGCTGAATGCTCAGCACTGAGTTGAATTTCGGCACATCGATCTAACTGACATTTAAAAATAAAAGCATGGGAGTTCACGGCTGAATGAAAATACACACCTGATAAATACTCGATCTGTACCTTGCATCCAATTTCTTCGTGACATTCTCGTATTAAAGCCTCATGAATAGTTTCACCAACATCCAAACCACCCCCAGGTAAGCCCCATGCATGATCGGCATAGGTGGCTTTTAACAATAAAATTTGCTGCTGTGCATTACAAATGACGGCATGTGAACTCATTCGGTAAAAATCATGAAAACCCATGGCTTTATTTCCTTAACGCGCCAAATAACATTTTGAAAAAATCAAACGTAATGCATAGACAATTGCCATAATGAAAACGGCATAACCAATCTCTGGCACCACATAAGGAATACTAAGCACAATGATTGTCGTCAATGGATACAGCCATTTTTTCATGCCCTGTAAATGATGTACTTCGTGTAATAGCCATAAACTTGCGCTATACATAACCAAAGGAATCGCCACCAACCATCCCCCCCATTGTGCCGAAATTTCGGCTTGATGGGTACTAATATCTACAGCAGCCGCTAGACTTGCACCCAGCGCCGCAATACTAATAAAAATAAAGAAATGCCCATATCCCCAAGAAAATGCACGTTTACGGCTATTTAGACGATCCGCAATTTCATGATCAAAATATGCCCACCAGACTGTAAACATCATGATCAAACCGCCGATCATTAAGAAAATAAGCTCAGTACTGACATGTTGATGTGCCAATGCGTCACTGATCGCAGCATAACTTCCCACAATCGACTCGCCTAATACAATAATCGTCAGCAGCGAATAACGCTCTGCAATATGATGTGGATGCCACGGTGTCATATTGGCAGATTCTGCCCAAATCGGCACACATAATTCAGCGATGACCAAGATTGCAAAAAGATAAACACTAAAATGAATCGGGCTAAAGTGAAAAAATAACCATCCGATTTGTACAACAACAATCCCACATGCATAACGTAAAGCTGTAGTTTTTCGTGCAGGATCACTGATGGCAACCCGTAACCATTGACTCACTAAAGCAAAGCGCATAATGGCATAACCAATGATAATCACATCAAAGTCTTGCTGTTGAAATGCACTCGGAATACCTGCTGCCAACACCAAAGAACCAATGATTTGGACAAAAGTCATGACGCGATATAAGGCATCATCATTGTCATAGGCAGACGCAAACCAACTAAAGTTCATCCATGCCCACCACAAAGCAAAAAACACCATGCAATACAGTAATATTCCATGTGCAAGATGATTTTCAACAATGGCATGATGGAGTTGCTGCCCTGCTGTTGCAATGGCCACCACAAAAATCAGGTCAAATAATAATTCTAAAGAAGTGGCAACCCGATGTTTTTCATGTGGATCACGAGGAGACAATGGTTTTAACCATTCATACTTTGCAAAAAATGAATTTGACATAGATCAATTTTTCTAAATATTTTGCACTATTTTAGCGAGAAATATGCCACTTTTCTGTTCTATATTTTGCTTTTTTTATCGATATTTCTTCTTTTATCATGCCATCCGAAAGTTGACATATTCCATGTCAATCTGCTCATTTATCACTCTTGATCTATAACAGCATGATATTAAAACACTAAAGTTATACCACTAACTTCAATTTTGGTTTAACCTTCAAATCAATTGCTTTTTTCGTCAGTATATTAACGGGCATAGAGATATGTTGATGCAATAAAATCCATTGTTCATCTTTCTTTTGTAAACATAATGTTGTACGACACCACGGCATTTGTAATATTGAACTCAATTGTGGATTTTCCACTTTGGTATAACAATATAAAAATGCCAAATCACCTGAGACATGAATTTTAATATCACGTCTACGAATATCCATACTCGAGGTAAAATATGGACTAACTTTTTCTAATTCTGTTTTGTATTGCTCAAGCCCATTTAGCTGTGAACTCACATCAAATAAACTGATGTCATCGGCATAGTGCTGAGTCATTTTTTCTAAATCATTATTTTTTAGTGCATCGTCCCATTTTTGTATTTGTGTCAGAATGTTTTTTGCAGTAATAGGATCACCATCCACCTCATATTTCATATAATTATTCTCACTAAATATCAATAAGTGTGATTAATTTTACATTTTTAAAAGTAAACCACAATATTAGTTTGATTATTTTTTTAATTATTTTATGTAAAAACAGCAAATTAATTAAAGATATAATTTAAATAAACTTAATAAAAAATCAAATCAAATCAAATAAATTCCAACTAATTGCCATTTTATATAATGGCGTTGAAAAATAAATTGAGTTTTACCTTGCGAAAATGTTGGCACAATCACTTGAAAAGTATTTAAAGAAATATACTGTGCTTCAACTTTATTTGGATGGATTGTTATGACATGCTGCTTATCTTTTTCAGATAACCACTGATTTGAGACTTGCTGATTAAGTGGTTTGGTTTCTTGTATCATAACGGCGGTTACATGAGATATTTTGAGTTGAATCACTTCTTTGAGTGCCTTGCCCTTCATTAAAACCATAATGCTTTCGGGGGTTACAAGTGTCTGCACGACTTGCCTTGCAAGTTGATCACTCACACGCTCACTAAAACGCCCGAACCAAGTATGATTATTTTCCAAACCTAAACGACTGATTATTTTTTGTTGAATTTGTGGTTCTAAACTTGCTTGTACACGAGGATAATCAATGTATTGAGAAATCTTCGCGGCTTGATTATGTTGTATCGCTTGATTGATTTGGTACAACATCCAATAGGGTGAAGCAAACCAAAGAACAAGAGACAACATTACAGAAAAACTCAAAAAATAAGATACTTTTCTCATATGCTGTCTCTTGAATCATGATCTGATTTTTAATCAGAATATGATGGAATATTTATGCCTTTTTCACAAATTCAGATTTGAGTTTCATACTCCCCACACCCTCAATTTTACAGTCAATATCATGACCATCACTCGCATCGGGCAATAAACGAATATTTTTAACTTTAGTACCGACTTTAACCACAGCAGATGAACCTTTAATTTTTAAATCTTTGACAACCGTGACTGTATCGCCATCATTCAAAATATTGCCAAAGGCATCTTTAATCATATGCTGTTCATCTTGTACGGCCTGCTCTCCTTGTGTCCACTCATGTGAGCATTCAGGACAAATCAGTAGATCACCATCTTGATAAGTGTACTCAGAACTGCATTTTGGGCAATGGGGTAAAGACATAACAACCTCAAAATAAAGAAAAAATAATGTCCACTATAGCGTAAAAATCATATAAAACCTAAAATCCCGTATTAAATATATGGGTTATGTTGCATGTTTTTTAGCATGATCATAAACGTTGTTTTATTTGAATTTTCATCTTATTTTTGTCTTGTTGCACCGCTCAGGTCTATATTTCTTTAGTATATGCAAACTTAAAAATTCTACTCGTTCAATAAAAAAAGCATACCTTTTCGTATGCTTTTTATTGGATATGTCACTGAAATTTATTTTAATTCACCTAATTCTTCTTCAGTAAAGTCATCTTCATCAAATGCATCATCAAAGACATAAGTGGTGCATCCCCAACCATCATATTCACCGTTAAATTCTGTCGCAATTTTGTTGAACCATTCTTCAAGATCAACAATATCGGTATATTCAGGAAGTAAATTGACAAAAACAGTAATCACCCATTCATTGGGCTCAATTTCTTCATCAAGATACATTGAGACTTTTTGTTCTTCTAGTAATAAATGTAATGCACATTTTTCAGCAAGTGCTTGGGTTTTAAAATACATTGAAAATTCAATTTCATGTACTTCATCTAAATCATCACCATCTTCTTGCATTTGCCACAATAAATTGCCGTTATCATCATCAGGGAATTGTTCAAAATCGCGTGTCATTTTGGTGTCCTTGTTCTGTTTGCCATTTTTCTAGATTTAGATTAACTGAGTTTTATTGCAATTTGGCGATTAAAGTTTTACTGAATATGAAATGAGCAAATAAATTTAAAATTGATTTCCCACATTCAACTCCTGCCACGAACAGCCTTGACCCTTTAGATTAGATCCCTTTTTCAATTAATTTTTCTATATATTTTCGATCTTTAATACTGATTTGTGGTTGCATTTTGATATTTTGAATCGTGAATAATAAATCTTGGTTATTCTCTCGTTTTGCCTGCTCTAAATACTGATTTATCTTTTCTAAATCTTGAGCATCAGCGGGAGTAAAATCATAAATCATGACAATCGCACCCATCATCAGCAAAATATACAACATAAATCTTCGATTTTCCTTTGTAACTTCATAGGGTGACAAACCTTTAATGGTGATATAAATCAACCAAAAAATGATTCCACCCCATGATAAAACTAACAATACAATTAAAATTATTTGAGCAATTGCAGGCTGTATCATTTTATTATTTTCCAATGTTATAAAGAGTGAGATTTATAAAAAATAATGAAAATTCTAATGAATCTTAAAAAGGTACATCTCCCTGAATGATAACTTTTTCACCATTTAAAGGTTGTATAAACTCTAAATAACTTGCATGTAAAGCCATACGTTTTAAAGGGCTTTGCTTTGGATCAGGATGATAAATTTTATCGCCTGTAATCGGATGTCCAATATGCATCATATGCACTCTTAATTGATGTGAACGTCCTGTAATGGGTGTGAGTAAAACCCGTGTAATATCTTGCTGCTCATCATAATTTAAAGCTTGATACAGTGTTTGGGCTGATTTACCTAGCTCAAAATGCACCATTTGACGAGGACGATTTTCCCAATCTGTGATGAGTGGAACATCTACACTGCCCTCACCGTCTAATTTTCCCTGCACCAAAGCAATATAATTTTTCTTCACAGTACGCGCCTGAAACATTTTACTGATCGCGACTTCCGCATCTCTATGTTTCGCAAACATTAAAATTCCAGAGGTTGCCATATCTAAACGGTGGGTGATTTTAGCATTGGGAAATTGCTCTAAGACACGAAAATAAGCACTATCATGATGTTCAGGTAAACGCCCCGGAACGGACAATAATTCTGCAGGCTTATCAATGACGACCAAGTCTGCATCTTCATAGAGGATAGCAAGGGGGTCTTGGGGAGGCATATATACAAAGGTTTGATCTAAAGGCATGTCAAAAAAATCAAAAAAATTGTGAAGATTTTAAGTTTTACAGTACTAAATCGCCAGTAAAAATTAATATACTCATTCAGAGACTCAATTTTATACTCTGATTTATTTTACCTCACCTTAATTCATGATATTTCAGACTAAAAACTCCCGTATTATTGAGCAAATTTAAGCTATATTTCATTGCTATTATCATAAAAAGCAAAATTTTAAATTTAATTTTTACCTTATCCAACGCCTCAACCCTATTTTCAAACTGTCATTATGACTATGCTAGGAGTACATAAAATCATGCATGATTGATAAATCTTTGTACAATACAATGACTCAGTATTGGGATTCAAAGGGTTAAATAAATATGAAATTTCTACATTTAGGATGTATTTTATGCTTCGCAGGATGTACTACAGTAATAGAGCAAACACCTAAACAAACTAATCCTTCCACACAGCACGCCTTACAACAAAGCGTATATCAATACACTCAAGACCAAACCCAATATTTATCAGCTTTTCATGATTTAAATCAAGATGGTCAACCTGATGCTCTAGTATTACTACAAGGTTTAGACTGGTGCGGCTCTGGTGGATGTACCTTATTGATTTATCAAGGTTTACCTAATCAGAAATTTAAATTAATCAATAAAACCACGGTTATAAACCCACCTATTTATGTCAGTCAACAACAAAGTCATGGTTGGAAAAATTTAGTGGTGCAATCTCGCAATCAAGGTGCAGTGCAATTAGCTTATAATGGAATGGCTTATCCAAGTAATCCATCCCTACTTCCTCCCCTAACCACACAACAACAAGCTCAAAAGATGCAGCTTTTAATTGCAAGCAAATAATGCTGCATCGTCTCATTTATTATATCAAGACAGATTATACTGCCTTGATATACCTATTTTTGTTGCTGTGCTGCATACCAAGCATTAATATCCTGCTTTTCAATGGCTTTTGCCATCAATTCAGGAAATTGATCGGGGGTACACGCAAAAGTGGGAATGCCTAATGCCGCAAACTTTTGTGCATTTTCACGGTCATAATAAGGTGTGCCCTCATCTGACAGTGCCAATAAAGTAATAATTTGTACACCACTATTGAGCATCTCAGCCACTTGTTTAAAGAGCTGTTGCTCACTGCCCCCTTCACATAAATCTGTGACCAACACAAAAATTGTTTCTTCAGGGCGGGTGATTTTACTACGACAATATTTAATCGCTTTAGCAATGTCCGTACCACCACCGAGTTGCGTTCCAAATAACACATCTACAGGGTCTTCAAGCAATGGCGTTAAATCAACAATTTGCGTATCAAACACCACCATTTGTGTGGTCACAGCCCGAATACTTGCCATCATCGCAGCAAAAATACTCGAATACACCACCGAGGGTGCCATCGAACCGCTCTGATCCACACACAGTACAATATCTTTTAAGGAACTGCGCTGGCGTGGATGTCCATGCAGTTGTTCAGGAATAATAGTTTTGTATTCTTCTTGCCAATGTTTTAAGTTGGCTTGAATGGTGCGGTGCCAATTAATATCTTGAATACGTTTTGGACGGCGCGTATGGGCTGAACGGTTGACTGAACCTTGAATGGCTTGCTCTAAACTTTGTTTTAAACGTCGCTCAATTTCCTCAACTAATTTACGTACCACAATACGGGCAGTTTCTTTGGTTTGATCAGGCATCAAGTGATTTAAGCCAATCAAAGTCGAAACCAAATGAATATCAACTTCGATATTTTCTAATAATTCAGGCTCTAGCAACATTTGTTGCAAGTTCAAACGTTCAAGCGCATCTTTTTGAATGATTTGCACCACAGAACTTGGGAAATACTGACGAATATCGCCCAGCCATTTGGCAATACGTGGACTAGAACGCCCTAAACCACCACGTTGTTGCTGTTGCGTGTTATATAACACATCTAAACACTGGAACATATTTTCATCATCACTCGACCAATACTCAGGTGATGACTGCTCAGGACGTTGACCTAAAATTAAGCGCCAACGTCGTTCTTGTTCTTGGGTATTTTGATTAATTTGTGACATCAGAACCCTCTTTTAAATCAGCTTTTTCAGCGCCATCTACACATGCAAGTTGAGGATGAAGTAAATTTCTTAAATTCAATAAAGTGTTATAACCACGCTCAAGATTAAATTGATGAGGCAGTTGCGCAATATGTACTGTCACCCCTGATGCTGCTTTTTCTGCAATTTTCGCAGATTCACTTGGACTAAAATCACTGGTTGAACGACGTAAAATAGGCAGAATATTGATAAATTGTTCTTCGGGTAAATCGCCTAGCCATGCATTCACCAAGTTCCATAAATTATCTTCATGTAACAATAATAACGCTTGATCACTGATAAAGCCTTCGAACCAACCTGCACTATAATCAACGGTTTGCCCAACCGATAAAGCTTGTGATAAATAATGTTCTATTTCATCTAAATCAAGCAATTGCTGCTGTTTTGCTAACTTGGTAACAGAGCCATGCAAATAACCATTCATATAGGTTTGTTGCAATAATTTGAGTATTAAGTCTTGCCAATATTGATTGAGCGTTGCATTGTCTAAACGCTGTAACAACAAATAAAGGCTATTTAACTGCTGTGCAGTTTGTTTTGCCATATCATCATTAATGGACTGACAATACTGTGGTAATGACAACATTAAACGTATGCTGAGCTGTTGAATAATTTGAAATAATTCATGCTCAGAAAATTGACGGACGCTACCATAACGCAAAGCTGTGACCAAAGGTGTTAAAGTCGCAAGCAATACATCAGGATCTTGGTGCAAGGTTGATAAAGATTGTAAACGCTGTAAAGCCACAGGCAAACTACGGTCTAAACCTGCCAGCAATATTTGCTCAATATATTTAGCAACAGTTGATAGATCATCACTATGCTCAATTTTATCTTGAATATAACTTGCGGCTGCATCAGCAATGGTATAGCCCCAAAGTGACATTTCATTGAGGTATAAACTGCTTTCAGGTTGCCATGACAATTGCCAGTTTTCTTTATAATTTCCTCGACCTGATGAGTAATTTTGTAATTCTGCCCATGCCAAACCCAGCAAATTTACCCGATGAAAAAACTGACTTTTACTTAAATCAAAAGGCTGACGCAAGTCCAGTTCAACCCCACGATGTACCGCTTCAAGCTTTAAACGCAACGACTTACATTGTTTTAAAAAGTCTTGTTGTATTGGTAATTCTGAATAATCTTCAGGTAAATGCCCCAGTTTTTCTGCCAATAGCATCTGATTCATGATCGGCTCAGGCAAATCATAACCATGATGCAGCACACTGCGAATCGCTTCTGTTAAATCATCAAGATCAGGAATACGGCGCTCACGCAATTGTAATAAAGACTGAATTAGTTGCGTTGCATCAATAATTTGCGCACTTGAGGCATCATGTCCTGCCTCACGCAAAGCATTGGCAAACTGACTGAGCCAATCAATACTAATTTTTTCAGCATCGACTTTGCCTGCAAGAGCTTGCTGATAATGCTTCCATAAATGTGCATACCAACCCACCGCTTGAATACCTGCACCATAACCACTATCACGATGTAAACGTCCATGTGTCCATGCAATCCAAGCGGATTCAATCTTGGTTTTTGGCAAACCTTTTAACAGTTGATTATCATCTTTTAAGCTTGTTTTTAAATCCACTAAAACAGGTGCATGCCATGCACCACAAATCACCACGATACGTTCAAAGCCCTGCTTCTGTGCTTGGCGAATGATTTTTCGCATAGACGCTTCGCGGTATTGTTCTATCAACTGATCATCATCAAGTTCAGTATTCGGATTTAAACTGTTTAAATAATCGCGAATTTCAGCCATTGCTTCATTGATCGACTGAAACATATCACCCGCATGGGGTTGCTGTTCAACCAAGTGTTCCCAAAAACGTTCGCTGTCCTGATAACCTGCTTGATGGGCTAAAAGTGCGATGGGATCATGACGATATTGCAAAAATTTGCGTTCTTCATCTGAGATTTCAAACGCATCTTCTTCATCTTCATCAATGCTTTCATTGTTAGCAGCTGATTCATCAGAAGCAGCATCAGCAAGCGTTTCATCAACATGCTCATCTTCAGATTTTTCTTCTTCTGAATCTGTCTGTTGTTCAGCTTCAAGCGCTTGTCGTACCTCTTCAGCCTGTTTTTCCAGTGCAAAACGATGCTGACAGGCTAAATCCATAAATTCAGTATGGATTTGATGTTTTAAAGCAAATTGTAATGCTTGCCATTCGGGTGAAAATTCTGCAAAAGGATAAAATATCGCACGTGGTCGTTCATCTTTTTGTACAGGCGTGTTGATGAGTAATGCAATCGGTGGCTCAATTTCAGCATGGCTGAGCTGTGCAATACGATCATTCGCATCAGGTGGTCCTTCAATGAGAATACAGTCAGGTTGCAACTGCTCTAGTGCATTTAAAACACTTCGAGCAGAGCCAGGACCATGATGACGTACCCCTAAAATATAATGCATGGGCAAATCCTTTGACTGTAATTATTCTAAATCTCGGCAAGCTTGGTAAATCTCATTCCAACCTTCACGTTGTTTAATGACGGTTTCGACATATTCTTTCCAAGGCACCACATCTTGCACAGGGTCTTTGACAATCGCACCTTGTAAACCTGCAACTAAATCATGGGCATTTAAACTGCCATCACCAAAATGCCCTGACATTGCCCAACTATGGCTCATCACTGAAATCGCTTCGGCTGTGGATAATGTCCCTGTAGTGCTTTTCAGTTTTTGCTTACCATCTACTGTTTTACCTTCACGTAATTCACGGAAAATGGTCACAAGGGTTTTAATGTGTTGATCGAGTGGTTGAATTTCAGGTAAAGATAAGCTACGACCAAGCGAGGCAACACGTTGTTGCACAATTTCAATTTCTTCAGCAATAGTGGCAGGTGGTGGTAAAATCACGGTATTAAAACGACGTTTAAGTGCCGATGAAAGTTCATTGACGCCTTTATCACGGTTGTTGGCAGTCGCAATCACACTAAAACCTTGTACCGCTTGATATTCAATGCCTAACTCAGGTACAGGTAGATTTTTTTCAGATAACAATGTAATCAAAGTATCCTGTACATCAGCAGGAATACGGGTCAACTCTTCAATACGAGCAATTTTTCCTGTACGCATCGCACGTAACATTGGGCTTTGTACCAAGGCGTCTTCTGTAGGACCTTTGGCAAGTAACTGTGCATAGTTCCAGCTATAACGTAAAGTATCTTCACTGGTGCCTGCTGTCCCTTGAATGAGCAAAGTACTGTTACCACTAATGGCTGCAGCTAAATGCTCAGAGACCCAAGATTTTGCTGTTCCTGGTACACCAAGTAACAATAAAGCACGGTCAGTGGCTAAAGTTGCAACCGCAATTTCCATCAAACGACGATTACCAATATATTTTGCTGAAATTTCAGTCCCATCAGGTAGCGTCGTCCCCATTAAATAATCGACGACAGCATTTGGTGATAACTCCCATTGTGCAGGACGTTGTTTTTTATCGTGTTCTTTTAAGGCTGTGAGTTCATGGGCATATTGTTGTTCTGCTTTGGCGCGTAAAACTTGACTCATGTCAGTATCCTTTTTTATCTAAAATGAAAGTGAGGTTTATTGTTTATTGAGGATCGCCACTTTTTGTTTGGCAATGCTATTTAAAATATCAAAACGACTAGAATCTAAATCTTTTAATGGGCTAATTTCAGTTGGATAGCCATAGACCACAAGCCATTCATACAATGGATGCAATAAATAGGCATATTCCTGCTCTTCCTGTAGATAGATTTCCGCCAATAAACGCTCAGTCAGTTCTTTGGATAAAACACCTATCTCTGACGCAGGCAATGGTAAGCGTTTCCAAACATCCAATAAAAAATCAGGTTCATGACGTTTACGGGCTTGGCGTAAATGCTGCACCATCAAATGATCACGTTTTTCGATGCTCAGTAGCGGATACAGATATTGCATATTGGAAGCAAAACGGATGCTTTCGAGTTCTTCTTGATCATTTTCATAGAGCCACGTTGCTAAATCGGCACGTTGCTCATGAAAACAACGAAAACAAAATGCATCTAAAATGTGATTTCGCTGATTTTTATATTTCAGCTTCAGTAAACTCTCCCAGGTTGGGAAAATCTGTTGCCAATAGGACAAAGGCATCGCTTTTAAAATAAAATATAAATAGTCTTCAGCTTTACTCGATTGTGAGAATTTTATTAAATTTTCTTCAATATCCAGCTCTTTAATGACCTTACGTTCATTGCCATTTGCAGTGTAATCAATGATATTGAGTTGTTGTAATTGTTCATCCAATTCAATGCTCATTCGCACGATCATACAGCGATTTTTAGCATCAAATTCAATGACATTTTCCAGTAATTGCAGCATTTTTTGCGTATAAGTATGTTCAGAATCATGCAAAAACAAATAGTGTAAACCTTGCCCTAAAGCTTGTTCAGGTTTCTTTTGATGCAATGCAGTTAAATATGCAACATGCGGGGCAAAAAATGAAAATGGCGTATTTTCAATCCAGTCTTTACGCTGTTCTTTATCAATACGTTTCCATAAGGCTTCAAAATTTTGATGAATAAAATCGGCATGTTCAAGTGCAAGGTTTTGAAGTAAACGCTCAGCAGGACCTTTACTTAAACTGGCAAATTTTGCATCTTCTTCATCAATGGGTTGTTGCAAAATCAATGTCTGATGTAAAATTTTAGCCACTTTTAAACGATTATCCTGACGCAAATCCTGCAATTTATAGCTTCGTTCAGGCAATGTTGCCGCTAATAGCACATCATTATTGGCAACATTCAGTACATCTAAAACCAAATGTGGCGCAATCGCCTGTTTCTGCAAACGAATGAGATGCAAGAGATAATTCATCCAAACAGGCTTATCATACTGAAAATTATATTGATTAAGTTGAACAATACTTTTAATTAGGCTATTCATACCCCGTTTACTAGGTGTAAATGGCGTTTCATCGTCAGCTAAGCGAGCAAGTTGTTGCGCTGAACAAGGATAAGCTTGTTGTGCAGACACTTGAAAAAGTGTCCATTGCAGATTTAAATCCAATACATCCTGTTCATCACTGACAAACTCAGAAATGGGCGCAGGTACATGAATCGGTTGTTGATAATGCTGCCCAAGGGTGAGTTTAAGTTCAAGTTGCTTGGTAAATTGTTCTAAAGGTGAGCTTATAGACATTGGTAATGCGCTCCTTGCCAAAGACTAATCAGTTGCAGTTCTAAACCATTCCACTCTAAACCTGCATAAAAAGGTTGATTACTCACCATCATCCATAACGAAGTAAATTGATCAGTACTGAGTGAAATCGGCATCATATGATGTGTCGAATCAATCAAATAATAACGCTCATCTTTTTGACTTAAACGCACAGGATTCATCCACCAAAAACTGGTCAGATGCATCGGATTATGACTGAGCTTTTCTGCATGTTTGGCTAAAGCATCTTCAAAACACACAAAACCTTGCGGCGGTTTATTTTCAATTTTAATGGCATCAATATCGTTGAGTGTGACTTGCTCTGCAAGTTTCAAACGTTGTTGTTCTACCCCAGGATAACGCTGTGCTTTGAGTTTAAAATGATGCTGACTTGGTAGGGTTAAGCCATAACGTGTATGCGGTGCAATATCAAAATCTAAAATTAAATAATCTGTACATGTTTTCTCGTCCCATAACCATTGACGACGAAAATTCCCTTTGGACTGTTGTAATGCTTGTGTACGAGAAGCAAGCACACTTAACTGTAGCTCTTCTGTACTTTGGCTTGACCAAAAATCACTAGCAAGGTTAATGCCCATCAACTGACGTAATTCTTGCTGTAAATCTAGAGAAAGTTGTGCTCTTTTTTGCCATAGTTCAGCAATCAGATATAAACGCGCAAGCCAAAAAGCACTGTGCTGTTGCCAATTTGGCTGATATAGCGCACTTGAAAATTCATCAATCCAAATATTGATTCCCGCAGCCTGACCATCTACCAAACGACTGGTAATTTCATGAAAAAATTGTCGTCCATTTTGTGAACGCACTTCACCTAAGCCTAAATTGACTACATCTTTCAGCCACAGTTGCAAAGCATCAATGGCTTGGTCAATTTTTTTATCACGTGATTCTTGACGCTTAGCACGTGCTGCTTCATCAACAGGTTTATTGGCTTTTTCGGCTTTTTTCTCGGTACTTTGCGTGAGTTTGTCACGCCATTTTGTGACCCGTTCAGGAAATTGTGTTTCATCTTCCTGAATTTGAAACTCGGCGGGATGTTCTTGATACACCATCAGTAAAGCAAGCGCATGTTTACAAGGACGTTTAAAACTTGGGCAACTACATTCACATTTTAGTTGGGGTAAAAAAATAGCACTTTGATAAATCGCACTCCCTTTGATTTCTGCCCAAACCCATTGATCTGTAGAAGCACCTTTATTATTCCAGTCATTGACTTTAGCCAATTTTTTAGCCGCTTTCTCTGAATTTGCATCAGGAATAATTTGTTGTATTTGGTCTGGCTGAATCGTCAGCAACATAAAAAGTCCTTATGTTATTTTTTCATTTTAAATTTCATTTGCTCAATCAATGTATATTTTTCATTTTAATAATTCAACGGAAAAAATCAGCTAAACGACAAAATTTGTCGTTAATGTTTAAGTCAAAATATCGGTGAAATTTTAGAAAAATTAGAATGCTCATACAACTTTTGTGGTTTTGGATTTAAGTTTATTGTTATTTGATTGTTTAAATTTTTTAGGGTATTGGGAAAACATCGTATGGTTTACTTCAACTATTAAAACTTGGTAAGTTCTAATCCTATTGCCTATAAACTTTTGGTCTATAGCGTCCTAAGCCGAATCGAGATCTTTTGGATTTGTACTACACTCACGTTATACGCAACTGGTAGCAGGCTACTCTTTTCGATCCCATCACACCCTTGAGATTTATAGTAGCCCAATGGCTACGGGATTAATTTCCTAAGATCAGGCAATTTTGCATAAATTTGAAAATATTTTTCACGATTTTCTGAATATTAATAATTTTTCCCATTCAAGCAAAATTTGTGCATTTTTTTACGTTATTTATGGTTAAAAATGAGATATTTTTCTTTGCTTAAACCTCATTTTGTATTTATACGGGAAAAGACTGGATTTTAAATAGTGTGTTAATGTGAGATTCAAATAACCACTGAATGCGCTGTGAGCGCTGCATTCAAAATATAATGCCGAGTGATACTTTAAAATCTGCGAAAAGCTCAATTTAAAAAAGTATAAATCACCATGAATCATGCAGAGGGTGAAAATATAGATATTGTGTTTTCAAGCGAAGATCTGACTGATCTAGAGAGGGACTTTTTTGATTATATATTGTTATGCTAAAAATTTTTTAGGGTATTTGGGAAAACGTTGTATGGTTTACTTCAACTATTAAAACTTGGTAAGTTCTAATCCTATTGCCTATAAACTTTTGGTCTATAGCGTCCTAAGCCGAATCGAGATCTTTTGGATTTGTACTACACTCACGTTGTACGCAACTGGTAGCAGGCTACTCTTTTCGATCCCATCACACCCTTGAGATTTATAGTAGCCAAATGACTACGGGATTAATTTCCTAAGATCAGGCAATTTTGCATAAATTTAAAAATATTTTTCATAAAAACTCGATTAATTCCAATTTTTTTCCTTTTAATCGAAAATTACTCATTTTTTACAGCGTAAAATCTCAATTCAGCAGAATTTTTATCTCTCTTCTACAGTTCTCTTTCTTCAAAATTTATAGATGAAGCGCCAATTTAGACTGGCTGTCCTTATAAAATTGCTCTAGCTGTTGTAATTCAGCATTTAAAAAACACAGTAGATACTGCCTTGCCGTAGCAAAGTCTAATTTTTTGAAAAAAATATAATCTTTGGTTTTACGGGTAATCAGTCCAAATACATCTTTTTGTGGCACGATAATGGCAACATCACTTTCAATTTTAAACTCTAAATCATCTAATTTTGAAAACGCGTTTAAAGTGAATCGAAGGCTTTGTTGGCTTTGCAAATCTGTAATCGTAAAACTCGCATTTTCACTATTAAATTGTAGTTGCCTTACCAAAAGTTGCCGCCAAGCAATACTGTCAAATTTGATCAAAGCCTGAATGGCTGTGAATTTTTCTAAAAACTCATCGCCACCTTCTTGTAAATTTTTCGGTGTATGTACCACTAAGTCGAATGTTTTCATTGTTATTTTCCTATTAAACAAGTGGATTTTAACAACTTATCTTATATTATCGTTTTTATTTCCGATAAAAGAACATTTTAAAAATCGATCATTTTCAGCATGATTTCTTCAGTTTTGGCAGCATTTTGGACATGCTTGTATTTTTTCTTTAGGCCAATTCATGCGTGCACGTTTATGTGCTAATTCTACATCAGCAAAATAACCAATTAAAATTTGATGATAATTTTTTGGCAAATCTTCACATCCTTGCGTTGCATTATGTAACTGATAGACGCCATTACTGAGTGGATTTTCATCTATGATAAATTTAAGCATGTCCATTCCATCACCTCTGAACTATGATTTTATTTTCAATAATCCCATAAAAAAATTATGGATATATATTTATCTAAAAATTATGATTTTTTTAGATAAAAATCAAATGTTTTTCGAGATCAATACCATGCAATATTTTTCAAAATATGTTGATCAACTCTTTATTGGTATTGGCGATTTATAATGGTGCTGAGGCTATCTTATTTTTCTTTTTTAAACGAATCCAACGTATCACCCAAATCATGGCAATAATACCCACGATGACCACGAGAACAGGAACAAGGAAGGACAAAATTGAAACCACTAATGCACTGATCCATTCACCTGTTGACACTACAGGATTAGCAATTCCTCCTGTCGTTGCAGTGGACAAGCCACGTACTGCAACTGTGCTCAGTTGTACTGCTGACGCTGTCCCGCCCCCAACAATAATTGCTGCTGCCCAACTGGCAAAGGGTGACATTTCTCCTGTGCTCACCGCCATCGTGGTCAGTGTGCCTGCAACCATTGCCGCAGGTG
The DNA here is from genome assembly GCF_015218165.1 of Acinetobacter piscicola. Lineage (NCBI taxonomy): Bacteria > Pseudomonadati > Pseudomonadota > Gammaproteobacteria > Moraxellales > Moraxellaceae > Acinetobacter > Acinetobacter piscicola. Next base: position 853,060 of record NZ_CP048659.1, on the reverse strand, counting down.
TAGAAATGGTGTCCAACGCATTGTCCACCCAAGGAATGTAATAAGCTCCAATTTCACAGACTGTAGCGACTGCAAGCCCAATACAAACCGATGGCATTGCCAACCATTCAAAGCCTTTCATCGGCTCAAACCATCCTGTTAAGGATGCTACACTCATCACAAGTAATGGGACAAATACACGAAAACCACAGGCAGCGCTTAATCCAATGCCAATGCACAAGCTAAGTATTGTTTCGATCATCATGCGTCTACCTGTATTTTTTATGGATGAATGGATAAGGTAGCAAAAAGCCCTATTGAGTAATAGGGCTTTTTTTTAAAACAGGGAGTAGCTGTTTTGCTTGTGCTGCTTAGGCATTCTTGTTGTTGAATTGATTGCCAAGGCATTTGGTACACGGTGGTAAACGATCTGTACCAATTTCTAAGTAGGTGCGGTGTCCGCAGTTGACACAAAAATAGAAGCCTGTTCCAGGTTTTTGACCAGCCATTACCATTTTTGTTCTCCATAGGTTTTTAGAAATGGTGAATAAATTATAGGCTGTTTTTTGTGTTTGTCTATTGGTCATTTCGACAAATGATGATGGCATTTGAGCAAAAAATACTTAAACCGTTTTTTTTATCAAATATCTCTCAATTTGTGACATATTTTACACTTTTTTCTGTTTTGTTCGCTTAAAAAGACTCAAATGAATTGAATTTCCTATGTAGTCAAATATGTTTCAAGTTATTTCTGCATCAATATTGGCATTCCGTCCTCGTCAAAGGATACGCCTCGCTCAATTAATTTTTCATATGCTGCATGATGGACTACGCCCCTTTTATTCACTTTAGCTTCGAGTAATCTGCATAAAGTCGCTTCGCTGACATTAGGATGATTCACCACTTCTATGCGTACACCCCAAAATTTGTCATCTGCAAAACGGTCAAGGATGTCTGCGTCTGCATCAGGGTTCATGGCAGCTGTAGCCCGAATCGCTTGATTGGGGTCTGTTAAAAAGGGTTCGAGTTCTGCTGTATTGGAAGCACTACATGCCAAAATATAGCGACGTTCTTCTTCAGCTTTTTGTTCGGGGGATTTTTTGGGCAATGGAAAACTCCTATTTATTTCTATTCAATTTTCTCGATTTTCTTTGGATTTTAGATTTTGGTTTTCTACTTGTTTTTTGTTTAGAACTTTTATTCTTTTCTGTGCCAAAAATATCCTCTCGTCGTATACGATGTAGAGATAATGGAACCTTCTTTAACTCATACTGTTCATCTACTAATGTTTTAAAATAAATTTCATCAAAAATATCAGCATCTTCCATTGACAGAGGTATATAGTCTGCTTTAGCTGAAATAAACCCTTTTAAGCCCCCTTGATATTTTAAATAAGCTCCCACATATTCCAACTCATCCATACTTAGTACTTTATTATGCAACTGATTTCTTTGTGATAAAAACTCATAAAAATCAGAATAATTTAGCTCTAAATGATCCCATGCCTGAACAATGCTATCCAAATTTGCAATATCAATAACCCATGGATATATTTCATCTTCATTCTTATCCAACAAGTAATTCAAATTACAACCAAGAGCTCCAAAATCGTCCCTTGTCACACAAATAGTATGAATAACTTTAATTTCTGCTAAAGGAATTTCTACTAAAAGTCTCCCTTTTTTTGTATATAAAGTTAATTTTTCATCCTCAATCACTCGTTTTTTTAAATTATTTGCTTGATCAAATGCTTTCTGTAACCCAGCGTTACTTTTAAAATGGTCTCTGATTCTAGTAAAAGCCTTTTCAGTATCACGCATTGGTTCTTTGGGAGGTGATGCTTTAGCCTCAACAATTAACAACACACCATTATCATAAATGACTAAATCATGCTCATTCCTTGAATTTGCATTTTCAAAAGCACTTTCATAAAAATCAGCATTACCACTGCATAATCTTTTAAATAATTCGGTAGTCTTTGTCTCTAACTTTTTATCTCGATTTTGAATAATTTTCTGAGCATTTTTGGCTTCTTTAAATAAATAATTTTCCAAAAAATTAATTATAGAAATAAAAAATGAATTATTCAGTACATAGTAAATTTTATTTTCCTTAAAAAATAAAGCCTTAAATGCAATTGGATTTTTATCAGTAATATAAGTTATTTCTTCTGCATCACCTCTTTTCAGACCAAAAATAGACAATATATTATTATATTTTTCTTCTCCTATTTTTTCTGAAATTTTAGATGACTCAATTGAAAATAATTCAAGAGTATTTTCAAAAAGTCTTTGCCCTCTTCTCTTTAACTCTTCGTCATTTTCAATACTATTAATTTCAGTATTATAGTTTTTAATATTCACTTGGAGCTTTTCTAAAAATTTTTTTCTACTTTCTTCTAAGTAGTTATAATCTTCTTGTAAATCATCCATTTTTCTTTGGATTTCATTCTCTAAAGAGCTTGCAAAATTAATTAAATCTTTTACTGTAAAGCCATAAGCATCATTTACTAATGGAGAATACTCGTCAAACCAAAATAAAATCCATTCTCTAATTTGATGAGAGCTTAATGTCTTACTTGTAAAAAAATAATGAATAAACGCTGACATTGCTACGAGTTGTGCTGTTCTATCGTTCTTATCTGAATCAAAATAGCTATAAGTATAAAAATTGAATATTTTGTTTAGTAAGTTACTAATTTTTTTGTCTAACTCCTCACTAAATTCAATAGGATTTTTGGGCTCTTCTTGTGATGCAGCTAAACCTAATAGATAACTCCCTTGCTGAAAGGGGGAACTTAATACCTTTGATTTTCCATGATTAAATTCATACTGTCGCCTACTTACAAAATTGACTAAAGACTCTAAACTAATTATTGTTGTTAATTGTTTTAACTCATCTATAGCTGTTAATAATTTATCATGTAATTCTGATTTCATCACATTCTCAAAATCTAAAGACCCCACTTAAAAGTAGGGTCTATTTACAACAATATCAAATACTTTTAGCTTAAATTATCAAGCCACATTCCCTTCCAAGAAATCCTGTGCAAAGCGTTGTAACACACCACCCGCTTCATAGACATGCACTTCTTCTTCCGTATCCAAACGACAAGTTACAGGCACTTTAATGATTTCATTTTGACCATTCTCAGTCGAACGCTCAATCACCAAAGTCAAATCAGAGCGAGGTGCAATATTACCGATCACACTATACAACTCAGTACCGTCCAACTTTAACGTTTTACGATCCGTTCCAGCTTTAAACTCAAGCGGTAACACGCCCATACCCACCAAGTTAGTACGGTGAATACGCTCAAAACCTTCCGCAACAATCACTTCTACACCTGCAAGACGAACACCTTTCGCAGCCCAGTCACGGCTAGAACCTTGGCCATAGTCCTTACCTGCAACAATGATGAGCGGTTGCTTACGATTCATATAGGTTTCAATCGCTTCCCACATACGCATTACTTCGCCTTCAGGCTCAACACGCGCCTTAGAACCCTGCTTGATCGTACCGTCAGAACGAACCACCATCTCATTGAACAATTTCGGATTGGCAAATGTTGCACGTTGTGCCGTTAAATGGTCACCACGGTGCGTTGCGTATGAGTTAAAGTCTTCCTCAGGCACGCCCATTTTATGTAGGTATTCACCTGCTGCCGAATCCATCATGATTGCATTTGATGGTGATAAATGATCCGTGGTGATGTTATCACCCAAAATCGCAAGAGGACGCATATTGGCTAACGTACGTGGCGCAGCCAAAGCCCCTTCCCAATACGGCGGACGGCGAATATAGGTACTTTGCGGACGCCAGTCATATAACGGACTTGCTGCCTGAACACGTTCACCCAAATCAAACATCGGGATATACACTTTTTTGAATTGCTCAGGTTTTACCGCTTCCTTCACCAATGCATCAATTTCAGCATCTGACGGCCAAATGTCTTTCAGGTAAATTGGATTACCGTCTTTGTCATTACCCAACGCATCTGTTTCGATGTCAAAACGAATCGTACCTGCAATCGCATACGCGACAACTAAAGGTGGAGATGCCAAGAATGCTTGTTTTGCATAAGGATGGATACGACCATCAAAGTTACGGTTACCTGAAAGAACTGCGGTTGCATACAAGTCACGGTCAATGATTTCTTGCTGAATCACTGGATCTAACGCACCTGACATACCATTACAAGTTGTACATGCATATGCCACGATACCAAAACCGAGTTTTTCTAAATCGTGTAATACACCTGCTTCTTCCAAATACAAAGCAGCCGCTTTAGAACCCGGTGCAAAAGAAGTTTTCACCCAAGGTTTACGTACTAAGCCAAGCTCATTTGCTTTACGTGCAAGTAAGCCTGCTGCAACAGTATTACGTGGGTTAGAAGTGTTTGTACATGAGGTGATTGCTGCAATGATGATTGCGCCATCAGGCATTAAGCCTTCAGCTTCTTGAGCTTTAGCCGCTTCTAAATTACCTGCAATACCTTTGGCTTTAAGGTCAGCGGTTGATACACGTGCATGTGGGTTTGATGGCCCTGCAATGTTACGGGTTACAGTTGAAAGATCGAAGCGTAATACACGTGGGTATTCTGCTTGCTTCATATCAGAAGCCCAAAGACCAATTTCTTTGGCATAAGTTTCAACCAATTTGACTTGTTCAGATTCACGACCTGTTAAGGTTAAATAATCAATCGTGTTTTGGTCGATGTAGAACATCGCCGCAGTTGCACCATATTCAGGGGTCATGTTGGAAATCGTTGCACGATCACCCACTGACATGCTGTCTGCGCCTTCACCGAAGAATTCTAAATACGCACCAACCACACGTTCTTTACGCAAGAACTCCGTCAATGCCAAAACGATATCCGTTGCGGTAATGCCCGCTTGACGCTGACCAACAAGCTCGACCCCGATAATGTCAGGTAGACGCATCCAAGAAGCACGACCCAGCATTACATTTTCTGCTTCTAAACCACCCACACCGATTGAAATCACACCCAATGCATCGGTATGTGGTGTGTGTGAGTCTGTACCCACACAGGTATCAGGGAATGCAATACCACCACGGTTTTGAATCACTGGAGACATTTTCTCCAAGTTGATTTGGTGCATGATGCCGTTACCCGCAGGGATCACGTCGACATTTTCAAATGCTGTTTTGGTCCATTCGATGAAGTGGAAGCGGTCTTCATTACGACGGTCTTCAATCGCACGGTTTTTCTCAAAGGCATCTGGGTCAAAACCACCATATTCTACAGCCAGTGAATGGTCTACAATCAACTGAGTCGGAACGACTGGATTGACTTTAGATGGGTCACCGCCTTGGTCTGCAATCGCATCACGCAAACCTGCAAGGTCTACAAGTGCTGTTTGTCCGAGAATGTCATGACATACCACACGTGCAGGGTACCAAGGAAAATCGTGGTCTTGTTTACGGTTGATGAGTTCTTTTAAAGATTGTTCGAGAATGGCTGGGTCACAACGGCGTACCAATTGCTCTGCCAAGACTTTAGATGTGTATGGAAGTTTTGCGTATGCGCCTGGCTGAATATCTTCTACGGCTTGACGCACGTCATAATATTCGAGCTGGGTACCTTGCAGGGGTTTGCGGTAGTTGTTATTCATTACGTGTGCCTCTTGCATCATTTTGTACTGCGTTCTAATGGCTGAATAGTACACTGTCGAAAAGCCATTTCCCAAATCTTTTATATTTCATATAGTTATATATAAAAATAGGGGTTTTAGAAATATTTGGTAACATATTGCTCGATTTATTTTTCTGAAATGTGCATTTTTTATAAAAATAGCGGAAAATAAGCTTAATTCTTTAGTATTAGATTTAAGATAAGTGAGCAATTCATGAGCAATTTAGCTTTCTCCTCGTTTACTTTAATTGGTGTCGATGCACTGAAATTCTTACAAGGACAAGTCACTGTCAATGTTGAAGCTTTGGCTGAAAATGTAAACCAGTACACAGCAATTTGTGATTTGAAAGGTCGTATTCACTTTGGTTTATGGCTTAAAAAACGTAATCCTGAAGAGTTTGAGATCGTAACGACGCAAGATCAGGCTGAGGAATTTGCCAAACATATTAAAAAATATGGTGCTTTTTCTAAGATGAAACTTGAACAAGTTGGACATGTTTTTCCAACAGTGAATGGCACGACAACTCACTTTTCTGACGTTGAAACTGATATCTCTGCATGGAAAATTGCTGCGATTCAAACAGGTCAAGCTTATATTGATCAAACGATTGAAGGTGTTTTTCAACCACAAGAACTCCGTTTACATCAACGTGGTGGTGTCAATTATGACAAGGGCTGTTATTTGGGTCAGGAAGTGATTGCCCGTCTTTGGTTTAAAGCAAAACCGAAAGCATGGTTACATGTGATTCAAGGTTCAGGTGCTGCTCCTGCTCAAGCTGAGCAACTGAATAAAGGCGTTCAAGTGGTCAATAGCACTGCTTTTGAAAATGGTTTTATTGCGCTTGTGGTGGCTCGACCTGAAGCTTTGGCTGAGCTTGAAGTGACTGTTTTAGACTTACCTGAAAGTTTAAGTGGTGATGTGGCTCGTCCTGTTTAAAAAACATAGATCACGTGAAAAAAAGCGTGATCTTCTTTTCCAAAGTAGATGATCATTATGAAATGTGCGCCTGCTGATTTATCTTTTTTATTTCAATTACCTTATTTAACATTAGCTCGTCATCAAACAGCTCTTCCATTTTTATTACATCATGTTCAACTCGCTGATGAACTAAGCAATATTTTAACTGCTTATCCAAATTTAAAATATCGGTGGTGTTTCAAAAAGTATGCTGACATTAAATGAAGCCATTATTGATGTAAAAAAAGGTTAAGTCGAAAGCTTTAAAATGGTTTTCAATCTTTTTTGAAAAATTACAACTCCTTCTAAAACCGCGCCTAATTCGATGCCTTATTTTGCAATTATTACCTTCAATACCTACAGTAAAAAATTTACCAATACTTTGCTTGCAGTTTTTAAAAGCAGTTATGAAACTGTCCCAATGATCACTTGCAATTCGGGTGTAGTGAATACCTAATTGTTTAAGCTTTGCCTTCAATCGTTGAACTGTAGCTAAGTCTCTTTTACCCCAAACATAAGCAACAATCTCACCTGTTTCTCGATGGTAGGCGTAAATAAGCCATTGTTTATTATTTTTATTTCCCACAAAAGTCCAAAACTCATCAACTTCAAGAGACTCATAATGACTTTGTTTAGGCTGAATTTGGTAGGTCGATTCGGTTAAAGTACGTAAAACTTTACCGATACTGATTCGCTCAACTTCAGCGATATCTCGTATACCACTACCTCTGACCATCAACTGTAATATTTTTCGAGTAATGCCTGAATGACATCCTAGATAGCTCAGAGCATGGTCACCAATAAACTGACGTTTACAGTCTTTGCACTGATAGTTTTGTTTCCCATCTACTTTGATGCCATTTTTCTTTATACTGTCACTGAGGCAGGTTGGACATTTGATTTCTAGAGTTATTCGCATTTCTCTATTTTATCAAAATTCAACCTGCTTTGTTTCAGCATACTTTTTGAAACACCACCAAATATCAACCTTTAGATTTTTATTATATTTTACATAAATCTCTGAGCATTATTGATGAAGATGTCATAACTGACTTAATGTCAAAATATGGATGGCAAGGAAAAATCATTGCCGCCTTTTTATGTTTTTTAGCACCTGATCCAAGCTACAAAAATACGATCAACAATGCTATACAACATACTCCTAAAAGGAATCAATGATTATTGCATCTCGCTTTATCTGAGTTCTGCTCAGACAATACCACCCCATATTTTTCAAATGAAATCTATACGTGTTTTAAAAATTTCCGAAAGAATTTAATACCCATCCGTCAAGCAAGATCAATCCGTAAAATCCCATATGAAAATTTAGAAACAGTAGAACAGCAACAAAAACTTTTGCTAAAAGAAATTTACAACTCCAAAGGCAAGGAAGCTGCTCATCAATTCATGAGGAATTCGATTTTTTATAATCTATTTTTTAGTTTCAAATAGAGCAATTATGAAAGTCATTTTCAAATCAAAATTAAGAGTTCTACGAGTATATTTTAACAAGCATCTAATATGTAATTGAAAATAGACAAAAATAGCCTCTAAAATTGATGACTAATCTTTCTTCCTCACATAATAAACCACCCCACCCCGATCATCGGAAAAATAAAATGAATTTGCATCAATTTTATAAATATCAGCAGGTCGACCATTTACTTTTTTACCCACTAAAAAACCATCCATAAAGGTTTCAAGTTTTTGCCCTTTACGCATCATCACAATTTTATAACCATGACCAATCTTTGCATCGGTTGAACCGTGTAATGCGACTAAAAAAGCATTTTTAATCGTGTCATCCGTGTTCGGATCATCAAAATAATCAAAACCTAAGGCCGAAGAATGCGATGGGAAATAGGCATAAGGCGATGGCACATTTTTACAGCCTGAGGCACGTTTAAACTTAGGGTCTGCAAAAACTTTTCCACCCGCTGAATAACAAGATGGCCAACCATAATCAGTATTCGCTTTTAGTGCATAAAATGTTTCATCAGGTTTATTTTTCCCTAAATGATCTGAGCCTTGATTGGTGGCAAATAAAAAGTTGCCAATCCATTTCAAACCCACTGCATTACGTAAACCTGAAGCATAAATTTTCTGCTCTGAACCATCAGGGTTCATTTCCAAAACAGTTGCCCGAACTTGTTCTTTCTCTACACAGGCATTGCAACTTGAACCGACTGAAACATAAATTTTACCATTGCCACCAACTGCTATCGTTCGTGTCAGATGCCAACCGCCATATTTATAACTTAAGCCATAATCAGGAAAAGTCGCCAGAACTTCAGACTTAGCCGAAGGTTTTATTTCACCTTGCGTGAATTTACGACGGGTGAGTTGATGGGTTTCTGCAATATAGATCCAATCCTGCCCGCCCGCATCTGTATAAAATTGTACTGAGTTTGGATTTTTTAAACCTGTCAGATAAGGTGTGATTTTGCTGAACTTTCCTGTTTGTGGATTCCATTCATCTAAAATATAAATACTGCCTTTATTATTATCAGACAGGTCATACATATCGGTGACAAACATTCTACCGTCTGGAGATTTAGCAAAAAAACGTACACGTTTTAAGCCTTCCGCAGCAGGAATAATCTCGTAATTTGCAGGTAAATTTAAGGAAAATTGCTGACCATTTTTCAGGTGAATTGGATGTGGAACCAATTTTGGTTGCTCAGCGAAAATGCTTGTTGAACACATTAAGCTGATGAGTAATATTGACCCTATTTTTATCATTATTGCATTCATCTAATTCAATATGAATTTTTATAATATAAACTGAATAAACAACAGATCACAAGATTCTTTTAAAAAAGAAAAAATCAAGCTATATGATTGTTTTATATAATTTTAAAATAAATTAAAAATCAAGTTTACAATTTTAAAGCATGCATCTACATCAGTGTGCCATATCTCGATTTAAAGTCAGTGAGCCGCAAAGCTTACTTTACTGCTCAACTCAATGATTTAACTCAGTTAAAGTAAATATTCTTGTCTTAAAAACCATGAAACAGCTTATTCATATCTTTACAAACATAGTCTTTAAAATGATAGGCACGGGCATGTTTTGCATCAAATTTTGCCGTCAAATCGCCTTTTTGAAAAATATAAACCCGATCTTCTTTACTGATCAGATATTCACTGCCCAATTTCATCAATAAAGCATCAATTTTATCTGCATCTGCAATACTTTCATCTTCAAACACTTTTGAATAATTGCGCTTAATGGTTTTAATAAACATGCTCTACTCTACAGTTCAATTGAATAGGAGAATTTAAACAAAATCTACAGCAAAAACCTATTTGAAAATGCAACAAAAGCGGTCATTCCTCTATTTCAATCTTGTCTAAAGCGAAGGATGCCGATAAAATTGCCACATCATGTGTTATCGCGGCTGCTGAACCCGATCAACTCATGAGTTTTAAAATAATGGACACTCACTATTTAGTTTTAGAGCAAACCAAAGCACCGCCACACACCCCAAAACGTAACCGAGCATGGCGACGTAAAAACAAATTTTTATATCGTGGGCGTGATTGCAGACATACTTCAACATTCTGGAAGCCTGAAAAACGCTTTAACTTAATGTCAGGGCGACCATTTAAATTAAAACGAGCAATGCAATTAGGCTTTGAATATCCACGAATCTCCAACCAACAAAGACGACTCAATGCTCAACATGAATACTGGAATTCTATCAATTGAATATTCTTTTTATTTGTAGTCGTAACCAATGGCGTAGTCCCACCGCAGAGCATGTCTTTGCCGTGGGTTATGGCATTAAAACCCGCTCGGCAGGCACTAGTCGTCACGCGAAACATACCCTTTCATCCAAAGATATTGCTTGGGCAGATCTTATTTTTGTGATGGAACAAAAGCATAAGCAAAATATCAAAGAAAAGTTTCCCAAACAGTTACAACATAAGAAAATCATCGTACTGGATATTCCTGATGATTATCACTATATGGATGAAGCACTGATCGAACTGCTACAGGATATCATTCCACCTTATTTAGATGATTTTGCATAAATTTTAATAATTTTTCTCAATAAAATAATTACAGGAATAGGCTATATTTTTTTAAATAACTACGCCAATATCCAACCAATATTTTTTCGAGATTGATTATGAAAACGTGGTTTACTGCGCTTAGTCTGAGCTTTTTTGCCATGACTGCAAGTCATGCAGACATTAAAACCGTAGAAAAAAATCTTAAACAAAATTTTCCAGATATTCCTGTTAAATCTGTCAGAACATCTGCTGTGAAAGATATCTATGAAGTCTATATGGGTGGGCGCATTGTCTATACCACCGATGATGCAAAATACTTTTTTGTCGGTAATCTCATTGATTTAAAACAGCAAAAAAACTTAACAGAAGAAAGTATGCAAGTTTTAAGTAAAATAGACATTGCACAACTTCCACTGAACCAAGCCATTAAAAAAGTCAAAGGTAAAGGTGAACGTGTCATCTATTTATTTAGTGATCCTGACTGTCCATATTGTCAAAAATTTGAGCATGAACTCCAAAAAATTGACAACTTGACTGTGTATTTATTCTTGTATCCAATTCCAACTTTGCATCCTAATGCAGTGAATATTGCTAACCAAATTTGGTGTTCAAAAAACCCATATCAAGCATGGCTCGACTATACACTTGAGAAAAAACAACCCTCAAATCATAAAGTATGTGCTACACCCATCACGAAAATCGCAGATTTAGGCAAGCAACTTGAAGTTGAGGGTACACCGACCTTTTTCTTAAAAGATGGTACTCGTATTTCGGGTATTCGTAGTGCAGAAGACTTAGAAAAAATTCTAAAATAAAACTATTAGGATGGTGACGATTCACCTACGCTCCACCATCCTTTTTTACAATCACAATATCATTTTCGAAACTTATTTTTTCAGTTATATTTAACCTCTGACACCTGTGAAATTATTTTCATACATTCATACTTTTATTGATTATTTTCGCTGTAAAAAAACATCATAAACCTTTATTTTTAAGAACTTAAAACGATGAAAAAAAATCTAATCACCTGCGTAATCTTAAGCCTAACACCATTGACTTTTTCGACTGCCAAAGACGTAGTGATAGAGCCTCGTATTGCTACCTCACCCGTTGAAATCATGCCACGCCCCATTCAAATTATCACAGCAAAAAATGAAACAGCAATTCAACTGAAAAGTGTCAAAACACAAGTGGAAATCATCAATGGTTTAGCTGAAACAACCGTGGAAATGCAATTATATAATCCAAATACGCGACCACTAGAAGGAAATTTAGAGTTCCCATTGCAAGAAGGTCAACAAATTACGGCGCTGGCTTTGGACATCAATGGTGAAATGCGTGATGCTGTACCTGTGCCCAAAGCCAAAGGACAGCAAGTTTTTGAAGCCATTGAACGGCGTAATGTAGACCCTGCTTTGCTTGAACAGACTCAAGGCAATAATTTTAAGCTGCGAGTCTACCCAATTCCTGCACAAGGTACGCGCACGGTTCGTATTCGTTACCAAGAAGCGTTAAGCCAGAGTTCACAAGATAAACGCTATCGCTTACCCTTACAATTTGCCAATCAAGTGCAAAATTATCAGCTTGAGATCAGCATAAAAGGTGTTGAAAATATACCTAAAAGTGAGCAGTTAACCTTTACTCGCAACGCAAAAAATGAATATCGTGCAACGCTTAAAAATCCAAAACTCACCGATCTCAAACACATCGATATTTTGATTCCTACTAGTCAACAAGCCCAACTATTTACACAACATTTTAAAAATGCTGATTATTTTTATGCCGAAATTCCTGTCGTGGATATGTCACAAGCACGTCCGCTACCAGAAAATATTGGCATTTTATGGGATACGTCTTTGTCTGCTCGACAACGTGATCTACAAAGTGAACTTGCCTTACTCGATGCATATTTTCAAAAGATACAAAATGCGACCGTTGAATTAACTCTGTTACGTTATAAAGCCTCTGCACCACAAAGCTTTAAAATTAAAAATGGAGATTGGTCAGCACTGAAAAAGTTCTTGGAAAATGTAGTATACGATGGGGCAACGCATCTTTCTGACTGGAAAAACAACAGCAATATTCAAGAATATTTATTGTTTAGTGATGGCTTAGACAACTATGGTCTGCAACAAAACATTCAACTCAGTGACAAGCAACGTTTATATACGATTCAAGGCAATGCCCTGAACTTAGATCATCAACAATTACGTCAACTTGCCGAAAAAAATCATGGGCAATATCTATTTTGGCAAAATACAAATGAGTTTAAACAAGCACAACATGCCCTACTCCATGATCAAAGCCGTTTAATTCAAGTCGATGGTAATGGCATCAGTGAATTATATATTCCATCGTATTTTCCTGAAAATGGAATTGTGCGCGTGTTTGGCAAATATTCACCCCTGGTCGGGGATCAAGCCGCCTTAAAGCTAAAATTAAACAATGGCGAGCAACAACAAACTTTACAATTGCCCTTTAACAACAGTTTGAACAGTCAACAAGTCGCAGCACTTTGGGCAAAACAAAAAGTCGCACAACTACTGCCACAAGAAACGCTGAATGAACAAGCCATTCAAAATCTTGCACAAGACTTTAACCTTGTGACGCCTAACACCTCTTTGATTGTCTTAGAAAATTTAGATGATTATGTACAATATAAAATTCAACCACCTGCAAGCTTAAAAGCGGAGTATGAACAACGCATCACTGCTCAACAACAAAGTATGCAGCAAAAACAGCAGCAAGCTCTTGCCCGCAGTATTGATGAATATAAAGAACATCAACATTGGTGGGAAAAAGATTTTCCGAAACAAAAAATCAAGCCAAGTCATACCGAAAAAATGGCCAATGCACCTGTAGTTGAAGTTGCACCTGCTCCTCAAATGCCCGCACCTGTCTCTGCTGAATATGCAGCAGATGCAATTGCGACAGATTCAGTTGCGGCTACAACCGAAACAAGAGAAGTTTTACAAAGCCGCAGTCAAAAGGCACAGCAACGCAGCAGCAATACACCACAAAATATTACGATTGAGATTCAGGCATGGAAAGATGACGCACCCTATGTCGCACGTTTAGAAAAAGCATCGAAACAACAAGCGTACCAAATCTATTTAGATGAACGTGAAAATAACTTAAACAATCCATCATTTTATTTAACTGTTGCGGAGATTTTTAAGCAAAAAGGCTTACATGATGAAGCCGTTTTGGTCATTTCAAATTTAGCTGAATTAAATCTGGAAAATCGTCATGTTCTACGATTATTGGGTCAGCAGCTCATGTTGCTCCAACAATATGGAGATGCGATTGTGATTTATCAAAAAGTTTTAAACATGGCAGAAGAAGAGCCACAATCTTGGCGTGATCTTGCTTTGGCCTATGCAGAAAACAAACAATATGATGATGCAATTCGCACCATGTACCATGTGGTAAGTCATGAATGGGATCAGCGTTTTGGTGGTATTCATTTAATTGCTGTAGATGAATTAAACAACTTTATTGCCAAAGCACCAAACAGCCCTGCGATCAAAGACATCGACAAAAAATTAATTCGTAATCTACCTGTGGGAATTCGTGTGGTACTGACATGGGACAGTGATAATTCAGATATGGATTTGTGGGTGGTCGACCCGAATCAGGAAAAAACCTATTACTCAAATCGTCATAGTGCACAAGGCGGTAAAATTTCCAATGATTTCACAGGGGGTTATGGTCCTGAAGCATTTTGGTTAAGGCAACCCATGAAAGGTGAATACAGCATCAAAGCACATTATTATGGTGACCGTCAGCAAATCGTGACTGGACCGACGACTGCATTTGTGCGCTTAATTCGTGATTGGGGAACCTCAAAACAAAGCGAAGAAATTTTACGAGTGAAAATGACCAAAGATCGACTGCAAACAGGTGAAGATGGTGCAGTATTGATTGGTAAATTTAAGGTGAATTAAGAAGCCATTGTGAAGTACAACATCTGTTTAATAATCACTTTTTTGAATAGATGTTGTCACCTACACAATATATTCTTTAAAATAACATTAAATAACAAATATTTAAAAACAGAATATTTTGTATACATTTTCACACCTATTCATCTGTTTGCCTCACAATACCATACAAAAATTAAAGAAAAACACGCCTTTTAAGGCTTTACATCTTATTTTTAGAGCACTTATGATGAAGCCACGAAAACTACAAAATTTCTTTCAGGAAGAAATGCTTCAATAAGGTTATGTATCAATGAAAAAAATTCTACTCTCTGCATTACTCAGTTTTTCTTGTGTAACTGCTTTTGCAGCACCACAAACCTCATCTGTCGATCCCAAATTTGCAAAAGTTGAACAACTGATTCAAAAGAAAGATTTTAACGCAGCCTATAAAGAACTTGAAAGCATTGCTAAAACAGGTGATGCACAAGCTTTATATAATTTGGCATTTTTAACTCAAGCAGGTCAAGGTACTACAGTTGACACTAAAAAAGCCTTGCAATACTACCAACAAGCTTCTGACAAAGGTTATTCTGTTGCAAGTTATGCACTTGCCAAAGCCTATCAAACAGGTGAATTAGGCGTTCAAGTCGATCAAAACAAAGTCCGCCAATACTTAGAGAAGTCCTCAAAACAAGGTTATGACGATGCCACTGTCGAATATGCTGTACAACTTTTCTCTGAAGACAAAGCAGAATCAGACAAATTGGCACTGCAAAAGTTAGATCCTTTAATTAAAAAAGGTAATATGCAAGCGATCCACGCTAAAGCACTGTATGACATTAGCCAAGGATTTAAAAATAAGAAAATCGAATCTGTACAACAAGGCATCAAGTCCATCCAAACACTTGCACAAAAAGGCTATATTCCTGCTTTGTTAGCAATGGCAAATATGATGGTAAAAGGCGAAATCATTGAGCAGAATTTACCTGAAGCAAAAAGAATTTATGAAGCTTTAGCCAAACAAAACGTGCCTACAGCCAAAGAAGCTGTTGAAGCGATCAATAAAATGATTACCAATAAAGCTGCGAATCCTGCAAAAAAATAGATATCCCCATATCATATAGACTTAAATCTTTTAAAATGGCAGTCAAATTGACTGCCATTTTTTCTTGATAATACATTGTAAAATAAAAATTATTTAAAAATCCATTCTCGTATTTCACAACTTCCCCACTCAATATCTGTAATCTTTTGTAAATTAATCTTGCTAAATAAATAGTCTTTGTGACACTATATTTATATAGGCTATAAGACACTATATAGAGATGTAAAGATGTCTATTCAAATTAAAGATTCAAATAACAAAATAATTGCTGTGAAGACCAGACAATTTTCAGGCGGAGAACGTCACGTACAGTTCGAAGCAGATGAACTCACGCAACGTCAAGGTCAGGTTTATATTCAAGCCAAAATCAAGAATAGTCAGGATTTGATGGATTATTTGTTGATTGAAAATGTATTGATGAATCAAGGTTTAACAATCAATTTGGAAATTCCGTATTTTCCTTATGCACGTCAAGATCGTATTTGTGCAACAGGTCAGGCATTTTCACTCGACATTATGACCAAACTTTTGAATATCAATACTGAGCAATTTCCAAAGCAACGTCATTCCATCAAAGTTTGGGATGTGCATAGTGTGGTATCTGAAAAATTATTGGGCGAAAACACATTATTTAATAAAGTGATTAATGTTCAACCTAGTGAAATTATTTTAAAAAGCCAAGCCTTAACAGATATTTTAACAGCTCAAGATACAGTATTGATTTGCCCTGACGCAGGTGCAAAACAGCGTACTCAAGGCATTGCGGATGTAATCAATGCTCATCGAGCAAGCGATATTGAGATTGTCTATTGCGAAAAAAACCGTGATCCAGTCACAGGTAAAATTCAAAACTCACATGTGCATACGACTGATTTATCAGGCAAAACAGCAGTCATTACAGATGACATCTGTGATGGTGGTGCAACCTTTATTGGTATTGCCGAAGAATTGAAAAAGTTAAACTGCGAACATGTGGTGCTCTATGTCACACATGGCATTTTCAGTAAAGGTTTGGCTGTATTTGATGGAAAAGTTGATCGGATTTTTACAACAGACAGTTTCCCTCAAATCGCCAATGAAAAACTATCAGTGATTCATTTTGACAGCAATGACTAAACGATTACCTAAATAAAGATATGATTAACTTAGGAAAATAAAAATGAGCTTAAAATTAAATCCACTCAATGCCATCGACTTTTATAAAGCAGACCACAGACGCCAATACCCTATTGGCACTGAATATGTCTATGCCAATTTCACACCACGCTCGGCTAAATTGGCAAAAATGTTGCCTGATTTTGATGACAAGATTGTATTCTTTGGTTTACAGGGTTTTATTAAACACTTTTTGATTGAAACATGGAATGAAGGCTTTTTTCAGCAAGATAAGAATAAAGTGGTTAGCACTTATAAACGCCGCATGGACAATGCCTTAGGTGATGGCGCAGTGCCTGTCGATCACATTGAAGCTTTACACGATCTAGGCTATTTACCTATTCGTATCAAAGCCTTAGATGAAGGCAGTCGTGTCAATATACGTATACCTGTATTGACCATTATCAATACTTTACCTGAATTTTTTTGGCTCACCAATTATTTGGAAACGGTGTTAAGTGCTGAGCTTTGGAAAAGTTGTACCACAGCGACGATTGCTTTTGAATATAAGCGTTTATTGACTGAATATGCAATTAAAACTGGCGCGCCTTTGGACTTTGTTGCAATTCAAGGACATGATTTTAGTAGCCGAGGTATGAGTGGTATTTATGATGCAACCCAGTCAGGTGTAGGGCACCTCACCAGTTTTATCGGGACAGATGCGGTGTCTGCGATTGATTATGCTGAGGAATATTACAATGCTGACGGTGTTATTGGTGTTTCTGTTCCTGCAACCGAACACAGCGTGATGTGTATGGGCAGTGAGGACAATGAAATTGAAACGTTTCGTCGGTTAATCACTGAACTGTATCCTTCTGGTGTGGTCAGTATTGTGTCGGATACTTGGGATTTTTGGCGAGTGATCACTGAGTTTACGGTGGAGTTAAAAGCTGAAATTCTTGCTCGCCAACCAAATGCAATGGGTTTAGCAAAACTGGTGTTCCGTCCTGACTCAGGCGACCCTGTTAAAATTTTGTGTGGTGACCCTGATGCAAAAATCGATAGCCCTGCGTATAAAGGCGCTGTGGAATGCTTATGGGAAATCTTTGGTGGTACAACAACAGATAAAGGCTATAAAGTTTTAAATGAACGTGTCGGTTTAATCTATGGTGATTCGATTACTTTAGAACGTGCTTCAAACATTCTTCAACAATTGGAAGCCAAAGGCTTTGCATCGAATAACGTGGTGTTTGGGATTGGGAGTTATACTTATAATTACATGACTCGTGATACTTTTGGTTTTGCTGTCAAAGCCACTTGGGGACAGGTCAATGGCGTTGCTCGGGAGTTGTTTAAAGACCCGATCACTGACTCAGGGATTAAAAAATCGGCAAAAGGTTTACTGCGTGTTGAAAAATCAGCAAATGATTTTGAGTTATTTGATCAGCAATCTGCCGAACAAGAGCAACAAGGCGAGTTAAAAACAGTGTTTGAAAATGGTCAGTTGATTCGTGAATGTCGCTTGGATGAGATTCGAGCTAGATTAGCTTCAAACTTATAAATATGCGAATGCTCTCCTTGTAACAAAATTGGTTTCAAGGAGAGCAAATTTATCCATAAGAAATTTTAGCAATCATCTACCCACAATTCATAATGGTCTAGATGATTATTTTTAAAATAAAATGTAATTGATTTATATTCGTCTTGTTCTGATGAAGCACTGAAACGATTGGGATTTTCTTCATCCAAATCAATCTTGCCTTTAAAGATTTTTTGAAAATTGGCTTTGGTCATCGAGCCATCTATTTTTTTACCATAGAAAATCACCGCATTATTTTTAAGCATGTGGACGGTTTGAATTCGATTGTAGCCATTGACCGTAAATGATCCAAAATCATATTCATCTGGAAATTTTCCACCATTACATTCATCTGGCTCACCTTTAATCACTTTTATGGGCTTTGGTAGTGTTTTTAGATTCAAATCAAATGAATGATATGTTTTACCATTGATCACAGGTTGAATGGTTTTATCTGCAAAGGTTAAAGTCGAAACGCAACATAATACTGAGATAAATAACGTTTTAGTGCTCATTGTCTGTTCTTATTGAATTTAGCGATGAATCGACATCATAAAGACTCGGTTGCAAACAAACAAGTTGGAAAGTGCTTGGCGAATATCCCCCTACCCTGTAATAATCCGAATACTCATCCACGTTGAAAATAAAGTGAGCCAGACCGTGACATTTACATCTGAACAGGAATTTTTATCCAACTATAATAAAAAAGACTTTGATGCACCTTTGTTCACGGTGGATATGGCAATTTTTTCTGTTGATGCAGGTCAACTGCAAGTGTTGCTGATCAAACGTTCTAACTTTCCTCAAAAAGATCAATGGGCTTTGCCGGGTGGTTTTGTCGATTTGTCGAAAGATACCGATTTGATGGCTTCTGCTCATCGTAAATTGGTGGAAAAAACAGGACTTCAGTCACCACATTTGGAACAAGTCGCGACTGTTGGCAATGCTACACGTGACCCACGGGGGTGGGCAGTGACATCTTTGTATTTTGCGCTGATTGATTTTAAAGCCTTTCAACGCGTTGCCAATGAACAGACCGAGCAAAAGCAAACCGAGTATAGTGAATGGTTTTCTATTGCCGATGCTAAAAAATTGGATTTAGCCTTTGATCATTTACAGCTTTTGGATTTGGCGGTAGAGCGTCTAAGCAGTAAAGCTCGTTATACAGCACTGCCTGCGAGTTTAATGCCTGAACTCTTTACCCTGACTGAATTACAGCAGATTTATGAAATCATTTTAGGGCAAAGTTTGGAGAAAAAATCCTTTAGACGTCGTATGATTGAAGCGGGTGCGGTTGAAGAAACAGATCAATCCAAAATTGCAGGCAAACGCCCTGCGCAGTTATACAAATATGCTTTGGACAATTTTGATTTTCATTTTCCACGCATTTTGGAATATCCGAGGGAAAATCACACTGAAAAGTAATCATTAGAGTATAAAATGCATTTAGAACTTAAACTTTTTTTTTGGATGGGTACAAATCAATCCAAATGTAGGATCAATTTAAAATCTTTAATTTAAACGATCAAAGCTGTGGCATATAAAATATTGGCAAACTCGACTCATAGAAAACATGCTAAATTATATATAGCATTTCAAACACTTGAATTCACATGACTGTACGCTTTCTTCATACTTCCGACTGGCATTTGGGACAATTTTTCTATAACCATTCCCGTCACTATGAACATGAGCAATTTTTGGCATGGTTACTTGAGCAAATCAAAGAAAAACAACCGCATGCTTTACTCATTGCAGGTGATATTTTCGATGTCATCAACCCCGCATCTGCTGCACAAAAACAACTTTATCAATTCCTCGCCGATGCACATGACCTCGCCCCACACATGCAAACCTTGATGATTGCAGGGAATCATGATTCGGGATATCGCATTGAACAAGTTGAACCTTTACTTGAAAAATACAATGCTAAAACTGTCGGTGTGATCCACAAAAATAATGAAGGTTCAATTAATTTAGACCGTTTACTTATTCCTATTTATGATACAAAAAATGATGAAAATAAAAAAATTGTTGCTTGGTGCTTAGCTCTACCCTTTTTACGTCCTGCTGAAATTACAGGTTTCAATGAGCAAACCACCAACAACCAAAACGCAATTACTTATTTACATCAACAGATTATTGCCGAAGCAATCAAACGAAAAACAGCTGATCAAGCCTTGATTTTGATGTCACATGCACACATGCAAGGTGGCGAAACGTCGGACTCAGAACGCCCAATTATTATTGGCAATGAAGAGGCACTTTCCACTGCCCTGTTTGATGATGTGATCGACTATGTTGCGCTTGGGCATTTGCATAAACCGCAAAAAGTCGGTCAGGAAAATATCCGTTATAGTGGCTCTCCGATTCCGCTTTCATTTAGTGAAATCAACTATAAACATCAAATCGTTGAAGTGATGATTGATCCAACAAAAACGGATGAAACACGTTTTAAATATGAAACTGTTTTAATTCCTCGTAAAGTTGATTTATATAAGTTTTCAGATCCATTACCAATTGTTTTGGAAAAATTAAAAGCTTTACCTAGTGGTGAAATTGACAATATTGACCATCGTCCATATATAGATATCCAATATTCAACAGATATTCCACCACAACCAAATTTAAGACAACAATTTGAAGATGCTTTACCCAAAGGTCGTTATCGTTTGGTGCGGATTTCACGTCAATATTTAGCTTCTGAAAAATCGGGCAATGAACAATCTCAAATTAGTTTAGCACCACCAACGCCAAAAAAACTCTTTGAACAAATTTGGCAAAAGCAAGGTTATGCCACTGATGATGCTGTGCTAAAAGACTTTCTAAGCTTGGTACAAGAAGCCGAAAAATCACTTGAAAATGAGCATGAAGGTTAAGGATTTGCCATGAAAATTTTATCTATTCGTATAAAAAATTTGGCATCTCTTGCAGGTGAGCATTTTATTGATTTTGAATCCGAACCTTTAGCTTCCGCAGGCTTAGTAGCAATCGTCGGGAAAACAGGTGCTGGTAAATCGACCATTTTAGATGCCATGTGCCTTGCGCTATTTAATAAAATTCCACGTTTAAAAGACAGTGATGGTAAGTTGCAAGATGTTGATGGCACAGAACTTTTAACCAATTCTCCTCTAACCGTATTACGACGTGGCACGGCGCATGGTTTTGCTGAACTGACCTTTGTCGCTCAGGATCAAAAACATTATCTTGCCCGTTGGGAACTGAAACGTTCACGTGAAAAAGCAGATGGAAAACTGCAAAGCGTACAACGTTATCTAAAATGTATAACCGATGGTGTGGTCGTTGCAGACAAAGCCAAAGCGGTTGATGCAAGTATTTTCAAAATCACACAATTGAGCTTTGAACAATTCACCCGTGCCGTCTTACTCGCACAATCAGAAGTCACCGCATTTTTAAAAGCCCGTGATAATGAACGTGGTGAATTACTTGAATATTTAACTAATTCTTCAATCTTTGGCAAAATTGGTCAATTGGCTTTTGAGCGCACCAAAGCTGTTGCAGTCAAACGCAAAGAACTTGAAAATTTACTGGGTCATATTGAAATTTTATCTGATGATGAAGTGGCTGAATTATCAAATCAATATCAACAAGTTGAAGCTGAATATAAAAAATTTGAGGCTGAAAAAACGCAACTCACGACCCAACAACAATGGTTTGAACGCAAGCAACAACTTGAAAGTGAAATTTTGGTTAAGCAACAGTTTGTTGATACACAACTCAAAGCACAACAAGATTTAGCACCTGAACGTGAGCGTTTGCATCGTTTAGAAATCTTTTCTGAAATTCGCTCAACCGTATTTCAACAGCAACAATTACTCAAAGCTGAACAACAACTTGCACCAAAAATTCAAAAGCAACAGCATTTATTTAGTGAGTTAAAAAATCGGTTTGATACACAAAAAACTGCGTTTGTTCAGGCTGAAACCGCATTAAATGAATCACAAAATTTTGAAAGTGTTCATTTTGAATCCATCAATCAAGTCCGTCATTGTAATACTGAGCGTGATCGAATCGGAGTTGAATTTAAGAAAACTCAAACGAAACTGAATGAATTAGAAAGTAATCAGCAACCTTTATTTGAACAGAAAAAAAACCTTGAACGACAGATTCAGCAGATTACTGAACAGCAAAGTTTAGTGAATAAAAACCTTGCTGAAACACAAAAATTTTCGAGTTTAGATCAGGGGTTAAATGCGCATCTACAACAACTCAATCAATTTATTCAGCAATATCAAAATATTGAAAATCAGTTCGGAAATTTAACACAAGCTGAACAGCAATTATCTGCTCAAAAAACTCAGCATAAGCAAACCATTGAACAAAACGGAACGATTGAGCAATTAGAACTTCAAATTGAGCAAGCTCGCCAGCAACGTGAGCAAAAAATTCAGCAACGTAATCAACTGGATTTAATTCAGCAAAAATTAACGCATTTTTTTGAATTAAAAACTGAATCGCAATGCTTGAATGATCAATTGCAAACTGCATCAACTCAACTTGAGCAATCTGAAAAAGAAGCATTACAAGCTGAGCAAGACTTTCAAGCTGCAAAAACCGAACGTCAAAAATTACAGGAGATTTTGCAACAGCAACGCTTACTGCATGCTGAAAATATTGAACATTTACGTGCTGAGTTGCAAGATGGTGAACCTTGCTTAGTTTGTGGTAGTACCTCACACCCTTATAAAGTGGATGATGCTGCTGTATCTAAAACCTTATTCGAACTGCAACAGCAACAAGAACAGCAAGCCATTATCAAAGAACAAGAAGTGTTTAAAATTTGGCAAAATTCTCAGCAAGTATTCACCAAATTTAAAACGGAACGAGAACAACTCCATTCATCTATTCAAAGTAATGCTAATAAAGTTGCTGTTGCTCAAAATACGCTACTTGCACAAGTTGATGCTATTAAAATCAAATTGAATTTAACTCAATCTCAAGTTGAAATTTCTGCTCAAATCAAACAACTTTTTGAACAATATCAGGCCGATATTCAGCAGATTGAAACGCAATCGAATCAATGGGTTCAAAGTATTAAAACTCAGCAACAGCTCAATCAAAATATCCAACACGCTGAAAATTTATTAGATAAAGCAACTCAACTACAACAGCAGGTTCAGCATATTGTCAGCGCATTATCCGATGCTGAAAAACATACATGGCAACAACACAGTACGAAGACAGCACAACAGATTTCTAATCAACTCAATCAACGCTTAAAAAATTTAGAACAAGCTGAAAAACTGCTGAAAGATTTTGATCAATTTAAACAAAAATTGCATGCGTTGACTTTAAATATTGAACATATTTCGAAGCAAGTAACGGATGCGAAACAAGCATTGGATGAAATCAAAATCAAAGGTTTGCAAAATACAGAAACGGCGAAACAACTGATTTTGCACATGACAGGTTTAAGTGATGTAAAACCGAATGAGTGGCTCATTCAGCATGATCAAAAACGCCTGCAAATACAAAATCAGTATCAACAACTCAAACAAAGCTTTGAACAGTTGCGCGTTCAATTTGAGCAACAAAAAAGCCAACTTGATCAACTCAATGCACAATTACAGCAGAATCAGAACAATGCTCATGCAGTGAATATTGAGATTCAAAATTGGTCGAATCATCATTCTGATTTTCAAACGACAGATTTGACCGAACTCTTACAGATCAGCCCTGCTCAAGAACAGCACATCCGTCAGCAAGTGCAAAATGCTGAACGCTTGTTGAATGAAGCAAGTTCTGCACTTAAAACCATGCAAGAACAAAGGACTGAACACACAAAAATGCAACCTGAGATTAATTTTGCTCAATTACAGCAATTGATTGCAGAAAATGCTGAAAGTTTAAAATCACAATTGGACGTTCGAGATCAACTCAAGCTAAAACTCGAATTGCATCAACAGAATGTAGCGAAGCAAAAACAATTTGCGGATCAAATCCAAGAAGTACAACAAGAGGAACATCGTTGGGGTAAAATTTCAGGCTTAATGGGCGATGCCACAGGTAAAAAATTCCGTGATTATGCACAGCAATATAATTTGGATATTTTACTTGAACATGCCAACCAGCAATTGGCGATGCTCTCGCAGCGTTATACCTTAAAACGTTTGGACAACTCACTAAGTCTAGCCATTATTGACCATGACATGGATGGTGAAACGCGTTCTGTGGCTTCACTTTCAGGAGGTGAGTCATTCTTGACAGCGCTTGCACTATCACTTGCAATTGCCAATATGGCATCAGGTTCAATGAAAATAGAATCGCTGTTTATTGATGAAGGCTTCGGAACTTTAGATGCCTCATCGCTACATATGGTCATGAATGCACTCGATCAACTGCAAAATCAGGGGCGTAAAGTTGTGCTGATTTCACATATACAGGACATGCATGAACGGATTCCAGTGCAGATTCAGGTCAAGCCTTTAGGTGCAGGCGCAAGTACCATTGAAGTGGTCAGTTAAAAAATGGCAACCTGTTGTTTGCCATTTTTGCATCATATGATTTATACATGCCTAACTTTCATCAGGTTTGATCTTCCAACCTTCAATTTTTTTCTAATGCATCTAAAGTCACGTCATAATTGCTAAGAAATTCTTCTGTTGTTGCTTGTGTTGCAATAAGATTTTTCAATGAATCTTCATGACCATGCGCAAATACAGTTGTCGTATTTAAAAAATAATCCCAAAAGCAACGTGGTCATTTCTTCATAACATTATGTTTTTATTAAAGGTATTTTCTACTTTTAAAAAACACCTTAACTCTCGTGTCTTTTCAATCACGATCTGCTGGGAATGCATTCGGTGGCGGTGCATATTTATTGGTCTGTTTCTGCTCTTCCTCTGGTGCTTTTAACTCATAGACCACTGTACCAATGATCCCTGTATTTTGAATTGAACCATTGTCCGAGTTTGCTGCATACGATTCTTCAGGTTTTCCAAATGTAAATGAAGCCACTGCGTCGGCACTTTTACGGAAGCCTTCAATGGTTAAAGTATCATGGGCATGTAAGACATAACCTGAATTACTGCGTGATGCTGTACTACCATCAATCACATCCACACCATCCACACTCGTCACGATCTCAAATGTTTTACTGGTATTATTTTCATAATGGAGTTGATAGCTTTGTCCTTCACGTCCTGCCAAAAAGTAATTACTACCTACGCGATACAAAGGAATATTCTCCCCACGATCATCAATAATCGTCAGGCTAATTTTACCCCCTGCAATTGAGATTCCTTGAATCGGTTTGCCTTGGTATTGTTTATCGGCATAACGGACTAAGGTTTCTGCAATCGGAGAATCTGACTTACGTTTTAAATCGACCTCGGTCACGGAGGAGTCAATTTCATCGCCCCATTTGGTTCCGAGTTTTTCATCACTTGCAACATCATTATTGGCATCAGTCGCAGCAGCATCTGCACTGGTTGTTTCACTACGTGTTGAGGGCTGTGTACTATTTTCTTCTGTTTTCTTCGCACATGCGGCAAGAAATACACACATCAGTAAACATAAAAAATAATTTATAATTTTCATCATGATGACCTTTTTTCAAAGATGACTGGGCATCTATTCGAAATTGATTATTTTCAATTGAATAGTCATTTTTAAGGCACTCGGATTATTATCAAGCTGAGCATAACCTGAATATTTCATTTTCTCTAATGCTTATTTTTTGTATTTATGTAACATTATAACATTATAAAAACTAGTCCGCAGGGAATGCATTTGGTGCAGGTGCATAACCATCATTTTGTACTGATCGTTCAGCTTTTGGTACTTTTAATTCATAAACCACTGTGCCAATGATCCCAGTATTTTGAATTGAACCATAGGTACTATTTGCTGCATAAGATTGTTGTGGTGCACTAAAAGTAAATGATGCCACAGCACGATTACTTTTCCTAAATCCCTCAATCGATATTGAACTATAAGGTCTTAATACATAGCCACTTTTTTGTCGAGATGCCTGACGACCATCCAGTACATCTAAACCATCTACACTTGCAACAATTTCAAATGTTTGTGCACTGCTATTGTTATAATGCAATTGGTAACTTTGCCCATTTTGACCTGATAAAAAATAACGCTGTCCTTCTCTATATAATGCTAATGTTCTTCCATGATCATCCAATATCGAAAAACTAATTTTTCCAGATGCCAATGAAATACTGTTAATACGACGTCCTGAAAATTGTTGATCTGCATAGCGAACTTGCGTTTCATCTACGGGCTGATTCGCCCCTCTTTTTAAGTTGACGTGTTGCACATAAGAACTGACATCATCACCCCATTTTGTGCCTAGCTGTTGACTCGCATCAATAAGATTGCTGCTACTCTCGGTTTGAATGGCTTTGGCTGAGTATTCTGCATGGCTGTTTGGCTACTGCTGAACAGGTTGTGATGTACATGCCGCAAGTAATCCAACCCAAAGCAAAGACAATAAATAATATGGCTTCATCATCTGTCATCCTGTTATTCAATTATTTTATGTAAAAAATGATTTAACTTCATATAAACAGATGTGAAACCAGTAATCTGTAGTCATTTGTAGGATAATTTTTATCCTATTGGCTAAGATTTAAAAATCTTTCAACGACGTTTTTATAATGGTCGTAATGTCAAAATTTGCTCACTACGTCCAAATGGTCCATGTATGTCGTGCAATACGGAACTGGTTAAGCCAATTCCATCCTCACCATACTGTTGCACTGTTTCTAAACCTAACCATCTACCTTGGGGTAAACGATATAAATGAATTTGTAAGTCTAGATTTGGAAAGCCCCATGTAAATGGAGGGCTTTGTCGTGCAACAATCCCATTTGCGGTGTCAACCATACCCATCAATTTGACAAATGCTGTGGTTTCTTGACCTTCCACCATATCTAATTCATTACTTAACCACACGATGCCTGCACCTTGACGGCGCTGTTCTGTACGCGCCTCAATAGATTTGATATAGCCTCCCGGCCACTGACGGATGTCATGCCAAATGGGTAAGTTGTCTGGCGTTCCAATTTTTTGATCTTCTAAACCTGCAACATCTTGGCTGTTATTGGTCATCATGCGCCATGTTCTTGCCACGATACAGACTTTGCCTTGAGCTACCATTTCAGATTCAACCAATTCAATGGTTTTTCCACCTCGAATGACTTTAGTGGTGATGCTAAATTCACCCCCTGCAATGAGTCCAAAAATATCTAAACTGATTCGTCCAATACGCACATCATCTCGTGGAGAGAATTGTTCTAGTTCAGCACAGATAATTCCTGTCGCAGGTGCCATATGCTGTTCATGTTCATTCCATGCACCTTGTGCATGAAGCGTAGATTGGTAATGTGCAGTGACCACGCCTTGTTCATCGACTGAACGTTTTAATAACTGATAATAACTCGACATCTTCTTCCCTGCAGCTTGATCTTTAAAATATTTTTACAGCAATTTATACAATTAAATCGCTATATTTTTGTACTCAATTTAGCAAGAAATGTCCAATTTTCAGCAAAATACTGAACCCTATAGTTCAGTATTTTCATATACTTTTATCACGTTTCTATCACAGTTTTGAATAATCTCGTGCACCAAACAAAGCCGTTCCCACGCGTACCATCGTTGAACCTGCTGCAATAGCAGCTTGCATATCCCCTGACATTCCCATACTTAAAGTGTCCCAATCTTCAGGATGCGCATGTTGTAATTTGACTTGCTCAAACAATTGTTTTGCATCAACAAATGCCTGTGTATTATTCGGTGCAGGAATCACCATTAAGCCCCGTAGTTTTAAGTGCGGAAGTTGACTGATGTGCTGTACCAATTCTTCAACTTCACTCGGTTGGCAACCATCTTTACTGTCTTGATTATCGATATTAACTTGAAGACAAATATTGAGTGGTACTTGCGCCACTGTTCTTTGACTCGACAAACGTTCCGCGATCATTAAACGGTCAACGCCATGCACCCATGCAAATTTCTCTGCCAGATGTTTGGTTTTATTGCGTTGTACATGACCAATAAAATGCCACTCAATATCTAAGTCTTGTAATTGTTCAATTTTATCTAACGCTTCTTGTAAATAATTTTCACCAAATGCACGTTGCCCCATATCATACATTGTTTTTAACATTTCACTTGGATGTGTTTTCGACACCGCCAATAATTGCACCTCATCCACATCACGTTGAGCAATGTGACAAGCATGTTCAATCTGTTCAAGGACAATCTTATAGGCTTGTGTTAAATCATTCATGGGCAGTGGTCTCATTTAAAAAAATTTCAGCTTTCTTGTTCATCAAATGTTGGTTATGCTGAACGAAAGCCTTATCATTCTACAAAATAATTAAGTAAATAGGTTTTACTTTGGGGACATTATGGACATTACAGAACTACTAGCATTTTCCGTTAAAAATGGTGCATCAGATTTACACTTATCAGCAGGTATGCCACCCATGATTCGTGTCGATGGTGAAGTGCGCCGTATTAACTTACCTGCATTTGAGCATAAAGATGTACACCGTCTTGTTTATGACATTATGAATGATAAACAACGCCGTGATTATGAAGAACAACTCGAAACTGACTTTTCCTTTGAAGTCCCAGGGGTGGCACGTTTTCGTGTCAACGCATTTAACCAAAATCGCGGTGCAGGTGCGGTATTTCGTACCATTCCATCTAAAGTTTTGACTATGGAAGACTTAGGTCTTGGGCAAATCTTTAAAGACATTTGTGATTATCCAAGAGGAATCGTGTTGGTCACAGGTCCTACGGGTTCAGGTAAATCAACTACCCTCGCTGCGATGCTCGATTATATCAATGACAACCGCTATGATCATATTTTAACGGTAGAAGACCCGATCGAGTTTGTACACCAGTCTAAAAAATGCTTGATCAATCAACGTGAAGTCCATCGTGATACACACGGCTTTAATGAAGCACTACGCTCAGCACTGCGTGAAGACCCTGACATTATCTTGGTCGGTGAGATGCGTGACCTTGAGACCATTCGTTTAGCCTTAACTGCTGCTGAAACAGGTCACTTGGTCTTTGGTACGCTCCATACCACTTCTGCGGCAAAAACCATTGACCGTGTGATTGACGTATTCCCTGCTGAAGAAAAAGACATGGTCCGTGCCATGTTATCTGAATCTTTACAAGCCGTGATTTCACAAACCCTACTGAAGAAAAATGGCGGTGGGCGTGTGGCTGCACATGAAATTATGATCGGTGTACCTGCGATTCGTAACTTGATCCGTGAAAATAAAGTCGCACAAATGTATTCTGCGATTCAAACAGGTGCCAACTACGGTATGACCACACTCGACCAAAGTTTAAAAACATTGGTCTCTAAAGGCACGATCAGCGCACAAGTGGCACGTACTGCGGCAAAACAGCCAGAATCATTCTTATAAGAAAAAGTAAATTTGGGGAATTAGAATGGATTTTAATGATTTGCTTAATATGATGATTGAGCAAAAGGCATCGGACTTGTTTATTACTGCCGATGTTGAACCATCAATGAAGATTAATGGTCAAATTGTTCCTGTGGTCAAAACTAAATTGACTGGAGAATTGGTCGGGCAAATTATTCACTCAATCATGAATGATAAACAACGTAAAGAATTTGCCGAAACGCGTGAGTGCAACTTTGCCATTGTCAACAAAGACAAAACTGCACGTTTTCGTGTCAGTGCATTTCAGCAACGTGATCAACCAGGGATGATTTTACGTCGAATCGAAACCACGATTCCGACCATGGAAGATTTAAAGCTACCACCAATCTTAAAAGATCTCGCCATGACCAAGCGTGGCATTATCATTTTTGTAGGAGCAACAGGTACAGGTAAATCGACCTCTTTGGCATCATTGATCGGTTACCGAAATCAAAACTCTAAAGGTCATATTATTACCATCGAAGACCCAATCGAGTTCGTACATGAACATGCAGGCTGTATTATCACCCAACGCGAAGTAGGCATTGATACAGACTCTTTTGAAGTCGCACTGAAAAATACTTTACGTCAAGCACCTGACGTCATTTTGATTGGTGAGATTCGTTCTCGTGAAACCATGGATTATGCGATTGCCTTTGCTGAAACAGGTCACTTGGTCTTTGCAACCCTGCATGCCAATAACGCCAACCAAGCCATCGATCGTATTATTCACTTCTTTGAATCAGACCGTCATAGTCAATTGTTTATGGACTTGTCCTTAAACCTCAAAGCCATGATTGCGCAGCAACTCATCCCAACCCCAGATGGCAATTCACGCCGTGCGGCAATTGAGATTCTCATTAACTCGCCATTAATTTCAGATTTGATCCGTAAAGGTGATGTACATGAAATCAAAGATTTAATGAAACGCTCACGTGAATTGGGTATGCAAACCTTTGACCAAGCTTTATTTGATCTTTATAAAGCAGGTCAAATTACCTATAAAGATGCGCTAAAACATGCAGACTCACCAAATGACTTACGTCTACAGATTAAGCTTGATGAAGAAGGTGGTGCACAGTTATTGAATGCCAACAACAAACTAACCTTTGACGGTCAATAATCATTTTTTAAAAGCGTGTAAAAAGGGAGCTAAACCACTAGCTCCCTTTTTTAATTTGTTGTATTTATGTGATTTTATTTCTTACGAAATGCTTCTTGGCATTCTTGTTCATCACAATAACCATAGAGGTTTAATGAATGTCCTGTAAGATTAAAACCGTATTGCTCAGCAACTTTATGCTGCTCATGTTCAATAATATCATTTGTAAATTCAATTACTTTATTACAGTTTTGGCACACAAGGTGATCGTGGTGATCCTCTTGCATGATTTCAAAAACAGAGTGATTATTTTCAAAATGATGGCGCTGAATAATTCCAGCTGCCTCAAATTGTGTTAACACACGATATACGGTCGCAAGACCCACATCTTCACCTTGTTCAAGTAATGTTTTATAAATGTCTTCCGCGCTCAAGTGATGTTGTCTTGAATTTTCTAATAATTCCAAAATCTTGATTCGTGGTAGGGTAACTTTAAGTCCAGCTTTGCGTAAATCCTGATTTGAAATAGGCATATAAAAGGGTCTCTCAACAAATTTTAAGTTGGAATATGCAACAGTCTTGAGATGCAGTATGATCTATCCATAGATCAATTGCATCATAATTAATTTGGGATAGTGTAGCAAAATGCAAAAAATCATGCTGACGTTATTCGTCGCTTCTTTACTTGGTGGATGTTCAGTATTCGGTGTCTATAAGGTAGACATTCCACAAGGAACACCACTCACCCAAGCCCAGGCCTCAAAAGTTCAAGTCGGTATGAGTTATCAACAAGTCCGCTTTTTGCTAGGCAGTCCAACTGTAACAGATCCATTAAATCCACTACGTTGGGACTACATTTACAACTACATCCCTGGAACTTACGCGAAAAAAGCAAAAATTCCAGCAGCACATGGGCAACACTTAAAAATATATTTTAATGAGTCAGGAATTGTGTCTAATATTGAAGGATTAGAGACGATCCCAGAATCTCAACCTGGTTTGCCTGCTTCCAAAGAAGCAATTTTGAATGCGCCTCCACTATAGTCAATTTAGAATAAAAAGAAACCCCTTAGCTAGGGGTTTTTTATTATCAAGTAGATAGTTTTAAGCGATCAACAAAATAAAGTACTATTTGGATAATAATTGGCGATAACGATTGCCACGACAATAGCGTCCAACAGGATTTGCCTTGGCGCGATTACGGCGAATATCTTTCGGATTGATGGTCAATGCACGATAAATTTCCACCCGATCCCCTGCTTGGAGCAACTGGTGTTCATCCGCGATCTTTAGCCCAAAAATACCCAACTGATATTTCTCAGGTAACTCAATCTGCGCTTGGATGCCACTTTGTACAATTGCATCCAAAGCCGTCATACCCTCTTGAAAAGCAACAGCGATATGAAACTGCTGCGTTTGAGTAGCATATGCCACCCAAACTTTAGATGTTCGATCCAGCGTCATTAGAACAATTGTCCCACTAAAGCAATGATTGCAAGCACAATCGCTAAAGGTGACACAATACGCACCGCGATACGCCAAATATTATAAAATGCCTCATTGCTGAAATTCATTGCTTTACGCAAATGACTGATCTTCATGATCCAACCCACAAAAATTGCATAGATTAAACAAATCACTAAACCCCATAACATCAAGATTGGATTGAAAATCACAGCTATATTTGGAATTGCCCATACCAACAATGCCACCAACACAATCACAAACTGTAAAACAGGTGCAATTTGACGTTGGCTTAACTGCTCTTTTGCCAATTGTAATAACAAGGCTGCACTTGCTATTGCGGCAAAACATACCGTATATGCAGGGATTTGTGCGGATACAGCAAAGAAACCAAAAGCAATGACAGCAATTAACTGTGCCAACCAAATTGGCAGTACAACACCCGTTGCAGCACTTTCTTTTGCATGCAAGGTGTTCGTCTGCCAATACAAACCTAGTCCTAAGCCACTCGCAACCAATGCCAAAATCGCTGCATTACCCCACTCCTTAAATTCAATAGCGGTGACATGCCAAGGCTGTAAGGCTGTACCAAATACATTTGCTACAATCAAAGAAGCAATCACAGCCAATGTCGTCAACACGACTAAAATCTGACGAGATAAAAATGACAATGCAAATGCCACCACCGCACAGATCACAAAGAATACATTGGCTTGTAAACTTAACTGTACACTTTGCAAAGCATTCACAGTGATATTAGATACAATTGCGCCTGCAAGAAATGGAATAAATACGACGGAAAGCCACCCCACAATGCGCCATTTTTGTGAAGCATCAGCATCACGTGTCAAAGCAGCCAAAGCGGCAAGCGGACTTTGTTTCGAACGTTTTGCAAGTGCAATTTCTAAATAGGTGATTGGCAATGCCAAAAGCAGCATAGTTGCTAACCACAATAACCAAAAATCAATTTGTCGATCAAACTGAATATCGAGACTTGGCGCTAAGCCAACAATAATCATAAATGAAAGACAAAATGCCATGAGCGGCGATAACCATCGTGACATAGAATAATCCTGCATGAGGTGTTTCGTAATAAAGTGCTGCTATTTTGCCTTTGTCCTCAGTGAAAATCAAAGTTTAGGCATAAAAAAAGCAAACCAAAACCTCTGGTTTGCTGCGCTAATAAGAATCTTATTCATTTTATTTCAGTTTTTATTATCTCAATTAATAGAGTTAAGAGAAAAAGCGTTGAAACCAGTTTTTGCCTTTTTTCTTTTCATTTTCACGAATAATCCCCATCATATTATGTTTCACTGCCCCAACATAATCTGCATCATCGTGTTGAATATGGTTAATCAACCATTTTGCTAAGACTTCACTTAACTCATTTTCAATCGATTTACCGTCTTGAAAATCTTGGCGATAACCCTCGATACGCTTAATAAATAAATCATGTACGCGTTTATGGGGTACACGATATTTATAATTTGCTTCTTCTTGCAAACTTTCTTCAAATGTAAAATGTGATTGCGTATAATCAATAATATTATCTAAAACTTCTTTAACTTGTGCACGATCAGAGACAATATCAACATTTTGCAAATCATTAATATAATCTAAAATGCGTTTATGTTGATCATCGATAACCTCTATCCCTGTATTATATTCAGGAAGCCATTTCATCTTCATCGCATTGCCCCACACAAGTTAAAATATTTTCACAATCATTCAGCTACATCATAAACCTTTAAAAAACAAATAAAAATCAATCAGATTAGTCGGGATTCACTATTTTTTATACAAAAAAACATAAATTACTGTTTTGTATTAATATTTAATATAATGCCAAGTAAAACAATAAAGTATTTTTTAACCAATCTATAGTTTGATTTTAATATTATATATAAAATATGATTTCTTAAAATAAGCTAATAAATCAAGAAAAAGTTAAATAAATATCAGTGATAATATTTATTTAAGCAGAAACAATATCAGAATATATTAGACCTCTTGCGAAAGTCGTTATTGCAAGTTCATTCGGTTTACCAGTACAGCGATTAAGTTAATGCGTAAACCGAATCTTTTTCGTCTATTTCGATAGCGTTCACTTAGTATTCTAAATCTTTTCAATTGACTGTTAATATGTTCGATTACAACTCGTATTTTTCCAATCATTTTATTGTAATTTTTCTCAGCATCAAATAAGGGGAAATTCTTCTTTTTCTTTATTGGCATCAATAATTTAAAGCCATCTTGCTCTAACCCATAGTACCCTAAATCGGTTATAACATAGTCACAATGTTTGAATTTCTTAACTGTTTTTCTTGCCAATTTAATATCATGCTGACTGCCAGACGATATATCTACTCCTATGATTTGTTTGCTCTTCGGATGATAGATCACTTGAGCTTTTAACGTATGTTTCTTCTTTTTACCACTGTAGAACTTACTCTGATTTTTTTTTCGGGCGTTCTATTGAACATTCTGTAGCATCAATAATGACCCAGTTAAATTGTTCGTTTGCTGTGGTAATGCTTCGTTTGGGCAAGGTAAAACGTCTTGATTTCATTAATGCATCTTCAACCTTTTTAATAGTTCGATTCACATTACTTTCAGCGATATGGTAATTTACAGCCAATTCCAATTGAGTGCTGTAATTCCGTAAGTAATTGAGTGTTAATAACAATTGATCCTCTATAGCTAAAGTATGAGGACGCCCAGATTTCTTTTTAAGTGATTCTGCTTCTTTTAAAACTTCGACCATTTCACTAAAAACTGGTCGAGGTACGCCAACCAAGCGCTGGAATTCAGAATCTGAAAAACGGTTTAATTTCTGATATTTCATGAAATCTATATTGAGGCAGTTTTTACTTTCGCAAGAGGTCTATTGAAAAAAAAATAATACACACCCCTATGATAGTATTATTTAATTAATATTGATCCGCTTTCGTAACACGTTTTAAACTTGGATCTTTCGCTTCACGCTGCAAACGTTCAACGACAGTCAGTGCTTGTTTAATCGGTTGTCCATTTTGAAATAAAATCATTTCACCCGCTTGATATGCATGCCACACTTCATTATTGGTTAAAGGTTCAGTGGTAATCACTGCAACCCGATCCTCAGGTGTCGTGACTTCACTAAAATCAACTTCAACATCAAGATCAATCAGACTTGCGGGTTGGAACGGATATTCACGCACAATCCAATGCAGTTTTGTAGTCGCATAGCTAAAAAGAGCCTGCCCATTCGATAAACAAAAGTTAAATGTACCGTGTTCAGCTATTTTTGGAGAGATTTCTAGAAGTGCAGCAAAAATCTCATTTAAAGAGGGTTCATGATAACCAAATTTTTCTACTAGTTTATCCAATAAATAACAAAAGGATAATTCACTGTCCGTATTGCCTACAGGGGTAAAACGCCCCGAAAGTCTTGGATTAAAATGATGTAAATCACCATTATGAGCAAAAATCCACTGCCTCCCCCACAACTCACGGACAAA
The DNA here is from genome assembly GCF_015218165.1 of Acinetobacter piscicola. Taxonomy (NCBI): domain Bacteria; kingdom Pseudomonadati; phylum Pseudomonadota; class Gammaproteobacteria; order Moraxellales; family Moraxellaceae; genus Acinetobacter; species Acinetobacter piscicola. The sequence continues at coordinate 817,223 of NZ_CP048659.1, read as the reverse complement.
AGGATGTGAGTTTTCTAAAGTGATTTTGCCTTGTGTTGCTTTACGGATATGTGCAATCACGTTACGTGACTTGATCGGATAATTACGAACCAACTCTGCAATCGGAGATTCAACTGCAGATTGATTATCCACAAATAAACGACAGGCTTTGTCTTCAAAAAAGGCAATGCCAAAACCATCTGAATGATCAGATGTTATTCCTGCTCGTTGAGAAAACCCACGAAAGGAAAACGTAATATCTGTTGGTGTTGCACAGTTCATTCCGAGTAATTGGCACATAATCTTTTATTTGAACATGATCATTATGTGAATATTGTGCATGAGTCACACTTCGCTTGCAAATCTGAATGTTTACAAACGAAATGTGCTTTTCTTATATTATGAACGATTGACCATTTTATTGAGCACAAAATGCTTGGCAATTTCATTGACATCTAAAAAGACAAAATAATCTAAACAATTAAATTGTTCATCATGGTAAGCCTGTTGTGACAAACGAGCTTTCATTTTCAAATACACATCAAATAATTTTGGAATACGTTCATCTTGTGGAAAACTAAACTCAGGATGGATCGGTTCATAACTCGGTCGTGCAGGAACATGAATGGTTTGGCTTTGATCTAGTTTTTTAATAAATTGATGGGTGTAATAGGCACGTGCTTTATTGTCTTCTAAGCGAATCGAAACACAGCCCATTAAATGTTTAGCTTTCATTTTCCAAAGCACCATCGGCACTAAATTTAACCATAAAATCGACAATGCCTTACCATTACGATAGCGCGGATGTACACAGGTGCGTCCAATTTCAACAATATTGCTTAAATGTGAAAATTGAGAAATATCAAATTCTTGAGCACTATAACTATTTGCTAAATCATCGCCTTGTACCAATTTTAAACGAGTATAAGCAACAATTTCATTGCTCCATTTATCACGCAAAACAGCATGATGACAATCTAAGTCATATAAATCTTGGTCTAAACCATGTTCAAATTGGATACCAAATTGTTGTGAAAATTGTTCTGCGCGAAACTTTTGAATCTCTTTGAGTTGTTTAATGTCTTCTGCCCATTCAAATTTATAATGTAATTGTGCTTTTTTAGCACGAGTTAATGGGAAGCTAATGTTTTGTCTGTATTGATTTAATCTTGCAAACATAATTTAGAACTCCTTGTGCTTTTCATCACACTAGAGAATCTAAATGACAAATGAATGACTAATTGATGACCATTCAAAAACAAATACATGTGTCTTCAATAGAAGCTAAATTTTCATCATAAAAAAGCCAGTTTAAACACTGGCTTCTTCAGTTGACGATTTTAAAGGATTAAGCACCGCTTGGCTTTGTTCGGTTGGTGATCAAAGTACCGACCCCATGATCAGTAAAAATTTCCAATAGCGTTGCATGTGGCACACGTCCATCCACAATATGTGCGCTCACCACGCCACCTTTCACAGCATCTAAAGCACAACCAACTTTTGGAATCATGCCACCATAAATCACACCTGTATCGATCAGATGATCAACTTCTTGGGTAGACAAACCTGTTAACAGATTTTTATTTTCATCCAAAACACCAGTGATGTTGGTCAGTAAAATAAGCTTTTCAGCACCTAAAGCTTCAGCCACTTTACCTGCAACCAAGTCGGCATTAATGTTATAGGTTTTACCCTCTTCATCGACACCTAAAGGTGCAATGACAGGAATAAAATCACTTTGGGTAAACATTTCTAAAACATCGGTTTTAACGCCAGTCACTTCACCGACTAACCCTAAATCAATGTGTTGTACTGAACCATCCTCCTGGATTTTTTCCATCAATAGTTTTTTAGCACGTAATAAATTACCATCTTTACCCGTGAGACCAATAGCACGACCACCATGTTTATTGATCAAATTTACGATAGATTTGTTCACACTACCGCCAAGGACCATTTCTACAACTTCCATCGTTGCAGGATCGGTTACACGCATCCCATCGATACGGTCAGATTCACGACCGAGTTGTTTTAAAAATGAATCAACTTGAGGACCGCCACCATGTACCACGATTGGATTAATCCCTACCGTTTTTAACAACACGATGTCACGTGCAAATGAGCTTTCCAAAGCAGGATCAGTCATCGCATTGCCACCATATTTCACGACTAGCGTTTTACCTGAAAAGCGTTGAATATACGGTAACGCTTCTGTCAAAATTTGCGCTTTGTCAGTGCCAGTATGTTGATGTGGCATTACGCCTCTCCCATGTAGAAATGATATTAATGAGCTTTCAAAATGTCTTGAGCAATCATAGGATAATGATCATGCAACATAGACGCAAATGTTTGTCGAATTTCATCTAAACGTGATGGATTGTCGGCATCAAAACGTACTGTAAAAAACTCACCCGTATTTGATGCTCGAATAATGCCAAATCCATGATCAAAATCAAGTCGAATGCCATCTATTTTAATCAATTCTGCACCATAACCTGTGCTCAATTGTTCAATTTCACTCAACACTTTTTTAGGATTCGTACTATGCGTACTGATATAAGTATCTTCGGTATAACAACGTTCAGGATAAGCTGCCAACACTTGCGATAACGTCGTTTCCTTGGGCGATTCACATAAATATTCCATTACACGCAACGCTGCATAGATACCATCATCGTAACCTAGACCACGTCCATCATTAAATACATAATGCCCTGCATATTCGCCGCCAAAAACAGCCTGCCCTTTAGATTGGGTTAAATATTTGCGTAAAAAACTACTGCCCGTACGAATCATGGTGGCTTTACCCCCCATTTTTTCAATAGTTTCACGTACCATAGAAGAACATTTCACATCAAAAACAATTTCACGATGTGGATTGGCACGCAGACAAATCTGTGCAAATAAAGCCATTAAACGATCTGCAGAAATAATGTGCGCATTTTCATCTAAAATCACCACACGATCGCCATCGCCATCCAGTGCAATCCCAAGATCAGCTTGATGAGTTAAAATATTTTGTCGTAATAATTCCAAATGTGTCGCTTGAGATGGATCAGGTGCATGATCAGGAAAATTACCATCGGCATTACAGCGTAAAGCAATCACTTCACAGCCAAGTTTTTTCAAAATAATATGTGAACAAAATCCTGCCGAACCATTTAAACCATCAATCACCACTTTCAAGGGTCGTTTTAAATAAATATCACGTAAAATTGCGGCTTGATAGGCTGTACAAAATTCTGTTTTGATTTCAGGTTTGACTTGTGGCACGACCATTGCTGATTTTTGTTGTGCCAATACATGCTTCGCTTCTTGACCCACTGCTTGAATCATATCAGGACAAGGGGGCTCAGCATTGATAATCCACTTTATCCCATTGTCAGTTTTAGGATTATGACTCGCAGTCACAATAATGCCATTGCCCTGTGTTTTTCTTGCAGCAAAATACATTTGTGGCGACGCACAGCAGCCAATCGAAATCACTTTAAAATGATGTTGTAAAAATACATTTTCTATAATTTTGGCAAAAATTGGACTCGTCAAACGTGCATCATATCCAATGACAATCTGGTCTTGTTGTTGTTGCTGATATTGTTTTACTAAAGCTTGCGCAATACAGTAAACCAATTCAGGTGTTAATAATTCAACTTTTCCACGAATATCATATGCACGAAAAATATGATGTGGAAATTCTAAGGAATTGATCATAAGCAATACTTCTAATGACTTCCGCCCTTTAGATAACCAATATAGAGTCACCTTTTTATAATGGGGACAAAATCAAAATGATTTAAAATTGTTGATATAACTATAGGCAAATATAAAACATATTTTAAATATACTTTTGGTTACAAAACGAGAAAAAATGACAAAAAGCCTGATTAACAGGCTTTTTTATCTAAAAAATTACAAATGTAGATCAATTCTGACCTGTATGTCCAAAACCACCTGCACCACGTTCAGTCGCTTCAAAATCATTGACTAAATCAAACTCAGCTTGTACCACAGGCACAAGTACATATTGTGCTAAACGTTCACCAGGCTCTAAGGTAAATGTAGTCTGTCCACGATTCCACACAGATACCATCAATTCACCTTGATAATCTGAATCAATCAAGCCGACCAAATTACCCAAAACAATACCATGCTTATGTCCTAAGCCTGAACGTGGTAATACTAAGCCTGCAAAACTTGGGTCTTGAATATAAATCGCCAAACCTGTTTTCACTAAAACCGTTTGACCCGGTTCAATTTGTGTCGCTTCATCTACACATGCACGTAGATCTAAACCTGCTGAACCTGTTGTCGCATATGTTGGCATTGGCCATTCTTGACCTAAACGCTGATCAAGTACTTTGACTTGCACTTTCATACTAAAATCCTATATTGAACACAATGAAAACTAAAAATCTCTCTTATTCCCACACAGGTCAGAGAGATTTAAAAAATAACTAAAAAGGGTATATTAACGTTTTAATAACGCTTTTAAATTTTGTAGATAATGCTGTGCTTGCTGTTTTGGATCGACATTTTCAGCGAACTTTTTCTTGCGTCCTAACCAATCCAACTCATCTTGTGGCAACTCATCTAGAAAACGACTTGGGGTCATTTGCTTCATTTGTCCGCCATTTTTGCGCTGTTCCGCCAAGGTCAAGGTCAAGCCCTGTTGTGCTCGAGTAATCCCCACATACATCAAACGGCGTTCTTCTTCGATGGTTTCAGCCGCAATCGAGTTTTTATGCGGAAGCAACTCTTCCTCTAAACCCATGATATAAACAAATGGAAACTCTAAACCTTTTGATGCATGCAAGGTCAACAGATTCACTTTATCCGTGTCTTCTTCTTCCTGTTGCTGTTCAAGCATATCAAGCAACACCATTTTACGAATCACACTTTCAATGTTTTTTTCATCGACATCTTCGGCACGATTAATCAAACTTTGGATACTGCTATATAGCATTTCTACATTATCCAACTTGGTTTTTTCTTGCGCAGGTGTGGCAGCAGATTCACGTAAATAATCAATATAGCCCGCTTCATTCATCATCTGACGAATTTTCGGCACAGGCTCATCATCATCTAATAGTTCACGGGTAAAGTCTTCAATAAAACCTGCAAACTCAGCCAGTTGTGTCGTCGCTTTTTTCGGCATCACCATGGTAAGACGTTGATCACTTGCAGCCGCTAAAAGTGATAAATGATTTTCTTGAGCAAATAAACCCAATTTTTCCAATGTCACAGGACCAATCGCACGTTTTGGGGTATTGATAATGCGTAAGAAAGCACTGTCATCTTCAGGGTTAATAATTACCCTTAAATAACTCATGATGTCTTTGATTTCAGCACGCGCAAAGAAAGACTGACCACCTGAAAGTTTATAAGGAATTTGCATTTGACGCAGTTGGGTTTCGAGTACACGGGCTTGGAAATTTCCGCGATACAACACCGCATAATCTTTCCAATTTTTCCCATTCATCAATTTATGCGTTAGTAAATCTTTCACTACACGTTCAGATTCATCATCATCATTACGACAAGTAATAACACGAATGACTTCACCATGCCCTTTATCACTCCACAATTTTTTATCAAAAATATGCGGATTGTTGTCAATCACATGGTTTGCTGCTTTTAAAATACGACTGGTTGAACGGTAGTTTTGTTCAAGCTTAATCACTTTTAAATTATGAAAGTCTTCTTTGAGCAATGCCATATTTTCAGGCTTTGCACCACGCCATGCGTAAATCGATTGGTCATCATCACCTACGGCAGTGAACTGCCCCATCACACCAACCAGTAATTTCACTAAAATATACTGTGCGGTGTTGGTGTCTTGATATTCATCAACCAGTAAATAACGAATACGATTTTGCCAACGGTCACGTACTTCGGCATTGTCTTGTAACAACCGTGTTGGCATCACGATTAAATCATCAAAATCTACGGCATTATAAGCACGTAAATTACGCTCATAAAGTTGATATAAATGGGCAAATTGCACATCTTCTGTGGTTTCACAGGTATTGTGCGCTTGCTCAGGTAAAATCAGATCGTTTTTCCAATCCGAAATTTTCTTCATGGCTTTGGCGATCAAATCTTTACTTTCTGCACCTGATAAATTATCGCGATGCATCAAATCCATCAAAATACGTTTACAGTCATCAGCATCTAAGATCGAAAAGTTATTTTTTAAAGGCGTATGCTTCAACTCTAAACGCAATAAATTCAAACCAAAGGTATGGAACGTCGATACAGAAAGGCCTTTGCCTTCTTCTTTACCCAGCAGTTTACCCACACGCTCTTTCATTTCACGAGCAGCTTTGTTGGTAAATGTCATTGCCGTAATACGATGTGCAGGAATGCCACACTGTTGTACCAAATAGGCAATTTTACGGGTAATCACTGAAGTTTTGCCTGAACCTGCCCCTGCAAGTACTAACAAGGGTCCTTGAGTATACTTCATGGCTTCAAGTTGCTTGTCGTTCAACTGACTTGCTTTTGACATTGTTCATCCTCTAAAAACTTCGAGCTAGATTATAGTCATCAAAAGCGATCTTGCCTAATTTTTCATGCTTTTTTGCAAGCTTTTTCACAAATAAAAAACCACCCGAAGGTGGTTCTTTAAGTCAATTTAGAAACAATAATTATTTAGTTTCATAAACTGTGATTTCTACACGACGGTTTTGTTCACGACCTGCAGCTGTTGAGTTATCAGCAACTGGCGAAGTTGAACCATAACCTCTCGCTGTCATACGAGACGCAGAAATACCTTGAGTCGCAAGATAGTTCAATACTGAACTTGCACGGCTTTGAGACAATGGAATATTGATTGAATCATTACCTGTGTTATCGGTATGACCATGAATAACAAGTGCTAATTTACCAGCTGTACCACCTTCAGCCAATACACGAGCAACGTCATTTAACGCTGATTGGAATTTAGGTTGAATTGATGCTGAGTTTGTCGCGAAAGTTACACTTGGCATTACCATATTGATTGAGCCATCTGGATTACGGTTTACATCAACACCTGTACCCGCTAACTCTTCACGTAAACGTTTTTCTTTACGATCAAGCAGTGCTCCTGCACCTGCACCAACAACTGCACCAATTGCAGCAGCTTGACCCATTTTATCTTTATCAGCATTTGAATACGCAATACCAGCGCCTAATAATGCACCTAAGCCAGTACCAATTGCTGCTTTATCATATTCCATATTTTGGCAACCAGAAAGTGCCAAAGCCCCTACTACCGCTGAGATTACAAGTGCACGCATTACATGCCTCCAAGGTTGGTGTTTTTCTATGTTAGAAATAATGATTTAAATTATGCGCTTAAACCATTGACATTTTGTTAAAAATATCCAAATTCGTTACATTTTGAAATAAATAACCGAGTATTTTCAGTGTAGTTCATCATAATTTATACATAGTTAAGAAATCAGACTTTTTAATTGCATAAACAACGACTATATTTAAAAGCAGTCATGCGTACATAAAACTCTTTTTTAGGACTTTTCTATGTCATCTCAACAGCAGAAACACCCTTTTTTAAAAAAAATAAGCAAAGGCTTTACTGTCGGTTCTGTGATTACAGGAAGTACTTTTTTTCATGGTCCACCTGTATTAGCACTCGGATTAACCAAACTCTTTAAACAATCTAAAAAAGTTGATGAAACCAATATTCAAATTACCAACAGTTGGTTAAGTGTCAACAATTGGCTCATCGACCATATCTTACCTGAAACACAGTGGGAGATTTCAGTCGATCAAAATCTCGACTTAAATATGCAAGGTCGCTACCTTATGACCTGTAATCATCAAAGTTGGGTCGATACCACAGTCAATCAATATTTTGGCTTAACCCGTATGCCACTGACCCGTTTCTTTACCAAATGGGAACTTATTTTTATTCCTTTTGTGGGACAAGCCTTTAAAATTTTAGGCTTTCCAATGATGAAGCGTCATAGCAAAGCACAAATCGAAAAAAATCCAGCCTTAAAACATCAAGACATGGCAGAAGCGCGTAAAGCATGTGAACAATTATTGAGCCAACCCTTTACGTTATTAAACTATCTTGAAGGTACACGCTTCACCCCTGAAAAACATCAACAGCAACAGTCCCCCTATCGTAACTTACTTAAACCGAAAGCTGGCGGATTAGCTCTCGCATTGAATATTTTAGGTGATCAAATCGATGCCCTGGTTGACATGACCATTGTCTATCCTGATGGTGCACCAGGCTATGGCGAATTTTGGCTCGGTGAAGTTCCACGAATCGTAGTTAATCTACGTAAAATCGAAATTCCAACATGGGTATTGGGCGGTGACTATGAAGAAGATCCAGAATACCGTGCTAAATTTCAACATTGGGTCGATGAGTTATGGCAAGACAAAGATCAATTGATTAGTTCGATGAAACAAAAATATCAAAACTAAAATCAGATAGAAACCAATAAGGATCGTTATGACAGAACAGGCTACAGCGAAGCAAAAAAGTATTCGCCCACAACATCACAATACTTTGGGTTGGAAAATGTTTTTAGTGTATGACATTTTCATGATGGCGATCATTGTCTTCAACCTGTTTTGTCTATGCGCTAACTTATTTTTAATGAGCAGTTTTGGGCAATTATTTTTTAATGAAATTTATTTGCCTGAAGTTTTAGCTTTTTATAAATCAGACTTACATCCATGGGTGATTAAAACTGAAGGATGGTTTATTTTATTTTTAGTAGTTGAACTCGCCATTCGTTGGTTGATTGCCATTATCTACAAACATCATCAGCGTTGGTTTTTCTTCCCTTTTATTCATTGGTATGAAATTTTAGCAATTATTCCTTATTTACGTTTCTTACGTCTAATTCGTGCAGGCATTATTGCCTATCGTTTACATGAGTTAGGCTATAAAGTTATTCCTGACAATATCATGAAAAAGGTATTGTTTTATTATCGCGTGGTGATGGAAGAAATTTCTGACCGTGTTGTTGTTTCTGTCATTGATGGGATTAAATATGAGCTTGATACCAGTTCAAGTCATAAAAAAATTATTCATGAATTGGTCGATCATCACCGAGAAATATTTGCTCAGGTCTTAGCAGAGATTTTACAAGATACGCTCGCCACCGAACTCAAAGCACAACAACGCTTCATTGCAGACAACGTTGGGCAAATCGTCAAACAAGCGATTGAAGATACCCCTCAACTGACTCAACTACTCAGACTGATTCCCATTGCAGGTGGCATGATTGAAAATCAAATCCAGAGTATTGGTCAGCGTTTAGGTGAAAACATTACTCAAGGATTGATTGCTCCTTTAACTGCTGGTTCACATGCTCAGCCGAACCAAATTTATATGCTCATTTCTGACAAACTAAGCCAATTAAACATTGAAAATAAAGCCTTAGAACAATTGGTCGAATCAGCAGTCTATGAAAGCTTAGCGGCGATCCGTAAACAAGTGAAAATTAAACAATGGCAGATTGAACTCGAAAAATATGACCAAGCCAATGATTAAGTGATTCAAAGATTGAGCAAATCAATGCAAATATTTGTATCTATGCTAGAGAAATCGTTCAATTTGTTCTAGCATTTGAGCAGTTTTTAAAGTTTGACTTTATTTATCATTTTCAGGTGACGAGCCTTTAAGGAATAGTTATGGCTGATATACGGATTACAGGCAGAATGGTTAATTTTACCCGATTAATCTTCGATACAAATGATCATGATGCTATCCGCCAGCAACTTAGCGCTATGATGGCAGAAACTTCTTATCAAGGGGCTTTGGTCGTTCTCGACAGTACTGTTGAACAAGAACTCATTGCGTTAATTCAGCTATTAATTAGCCTAGATTTACAACCGATGGGCGTGATTGATGGCATTTTAAGCGAACAAGCTCAAGCGATTCAATTTCCAATCCTGCCTTCTGACCGACCTTTACAACGTATTAAAGCAACGAAAGAACAGGTGGTTGCAGCACCCACAACAGCTTCACCTGCACATGACAATACAGATGCACCATCGAAAGTTACACAACAACACACTACGGTTAGCCATATAACGTCTTATCATGACGAAATTCTGCGGACTGGACAATGTTTAGTACAAGATCATGGTGACATCATTTTGAATGCTGGAATAAATAGTGGTTCAGAAGTGATTGCTTCTGGAAATATACATATTTATGGCAGTGTTCGTGGTAGAGTGATTGCAGGTGCAGGCGGTAATAGCGCTGCAAGAATTTTTTGTCATTCCTTAGAAGCTGAATTGGTTTCTATTGCGGGAACATATTGTGTAGCTGATGATATTCCAACGGAATTCATCAAAAAATCTGTGCATATTTACTTGAATGACCAGCAAGAACTTGAGTTTTCAGTTCTGCAATTTTAATGTATAAATTAACACCATAATAAACTCCCCTCACAAAGGGGATGAATGACCATAACAGGAGTGGATTCGGTGGCCAAAATTGTTGTCGTTACATCAGGCAAAGGTGGCGTAGGTAAAACTACAACAAGTGCATCTTTTGCAACAGGACTAGCCCTTCGTGGTCATAAAACTGTTGTTATTGATTTTGATGTCGGTCTACGAAACTTAGACTTGATCATGGGTTGTGAACGCCGTGTCGTTTATGACTTCGTGAATGTTTTGAATAATGAAGCCCGTTTACAACAGGCTTTAATCCGTGATAAAGACATCGAAAATCTTTATATTTTACCTGCATCACAAACCCGCGACAAAGATGCCTTAACAGACGAAGGCGTTGCACGTGTGATGGATGAGCTTTCACAAGAGTTTGATTATATTATCTGTGACTCTCCTGCAGGGATCGAACGTGGTGCTATTTTGGCAATGTACCATGCAGATGAAGCAATTATTGTAACCAACCCAGAAATTTCTTCAGTTCGAGATTCTGACCGTATCATCGGAATGCTAGACAGCAAAACCAAGAAAATCGAAAACAACGAAGGACGAGTACGTAAACATTTATGTATCACACGTTTCAACCCAGAACGTGCCGACAAACAAGAAATGTTAACTATTGATGATATTTCAAAAGATATTTTACGTATCCCGACTTTAGGTGTAATTCCTGAATGTCCAAGCGTGCTACAAGCATCCAACGAAGGTAAACCTGTTATTTTGTATACAGAAGCAAGTGCAGGACAAGCTTATGATGACTTAGTTGCTCGTTTCCTTGGTGAAGAGCGTCCATATCGACATATTACTGTTAAGCCTAAAGGTTGGTTAGCGAGATTATTTGGAGCGTAAGAATGGCGGGATTTTGGAGTAAATTATTTAGTAATGATGACAAGCCTTCAAGTGCGCAAACTGCTAAAGATCGTTTGAAAGTCATTGTTGCCTCTGAACAAGGTTTAGGCAAACGTTTGAGTCAAGATAAAATTGATCAAATGAAAAAAGAAATCATGCAAGTTGTGAACCGCTATGTCCGTGGTGTAGATGAACAACATATTCAAATGTCTGTACGTTCAGAAGCAAACATTGAAATGCTAGAAATGAATATCAATTTACCTGAAGAACGTTAATTTCATTATTGATTAGTCAAGTGAATTGATTCAGGGCAAAATATGAGACAAGCTGTATAGAAATTTGATTCTATTCAGTTGACTTACAGCAGCGCTGCAAGTCATTAGGTGAGCTAAAGCAATGCTTGACTCATCTAATCTCATATTTTGCCCTTTTTTATTAGACATAATTCAGAAAACCTTTGCAGTATTCCTTATAAACAGTTTTTCAAAAGCTTTTTATAATACTGAAGAATGTCAATTTTTTATTTTGAGGAGATGCTGTTATGGCACTTTCACAGCCAGCAACGTTCAATGAGGAATGGTCGGACGAGCGTGTTTTTGCCTATTTAGATCAGTTACCTCCTGCAGGTGTCAATGCTGACTTTCATGTGCTTTATCATGCTTTTAAACACATGCGTCCTTTTGACTATGAGCGCCTGTTAAATAAATTTATTGCAGATGGTCGTGACATCAATGCAACCAATCCTGAAGGTCAACGTATCCATGACGTGATCAAACAATATCCTCGTCAAAAAGATGGCTTTTTAGAAGTTTTAGCAAAATTTGCATAATCACGAATAAGATTAAAAAAACCTGCACAATTGTAGGTTTTTTTTATGGCTAGAATCAACTTTTAAACCATTTCACTCAAAATTTATAATTATTTATTGATAATTACTTATTAATAGACCTCTTGCGAAAGTCGTTATTGCAAGTTCATTCGGTTTACCAGTACAGCGATTAAGTTAATGCGTAAACCGAATCTTTTTCGTCTATTTCGATAGCGTTCACTTAGTATTCTAAATCTTTTCAATTGACTGTTAATATGTTCGATTACAACTCGTATTTTTCCAATCATTTTATTGTAATTTTTCTCAGCATCAAATAAGGGGAAATTCTTCTTTTTCTTTATTGGCATCAATAATTTAAAGCCATCTTGCTCTAACCCATAGTACCCTAAATCGGTTATAACATAGTCACAATGTTTGAATTTCTTAACTGTTTTTCTTGCCAATTTAATATCATGCTGACTGCCAGACGATATATCTACTCCTATGATTTGTTTGCTCTTCGGATGATAGATCACTTGAGCTTTTAACGTATGTTTCTTCTTTTTACCACTGTAGAACTTACTCTGATTTTTTTTTCGGGCGTTCTATTGAACATTCTGTAGCATCAATAATGACCCAGTTAAATTGTTCGTTTGCTGTGGTAATGCTTCGTTTGGGCAAGGTAAAACGTCTTGATTTCATTAATGCATCTTCAACCTTTTTAATAGTTCGATTCACATTACTTTCAGCGATATGGTAATTTACAGCCAATTCCAATTGAGTGCTGTAATTCCGTAAGTAATTGAGTGTTAATAACAATTGATCCTCTATAGCTAAAGTATGAGGACGCCCAGATTTCTTTTTAAGTGATTCTGCTTCTTTTAAAACTTCGACCATTTCACTAAAAACTGGTCGAGGTACGCCAACCAAGCGCTGGAATTCAGAATCTGAAAAACGGTTTAATTTCTGATATTTCATGAAATCTATATTGAGGCAGTTTTTACTTTCGCAAGAGGTCTAATAATTAAATAAGATCCAAATGCAGTAAATAATCCACCAGCGATACCATCAATCCATTTTGCTGCACGTTGATAAGCAGTTTTAAAACGGGGTAATGAAAAAATCAATGCCACAAAGACAAACCACATCAATGTTTCCACGCCAACAACCACTAGCAAAACAGCATGCATTTGATCTAATTGAGGATTTGCAAGAAACATAGAAAAAACACTACCAAAGTAAATCACAGCCTTCGGATTAGATAAGTTCGTCAACAAACCTTTCATAAAAAATTTAAAATGGCTTTTAGGCAATTCAACTTCAACGATTGGACTATTTATTTTTTGCTTAGAAAATGCAGATTTTAACAACTGAAAACCTAACCAACATAAATAAATACCGCCCAATACCAACATGACCTGTTTAAACCAAACAAATTTTTCAAAAATATAATTTAAGCCTATTAAAGCAAAAAATGCCCACAGCACTACCGCAACTGTAATTCCCAATACCACACACATTGCTTGAGTACGAGAACGACTAATCGCAGTTTGAGAAACAATAAAAAAATCTGGACCTGGTGTCACTAAAGCACAAAAATGAATAAAAACTAAGGTACTTAATGCCAATAACATGAGAGATCCCCTATTGGGTGAAAGAACATCTTGAATTGAAAATGATTTATTTCAAATTAAAAATCTCGCTGAATTAGCCACTAAGTGTGCTACAAAATTGCAATGAGCCGAAACTCATTGCAAATCTCAAGTTAAACTAAATCAAACTAAAATTTCTCGTTTGCCATTTGGTCCCATTGCACTCACAATGCCCTGTTCTTCCATCTGGTCAACAATACGTGCAGCACGGTTATAACCCAAACTAAATTTACGTTGTAAAGATGAAACAGATACTTTACGTGTTTCTAGCACAAAAGAGACGCACTGATCATATAAAGCATCACGATTTGGATCAGCATCGCCATCTTCAAAGCCTTTTGATGTTGGCTCTTCATCATATGGCGTTAAAATCTCGTCAACATAATTTGGATCACCACGTTCACGCCATGCATCACAAATTCGGTTGACTTCATCATCTGAAATAAATGCACCATGTACACGTTCAGGTTCAATTTTACCTGGTCCTAAGAACAACATGTCACCATGACCAAGTAAATCCTCTGCGCCGCCTGCATCTAAAATAGTACGTGAATCAATTTTACTATTGACACGCAGAGCCACACGCGTCGGTATATTCGCTTTAATTAAACCGGTAATCACATCGACCGATGGACGCTGTGTTGCAAGAAGTAAATGAATTCCTGCTGCACGTGACTTTTGAGCCAAACGCGTGATCATTTCTTCTGCTTTTTTTCCCACTTGCATGATCATGTCTGCAAATTCATCAGCCACAATCACAATCGAAGGTAATGGCTGTAAGCGCGGTGCACGTTCTTGTGTCGCTGAATCTGATGGCTTCCATGTCGGGTCGATTAAGTCTTCACCATTGGCGATTGCTTCTTCAACCTTACGATTATAGTCTGCCAATTTACGGATTTTTAAGAATGACATTAATTTATAACGGCGTTCCATCTCATTCACACACCAATTCAGCGCACTTACAGCATCTTTCATGTCCGTTACAACAGGCGTTAAAAGATGAGGAATATCATTATAGTTAGCAAGTTCGAGCTGTTTTGGATCAATGAGGATCAAACGCAACTGGTCAGGTGTATATTTCAATAACATGGATAAAATCATCGAGTTGACTGCAACCGATTTACCTGAGCCTGTTGTTCCTGCAACTAACATATGTGGGGCTTTACCCAAGTCAGTAATGACAGGATTGCCTGAAATATCCTTGCCCATCGCCATCGAAAGTAATCCCGAAGGATCTTTAAATGTCGGAGTTTCTAATAGTTCAATTAAACGTACCATTTCACGGGAACTGTTCGGCACTTCAATACCAATATAAGGCTTACCTGGAATCACCTCGACCACACGTACCGAAGCCATTGACATAGAACGTGCTAGATCACGTGAAATATTGGTCACTTTAGACGCTTTTACCCCTGGTGCAAGGTCTAATTCAAAACGTGTGACTACAGGTCCTGGTTGTGCTTCAATCACTTTGGCTTTAACATTAAATTCTTGTAATTTAATTTCCAATAACTCAGACAAGCGTGCCAATTGATCAGCCGTGAAGTTTACTTTTTTATTAGGATCGACCTTATCTAATAATTCATAACCAGGTAATGTTGGCAAATCACGTCTTTTTTGTGCAACTTGCATTGCACGAGACATTGGTCGACCTAAGGCATCCGTCAATGGTGCATCTAGATCAAATTCTTCATCTAAAACATCATCTTCAACAGGTTTACCTGCTGTTTCTTGCCAAGCCGCTCTAAATGCATCTTTATCAGAAGAAATACGTGACTTTTCTTCTTCAGACACCACTGAAGTCATTAAATTCGTTTGAATTTCAGCTTTTACCAAAGGTGAAGATTGTGCATAACTGCTTGCTCTACGCACTTCAGGCTGAACATCAGTGACTTGTTCAATAGATGCATCAGCCAAATGTGCTAAATCATCTAACTCTGCAGCTAAACGGTCAGCATCATGACTTGAGTGAGGCTGTTGTACTTGCGCCAAACTTGGGAGATCAAGATCTAAAGAATGCCCTGTTGAATGTGCTTCAGCTGCTTGACTAAATGGACGGTGTACATCTGTTGCAGTATTGTCTTTAGGTACAACCGCCAATAAATCATCAAAAACTTGGTCATCATCCCAATCTAAATCTTGCACATCATGTGTAGAGTGTTTGAGGACTGTCGTATTCTGCTCCGTATGGACTATGTTGTTATTCAACAAATCTGACGACGAATGAACATGATCTTTATGATCTTCTGAAGCACGTAATAAGGCATCAATATCACGGTTATGATCTTGATTTTGTTCCAAAGGCTTCCAAATTTCACCCGTAGGGACAAAACGTTTACTGTCTTCTTGTAAACGGCGCGCTTTTGCTAAAGTTTGTTCTAATTCATCGTCATCATTTTTATGTTCAGACAATACTTTTTGTTGGATGTTGTGCTCTTGATCCACCATATCATCAAACAAACGCGCAGCGACTTGTTCATGTTTTGTTGCTGTCGCTGTTTGAGCCACACTCATTTGTGCAACAACTTCAGTATGTTCTTTCTGCTGTTCTCTCTCTATTGCTTTTTTGGTTTTGACAACAGGTTTAGGTTCAGCAGTCAAATCATAAGCAGACTCACTTTCGGGTACATTTTTATAAAATAAATCTTGTAAATATGCTGGTGTTGCCTTAAGCGTTGCCCATGTTTTATTCCACTGAATACCAAAGGCTAAAGTACAGAGTACGCCAAGTAAAATGAATAAAAATGCACAAGCACCATAAATGGTCAACAACTGAGAAAGGCTTTCCCCCAACTCATACCCAATAATTCCACCTGACGCATTTGCCAAGGTATCTGCAGGGACATTCCACAATAAATACAATAAACTTGATGTGGTTAGTAAGATAAAAAATTGTGCTGCGTAGCGAAAAGGTTTACTCAAAAAACTTCTCGGCCACCAGACTTGAATCGCTTCAACAAAAAGATAAAATGGAATGAGTAAACTCGCCCACCCTAAAAATCCAAAGAGTAAATCTGCAATCCACGCACCCGCCACGCCACTGGCATTAGACACTTGTTGCGTGTCACTCGAGATATGCATCCAGCCTGGATCAAATGGGGTATATGTCACTGTCGCTAAGAACAGGTAAATCCCAAATGAAATCAAGAATAATGTTAATAAAAAGCGCTGTGCATAAACACTCGACACCGCAGTCATATACTGTCCTGTAACCAATTATTCATTAATGTACTTTTGATGAAACGAATTACTTTCTTCATGCAAGAAATCTTTATATTATGCACCTGTTCTTACAAAAAAGATGCAAGATTGTTGCAGTATGTTGTTAAGTTATTTGTATATATTCGGTATATGGTTCAATTCGATTTAGCTCATCAGTTTTATCGACATTGAACAACCCCAATCACATTCAACTTTCACGTATAATTTTAGCAGATTCTATATTTTCTGATATAAAAAGGATGGCATAAATGAGCGCTCGTCACTCACGTTTAATTATTTTAGGTTCTGGCCCTGCGGGTTATAGCGCTGCTGTTTATGCTGCACGTGCCAATTTAAAACCAACTTTAATTGCTGGTATGCAACTTGGCGGTCAATTAACCACTACAACTGAAGTAGATAACTGGCCAGGTGATCCAGAAGGTTTAACAGGCCCTGCTTTAATGGAGCGAATGCAAGCACATGCTGAACGCTTTGGTACAGAAATTCTGTATGACCATATTAATGAAGTTGATTTAAAAGTTCGTCCATTTGTGCTCAAAGGTGATATGGAAGAATATACGTGTGATGCGTTAATTATCGCAACAGGTGCAACTGCACAGTACTTAGGTTTAGAATCTGAACAAGCGTTCATGGGGCAAGGTGTAAGTGCTTGTGCAACCTGTGATGGTTTCTTCTATAAAAACCAAAATGTCATGGTTGTAGGTGGTGGTAATACTGCTGTTGAAGAAGCATTATATTTATCAAATATCGCATCACATGTTACTTTAGTACATCGCCGTGACAAACTACGTTCTGAGAAAATTTTGCAAGACCATCTTTTTGAAAAAGAAAAAGAAGGCAAAATCAGCATTATTTGGAATCATGCAGTTGAAGAAGTTCTCGGGGATGATGCTTCAGGCGTAACCTCAGTCCGTTTAAAATCAACACTTGATGATTCTCAGCAAGATGTTGCAGTAACAGGATTATTCGTTGCAATTGGTCACAAACCAAACACAGCAATGTTTGAGGGTCAACTTGAACTACGCAATGGCTATATCCAAGTACACAGTGGCACAGCTGGCAATGCAACTGCAACATCTGTGGCTGGTGTTTTTGCTGCAGGTGATGTTGCTGACGATGTGTATCGCCAAGCAATTACATCAGCAGGTTCAGGCTGTATGGCGGCACTAGATGCTGATCGCTATTTAGATAGTTTAGAAAAATAATTTTCTATCTTGAATGTAAAAAAACCGTCAGCAATGGCGGTTTTTTTATTGATATTTATCATTTTTAAATACAAAAAAATGCTATTTTTTTTAAAAGATATAGCTCTTTATGATCAAATAATTATATCTATTTATGACAACTTATATACACAGTCAAAACAGAAAAATTGTTTTCAACAACCTTCATTTAGCCACTAAAATATCTTTTAAAAATCAAAATGATACCCCTATTATATAAACAGAAAAATTGATCAGGATTTGCTTTTAAATACTACGTGATCTACAACATACTATATTCTTTAAAAGAATAAAAAGCTGCTATAAAAATTTCACTGTTATCCGAACTATTTAAAATACATGATATTAATCAATATTTTCCTTTTAATAGAATTCCAAATGATGTAATAAAAATATCTACACAAAAGTCATTTATTCACCAAAGAAGTGATGTAAGCTGTGCCTTGTTAGACATTTGCAATCTTTATTTTTTATGATTAAATTTTGAATCAAATGCCTATTCTTTAGAAGCTTTCTTACTCGAATTCACGTTAAAACCGATCTATTTAAGGATAAAAAATGAGCAACACATGGACTGATGGCTATCAAACAGAAGTGAATTATACGTATGGTTATTACAAAGATTTAAGCCCGAATTATCAAAAGTTCTGTTTATTGCTTAATGGTGTTGATAGTCCTAGTTCAAATGAACAACATTTTCATTGTGAATTAGGTTTTGGGCAAGGGGTCAGTCTAAACATTCATGCAGCTTCGAATTTAGGACAATTTATCGGTACTGACTTCAACCCTGCTCATGCTGGACATGCTTCAATGCTTGCAGAACATAGTCAGATCCCACATCAGTTTTATGACGCGAGTTTTGAAGAACTTCTCAACAAAGATTTACCGATGTTAGACTCTATCAGTCTACATGGAATTTGGAGTTGGATTAGTCATGAAAATCAACATATTATTTTAAAATTTATTCGTAAATACCTTAAACCAAATGGCATTGTTTATATCAGCTATAACTGCGTTACAGGCTGGGCAGCAAATATTCCGATTCGTGAATTATTCCATAGTCATTTTAAGTTTAATAGCATCAGCAATAATCCCATTCAAAAAGTCAAAGATTCGCTCGCCTTTAGTGAAGCATTATTACAGCAAAACCCTAATTTTGCGAAACGTAATCCGAATGCGATAAGCAAAGTCCAAGACTTACAAAAGCAAAATCCAAACTATTTAATTCATGAGTATTTAAACCAAAATTGGCAATGTTTTTCATTTCAACAAGTTGCACGCATTTTAGAAGAGGCAAAACTCACTTATGCATGCTCAACAGATTTAAACACTCAATTAAACAGTATTAACTTCTCAGAAGAGCACCAACAATTTTTAAATAAAATTGAACACCCTATTCTTAGAGAACAATGCCGCGACTATTTTGCCAATACACAATTTAGAAAAGATTTATTTATCCGTGGTAAAAATAATCTCAGCCCATTAGAAATACAAACTCGCTTAAGAAATACAGCTTTTGTTCTTTTAATAGCACCTGAGCACTTACCTAAAACCATCACAGGATATTTGGGTGAATTTAACTTAATCCAAGACATTTATGAACCATTAGGCAAACTGTTCAAACAAGAGAATTATGCTCCGCAAACCATTGCTGATATTGAAAAAAAATTACTAGACCAATCTTATGCAAAAATTTTAAATGCATTGGTTATTTTATGCCATTTAGGTTTCGCACAACCTTGTCAAGCAGAAGTCTCTCAAGAAACACTACAACACGCACATCAGTTAAATCGTTTTATTTTAGAACAAGCCAGTTTTCACAATAACTATCAAGTTTTAGCCTGCCCTATTTCTGGTATTGGCATTAATGCTGATCAATTCACGCAATTATTCTATCGTGCACATTTTATTGACGGCTTAAAAACAGCAAAACAGTTTGCTGAATATGCTCAACAAGTATTGAATGATTTAGGTTGGTTTATCATTGATAAAGGGGAAACGATTACAGACAAAGCAACAAGTCTGACACTCTTGCAAGAAAAAGCTCAACTCTTCCTTGAACAAGATAAAATTAAAATTGCTAAACAATTGAAACTTTTTGCATAACTTCTGCAATACATGACTAAAAAAGATCAGCTAATATAAAGCTGATCTTTTTTTATTTGATACATATGCTGAATCCTTCAAAATTTAAATTCCCTGATCCTTTAGAATATGACCCTGATGGTGAAGGATTAATTTGTATTGGTGCAGATCTCACTCCATCTACACTATTTGAAGCGTACACTCATGGACTATTTCCATGGTTTTCAGAAGGTGAACCAATTTGTTGGTGGAGCCCTGAACCCCGTTGCATCATCCGACCACAAGATTACCATCCAAGTAAATCTCTCGTGCGTAACATGAAAAAGTTTGATTATAGAATTACAATCAATCAAGCTTTTGAACAAGTCATTCGTTCTTGCTCCCTGCCTAGAAGCTATGCTGATGAAACATGGATTTCAGAAGATATTATTCAAGGTTACTGTGCACTATTTCAAGAAGGTTATGCCTATAGTGTCGAAGTTTGGGATCAAGATAAAGTCGTTGGTGGTTTATACGGTGTAACAATTGGTCATGGCTGTTTTGGTGAATCCATGTTTAGTACACAAACCGACGTCTCTAAAATGGCATTTTATACATTAATGCTGCTTGGTCATGAAAACCAACTGCCTTGGATTGACTGTCAATTGGTCAATGATCACTTACTCAGCCTCGGTGCCTGTACACTTTCTCGTCAAGACTACTTAAAATCGTTACAAGATGTAATTAAACACCCCTCTATAGATTGGAAAAGTTATCAAGAACGTGTATTTTCAAGTAAAACAATAGCGCAAACTGCAAAATTAATGGACTGAAAATAACTGGATAGGAACACTTGGAGGGACATATCGTTATGAACTCATATCAACCAAAGTCCCGCTTGAACGACTTACAATATTATATTACCCCACCACATGACTGTAGCTATTTAGCTGAAAAATCAGCACGTATGGTGTTTCTAGACCCTGCACATCGTATCGATGTCGTGACATTATCAGAATTATCACGTATGGGCTTTCGCCGTAGCGGTGATTTTGTCTATCGACCTGAATGTCATCTCTGTCGCCAATGTTTGTCGTGCCGTGTGCCTGTCAACGAATTTAAAATGAACAGCTCACAGAAAAAAGCATGGAAGCGTAATCAAGACCTCACGATGAAAATCGTATCTACACAAGATGCAAATATCACACACTATAAACTGTATGAACGCTATATCAATGAACGCCATGCAGATGGAGATATGTTTCCTCCAAGTTATGACCAATTCGAAAAATTTTTAATCCATAGTTGTAGTGACAGCTTTTTTTTAGAGCTTTGGAAAGATGATCAACTGATTAGCGTATCTACGTGTGACACACTTGATGACGGAATATCTGCCGTATATACGTTTTTTGATCCTGATGAAAATCGTCGCTCATTAGGGGTTTTTGCGATATTAAAACAAATTGAATATGTAAAATCGCAACAAAAAGACTATGTATACTTAGGCTATTGGGTGCCACATTCACAGAAAATGAATTATAAGTCTCAATATGCACCCTTTGAATTACTACTTGATGGGCAATGGCGACACATCGGTCGCCATTTAGATCAAGAAGAAATTAACAAATTAGGGAATATGCTCATGACAACCTTACCTTCTGAATGGAATGAACCCATCATAAAATAAGTATTTGATATTTCAAACTTTAAATAACTGTGAAAAATCATCTGTAAAGCTTTTTACCATGATAATCGCATGTTCACGACCACCGTCTTTGTTCGGATAATAATGTTTACGCAGATCAATTTGATGAAAATCAGACTTTTCATATAAAGCAATTGCCGCAT
Source organism: Acinetobacter piscicola (assembly GCF_015218165.1). NCBI lineage: Bacteria > Pseudomonadati > Pseudomonadota > Gammaproteobacteria > Moraxellales > Moraxellaceae > Acinetobacter > Acinetobacter piscicola. The sequence goes on along the minus strand of NZ_CP048659.1, from coordinate 795,153 downwards.
GATTAGATTCACGCACCTCTAAAAAGACCTGAATTGGATTGTTTTTTAATAATTGAATAGATTCAGCTAATAATTGATAACCCAAGCCTCGACCTTGTTGCGCTGGATGAATAGCCATTAGCAATAAATTTGCTTCATCCAATACAGGTTGTAAAATACAAAAACCAACCACCGTTCCTTGTATTTCAAGTACCGTACTCTGATAACTATCAATAGCTTCTTGAAATTGCTTTAAGGTCCAAGGATGCGACTGAACAAGATTTTCAATCTGAGCAACAGCATGTAAATCTGTGCTTTGCATTAAACGAATCATCTTCGTTCATCATCTTTTATTAACAAAAATCAAATTATAAGAATTTCTATGTAGAAGTCTAATAAAAAAGGAAGATTTATAAAAATCTTCCTTTATATGAATCTAATCTATCAACATTAAATCCCTAATTTTGTTTTCCATGTCTGTAATAGTTCAACCGTATCTAAATCATTTGGATGAAAACTTGGACGGAAATATGCCAACATTTCTTTAGTCATTCCTGCAATAATCCCTTTTGATGGACTATATGCATATTTATAAATGATGCCTAATTCTTTCAGATTGAGTTTGCCGTCATTTTTTAATAATCGAATGACAAATGAAGATTGTGCACTCAAAATTAATGCCATTGCGATTACTAAGGCAGTGCTACGCAAAGCATAAGCTTTTATGCCTGTACCAAATACACCCTCATATACATCAAATGCAACTGCTTTATGTTCATTTTCTTCCACTGCATGCCAATACCACATATAAGACATGGTTGGATCCGTCATTAGTTCTTGAATATGCGGATTACGCAATAACTCTGAAGCAATTGTTGCAGTAAAATGCTCAAGTGCTGTAGTTGCAGTCAAATCTACCATTTCTTGCGTCATACCAAATGGCTTCACTGCACGAGCAAACCATTTACGTGTCGCTTGAATCAAACGCCCTGTTTCACGTTCGTACTTTGCTACGTCATGACCATATTTTTGTGCTGATGCATTAAAACCCACATGCTCTTGAGTATGCATTGCTTCTTGACCAATAAAAGCACTAATCTCTTTTTGCAAAGCCTCATTGTCTTTAATCGCAGGGTGATAACGTACTGCTCGTACTGAATCGATAAATAGCTTTTCACCATCAGGAAACAATGCTGATAATGCTGTCATAAAATGAGTAATACCTGCAGAATTATTTGCCCAATACTCTGGCACATGATCAAAATTAAAATTCATTCGACGTACTGGGAAAGAAGCACCTGCACGATTAGAAATATTGACTTTTGCATTCATTAAAACAACTCCTATTAAGTGAATGACCACTTAAATCTTTTGTGATTTTTTTTCTTATTTTTATATTACGTTTTTATCGAATTGAAATAATTGCTGATCAGGTCAAACAAATATCACTTAGGGACATGAAGAACTATCATAAGAAATAAAGTGAACAGGAAAATCTTCAAGACAATGACTAAAATACAACTTTAATCAAATAGAATATAAAAAAATGATCAATGAAATAAAAAGAACAACATCAAAAACTTAATATGATTTTAATTCTATTAATGACAAAAAAAGCGCCCCAAAGGAGCGCTTTTTTTACACAATCAGTGATTATGCAGTAACTTTAGAAACTACACCAGCACCCACTGTACGACCACCTTCACGGATCGCAAAACGTAGACCTGGGTCCATTGCGATTGGGTGGATCAATTCTACTGACATTTCTACGTTGTCACCAGGCATAACCATTTCAACGCCTTCTTTCAAAGAGATTGCGCCAGTTACGTCAGTTGTACGGAAGTAGAACTGTGGACGGTAACCGTTAAGGAATGGAGTGTGGCGACCACCTTCGTCTTTAGAAAGTACGTATACTTCTGCGTCGAATTTAGTGTGTGGTTTGATTGAACCTGGTTTAGCCAATACTTGACCACGTTGTACGTCTTCACGTTTAGTACCACGTAGAAGAATACCACAGTTCTCACCTGCACGACCTTCGTCAAGCAATTTACGGAACATTTCTACGCCAGTTACAGTTGTTTTAACTGTATCTTTAATACCAACGATTTCAACTTCTTCGCCGACTTTAACGATACCAGACTCAACACGACCTGTTACTACTGTACCACGACCAGAAATTGAGAATACGTCTTCGATTGGCATTAAGAATGCTTTATCGATTGCACGTTCTGGTTCTGGAATGTAAGTATCAAGCGCTTCAACAAGTGCAAGTACAGCTGGAACACCGTATTGACCATCTTCACCGTTAAGTGCAGCTAAAGCTGAACCACGGATTACTGGAGTGTCATCACCTGGGAAGTCGTAAGTAGAAAGAAGTTCACGAACTTCCATTTCAACTAATTCGATTAACTCTTCATCATCAACGATGTCACATTTGTTTAAGAAAACAAGAATGTAAGGTACACCTACTTGACGAGAAAGAAGGATGTGTTCACGAGTTTGTGGCATAGGACCATCAGTCGCTGAACATACAAGGATCGCGCCGTCCATTTGAGCAGCACCTGTGATCATGTTTTTAACATAATCGGCGTGTCCTGGGCAGTCTACGTGCGCGTAGTGACGGATTGGAGAATCGTATTCTACGTGAGAAGTATTAATTGTAATACCACGTGCTTTTTCTTCTGGTGCAGAGTCAATTGCAGCGTAGTCTTTCGCTTCGCCACCAAAAGTTTTTGCACATACAGTTGCAATTGCAGCTGTTAAAGTTGTTTTACCATGGTCAACGTGACCGATTGTGCCCACGTTTACGTGTGGCTTATTACGTTCAAACTTAGCCTTAGCCATGAGTTCTTCCTTTTTAAACTACTCATGTAGGGTCACTACATGAGCACTTGGTTTTTAACTATGTATTAGTTGGGCTTATAGTAATCGAAAGATTACTCGTCGTCACCTTTTTTACCACCATTTTGGAATTTAGAAATGATGCCTTCAGCCACGTTACGTGGAGTCTCTGCATATTTAGCAAATTCCATAGAGTATGTCGCACGACCTTGAGACATAGAACGCATTTGAGTTGCGTAACCGAACATCTCAGCAAGTGGAACTTCTGCACGAATCGCTTTAGTACCACCAGGTAAATCGTCCATACCTTGAACCATACCACGGCGACGGTTTAAGTCACCCATGATATCGCCCATGTAGTCTTCTGGAGTTTCTACTTCTACTTTCATGATTGGTTCAAGAAGGATAGGATCCGCTTTCATGAAACCATCACGGAAGGCATAAGAACCTGCCATTTTGAACGATAATTCGTCAGAGTCGACATCGTGGTAAGAACCGTCGAATAATGTCGCTTTGATGCCTACAACTGGGTAACCAGCAAGGACACCATTCTTCATACGTTCTTGAATACCTTTGTCAACCGCACCAAAGAATTCTTTAGGTACTACACCACCAACAACTTCTTCAGCGAACTCGTAATCTTTACCAGCGTCTTCAGCAAGCGGTTCTAAACGTACGTATACGTGACCGAATTTACCTTTACCACCAGTTTGACGTACGAATTTACCTTCTTGTTCAACCGATTTTTTGATCGTTTCACGATAAGAAACCATTGGTTTACCAATGTTTGCTTCTACACCGAATTCACGTTTCATACGGTCAACAATGATGTCAAGGTGAAGCTCACCCATACCCGCAATAATCGTTTGACCAGATTCTTCATCTGTACGAACGCGGAATGATGGATCTTCTTTTGCCAAACGACCTAAAGCAACTGACATTTTTTCTTGGTCAGCTTTAGTTTTAGGTTCAACTGCAAGTGCAATTACTGGCTCAGGGAACTCCATACGCTCTAGTGTAATTACATGATTTTCATCACATAATGTATCACCAGTTGTTGTATCTTTAAGACCTACACACGCTGCGATATCACCCGCACGAATTTCTTCGATGTCGTGACGATCGTTCGCATGCATCTGTACAATACGACCAATACGCTCACGTTTCATTTTCACTGGGTTATAAACAGGGCTACCTGCTTGAAGAACACCAGAGTAAACACGTACGAACGTTAAGTTACCCACGAATTTGTCGTTCATGATTTTGAACGCAAGTGCAGAGAACGGAGCTTCATCAGACGCTTCACGAGAACCTTCAGTTTCGTCTTTGTCGTCAAGAATACCTTTGATCGCTTCAACGTCGGTTGGTGCAGGTAAGAATTCAATTACAGCATCCAACATACGTTGAACACCTTTGTTTTTGAATGCAGAACCACACATCATTGGCTGAATTTCGTTTGCCAAAGTACGTGTACGTAGACCGCCAACAATCTCTTCTTTAGTAAGATCGCCTTCTTCTAGGTATTTATCCATGAGTTCTTCTGATGCTTCCGCAGCAGCTTCAACCATGTTAGTACGCCATTCTTGCGCTAATTCTACCAATTCAGCTGGGATCTCACCGTATTCAAACTTCATACCTTGAGATGCTTCATCCCAGATAATCGCTTTCATTTCGATCAGGTCAACAACACCTTGGAAGTTTTCTTCTGCACCAATTGGAACAACGATCGGCACTGGGTTTGCGCCCAAGCGAGTTTTCATTTGTTCTACAGCACGGAAGAAGTTCGCACCAGTACGGTCCATTTTGTTTACGAACGCAATACGTGGAACTTTATATTTGTTCGCTTGACGCCATACAGTTTCAGACTGAGGTTGAACACCACCTACCGCACAGTAAACCATGCAAGCACCGTCAAGAACACGCATAGAACGTTCAACTTCGATTGTGAAGTCTACGTGCCCCGGTGTGTCAATTACGTTGATACGGTGTTGATCAAACTGGTTACCCATACCTGACCAGAAGCATGTTACAGCTGCTGAAGTAATGGTAATACCACGTTCTTGCTCTTGTTCCATCCAGTCAGTAGTCGCAGAACCTTCGTGAGTTTCACCAAGTTTGTGGCTTTGACCTGTATAGAACAAAATACGTTCTGAAGTTGTTGTTTTACCCGCATCAATGTGTGCAGAGATACCAATGTTACGGTAACGAGAAATTGGGGTTTGACGAGCCATGATTTCTAGCATTCCTAAATTTTGTTGTTTAAAACAGGACGCATCAATAAGTATTGATGCGTACGGATACTTAATACGGATTTAAGCGCAACTTAAATTCCCGCAAATCCCCCACTTTGGTAGAGGGCGATGTTAAATCGTGCTGCAATTCGCATTAGTATTCTCCTGATAAGGGACTGTTTTAGCCGCTTAGAAGCGGTAGTGAGAGAAGGCTTTGTTGGCTTCAGCCATACGATGCACATCTTCACGTTTTTTGATTGCTGCGCCTTTACCTTCAGCTGCATCAAGCAACTCACCAGCAAGACGTAAAGCCATAGTTTTTTCAGAACGCTTAGCAGCAGCATCTACTAACCAACGCATCGCTAAAGCAGTACGACGGGATGGGCGTACTTCCATAGGAACTTGGTATGTAGCACCACCAACACGGCGTGCTTTTACTTCGACCATTGGACGAACTTTTTCAAGCGTAGCTTCAAAAAATTCAACTGGGTCTACTTTGTTTTTTTCTTGAACGCGGTCTAAAGCACCGTAAACGATACTTTCAGCAATAGATTTTTTACCATCTTGCATTACGTGGTTCATGAATTTAGCGATTGTTTGGCTACTGAACTTCGGATCCGGAAGGATTTCACGAGCAGCAACTACGCGACGTCTTGGCATTTTAAACTACCTATAAATATGACACTTCAGGTTTATCCAGCAGCAGTACAAAGTGTCATGTACTTTTCGCTGGCCTTACTACACGTCGCTTGAATTTCACAAAATAAATGCAGAAATCAGACAAGCGAGACGATAAAGGATTGCAGTTCTATAATCTTAAGATTGAATTCTGAAAGAATTATTTCTTAGGACGTTTAGCACCGTATTTAGAACGAGACTGGTTACGATCTTTCACACCAGCACAGTCTAAAGAACCACGAACGGTATGGTAACGTACACCTGGTAAGTCTTTAACACGACCACCACGGATAAGAACAACACTGTGCTCTTGTAGGTTATGACCTTCACCACCGATGTAGCTAGAAACTTCGAAACCTGAAGTTAAACGCACACGGCAAACTTTACGCATTGCTGAGTTAGGTTTTTTAGGTGTAGTTGTATAAACACGTGTACAAACACCACGACGTTGTGGACAAGCCTTCAACGCAGGAACTTTAGATTTTTCAACTAAAGTTGTGCGACCCTTACGGATCAACTGATTTGTTGTTGCCATATGGCAATTCTCCCGTTAATAAAAAGCCTCAAAAAAATACCGCTTTTTGAGGGCATGCAATTGTAAGTCAAGATGTAAAAATGGTCAACATTCGACACTTATCAAATATTGACCATCTCTGTATTTTTTCAATCTTTTTTAGATGTTTTTTCCAACTCACCTAAAATAAATCTTATGTATGTTATTTTAAACTTTTTTATTGCGGTTAGATTTTGCTGTCGCTTCAACATTTTGCGTCACAGCTTCGTTTTCACTCGACTGATCAATGACTGTTTCTGCGTCAACATTTGCCTGTGTATCTTGTGCATCTTTTGTTGCATTTTTTTCATCTGCTTGCGATTTTTCGGTCAATTTTGCTGTTTTTACAACCTCACTCGCTTGTGATTCATCAGTAGAAAGCGAATTTTCTGTGGCAACATGCGCTTTGGCTAAATCTGCAATACTGATTTCTTCCTTACTTTTAAGTTGCTGAGCCTCATCTTTTGTCAATACTTGCACATCTTGAATAACGTCATTTTCTACAGTTTCTTCAATCGCAGGAACGGAAGCTGCATCTTCTTGCTCTGGTGCTTGTAACAATAAACTGGCTTGTGTAAGTAAGATTTCTGACTTTTCAAAAGCAGCTAAAGCACTTATATTTTCTTCAGGATGTTGCGCTTGATATTGTTGCGCCCCTTTAAATACAATTTGTGCTTTTTCAGTCGCATCATCAACCAATTTCCAACTATAAGTTGCACTAATGCTCATACATGCTAAGGGTGCAAGTTTAGTCACAATTTTAAATTGGGGTAGATTGTCCAACCAAGACCATTTCCATGTACCATCTTGATTACTTAACCAATTTTTCAATACATCAGATGAGGTGCTTGATCCCACTAATTGTTGAAACTGACTGACATCATGGGTTTGTAAAGTGGTGGAAAATGTTCGTACCGCAATTAACAACGCTTGTTTTTCCGCCACAGAACCTAGATCAATTTTTTTGAAAATAAATTCAACAATCTCATGATCCTCAGGCTTCAACTCAAAGCCATGTGCACGTCCTGTTTGGTAAATACTACGCAAAGCTAGTGCAATCGATGTTGGCACATCAATCGCTGAACCAATCACACCTGTTGCACCTGTAAATGCACCTTGAATAGCAGCAAGGATTTTATTTTGATTTGCTAAAGCTTGGCTAATGCGCTGTGAGCGAGCTGGATCTTGGGTGAGTTCTTTTAAATCTTTGGCACCGACTTCTTTGAGCAGCTTATCAACTGAACTACTCTCTGAAACAAAATCATTCAATTTATCAAAAAAATAGTCTGACATTTTGTCATTTAATTGTGGTGAAATAAATGAAGCTACATTATTGATTTTTGTATAATGTCGTCCTAATAACTGACTCGATACTTTGGGTAAATGTTCGCGCATCATCTGTTGCGGGTTATCATATTGTTTTTTTTCAAACATGCTTTGATTACGGGCTTTGCCTTCCACAACTGAATCTTTTGCAGGGCTTTGATTGAGCTTAGTGACAGAATTAGGCGCAACATGATTTAACATATTTAAACCTGTCGCAGTTATTTTTTTAGCGAGTCCAAATGTATTGGATAACATGCGCTTTGTCTGTTTATTATTAGAATCTGCCATTTGCACTCTACTCCACTCATTTTTATGGGTTTAGCCCAATACTAAGGATTGTGCATGATTATCTCAACTCTAATTGTGTACGTTTGACGAAAAATATAAAAAACCATAATACCGTTACACAAAAATATATACATAAGTCACAATTTGTCGCATTCATGCTAACAATGCTGGCGCTCCCTGTCATGCCTCGTTATGATCAATTATATAACTGAATATCAAGATGATTCACAATATGGATAATAATCGACAATACACCTTAAAGCTCAGTGCTGAACAAAAATATGCTAATGAGTTAAAACGCTTAAAAGAAAAAGACCAAAAGCGTAAACCACAAGGTTGGCAACTTTCAGCCTATGCCGTACGGGATTTTATCTTGGGCAACGCTCAGCTCAATATTCAAAAGAAATTTTATGGCGATGATGCTTTGGTTGATCGTGCCTTAGTTACCTTAATGGGCAATCAAGGTCTAATGCTGGTTGGGCAACCGGGCACAGCCAAATCTATGCTGTCAGAACTCTTAAGTGCCGCAATTAGTGGCAACTCTCAACTTACGGTACAAGGAACCGCAGGAACCACCGAAGACCATATTAAATATTCGTGGAATTATGCCCTATTGCTGTCTGAAGGTCCTTCGGATCGTTCCTTAATTCCATCCCCTATTTATTTTGCTATGCAACAAGGAAAATTGGCACGCTTTGAGGAAATTACCCGTTGCCCGCCTGAAATTCAGGATGTTTTGGTATCATTATTGTCTGAAAAACAAATGATGATTCCTGAAATGGGACAAGATTTCAGTGTCTCAGCACAACATGGTTTTAACTTAATTGCCACGGCCAACTTACGTGATCGGGGTGTACATGAAATGTCTGCTGCACTGAAACGCCGTTTTAACTTTGAAACTGTGAAACCTATTCAAAACCGTGCCTTTGAGGTGGAGTTAGTACAGTTACAACTCAAACAACAAGTCGGTGATTTATTTTCAGAGTTAACCGTACCACCGCAAGTAATTGAGCTGCTTGTCACTATTTTCAATGAATTACGTACAGGTCAAAGCTTACAAGGTGCCAACTTAAAAACGCCTGATGCAGTCATGTCAACGGCGGAAGCGGTAAATATTGCGCATGCAGCAAGTTTACAGGCAATTTATTTGGGCAATGGCGTACTGCAAGCTGAACATATCGCACAGCAATTAATGGGTGTAGTATTTAAAGACAATCCTGAAGATGCCAAACGTCTACGTTATTATTTGGACAGTGTGGTCAAAGAACGTGCACGCCAAGATCAAGATTGGAAAGCCTTTTTTGATGCTAGCCGTGAGTTTTAACCATGGCAGAATTTCATGCAGCAGCACTGCCTGAACGACTGCAACAGGCATTTCAAGCCAAGCAAACGCTCGCCGCAGCACAACAGGTTTATTTTGCGCCTATACGTCACCATAGCCCTGCTTGTGCCTATGCCTTGCAACATTATATTGAGGCATTACAACCCACACATATTTTAATCGAAGCACCACATCGCTTTCAGTTTTTACTTGAAGCTTTATTAGATGAAAATACCCAACCCCCAATTGCAATTTTTGCACAAGCACAACAACAAAAAGCCACTCAAGCAAAACAATCGAATCAAAACCAAGATACACAAGGCAATCAAACACCTGCACTGTTTTCAGCCTATAGTCAAACTACTTTATTATTCATACAGGATTCGAAAAAAACTTGAAATAACTCATCGACTGAGTCGATCAACCATTCTTTACGCTTACGTTTAACCCATGCCCACATCTGTTCTATAGGATTTAAATCAGGGCTGTATGCAGGAAGCCAAAGAATTTTATGCCCTTGTTGTTCCAATAACTCCTGAATATCTGCTCTTTTATGAAATGCTGCATTATCCATAACCACTACACTATTTTCAGGTAATGCTGGTATGAGGAATTGCTCTATCCAAAAATGAAAAACATCTGAATTGATTTTGCAGTCAAATAAACCGACTGAAAATAACTTACCCTCATGGATTGCTCCAATGGCATTGGTCTGATTCTTTAATTGCCAATTATATTGCCCTAAACAAGGTACTCCTTTTCGTGAGTAGCCATGAGGTCTGTAATCATGTGACTTAAAACCACTTTCATCCACATAAATAATCGGGTGGTTTGTTTCTAATTCATTCACTTGCTGAATAAATTTATCCCTAAGCTTTGTATCTGCTTTAGGATGGCTTAACGTCTTTTTTTAACTGTAATATTTAAGCGCTTTAATGCAGCACCAATAGATGAAACACCACAATTAAAACGTGCAGCACGTTCATATTGATAAGCATCAGGATACTTTTCAACATCTTCACGTAAAGCATCATCGTTAATTTTAGAAGGTTTCCGTACACGAGTTTTTTTAATCTCTATACGTTTCTTCCATTCAACAATGGTATTTTTATTAATTTCAAATTGTGCAGCTACCGCTCGAATAGAATAACCTTCCTCAAGTTTAGCTAAAATTTTACGTCTAAAATGTTCTGAATAACTCATTGCACCATTGTATTGGTTTTATAATGATTTGACTATATTACCCATTTTGTGAATATTCGCCTGAATGGGTGGCATTAAAACAAGGGGCTGTACAACACGCAAAAATTGAATTTATTGATCTGTCTTGGCAAGAACAAAGTGCTTTTAAATTGGCAAATGACTCCTTAGATTGGTCTCAAAAAAATCTGATTTCTGAGCGTTACTTAGCGCATAGCCAATATATTCAAAATCTTGCACAGCAGTTACATTGTCGTAACCATGATGAACTTTGGGATCATTTATTTGAATTACAAAGTATTTCTAAACTCAAGCAAGCTGAAAAATTTTTCGAGGATGTCTTTACATGGTGTTCATTGGCACGTTTGGACTATGAACAGGATGTGCTATTACAAGAAGCATCGTTGCATCGTGAAGATTGTATGTGGCAAAAAATCCAAGCCTGTTTAAGTCCTGAGCATAAAATTTTGGTGGTCACAGGTGGTTTTCACACCTTGGCTTTGATTGAAAATTTAGCAAAAAAAGACACAGCAAAACGCTACCCTATTCAGGTCAATAAAAAAGACAAATGGCAGGAAAATGCATGGTTAATTCGTTATAGTTTTGACCGTTTAGATGCGCTAAATGGTTATGCGTCAGGTATGCCATCTCCCGCATTTTATCAACAGTTCTGGCAAGATTTGAATCAAGGACAAATCGATGATGCTCTCATTCAACAGCAGTTTTTAAAATATCTCACTGAAATTTGTCATCATTTAGAGGATAAAAAAGTTCTAGATGTCACCGCATATATTGCACTTAAAAACACGGCTGAACTCGCATTGCAATTGGCACATTTGCGCGGTCATTACCGCCCAAGTCGTTATGACCTATTAGATGCTTTACAAAGCGCCTTAGTCAAAGGTGAAGTGGACGATGGGCAACAACTGTTATTTCAGGAAATTTATACATATTTAAGCGGGCAACAACTGGGGAATGTCGCTGTACATCAACACAGCCCCGCACTGTTACAAAATATTTTCAAACAAATCGAAAAATATCGTTTTAATGTCAGCGATACAATTCCTCGCCATCGAAAACTTGATATTTACCGCAAGCCTTTACAGCAAGAAATCAGTCAATTTCTCAATTTACTTGAATTTGTCGATTGTGGCTTTGCACATCGCTTATCAGGTCCAGATTTCACCCATGGCGCGGGCATGGATTTGCTATTTGAAGAATGGCGTTATGCGTGGTCACCTTCGGTTGAAGCGCGTTTAATTGAACTTGCAGAATTAGGCGATCAATTACCTCACATCGCTTTAGGAAAAATTCTCGCTTTACAGCAATATCACCAGCAAAATGGGCTCGGACAATCGGCATTTGAAACCGCAAAATTGCTGACTTTAGCCTGTCGTTTGGGCTTAAAAGAACAACTGAATATTTTACAACAACAGTTAGATGATTATTTAGAAACAGATCAAAGCTTACACTCAGTCGTGGCTGCTGCACAGCAATTGTATTATCTATGGAGTGGTCGAAAGTTATTACAATTGCCTGAACACATTTTACAGCACAGTTTAGTGCGTTCAGTGAAACAAGCTTGTTTCTTACTCGAACAACTATATGACACCCATGAAGATAAAATTGAAGAAAATTTAAATAGTTTTAAGACTTTACATCATTTAATTTTGTCAGTTTCTAAACTAAAACTGCAACAAGAAAATGATGCATTGCTCGACTTATTTTATCAGCATATTGAACGTCAGCAATTTGATCACTTCCATCTCAGTAAATTAAAAGGTGCTTTGGATACCTTAATGTTTCTTGATCATCGGATTGATCAGGAACAATTACAGCAGTATTTAAAAATTGCCTTTGCTGTCGGCTGTGATGCCAATGAAGCTGTGCAATATGTGCAAGGAATGTTTGCAATTGCACCTGAAATTTTTGTGCAATCCCCCATTGCCATCAGTGCTTTATATGATTTGGTTAAACATTGGCGAGAAGAAACCTTTTTACAGATTTTGCCTGATCTGCGTTATATTTTCAGTCAACTCAGTCCAAAGCAAAATTCTGCTGTTTCACAAAAAGTCGCCCGTATGGCAGGACTTGCTGAAGATGTGATTCTAGATCAAGCGCACAGTCATATTAGTGAACAAGACATGTTACAGGCTGCTCAGTTAAATCAACAATTACAACAATTTTTACAGCATGATCAACTTGAGCATTGGATTACAGGAGTGGCAAAATGACATCCAACAATACCGCACCATCCGATGTAGACTCAGATGAAAATGTATTGGACAGCCTAGAAGCTGCCCGACGTTGGCGACTCATTTTAGGACGTTATTCCGATCAAAGTTTATCAGCAGCCCATTTGTCAGGTGAACAACTGAGATTAGAACGCAATCTCGATTATTTATATCAAAATGAATATAAACGCCGTGGCGTTCAACAAGGCTCTAAGCGACATGGTGGACTTGAAGGCTCACAATTGACCGCAATCAATTGGCTCAATCAAAGTCGTAAATTATTTCCCAAATCTACCTTTGAACGTATGCAAAAACATGCGCTCGAACGCTATCAACTGCAAGACTTACTTAAAGACCCTCAAAGTATCCGAGCGTTAACACCTCATCCTGCCACAGCCAAAGCCCTGCTCAGTATGCGTGGACATTTAAGTACTGAAGCCAAAGAAGCAGTACGTGATGTGATTCGCCAAGTGGTTGAGGAATTATTACAAAAAATTCGCACGCAATTTTTGCAGTCACTACAAGGGCGACGCAATCGTTTTCGTCGTACCCATATCAAGCAAGCGCAGAATTTTGATTGGAAACGCACCATTCACACCAATCTGAAAAATTATCAACCTGAACATAAAAAGCTGATCATTCAAAATCCAATTTTTAATGCTCGGGTGCAAAAGCATTTATCTTGGGAAATTGTGCTGTGTGTGGATCAGAGCGGTTCAATGCTTGACTCTGTCATGTATGCCGCAATTTGTGCCAGCATTTTGGCAGCATTACCTACAATAAAAATCAGCTTGGTACTGTTTGATACACAAATTGTTGATCTCAGTCATTTAGCACATGATCCTGTCGAAGTGTTACTCACCGTACAACTTGGTGGCGGAACCAATATTGGTCAAGCCATGCAATATTGTGCTCAAAAAATTACGCAGCCGAATCGTAGCATTTTGATTTTGATCAGTGATTTTGAGGAAGGAGCCTCGGTTCAGCATTTGTTAAATACGACAGCGCAACTGAATGAACAAGGCTGTAAATTGCTTGGACTTGCAGCTTTGGACAGTCAAGCCAATCCTGTTTATGACAGCAACATGGCACAAAAATTACAACAACGTGGTATGCAAATCGCTGCGATGACACCTGAGCATTTAGCCACTTGGTTTGCGGAGGTGATGCAATGATTGGACAAATTTATCTGCATTATGATGAAGAAAGTTTAGCCTTACATAGCAACACAGGCTTGATTCGTCGTGCCAAAAAGTCACTTGAAGAGGTGCAACTCATTGAAGGCAATACTGCACCTTTGCAATTTAAAGTCGAAGAATTTGAAGTATGTTTACCAGAACAAGGTATTACCGAAGCACAATGCAACTGCCCTGCTCAAAGTTGTTGCAAACATATTCTCAGCAGTATTTTTTGGTTACAGCAAAATCAACATATCACTCAAACGACCATTGAAAGCACTGAACAAAATAATACACATGAGCATCTAGAAACTGCGAAAAGTCCTGCTCGCCTTGCAGAAAATGTCAAAGCAATCGCGACAGAAAGCGTTGTCCAAAATTCAGCGTTAAACACAGTTTTAGCCCTAAAAGACAGCACATTATTTAAAAAAATAGGCAAAGCACAAACCCGTTTAGCTTTTGAAATTTGGCAAAATTTTTGTGAGAATAAAGACTCTTGTTCTCTTGAAATATCAACTGAAAAAATCAGTTTTAAAACCACATTCAGCGAAAATCCAATTTTATTTTTCCCGCCAACAGCTTTTGACGGGATTTTGTCAGATATTAACGACAATAAAAAAAACGCTGTACATTTAGCCTGTATTGCCTATGTATTTCATCTGCATGCGCCTGAACAATGGCAATGGTCGGAGGATTTAAAACAACAACTTCATCTCAATCATTCACACACTTTAACCCCTGAAGACGTTGAATTTATCCAAGAACTACAACAACTTTGCCAACACTTTATTCAGCAAGGTCTCTCTCATATCGCTAAAGAATCTGTCTTGTCATTGCACATTTTAAATATGCAAGCACGTGCGCAAAATTTACCTCGCTTGGCAACACAGTTAAGACAGTTACACGGCATGATGCAACAGTTGCTAGAAGATGACTTTCAAATGGACGAACAACAGATTTTCTCACAACTCGCCTATTTAAACGCTTATTTATTTGCCTTACAAAACAGTCAAAACCAAGCTAAAAATTTCAAGCGTCTCAAAGGCACTATGCAACGTGATTATCAAGAACAGAGTACAGAACGCTTAATTCCTTTGGGCTGTGAATGGTGGCAAACCGACAGCGGTGCACAAGGTCTAACACTTACGTTTTGGGATGTAGAACAACAGCATAGCCGTGAAGTCACCCAAGCCCGAGCCAATCGTTTAGACAGCACATTTGACAAAAATAGTGTGGCACAAACAGGCATTTGGGGCACATCTTTAGATTATTTACTGAGGCATCAGATTCAACTCAATATTTCCAAAGCAAGCTCTGAGGTCAATCTCAGTGCGAGTGCAGACACTCGGTTTACTCAACTTGCAAGTTTTCAAGACCTGACGTTAGATGATTTTCAACAGTTGAATATCGGGGTTAGTCGTTGGTCTGATCTCGTTCGATATGTGCAACCTACCTCAAGTTTGGAGCAAAATCCGTATCGTTATGTATTACTACGCCACCAACAGATTGATGCACCTGAACTGAATGAACAGCAACAATGTTTTGAATGT
Source organism: Acinetobacter piscicola (assembly GCF_015218165.1). Lineage (NCBI taxonomy): Bacteria > Pseudomonadati > Pseudomonadota > Gammaproteobacteria > Moraxellales > Moraxellaceae > Acinetobacter > Acinetobacter piscicola. The sequence goes on along the minus strand of NZ_CP048659.1, from coordinate 779,774 downwards.
CGTATTCAGGATGATGATGCTTGTCATTTAAAACTCACTTTACCGATTGAAATTGAATATCAAGTTCGGATCAAACACCTCACTACGCTTATTCAAAAGAATGAAAAAATTGTAGCAACACTCGTGCGTTTGGACACCTCACAACAAAATATTCAACTCATTCCATGTAGTGTCATTTTGCAGAAAAAGCAACATTTGGAAATTTTCAGTTTGGACTACCATCACCCGTCCTATAAAAAGAGCAGTTTGGGCGAGTTGATCACAGGTCGGATCGAAAAATTACTGCAACAAAAAAAACAATGGCAAAGCCAACAGCACTATTCTGCTTTAGATATTGCCATCAGGCAAACCCAATCTGTGCTTGAGTTTTATGCCAATACAGGACGTGCTGTACTCGATCCGCAAGACAAACTTAAATTACAACATGCTGCACAATTATATGAGGACTTGGGCTTGGCAATATTGCAACGTAGTATTCAAACAGGCATCGAAAGTGATAATTTGCCAGCGACTTTACTAAAATGGCGACATTTATTTTTACAAATACAGCGATTGTCTTCTCGCTTACCGCTATAAAATTCAATTTGGAATGATCAACCCGATGTACGACAAAACAAGACCTCTAAAAACCTAAATGAAGACATCAATAAAACACCTTTAATAAGTCAAGTTATGTCGTACAACGCCAAAAGCATGCTTCAATTCTTGTGTTATTTTTCTAAGATAGGAACATATTTTTTTAATCGACTTCACTGATCTACCCTGAAATAAAAAATACATTTTTTCAGAATAGGAATTTTTTATAATGCTGAATAATTTTATGTCAAAGCTTGAAACTTTATTTTCCAATAAAGGCCATCAACAAAACAATGAAGTAATTCATACATTTAATGAAACACAAAAGAATAATGTAAAAAAAGTTTTATCGGTATTTTTACCACTCAGCGAAATTGAGGAAGGCTTAGAGCAAGCGATTAGCTTATTTATTTTTACAGGTGAAAACCCAGAAATATTACTCAAACTGAATCAACTCCCTGATGAAAAAGCCAGTGACTTGATCGGTAGCCCTGGTACTTATGAATGGTATTGGACAAATATCGAGCTCAACAAAGCACAAGAAAAATTAAAAAATCAATCTATTAAATCACGCCAGCAACTCAATGATGATTTATTTGATACCTTAAATAATGAACAGATTATTCGTTTGGGCAAAGTATATGAAAGTATTACCCAACAAAAAAATTATAAAGAACTGTACGCGCCTATTCCTGTGTGGTTTCACTATATTGTGGTCGATGCTTTGGTCACATTGCAGCAGCGTCATGGTTTTAGTGAACTTGATGCAAAAAAACTGATTAAACAACAATGGACATTGGCTAAATTAGAGCAACTTTTAGCTGCAGATGAACCCACTTTGGCGCAACATTTACCGCTATTTCTATTCGAACGAGTCGGTTGTAGTAGTTATTATACAGACCGTATGAATTTAATTTTTGAACTGTCTGATACAAATACTTATATTGAACAACATCTTGATATCTTCAAACAAGAGGTTCCAAATCTCAATGTCGATGGGCAAACTGTATTTTTAGATTATTTAAAAGCTCAACCTGAGATTTTAAAGCAACTTCCTGAATTAATCGTAAAATTAACCATTGGTCGTTCTAAAACCATTCGTGATTTGGCAGTAAGTTTACTCAGCCAACTCAATGCAGAAGACAGTCAACGTTACTTACAGGACTATTTAATCCATGGTTTAAGCAAGGAACGTGGTTTTGCTGCAGAACTTTTAGCACGCTTAGGTGAACATAACCTTGCTGTTTTAGAACAAGCTCTTGAAAGTGAAAAGCAAAAATCTGTACAACAAGTGATTTTAATGGCTGTACAACGCTTAAAAGCAGTACATGAGTCTACTCACGCTACACATATTGAAATTCCAAGTTTTAGCCCCTTGCTTGCACAAAATATTCCTTCTGATTTCATTGATGTTTTACAAGATAATTTTGATAAAATTCTAAAAAAAGCCGAACAGTCTGCTGCGGCTGAAATCGAAGAAAATAAAAATCGTAGTTATCGTTCAGATTGGGCGCAAAAAAATTTAAAGCGTTTAAAAAACGTGAAAATTAGTAATTTTAAAGTGTTGTTAGATCAGGTAAATGGTCAACCCTCCCGAAAACCCTCTGAACAAGATACTCAGATCATCACCTATCAAAAAAATATACAAAAATATCCTGAATATTCACTGATTCATGCAATGCGCATTCATGTTTCTCGTAGGGCGGATCAAACGATCAGTTGGCGCACCATTTTTGAGGATGTACCACCTTCCCTATATGCGAATGTAGAGTTACGTCAAATCAACCAAGCACTCCAAGATATAGGATGTAGCAATACTGAGCGTCAGATCGCACAAGGTATGTTAATGTCTTATTGGAATAATTTAGATGACTATATCACCGAGCCACAACAGATTTGGCCTTTTTTTGCTGAACATCCTGAGTTTATCAGTGAAGCATTGGGTTTAAGTCCATCTTTAGAAGAAAGTGCCTACTATCAATTTGAAGCCATCAAAGCGATTAAAATTTTAGAATATTTCCCAAGCATTCCACAGCAATTTATTCCCCGTTTACTTGAATATGCTTTAGGGGAAAATAAACGTCTGCGTTTCGACGCACAGCAAGCTTTACAAACGTTGCCAGAAATTCATTTACGTGCCATTGAAGCTTTAGACTCAGGTAAACAGGAAATTCGCATTACTGCCATTGAATGGCTCGCACGTTTACAACGTCAGGAAGCTGTTAAACCACTAAACGCTTTACTGAAAAAAGAGAAAAAGGAAATCGTTCGTGCCGCCCTACTCACTGCTTTGGAAAAATTAGGACAAGACATCAGCCCTTATTTGTCTGAAAAAGTGTTACTTGCTGAGGCTCAACAGGGCTTAAAAGCGAAGATTTCCAGTAGTTTTACTTGGTTTGATGCCAAAACTTTACCTGAATTATCGTGGAAAAATGGTACAACTGTAAAAGCCGAAATTATTCACTGGTGGGTGGTGTTGGCTGAAAAACTTAAAGACCCAAAAGCCAATGCACTTTTTCAACGTTACTTAGATTTACTCGATGAAAAAAGTCAGCAACAGCTTGCCAACCATCTATTACATCTTTTTATTCAACAAGATACTTTATCTCCTACTTTAGAACAAGCGATGGAGGTCGCAACCAAAGAAGCACCACAACGCCTACAAGGCTACCGAGATAGTTATCAACATTATGGACATAAATACCCTGAATATTATGGGCATTATGCAACCATTACACTTGAAGAAGTCATTGAAGAAGTTAAGCGTCAACAACTGTCAATTTATTTAGGTTCAGCGATTAAAAGTAAAGGGATGTTGGCACTCACTTATCCCGCACAAGGTAGTTTTGCTGTAAAAATGCTACAAAATTATATGAAGCAGCACTACCCTCGCCGCTCACAAATTGAAGCGATGATTTCAGCATTATCTCTCAGCAATGATCCATTAATCATTCAATTACTATTATCATTATCACGGCGTTATCGCACGACCTCTGTACAAAACTTAGCGACCGATTTAGTCACAGAAATTGCTGAACGTAATCAATGGAGTAATGATGAATTGGCTGACCGCACGATTCCAACAGCAGGATTGGATGAAAATGGTATTTTAAACTTAGAATATGGCACACGCTTATTTACAGCGATCGTCGATGATAAAGACAAATTTGTATTAAAGAATGAAGAAGGTAAAGTGGTCAAAACCTTACCTGCAGCGCGTCAAAATGATGATGAGAGTTTGATTAAAGAAGCAAAAGCATTATTCAGCAGCAGCAAAAAAGAATTTAAACAGGTCGTTGACATGCAAACAGGTCGTTTGTATGAGGCAATGTGTAGTGAACGACAATGGAATGTTATGGAATGGCAAGAATATCTGTTTCAACATCCAATCATGCAGCGTTTAATTCAACGTTTAGTTTGGCTTGAAGTCACTGAATCAGGTGAAAAAATCGCGTTCCGTCCAAGTGATGATGGCTGCTTACTGAATCTAGATGATGATGAAATTGAACTTAGTAACACCAGCAAAATTCAAATTGCACATGCCGTGATTGTCGGTAAAGATCATGCAGATGCATGGATGGCACATTTTAAAGACTACAAAGTCAAATTTTTATTTGAACAAATGAGCCATCATTTACCTGAACTCACCGATCCCAAAGCCAATCAAATCGAAGATCGCAAAGGTTGGATCACAGATACTTTTACTTTACGTGGTATCGTCAACAAACTCGGTTATCAACGCTCAAGCATTGAAGATGCAGGCTCATTTGACCGTTATAGCAAACCATTTAAACAATTGGGTATCGATGTACAAATCGTATTTAGTGGCAGTTATGTCCCTGAAGAAAATATTCCTGCGGTTCTGTATGACTTAGAGTTTGATCAACTCGGTAGCCGTTCTTGGAACTCAAATCGTCTACCCTTAAGTGAAGTTCCGCCAATTCTACTGGCTGAAAGCTACGCAGATTATTTGAAAGTTGCAGATGCATGTCGTGGTTTTGACCCTGAGTGGGAAAAGAAAACGCCTTGGTAAAACAAGTAAGATTTTCTCAAAGCTGCTCTTTTGTGAGATAAATTTGAGTAGCTTTGTCTTATTTTGCAAATATTTTACTTTTCATATTTATTTTTAAATACGGCAAAAGTAACTTGTAGCCAAGGATTGACCAAAAAGTCAGAGGATCAGGTAAATAAAGTCAATCCTTGTAGAATCTATATCTTTCGCCATTGCGATAGAAAACTAAAAACGCTTAAATGAGCCCATTGTATCGCTTATTTTAAAATAAAGGACTTTGTATGAATCGTCGTGTTGTGATTACGGGTATGGGTATTAACTCATGTATCGGAAATACCTTAGAAGATGTGACCCATTCTTTACAAAATGGAATTTCAGGCACACGTCATAACCCGACTTATGAAGAACTCAATTTTAAAAGTCATGTCAGTGCTGCGGCTGAACAAGATTTTGACCATATTGACCGTAAACTTAAACGTTTCATGGGCGTATGTGCAATGTATGCCTATAATTCTGCGGTAGCTGCGGTTGAACATGCAGGTTTAACTCCTGAACAATTGGGTGGCAATCCACGTTATGGTATCGCAGGGGGGTCGGGTGGTAACTCTACTGCCTCTGTTGCTGAAATGATTAAATTACTTGAAGAAAAAGGCGCACGTAAGGTTGGTCCTTTCTTCGTTCCACGTAATATGTCAAATACCATTACTGCAAACGTCGGTGTAGCCTTCAAATTACAAGGTGTTGCACACTCAATTACTAGTGCTTGTGCCACTTCTGCAGATGCGATTGGTTATGCATATAACCTGATTCAATTGGGAAAACAAGATTTAATGCTTGCAGGTGGCGGTGAAGAAGATCATTGGTCACAAAGCTTATTATTTGATGCGATGGGCGCACTGTGTTCTAAATACAATGAAACACCTGAAACAGCATCACGCCCTTATTCTGCTGACCGTGATGGTTTCGTGATTGCAGGCGGTGGCGGTTTCGTGGTTCTTGAATCACTGGAACATGCTCAAGCACGTGGTGCAAATATCTTGGCTGAAGTGGTTGCTTATGCTGCAAACTCTGACGGTGCTGACATGGTTGCACCATCAGGCGAAGGTGCGACACGTTGTATCTTGATGGCACTTGATGAAGCAAAGCAACACGGCGTAGAAAGCATTGACTATGTAAATACACATGGTACATCTACACCTGCAGGTGATGTAACTGAGTTAAAAGCCATGGAGCGTGCTTTTGGTGAAGGTCAAGTTCCACCATTGAGTTCAACAAAGTCAATGACAGGTCATAGCTTAGGTGCTGCGGGTGTACAAGAAGCCATTTATTCTGTACTGATGATGCAAAATGACTTTATTGCACCAAACATCAATGTCACAGAATTAGACGAAGGTGCAAAACCATTCGACATCGTACTTGAAAAACGTGATGCAAAATTGAATACTGTCATGAGTAACAGTTTCGGTTTTGGCGGTGTTAATGCATGTCTCATTTTCAAAAAATGGGAAGGCTAATTTGAAAATGGTTGATCTATTACTCCAATAGGTCAACCACTTCCGCACTGCCCTTTACATAAGGGTGATTTGATGGATGCTCCTTCTGATGCTTTCCTCTGGGTAAAAGCATTTCATATTATTGCAGTGGTCTGTTGGTTTGCTGCATTGTTCTACCTCCCACGCCTCTATGTTTATCATGCGATGAGCGAAGATCAGCTTAGCCATCAACGCTTTGAAGTGATGGAACGCAAATTATATCGAGGCATCATGTGGCCTTCGATGATCATCACACTGATCACCGCCCATTTCCTCGTGGATTGGGGGGATGCAACACGTCATTATCACGAAGCACTGTGGTTCTATCTGAAAGTAGGCTTAGTGGGTTTATTGGTCATTTATCATTTTGTTTGTGGTTATTACCGTAAAAAACTCATTGGCAATGCACATTACAAATCACACAAATTTTGGCGTTTTTTTAATGAATTACCCACCTTAATTTTACTTGCTGTGGTTATTTTAGTGGTGGTTAAGCCCACATTTTAAGCCCCCATATTTTAAAAACCTCCACACGGAGGTTTTTTAATTTTTTGGCTTATATAAAATTTCAAATACCCTAAATATCCATTGAGCAACTTATTTTTAACAATCCTTTTTATTGGGAATATTCACCACCACAATGCAATCAGCGCACTAATGATCACGAAACCCAAAAATGTACTGATCATCAACGGTGTTAAGGTTTTTTGATCTTGCAACTGATAGGCTTGTGAGAAAATAATAAAAGCCGCAGGCATCGGTAAAGCCGCAATAATCGTACCTGCATAAAGCATTTCCTGACTGACATTTGGCATCCAAGACAAGCCTGTAAATACTGCTAATGGCATTATGATCATTTTAGCAAACACCAAAAATACACTTTCCATATCAATTTTTTGAATTGATAAACCCACCAAACCACCACCAATAACAAAAAGTGCAATGGGTGAAGCTGTTTTACCTAGCAAATCTAATGCTTGATGCAGTTGAGTGGGTAATTGAATCTGAAAAAATGCAAAACTCAAACCCAAGATCACCGATAAAATCACAGGATTTTTTAATAACTTAAGTAAAGTCTGACGGAGTAATAATCCAAGATTTTGCTGTTGCTGCAAACCCATTTCAGCCAAAGCCAACACCATGGTCACTATGATGACATTTTCCACAATCAAGGTTAACGAGATATAAACGGTCGCCTGATTTCCCATCAGCAAGGTTAAAATTGCAGTCCCAATAAAGCCCGTATTTGACATTGCACCGCCCATCGCAAATACCGCAGCATGGCTAAACCGATGTTTAAAAAAGTAATAAAAAACCAGAAATACAGTCAAATATAAGAGAAAAGACACAGTCGCATAGACAAAGAAATAGCTTGGATACCAAATTTCATGCAAATCTTTAGAAGCCAAAGCCACAAACAATAATGCAGGAAGAGAAATGCGAATCACAAAAGCACTCAGTGCTGAAATTTGTGCTTTATCAATAAGATTGATTTTTACACTCAAATATCCCAAAAAAATGAGGATAAAAATAGGTAAAAGCACTGAAAGTACCATTGGGTGAATCCTTTTTCCGTATGGTAAAATAAAAAGAGAAATATATCCTAAAATATATTTCTCAAAATCTTAAATACCATTAAGGCATAACTTTTTACTCAAATGGCGTAAAGAGACTTTTCAATGCATGGGGCTGACAACGCAGATATTGTGGTGCAATAGCCACTTGTGCATTCAACACAGCAGCTGCATGCCAAGGCCAACGTGGGTCATACAAAATTGCTCGTGCCAATGCAATCGCATCAGCTTGTTTATTTTGTAAAATATTTTCTGCTTGTTGTGGCTCAGTAATCAAACCTACCGCAATCACAGGAATATTCACATGTTTTTTGATTTCAGTAGCAAAAGGTACTTGATAATTTGCACCGATTTGAATGTTTTGCTGTACATGTAAACCACCTGAAGAGACATGAATATACACCGCACCGCATTGTTCCAATGCTTTAGCAAGGTCAATGCTAGAAGAGACATTCCAACCGCCCTCTTCATCCATCCAATCTGTTGCTGAAATACGTACCCCAATTGGATAATCAGCAGGCACTGCGGCTTTCATCGCTCTCGTCGCTTCTAGAGTCAGGCGAATACGATTTTCAAAACTGCCACCATACTGATCTGTACGGTGATTAGACAATGGTGACATAAATTGATGCAACAAATAACCATGTGCTGCATGCACTTCTATTAAATCAAACCCTGCCTCTACTGCACGTTTTGCCGCAGCTGCAAAATCAGCAATGATTTGTTGGATCTCATCAACGGTCAATGTATGTGGTGCAACATCATCTACATTAAATGCAATGTTACTCGCTGAAACTGTTTGCCATCCTAAATCTTGCTCAGGTGCAATCTGTCCCTTGCCCAACCAAGGTTTATCCGTAGAAGCTTTACGTCCTGCATGTGCTAACTGCACAGCAAAAGGCATCGGTGAAAGGGTTTTTACTTTTTGCAGCAACACCTGAATTTTGTCACGCTGTCTATCATTCCATAATCCGACATCGGCATAGCTAATTCGACCTTCTGGCTGTATGGCTGTTGCCTCAATGATACACAACCCCGAACCTGACAATGCGTAATTTGCCCATTGCTGTTCATGCCAATAGGTCACTTCACCTTGCTCAGTGGCAGAATATTGGCACATTGGTGCAATGATGATTTTATTATTGAGTTTCAGTTGTCCAAATTGAATCGGTTGAAATAGCAATGACATGTAAATTTTCCTTAAAATGCTTTTGTAATATTTAATCCTGCGCTCCAATTCACCCCATCCGCAGGTTCAAAGAAACGCCCATTTCCATCATTTACAATCACAGAACCAATATAATTTTTATCAAAAACATTATCTACACGCGCAAAGGTTTTAATTTTCCAATCATGATTTTTCCAAATATACCCCACATTGGCGCTGGTCACGGTATAACTTGGCGCAGCATCACTATTACTATCATTGACATAAATTTTATCCATATAACGAACATCTATGCCCGCATTCAAACCTGTTTCAGGTAACCATCCCAAACTTGCATAGGCTTGGTTTTTGGCAATCCCAGGAATGACATTATCTTTTGGAATTTTACCCGCAAGCACTTCATGTTGATCATTTAAAATTTCAGGAACATCTGCATTAAACGTAGCATCTAAATAACTATAAGAGGCTTGTGCCGTGAAATCTCGCCATAATTTTTTATTCCAAGACAGCTCTAGCCCTTCACGTAACGTCTGCTCTGCATTGCGAAAGGTATTTCGTCCATTATTTGACTGCCCTGAGATAATGTCGTCTTGGGTTTTACTTTGAAAAATTGCTACGGTGAATTGCCCTAAACGATTTTTGGCTTTCAAACCGATTTCATAATTATCACTTGTCGCAGGTTTTAACGCAAAATTAATGCCTGACGTTGCCAAGGTTGGATAAGCCATTTCAGTAAATGTCGGCGTTTCAAAGCCTTTAGAATAACTAAAATAACTCATCAGATGTGGAGAAATATCCCAAGTCAAAGCAGCAGAAGGTAATACTTTGTCATAATCCGTTTTACCACTATCATTGCCATTATCTTTATCGGCAATATATTCAGCACTTCTATAATAATAATCTTTAGATTCATAATGAACATTACTATAGCGTAAACCTGCATCTAATCGCAGTGCAGGAACCAACTGCCAAGAGGCTTGCAGATAAGGATCTAAATTCCATAAAGTATTTTTTTCATCACGACGCAGATCACCCTTTACCCCATAATTCGGCTGATTTTGCGGATTTAAAATAAAGTTTTCATAACCTTGACGGTCTTCATTCATTGCATCATAAGCCACACCTACACTCAATCGTGTATTTAGCAATAACGCTTTGCCTGTCCAACGCAGATCTACACCATAATAATCACGATCAAAATCAATCACTCCCCCAGCATGTCTAGGGTTCATTTGACTTGTTGATGGTTTAGACTTGCCATAATTATCCAATCCAAGATTTGGAGATATTTCACCTTTTGGAATCGATTGATACTGGGTCACTTCACGATGACCAAAATATGCCATTGAATAAAGTTCATTTTGATCATTCAAGGGTTTAGTCCAATTGATCCCTGTTTGCGTTTGATTAATTTCTTTTCGGACATCAAATTGTTTTAAAAATGGAACTTGTTGTTTCGGATTGGCTTGCCATTGTTCACGGGTCAATCCTTGTGGATCATCGGCATTGATATCAACATGATTCACGGTCCAATTAATTTTAGAACCATCCTCCAAATCCCAACTGAGCTTGGCATTACTGAGGACTTTTTTCGCATCACTATGTTCACGATAACCATCTGTCGCAAAATACGACGTACTGAGCACATAACTCGGCTCATTGGCTTGATCTGCACCGCCTTGCAAGACAATGTCGGCACGATTTTTATCATGACTCCCTGCCGAATATCCTAATTGTATCGAGTCTCGCCCTTGCCCTTCTTGGGTTGTGGTTAATATCGTTCCACCTGAAGAATTACCATACAAGGCTGAAAATGGTCCTCCAAGAACTTCTATATCTTTTAAGCTACTCAAATCAATATTCGAAGTTTGCCCTTGACCATCAGGCATTGTTGCAGGAATCCCATCCACATATAAGCGAATGCCACGTACGCCAAACGTTGAACGTGCACCAAAACCACGCATCGACAACTGTAAATCTTGGGCGTAATTTTCACGATTATTCAGTTGTAATCCCGGCACCCCTTGCAATGTTTCAGTCAGATTAACCCCGAGATTATTCGCTTGCTCTTTTTGTTCAATCCGATAAACCGAAGCAGGTGTATGCAACCATGTCGTATCGCTACGCGTTGCGTGTAAAGTCAGTGTATCCAAAAGCTGAACGGGTTCTGATGTCCCCGTTTCAGCATAAAGTTGTTGACTAATACATGCTGTTAAACAAAGTAAGCTAAAATTTAGAGAGATAAATCGTATATTACTTTGCATCAGCATATTCCTTATGTTTGTTTTACATTTTAAAAATAAGACTAGAAAATAACTTTCGAGCCGAATCCAACCACAAAAGCATCATCCACTTTATTTGTTGCACCTGGATGTACAACATACTGAACTAAAGGACGTAACATCAACCATGGGGTTGGATAATAGGAATAATTAAGTTCCATATTATATTCTGCACTTTGATTCAGCACTGCAGCTTTAGGCGCTCGATAGCGCTCATTGACATGCACGCGATTCACAGCAAAACCTAAAATATCATTGGGATGACCATCAAAAAGACCAATATATTTCAAACCGAGCTGCTGAGAATTATCCACTTGTGTGGTGGTTTGATCATGAAAGGTAAAATTACCAAAGCTATGTAAACCACGGCGACCTTCGCCTGTAGACGTCAGTTGTTGTTCAAATGAAAGCCAACCACCATAACTGCGGTCTTTACCGACTGTACCTGCTTTATAAGCAACATCATATTGATTCTTTGCATCATCAGCCGTATTGTACAACAGCCCTGCACGGTAACTACCTGCTAAATTGTTAATTGCTGTTTTCGGAGACCATACGGTTTCAGCTAAAATATTAATCCCATCTGCATTTTGGGTATCTAAATTCCAACCGTGACGTTCTAAAGCATTTTCAGGGTTATATTCAAACACACCCACTTGTGTAAACAACTCAGGTTGTATTTGCCACTTTACACGCCCGCCCCATTGTGAAACAGGTGTGTTGTACCATAGCTTACCTTGCCATTTCCCCATCTGCGCAGCACAAAAAGCATTGCTTTGGAAATCGCATGCCATTGTATTAAATTCTGTTCCCAAGCCCATGCGCCCAATACGGACATTCACGCCTTGTGCTTTAAAATTTTTTTCAATATATAATTCACTCAAACGACTCCCTGAGTTACCACGCCCCCAATTGGCTTGAGAATTGGCAAATTGTGGTGCACTTGGGTCTTGAATCCCTTCCAAACTGGTACTTTGCCCCTGACGAGCGGTCACCATAGCACGTACCGTCACCCCATCCCAACCAGCGAGTTGTTCAAGATTTAGCGTTGTTCCTGCGGCAAATTGTGTCCCAAATGTCGGCGATTGATGTGCGTCGTAACCACCGTCCGCCAAATATGAACCATCCATTGCAATATTGGCATCAAATTTAATACCTTGTTCTGCAAGCGCAGTGCGTTTACCGCCCCAGTCTCCTGTTAAAGTTTTTCCATTGGGGTCAAATGCAGATTCTGCATGTGTAGCTGACATTAAAGAAGCAGTTGAAATTGCCAATAAAGAAAGCGCAATAATTTTCATAGCAGAGCCTAATTTAAAACTGTATAAATTTTGTTTGTAGGGTGTTAGATATCTATAATTAAGAGAAACATCACATTTACAACCTACAAATATGCTGCAATGGCATTGCTTACAATGGATGCCATTACAGTTTTATTACAAGAAAATTACACATTTTTATGAACTTCCACTAGGTGATTATTTTTATGAGTAAATAAACTTTTTTTTATATAATATCAGCTCATCTTATTACCAATTGTTTAGTATTATTAAATTTTACTCACTGAATCCTCATTTTGTCTGTACATGTATTAACAATGTACCATCGCAACTGACCTGTATATTTTTAGAAAACTTTCTTGAACTGACAAATTTCACTACAATATTATTCTTATCTTATTATTCTCCTGTTCAACCGCCTTATGCCTGAATTACCAGAAGTTGAAACTACCAAAACCAGTCTTTTCCCATTACTTGAGCAAAAAGTAATCTCTGTACAAGTTCGGGAATCACGCTTACGTTGGGCAATTCCTGATGATCTATCAAAATTAGTTGGACAAAAACTGATTCAACTAACTCGCCGTTCTAAATATATTTTGGCTGAATTTGAACACAATACCATGCTTTGGCATTTGGGAATGTCTGGCAGTTTTCGTTTATGTGATGCACATGAAGAACTGCGTAAACATGATCATTTAATTATTGATTTTGAAGACATTCAACTCCGTTACCATGATCCACGCCGCTTTGGTTGTATCCTTTGGTTAGATGAACACTCACAAAGTAAACTGATTGACACTTTGGGTCCTGAACCCCTCAGTGCTGAATTTACAGCAGAATATTTGACTGAAAAATTAAAAAATAAACAAACAGCCATAAAAGTTGCCATCATGGACAATCATGTCGTGGTCGGTGTGGGTAATATTTATGCAACCGAAAGTTTATTTAATTTAGGCATTCATCCTGCCCAACCAGCTAAAACACTGAATTCAACCCAAATTGCTAAATTAGTAATTGAAATTAAACGTATTTTAAAGCAAGCCATAGATTTAGGTGGATCAACCTTACGTGATTACACTAACGCTATGGGTGAAAATGGTTATTTTCAGCAAACCTTACTCGCATATGGTCGTGCAGGTGAAATGTGCGTAAATTGTGAAACAACATTAGAAAATTTAAAACTTGGACAACGTGCGAGTGTATTTTGCCCACAATGCCAACCCTTAAAAAAAATCAAAGTCGTTCACCCCTCATCAAAAGGTAAATCCCAATGAAAACTGCAATTGCTCGTCATATTTTGGTGAAAGATAAGGACTTAGCTCAACAATTAAAACAAAAAATCTTGGATGGCGCTGACTTTGCTAAAATTGCTAAACAGCACTCTACTTGCCCTTCAGCGAAAAAAGGCGGTGAATTGGGGGAAATTAAAAAAGGGGATTTAGTTGCGCCCATCGACAAAGCTGTGTTTAGTTTAGCTGAACGCGAACTTCATGGGCCAATTAAAAGTCAATTTGGCTTTCATTTGTTAGAAATCAAATTCCGTATGGACTTTTAAAATTGAAATAACAATAAATTAAGGACTTTGTTCTAAGCTGTTATAGTTTTCAATAAAGTCCGCATATTCATTGATATAGCTTCTAAACATCTCTGCACGAGTAGCAAAATAAAACACCTCATTGCCATTTCTAACAATATTTTCAGGCGTTTTACCATTGCAAAAACCATGATTAGAAAAGACAGCTGACTTCAATGTACTGTAATGCTGAATGGCTTGCGCCTCACTCTCGAAGCCAAAAACCAACATCGTAAAGTCTGGAAAATACTTTTTCTTTTCACCTATTCCCACTTTACTCTTTGCAGTGTAAATTCGTAATCCTTCGCCTTTAACTTGGAGTACTTTGTTCAGATCACAATCATTTTCTGACCAATTTTTACCACTTTCACTTTCAAATAACTCAAAATTTTGCTTTAACAACTTGACTTGTAAAGCATTCATTAAGACTTCATTTTCATTAATATTATTGGCTTCTATTGTTTCATATTGTGTTTTTTGATTAGGAATATCTTCAAAAGTCAGTTGTTGATTTAATTCTGATGTATTTTCATTCTTGCTATTGGGCAGTGCAATTTTTTCTAATTCAGGATCTACTTTACTTTTTTGGGGTTCACTACATGCAAATAGACTGAAAATCATTAAACTTATCAGTAGTTGTTTTTGCATGTTCTCTTCCCTTCCCTTAATTTTAAATCCTTTATTCATAGTACACATAAAAAACGGTACCTCAAAGTACCGTTTAATATACATGATAAATACTGAAAAGGATTATTGACGTTTTTTCAATTCATCACGAATTTCACGTAATAATTCAATATCTTCTGGCGTAGCTGCAGGTGCTGCTTCCACAGGTTTACGAATTTTATTTAAGAATTTAACCAACAAGAAAACCACCCAAGCTAAAATTAGGAAGTTTAAGAAAATTGTAATAAAGTTACCGTAGGTTAGAACGTTAATTCCCGCTTTAGTCAACTCATCTAAAGATTGTAAATTGTTCGGATTATCTCCTAATACGAAGAATTTTTGCGTAAAATCAACACCGCCTCCTGTAATCACAGTGATCAGTGGCATAATGATATCTTTCACAAGAGAGTCAATAATTTTACCGAATGCACCACCGATGATGACACCGATCGCCATGTCCATCATATTGCCTTTGACAGCAAATTCTTTAAATTCTGAAACAATACCCATGTGTATCTCCACGCTTGCTTTTGCGTACTTTTTATGTGACGAAGTATACATTAATTTCTAATATATATTTCCGCCTAATTTACTAGGTTTTAAAGAACTTTCTATATTTTTTTTCATTTTATACAAAAAGTATACTTTTCCACGATTTAATATTAGTCTGAGCCCTTAGGATTACTCAAACTAAAAACTGGCTTTGCAATAAAATATTCGACAAATAACATGATTTTCAAATCATACGCACCATAGCCCAAATCAACCAGACATTTAGTTTAAGCATAAAAAAACCGCCAATATATGACGGTTTTTTTGAAACTGTAAAATTAACCGTTACGGTTACGTTTACGTTCGTTTTCAGTCAACCAGCGTTTACGGATACGGATTGACTTAGGCGTTACTTCAACTAATTCGTCGTCTTCGATAAATTCAAGCGCTTGTTCAAGCGTAAATTCAATGTGCGGAACGAGAGTCAACGCATCATCAGTACCAGAAGCACGTACGTTAGTTAACTGTTTCGCTTTAGTTGGGTTAACAGTCATGTCGTCTGAACGTGAGTTAATACCAACGATCATACCTTCATAAACTTCTAACTGAGGTTTAGCGAATAGACGGCCACGGTCTTGTAAGCTGAATAGTGCATAGCCCAAGCAAGTCCCTTGAACCATAGAGATCAACACACCATTTTGACGTTTTGCAACAGTACCTTGTTTCATTGGACCGTAGTGCGAGAAGCTTGAAGTCATGATACCTGTACCTGAAGTCATAGTTAAGAATTCAGAACGGAAGCCAATCAAACCACGTGAAGGCACAGTTGCTTCAATACGGATACGACCTTTGCCGTCAACTTCCATATTGGTCATTTCGCCTTTACGATGACCCATTTGTTCCATGACAGCACCTTGATGCTGTTCTTCAACGTCAAAAGTTACATTTTCATACGGTTCTTGTTTCTCACCGTCGATTTCTTTGATGATTACTTGTGGACGTGATACACCCATTTCGAAGCCTTCACGACGCATGTTTTCAATAAGAACTGAAAGGTGAAGCTCACCACGACCAGATACTTTGAAACGGTCAGGACTGTCAGTATCTTCAACACGAAGTGCGACGTTGTGAATCAATTC
The DNA here is from genome assembly GCF_015218165.1 of Acinetobacter piscicola. Taxonomy (NCBI): domain Bacteria; kingdom Pseudomonadati; phylum Pseudomonadota; class Gammaproteobacteria; order Moraxellales; family Moraxellaceae; genus Acinetobacter; species Acinetobacter piscicola. Next base: position 763,483 of record NZ_CP048659.1, on the reverse strand, counting down.
GCGATCTAGACGTTCACGGATATTACGTGAAGTCACAAACTTACCTTCTTTACCCGCAAACGGTGAATTGTTGACTTGGAAAGTCATCGAAACTGTAGGTTCGTCTACAGAAAGTGCAGGTAAAGCTTCAACTGCTTTCGGATCACAAATCGTGTCAGAAATATGAAGTTCATCAATACCCGTTACACAAACGATGTCACCAGCAGAAGCTGATTCAACATCAATACGCTCTAAACCATGGTAACCCATAATTTTTAAGATACGACCGTTACGTGTTTTACCGTCTTTGTCGATGACAGTTACAGGTGTATTTAATTTCACTGAACCACGTTGAATACGACCAACACCGATAACACCAACGAAGCTATTATAGTCGAGTGAAGACACTTGCATTTGGAATGGACCGTCAACGTCAACTGCTGGTGGCTCAACGATATCTACAATTGTTTCGAACAACGGCGTCATGTCTTCAGCAAGTTCTTCCGGTGATGGACCCGCCACACCACGAAGACCTGAAGCGTAAACGACTGGGAAGTCTAACTGTTCGTCAGTACCACCAAGGTTATCGAATAAGTCGAATACTTGGTCAATTACCCAGTCTGGACGCGCGTTTGGCTTGTCAACTTTGTTAATGATCACGATTGGTTTCAAACCACGTGCGAACGCTTTTTGTGTTACGAAACGCGTTTGTGGCATTGGGCCTTCTTGAGAGTCAACAAGAAGAAGTACGCAGTCAACCATTGACATTACGCGTTCAACTTCACCACCGAAGTCGGCGTGTCCCGGGGTGTCGACAATATTAATACGATATTCAGTATCAGTACGTTTATCTAACCATTTAATTGCAGTGTTTTTTGCAAGAATGGTAATACCACGTTCACTTTCAATAGCGCCAGAATCCATGACACGTTCAATCTCGCCCGCACGTTCACCGAGCGCACCTGATTGTTGTAAAAGTTTATCAACTAAAGTTGTCTTCCCGTGGTCGACGTGAGCAATAATAGCAATATTGCGGAGAGTTTTAATATCTGACATGTAAATTCGATACGCCTAAAGTTTGAGGGCAAATTATACAGAAAAATCTTAACTTTTAGTAGTGACAGTTTATGGACTGTTACAAGTTTTTTTCACAATAACGGGCTTTTTATTTTGTAAAAGAGTGTAAAGAGATTAGAATAGCACCATCTTGCCGCTGTTCTCCCACTCCCATGTCCGATTTAAATACCTCTCAAGAGCAACAACAAGGTCAAATTGATCTTGTTTATGGCTTAAATGATCGTCCAAAACCGTTGATCGCATTTTTTGCAGCTCTACAACATTTACTTGCCATTATTGTCCCAATCGTGACACCAGGTTTGCTCATTTGTTTAGCGCTCGGCGTTTCCACACACGATACCAACATGATTTTATCCATGTCTTTGGTCATTTCAGGGATCGCAACCTTTTTACAATGCAAAAAAGTAGGACCCTTTGGTGCAGGATTATTGATTGTCCAAGGGACTAGTTTTAACTTTATTGGTCCGATTATCGGGATTGGTTCAGCAATGGTTGCTGCAGGCACACCTGTAGAAGCGGTCATGGCTTCGATTTTTGGTGTTGTCATTGCAGGCTCATTTATTGAAATGGGTGTATCACGTATTTTACCTTGGGTGAAAAAACTCATTACCCCATTGGTTACAGGTATTGTCGTACTACTTATTGGTCTGACTTTAATTAAAGAAGGTCTAATCAGTATGGGTGGCGGCTATCAAGCCATGGAAAATAAAACCTTTGCCAGTACTGACAACTTAATTATGTCATGTACCGTATTGGCCATCATCATTTTACTCAACCGTTTTAAAATCGTATGGCTAAAAAGTTCTGCAATCTTGATTGCATTAGTCATTGGTTATGCGCTCGCTGGCTATATGGGTTATCTGAATTTTTCAGGTTTAAAAGATGCACCATTAATCCAAGTACCAACACCGATGCATTTTGGTCTAAGTTTCTCTTGGAGCTTATTCATACCCATGGCATTTATTTACCTCGTCACTTCTTTAGAAGCAATTGGAGATGTCACTGCAACCTCTAAAATCTCCAACCAACCTGTTGATGGTCCTTTATGGATGCAACGTATTAAAGGTGGTGTACTGGTCAATGGTGCAAACTCATTCCTTGCAGGGATTTTTAATACTTTTCCAAGTTCAGTATTTGCACAAAATAACGGTGTAATTCAGCTTACAGGTGTTGCAAGTCGTTATGTCGGCATCTGGATCGCGATCATGCTGATCGTTCTTGGCCTATTCCCTGCGGTTGCAGGTGTGATCCAAGCTGTTCCACAAGCTGTACTCGGAGGTGCGGTCATGGTGATGTTTGGTGCAGTGGCTGCATCAGGTATTAACATTTTGTCAGGTGTTAGTCTTGATCGTCGTGCATTATTGATTATTGCAATTTCTTTAGCACTCGGTTTAGGGGTTGCTCAAGTTCCTCAAATTTTAGAGCATCTTCCTGAATTACCACGTAATATTTTTAGCTCTGGTGTGGCAACAGGCGGTATTTCAGCTTTGATCTTAAATTTAGTTTTACCTGAAACTAAAAAATAATTGAGTAATTCCTTATAATGCCCAGTTTTGACTGGGCATTATTGTTCAAACTTTTCTAATGGATGGTGATTATGGAGCCAAGCAGTGAAGTTGTCATTCGACAGCATGACTACCTTTCTGGACGTGTATTATTGGTCAATGCGCCAACGGATGATCTACTTTCAAATTTAGCTCATGACATCGAAGCCAGCGTTTGGACATGGAATTTTAATGAATTTCAATATTTCCAAAACTTAAAGGCCAATGTGCATTTTGGTACAGATTTACCTACGCATGATTTTGATCAAGCAATCGTATTTGTGCCAAAATCAAAAGAATTACTCAATTATATTTTGCACAATTTAGTCAGCCGCTTAGCAATAGGTGCGTCTATTTTCCTTGTTGGTGAGAAAAAAGGCGGTGTTGAACGAGCATCAAAACAGTTACAGCCCTTTGGTCAAGCCATCAAATTGGACAGTGCTCGTCATTGTCAAATGTGGCAACTGACAACTGACAAAACGGTACATGCAAAACCTTTAGCAGAATGGGTTCAACATTATCCAGTTGCAACGCCTGCAGGCGAACTGACCATTTGTGCGCTTCCGGGCGTGTTTAGCCAAAATCGTCTTGATGTCGGTACTGCAGTGTTGTTACCGTATTTATCACAAGTGACTTCAGGCAAAATTGCTGATTTTGGTTGCGGTGCGGGTGTGATCAGTGCATATTTATGCAAGCTAAATCCGAAAAATCGTATTTTTGCTTTGGATGTAGATGCTTTTGCTTTAGCATCCACCCAAATGACCTTTGAAAAAAATAATTTACCCCTAGAACAACTCGAAATAAAAGCAGTGACAGGGATTGATGATGCGCCATTATTTTTGCACGCGATCGTCAGCAATCCTCCATTTCACCAAGGAATTCAAACCGATTACAATGCCAGTGAAACACTGTGCAAAACTGCAAGACGACATTTAAAATCAGGTGGCGAATTATGGATTGTGGCGAACCGCTTCCTCAATTATCCATTACTTATTGAACAAAGTTTTGGTCAATGTGCGACCAAAGCTGATCAACAAGGTTTTAAAGTGTTATTCGCCAACACTCAAAAAAATCTTAAGGAAGCATGATGAGCGGACAAGATCATCCTCAACTCAAGCGTAAGCTCGGCGCTCGACATTTAAATATGATCGCCATTGGTGGTTCAATCGGTACAGGTTTATTCCTAGCATCAGGTCAAACCATTGCCACAGCAGGACCCGGCGGTGCATTACTTGCTTATGCCTTGATTGGTGTCATGATTTATTTCTTGATGACCAGTTTAGGCGAACTCGCAACACATAACCCAACATCAGGTGCATTTTTTACCTATGGTAATAAATATGTCGAAGAAGGTTTTGGCTTTGCACTCGGTTGGAACTACTGGTACAACTGGGCAATTACTGTTGCCTTTGAATTGGTGGCAGTTCAATTCATCATGAAATTTTGGTTCCCTGATATTCCTGGAGTCTGGTGGAGTGCAATCTTCCTTGCCATCATTTTCTTTATCAATGCCTTAACTGTGAAAGGCTTTGGCGAAAGTGAATTTTTATTTTCATTGGTTAAAGTGATTGCAATCATTTTCTTCATTGTGATTGGTTTATTCATGATTGGTAAAATTATGCTTGATCCAACACAGTCTGTGACCAAAAACTGGACCATTGGCGAAGCACCTTTTGTGGGTGGTTTCCAAGCCTTAGTTGGCGTGGCTATGATTGCAGGATTTTCATTCCAAGGGACTGAAATGGTTGGGGTTGCTGCGGGTGAGTCGAAAGATCCAAAGAAAACCATTCCAATTGCCATTAAGCAAATTTTCTGGCGTATTCTATTATTTTACATTTTATGTATTTTCATTATTGGAACATTGGTTGCTTATACCGACCCAAGTCTCAAACTTGCTGCCGAAGGTGATGGTAATATTACCCTTTCACCATTTACCCTGCTCTACGAAAAAGCAGGGTTAGCTTTTGCTGCAGGTTTGATGAATGCCGTGATTTTAACTGCAATCATGTCTGCAGGTAACTCAGGTATGTATTCTTCTACCCGTATGTTATTTGATATGGCACGTCAAGGACGCGCACCGAAATGGTTTGCTAAACTTGATCTACGTGGCGTACCAATGAATGCCTTGTATGCAACAACTGCGATTGCAGCACTGTGTTTCCTGACCACGCTTTTTGGCGAGAATGAAGTCTTTACATGGCTATTAAACATGTCAGGAATGTGTGGCTTTATTGTTTGGTTAGGTATTGCAATTTCGCATTATCGCTTCCGTAAAGGCTATTTGGCGCAAGGTTATAAATTAGAAGATTTGGCATATCGTGCAAAATTCTTCCCATTTGCCCCTTGGTTTGCGTTCATTCTTTGTACCATTGTTGTCCTTGGACAAAACTATGAAGCATTTCTCAACGGTGACTGGATGAGTGTACTATCGACCTATATCAGTCTTCCACTTTTCCTCGCAATTTGGCTGATCTATAAATTTAAAAATGGCTCAAAATTGATTGCCTATAAAGATATGGATGTAAAACCAATGGACGAAGATAAAGCATAACTGTATTAAGCTTCATTTTATTACAAGCGCTTAGCCCTATTTCGATAGGGCTTTTTTATTGCAAAATGAATATTTTAATTTTTTTAAGCTAAAAATATCAATGAATAAACAATAGGTTAAATATTTTAAGATTATAAATTTATTTAAAAATGAAATAATAAATCGTAAGCTCTCCTTGACAGTCAACTTTAAATGCTTAAAATAGCGCCAAATTCGATTCATCTTTTCCAAAAGATTTTATAGGAGGACATCATCATGCTGACATTGGAAAACACAACAAACTAATACAGCAATGATGTCGCTCACGGACACTTGCTGTACCAAAGTGTCCGAATGCCAAGATTCTAAACCTAGTATTCGCTGGGTTTTTTTATGCCTGAAAAAACAGGTAAATAGAATTATTCGGACAAATATAAAATTGCTTAGAGTAAAGATCATGGGCATACAAAAAATTCTGAACGCCAAAGCAGATTATGGCGTTCCCGTAAAAATTTATACCAACGACATTGACGAAGAAAGCATGACCCAATTGCGTAAAATGGCGCAATTGCAATTTATTCATTCCCATATTGCGGTCATGCCTGATGTGCATGTCGGCAAAGGCGCAACCGTAGGTAGTGTCATTCCGACCAAAAATGCCATTATTCCTGCCGCGGTGGGCGTAGACATTGGCTGTGGCATGAATGCGATGCGTTTGAGTTTAAAAGCAGATCAACTGCCTGATAATTTAAGTACATTACGTAATGCAATTGAGCGTAAAGTACCTGTTGGGTTTGAAATGCATAAGCAAATTAAAGCCAAAGCTTCAACGCTGATACCACTCGATAAACGTTTAAAATTGATTACCGATAAACACCCTGCGCTTAAACGTATGCTGCGCCATTTCGACTCGACATGGCAAAAGCAAATCGGCACACTCGGTGGTGGTAACCATTTTATCGAGTTGTGTTTAGATGAAAATCATGATGTTTGGATCATGTTGCATTCAGGCAGTCGAGGTCTTGGTAATGTAATTGGCACCTATTTTATTGAACGTGCCAAGAAAGAAGCCCAAAGCCGTTTTGGTCATGTACCTGACAAAGATTTATCTTACTTTGCCGAAGGTTCAAACAGTTTTGATGATTATTTTGAAGCCCTAGAGTGGGCACAAGAATATGCTTATGAAAACCGACGTGAAATGATGCGTTTGATTTTAGAAGCCATTCGTCCACTACTGCCCAGCTTTCAAATGACCAAAGAAGCGATTAATTGTCACCATAATTATGTGCAAAAAGAACTGCATTTTGGCGAAGAGGTTTTTGTGACGCGTAAAGGTGCGATTCGTGCAGGTACAGAGGAATATGGCATTATTCCCGGTTCAATGGGAGCAAAATCTTTTATTGTTAAAGGGAAAGGTAATCCCGATTCATTCTGCTCATGCTCGCATGGTGCAGGTCGAAAAATGAGCCGTAGTAAAGCCAAAAATCTGTTTAATCAGCAAGATTTAATTGCCCAAACTGAAGGAATCGAATGTCGTAAAGACAAAGGCGTGGTGGATGAAATTCCAAGTGCCTACAAAGATATTGATGAAGTGATGGCAAACCAAACCGACTTAATTGAAGTGGTGCATACTCTCAAACAAGTCATGTGTATTAAAGGCTAAAAATAAAAGGTCAATCTAATGAAGCTGAAAAAAATGCCAAAAATTAAAGCCCGTAATCCTGTTGCACTATCCCCGCTTTTACATAAAAGTGGCATGCATGAAGCAGAAAAACCCAAAGCACAACATCGCCGTGACCGTAAACACTCGAAACAGTAGTTACGTAAAACTGATTGGGCACATGCTTAAATGCTCACCTGATCAATGCTAAAACATCAGGTTCAGCAAATTCGTTTGCTGAACCTATCTTTATCTCATATTTATGCTTATTTCTATTTTTAGCTCAATGGTGTAGCAGCTTGATAACAATGAATTACTATGGCTTGTTGGCAAATTCCTTCTGCTAGGCGCTGTTTTTCAAAAACATCTCGTTGCATCGCATCTAAACTATCAAAAAAGCAAATTTCATCTTCATCAATACTATATACCAAAGAATGATTCCCTACGCCCTCTAAATCATCATAAAATACAATCACTAAAGCTTGATTTTCTTCTATTTCATGTTGAATACTTTCATAACTTAGCGCAGGTAAAACCGCAATACCAAGTTGTTCTGCCTCAAAATATGCCACTTGCTCTTTCACATGCTGATCAGGATCAGGGTCGCTATAAAAAGAGACTTCAAATCCCATTTTATACAAAGCAACAGCCAAGCCAATACTAAAAGTACCATCTTCAGCATCATGCCGAGAAAGTTCAATCAATTGTAGCGGCTGAATATCTAAACCATACTGTCGAACCACACACCATAAGGCAAACACCCCACAATTGGAGGGTAAATTTAAAATTTCATCAGGCATGCTCACGGTGTTTAATCCTCTTCTATATCAATGCTGAATATAACATTCTTAAAGTATCAACATAAAAATTGGCATAAAAAAACGACTCCGAAGAGTCGTTTTTTATCACTCAGTGACTCAATATTATTGAGCTGGTTGAGCAAGAACAGTACGGCTACCAGAAATCGCAGCGAATACGCGACGGTTCATAGCACGACCTTCTTTAGTTTTGTTGTCAGCAATCGGTTGATCCCAAGCGAAACCTTGAGTAGACAAACGAGATGCATCAATGTTGAATTCGCTTACAAGTGCAGATTTAACAGAGTTAGCACGAGCTAAAGATAAACGTTCGTTTAACTTACGTGGACCAGTGTTATCTGTGTGACCTTCAATACGAGCAGTCGCATTCGGGAATTCATTTAACTTCTCAGCAACCTTAGCGATTTCTGGTTTGTATTGTGCTTTGATATTTGATTTGTTTGTATCAAAGAATACACGAAGTTCCATGTTAAGTGGTTCAGTGATTTCTTGAGGTGGTGGAGCAACTGGAGTTGGAGCAACTTCAGGTACTGGAGCAACTTCTACTACAGGCGCAGCAGGTTTCAAGTGACCACCAAGAACTACGTTAAGACCAGCAAGTGCTGTGTAGTTCCAGAAATCTTCATCGATGTTATAAGTTGCACGAGCTTCTGTACGAAGAGATAGAGCATCGTTTAAGCGCCAGAATACACCTGCACCAGCGTTACCTAAAGTACCTTCTTCACCATCACGATAGTTTAATGCAGGTGCATCAAAATCGTATTTATAGTGACCAGCACCTAACAATACGTAAGGTTTGATTTTGCTGTCATAATCTTTAGTGATTAAATCAGAAGTAACATAGAAGTTACCGTTGATTTGTTGTTGCTTATATTCACCTGCGTTAGGGTCAACATCACCTTTAACTTGGTTATATTCAGCTTCGAAACCTAACCATGGAGTTAATTCAACACCAAGCGCAGCACCAACAAATAAGTCATCTTGTAATTCATGGCTATCTGTTAAGTTACGGTTGTTGTGCTCTGTGTCTTGGAATGTGTAACCTACTAATAATGGAGTTACAGTTACACCAGCGTTAGCAGCAGCGAATGGCGCAGCAACAAGCATAGCAAGTGCGATACGACTCAATTTCATGGATATCCTCCAGAGATAACAAATTGTTGTTCAAACTCAGCCTAAAATTTTTTGGCTTCCTGAGATAAGCTTTTTATACCCCAGTATTATTTTTAAGCTACTCACGTTGAATCATACAAACACTTGAGACTTTTTCCAAGTGCTTGATAACTTTAATCAAGCTTATTATTGACAAAATTACTTACAATTTCCGTTGTAATTCGGTAAATTTTTACTCGATTATATTTGTGAATACCTTACTCTTTTCACTAACCGTTATTTTAGCAGTAAAACAATACGATAGTAATACATATTTTAAAAACTTATCGCTAACTGCATAAATAATTAGAAAAATATTAAAACTCATAAACTTAATCTATTCAAAAGTAGAATAAATCATGTATTTTTATTGTAAACAAGAGGGCGTTTCCCTGATTGAGCTAATCACTTGTATCTGTATTATTGGAATTATTGCATGTATTGCAACTCCACACTTCCTCCACATACTACAAGAAACTGAACAAAAAAATATTTTTCCTTTATTGGATCAACACATCAAATTTGCTAAAAATAGCGCAATATTACATCACAGTGATATTGTCATTTGTTCTTCTGTCGATCTAGATACCTGCCAAAATGATCAATGGAATACAGCGATCATCATTTTTATTGATAGAAATCATAATCAACAACATGATATGAATGAACAATTATTACAACAAACCAAAACAGAATTAAAATATGGCAATCTTAAATGGAACGGCAATAGTACTCATCGTAAATTATTAACATTCAAAGGTGATACTGGTTTACCAAGAGGTGCCTATGGAAGTTTTTACTATTAGACCTCTTGCGAAAGTCGTTATTGCAAGTTCATTCGGTTTACCAGTACAGCGATTAAGTTAATGCGTAAACCGAATCTTTTTCGTCTATTTCGATAGCGTTCACTTAGTATTCTAAATCTTTTCAATTGACTGTTAATATGTTCGATTACAACTCGTATTTTTCCAATCATTTTATTGTAATTTTTCTCAGCATCAAATAAGGGGAAATTCTTCTTTTTCTTTATTGGCATCAATAATTTAAAGCCATCTTGCTCTAACCCATAGTACCCTAAATCGGTTATAACATAGTCACAATGTTTGAATTTCTTAACTGTTTTTCTTGCCAATTTAATATCATGCTGACTGCCAGACGATATATCTACTCCTATGATTTGTTTGCTCTTCGGATGATAGATCACTTGAGCTTTTAACGTATGTTTCTTCTTTTTACCACTGTAGAACTTACTCTGATTTTTTTTTCGGGCGTTCTATTGAACATTCTGTAGCATCAATAATGACCCAGTTAAATTGTTCGTTTGCTGTGGTAATGCTTCGTTTGGGCAAGGTAAAACGTCTTGATTTCATTAATGCATCTTCAACCTTTTTAATAGTTCGATTCACATTACTTTCAGCGATATGGTAATTTACAGCCAATTCCAATTGAGTGCTGTAATTCCGTAAGTAATTGAGTGTTAATAACAATTGATCCTCTATAGCTAAAGTATGAGGACGCCCAGATTTCTTTTTAAGTGATTCTGCTTCTTTTAAAACTTCGACCATTTCACTAAAAACTGGTCGAGGTACGCCAACCAAGCGCTGGAATTCAGAATCTGAAAAACGGTTTAATTTCTGATATTTCATGAAATCTATATTGAGGCAGTTTTTACTTTCGCAAGAGGTCTATTGTAGTAATTACGATCCATCCAAACATTTACGCTTCAAGATGGGACAAATGGCAAATTTAAATGTAGCCTCAACAATAACATGTTAAAAACTAGTCTCTAGCGTCTAGAGTTCTATAGACATTCTTCTTTATTCTATATCTTTTTTTTATATACTGCTTAGGCTCTGGAAACAATCAACAACAAGTGAATTGGAGAATACAACAATGACTGACATCGTAATTGTCAATGGTGCACGTACTGCAATGGGCGGATTTCAAGGGAGTCTGGCGAGTGTCACTGCACCTGAACTAGGTGCGACTGTAATTAAAGAAGCTGTGTCTCGTGCGGGTTTAGACACAAACGATGTAGAAGAAGTCATTATGGGCTGTGTGCTTCCAGCAGGTTTAAAACAAGGCCCTGCTCGCCAAGCCATGCGTAAAGCAGGTCTTCCTGACTCAACAGGTGCTGTAACCATCAATAAACTATGTGGTTCAGGAATGAAAGCCGTCATGCAAGCTGCTGATGCGATCAAAGCAGGTTCTGCCAATATCATCGTTGCAGGTGGTATGGAGTCGATGACCAACGCACCGTATTTACTACCGAAAGCACGTGGTGGTTACCGTATGGGGCATGGCGAAGTTAAAGATCATATGTTCTTTGATGGTTTAGAAGATGCTGAAACAGGTCGGCTCATGGGATCTTTTGCACAGGATATGGCAAATACCCGTGGCTATACCCGTGAACAAATGGATGAGTTTGCAATCCGCTCTTTACAGCGCGCGCAAAAAGCCATTACTGAAGGTTATTTCGCTGACGAAATCGTTCCTGTCACTGTTTCAGGTCGTAAAGGCGATGTGGTTGTTGATCAAGATGAACAACCCTTCAATGCCAATATTGAAAAAATTCCGACATTGCGTCCTGCTTTTGCTAAAGACGGTACAATCACTGCTGCCAATGCCAGCTCAATTTCAGATGGAGCTTCAGCTTTAGTTTTAGCTTCTGCTGAACTTGCGGCACAAAAAGGTTTACAGCCTCTTGCTAAAATTGTTGCTTATGCTTCAAACTCACAGCATCCATCTGAATTTACCATTGCGCCTGTAGGTGCGATTCAAAAAGTTTTAGACAAAGCTGGCTGGACTGCTCAAGATGTTGATTTATGGGAAATCAATGAAGCATTTGCTATGGTGACTATGTGCCCAATCGATGATTTCAAATTGGATGCTGAGAAAGTTAATATCAATGGTGGTGCTTGTGCACTAGGACATCCTGTCGGCTCTACTGGTTCACGTATTATCTTGACATTGATTCATGCGTTAAAACGCACGGGCGGTAAAAAAGGTATTGCTGCACTATGTATCGGTGGTGGTGAGGCAACTGCTGTTGCAATTGAGCTTTTATAATTGCTCAATAAATAAGGTCTGATTTTAATAAAAAATCCCTCAACATTGAGGGATTTTTTATACTGTCGATTCATTTCAAAATAATCACTCTAACAATGACTAAAATAGAATAGCGCATGATCTTATGCTTACTTAAATTTGTGGTATTTAAGATGCGATTTCAGCTAAAACTGGGGCGCGAACGAAGTATTCTCTATATTCATCATTTATGTAAAAACGTTTTCATTTTTACATTTGTTGTTTACGTACTGAATGTCATCATTCATACAAACTCACACATCAATATTGGAAAACTGAGCAATAATCGTTAAACCAATCGTAATAAAAGCGATGCCTAACCAACCTGCAAAATCGATATTTTGCCCAAGAAATGCTTTTGCCAAAAGTGCTGTTGCAATTACGCCAATGCCTGACCACAACACATATAGAATGCCTGCCTGCATAAATTTCAATGCATAAGCTGCACATGCAAACGAAATCATATACAAAACCAATGCAATCCCTTGATCAACTTTATTTACCAAACCATCACCCTTTGCCGAATAAAAAGTTGACAATACATCGGTAGCGATTGCGATCAATAGCCAAATGACCCCAGGATTTATTTTTGCAAGCAATAAAGACATGGTTATTTTCATTTTATCATCATGGGCGGATTTTAGCCCAAACGACTTAAAACCACTAGTATGCAAAGATGTTCCAATGTACTTCCAAGAAAAAAGGTGAATATAACATTCACCTTTTTATCAAATACTGAGTTTAATCAAAGTAACTCTTTACGCAATTGTTCAGGTGACTTCATTGACAACAAACCTGGGGCAACATCAAATGCAGTCTTGGCACCATACTGCTGCATTTGGTTTAAGCGATAACATGCACGTGCATATGCAACCAATACACTCGCGGTAAACTCAGGATTACTGTCCAATTTCAGTGAAAATTCAACCACTTGATTTTGTTCAGTGCTGGTATGACCACTACGAATGACAAAACCGCCATGCGGCATTTTTTGATGATCTTTTGCCAAAGTTGCTTCATCAATGAAATTTACAGTCGTATTATAATCTGCAAAATAGTCCGGCATGGTCACAATCGCTTGCTCAACGACATCTGCATCTGCGCCTTCTGCAAGTACAACATAACATTCACGATGATGTTTTTCTTTGGTACTTAAGGTTGGACGTGCACCACTACGAACTTTTTCAATCGCATCGGTTGATGGAATGGTGTACTGAACACCCGCTTTCACACCATCTACACGGCGAATTGCATCCGAGTGTCCTTGACTCAAACCTTTACCCCAAAAAGTATAGGTTTCACCATCAGGCAATAATGCTTCACCAAATAAACGGTTGATCGAGAACATGCCTGGATCCCAGCCAATTGAAATCATGGCTGTTTTCTTATTAGCTCTTGCAGGAGCATCCACCGCAGCAAAATATTCTGGAATACGGGCATGCGTATCAAAACTGTCCACGGTATTGAACTGAGCTGCCAGAATTGGGCCTTGCTGTGGCAAATCATCTTTAGAGCCACCACATAAAATCAAGACATCAATTTTATCTTTAAAATCATTTAAAGAATCCATTGCATATACTTGTGTTTCAGCAAAGCATGGAGAAACTGTTGCAGGTTCACGACGGCTAAAAATACCGACCAATTGTAAATCTGGATTTTTTTGAATCGCAGTTTCAACACCACGCCCTAGGTTACCGTAACCGACGATACCAATACGAATTAAATTTTGCATAAGAACGATGTCACTTCTGATGAGAAAGTTAAAATAGCCCAGCACAAAAAAATGTTGCCATTTTTTGACTGTTTATAGGCTGTATAAAGAAGATTACAGATCAGGATCGCTGATATTCAGACACAGACACCTTAACATATTAAATTAAAATTAATAGAAAACATGTAGATATAATTTTTAATTTTCCATTTGTTCAATCATAAAAAAGCCTGCTTAAAGCAGGCCTTTGAAACTTCAAATTGAATCAAGCACCCGTTTGATAATGTGCTTTTGGTACAGCCGTTGACGCTTGGTACGGGTTTTTAAAGTCATTTAAACCCGCAGCCGCTTCAGTAATATCTTTACCTTCTTTAATCACGAAAGTATCAAAACCTGAACGCTTCATGTAGTTTAAAACATCTTTAAATACATCACCTGTTGCACGAAGTTCGCCTTGGTAACCTTGACGGCGTAATAACGCAGCAAATGAATAACCACGACCATCATTAAAACCTGCAAAATCAATAAAAATTGCGTCGAGCTGGTCAAGTGGAAATTGATTCACTTCAGGCGAAGTGTCCACCGTAATGAACAAGGCTTTTTTACCCGTTACATTTGCAATCTGATCTAACTGTTCTACAGTTAAAAGTACGTCACCTTGTGGTAACACCCCATCTTCACCAATGATTTGGTAAGTGTTGTCTGCAATCGTGCCATCTTTAGAGAGGACTTGAAGTGCTGTATTAAGCATATGCACGCTCCTTAAATGGTTGAATGCCAACACGACGATAGGTTTCGATAAACGCTTCACCTTCGTTACGTAGGTCAAGATAAGTATTTAAAATTTCTTCAACCACATCAGGCACTTTTTCCGCTGCAAATGATGGCCCTAAGATGTCACCAATAGACGCATCATGATCTGCATTACCACCTAAAGTAATTTGGTAGAATTCTGCGCCTTTTTTATCAACACCTAAAATACCAATGTTACCCACATGGTGATGACCACAGGCATTCATACAACCTGAAATATTTAAGTCAATATGACCCAAATTGTATACCGTATCTAAGTCATCAAAACGGCGTGAAATGGCTTCTGAAATTGGAATCGATTTTGCATTTGCCAGTGAACAGAAATCACCGCCCGGACAGCAGATAATATCAGTAATAAAACCAATATGTGCACGAGCAAGATTATTCTGTTCAAGCACTTGCCACAATTCAAACAAATCTTTCTGTGGCACATCCACCAATGAAATATTTTGTTCGTGTGTGGTGCGTAATTCACCGAAGGTATATTTGTCTGCAAGATCAGCAATCAAATTCATCTCTTCCGTGGTCATATCACCTGGCGCAATCCCTGCACGTTTCAGTGAAATCGTCACGATACGATAACCTGTCACTTTATGGGCATTGGTGTTGATATTGAACCATTGTTTGAATTTTGGATGCTCTGCAAACTGTGCTGTGAAATCTTCATCTGCATAGTTTTGATAGTTAAATGGTGTGAATTCTTCATCCATTTTCTTCAAAGTTTCAGCATCAATTTTCAAAGTTTTAATGGTTTCAGCAAATTCTGCTTCGACTTTTTCAGCAAATACCGCAGGCGTTAATGCTTTAACCAAAATCTTAATACGCGCTTTATATTTATTGTCACGGCGACCATGTAAGTTATATACACGAAGTACCGCTTCAAGATAAGCGATTAAATCTTCACGTGGCAACCATTCACGGATCATGGAACCGATGATTGGCGTACGTCCTAAACCACCACCTACTTTAATTTTGTAGCCTAATTCGCCAGCTTCATTACGCGTTAAATACACACCAATATCATGGAAAGATACTGCTGCACGATCAATCTCAGCCAAAGCCGATACCGCAATTTTGAACTTACGTGGCAAGAAAGCAAATTCTGGGTGGAATGTTGACCATTGACGGATCAACTCACACGTTGGACGTGGATCTGCAACTTCACCTGCAACCACACCTGCATATTGGTCAGTGGTGGTATTACGAATACAGTTCCCTGAAGTCTGAATCGCATGCATTTGAACTGTCGCAAGTTCAGCAAGCATATCAGGTACATTTTCCAATGCAGGCCAGTTGAACTGAATGTTTTGACGGGTTGAAACATGCGCATAACCACGGTCAAATTCCTGAGCCAATTCAGCAACTTTGCGTAATTGCTTTGAGTTCATCAGACCATATGGCACGGCAATACGTAACATCGGCGCATAACGCTGTACGTATAAACCATTTTGTAGACGTAATGGACGATACTCATCTTCAGTGAGTTTACCCGCTAAATAACGTTCCGTTTGATCACGGAATTGTGCAACACGTTCATTGATCAGTTGCTGATCGAAATCAGTATATAAATACATGGCGTACAGCTAGTAGTTTCATTATAACGATGCACAATATAACGAGATTTAATCTATCAGCGAAATGCTTTTTTTACATATTTCATAGCGGTTTTATTGATAAGCATGCTGCAAAGACATAAACAGCAATGCTTTGAAAACATTTCACTAATGTATTTACACTATTGATATTTTTCTTCATTGCTTATCTATATTTGTGATAAGAATCATTCCACTACCATACGGACTGTTGTATTGTAATTCAAAGTGTTAAATATGTATTTTCCCAATATTCTTGTTTAAATTCACCTTCACGCAATTGCACATAACGCCCATATACATGGTCTATCGCGATGCAATCATCAACATCCAATACACGGTCAGTATGTTGTTTTTGCCAATGCTGTGCAAAATTTGCCTTGCCCTTTTCTTTAGCAGCCTTCGCATTTTGTGCCACCACCAATACATAGCGGTGTAACTCACCAAACTCATGGGCATCGTAACCACCCAAATTGATCAGCCACAACTTTTGCTCAGATGCATTCGGCTGCGCATTACTCCACTGAATTTGATATTTTTTATTTTCAAACTCAAGACCTGAAACTTTCATCCAAGCATCGATATGTAAACCTTTTTGCTCACCAAACCATGCGCTTTTCAATTGCGGATAAATGTCTTCAAGTGAGTCTCCCACAGCAAGCACAACATCATGCACTTCAGTATTGGCACGTGCATGACGACCACCCAACATCACAATAAACAAACTTGGCATTTCCAATCCTTTATACAGCACCAGCCACATGTAAAAATTTGAGTAAAATTAAAGCACCTAATGATAATACGGCATTATTGAAAAAATGAATCAATAACACATGCCAAATATTGCGCGTCCACAAATAAATAAGATTTAAAAACAAACCTGCTGTCATAAAACTGATGGTCGCAATCACATTGCCATCAAAGTTATGATAATGAATCAAACCGAATAAAATAGAGTTGAACAACACTAAAAGCACACGCCACAGCCACGGCGTGATAAAAAGCTTTTGCAATAAAGTATAGCGAAACACAATATCTTCGAGTAAAGCTGTAAATAAAGGTCCAAGGCTAATCATGAATAAACTAAAAAATGGAATAGTTTTAGGATCAATCAGCGCGGTCTGTTCAGTGTTTGTATCTGTAATTATCGGTAAAAATTGTCGAGTGATGGAGACCACCACTTGCAACAAAACAGCCCCAACAATAACCAACACACTCGAACGCCAAAACGCGCGTTTATATTTCTGCCAATGCGCATAGAGCATGTCTTTATATAAATAACATACGATGGCGAATAAAATGCCACGAAAAATTGAATCACCTAACGCAACATTGGCACTCATCCCCCAAAGACGCTCTAAAAATGCCCCATTTAAGAAAATGAGTGGGATAATCAATAAAGCAAAACTATCGCGCCATTGCCATGTAATTTTTTCGGGAAATTCTTCTGCACGTATCAATTGAACAAAATTTGACATTTTAATTTTTAAACATAATGATCTATCGTCGCTATTATCCCGAATTGAACAAGCGTAGGTCTGTGCATCTTCTGTGAATTTTTAGACAAAAAAATCCCCCTTAAATTAGGAGGATTTTTGTTCAAAAGCTATGCAAAAGCATCTTGCTAGATATTTACATATCGACCATTTCTACACCATCAATGCGGGCAACCGTCATCAAGTCTTTATCACCACGACCAGAAACAGTTGCAATGATGATTTGATCTTTATCCATCGTCGGTGCAAGTTTGGTCACGTATGCCATCGCATGTGAGCTTTCTAGTGCAGGAATAATCCCTTCAATTTGAGTTAAATCACGGAAACCTTGCAGTGCTTCAGTGTCATTGATCGGAACATAATCAACACGGTGCATATCTTTTAAGAAACTATGCTCAGGACCTACACCTGGATAATCTAGACCCGCAGAGATTGAATGTGTTTCAATGATTTGACCTTGTTCATCTGACATCAGGTAAGTACGGTTACCATGTAATACCCCCACATGACCTGCATTGAGTGGTGCTGAATGTTTCCCTGTTTCAATGCCATAGCCTGCTGCTTCGACACCATAGATTTTTACATCTTGATCGTTTAAAAATGGATAAAATAAGCCCATCGCATTTGAACCACCACCAACACATGCCACTAAAGCATCAGGTAAACGACCTGCTTGTTCTAGAATTTGCTTACGTGCTTCACGACCAATGATCGATTGGAAATCACGCACCAATTGTGGATATGGATGCGGGCCTGCCACAGTACCAATCACATAATAAGTAGAATCAACATTGGTCACCCAATCACGCATCGCTTCATTTAATGCATCTTTTAATGTTTTAGAACCACTTTCTACAGGCACAACTTTTGCACCTAACAAACGCATACGGTACACATTCATGGCTTGACGTTTAACATCTTCTGCGCCCATGTAAACCACACATTCCATCCCTAAACGTGCTGCAATTGTCGCGGTTGCTACACCATGCTGACCTGCACCCGTTTCAGCGATAATACGTCTTTTGCCTGAAAGTTTAGCCAGTAAAGCTTGTCCAATGGTGTTATTCACTTTATGAGAACCTGTGTGATTAAGGTCTTCACGTTTTAAATAAATTTGTGCACCACCCAACTCTCTCGACCAACGTTCAGCATGATATAAAGGGCTTGGACGACCCACATAATATGCCAAATCACGGTCAAATTCTGCCAAGAACTTTTCATCTGTTTTCATGCGGTTATAAAGATTTTCTAGATCTTCTAACGCCGCCATCAAAGTTTCTGATACAAAACGTCCACCATGGATCCCAAAATGCCCTTTTGCATCAGGAAATTGGGTATAGTCAATCACTTGATCTTGTTGATTACTGTGCTGATCCACGTTGGACTCCTTGCATAAACTGTTGAATAAGTTGTTGGTCTTTTATACCTTTTGCGGACTCTACACCGCCACTGACATCGACTGCATAAGCAGCTGTTGTCTTGATCGCATCTTCAATATTTTCAGGTTTTAAACCACCCGCCAAAATTAAAGGCAGATCAAGTTTTGGGAATTTTTCCCAATCAAAACTGTGTCCTGTTCCACCTTTCAGTTCAGGATGCCATGCATCAAGAAGCATAGCACTTGCACCTGCCTGTTGATATTGCTCAATCTCTGCAATCACATCTAAATCTGCTTTGACTTGGATGGCTTTATACCAACGACGTTGATTGTCTTGTGCAATTTTTTGGCACTGTGCAGCTGTTTCATCGCCATGAAATTGTAAAATATCCAATGGAACTTCTGCCAACACCTGTGCGATCTCCTCGCTGCTTGCATTGACAAATAAGCCAACAATACTGACATAAGCAGGAATATGTTGTGCTAGAACTTTCGCTTGTTGAATACTGACAGCACGTGGACTTGGTGCATAAAAGACCAAACCAATCGCATCCACACCTGCATTGACTGCAGCATGAATATCTTCTGTACGGGTGATTCCACAAATTTTGGCACGTGTTCGCATCGTTCTAACTCTAATTCCATTTTATAAAATAGAGGTTGTTTCTATTTTAACACCGTCATTGTAATGCAATTTTTTTAATCCTGTCCGTTTTGTTTTAAGTTTGCTCTTAAAATATTTTTTGGCTATCTCCATACACCGATATCTGACTATTATTACAATAAAAAATAACACCTTTAATGAAATATTCCATTTCAAAATCTAATTCTTCACCTAAATCATCTTTGATTAAAACTTTTACATCGGGTTCGATTTCAAGTTCTATCGCCCACGGTTCTACAATCACTGTAATTTTTTCTTTCGCACTATTTTTAAATCTCAATTCTTTCATTTTTTCTTACTGTTTTTTATATTGTTTAATTGAATATCTAACTTTATACTGCGCGCAAAGACAGCAAGTCTATAGCTTCGGCTTTGGGAAGTTGGTGAAAATCCAACACTGCCCCCGCAACGGTAATAAAGAATCTTATTTCGTTTAAATTTTTCAATTTAAGCAACTGTACATAACATGACGTATGGGAAGGTAGAAATAAGTGGAATATTGACTATTCTATATTTAAGTCCGGATACCAACTTGTTGTACCTCTCAACTCAATCATTCACGTGGGGTGAATGTATGGAGCATCTCATGACTACTTTTTTTAAACCTACTGCGCTTGTAGGTGCTGTCGCTGCTGCGATGGGGATTTCTGCTACTGTTTTTGCGGCAACACCAACAACTCAAGACATTATTACCTTAGACCCTGTCGTCATTACAGCAACACGTGCTGAAACAAAAGTGAATGAAGTCCCTGTACGTATTAGTGTCATTGACCAAAAAACGATTCAACAGTCTCCAATTGCAGATTTAGGTCAATTATTGCAACGTGAAGCGGCTCTAAATATTGTACAAAGCGGTGGTATTGGTCAACAAACATCTGCGTTCATTCGTGGTACAAACTCAACACATGTATTGTTTTTAAAAGATGGTGCAAGTCTAAATACCGCATTAGATGGTGGTGCAAGTATTCCATATATTGATTTAAGTGATGCGGGTCAAATTGAAGTCTTAAAAGGCCCCGCTTCTGTTCAATATGGTACAGATGCCATCGGTGGTGTGATTAATGTCCGTTCAGCAATTCCAACCAAACCCCAATTTTTCGTCACAGGCGAAATGGCTGAAAATAAGACTTATAAAACTGTAGTTGGTGCAGACTTCGCTCAAGATGGCATCTATGCGCAAGTTCGCAGCCAACGTCTTGAGAGTGATGGAACAACCGTCACCAATAAAGATAAAAATCGTGCATCTTATGACCAAAAAGGCTACAGCGCTAAAGTGGGCTATGAACAAGAACAATATGGTGCTGCTGTCAGCTTAAGTGAGAATAAAGGGACCAATGTTTACTATGGTGGTGCTCAAGATTTCTTTAACCGTCTAATTAATGTCAATGGTCGCTTTAATTTCACGCCTGATTTAATTTTAAATGCACGTTATTCTAATTTTAAAGATGAGTTAACAGGGAAATCATACCTCAGTTATTTCAACACAGAACGTAACGAAGCTGATCTCAATTTACGTTGGAAATTTAGCGAACATCAAAATGTATTGATCGGTGCTTCATTAAATAATGCAGATATAGAAAGCTTATCAATCATTGGAAAATCTAAAAGTCTAGACTCAGTCGGCTATTATGTTCAGCATCAATATGATCATGCAGGTGTTCATACCCAAGCTGGGGTGCGTGTAGAAGACAATGATCAATTTGGAACACACACTGTGGGTCAACTTGCTGGGCGAATCCAAATTGCACCATTAACCAGTATTTATGCAAACATTGGCAGTGCATTTAAAGCACCTACAGGGAACCAACTGTATTACATTTACGAAGATACGCAATGGGGCAATACCTATGGCAACCCAGACTTGAAACCTGAAAAAAGTCTTTCTTATGAAATAGGACTTGATCAAAAGCTTGCTTATGGCTTATCAGCTTATACGTCTATTTATCAAACTAAAGTAAAAAACTTGATCGAATACACATATGGATATCCTGATTCAACCTATCAGAATGTCAGCAAAGCCAAAATGACAGGTGGTGAAGTCGGTTTGAAATGGAATCAAGATGATTTATTTTTAACCACTGAATATGCTTATGTGAAAACAGAAAATGAAGACACAGGTTACGAATTAATTCGTCGTCCTCGCCAATCTTTCACGGTAACAGCAGGTTTAGAAAATCAAACCTATGGAATCAGTACATCGGTGATTGCGAAGTCGACATCGAAAATTTCAAATTCAGCCAATTCAGCAACACTACCTGGGCATGCAACTGTAGATTTAAATGCCTATTGGAATATCAGTCCTTACGCTAAACTGTTCACAAATATTAAAAACATGGGTGATGTGAAATATAAAACTGCAAACTATTATGCAGATGAATATTACATTAACTCAGGACGCCAAGCGTCTGTTGGTGTGACATTTAAATACTAAGATGCTTTAAGCTTAGACAAAAACTTTTGAGGATAATGCCATGATGAAGGCATTATCCTTTTTAATGTCATTGAGTTTTAAAACTTTCAAGGAAAAATTATGGGACACCGTTTAAGTAAAATCTATACGCGTACAGGTGATGCAGGCACCACAGGTTTAGGTGATGGCTCTCGTATTGCAAAAGATGACTTACGCATTGCAGCTTTGGGCGATGTCGATGAACTCAACTCCATTGTGGGTGTTTTACGTTCCCAAATTGCACTCAGCACAATTGAGAAAAAAGCAGATTGGGACAAATCTTTAAGCCTGATTCAGCATTGGCTATTTGATTTAGGCGGTGAAGTATGTATTCCAAATTACAACTTACTACAACCGATTTGTGTGGAATTTCTTGAACAAGACATTGACCGTATGAACGAAGACCTGCCAATGTTAAAGGATTTTATTTTACCAGCAGGCACAATTGTATGTAGTTATGCCCATCAAGCACGTGCTGTATGTCGCCGCGCAGAACGCAGTTTGATGACCGTGCATACACGTGATCAAAATATTCAAGCAACCGCTTTACAATTACTGAATCGTTTATCGGACTGGTTCTTTGTCGCATCACGCACTTTACAACGAGCGGAAGGCGGTAGCGAAGTACTATGGCAAAAAAATATTAATGAGACGATTTGATCAAAAATTGATATAAATGAGATGGAATTATTTATAGCAATCCTCTCCCTAGCTCTCTCCTTTTAAAAGGAGAGGGAACCTCCATTATAAATTCAATATAAATGACAACTCGACATACAAGAAATTTAATCATCTCTATTGAATATTTTGAGCAGAACAACAATCATCTTTTTTGTTAGATTGACCAAACAGGGCTCATTATGAAAATTATCGGACATCGTGGCGCACGTGGCGAAGCACCAGAAAATACCTTGGGGGGATTTCAATACATCCATGACTTAGGTATTCGTGCGGTTGAGTTTGATGTACGCCAACTCAAAGACGACGAACTCATCATTATGCATGATGATAATTTTTTGAGGACTACAGGCGTTGAACAAGCACTATATCCCCTAAAAAGTACCGAGTTGGACACCTACAACCAAGCACATATTTGGATGGATTGGGCAAAACAAGTCACGCCTACACTGAAACAATCACTCCAGATCATGCAAGACTTTCAACATATTGAAGTGGAAGTGAAAGCAGTTGAAACAGAAGCACAAGCTGAAAAATTAACTTTAGAATTACAACGCCAATTACAAGGTTTCGAACACAACGCGGTGATCACCAGTTTTGATCTGAAAATTCATCACGCTTTAAAACAACAAGGTACCCAATTTAAACAAGGCTTACTCATTGAAAAGGACATCGGTGAACGTGCAATTGAACAAGCGCTTGATCTTAACTGTGTTCAAATCGGTTGGATGGATCAACTTGCTCATGATGACATCATTAAAAAAACGCAAGCGGCACAACTCAACATCAGTGTATGGACAGTCAATGACATTGAGCGTGCCAAACATTTACGTGAACTAGGCGTTCAAGGTTTAATTACCGATTTTCCTAAAATGATGCAAATAGCCCTACAGCAAAAGCAATAATGCTGCATTAAAATTGTGGATTTTTGTTTTTATTTTATTTAAACCCCACAAATGAAATGTAACTTTATATATAAAATCAAAAACTAAGCGAAGTTTCATGCACATTTTCCACACATAAATTAACTTAAATTTGCACAAACTTCGCTGTTTCTTTTTTCCGATTAATCCCATCAAAATGATGTTTTATTCTGTTACTGTTTCGTACAATACAGTTGTACAATAATGCTAGTGGATAGCTGTTATAGCATGTTAAAATTCACCCATTACAGCCCTATAAAAAGTCGTTGGCTGTATCATATTTTTACCTCATACTTTAAGGTTCTTAGGAGTGCTGTTGGAGATGAATGCTCCCCTACCCAAAGCCCCAATTAACTGGATCGGTGTATTTGCGTTAGTTTTTTTACCTATCGTCGCACTGATCGCCATTCCTTTATATGCTTGGCATCATGATTTCAGTACTGCGGCGTGGATCAGCTTATTCGTACTACTTGGTTTAAGTAGTTTAGGTATTACTGCCGGTTACCATCGTTTATGGGCACATCGTGCTTATGAAGCGACTGTGCCACTTAAAATTATTTTAATGATCATGGGAACTTTTGCCGTTCAGAACAGTATTTTGTTTTGGGCTTCAGGTCACCGTACTCACCATCGTCATGTCGATGATGTTGACCAAGATCCATATTCGATTAATAACGGTTTTTGGTATGCACATATCGGTTGGATGTTACGTAACTATCCTGCCTCAGAAGCCAATTATAAAAATGCACCAGATTTACTGAATGACAAAATTGTCATGTTCCAGGACAAATATTACATTCCATTGGTTATCATCGTTCATGCTTCGATTTTATTGCCAATTGGTTGGGCTGTTGGTGATATTTGGGGGGTGTTGTTATTAGGCGGTCTATTGCGCTTAATATTTAGCCATCATGTCACCTTCTTCATTAATTCATTGTGTCATATGTGGGGCAAACGTCCTTATACAGACGAAAATACAGCACGTGATAACTTTATTCTTGCCATTGCAACATGGGGGGAGGGTTATCATAACTATCATCACATTTTCCAGTACGACTACCGTAATGGTGTGAAATGGTGGCAATATGATCCAACAAAATGGCTCATCTGGACTTGCTCTAAAGTTGGCTTAGCAAAAAATTTACGCCGTATTCCAAGCTTTAATATTAAAAAAGCAGAATTGGCAATGAAGTTTAAATACGCTGAACAAGACTTGGCTGTGTATGGACATGATGTGAATGCTGATATTTTGGCAATGAAACAAAAAGTGGCGCAAGAATATGAAGCATTTACCCATACGCTCAATGATTGGGCGAAGTTAAAAGAGCAAGAGATTCAAGCGAAAAAAGCCGCTGTTGCTGAAAAAATTCACCAAATGGATGGAAAACTTAAAGTTGATTTTCAGTTGGTTGAACAAAAGCTGAGTTACCATCGTTCACGTTTAGAAACTTTAATGCGCGGCATTAAAAAGAACGTCGTTTCTTAATCTCAATCTGAATTGACTGAAAAGCTCCAAAATGGGGCTTTTCTTTTGGCTTTTTAAAGCCCTTTCTTCGTTTGATAAAGATAACTGATACAATATTTTTTATCGTAGATTAAGTTGATTTTGAATTGAAATATATTGAATTTCGAAATTTTCATAATGAACTTCCATCTCACTGAAAGATAAGTTTAAAGCTTCGAATAAACTTTGAAATAAGTGTTGTGAAGATTTTAAACTTGTCGTGTAAATTTCAGAAAATTGGATTGATTTTTTATAAACATGAATAAAATAATAATCTCGATCAAGCTTAAATAGAAAAATTTCTGCTTCACCTAAGCCGTCACTTTGTTCAAAAAATGAATGGTAGCCTTTTCCTTTCAACACTTCATCGAGTGCAACATTGACACAGCCTATCTCTGCCACACTATTTTTAGCAAAAATTGGTAACTGCTCTACTTCTACTTGTTCAATCATGTTGTCATTCTTTTTAATTTGCACAGCTTATCCTATAACTTTGCTATAGTTTTCACAAAGCCATTGTGATGACCTGTTATGAAATTCAACCCACGCTACCCATCCCTCAACCCAAAACTCTACCATGAGCAAATGCCCTCACCACTCAAAGGGGCAAAAGCAGGACATTTCAATGAAGCACTTGCGGATGATCTGCAATGGTCTGCGGATGAAAAAGCGCAGTGGGTTGAAATTTGTAGCGGACAAAAAACTTTTCCTGAATTTCACCCTTTGGCAATGGTCTATGCAGGACATCAATTTGGACAATGGGCAGGACAACTCGGTGATGGACGAGGTTTATTGATTGCCCAAGTTTTAAATAAAGAAGGTCAAACCATCGACTTGCATTTAAAAGGTGCAGGCTCAACGCCCTACTCTCGCATGGGTGATGGTCGTGCAGTACTGCGTTCAGTAATTCGTGAATATTTAGCAGGTCATGCGCTGAATTCTCTAGGCATACCCTCAAGTAATTCCGTCGGTTTCACAACTTCTGAACAAAGCGTACAACGTGAAAAGTTAGAGCTTGGCGCAATGATGCTTCGTACATCTGACTGTCATATTCGTTTGGGACATTTTGAATGGATCAATCAATATCAACCTGAATTACTCAAAGAATTTACCGAAAAATGCATCGAATGGCATTATCCTGAATGTCTTGATGCTGAACAACCGATTCTGGCCTTTGCCACCAAAGTCATTCAAAATACAGCCGTCATGATTGCAAAATGGCAATTGGTGGGTTTTGCCCACGGTGTGATGAATACCGATAATTTAAACATTACAGGTTCAACTTTAGACTTTGGACCTTA
This sequence comes from Acinetobacter piscicola, assembly GCF_015218165.1. Classification (NCBI taxonomy): domain Bacteria; kingdom Pseudomonadati; phylum Pseudomonadota; class Gammaproteobacteria; order Moraxellales; family Moraxellaceae; genus Acinetobacter; species Acinetobacter piscicola. Next base: position 737,127 of record NZ_CP048659.1, on the reverse strand, counting down.
TGGTTTTATGGAGCGTTTCCGCCCGAATTGGATCAACAATCACAGTGATTACAATGGTCGTTATACCTACCAAAACCAACCGAGTATTGCGCATTGGAATTTATGGAATTGGCTCAACAATTTAATTCCTTTGGCAACACCTGAAAACAAAGAGCAATTTAAACAAGACCTTGCCGCTTGTTTGGAACATTTTGAGCCAACATTCTTAGAACATTATACCCATGGTTTATGTCAGAAAATGGGGCTACCAAGCTTCCATAAAGACAGTTTTGACTGTGCCATGGCATTTTTAAGAATTCTACAAACAGAGCAACTCGACTATACCGACAGTTTTATTCGGTTACAGAACAAACACTATGAAGCCATTAAAGATGACTGCTTAGACCGTCGTCAGTTTGAAAGTTTCTTAGCACAATATGAAAGTATTCGAACAAACCAAGACACGGAGCAACTCGATGCAGAAATGATTAAAGCCAATCCTGTGTATATTTTACGAAATCACATGGCACAAAAAGCGATCGAATTGGCGGAACGTAATGATTTTTCAGAAGTAAATCGTCTGTTTAAATTACTCAGTCAACCATTCAGCAAACAAAGTAATCTGGAAAAAGCTGAAGACTTAGCACCTTTACCTAGTGATGTGCCTGAAGTCATGGTGAGTTGTTCCTCATAAATCAATGTTAAATTACCAATGGGTAGCTTGTCCTACCCATTGTCATTCAAGAGAAAATTTAAACAATATCACCACGATATAAGTAACTCATTTTTTATAAAATATTGGTTAAATAAACAAGTTATTTTAACAATGAATAAAAACATTATTTTCTTGATCACCTTGATTATTCTTGCAATTGCAGGGGCTTTTGCTTATCAAAAATATAATCAATATTTACCGACCGCATCACAAGAGATACAGGTTGAAAATTTTTCTACCGCACAAATTCAACAGATTCGCCAAAATACCCCCATAACCGAAGTTAAAGTGTATAAAGCTAAACGCCTAATTAAACTCATGCATCGTGATCAAATCATTCAAAGCTATCCCATGCGTTTGGGCTTTAATCCCATTGGACATAAAGTTCAAGAAGGCGATGGTAAAACCCCTGAAGGACAATATATTTTAGATTGGCGTAATCCGAAAAGTGCATTTTATAAGTCGTTACATGTATCGTATCCCAATGCACAAGACCAAGCCAAAGCCAAAAAACTTGGTGTTTCTGCGGGTGGTGATATTATGATTCATGGTTCTGCAACCACTACACAAGTCAATAAACTCCCCAAACTCATGACCTATTTGCCACAAAAAGATTGGACATGGGGCTGTGTTGCTGTTCGCAATGTCGACATGGATGAAATCTGGAAATTGGTGGATGATGGAACCATAATCACGATTTATCCATAAATAATCTGTGCTTGATATAGGAAATAAAAACATGCATGAAGATGAGATTCAGACATTGGCGATACAGATCGCAGCACAGCTTCCCTTGGCTGAACTCAGCTATCCTTTTGGTGAAGATGTTCGTGTTTTTAAAGTCATGAATAAAATTTTTATGATGAGTTTTAAACATGCAACTCAGAAAATTATTAATCTCAAATGTACGCCTGAACAATCTGAAATTTTACGGGATTTATATCCCTCTATTCATACAGGCTATCACATGAATAAACAACACTGGATTTCAATCTATGCCGGTGAAAAAATTGATGCACAGTTGATTGAAGATTTAGTCGAGACCTCGTATCAATTGGTGACAGAGCAATTGACTAAAAAACAAAAACAAGTACTCGCGATACATTCAGCCATTTAATAATTGTTTAATTTACAAGATGTCGAATGAAAGAAATCACAGTACGCATTAAAAAAACAAAAATATGAAAAAAACCTTCAATAAACCACTGATCAAGCAGAACTTCTTGTGCTACATCCGACTTCCAGCTTCGTCTTCCTTGTGAATATGGTGCAATAAAATAAGTCAAAATAAACAAAATAACCATAACAACAAGCAAAATATAATGCTGCAAACCTGTACTCAAAAATGCGATTAGACAGCCAAAAGCAGAAAGAAAAAACAGCACTGCAAAAAATCGACGAAGATGGTAATAATCAGAGGTGTTAGACATGTCATTTTTCTATAGATGTTATTCGATTGTGTTACGTTCACAAAAGATCAAGATCAAAACGAGTTCAAAGAGTGAAGTATCATTTTTATAAAATACATGATTCAACGTCGTTTTCATCATATAAATATGAAATTGATTGTCTGTTTTTTAATTGCTGTTATCAACACTTATACCCAATATCTGTGGATAAACCTGTGTTTATCCACAGATAATGTTTCAGATTGTAACTTTTTTAATCTTCTGGATATTCAAAACGGTAGCCTACACCATAAACCGCTTGTACCCATTCATGACGATTACCTGTTTCCGCTGCCTCTGAAATTTTACGACGTAAGTTCTTGATATGGCTATCAATAACACGATCAGCAACATCAAAACTGTCTGGATTAATATGGTCTAAAAGCTGTGCACGTGAATACACTTGTCCCACATGCTCTAAGAATAACTCCAATAAGCGGAACTCAGTTGGTGTTAAATTCAACGATTTTTGTTGATACCAAATGCGTTGTTGTGCTTTATCCATGCGGAATAAATTATTTTCCTCAGGCTCTGCTTTACGTTCTAAACGGCGTAACACAGCTTGGACACGTGCCACCAATTCTTTAGGGCTAAACGGTTTACAGACATAATCATCCGCGCCCATATTTAAGCCCAAAACACGGTCAATTTCTTCTGTACGTGCAGTGACCATAATAATAGGTAAATCAGACTGTTCACGCACTTTACGGCAAATGGTTAAGCCATCCATACGCGGCACCATCAAGTCTAAAATCATTAAACTCGGTTTACGTTGCAAGAAGCTATCGTAAGCTTCTTGTCCATCATGAAACATACTGACTTCTAAGCCTGCTGCTTCTAGATAATCTCGCACCAATTGCGCAAGTTCCACTTCATCTTCGACAAGCATAATATGCTTCATGTTGTATTTTCCTCTTTTAACACTTTGTTTATTTTGGGAAAGTTAATTTACAACGCAAACCACCCAATGGAGAATGCTCAAAACTCAACTTACCACCTAAGGCTTGGGCAATTTTACCTGATAATGCCAAACCTAGACCTGTACCACCTGTACTACGTGTCCGAGAATCATCCACTCGATAAAAACGCTCACCAAGTTTTGCCAATTGCTCATCACTTAAACCCAATGGACTATCATCAACATAGATCGTCCAACTTTGTGTATCTTGTACGGTATGAATCTGTACTTCACCACCTGCTTCAGTATAGCGAATACTATTCCCCAACAAGTTCACCATAATTTGTTTAAAACGATCTATATCTAATTGTAATTTTGTACCTTCACCACTAACTTGAATTGATAAATTGGCTTGTTCAAATTTCGGTCTAAAGTTTTCAACTTCTTGCAAAACCACATCCCACGGATCTACGTCAGCAAAATAGCATGTCAGTTGCTGTGCTTCAGCTTGCGCTAAATCTGCCAAATCTTGGGTCAATTTCTTCAAACTGGTAACTTGACGCAACATCGAATCAAAATGTTCTGGTGTTGGTTTTCTAATCCCATCTTGCATGGCTTCGATTTGCGCCTGTAACACCGCTAAAGGTGTTTTCAGTTCATGTGATGTATCTGCGACCCATTGACGACGTGAATGTTCATGCTGATCCAAAATAACTGCCAACTGATTAATTTCTTTAGATAAATCACCCAACTCATCATTTCGCTTAACGACAACTTGATGTTGATAATTCCCTTGGGTTAACTCACGTGTTGCATGTAATAAGCGTTGAATCGGCTTTTTAAAATAAGTTGCTAATAATAATGCTGCAACTAAACTTGCAATCACAGATAAAATATAAATGAGCAGTAAAAAGCGCTTTTGATTACTAAAAAAATTAATACTTAAAGCATCATCCTGATCTAAAACAGGTTTTAAGCCCAAATAACCCACGACTTGATCTTTGACAATAATCGGACGAAATGAGACTTGATCTTCTGATGGCTCACCAATAATGAATTGATGTTTCGCATCATATAAAGATAAACGAGAACTCAAACCTAAACGGTCAGGCATTGAAATAAAACGTTTTTTACCTTCTTGCTTCAAAGAAGATACCGCTGTTTGACTCTTATTATTTTTTTCAACTGGTTTAAAAAAGTTTTGATTAGCACTTAAGGGAAATTTTAAACCTTCAAAAGGTTGATATTCGGAAGGTAAATTTTCTTGCAGCATTTGCAATTCAGCAGGATCAAGTTTTCTTTGATTCATGCCCGAATCTTGGCTGATCTGACTGACTAAAGTATGCTCTTTAAAATAACGCTGTTGCAAGGCAATATCATACTGACGTCGCAACCACCAGCGTGATAATTTATCATAATCATCAGGTGCAGCTTCCCCTTCAATTTGTAAAATTTGTGCCTGAACAGCATTGCCCCAGTCATGGTACAAACCATATACGCCCGCCAAATTTTCAATTAAATGATCGAGTTTTTGCATCTCTACATCTGCAACATATTTCGCGAAATTTTTCTGCATTGTCCAATGCAACACACCCAAACTGACGGTCGTAATCACTAAGGTCGTAAGTAAAACCGTCAAAAATAAGCGTAATGCGATGGGGACTCGGCGTATGTTCAAATTAACTCTCACACATTTTCTTCTTTATTATTCATTGTAACCAACCATGTTGGAAAATACTCTCCATTGTTTCTACATCATTATTATTTAATCTTTAAGCATTTAAAATATTAATAAGATCATTGGAGTAAACACAATGCAAGCTCACACTAAAATCGCACTTGTTGCTGCTAGTATTCTGAGTATGGGGGCATTAACTGCCTGTCAATCGACGTCTAGTTCAAAGCCTGAATATGCTGGGCATATGATGGGACATCATCATGACCGTCAGATGAGTCCTGAACAACGTGCCCACTTCAAACAAATGCGCGCTGAACGTCAAGCTTTTCATGAACAAGTTCAAAAAGCCTGTGATGGTAAAACAGTAGGTCAAACGACCCAAGTAAAAGCAGGTGACAAAACTGTAGATGGCACATGTAATATGGTGTTTAAAGCAGATCGTAAAGCATTACGTGAGATGCGAAGCGAATTTCGTCAAGCTCAAGGTCGTATGATGCGTGATCATCATCGTGGTCAACATCATATGCAACAAATGACCGAAGAACAACGTGCACAATTGCAACAGCAACGTGAGCAAAAGCGTACTGAACGTCAAGCTTTTCATGAACAAGTTCAAAAAGCTTGTGCAGGACAAAATAATGGCCAACCTATTCAAGTCAAATTAGGCGAAAAAACTATTACTGGAACATGTGTAGTTAAGTTCCAAGCACAAAAATCTGTGTAACCGATGCAATCTATTCCCCCGATAACAGATATAAAAGCATCATAAAACTTCAAAATCTGTGAGATTAAATCGCCTTTCGGGGCGATTTTTTTAAACTAAAATAGAAAAATGACTGACCTTCAATGAAAGCGTAGTGATCAGCCAAAAATGCCACACTTTTTATGTTTTTTGAGATAAAAGTAAAGCAATTATGTACTGACTAATTTTTTTGAATTCGTCATTCTGACAAACGCATGTTTGGAAATATCTTTTTACGATTTTGACTATTTGTGAACATAATTTCTTTATAAAACTGTTTACACTCAAGGGACTTACAAGATTGATACTATTTTTCTTTGACTTTACAGTCACAGAGAAATCACACAGAAATACTTGTACGTTATTATAAGTTGTTGCACGATGTACATAACAACTATGTGTCGATGAAGACATGCATCGTATTTATTAGGATTATAAATCTGGTTTAACCAGTATTGAGGAAACCGATATGCCACAATACAAAGCACCCTTACGTGATATGCAATTCGTTTTACATGAATTATTAAATGTCGAAGAACACTACGCTAAACTCCCTGCATTTTCTGACACCGTAAGCCGTGAGTTGGTTGACCAATATTTAGAAGCTGCGGCTGACTTTTGTGAAAATGAACTTTCTCCACTCAATCAAGTGGGCGACCGTGAAGGCTGTACATGGAATGACGGTGTAGTAACTACACCAACTGGCTTCAAAGAAGCATATCAAAAATATATTGAACTTGGTTTCCCATCGCTTTCTGTACCAGAAGCACATGGCGGTCAAGGTTTACCTGGTTCATTAGGTACCGTTATTTCTGAAATGGTAGGTTCTGCAAACTGGGCATGGGGTATGTATCCTGGTTTGTCTCATGGTGCAGTACGTACCATTGAACATCACGGTTCTGCTGAACAAAAAGATACCTATTTACCAAAACTTGTGTCAGGTGAATGGACGGGTACCATGTGTTTAACAGAATCTCATGCAGGTTCTGACTTGGGGATTATCCGTTCTAAAGCTGAACCACAAGCAGATGGTAGCTATGCAATCTCTGGTGAGAAAATCTTTATCTCAGCAGGCGAACATGACATGGCTGAGAACATCATCCATATCGTATTGGCACGTTTACCAGGTGCACCGAAAGGCACCAAAGGTATTTCTCTATTCATCGTACCAAAATTCAATGTCAATGCAGATGGCTCTCTAGGTGAGCGTAATGCGGTGCGTTGTGGTTCGATTGAACACAAAATGGGGATCCATGGTAATGCTACGTGCGTCATCAACTTTGATAACGCAAAAGGTTTCTTGATCGGCCCTGAAAATCGCGGTCTAAACTGCATGTTTACTTTCATGAACACTGCACGTATTGGTACGGCTGTTCAAGGTTTAACCGCTTCTGAGTCTTCTTTCCAAGGCGCGCTTGCTTATGCGAAAGAACGTTTAGCGATGCGTTCACTTTCTGGCCCTAAAGCACCTGAAAAAGAAGCAGATCCAATCATCGTGCACCCTGCTGTACGTAACATGTTAATGACGCAGAAAGCTTTTGCTGAAGGTGGTCGTGCGCTTGTTTACTTCTTGTCTCAATATGCCGACATTGTCGAACAAGGTGCGACAGAAGAAGATCGTAAATTTGCTGACAATATTTTGTCTTTATTAACACCAATTGCGAAAGCATTCTTAACTGAAACTGGTTCAGAATCTGCAAAACACGGTGTTCAAGTCTTTGGTGGTCATGGCTTTATTTCTGAACATGGTATGGAGCAAATCGTACGTGATACACGTATCTCTTGCTTATACGAAGGTACAACTGAAATTCAAGCACTTGACTTGCTAGGTCGTAAAGTTTTAGGGACTCAAGGTGCAATGTTGAAAGACTTCACTAAGATCATCCATAAATTTATCGAAGCAAACAAAGACAATGCTGAATTAAAAGAATTCTTAGAACCACTTGCTGCGCTTAATAAAGAGTGGGGTGATCTAACCATGCAAATCGGTATGAAAGCAATGCAAAATCCAGACGAAGTGGGCGCTGCAGCAGTTGATTACCTATACTTCTCTGGTTATGTAACACTTGCATTCTTATGGGCTCGTATGGCACTTGTTGCACAAGAAACTTTAGCAGCAGGTACAACCGATGCAGATTTCTACAATGCCAAAGTAACCACTGCACGCTTCTACTTCAAGAAAATCTTGCCACGTGTACGCTCACACGTAGACGTAATTGCAGGCGGTCTAGAGCCTTTAATGACTTTAGATGCTGAACACTTTGCATTTTAATTGATTAAAAAACTGTACCCATGCGTGCAGAAATCGAGAAAGGACAGTCATAGCTTTGATTGTCCTTTTTCTTTATAAATACACATCATCAATCTTTGGTTGAATAACACCATTGAACGCTTTGTTTTAGACTAAGATTGACACAGATACAAACAAAAAACAGGTGAATGAACTATGCCAATTTATAATGCGCCTCTTGCAGATATGCGTTTTATTCTTAATGATGTTTTTAATGCAGAGCAATTCTGGCAAGCGAACGAAAACCTTGCTCATTTAGATGCAGCAACCGCTGAAGCTATTTTGGAAGAAATGGCTAAATTTGCACAAAATGTTACCCTTCCTTTAAACCGTACAGGTGACGAAGAAGGTGCACACTATGAAAATGGCAAAGTCACTACACCTGCAGGTTTTAAAGAAGCATTCAAACAATATGCTGAAGGTGGTTGGATCGGCTTAGGTGCTGACGAAGAATGGGGCGGTCAAGGCATGCCAAAAATGCTGACTGTACTTGCAGATGAAATGTTATTTGCAACCAACCCATCATTCATGCTCTACCCGCTTCTTTCAGTCGGTGCAGGTATGGCGTTAAACAGCTATGCATCTCAGGAACAAAAAGAGACTTACCTGCCTAAAATTTACTCTGGTGAATGGTCAGGTACCATGTGTTTGACTGAGCCACATGCAGGTACAGACTTAGGCATTATCAAAACCAAAGCTGAACCGAATGCAGATGGTACTTATAACATCACAGGTACAAAAATCTTTATTACAGGTGGTGATCATGATCTTGCTGAAAACATCATTCACCTTGTTTTGGCAAAAACACCTGATGCACCTGCGGGTTCACGTGGTATTTCTCTATTCATCGTTCCGAAATTCATTGTCAATGCTGACGGTTCTCTAGGCGAGCGCAATACTGCAGGCCCGGGTTCCATTGAACACAAAATGGGGATCAAAGCATCTGCAACTTGCGTGATGAACTTTGACGCTGCTAAAGGCTACCTCGTAGGTAAAGAAAACGAAGGTTTAGCGGCAATGTTCGTGATGATGAACTACGAACGTTTATCGATGGGCATCCAAGGTCTAGGTGCTTCTGAATACGCTTATCAAAATGCTGCGCAATATGCGACAGATCGTTTGCAAGGTCGTAGTGCTCAAGGCGTTCAATCTCCAAACAAACCTGCGGACAGCATCCTTGTTCATGGTGATGTACGTCGTATGTTGTTGAATGCGCGTGCAAACAACGAAGCCTCTCGTGCTTTTGCAGTGTATGTCGGTCAACAGCTTGACATCACTAAATTCTCTACAGATGCTGAAGCTGTAGCAGCTGCAAATAACCGTGTTGCCCTGCTTACACCTATCGCAAAAGCCTATTTAACAGATACTGCATTTGATGCTGCAATTGATGCACAAATGGTCTTTGGTGGTCATGGCTTTATCCGTGAATGGGGCATGGAACAATGCGTTCGTGACTTGCGTATTGCACAAATTTACGAAGGAACCAACGGCGTTCAATCACAAGATTTAATTGGTCGTAAAACCATTAAATGCAATGGTGCATTTATTGCAGAATATATTGCGGAAATCCGTGATTTTGCCAATGATCTAGATTCTGACTTAAACTTCATTAAAGATGCAACTTTAGACGTTGCAACTGAAATTGAAGTGGTGACTCAGCGTATTCTTGAACGTGCTAAGGAACATGCTGATTTTTCTAATGCTGTAGCGGTTGATTACTTACATGCAGTTGGTTTACTCAGCTTTACTTATATGTTTGCACGTATTGCCAAAGCAGCATCAGCGAAAGAAGGTCAATTCTACCAAGACAAATTGGCATTGACACATTACTTCATTCAACGCGTGCTGCCTGACCTAAGCTCACGTATTGCTAAAATCAAATCTGGCGCAGAAGTGATTATGGGCTTTAGCGAAGATTACTTTACTAATCAGGCTTAAGCTCTAAATTTTAAAAAGTTTTAAACTTTGAAAATGCCCTCAGCTTGTAAAAGTTGGGGGTGTTTTTTTATAGCTTTTACTTTTACACCAAAGTAAGGAAATCATATTAAAAATGAATATTATAGAAATAGGTACAAAAGAATTCTCTTTTTCTATTCTTAACAAGTACACTCATAAGAATCTAATAGCTTTGAAAATGAATATTAATAAGCATTCATATGGAACTTTTGATTCACCAACATATATTCCAAGCTTCATTGGGAGCTTAAAAAATTTAATACAAGACCCGATTTATAAAAATGATAATTTAACTATAGAAAATTATTTAGAAAACCTAAGTACAAATCATGAACTAACTACTCATTACAGACTAACGTTAGAAGAAACCTTTGACGACTTTTCAAAAGTTGCTGTGAGAAACCAAAACTCCATTTTTTTCTTGTTTAAATTACACAAAGATCCATTTTTTTCATACCCAAACTTAGTAGAAGGAATCATTTATGCTGACCATGTTAATATTAATTCTGTAAATTCAGCTCTTGATGATTTGATTGAATACATAAAAGTACTAACTTAAATCATAAAGCACCCCATCTAAGCTAATATTTTTTTTGAATTATTTAAAATAATACCTCCTCACCGACTCCGCCATTTGAGTATTCTTATTTTCCAACGCCTGCGCCACATTTCCAGCATCTACAGCACTGCGATTTTGACTGACTTTAAACTTACCGATGATTGAATCTATTTTGATTTCAATCGCCACAATTTTCTCTAATTGCTCTGCTATAAAATCATTCGGGGCATCACCCATTTTCCATGGTAATGGCTGAGTCGCTTCATGCGTTCGAGTAAGTCGAGCCAACACGCCACGCAAATATTTATCATCTTCAACTTTACGAATCTTGCCTTTCACATGCACCACCCGATAATTCCAGGTCGGTACAACTCGATGATGCTCCTGTTTACCTTCATACCAATTCGGTGAAATATAAGCCTGATCGGCATGAAATATCACATAAGCAGATTGGTCATTGTCCAACAAATGAAATAATGGATTGGCTTTCGCAATATGCCCTCGCAGGACTCCATTTGCATCTACTGAACGATCTAACTCTAAAGGAATATGATTGGCTTCAATTTCACCTTCATGAACGACCATTAAACTCCCTAATGGATTGTTTTCGACTAAGTCAAAAAGTTCTTTTAAATCTTCTTGTTTAAAGTGTGTTGGTAAGTACATTGATAATTAATACTCTTTTGAACCGTCTGGGCTGGTTTTAAATATCTCAGGTAATTTGGCATTTTCAGTAAAAGCCTCACCTTTGAAAATATTAACCACTTCAATTTTACCCATGATTTGCTGATTAAACTCATCCAAACGTTCCGCAGGTATCCACATTTCCTGACAAAAATCATCACCTACAGTATGTACTTCAAATTGAGCCAAATACTCATCTGCCAACTCAAAACGTGTGACATAACCGATGTAACCACTCGCTTGATCTTTGGTATTCCAATCTAATGCAATCTTTTCAGCATACTTTTGATTGAGTACAGGATAAAAAATAGGTTGCCAATACAGACGTGGTGGAAATGCTCGAAAATTTGTACTTTCAATTAAACGGTATTCAAATAATCCAACAGGGCGATATAAATACATATTTGTCCTTATTTTTATCAAAATTGATCTTTGTATTGATCTTAATTGACAGATTAATATTTTCAAAATTTTATTTGCTTCACAACTCCCTTTCATGTGCATGAAATTTGCATGGTTTTAAATAACTTAAAACTTAGGCAATGGAGGACGATATGAATAAAGACCCGCGTATAGAGAAAATTGAGAAAATCCTCGATAAATTTGGCAATCTTGCTGTTGAAGCCTTTCATTATTTAGCACTTTTTATTATTGGCTGTATGATTGCATGGTCGGCGGTACATACCATTGTAGAAATTTTAACTGTTAAAAAATATGCCAGCATTGATGATATTTTATTGTTATTCATTTATCTAGAACTCGGTGCAATGGTTGGAATTTACTTTAAAACCAACCATATGCCTGTACGCTTTTTGATTTATATTGCCATTACGGCACTGACTCGGCTACTAATTTCAGACATTCAACATGATCATAAAGCGGATATAGATCAAATTATTATTACAGGTTCAATTTTAATTTTAGCGATTTCCATTTTAATTGTGCGTTTTGCTTCATGGAAATTTCCTTCCGTGATTCGGGAAAAACAGCACGATCATCCTGTACCACATGGCAAAACCCCACGCCCAGAAGACGATGAACTGGCTTAAAAAACCACTTACCCCTCTCCTCAAGGAAAGAGCATTATGTTGAAGGTCGATATCTATTGCTCTAGCGATCATTAGGGATTTGAATATAACGCCCATTTTCATAGATCCAATGCATACCGACCTGAGGATCAGGCAAGCCATAACGGCGCCAGTCACTAATCAGCATATATTGTGAACTTTCAATCCGCCCACCGTCACCATTGACATAACCATAACTGCTGCCCGAAGACTGTGTCTGGGTTGGAAATTGCTGTTGATAAATAATCGTCACGCCATTCTGTGGTGGGTAAACAGGATAAGGTCGACGTGGATAGTTTTGATGTGGATAATGCGGATAATTTGGATAAGAATTTCCCCATTGCCCATAATTTTGTGGTGGTCGAATGGGAATCTGCTTGCTTTGGGTTAAACCGTTTTGATCTGTATATTGATAAGTTTGCGTTGGAATTTGATGCTGCCGACGTTCAACACTCCGATACCCCGTCCAATCTCGTGCATCTGCATAGAGTGTGGTTGAAAATGCACTACACATCAGTGTCACTACACTCAAGTTGAATAAGTTTTTCACCTCAACCTCCACCATAAAACCGTTTAGTTGTTATTTTAATGCCAAATCTGAGATAAATAATGAATATTTTATACACAATATGAAATGGCATTTTAGTATTAACTTGATTTCATTTAAGTCATTTAAAATACAATCTGCTAAGATATTCTTTTTTGTCGGATGGATGCTGTACTGTGGCTGAACTGAGTTTTGACCGTTTACATCAATTTTTTTGTAAAGTACCAAGTGTGCAAAAAGCGTTTATTGACAGTTATGGTACGGATGGAAAATCGGCATGGTGGTTTAAATTTCAGATTAATATCGAACACCCTTTGGCTTGGCAAACGGTACAAGAATTGGGACATGTGCTGAATTATATTTCAAAAAATGAACGTCTTCCGACTCAATTTTTACCTGTTTCACCACCACCGTATATGAATGGTGAAGCAAAACAATTTTTAGCTTGGGTCATTCAATGTAATCACGCAGACTTTCCACCAGATGTCGTCTGTGACTGGTTAGAAGCGCGTTTACCACAACCCGTTGAAGATGAAAGTCAGTGGAAAATCAAAACTGATTTGCATGAACTAGATAAAATCTCAGATAAAGATTTAGATAAAATGGTGCCACCGAATCCACAATAAAAGATGCTCTGTACTCATGCCATTTTAAACATGAGTACAGCATTATTTTTAGTTTGGTGGAAATTGAATGTTATCAATTTTCTTTTTAATGGCAACGAGCTGTTTAATTTCTTTGGCTTTTTCTACATTTTTAGAAATACCTAAACCCTTTTCAAAAGCGACTTGGGCTAACTCTAGGACATCTATATTATCACTGCCATTTTCATAAGCTTTTACTGCCCATTGATAATTTTCAGGTTCATCCTCTATAACAGCCAATGAATCCATTGCTTGCAGTTGTCCCTTTTCAGCGGCACGCTTAAATAAATTGATACTTTCTTGAAACAATTTTTGTTGATCACTTTCCCCAGTTAACTGACGATATTTCCATATTGCCAACTGATTCATACCATTCACATCACCAAGAGCAACTGATCGTTCTAATAATTTTTCAGCTTTCTGAACCAATTTCGGGTCATCTTCTAAAAACATCCATTGTAAGGCAAGCTGATTCATTGCAACTGTACTATTTAAATCAATGGCTTTGAGTAACCACTTCTGTCTCTTATCATTCTCCACTTCTTGTTTGGCAAGATGAATATATGCATCTGCATGACCTTGTTTAGCCTGCTTTTCATAAAATTTTTGAACTTGCTTTTGTATTTCAACAAGATCTTTATCAGTAAAAATATCTGAAACATCATAAAGCTGTTTATCATCTAAAATCTCAAGTTTAGCCAGAATACGCCCCTGATCTGACTGTTGTTTAAGTTTAGACAGCTTTTGATTTAACACATTTCGTACTTCAGCCGTAATCTGTTCTCGAGATGGGGCTTTTAATTTAACTAAATCTTGAGATGAACAGATGCTGCTTTCAAAACCAAAATTATCAAGTTTACTTCCAGCTTTAAATGCAGAATATGACCATTTACATGCTTGATCTGAGTATTCATTGGATGCAATAAATGCCATCATGATCATTGCATCAGCAGATATTTGTGCATCATTTTTCACGATTGGCTTTAAAATTTTAATTTGTTGCTCTAAATCAGAAACGCCATTATTAAGCTTATCACTATAATATTCAAAGAATATTTCATACATGGCAGTATAATCACCAAGTCTTGCAGCATTAAAAGCCAATTTTTTATATTGACGGTTACTTTCAAATAAATATGGATTTAAATCCATCTTTTGATAATATTGCGCCAACAAATACATCGCTTCAGCATCACCTTCATCCGATGCTTTTTTTAGTAAAACAATGGCTTTTTGATGGTCAATACCCACTTTTTCACTACCTGTTTGCAACTCTTTCGCCTGAGTGACTAAAGGATTTTTGGCAAAGGTCGATACTGAACTCAGTATTAATGCAATTGATATAGTTAAAGCCTTACAATGTTGTTTAAAAAAATTCATTTATTGTTTTCTCTCAAATTCAAAAGTTTAATTCTTTATTTCGATTAAAATTAAATACCAAAAACTGCTTTTCTAGTCTCTTCTTTTTCAACTAAGTTTTTTAACTTTTTCTGTACTCGATCTGCTAAAACTTTATCCTTCGGTACACCTAAGCCTTCAGAGTATGCTTTATACGCTATTTCTAAAATACTTTGTTCTTTTGTCCCATTTTTGTAGGCTTCAACTGCCCAGAAATAACTGTCAGATTCAGCTACAGCTTTTGAAAGATTTTCCATCGCATTGAGAGAATCTAGTTCTGCGGCAGACTTTAATAGTTCAATTGAATGATCAAGCACTTCTTGATCTTCACTTTCATTGTAAAGCCAAGTTCCTAATACCCCCATTGCAATAGGATCATTTAAAACAATTGCTTTTTCTAAATACTTTCGTCCTAGCGCTACATTCTGCTTAGATCCATTCTCGCCATATAAATAGTTATAACCTAAATCTGTTATCGCAATACGATTATTTAGTGCAGCAGCTTTCTCAATCCATACATCGTGGTTTTTGTCACCTAAATATTCATCTGCGAGTTTTAAATATGCATCACTATAACCTTTCTTTGCTTGTGACAAATAAAAATTCTTTATTTCACGATTTAAATTATCTTTGAAAGTACTCAAATTTTTATCTAATTCTAAATTTCCAAACCGCTCTAACAATATAATTTTCTCTCCAATTGAAGGCTTAGAAACTAATTTATATTCTCCCACTGCGTCCTTTAATTGTTGTATATATTTATTTTTAAATTCTTCAGTTGAAGGTAACTTTAATTTTTTCAGTGCTTCTTCTTCACAAAACTGCATTCGATATCCTGCCCCCCAAATATCTCCAGTCTGCAAGCCTTGATTTAAATAATCGCATTGTTTTAAATTATATCCTCGATCGCGATACTGTTCATTCAAATCTGCTATAGCAAGAAATGCTCTACTATTTCTTTCCTTCGCCCCTTTTATAATCAATGGCATTAATGCATTTATTATTTGTTTTTTATCTGGTGTTTGAAACATATTTTCCTGAATTTTAACTTCAGAGATTAAATTATCTATAGCATCCCAGTTACCCTTTTTAGCTGCTGAAATTCTCAACTCATCATTTAAATATGGGTTTTCTGGTAAATATCGAAAAGCTGAGGTGAAATTATAATACTGACTTAATAAATACATCGCCTCTGCATCACCTTCATCAGAGGCTTTTTTCAGCAATGCAATGGCTTTTTGATGATCAATACCGACATTTTCACTGCCTGTTTGCAACTCTTTGGCTTGAGTGACTAAAGGATTTTCAGCAAAGGCAAAAGGCGAAATAAATATCCCTATGGCAAGAATCGATGTTAAAAAAAATGATGTTTTAAATTTTTTTAAAGTTTTATGGTTTTGCATGATTTTTTGCATATTTAGGCTCAAGTTTTTAATTAAAATATTTTGAGCAGCAATTATGCACTGAATCATTCACCATTCAGTACATAATTTACAATTTTATAAATCAAATCAAAATGTTGACAGACCACTCCATTCCATAAATCGATACACGCCATATTTGAATGTCGATTCATCCGCAAACTTTGAATAATCCACACTCATATTGCGACCATTTAAGTTCGACCAAGCCGTATTAAAATACTGTGTCGCATCCAGAAAAATCTGCTGTTGCGGATTGCCCACAACACGTAAATCTGTTTCCAAATTATAGTTTTTCAGATTACGTGCGGTAAAATTGGCAGAACCTAAAATCAACTCTGCAGACTGCGCATTACGTTTGATGATCATCTTGCTATGACATTGCTCGCCTTGTGTATTGCACCAACGCACATCAACACCTGCATCATGCAATTCAGATGCCACTTGACGGTTTGGAATGCCATTTTTCTGACGACCGAATGCGTCTTTATTTGGATCAAGCAAAATACGCAATTTCACACCACGTTGCTTTGCAGCAATCAATCCTTTGACAATTTTACGCTCTGACAGATAGAACATTGCCAAATCAATTTGATCATTGGCTTTTGCACTGTCTAATAAATTTAAAACTGCATCATAAATTGCGTGTTCAGTCAGCACTTGCACTTGTGGATTGGCTGGACTTTCAGGTAATTTCCCCACGATCACAAAAGGTGTATCTCCACCTGACATCTGTGCCACAGGTTGTTCAGACTTCAACACATCAGTTGCGACAGCACCATTCACCATCAATGCCACATTAGAATGACGAGAACTGCCATCATGCGGATTTGCCGAAGTGACAATCGTTTTCCAACCTTCGTTCGTATCAACCACAATGGTTTTACGGTGATTGGCTTTGAAATTAAATAAGTTTAAATAACTACGAAGGGTGATCGGCTCTTTACCAAATGGATTGTTTAACCAACCTTTTTCAGCATTATTGCCGATATCTTGGCAGCATAAATACCAAAAACCAGACCATGTCGGATTTGAAGCCCGTAGCGGGGTAAGATTGGTTTCAATCACCTCAATGCCACCTTGACGCAATTTACGATATTGTTCAGGGGCAATTCCACCATAAACAGAGTTAATGGGGTCAGTAATAAATTTAATTTCCAATGTAGGATTGACCACTTTTTGATTAATCAATGCTTCGGTTAATTGATGGGTTAATGCTCTTTGCTGAACTTTAGACTCACCCACCTCACTGTTAAATAGAAATATATCCACCACGATGGTGGTTTTTGCTTGTTTAATCAAAGCTAAAATTTGATCAAAAATATGATGATCTAGCTGCTGTTTACCTTGTGCATCAATATAGGTTTCATCTGCAATAAATTTCACATCAGCATACCGTAAAGGTCCAGTAAAATTCAGTCCTTGTGGTAAAGATTTCACTGTATGATAAATCGCAGAAGATAAATAACCCAATGCCAATGCAGCAAAGATTAAACTTAAATAACGACGTTTTGACCAATTCAACTTACTGTGAATTTTATGAAAGATACGCATATTAAAAAACCTAGTCTACTGCTGTCAGACTAGGTCGAATCTCTTTTATTTTCAATAACGATTTGGTGAATGAATTTAAATTTTAGAATTTATAATCCACACCGATGACAAAGTTTCGTCCCATTTGTGGAATGGTTGACAAGAATGAGCTATGTTCATAGACCGTTTCATCGAGTAAATTATTGGCATTCAAATAAACTTTGGCAACTTGTTTATTGGCAAACGGATGCTGATAAGCCACACCGACATTCACCATATTGTAGCCTTTGGTTTCTCGCTCATAAGAAGCAAATTTATCTTGATTAAACACATGTGAATATTCAGCAGAACCTGACCAGTTGTCATCAAAATTTGCATTTACACGTGTACCTAAACGACCTGCGGGCACACGAGGCGCATTTTCATTGTCAATTTTGCCACGTACATAGTCACCAAAAATCGTTGTTTTATACATATCATTCCACTGATAAGCCACTTCTGCTTCAGTGCCATAAAACTTGGCTGCATCTTGGCTATATTCAATCAGACGGAAATTTTCGTACTGATCCAAAGTTTTGGCATAAATGTAATTATCAAACCAATTATGATATAGATGAACATGATAACTGAGCTGATCTCCATCATAATGCAGCCCAACTTCAACATTATTTGACTTTTCTTTGTCTAAATTTTCATTGCCTAATTCATAAGTATTGGTCGCAAAATGTCCACCCTTTGAATATAGTTCTTGTGCCGAAGGTAAACGTTGCTGATGCGATGCCGATAAAGACAATGTGTAATCTGGCTTAAATTCCCAATTTGCTGCACCTGAAACAGAAAAGGCATTGCCATCAAAGTCTTTTTGCGTTGAATCAATATCAATTTTTTGATGATCAAAACGAGTCCCTAACTCTAAATGCACATCACCTAACTGACGATGCTCTAAACCAAATAGACTATATTTTTGAGTTTTATTCGGTGCAAAAATCGCTTCTTCACCTGAAATATCGAGTTTTTGCTGGCTTGCTTGTAGCCCCCATACACCTTCCCACTGCGCTAAAGGATTGTGCACCAATTCAATACGCCCTTCATAACCTTTACTTTTGAAAGTGGTCATTGCCTCATCACCTTCAATTTCATCATGTTGATAATCTGTATAACTGGCTTGAGCACGTAATTTTTTAAAGCCAGCAAATGGATTGTTTAATTCTGAGCGGAAATCATAACGTTCCGTTTTTAAATCGATCCATGGTCCTGCACCTGAGTGATCATGATCATGTCCTTCGTGATCATGTGCCGATTCATCTTCATGTTCATGGTCATCATGTCCGCCACAATGTAAATGATCGCCATGTGGATGACATGATTCATACTCATGACTATGTCCGGGTAAACCATATTGATCTTGGCGGTTGCTATAAGACACACCTGCAAAACCTCGTTCACCAATCCAAGATAAACCAACATTGACATTGTCTGATTCAGAGAATGTATTGCCCACACGACGCTCTTTCGTGCTGTGTGTATGATCGCCATGATCTTCGGTTACGCTATAATTGGGTGCAATATAATCATTGGCTTCACGCTTTAAACCTTCAACTCGCAACGCAACATTTGAGCCTAAGCCGACTGTCACCCCCGCATGTGCTAATTTTTCATCATTACCTGAGTTATAGCGTAGGCCGACATCCCCTACATAACCGTCTTTTGGCATTTTTGTGGCAATTTTAGAGTCAACAACATTGACTAGACCACCGACCGAGCCCGCACCATACAATAAAGTCGAAGGCCCTCGAATCAATTCAATTTTTTCAGCCAATTGCGGGTCGACAGTGACCGTATGATCGGGTGACAAACTGGATACATCCATACTTTCAGTGGCATTTTGTGTGACTTTTACGCGTGCACCTTCTTGCCCACGAATCACAGGTCGGCTTGAACCTGCACCAAAACTATTAGAATACACACCTAATTGTTGTTTTAGTGCTTCACCTAAAGTAGAGCCACCTTGCTGTAAGGTGTCCCGAGAAACGGTTTGATCGGCAACACCAAAATCTTGCTTTGACTGTTGTAAAGGATGTGCGGTTAAAGTCAATGTATCTAATTGTTGAATGCCGTCCTCATTGGCAATCGTTTTTTGCTGTGGTGTAGCTTGTTCTTCAGCCCAACTGCTTGTAGAAAAGACAGTCAAAATAGAGAGTGTCAAAATATGTTTTGAAAAAGACATGTGATTGCGCTCGAAGCATCATATTTTAAAATTATTGTTATATTATAACATTTCAATATAATTGCAATAAAAAACATTCTGCTTATCAGAAATCGTTAGAATAATAGAGTTTTATATTTTATTTTTTTGATATGCCTTTTACCATTTCTCATGCTGTTTTAGCGCCACCGATTTCTAAACTGACAGGACATCGTTTGCCGATTGCTGCATTGGCGATTGGCTGTATGACACCTGATTTATATCGTTTATTTACCGATGCAAATTATGATCAATCACACCAATGGTCAGGCTTGATCTTTCCCAATCTATTAATGGGCTTATGTTTCTGTGGACTTTGGTATGGGTTG
Organism: Acinetobacter piscicola; assembly: GCF_015218165.1. Taxonomy (NCBI): domain Bacteria; kingdom Pseudomonadati; phylum Pseudomonadota; class Gammaproteobacteria; order Moraxellales; family Moraxellaceae; genus Acinetobacter; species Acinetobacter piscicola. The sequence continues at coordinate 716,994 of NZ_CP048659.1, read as the reverse complement.
TACCGCCCAATGCTATTTGCCTTTTCAGGGCTTAACAAAGCGTTAAATCTAAAAAATTTAAATGATTACTCAGGTTTTATACTCAGTATTATTGTGGCAGTTTTGGTTGGTGTGACCACGCATATTATTTGGGATGGTTTTACTCATGTTGATTTTCGAACGGTTGCGTTTAAGGACGTGTTAAGTCGCCAAATTTCTATTTTTCAGCATAGTTATCCTTTACATCGAGTTTTACAAATTGGCATGTCAGCATTGGCATTACCCATTCTATTTTGGATGATTTATCGCCACCACCAGCATTTTAGGCATACACAACCGATCCATAAAAATATTAAAATTTATGTCATTGCACTTTTTTTTCTCTCTATATTTTCAGGTTTTTTAAGTTACTTCAATTTTTCTGAAAGTCTCACTGCAAGTACATTTTCCGATGATTTATATCAGTATATCGGCAGATCAATTAATTATTTCTTTAGAGCATTTTTAGTCGTTTTTAGTTTAGGCAGTTTGATTTTTATCATTTTGCAGAAAACCTGTGCAATATTTTCCAAATCTTAAAATCTTTCATTATTTTAATTGAGCAATCCGCGTGAATTTTTATAGTTTTTCGCCCAAGTCCTTGTGACAACATGCTCAAAGAGGCATAATCTCAGTTTACATTTTTAGGCGGTGCGCTGTTTACGTACCCGCTTCCTTAACCCATATAGTTGGATTTCTAACGCTATGATGCGAACTCATTACTGCGGCTCATTGACTGAAGCCCAAATCGACCAAACCGTGACATTATGCGGTTGGGTTCACCGTCGCCGTGACCACGGTGGTGTAATCTTCCTTGACATGCGTGACCGTGACGGTCTTGTTCAAGTGGTGATTGACCCTGATACTCCTGAAGCTTTTGCAACTGCAGACAAAGCACGTTCAGAATTTGTATTAAAAATCGTAGGTCGTGTACGTCGTCGCTATGAAGGCACAGAAAATGCCAATATGGTGAGTGGTCAAATCGAAGTTTTAGGTAAAGAAATTGAAGTTCTTGCTTCATCTGAAACGCCTCCATTCCCATTGAATGATGAAAACGCAAACATTTCAGAAGAAATTCGTTTGAAATATCGTTTCTTAGACATCCGTCGTCCAGAAATGATTGACCGTTTACGTTTCCGTTCTAAAGTGACTAACTTAATCCGTAATTACTTAGACGAACACGGTTTCCTTGACGTTGAAACACCGATCTTAACACGTGCTACACCTGAAGGCGCGCGTGACTATTTAGTGCCAAGTCGTGTTTCAAATGGTAGCTTCTATGCACTTCCGCAATCACCACAATTATTCAAACAATTGTTGATGGTGGGTGGTGTAGACCGTTATTACCAAATCGCGAAATGTTTCCGTGACGAAGACTTACGTGCGGACCGTCAACCTGAATTCACTCAAATCGACATCGAAACATCGTTCCTTAACGATGACGATATTATGGATTTGATGGAAGGTATGACGGTTAAGATGTTCGATGAACTTCTTGGCGTGAAATTCGACAAATTCCAACGTATGACTTATGCAGATGCAATGCGTGACTATGCATCTGACAAACCTGACTTACGTATTCCTTTGAAATTGGTTGACGTTGCAGACATGATGCAAGACGTTGAATTCAAAGTATTCGCAGGTCCTGCTAAAGATCCTAAAGGTCGTATCGTTGCACTTCGTGTACCAGGCGCAGGCTCACTTCCACGTAGCCAAATCGACGAATATACTAAATTCGTGGGGATCTACGGTGCGAAAGGTTTGGCTTATATCAAAGTCAACGAACTTGAAAAAGGTATCGAAGGTCTTCAATCTCCAATCGTTAAATTCATCGAGCCAATCGTGCTTGATTTGTTGAAACGCGTTGGCGCTGAAAATGGCGACATCGTCTTCTTCGGTGCGGATAAAGCCAAAATTGTAAATGATGCAATGGGTGCGTTACGTATCAAAATCGGTCATGACATGAACATGGCAACTTGTGAGTGGGCACCACTTTGGGTTGTTGACTTCCCAATGTTCGAAGAAACTGATGACGGTAAATGGACGTCTGTTCACCACCCATTCACACTACCAAAATCAAGTGTTGAAGAAGTGAAGAACAACCCTGGTCAAGCACTTTCAGTTGCTTACGACATGGTCTTGAACGGTACTGAAATCGGTGGTGGTTCACTGCGTATTTATACTTTAGAAATGCAAAAAGCGATCTTTGAAGCGCTTGGTATTTCTGAAGAAGAAGCAGAGGAGAAATTCAGCTTCTTGTTAAATGCATTGAAATTCGGTGCGCCTCCGCATGGTGGTTTAGCATTCGGTCTTGACCGTCTTGTCATGTTGATGACAGGTTCATCTTCAATCCGTGACGTAATCGCATTCCCGAAAACCAAGACTGCTGAATGTCCATTGACTCAAGCACCAGCACCTGTTGAAGCAAATCAATTGCGTGACCTTGGCATTCGTTTACGTGAAAAACCAAAAGCTGAAAATAAAGAAGCTTAATTCTTTATTTGAGTAATAAAACCCTGCCTTTGTGCAGGGTTTTTGATTTTTTACGATGAATATTTCCCCATATATTGACTAAAATGATGTTTTGATTGTTTTTGATAACTCATCTGACTTTAAAAGTGTATATGATGAGGTACGCCAAAATAAATATTTTGAAAGTTGGAAATTTCATTCATTTCCATCCTCATTTTGTTCATAAGATTTTTCAAATACCTTGTATTTTAGCCCTGCAATGTTTCTGACGTATTCCTAATCTTTATAGCATTTTATTTCTTCCATTTATTTTTTCTCATCATTCAATCTGTCAGATCTTTTTATGTATTATATTCTTAAGTTTATAGCACGCTTTCCATTGGGTGTCTTACAACGCTTTGCCATATGCATTGCAATAATAATGCAGTTTTTTAACTCCTCAATAAAACGAAATACCCATATAAATCTAAAAGTTGCATATCCCACTTTAAGTGATTCCGACCATCATGTCATGCTCAATGAGAGTATCAAAAGCCAATATATGACCTATCTAGAGTCAATCAAATGTTGGGGAATGCCTGCTGCTTATAGTTTAAGCTTGCTTAAAAATATCTATGGTGAAGAGCATTTTGTAAATGCATTAGCAAATAAAAAGGGCGTTATTCTGGTCGTTCCACATTTTGGTTGTTGGGAGCTTTTAAATGCATGGATCAATGTATACGCCCAACCTCTCATCATGTACAAACCGAATAAAGTTGCAGGGATTAACCGATACTTATTAGAAGCACGTCAAAAATCAAATGCAAAACTTGTCCCAACAGATGAAAGTGGGATTCGAGCAATTTTCAAACATTTAAAAATGGGGGGATTAACGGTGATTTTACCTGACCATGTACCTAAACAGTCCGGTGGAATTTACTCTCTTTTTTATGGGCAAAATACGCTTTCAAGTACCTTGGTTTCTAAACTTGCACAGAAAACACAATGTAATGTGATCGGTTTAAGCTGCATTCGCAATACAGACCATCGTAGCTTTGACGTGCATTGCAATCGCCTATCTCATGAAATTTTATCAAAAAACTTACAGCATTCTGTGGATTGCCTCAACCAAGAAATGCAAAGAATCATTGACGGTGCACCTGAACAATATATTTGGTCATATAAACGTTTTAGAAAAAATGCTGATCAAATCAATATCTATAAAAAATCTTGACCTTATCATCCGCTCTATTTTTTACAGACTTAGATTTAAGGAATATTATAAAGTCTAACTCAAAAATTAGTTGTGCTTATTCAATTGAGATTAGGCCTTAAAAATGGCATACTAATGGTGCTCTTTGGAACGGTAATTTCTCTCATGGCTATGCGTCCCGATGTTCGTCGTCATACGATCATTCTTATTGCGTTTTCACTTATTCAATGGGGCTTTGTCTTATATATACTCAATCATCAATTGTTTGATTTAGACAAATATCAACGTATTTTATTATTTTGCTTGAGTTGTTTTGGTGGTGCATTTGTCATTATGGGGGCACTTATCTATTTAGTTGTGAAAGGCAATGCTGATGATGGATAATAAATTGAATCATCATTCAAAAAAAATTTTATTTATTATTGATGATTTAGGCCGTGGTGGAGCTGAAAAAATTACTGCTGATTTAGCATCCTGTTTAGCTGATCAAGCACATCAGGTCTCGGTTGCAGTATTAAGCAATGATAAAACAGTACAAATTCTAAATAAGAAAATTCATTTTATTGATTTGAATATCCGCTCTGAATTTGCCTTTGGCAAATTATGGAAAAACAAAAAGCTGAATGATTGTGAAAAACGAACCATCGACTCCCTGATTAACTCCACATCTTTCGATTTGATCATTTTAGGTCATCATAATGGTTATTATATCTACGATGAATTATCTCAAAAAGATAAAGTATGGCATTGGATCCATGCTGAACTCATTGAGTTTAGAAATACCCAAAACCCGCTAAAATTATTAAAAGAATACCTTCGACAAATTCGTAACCGAAAAAAATTTAAAAAATTATTTAACGGGAAAAAATGCATTACTGTCAATTCTGACCTGGCTCGGCGCTATCAAAAACTATGTCCAGACAGTCAGCTTACCAACATTGCCAATGGTACTAAAATTATTGCTGCTCCAAATCCGTCTCAGGCTTATAACAAAAAATGGGACTGCATTTTTGTTGGTCGCCTGGTTGCGATTAAACAGGTTGATCATGCGATCAAGGCATTTTTACAAAGTGGTTTAACAGGGAAAATGGCGATTATCGGTGAAGGTCCTGAACGTAACCGCCTGGAACAATGGGTACGATCACTGAATACTCAGGACAAAGTTGAATTTCTTGGATGGATTGAGCAACCTAAAACCTATATGCAACAAAGTCAATGCGTCATTATGTCTTCATTTTATGAGGGGAGTCCTGTCACCTTGCTAGAAGCGATTTCATTGAATATCCCTGTCGTCAGTTATGCGTCCTCTACGGGAATTACAGACTTGTTTACAGAAGAATATAAAGCACTATGTCTGGCTGAAAAACAAAATATTAAAGAATTGGCACAGAAACTGTATACCCTTGTAAACCACCCGATACAATACAACACTGCAATGCAAAGAAATATTAGTATTGATCGAATGGCAGAACAATTTTTACAACTGACTGAGCAGCATTAAAGTCATCAGAAACATCATGATTTGAAACGCTCTACAACAGCGGTGACAAATTGATTATGCGCTTTCGCAATTTGCTCAAAACAATAGACGTCCAATGCTTCTTTCTTGGCTTGTTGCGCCAACTGTAGCGCTTCTTCTGGATGAGCGATGAGATATTCAATCCCATTTGCAAGATCCTGTGCATCACCAAGTTTGGCCACCCAGGCATTTTCACGATGTTTACATACTTGCATAGGACCAATATGATCGCTACTTAAAACGACTTTTCCCCATCCAAAAGCATCAAGAATGCCAAGAGGTTGGATATCATTTAATGATGGTATAGCCATCATATCCGCACGATGATAAATCTCGACTTTTTGCTGAGCATCCACCCATCCAGGGAACTGAACTAAATGCTCAATGCCAAAATCTTGTACCATTTTTTCATATTCTGCTTTGTTCTCACCATCTCCTGCAAGAATTGCATTTACCTGAATATTTTTTTGATTGAGTAGATGAATCGCTTCAATTAAAATATGAACACCCTTGTTTGGAATCATCCTGGTCAACATTGCGATTGTCGGCGGAGTCCGTAGTGGCTGTGGTAGAGCGGGTTCATTAGGTAAGTGTATTAAATTGGAAATGACAGCATGCATTTTTTTGGCATTTTGTGCCTCTGTCATTCTTTGCTGAACTAAATGCTGAATATGCGGTGTAATGTGTATAAATGCATCAGCCCTCACAGTACGCTTGACATTATGGCTATGATTAACTGCAATCACTGGAATTTTTTTGGCCATCCCCATCATTGCATTCTTAAACAACCAGACTGCTTTTCCACTATGTGCGATGACAGCATCAGGTTGCTGTTCCAATAAAAACTTACGAATCTTCATTGCGGCATTGACACTATAAAAGCCTGTATTTGCAATGACATGAATGGAGCGGTTTCCACTGCTCAAATGCTTATTTTCTTCACCACGTAATAAAACAACCTCATGTCCACCCAGTTCCAATGTATCTGCTATATTTAACATGGCTTGCCAACGGCCACCTGTCGCATCACCATAAACTGTGTTAATAATTTTCATGCCACAAAGAATCCTTGAATTAATTAAACCTATTACTTTTAAAGCTTGGTCAATTATAAATTATTTGATTCAAATTGAGCCTTAATTAGTTCTTCTAATTTTATCGCATGATATTCATATTTAAAATCATTTAAAATTTGAATATCAAAATGTTCTGGGGAATAAAACTTTATCCAGCCACGATTTTTTTTATCAGCATAATATTTTTCAAATTCTGAGTTTAAGCGTGTGCCAGCGAAATGTGCAATTAATACTGGTTTTTGCAACATCAAACTTTCACTCACCATCGAAGTCGAATCTGGTGAACAAATAATAATATTTGCTGCATACATTAAATCCTTTACTGGTGTCTTATCTCCTTCACCCACCAGTATCAAATGCACATTTTTATATTGTTTTAAAACATTTTTCAAAGCTTGTTCAAATAATTTTGGTGTTCTTCTAGATGTTGAAATAAAAAACTCATCTGCACTAAAATTTTGTGCAAGGTTTTCCAACATGATAATCCAGTCTTCAACGGAACCAATTGAAACATCATGTGAATCAGCACCAATCAAAACACTCCACACACCTGTGCCAGATTTTAAATTAAGTTTTTGACGTGCACCTTGTTCATCTTTATCTAAATTAAAACTCAACAATTTATTGGGTGCAATAGGATAGTAAATAAATGGTGACTGCCCTGCTTTATTTTCATCAATGGTAAATACTGCATCAAATGCACTAGCTGGCATTCCTCTCAATGACGTTGCAATAATATTTTTGGCGGGAACATCAACGCTGCTTAAATATACTTTTAACAATGCATTTGCTAGCAAAGTATCACCACCTGCAGAAACGATATATTCGATACTGTCTATATCCATATCTTCAAATTCATCAAGATCAAAGATTTGCCCCAACATCCACGATTTTGAAAAAAATTTAAATCCCCACATCAAAATTTTCTTTTTAAACTTAGAAATCGTCTTTATTTTTATATATTCAACTAAATATTTTTGATCTCGATTTAATATTGTACAAATACCTTGAGTCTGCGTTTCATGACCAGGACGACCATCTGTTATGGCGAGAATCATTGGCTTTTGTAAATCTTGCATGAATTTATCCAAACTTTATTTATGTGAATGTTGTACTTTCATATAGACATCAATAGTATGAGCAATCATTTTATCAAAGCTAAGTTGCTGTTTTGCTAAATCAAAAGAAATGCCGAATTTTTGACCAATATCAGGTTCGTTTATATAATGCTTTATCAATTGCTGTAAAGCATCAGGTTGGTTAATTTCACATAAAAACTCACGTGGAATAAACTCTGACATCATTCCAACATCAGTTCCAATCACTGGACGCTGTAACAGTAAAGCCTCACTCAAGGTATAAGGCCCACCTTCACGATGCGATGAAATGATTAATGCTTCTGATTGGTTAATTTGTTGATGAATATGATCAGAGTATCCATACAATTTGACGCGATCTTGTAAATCCAATTGCTCGATTAAATACTGTAATTTTTCTTGCTCTTCACCATCACCGATAATCAATAATTCATGTGAAATATCTTTCCAAGCACGGATCAAAACATCAAAACCTTTCACTTCATTTAAGCGACCAATCGCAAGAAATTTGTGGTTTCGCTGCAATGCAGTAACAGGTTCAGTCACAACAGCTCCGTTATAAACGACACTGACTTTATTTGGCTGATTAATTTCATTTGCTAAACGTTGACTCACTGCAATAATTTGATCAAAAGCTAGATAAGCTTTGATATTACTTTTCAAACCGTGCATGGTGACAACACTTGGAAAATCAAAACTAGAAATCATATACTGTAAAAATTTTGCAGTTTTTGAAGCATGTGCATGTAATACATCTGGTTGTGTTTCAAGTATTTTTTGTTTTAATTTAATCTTAGTAAATGGATTATGACGGCTGCCACTCATATCCATTTCAATAAAATTAACCTTTGGACTCATTAAAGGTAAAAAACGTGAATGTGCAATTAAACTTACATCATGAAACTGAGCTAAACCGTTACTCAATTCAATGACATGCTTTTCAAGCCCACCATCTTCGTTACTTGCCATGACCATTGTTATACGCATGATCAGCCCTCACGCTTGCCAAGTTTAAGACGGAGTTTGACAACAAACATTGAATCCTTACCGCTGATTTTAATCCGTTGTAGCTGCATAAAGTCAGGGCTTAGACCATCAATGCCTTCTTTGGTGGTAACTGCATTGTGATAACCTACCTGTTTTGCCAAATCGACATCACGTTGTGAATAGATTCCAAAGGGATAAGCAAAACTTGTCACCGCTTGCTGAGTCAGTTGCTCCAGTTGTATTTTAGAGTCCTGTAACTCATGCAGACACTGCTCATCCGTCAGTTTATCCAGATTGGCATGAGTTAGGGTATGTGACCCAATTTCAACCACAGCACCTTGTGCCAAAAAACGGACTTGTTCATCATTAAGTTTAGGCTCACGTGCCAATTCACCACTATTATGATGAGCTTTTTTATAAGTAGACCAATCACGATCATGACGATCAACCACTACATAAATCGTGGCTTTGGCTTGATATTTTTCTAAAATAGGATAAGCATTTTCCAGATTATCCAGATAGCCATCATCAAAAGTAATGGCAACCGTTTTTTCAGGGTGTTTGCCCCAATTCTGCTGTAACTCCTGCATAGTCACAAAGTGAAAATCTTGTGCTTTCATCCATGCGATTTGCTTTTCAAACTCAGCAGGTTTAACTCGTAATTTATTGAACTTCGCACCCTCTATATGCTCGCGCACCATGTGATACATCAGAACACGCGGACGTTTCCAGTCTACAGCAGGTTTCCACCATGCATATTTCATGCTAAATGCAATCATTAAAACCAACAGTAAAATGAGAATATAAATCACGGTCATGGCCAGTTATTTTGCTAAAAGATATGTTGCCACACGATCTGCTTCTTTAAAAGTCTGTGCTTGTGGTAAATCGGCAATGTTTTCAGCAGTGGAAATCAAATGCGCTGTCAAAATCTGATCGATAGATTGCGTGATTCGATCTTGCTTGCTGCGATCAATTAAAATCGTCCCAACTTTACATCCTGCCGTCAATGCCTCAAAAATCATTGAAACACTGTCCTCTGTCACCCAAACTGCTTCTGCTAATTGCATTTGTTCAAAAATCCAGCCTTGTGGTGTTTGCTCTACAGGAAAAATTTGTAATTTTTCTGCATATTTTTTTTGCTTTAATTGACTCAAAAAATCTGCGGGTGTACGTCTTGATGTGGTTAAAATGATATCGCCATGCGGATTTTGCTGAACAATATTTTCAATAGCAGCGAAAACTTTTTGATCATTCCATGTATGACGTTTCGATGAACCACCCAGTGCAATCAAAATGCGACCTGAAATATGTCGTTGCTCATCGACAATGGGATTCAGCGCGCCTCTGCTCACAATCACATTGCCCTGTTCTGTCACAGCATCATGTTCAGGAATCACAGCATAATCAAACAATGAGCATGGAAAATTTGGCTTCATCAAAATGACAGTTTTTGCCTGTTTATAGACTTTCCCTAATAGCAATACACGTAACTGCGTATGGCTTCCCACCCCAAAGATATAATCAGGTGTTTGTTGAAGCTGAGGAATTTTATGTTGCATCATTCCCATAATTAAAGGAAAAATCGAAAGCTCCACAATTGAGATTTCTTCAAAAGTGACAGCTTGCTGAGATTGTCTTTGCATCGCTTTAAACAAGCCCATTGCCTGTGAACGATGTCCTGCTTTTCCATCACTGACGTAGACAATATGCATGAAAATCCTTATTTAACCACCATAAAAATCATAAAAAAAGGCGAAACCAAGTTCCGCCTTTTTATCTTAACCGATCAACTTATTTTACGTAAGTCAACCAATGTGCATATTTAGGATCTTTGCCCTGAACTGCATCAAAGAATGCTTTTTGAATTTTCTCAGTGATCGGACCACGCGCACCAGAGCCGATTTCACGGTCATCATACTCACGGATTGGCGTTACTTCAGCAGCAGTACCTGTGAAGAATGCTTCATCACCAATGTAGAATTCATCACGCGTAATACGACGTTCAAATACTTCAATACCAAGGTCTTTCGCAATAGTAATGATGGTTTGACGAGTAATCCCATCCAATGCACCACCTGCAATATCAGGTGTATGCAATGCGCCATCTTTGACTAAGAATACATTTTCGCCTGAACCTTGACATACATAACCCTGTGGGTCCATCAACATTGCTTCGTCATAACCAGCTTGAGCAACTTCTTGATGGGCAAGAATAGAAAGCGTGTAATTGCCCGCAGCTTTTGCCTTACACATCGTCACGTTCGGGTGATGATGCGTAAATGATGAAGTTTTAACACGAATGCCTTTCGCCATTGCGTCATCACCAAGGTAAGCCCCCCAACTCCACGCTGCTACAGTTGCATGAATCGTGTTGTCTGTTGCAGCAATCCCGAGTTTTTCCGAACCAATGAAAATGATTGGACGTAAATAGCAAGAAGCTAATTTATTTTCACGTACAACATCAATTTGAGCTTGTTCTAAAGTTGCTTGATCAAATGGAACTTTCATTTGATAAATTTTTGCAGAATTTAACAAACGTTTTGTATGGTCTTGGAGACGGAAAATCGCGGTACCATTTGGTGTTTCATAAGCTCGGACGCCTTCAAACACACCCATACTATAATGTAAAGTATGGGTTAAAACGTGAACTTTCGCTTCACGCCAATCAACCATTTGTCCATCTTGCCAAATAAAACCATCACGATCAGCCAAATTCATGGCACACACTCCAAATTTTTACACTATTATTCACTTTCCAAAGCGAAAGCCGCTGTTGGATCAATTAATCTTTGCCATAACTTACAAACGACCTCTCGGGTATCGTGCCAATCAGCTGCGCTAACTTGCATATTATGATTTGCAAGTGCTAAGCGATGGCTCTCGGCGCGTTCACTAAGATAAGCTTGAATCAGTGCGGATACATCGTCGCTGGATAAGCAACCTGCCTTTGCGGCATCCTCAAGAATTCTAACATTGTCGGAATAATGGGCGAGATCAGGATTCGTCCCACTCCAGGCTAATACAACATACTGTGCCATAAATTCAATGTCAACGATACCACCTGCATCCTGTTTTAAATGAAAAATTCCATCTTTTTTCTGTTCTTTTGAAGAACCTAGATGATCTTTCATCTTTTGCCGCATTTTTAATACTTCTTGTCGAACTGTTTCTTCTTCTCTCGGCAAGGTCAGAATTCGACAACGTAGTTGCTCAAACTTGCTTCTTAAGATTGCTTCCCCTGCGATAGAACGTGCTCGTACAATGGCTTGATGCTCCCATAACCATGCATTCTTTAATTGATATTGTTCAAATGCTTTTAGACTGGTCACTAAAAGCCCAGCTTCACCTGATGGACGTAAGCGCGTATCCACCTCATAGACTCGACCATCGAGTGTTTGCGTGGTCATTAAAGACATAAATTTCTGTGCAACGCGCATAGCAAATTCAAAACCACTAATGATTTTCATGCCATCGGTATCGGCTTGCTCATCCATATAATGAATAAATACTAAATCTAAGTCCGAACCATAACCCAACTCAATTCCACCCAATTTACCATAGCCTGCAACAACAAAAGCCATGTGATCAAGTGAACAGCGCTGTCCTTCTGCATCTAATGGATAACCATGCCGTTTCGCCACAGTTTGATAAGCCAAATTTAAAGTCGCAATGACAGATACTTCAGCAATATCAGTCAGTGCATCTGAGACTTTCATGAGGGGGCTTTCAGCCAGTACATCACTTGCCGCAACCGTCAGAACATTCGATTTTTTGAATAAACGCAATACACGCATTTGATCTTCAACTTGATCAATCTCAATGCGTAATAACTGTTGGCGTAAAGAATCTTCCAAATCTTTGCGTTTTGGCAATTCAAAATCCATCGACAAAAATTCATCTAATAACACTGGATAATGAGTCAGCTCTTCACAGATCCAAGGGCTTACCGTTGCCATTTTAACTAAGCGCTGCAATGCCCCTTTGCTTTCAATGAGCATGACTAAATAGACAGTACGGCGCATCACCGACTCGACCAAAGGCATCAAACGCATGAGCGCCACTTGCGGTTTATCTGATTGTAAAATCGCTTCAATCAAATGCGGCCAGAACTCTTTTAAGCGCTGTACTGCTTTGGCAGGAAGTTTTTTAATGGCATGTCCGTACCAAAATTCATGAATTAAATTTTTTGCATTTTCATCTAAGACATTTTCTAATTGTTGCTCAAGTTGGCTAAAACTTTCCGCAGGTGAATCGTAGCCTTTTTCTTTAATTAGATGTTCAAATTGGTAAATGACTCTACTACGCTTTTCATTTAATACATCAAGAAACTGTTGCCAATCCTTAAAACTCAAAGTATCAACAATACGCTGTCTAAGTTCTGGCTCAGTTGGCAAAGATTGGGTTTGTTGATCATTCAATGCTTGAATAGCATGCTCAACACGACGTAGAAAAAGATAAGCATCCTCAAGATCTAGAACTGATTGTAAGTCTAGTAGTCCAACTTCACCCAAGTGTTTTAGGCTAACTAGGCATTGCCGATCTTGTAATTCTAATTTTGAACCGCCATAAATCAGTTGAAATACTTGAACAATGAATTCAACCTCGCGAATCCCTCCAGCACCTAGCTTAATATCATCAGCAATATTACGACGTGCAACTTCGCGCTCAATCATGGCTTTCATTTCACGCATCGCTTCAAAAGCCGTGTAATCCACGTACTTACGGAAAACAAAAGGTCGTGTCATTTCTAACAGCTCATCCCCCTCTTTTCCACCAGATACGATACGCGCTTTAATCCATGCATAACGCTCCCATTCACGTCCATGCTGACTGAGATATTTTTCTAATGCCACATGACTAATGGCAAGTGCGGAACCATCACCCCAAGGACGTAAACGCATATCAACACGAAATACAAAACCATCTGCGGTGATATGCTCAAGCAAATAAATCAGCTTTTGTCCCCAATGAATACAAAACTGTTGTACATCAACACACTTACGACCGTTGGTTTCACCCTGTTCATCAAAAGCAAAAATCAGGTCGATATCACTCGATAAATTCAGCTCTTGCGCACCCAATTTCCCCATTGCAATGACAATCAGATCTTGCACTTTGCCATTATAACCAATCGGTTCTCCATACTTGGCAATCAATGGAATTCTGGCAAAATCTTTAGCCGCATTAATACTTGCATCTGCAAAATCGGAAAGTTCACGTGTTAAAGTAACCACATTTGTAAGCTGATTAGCATCTTGCCAAATCCAACGAAACATTAAACGTGCACGTAAAATACGAATGGCTTTCATCCATTGCAATTCATCTGAAATTCCAACTAAGGTTTCATGCACATATTGTTGAATTTTTTCGGTTGAAAGCGAATACTGAAACTGATCAATAGCATAATCTTGTTCTAAAAAAGCCTGATGTAAACTTAATACTTGTTCTGCGTATTGACTGGCACGTAACGTTTTTTGCAATTGCTCAGCATTCATTTGGAAAGAGCCTATACTTTTTAATTCACCTTATCTTTATAACAGGTTATCACTGCCACGGGCAGATTTCAGAGGCAAATTTCCGGCATTTTTAGTCAAAATATTAGACATCACGAACGCTTTGCGCTCTACTTAAATGCTGTTGATGAATGTTTTATACATTGTTTTTCTGACACGTTTTTTTATCGATTGATGCTGTCACTAAAGCTTGATGACTGTGCTTCGCTGTAGGCAATATCAAAGTAAAGACTGTCCCCTCTCCTATTTTAGAGCTCACTGAAATCACACCATGATTTAAATCAACAAAACGTTTACATAGAACCAAACCTAAACCTGTTCCTCGCTCACCAGACGTTCCTTTAAAGCTGGCATTGATTTCAGGCTCAAAAATGTTCTGCATTTGTTGTTCTGTCATTCCAATCCCTGTATCACGGATTGAAATTTCAATGCCTTCTAGACTTTCTTTTGCACTAAGAATGACTTTGCCTGAACCATCAACATGAGTAAATTTCAATGCATTCGAAACTAAGTTTTGAATAATCGAAGTCACCATATTGATATCAGCATATACTTTAAGATGCTCCGGCACCTCATCCACTAACTGAATATTTTTTTTGATAGCCAACATATTCAGCACATCATAAACAATCTTTGTAGATTGTTTTAAATTGAAGTTAATCGGGTGATAAACAAAGCGCCCGCCTTCTGCCATTGCCCAATTCAGTAAATTCTCCAATAACGTATAAGTTGACATGGCAGTATCGTATAAATATTCAGCAATATTCTGAATACTTTCACGATCTAATGTATCTTGCTCTTTCGCTAAAACCTCAGAAAAACCAATCAAGCCATGAAATGGTGCTCGTAAATCATGTGCAATGATTTGGAAAAATTTAGTTTTACTAAAATTGAGTGCACACTCTTGTTCATAAAGTTCTAAATAATTTTCCGACTCTGTTCTTTTTTCTAAAATCGTCACCAAACCAGAACTTAATTCATCTAACAAACTCATTTGTTCGACAGTAATATCTTCCTCAGCATCATCAAAAAAAATGACCTGACCAAATGATTCGCCTGTTTCACTATATTTAAAATTTAATCCCACTACACGTTGGTGAGGTATATTTAAACCACGTAAATGTTGTGAAAATTCTTGATAATTATGATGTTTGGCAGTAATCATTAAATCTTGTTCAAAATAAGGCAGTAAACTTTTATTTTTTTCGATAACGAGCATTCGAAAATCGTACAATGACTCGGTATACCAGGCATAAGGTTCATCATGAAACGAAAAAATTGCTTTTTTTAAATTCAATATGCCACGTGCAACCCGCATATAACGCTCAATTTTATTATCCGAGCTATTTACACCCAATAATAAAGATAATTTACAAGCGCTTAGCTTATCAGCCTCACTCATTTCTAAGAGTTTTAATGTCATGGCTGCCTCATGAGGACGAGTAAAAAGAATGTATGACTCAGCTTATTTACAAGATGTCACATTTTATAATATAACAACAATATGTCTAGAATAATACAACCTTCTATCGATAATAATTCCAAACTCTATTTTATTTAAAAAACACCACAAAATCAATTACATAAAACTATGACATATAAATTAAAATATAGTCCTATACTTCATTTAGATCTGTTAAATTATATTTACCTACATTTGATGATTTTCTAAATCAGATTTATAAACCGAAAAATAGATATATATCCTTCATATAAATTATATTTTAATTTAAATACCATCAATCAAAAATAGATAAAATTAAATAATGTTAAAATTTTACTGATTTTCATTGATATATTTAGTTTCTATCTTATACAAATAATACAATGACCGTTTTCTATTCTAGCTCTATTTTGTTCGATGCTCATACGTCATTACTGTACACCTAATTAAGCATATTTAAACAAATTCTGTTATCATGTCACTAAGTTATAGATTTGCAAATATTGACAGGTTGTGTATTGTTTCGCCAGAACACACACGGTGTTCAATGTGTGAGTGTTTGTCGCGATATAAAAATAAGAAATACTGCGCTGTTACAATTCACTCTCATTCTACACCAAACTTATCCTACACAAGTTGTTCTGTGTTTTGTCGTATAGATCAAGAAACTGAAGGTATTTTCAGATTTACAACCCATGTGACAGATCTCGTCATGAAGCAGTCATACAAGCTCTAGTATCATTTTTTAGCGAAATGTCGTTATCACTAGATCTTACATTGACTGAAAGGAAATGAACATTGATACTTTCAATGTTTTTATTTAAGCAAATCGGTTCGTAGGGACTGAACCACAAGTTTAGTCCTCAAAAACATAATCCAAAGCAAGGGGCTATATATGGCTGGTGGAAAGTCAACTATCATTTACACATTGACCGACGAGGCGCCACTGTTAGCGACCTATTCTCTGCTACCGATCATTGAGACCTTTACTAAGCCCGCTGGCGTAGAGATCGTTAAAACCGACATCTCTGTTGCTGCACGTGTGCTTGCAGAATTTACAGACTATCTAAAAGATGAGCAAAAGGTTAACAATAACCTTGCTGAATTAGGTCGTCTTACTCAAGATCCTGATACCAATATCATTAAATTGCCAAATATCAGTGCATCTGTTGCTCAATTAACAGCATGTATTAAAGAGCTTCAATCGAAAGGTTTTGCGATTCCTGATTATCCAGAAAATCCAACAACTGATGAAGAGAAAGAAATTAAAGCACGTTATGGCAAATGCTTAGGTTCTGCTGTAAACCCAGTTTTACGTGAAGGTAACTCTGACCGCCGTGCACCTACTGCCGTAAAAAATTATGCAAAAAAACATCCACACTCTATGAGTGAATGGAAACAGTGGTCACAAACCCACGTTTCACATATGGATGAAGGTGACTTCTATCACGGTGAAAAGTCAATGACTTTAGACCGTGCACGTAATGTGAAAATGGAATTGATCACCAAATCAGGTGAAACCATTGTTCTTAAGCCAAAAGTTGCGCTTCAAGACGGTGAAATCATCGACTCTATGTTCATGAGCAAAAAAGCACTTTGCGACTTCTATGAAAAAGAATTAGATGATTGTAAAGAAGCGGGCATTTTGTTCTCTTTACACGTTAAAGCAACCATGATGAAAGTTTCACACCCGATCGTATTCGGTCACTGTGTGAAAATTTATTATAAAGAAGCGTTTGAAAAACACGCTAAATTATTCGCTGAACTCGGTATTAACGTAAACAACGGTATGGCAGGTCTTTATGAAAAGATCGAAACCCTACCAACTTCTTTACGCGAAGAAATCATCGAAGATTTACATGCTTGTCAAGAACACCGTCCTGCACTTGCAATGGTTGACTCTGCAAAAGGCATCACGAACTTCCATTCTCCTAACGACGTAATTGTAGATGCTTCTATGCCTGCAATGATCCGTGGTGGCGGTAAAATGTGGGGTGCTGACGGCAAACCTTACGACTGTAAAGCAGTAATGCCAGAATCTACGTTCGCACGTATTTACCAAGAAATGATCAACTTCTGTAAATGGAATGGTAACTTTGACCCACGTACGATGGGTACTGTTCCTAACGTTGGTTTGATGGCGCAAAAAGCTGAAGAATACGGTTCACACGACAAAACTTTCGAAGTTCCAGCAGCTGGTGTTGCAAACATCACTGATATCGAAACTGGCGAAGTGTTAATGTCTCAAAACGTGGAAGAAGGCGATATCTGGCGTATGTGTCAGGTGAAAGATGCACCGATCCGCGACTGGGTTAAACTTGCTGTAACTCGTGCTCGTAACTCTGGTATGCCAGCAATCTTCTGGCTTGACCCGTACCGTCCACATGAAAATGAATTGATCAAGAAAGTTCAAACTTACTTGAAAGATCATGACACTGCTGGCTTAGACATTCAA
Organism: Acinetobacter piscicola; assembly: GCF_015218165.1. Classification (NCBI taxonomy): domain Bacteria; kingdom Pseudomonadati; phylum Pseudomonadota; class Gammaproteobacteria; order Moraxellales; family Moraxellaceae; genus Acinetobacter; species Acinetobacter piscicola. The sequence continues at coordinate 699,218 of NZ_CP048659.1, read as the reverse complement.
ATCATGTCTCAAGTACGTGCAATGCGTTATACACTTGAACGTGTAGCGCGCGGTCTAGATACAATTTCTGTAACAGGTAACATTTTACGTGACTATCTCACAGACTTGTTCCCAATCATGGAATTAGGTACTTCTGCGAAAATGCTTTCTATCGTTCCGTTAATGGCGGGCGGTGGTATGTACGAAACTGGTGCAGGCGGTTCTGCGCCTAAACACGTACAACAACTTGTTGAAGAAAACCACTTACGTTGGGATTCTTTAGGTGAGTTCTTAGCACTTGCTGTTTCTTTAGAAGAAATGGGCATTAAAGAAGATAACGCGAAAGCAAAACTTCTTGCGAAGACTTTAGACCAAGCAACAGGTAAACTGCTCGACAACGATAAATCTCCATCACGCCGTACAGGTGAGTTGGATAACCGTGGTAGCCATTTCTATCTTGCTAAATTCTGGGCTGAAGCTTTGGCTGCACAAGATGAAGATGCTGAGCTTAAAGCGAAGTTTGCACCACTTGCTAAAACACTTGCTGACAACGAAGAAAAAATCGTTGCTGAACTTGCTGCAGTGCAAGGTAAAGCTGCTGATATCGGTGGTTACTATGCAGTAGATACAGCAAAAGTTGATGCAGTAATGCGTCCAAGTGCAACTTTAAATGCAGCACTTGAAGCAGTACAATAAGTGATCTAGCACAAATTTATTTGTGTGATAAAAAACCGATGCCAAGGCATCGGTTTTTTTATTTATAAATGCAAAACTTATACAGATGATTTTTCAATCAACATCGCATCACCATAACTAAAGAAACGATATTTGCTTGCCACTGCATGTTGATATGCATTCAAAATATTTTCTTTATTTGATAATGCCGAAACCAACATCAGTAAGGTTGATTCAGGTAAATGGAAGTTCGTAATTAAACGATCTACGACACAGAACTGATAACCTGGATAAATAAAAATCTGTGTATCCCCTGTCCAAGCGCCAATTTTCCCACCACAAGCTTGTGCAGCACTTTCGACTGCACGTGTTGCCGTTGTACCAATGGCAATCACTTTATTACCACGAGCTTGCGTATCTTGAATCATTTTTGCAGCAGATTCTGATACTTCACACCATTCACTATGCATAATGTGATTTTCAATATCTGTGGTACGTACTGGCAAGAAAGTGCCTGCACCAACGTGTAAAGTGACAAAAGTTTTATTCACACCTTTTTGGGCTAATTTGGCTAGAAGGTCTTCATCGAAATGCAAACTTGCTGTTGGCGCTGCAACAGATGCTAACTTAGTCGGGTTATTAAAAACTGTTTGATAGCGTTCAGTGTCAATCGCTTCAGCTTCACGATTAAAATATGGTGGAATCGGTAGCTGACCATAAACCTCTAAAACTTGTAAAATAGGTTGTGAAAACTCCACGACAAATAAATTTTCATGTCGACCAGTGACAGTCACTTTGACTCCATCTTCACCAATAAATAATTCAGCGCCTGCTTTGGGAGAATTACTGGCTTTGATATGACAATGGGCAATGGTTTGGTCAAAAATACGTTCAACGAGAACCTCGACTGCACCACCTGTTGCACGCTTACCTTTAAGGCGAGCTTTCATCACTTTGGTATCATTTAACACCATTAAGTCACCTTCTTCGAACAAATCTAAAATATCGGTGAAATGATGGTCTTGGTATGACCCATCTGCATTGAGATGCAGTAACCGTGATGCACTACGTGTGTCTAAAGGATAGCGAGCAATAAGCTCATCGGGGAGGTCAAAGTTAAAATCAGAAAGTTGCATAAAACGAAAATTTAGGAAATAAAACTCGACGTAGTATAGTCTTTTTTATACTTTATCGCAGAAATTGCTGCTTTTTAATCCAAAAAAATCACATCTGAATTAAAAATAAACAAATGTGAAATATCTTGATTGACAATGATCTGAAAAACGCTATTATAGCCACACAACCTCTCCCGAGGTGGTGAAATTGGTAGACGCGGTGGACTCAAAATCCACTGTCAGCGATGACGTGTCGGTTCGAGTCCGACCCTCGGGACCATATATATGAAAAGCCTCTAAGCGCATTAAGACTTAGGGGCTTTTTTATTATCTAAATCAATAGCATACATGCTTTTCTGAGTTTCATCCATAGATACCTCATAACCTGAAAACAGGGTGGTTGTGGTAGATAATGAGTACCCAATTTTTGTTTTAGGTACTCATGGTACAGTTCTATGGCTAAAACGATAAAACCATTCATAGTCACTCAAATTGAAGCAAGCACAGCAAAAGAAAAAATTACAACCTTTTAGAGGGTAACGGTCTTTACTTAAGAATTAGACATTCAGGTACTAGAATTTGGATATTCCGAAGATGATAAAAAAACCCATCAAAAGATGGTTAGGTATGCCTAAAATTTTGGAGGCGATTCAATCAATGAATTCATCTTCACCATCAAACCGTCAATATAGATAATCCAAAACATTGAAAATTATGAAAAAATATATCCTACTTTAAAGTATTGAAGTGAATTCACTTTAACAATTACCAACCAATAACCCTGTTGAGGACATTTCCCACTGCTTTAATCGAAACTTTATAATGATCTTAAAGAAAATTTATTCCTGAAGTTTTGAGCGTAAATGTGTGATAAAAATCAACCAAATCTTTGGGGTAATATAAGTATTGATGTAAGACTGTATCATTTTCTATCTCTAACAGAATAACAGCGCATGCTGCTTCAAAAGCCCAATATCCATAATAACCGCCGTCAGATGTGTGAGCATCATACCAAGGTGCTCCTGATAAATCTTTGTACCAATTCTTTAAAAACTGACGAACAAAACCTAAAGAAGTTTCATTATCTTGATTTGAAAATGCTTCACATAATAATAAATAAGGTTTTGCAACCAATACTGTTGAGCAATCATATCTATTTTTATCTGAAAAAGATAAATACTCTTCAATTAACCAATCTTGAGCGACATTTTCTTTCTTTTCACCGTCAATCAATTTCGCAACTCTAGGTAGTAAATCCTTTCTGTGGAGTAAGTAACACAAACTGATTAACCAAATACATGGACAATAGCCATCAATAGTAAATAATTCAAAAACTGGTAAGTTTATATTTTTATGATAACTTCTTAATTTACTTCCATACTGCTCATAATAATCAATGACTATTTCTAGTTGGCTTCTCATGAACAGTAAACTATTGCCAGCTGTATATTCCAATATAAGCAGATTTAAATAGTTCTCTGCGACTAGAGCATAAGAATATACCCATCTTTCTTCTAGAGAATGACCAACACCTGTAGGATTTACTTTAAAAGTTTCAATAGTATCCAGAGTTTCTGCCTTGAATGTTTGGTACATTTGAGGTGTTAGAAATTGTTGTCTTCGTTCCAATTGTGGTAAAGCCATTATCTTCAATTACCTAAATTACTTGGATTAGATCCTGTTAACCTACCTTTATTATCAACAACTTTACTGATATTAGATTCTACCCAAATACGAATAGGTTGATGTATGCTGATAAAAATGGAGATTTTAGCTTGATAAAAAAAATAAACTTATTAAAAGTTTAGCATGAGCAAAAAACAAAAGATTGATACGGCACCCTTTAAAACTGAAGCGATTAAATCAAGTAAAGAAAATACCTCTGAAACGGCACGACAGCTTAGTATATTTCCATGCAAACGCAGTCGAATTGGCATCATAAAAAGCAAAGACAGGAACACTCGTTGGCTCACAGCAATATTGTCCTGACCCTGCTGCTTTGCTCAAAGAAAATAAAAAACTCAAACAGCAACTCAAAATAATCAGCACAAAGGGAAATAAGTACCCAAATCGATACCCAGTGCTAATTTAGATCCAGTAAAAACTGCTGTGTTAAAGCGTTCAAACAAAGCTTTCATTTTCAATTCATATTTAGTCTTTATCATGACTAGCAATTCACCATAAAAACATGGGAAAATAGTCAACTTTTGCAGCAATCAATCAGCGAACTGTTTTTTCGCCAGATTTAGGTCATTTATGAAGTTTGAAAAATTAGGTCAGTCGGGACGTGCCCGTCGTGGTCGTTTAACCTTAGAACATGGTGTTGTAGAAACGCCTGTGTTCATGCCAGTCGGCACTTATGGCACGGTCAAAGGCATGTTGCCGCGTGATATTGAAGATATTCAAGCTCAAATTATTTTGGGTAATACTTTTCATCTTTACTTGCGTCCTGGTTTAGATGTCATTCGTGAACACGGTGGTTTGCATGAGTTTATGAAGTGGGGAAAACCAATTCTCACTGACTCAGGTGGTTTCCAAGTCTTCAGCTTAGGCGCAATGCGTAAAATCAAAGAGGAAGGTGTTACTTTCCGCTCACCTATTGATGGCTCAAAAGTCTTTTTATCACCTGAAATTTCAATGGATATTCAGCATACATTGAACTCAGATATCGTGATGATTTTTGACGAATGTACGCCTTATCCTGCAACGCATGAAGAAGCACAAAAATCATTACAGCTTTCATTACGTTGGGCGAAACGTTGTAAAACTCAGCACCATGATGTATTAAAAAATAAAAATGCATTATTTGGCATTATTCAAGGTGGCATGTACGAAGACCTGCGTGAAGAATCACTCAATGGTCTAAAAGAAATTGATTTTGATGGTTTTGCCATTGGCGGTTTATCTGTAGGTGAACCTAAAGAAGAAATGATTAAAGTTTTGGATTATTTGCCTGCAAAAATGCCAGAAGATAAGCCACGTTACTTGATGGGTGTTGGGAAACCTGAGGACATTGTTGAAGCGATTCGTCGTGGTGTAGACATGTTTGACTGTGTCATGCCAACCCGTAATGCGCGTAATGGGCATTATTTCGTGACTGATGGTTTGGTGCGTATTCGCAATGCTAAATATCGTCATGATCAAAGTCCACTTGATCCACATTGTGATTGTTATACTTGTACAAATTTTACCCGCGCCTATTTATTCCATTTAGAAAAATGTGGCGAAATGTTGGGTTCAATGCTCGGTACGATTCACAACTTACGTTATTACCAACGTTTTACTCAAGATATTCGTGATGCTTTAGACAATGGTACCTTTGATGAATTTGTCGCTGATTTCTATCAACGCCGTGGCTTAGAAGTTCCACCTTGCCCAGTCGATGAATAATCCTAAGGATGGCGTATTTTTCATTCATCAGGATTTGCGCTGAGCTACAAGACCATGTAAATTGCAGAACAAGTCAATTTAAATGTCATGTTTTTGACACCCGTTATTTAACTTTAGGAAACTAAAATGAGTTTATTTATTTCTGCTGCTCATGCAGCCGATGCACCTGCACAAGGTCCAAGCATGATGGCTAACTTATTGATGATTGCTGTTTTTGTTGCAATCTTCTATTTCCTTATTTGGCGTCCTCAAGCAAAACGTGCTAAAGAACACCGTGCACTGATTGAAAGCTTAGGCGTTGGCAGTGAAGTGGTTTTTGCAGGTGGCTTAATGGGTCGTGTGACAAAAATTGACGGTGACTTTGCAGTAATTGAACTCAACCGTGGTAATGAAGTAAAAATACAACGTGCAAGTGTTATTTCAGTACTCCCTGAAGGCACATTAAATAACCTTTAATCAAAAAGTAGTCGTGCTTCTTGCACGACTTTTTAATTTTAAGAAGAAAGCGAATGCGTTACCCTGCATGGAAATATTTACTGATCCTCGTTGTTCTTGTGGTCAGTACATTATATGCCCTGCCAAGTTTGTATCCTGATGAACCTGCTGTTCAGATCTCTGGTGCCAAAGCTGGTACGCAGATTGATCAGTCTGTCATACAAAAAGCAGAGCAAATATTAAAGAGTGACAATATTGCCACTCATGACAATACCTTTACCAACAATGCAGCATTGTTGCGTGTAAGTTCATCTGATGCTCAGCTCAAAGCCCAAGAAGCTTTGCGTAAAGGTTTAGGTGAAGAGTATGTTGTTGCGCTCAACCTTGCGCCAACCACGCCAGAGTGGCTACAGAAAATTGGTGCAAAACCAATGAAACTGGGTCTCGACTTACGTGGTGGTGTTCATTTCCTACTTGAAGTAGATATGGACAAAGCAATTGCACAACGCATGGAAACTTCGGCAACTGATCTACGTCGTGATTTGCGCGAACAAAAAATCAAATTCAACAGCTTAACGTTGAATAACAACACGATTACCTTATTATTTGCAAATAATGATGATCGCGCTGCTGCGATGGATTTTTTACGTCGTGATGGTAATAAGTATGACCAGCAAGCGCTTGCAACTGAGACAGGCTCTACTCTGAAACTCACTTATAATGATACGACTAAACAAGAAATCCAATCTTATGCTTTAGATCAAAACTTAACGACTTTACGTAACCGTATTAATGAGTTAGGTGTGGCTGAAGCTTTGGTACAAAGTCAAGGTAGCAACCGTATCGTGGTTGAATTACCAGGTGTTCAAGATACTGCTGAAGCAAAACGTGTATTGGGCCGTACAGCGAACTTAGAATTCCGCTTAGTGTCCGATTTGAATGATCAATATGTCATTCCAAATGGTCAGTCTAATGGTCAACCAATTCCACCGGGTACCGAGTTATTTGCTTATGAGTCATTAGACAGTGGCAAACAGCTATTGTTAAACCGTAACCGTATCTTAACAGGTGAACGTGTTCAAAATGCATCAAGTGGGTTTAGTCAAGATACTGGCGGTGCTGAAGTCAACATTACGTTAGACAATGCTGGCGGTAAGCTCATGGCAGATGCAACGCGTAATGCTGTTGGGAAACGCATGGCAGTATTGTTTATTGAAAATAAACAAAAAATTGAATTCATTACAGACCCAACAACAGGTGTACAAACTGAAGTACGTACACCATATACAGAATCTGTGGTCATCAATGCAGCAACGATTCAAGCTGTGCTAGGTGCTCAGTTCCGTATCACTGGCTTAGACTCGCCACAAGAAGCGGCTGAACTTGCATTGATGTTACGTGCAGGTGCACTTGCTGCGCCAATGTATTTCGTTGAAGAACGTATCGTGGGTCCAAGTCTTGGTCAAGAAAATATTGATAAAGGTGTACTTTCGACCCAAGTCGGCTTCATCCTTGTTGCAATTTGGATGGTGGTATTCTTCCGTGTGTTTGGTGTGATTGCTGACTTAGCATTAATGATTAACCTTGCCATGCTACTGACCATCATGTCATGGATTGGTGCTTCTCTTACTTTACCGGGTATTGCAGGTATCGTCATCACCATTGGTATGGCTGTTGATGCCAACGTACTGATCTGTGAGCGAATACGGGAAGAAATGCGATGGGGTGCCTCCCCTAAACAGGCCATTGTGGCGGGTTATGATCGTGCTTATAACACCATCTTCGACTCGAACTTAACCACCTTTTTGGTTGCATTTATCTTATTTGCGATTGGCACAGGCCCGATTAAAGGCTTCGCTGTTACTTTGATGATCGGTATTGTTTGCTCAATGTTTACTGCGATTACAGTGACTCGCGCTATCGTACAGATCATTTATGGTAAAAAACGCAACTTGAAAAAGTTGAGCATATAGGAGATCGATGATGACTGATGTGACTCAACCTCAAGAGCAAAAAGCCAAAAAGTATGGTCGCCCTGATGATGAAAAAATCATCAACTTTATGAAGATTGCGAAACCAGCGGCAATCCTTTCGATCATCCTCACGATTGGTAGTATTTTCTTTATTGTCACCAAGGGTCTAAATTTAGGTTTAGACTTTACTGGCGGGGTTTCTGCTGAACTCAACTATCAACATGAAGCAAAACCTGCTGACGTGATTAGTACTTTAGATAAAGCAGGCTTTAAAGATGCGGTAGTGCAAACCTTAGGGTCAAACAAAGATTTAATTGTACGTATGCCAGTACAAGATATTAATGTTGAAGACTTAAATAACGCACTGACTAAGGCTGTACAACTGCCTGGTAACGCAGCAAATGTCCATAAAGTGGACTCTGTCGGCGGTCAAGTCGGTAATGAGCTTTATATCCGCTCTGCGGGTGCTGTTGCGCTTGCAATGCTGCTCATGCTTGTCTATGTCACTATTCGCTTTGAGTTTAAACTCGCACTGGGTGCAGTGTTATCTTTGCTCCATGACGTTATTGTAACTGTGGGTATTTTTGCCATGATGCAATGGCCATTTGACTTAACAGTTCTCGCTGCGATTCTTGCCTTAATCGGCTTCTCACTCAACGATAATATTGTAGTTTCAGACCGTATCCGTGAAAATTTCCGTAAGATTCGCGGTGCAAGTCCACTTGAAGTCGTGAACTCAGCATTGACTGAAACACTACGTCGTACTATTCACACCTCGATGACACTTTTGCTTGTGGTTATGGCCATGATGTTCTTAGGTGGTGATGGTTTACATTGGTTTTCTGTTGCCATGTTCATTGGGGTATTTGTCGGTACTTATTCTTCAATCTATATTGGTACAGCCTTCGCTTTATGGCGTGGTCTCAACCGTCAAGACTTCATTGTTCAGGTTAAACCTGAGTTTGAAGATGAAGAACAAATTCCACATTAAGGCACTATTTTAAAAATAGCCCATCTTCGGATGGGCTTTTTTATTTCTGCATTTTAAACAAGCAAATATTAATGTTGAATCATCTTAATTTGAGGAAAGGCGAAGCCCTTGCATGAGTGTTCTGAACGCCATGCAATGGTGAGCATACAATTTGGCAAACGATAATTTTGATAGGCAAATACCCCAATCAGAGGATGAGTACATATTCCCCCATGATCAAAAGGGTGTACTTGGGTATTCAAAGTATTCAAACTCAAACGAATACCTAAACCTGAGGCTTTTAACACCGCCTCTTTGGTTGTCCATACCTTAAACCAATATTCTGAGTCAAATTCTACATCTTGCCATGTTTGATATTCTTGAGGATGAAAAGCATGCTTTGCCAATGCTTCAAAACGCACCTTTCGATCTAGATCTTCAACATCAACACCAATGTCTGCCATATTTTGAGACATAATCAAAGCATAGTGCTGCTGGCTATGAGAATGGTTAAATGCAATTTTTTCAAGATGTGCTAAATAAGGCTTACCAAATTCGTTGCGCAGAATATCTGCTTCTGAAATATGGTGCTGTAAAAATACAGACAGGTAATGATTACGCTGCTGATAAATTATGTTTTTTTTATATTGATGATATTCAGGTAAATTTTTAAAATCTGATTTGACTAAATGAATAAATTGAGCCAATGGTTGAACATGGACTTGAATCGTTCTGTTTTTCACTGGCTCAATCATACTCACTTCACATTAAAATTTAGCAATGTCACCTTTCAAAGCAACACCAGCAACGGCTGTACCTTTTGCACAATCATATGTTGTTGTACTACGTGTTTCATTGGATTTATAAAAACTCACGAGATTAGTGACTGCATTTGCACCACGAGATTTTGCCGTATTTTGAAATTGAATCAAGGCTGAACGTAATACATGGTCACAAGCATTCTCTGCTGACTTACCAAAACCATTGGTCTTTTTATTGGTGACCAAACCTTTTTGAAGTACCTGCCCACCCGACTTGGTACCTGCCAAATAAAATTTTACAGAACCATCTAATACGCCATCAGCAACAGCGCGGTCAACAGCTTCTTGGAAATTAAATTGATGGATTGAATCTGCTGCTTGTACAGAAGCAATGCCACTTACGCCTAACGCTAAAGCGATTAAGATATTTTTAATAGACATGTCGTTACCCTTGTTTATGATCTATTTTTTTGAAAATAATGGACGTATTAATACCTCCAAAAGCGAAATTATTACTCATCAATATTTCGGCATTTATTGTTCGAGCTTTCCCCACAATATAATCTAAATCGCCACAAAGTGGATCAATATTTTCTAAATTTAATGTCGGAATAAATTGCTGTCTTTGCATCATTTCTAGGCTCAGCCATGCTTCAATTGCACCACAAGCCCCCAATGTATGCCCAAAATAACTTTTCAGCGAGCTGATCGGTTTACGCCCTAGCACCCGTGCGGTTGCCTGTGTTTCAGCAATATCCCCCTGATCTGTTGATGTGCCATGAGCGTTAACATACTCAATCTGATCAGCATTAATGTTGGCATCCTTCAATGCCAATTGCATACAACGTCCCATCATCTCTGAGTCAGGACGGGTCACATGCTGACCATCGGTATTGCTACCATAACCGATAATTTCCGCATACATTGTAGCACCACGTGCTTTGGCATGTTCATATTCTTCTAAGATTAAACACCCCGCACCCTCACCGACCACTAAACCATCTCGGTTTTGGTCAAAGGGACGTGGTGATTTTTCAGGTTGTTCATTCATACCACTGGTCGCCAACAACACATCAAAAACGGCACAGCCTGCCGCACTCAGTTCTTCTGCACCACCTGCAAGCATCACAGTTTGCTTACCATACTTAATGGCTTCATAGGCTTGACCGATTGCCATTGAACCTGAAGTACAGGCACTTGATGTTGGCAATGTCAGTCCTTTTAAACCGAAGTACACGGTCATATTGACTGCACTGGTATGTGACATCATGCGGATATAAGTGGTTGCATTCATTTTATTCATATTATTTTGCAATAACATAGAACCAAACTCAGCGACTGCATCGACACTGCCCGCAGATGAACCAAATGCCACACCTGTTTCACCGTTTTGTAAAATCGGATCATTCAGCAAATTAGCATCGATCAAAGCTTTTTCTGCACAGATCACAGACATTAAAGCCACACGCCCCATGCCACGTGTCACCTTACGGTTAAAGTGCTTTGGCGTTTCAAAAGACTCCACAGGTCCTGCAATCTTACAGCGTAAATCGGTAAATATTTCCCATTCAGGCATGTAGCGAATACCACTTTTTGCCGCAGCAAACTGTTCAAAAATAGAGTCTGCTGTCTCACCTAATGAGGTAATACCTGCCATTCCTGTCACCACGACACGCTTCATTAGATCAAGCCTCCGTTGACTGAAATGACTTGTCGGGTGATATAACTGGCATCATCACTGCACAGAAATTTCACCACTTTTGCCACTTCATCGACTTGCCCCATGCGCTGCATTGGAATCATTTTCAAGGCATGTTCCTGTACATCTTCACTGACCATTTCTGTTTCAATCAGACCAGGTGCAACGCAGTTAACCGTAATTTTACGTTTTGCCAATTCCAATGCTAAGGCTTTGGTGGCACCAATCAGTCCTGCTTTGGCAGCACTATAGTTCACCTGTCCACGGTTGCCCATCACGCCCGACACCGAAGACATCGTGACAATACGCCCGCCTTTTTTCAGACGAATCATCGGCATCACCAAGGGTTTTAAAACATTGTAAAAACCGTCCAATGAGGTGGAAATCACCTCATCCCAATCATGGTCAGTCAATGCTGGAAATGCCGCGTCATGGGTTAAACCTGCATTCAGCACCACACCATAAAATGCACCATGTTCAGCCATGTCTTTTTCTAATATTTGCTGTACTTGCACTCGTTCAGTCACATCAAATAACAGCGCATGACTTTGTCGTCCCATGGCTTGAATTTCAGTAACCACTTGCTCTGCTTCCACTTTTCGAGAACGTGCATGTACTGTGACATCAAAACCCGCTTGCGCCAATTGTAATGCAATCTCTTTTCCAATACCTCGGCTTGACCCCGTTACTAAAATTCTTCTTGTCACACGCTTATCCTAATATTTTCTCATCTTTTCAACTGACGAATGTTATTCAGGTTCATACACACTTAACATGGCATTGATTGTATGTTCTTGATACTGAATTTCACAGGCAAATTGTCCCAATCCTTCATGCAGATACTGACGCTCAGCACGAATGGTCACAACTTCACCCATGGCAAAATATGCAACAGGTAAATGCAACTTTCTTGTGCCCAAAAGAAAACCTATTTTGGGCCTTTGCCCCACTTTTTGACTTTGCGCTCCAGCATATAAACTCACCGTTTGTGCCATCAACTCAATGCTTGACCACGTTGGTAATCCTGCTGCTTCACAAAACATCAATGCAGGTTGAATAGTGAGTGTCGCCTCTGCAAAGTTTTCGCCAACCTCAACCAAATCATCCACGAAAACCATTGGCTTTTCATGAGGTATAAAATCAACAGCAGCTAATTTTTTTGAAGCATTCATGGCAATGTGGTTCCAAAAATTAAACTAATGTTGCTACCGCCAAAAGCAAATGAGTTCGACATGACATAGCTGATTTTTTGTGTCAATTGTGCATCTTCAACAAAATTGTGCATATCCAATTCAGCATCGAATCGTGTATTTTGATGTAAAGGCAACCATGTTTGATCCTGTAGAACCTGTGTGCAAATCATGGCTTCGATTGCCCCTGCTGCCCCAAGGCAATGCCCTGTTTTATGTTTGGTACTACTTAAAGGCACTGCATAATCCTGAAATACTTGCTGAACGGCTTTAATTTCCATTGCATCATTTTGCGGCGTTGCTGTGCCATGCAAATTTAAATAACCAATATCTTGTGCTTTTAGCTGTGCTAAATCCAAAGCAGCTTGCATGGCTTTGGCTGCACCTTGCCCTTCAGGATGTGGTGCCGAAATATGCCACGCATCCATCGACTCACCTGCAGATATCAACATGGTTGGAGCTATTTGCTTTGATAGTAAAAATAAGGCGGCTGCTTCACCAATATTGATGCCATCACGTTGTTGCCCACAAGGCTGACAAATCCCTTGAGATAAACTTTCAAGACTATTAAAACCATTTAAGGTGAGTTTACATAAAGTATCAACACCACCGACCAGCACAGCATCTGCAAGCCCAGCATTGATTAAGCGTTGCCCCGCAGCCAATGCTTTAGCACTCGAAGAACATGCTGTTGAAATGGTATATGCGAGCCCCTCCCAAGCCAAATATTGCTTTAGTGCTTTGGCTAAACTGTCCATTTCCTGTTTTTTTTGCACGACTTGAACGGTTTGATCACCTTGGAAATAACGTCGTAACTCAGGTTCATTATCTGCAATCCCTGAGGTCGATGTCCCGATAATAATCGCCAAACGTTTAGGGTCAAATTGGGCAGTATAAGTCCGTAGCTCGGCTTCAATACGTTGTAGTGCAGTCAAAGCAAAACGTAAATTTCGAGTTTCAACCGCTTTTAAGGCATCAGGCACGGTCTCAATTAAATCAACGGAACAGGCACCGACCCAAACCTTTTTTTCTACAATAAAGTCTGATCTTAAGCTCAAGGTCTGATCCGTTTGGGTTAATGCTTGTCGCATCTGTACTGCATCTGCACCCAAAGCAGACAAGCCCACACTGAGTTGAATGCCAACGGCTGGATTTTGCGTATCAATCTGTTTAGACATTCAACATTTACTCATTATTTTCTAACGTATTTGGCACGGGACTAAAGACCATTTGGTAGGGTACTTGCAGATTATCCAATTCAATCTGTGTCGCGAAATGTCGTATATTTAATACTTTTTGTTTTTTAATTTCAACATCTTGAATTTTCACATCTGCAGCATCCACATATTGTTTTACATGAACCTGTTCAGGTGGATGTTGAATAAAATTGGGATAAGTTGCAAATAAAATATCACGTACCACAAACTCAAAAGGTAATAATTTCATTGCATCAATACGCTGCTCTACTGTGACCTTTTGCCCATCAAAATGCACTTTAAACAACTGCTGCCCTGTTAAGCTTAAAGCCAGAAACTCCAACTTTTGATCTTGCTGTTGTTGATACAGCAAAAAGCTAAAGCTGTGTTCTTGCCACTGCACTTCCACTTGATCTTGACGTTGGTATTGCTGCGCAGTCCATTGCGTAGTCGCCAGACCTTGAGCTTTGGGCAAGAGCTGCTGACATGCACTCAAGGGTACCATCATCAGCAACGCTAAAAAGCTATTTTTCCATCTCATTCGCATTCTTCGATTCCAATAACAGCTGCTTGTGGCTGATCTTCTCGACAATATGCTGCCAAAGTACTCAAACGTTGCTTGGCATTTTTATGAATCGGGTTGTGCTCATCCCATGCATAGCCTGCTAAAAGCGATGCAATCATACGGCGAATTTTATCATTTTGAGTTTTTGAAAAAACCACATCCTGAAACTCACCCTCATACCAAGACTCCACATAGGCACGGAAGACTTTAATCCCTTTACGTAGCGGCTGTTCATAGTCTTGCATCCAATCTACAGCTTGCCCCTGAAGCACACGTTCAACCAAAGGCACTGCTAAACTTGATGACTTCAAAGCAATCGTCACACCTGAAGAAAACACAGGGTCTAAAAACTCACCTGCATTGCCCAATAATGCATAATTTTGACTCGCCAAGTGTTTCACATTAGCAGAATAACCCACCAAAGTTCGCACAGGAGTATCAAACTTTTTATTACGCAGTACATGTGATAAAGCAGGATCATCCGCTAAAATGCGCGCAAATGTTGCCTGCAAAGTTTCAGGACTGGCATCATCAAACTGATAATGATCAAAAAAATCTTGTTCAGCGACTACGCCAAAAGAGGAACGACCATCTGCAAATGGAATCAACCAATACCAAGCGCGTGGATCTTTTTCATGTACGGTAATCAAAATCTTTTCACGATCAAAATCAGGATCATCTAAAATTCCATCTTCAATATGAGTAAAAATCGCACGACGCACAGGAAAATTAGACGGACTTTCAAGGTCTAAAAACTTCGGTAAAATGCGTCCAAAACCACTTGCATCAAGTAAAAATTTTGCTTGAATTTGATATTGGACCGCTTGCTCATCTTTAACCGTTAAAATCGGATGTTGAGATTCAACATCCACTGCGATGACTTCATGTCCAAAACGAATTTCTGTACCATATTCTTCAGCTTGTAATGCCAATAAATGGTCAAAATTAGCACGGCGTACTTGCCAAGTCGTACCTGGACCTTCGCTAAATTTTTCAGTAAAGTCATAGAAACTACGCTGTTGACCTTTTAAAAAAGCTGCCCCATTTTTAAATTGAAATGCATATTCTTCCACATGCTTTCGAACAGTGTCTAATAAACCTGCTTCTTCTAAAAATACCATCGATTGTGGTAATAAAGACTCACCAATTGAAAAACGAGGAAAATATTGTTTTTCAATGATGGTCACGGCATAGCCTTTTTTGCGTAATAATGCGGCTGCTGAACTCCCCGATGGACCTGCACCAATAATTAATACATCTGTGTGTTGAATTGAATTCATGATTTCCCCAAATTTTAGCTATTTTGCTGATTCTTTTAAAATAATAGAATGTTGATGATCTGCTTTCGTAAAAATAGTCGCGTAAATAAATGAAAATATCACGCCAAATAAAACCGTTAAACCAAAACAATGAATGGCATATGTCGAACTCAATGACAATAAACCAAAACCGAGTAAAGTCGACATCATACATAAGAATAATGCCATACCGACAACTTGTGGATGATCATGCCCATGCCGATAAAAAATCGCATAATCCACCCCAATCCCGATAATCAAAAATGTGCCCATAATACTGAACAAATTAATTTCTACCCCAAGCCATGCTTGGACAGCAAAGGTACTGAGCAATGCCAAACTGACGGGTAAAATCAGTGCAACAATCGCATTAACACCATAAATCAAAGTCAAACCGATCAGCAATGCTGCCAAAGCATAAAGCAGCAAGTATTGTGCTTGAATACGATGATTGTGAAACAAAGTTGATAAATTACTCACCGGCTGCAAAAATTGAATCTGTGCTGTTTGTAACTGCTTCAATGCTTGTACCTGTTGTACGCCTTGCACCATCACCAAACGCTCATGTGCATTGACCTGTAAAAATGCCAAAGGATGCTGTGCAAAATCAGACAGGCTTAATAACGGTTGCTGTGAAAGTTGTTGTTGCCATGCCCATACATCTGCCACATCGAGTTGCATTGCTGTGGCATAACGGCTCAACTCAGCTTTTGGAATCTGTTGTAACAGTTGAATATTGGCACGTTGTGTGGCTAAAGACGGTACAGATTGCCCAATCGCTTGTGTACTTTGTAATACACCCTGTTGCTGTAAGTGATTTAATTGGATCAATAAATCTTGCTCAAGCTGTTCAATTTCAGCCGTATTTTTGCCACGAATGACGAAATAATCATTACTTTGCTGCTGCCCAAAACGTTCCCGCACATAGCGATCTTCTTGTTTCAGCTTTTGGTCCATACTTTGTAAATTACGAATATCATCATTGGCTTTAAGAAAATATAGACTGCCTATCGACACCACTGCGATGACGGTAATCATGCCAAAACGTAAGGTGTTACGCGTTAAAACATAGTCACGTGCACGCCCAATAAAGCGCAAGGTATCAATTGCAGGCTGTGCATTGAGTGCCTTTAAACGTGGCAATAATAAAATACTGGTGATCCACGCAGCACTTAACCCCACAATGGAGAAAACTGCAATCTGCTTAAAGCCCGGAAAGGGTGTAAATGTCAAAAATACATATGCAACCAAAGTCGTCATCAAGCCCATAAACAGACTTGGCAAAACAGGTTTTAGAACCTTAAAACCATCGACTTTACGATGCTGTGATTGCAATGCCATAAAATAAAAAGAAAAATCGACACACACCCCAACTAGACTGGCACCAAACACCAAGGTCATCAGATGGATTTCACCAAATACCCAATGCGTAACCGCAAAAGCCACCAGACTGCCACTACTGACTGCAATAAATTCCGTCAGCATTGGACGTAATGAACGGAAACCAAACCAGACCAACAACAACACACCCAAACTTGAGCCTAATCCGATTGTCGAAATTTCTTTTTCAGCCGACTGCGTACCAAAGCTTGAAAATAATAACGTCCCTGTCCAATGGGTTTTTGCCCCGATTTTTTGCATCTCTGAATCGAGATTATGCATCCAAGTCGTTGTATTTTCTTGATAATCAATATTATAAGGGCTTTGTGTGAGTAATAAATTAAAAAACCGTGAATGTCCTTTTTCATCATGAATGGTGGCAAAGCCCTGTTCCATTTCAATGCTTTGGTCTGTTTTCTGATTGGACAGATTCATTGCAAAACGCGGAAATAATAACAGCGGATCTTTTTGCAATAATTCAGCCGTGATCGGCATTCCCGGACTCATCACTTGTAATAAAGCTTGCTCTGTAATCGCGGCATAATCTTGCTGTTTTAACGCAGTTATATCTTCTGCACTTAACAACCCTGCATGGTGCTGATAGAGCGTTTGCGCAAACTGATCAGTGTCTAATTGTGGTTTTAATGGCTGCCATAACGCAGTCTCAGCGACCCGTTGTTTCAGTAAATCAGTCGCATGTTGTAAAACCTGATCATTGGGCGCATCTATGACCAAAAACAATTGATTATTCAACTGTTCACTGACATATTTTTGCGTTTGCTCAGAGGCTTTGTCTTGGTTTTCTTTCGGTAACAGTGCAAAAATATTGGTTTGAATATGAATATCACGCTGCACCCATGCATAGGCTAAGCAAGAGATCACAATCAATAAAATAGCAAGCCACAGCGTAGTGAGTTTATTTTGCCAATTTGAAAAGAGCATCTTCTGTCGCCATCATTTGAACAGGTTGGGTCGTATGCTGACTAAATAGAATGGTCGTTGCATTATTGGCTTTTTCAGTGATCACAATACGGTCCACAAAGCGCTGACCTTGTGCATCTACACGCACAAATAGCTTTTTAAATAAGCTACTTTTTGGGGTTAATGTTACATTCCATTGCGTTGGGGAATAATGGGCTGAAACGATATTAAAGTTTTTTGCCAATGCCGCTTCATTGCCTGACATCAACTGTAAAAACATGGTGGCTACTGAGCCATAAGGTGATTTATCAATTTCAATTTGGCTCAAAGTCCGTTGGGTTTTTTGCACCAATTTTTTTGGAGTCACAATCAAACTGGCTTGTACAGGACTTTGAATCTGCCATAACACACCATTTTGTTTGGAAAATAGAACCTCACCATTGGACACAAAGGTTTTATTCAACGATGCCAATTTCTTTTGCTGTTGAAAATTCGCACGTACTGTTGGTGTGGCTGACAATTGTTTAAAGATCTGCCCCACTTGGCTAGTTTGCGCAAAACTTGTCGTGGAAAATGTCATACTCAACACCACCGCATACAAGCACATCCACAACAACTTCAATAGCAGAGCAGATGTAAATTTCGTCTGCTGTAGCGCCAATGCTTGCAATGCGACTTTCATATTTTGCATGACAATTTCCTCTAAATTCACACTAAGCAGGCTGAAAAGCCGACCATGCATTTAAACGTTCAAACAGGACAGATGGCGATTGAAAACACATTTCACGCGTTTCAATATGAACGGCAACCTGTGAGGTAAAGCCTTTGGTCAAACGCTTGCCTGAGTCTGCATCAAAAATCTGATATTCAATTTTCAGACGGTTTTCCCATTCTTTTAAAATGGCACGCACACGTATTTTTTGTTGAAACTCGATGCCTTGTACATAACGTACATAGCTTTCAATGACCGGCCATGCATAGCCCGATTGTTTCATTTGTACATAGTTATACTGAAATTCATCGAGTAATTTACAACGTGCGATTTCAAAATATTTGATGTAGTGCCCATGCCACACAATGTTCATGGTGTCGATATCATGAAATGGTATTTCAATGATTACATCAGCATGCATAACTCAGCTCCATTTCAACTGTTGATCATGACCATTGAGCAAATCAAACTGTTCAAAACGGTCAACCAAACGCTGTAAATCCTGTTGTAAAGGGCGATCTTCCTCTACAAAGGTGAAGCTTTCAAGCACCCACTGTTGGAACTGCGTTAACACCTGCCCCAATTGTGTATTCAGTCCTTTGAGTTGAATTGCTTGTACTGCGGCACAACTGAGTGCTGCCATCACTTGCTCAGTCAATAGGATCACTCGGCTAGCATCACGTGCAGCAATGGTGCCCATACTAACTTTGTCTTGATTGTGACATTCGGTCGAACGTGAAAAAATTGAAGCGGCAACGGTTTGTTTTAAGGCTTCTGCCGTCCATGCTGATACCCCAATTTGCACAGCTTTAAAGCCATGATTGAGTGGCAAACGCTCAAGACTTGAACCTGTTAAATTACGCGGCAAACCATGATTCATCTTGTGATCGACCAATTGTGCAAGCTGTCGATCCATTAAATCGGCAATATTGGCAATCATGATTTTTAAACTGTCCATGGCTTGGGCAATGTGTCCACCATAAAAATGCCCACCATGTAATACCCGTAAATTGACAGGATCAATCAAAGGATTGTCATTACTTGAATTTAATTCATTTTCAATAAACTGACGCAGCCATACTTTAGAGTCTTCAAATACCCCAATCACATGCGGTGCACAGCGTAATGAATAACGGTCTTGTAAACGTGGGCTTTGGTGTGCTGTCTGTACTTCACTGTTTAACCAATTGCGTAATTGCGCCGCAATCTGTTGTTGCCCCTGATGCGGTTTTTGTGCAAATAAAACTTCATCAAAATGGCTCGGATTACCCTCTAAAGCCAAGACATTCATGGCTGTGACCAAAGTACTGCTGAGTGAAATCTGTTCCGCTTTTTTATAGTTCAGGCATGCGATGGCGGTCATGACTGCAGTACCATTCATCAGTGCCAAACCTTCTTTTGGACGCAGTACCAAAGCCTCAATTTTCTGTTCAGCATAAACTTCTGCAATTGGAACGATTTTTTGCTGTGACTGCAAATACACATCACGCTCACCAACCAAAGCACCTGCAATATAAGACAATGGTGTTAAATCACCACTTGCCCCGACAGAACCTTCAGATGGAATCACAGGAATAATATTTTCATTGAGCATCCAAACCAGACGTTCCAACAATGCCAAAGACACACCTGAATAACCACGTGCCAAAGAACATAAACGTGTCACCACCACAGCACGTGCAGTGATTAAATCAAGATTCTGCCCCAAACCACAGCCATGAAAGCGTGATAAATGCAGGGGTAATTCGTGCACCTGATGCGTTGGAATTTCTACAAGACACGAGTCACCATAACCTGTGGTCACGCCATAAATTACCCCTTCATCTTCAAGCAACTGATCTAAAAAATCAGCACCACGTTGAATCAACTGACGCCATTCTGCTGTTTCAGGTAATGCCACATGGCAACGATGTTGTGCCACAGCCACAATCTGCTCGATGGTTAATGCCTGTTCCCCGACGACTAAAACTTGCATATTGTTATTTTCCAATTATTTATTCCAAAAATGATAAAAATTAAACCATTGATATGGTGCACGTATGCAATGTTGTTCTAGCAACTGTACATACTGTCGTGTAATGCGATGGATCGCAGCAGTACGTTCACGGCGTGGCAATTGCATTTTCTCAGCCAACAGATGGATATGCACATCAAAACCCTGTTGTTGACGATAACAAAACACCGCTAATAACGGCACTTTCAGCAAATTTGCCAAGATCCATCCACCTTGAGGCCAAAGTGCATCTTCACCTAAAAACTGTACACTTTGCACACGGTCTGACTGTACAGGTACACGGTCAGCCGCAATCACGACCCATTCCCCTTGGTCAACTTTATCTTGTAGCAGTAAAGCGGTGTCTATTCCTAACTCATCGACTGCAATCAGTCGTACATCGGCCTTACTGTTTAATTTTTTAATAAAATCATTAAACTTGGTGGCATGCTTTTGATAAACCAAGACATTAATTTTTTGTGTATGTTCTGACTTAATGGCACGTAACAATTCGGTATTGCCAAAATGTGATACAACAATAATCGCTCCCTTTTGATAATGTGCCCGAAAATGTTCATGCCCATGCAAATTCAGTTTTTGCTCAGAAATATGCCCCAACCAACCTTCAATTTTATCTAAAAGACATTCGCCAAATTGCATAAGATGGGTATAACTATTTGCAAGCGTAGGTGCATGAGTAAACGGTGACTGTTCACCTGCAAATTGATGTAATTTGCTGAGATATTGCAAAGAAGCTTGCTTCGCGGTTTTAGAAAATAGCCAATACCACATAATCACAAAGTACAACACGATACGACATAAAAAACGCCCCCCTAAACGATAGAACCACAACATCAGCATCAAAGGCAGTGCACCACCTTTTTCTTTGAGCTCATTCCAACGCGGTGATCCTGCTTCAGACATCTGCCGAACCTTTATATTTATTTTTGAGCAGTTTAGGCAAGCGCAATAACATTCCAGCAAACAAACGAGAATGCGCTTGAGACATGCCTAAATTATCTCGCCACACATGAAAGTGTGAAATACCTTGCTCAGGATAAATTACTTTGGTTGGTACATTAATAAAAGGGATATTTTCCCATTTCAGACGCACTAAAATTTCACTGTCAAAGCCCATACGTGCTTGAAATTTTGCAGTATTTAATATTTGAATGGTCGCTGCCAATGGGTAAATCCGAAATCCACACATACTGTCTTTAATGTCAAAAGACAGACTATTGATCCATACCCAAATATGCGTTGCATAACGTCCATATAAACGCTTTTTCGGTACAGTGTCATCAAAAATGGGCTGGCCGATCACCATTGCTTTTGGGTGCTGCTGTGAGATCTGTAAAAACTTAGCGATATCCTGCCAGTCATGCTGACCATCTGCATCAATTTGTAATGCATGGCTAAGACCTAAATCAAAGGCTTTTTGCAGCCCTGTCATGACCGCTTGCCCTTTGCCTTGGTTCATTGCATGTTCAACCAAAATAACATGTTCACACTGCTGATCTAGTATATGCAAGAGCTGTGTGCATTCAGCATCACTACCATCATTTACCACAATGACAGGCAAGGCAAAATCATTTAAATGCTCAAGCAATGCTTGAATATAATGTGGATGATTATAAACAGGGATCACAAAACCATACTGCGCCATATTCATCTCCTAGATCGTATCGGTTTGCTGTTGCAGTACAAACAGTAAACGCCCTGATGCCAAAAGCTGTTGTTCTGAGCGCATTTGGAAATATACTTTGTGTTGTTTACGCTCTAAAAGCAAAGTCACCACAGCAAAAGGTTTAATCAAATCTTGAAATTTAAGTTGCTCATAGCCATTGCACCATGCTAAATCTGCCCATGCTTGTTTTGCAAACTGCTGAATAAATCCAATCTGCCCAACACCAGGATAAATAGGATAATTCGGAAAATGCCCCTTAAAACATTCAAGTTCAGGTGGAAATTCCAATAAATATTGTGCAGATTCTGCAGTATATGACTGATTCAGGACGACGGGCGTCAATAAAGGCTGAAACAAAGATTGCATCATCTGTTTATTCAGTTTGGATTGACTGTTACGAGGCAATTGTGACAAAAAGCGCCATTGCCGTGGTATTGCTATACTTTCTAATTTATCAGTTAGTTGTTGTTTGAGTTGTGCCACAAACTGTGCTTTACCGACTTGCGCTAAATGCTGTCTTGCACTTTCAGATAAAACAGCGACACACACTAAAATGTACCGATGTTGTTTTTCAATTAACAGCGTATGACATTCAAGCACATCGGTTAAAGTTAAGATTTTTTGCTCAATCGCATCCAAACTTAGCCGTTTTTCTTCAAGTTTAACAATACGATCTAAACGTCCAAGTAACTGAAAAGCAGATTGAGTTTGTGCTGCATCTACAGCCTGCGCACGATCACCCGTAAAAATCCAGTCGTCAGTAAATGCATGATTGGTTTTCACGCCTAACTCTTCTTGTGCTGTGACCTGTATTTCTACATTAGCAAAAGGGGTCCATATAGCCTCATCCTGCTGACGATGGGCGATTCCACCTGTTTCTGAGCTCCCCAACACTTCCACAATCGGACGATTCAGCAAAGGGCGTATGCCTGACTCTAATTTTCCACCCGAAGAATATACAGACTGACAATCTTGCAATACCACGTCCCTTGTCCAACGCTTCAATAAAGCAGGACTTGAAATCACATAATTTTTACGTTGCAAATGCTTTAATTTTTGCTGTACTGCGACCACATCTTCGGGAAAGGCGAGCTGTGGAAGATAAAAACTGCGCCCCGTTGCTAAAGGCAAAAGGAGTTTAAATAACAACCCATAAATATGCTGATGACTGACCGTTGCGATGGCAATACTGTCCTGATCTAAATCAAAACTTTGATCTAAACCTTGTACTTCATTCAGCAGTTGACGCAATGTTCTGGGAATTTTTTTCGGTTGTCCTGTAGAACCCGAGGTATAAAAGTAAACTTGTGCTTGTGTCAGAAATGCATCATCTAAAAGGAGCGAGTCACAATAAAATGGTGCTTTTACATCTGTAATATGTTCTACAATCGGCTGAGGGCTTAAAAAATAAATATCTTGTGCTGCCAATTCAAGTTCCAAATCTTTCACACGATTCGGTGCCAACAGCAGTTCTTTATTGGCCAATAATGCTGCAAAAAACAGCACCAAAAATGTATAGCTGTCATTTTCCCAAAGTGCATATTGTTTTGCTTTTAACTGTTGTATCGCATTGGCTTGCTGACAGACCTCTTGCCAAAAATCACGAAAACTGATTTGACCCAAATCTGCTTGGACACACAATGTTTTCAAAGATTGGATATGCGTTTGGAAATGACACAACAACATTTTAAATCACTCTTTCTTTTGGTTATTTAACTCAGCCAATTGCTGCTGATTTAAACGCTGATGGCGTTTACGCAAAATAAACTCACCTAAAAACAAAATTCCCATCAACATATAGGAAATAAAGCCATTATAAATGACCCAAATTTTCATGGGTGCAGCGATCACCGTATATAAAGCAATGGCAGCATTAAATACAAAAAAAATGCACCAAACAATGGTGACCTTTCTTGTCCAAATCACCCCTGACTCAGGTAAATTCGGCTCAACCAAACGCGCAAAACGCTCAATCATTGAAGGTGGTTTGATTAAGGTTGAAGCAAAAATAATCCCTGCTCCCACACTCATCAATACCGGGTACATTTTTAACCAAGCATGCTCTTGGAGCAATAGACTAAGCCCACCACACAGAATGGCAAACCATGTCAGTGGCAAGAGTAAGGGATGACCTTGACTGAATAATCGGATGATACCGAGGACAATCAAGACGACACTGACCCAAACGAATTGTCCTTGAGATAAGCCCCAACCAACGAAAAAGGGATATGCAATCATTAAAATGACAACAATCCCTTTAAAAATATGCTTCATTCAACTGACATGTTTTGAATGACCGTCACCACATCTTGAACTGTGCGGACATTTTTAAAGTCTTCAGGCTGCACTTGCTTCCCTGTTAATTCTTTAATTTTCACAACTAAATCAATCGCATCAATACTGTCTACATCTAGATCAGAATACAAATTTGAATCCAACTGAATATCATCAGGTTCAATTTCAAATAACTCTTCCATCCACTCACGCAGTTTTTCTAAGATTTGTTCTTGTGTTAACATCTTATCCTCTTATGCTTTTTGTTGGCTTTCAACCAAAGCCACTAAACTTTGAATTGATTTAAAATGCTGTTTAGTGTCTGCTGACTCAGCATTGAGATGAATGTTGTAGCGTTTTTTCAATGCTAAACCTAATTCTAATGCATCAATTGAATCTAAACCTAAGCCATCCCCAAATAAAGGGGCTTCAGTGTCGATGTCATCTATGCTGATGTCCTCGAGTGCAAGTACATCAATAATCATTTGTTTTAATTCATCAGCAAGATTGCTCATTGTTGGATAGCTCTTGATTAAAAAATTGTTGAAGTTTTTGATTTAATTGACGAACACGCTTTGGCGAAACCTGAGTATCCTCAAGTAACTCATCAATTTGAATCGCATCTAAAACTTTGATTTGGATATGAAAAGGTTCAGATGGCACGTGATACCATTTTTCATTTTTGGTTAATGTCGATGGCGTACAACGAATTAAAATTGGACGAATAGGCACATTGGCACGTAATGCAATATTGGCTGCACCGCGTTGAAACTCATTCAGTATTTCACCTTTCGCTGTGCGTGTTCCTTCAGGGAAAATCAATAAGGAAGCCGCATGATCTTCTTGCAATCGTGCGACACAATCTTGAATAAACTGCTCAGAACCTGCATTTAAAATATAGCCTGCTGAACGTACTGGACCTTTAGTAAATGGATTTGACCACAGCGCCTCTTTCACCACACAATTGGCTTTTTCCATCAGTCCAATTAATACGACGACATCCACCAATGTTGGATGATTCGCGATCACCAATTCTTGACGGCTTTGTTGTAACTTTTCTAAGCCTTCAATGTCATAAGTCATAATGCCCAATTTGACCATCATTTCAGTAAAACCTTTGAAACTGTGGCGAATCACTTGCTGTGCACGATTTTGTCGAATTTTGGCATCGGAACTCGATAAATTCACCAAAGGAGCAATAATCCCACCGATCGCCACACCACCTAAGCCAAAACTAGCAAAACTGAATCCCGTTGCACCCACACGCCAAGCATAGTTTATTTTTTTACGAAGTTGTTTCATCATTCACATCTTGACCAAGCACCACAGCTTGACTGTGATGGGTTCGTCCAAAAATTATAAAAATTATCTGCATCTAAATATTTAGGTTCTACTTCTCGCACAGCACGTTCATCAAGTTGTACATTTTCCGCCCTTAAATCCAATACAGCAGCAAAGGCAAAACCTTGAAATGCTTGCTGTTCCACATAAATATCTGGCAAGGCTTGGTCATAATATACCACCATTGCCCGACCTTGAGGACACATGGTTTTTAAATACGCATAAGCCTCTAATACTGCTTCAGACCAATTTGCACATAAACTGGTAGAGAGCGTTGCATCCTGACATAAAATCGAATACAAACCGCCGATTGCATTGTGTACAGAGGTTGAAAACTGTGTCGGTGAAGGCGTTAAACCTTGCAAAACATCTTGTAGAATTTTATAGGTTTTATGTTCATCACCATATTGAGATGCCCATACAATATAATCTACAGGGTTTTCCTCAACACATTCAATGGCAGTATTTAATGCTAATTTTGCAAGAGAAGATAATCGTCTACGCTGCATGGCAGGAATATGCTCAAGCGCAGGCAAACTTTCTCCTGCACAACGACGATATTTAAACTGTGAGATATTCAATTGAATCATGTTGAATCTCTGCCTACGGCATCACTATTTTCTATTTTTTTGCAACCTATAAAAATTGCGCGATGATTATATCACTGCATATAAAAAATACTCATCAAAAATCAATCTGTTTTTTGTATTTTTCAGTAAAAATATTTAACCAAATGAGCAAAACCCAAAGCGAACTTTGGGTTTTTCTTTTGAAAAAATATAAAGTAATGAAAGTTAACGATTAAATTTTTTTTCTGCTTTCTTAAATTTCTGAATATAACGACGACGACGTGCTGCTGTACGCTCATCCACCTGAGATTTACGTCCTTCAAATGGGTTTTCCGAAGTTTTAAAATCAATGCGTACAGGTGTACCTTCTAACTTGTAGACTTTACGGAACACATTTTCTAAATAACGACGATAGTCCGCAGGCGTTTTGTCGACTTTATTCCCATGAATCACAATCGTCGGTGGGTTCTGTCCGCCCATATGCGCATAACGCATTTTGATTCGTTTACCACTAAACATTGGCGGTTGATGTGCATCAGTCGCATCATTCAAAATTTGTGTTAATTTTGCAGGTGAAACTTTTAAGTGTGAAGAATCATAAGCACGATGAATCGAAGGATATAAATCCCCTACACCTGTGCCATGTAATGCTGAAATTAAATGAATTTTTGCCCAGGGAATAAAGTCAAAACGACGATCGACATCCAATTTACACTGTTTGCGGTCATACTCAGACATATTGTCCCATTTGTTAATGGCGATGACCATGGCACGCCCTGCTTCAAGCGCATAACCAATTAAATGTAAATCTTGTTCAACAATCCCTTCACGTGCATCCACAACCACGACCACAACATGTGCATCTTTCATTGCCTGTAAAGTTTTCACAACTGAGAATTTCTCAATCATTTCATCAACTTTACCTTTACGACGTACCCCTGCGGTATCAATCAGTGTATATTGGCGACCATCACGTTCAAAGGGAATATAAATCGAGTCACGTGTTGTCCCTGGTTGGTCAAATGCCACCACACGTTCTTCACCCAATAATCGGTTAACTAAGGTTGATTTACCGACGTTTGGACGCCCAATAACAGCCAAACGTAAACCCGTCGCTTTATCGTGCTCTGCTTCATCTTCATCTTCAGGAACATCCGCAAGGACATCTTCAAGCATTTGCTGCACACCACGACCATGACTTGCAGCCACTTGTAGGGGCTCACCCATACCAAGTTTAAAGAACTCAACCAAAGCCGCTTCAGCATGTACGCCATCGACTTTATTGGCAACTAAAAAGACTTTTTTACCTAAGGTACGAAGCTCACGGGCAATTTGTTCGTCTGAAGCCAACAAACCTGCACGTGCATCAACTACAAATACAATGATATCAGCTTCATTGATGGCAGTTTTTGACTGCTCCGCCATGTAGGAGTCAATTCCTCCTTCATTTTCACCAATACCGCCAGTATCAACAACAATAAACGATTTATTTTGGTATACAGCATCACCGTATTTACGGTCACGTGTAAGACCTGCAAAGTCTGCAACAAGTGCATCACGACTCTTGGTAATCTGGTTAAATAACGTTGATTTTCCGACGTTCGGACGTCCAATGAGCGCAATTACGGGTTTCATAGATTAACCTTAATTCAAGATCAGCCAGTTGGACTGGTCTGAACATCAGAGAGCGAGGAAGAATGTGGGAGTAAATAATACTCCACGATCTTTCGATCAAATTCACTAAAATAAAGAACTCGGGGTATTGATTTTCAATCACCCCGAGTCATAAAAAATATATAGGTATTAGTTTAACACATGCGTTAAAAAAATTAACGGTTCTGCCAAACAGTTAATTTACCTGTGCGTGTTGCAACATACAGTTGATTATCAATCACACGTAGTGTACGTACTTCACCACTGGTTTTTGCACGCCCCACAATTGTACCTGAGTTAGGGTCAATCAGATGCAACACACCATCCAAATCACCGGCAACTAAATATTGTCCAAGAACAACCACATTACTCAGTTCACGATTTAACAATTGATCATTTGACCAAATGACTTGACCCGAAGTTAAGTCAAATGCTGCAACTTTACCATTGGTTTGCGCAACAAAAACTTTATTATCATACACTTCTGGACGTGTTGAACTTCCTGCATCAACACTCCAAATCACACGTTGTGAAGCTAAGTCCAATACAGTGACTTGACCTTGATAACTATTGGTCACGACAAACTGACCCGCCACCACAGGTTCACCATCCACATCAATAAGACGCTGAATATCTGAGCGACCATCTGTCACTGCAACACGGCGCTGCATACGTGGCATACCCGACAAACTATCAATCGCATACACATAGCCCGTCGATGTCGCTACCGCAATGGTCCGTGGATCTAACTCTACAGGTGCAGCTTGACCACGTAAACTAAATGATGCATTCGATAGCTTGTATGTCCATGCTTGTTGACCTGTTTCTTGATCAAAAGCATAAACCGTACCATCATTGGCAACCACAATCACACGCCCCGTTTGGATATGCGCTGGGCTAATAATCGCACCAGAAAGCTGTGCTGCCCATTTTTGCTCACCTGTTGCTTGATCTAAAGCAAACAATTGACCCTTACTATTACCAACAATCACAAGCCCTTGTGCTGCTTCAACACCTGAACTCAAACCGTTTTTAGATACTTTTTTTGACCATAAGCGTTGTTTACCTTGGTATGCTTCAACTTTACCATTCGGATCAAGTAAGAAAATTTTACCGTTATCTGCATCAAGTCTTAAACGTAAAGGATCTTCTTTTGCAGTCGAAGAAACACTTTGCGAAAACACTTGGACAAGACCTGTTGCTTGCGCAATCTTAGGAAGTGGGTTGGGTTTAACTTTTTCTTCTTTGACTTTGTTGCTTGAACAACCAACCAATGCAACTGATAATATTGCCAAAGCAAAAGGTATTTTATATTTTCTATCCATTAAGACTCATCCACTTGTGTTTCTAAGATTGGGCGTTCAAAATCAGGATCATCCACTAATACGCCGACACTTTCGAGTTTAATTTGTAAAATTTGACGCTCTTGTTTACGTTCCAATAACGCATCCCATGCAGCTTGATATGATTTTTTAGCATTCTCAATATCATTTTTTGCCACATAAACATCACCTTTCATTTCTTCCGCAGTCGATTTGAATGTAGGTTCATTCACTGCAGATAACGTTTTTAAGGCTTCATCATATTTCTTTTGTGCAAATTGTGCATCTGCTAGACGAATTTTAACAGCTTGTAAAATACCTTTATCGTCAATTTTAGAGTTTTCGACTTTTTTCAGCTCACGCTCAGCTTTGGCATAATCTGCTTGATCATACGCCAATTTAGCCATAGTAAATTGGGTCTGAATCGCCTGAATCGAGTCTGGATCTTCTTTAACGAGCTTATCTGCTGCTGTCGTTAATGCCGCTGTTGCTTTTGCATCACCATTTGCCGCATGTGCTTGATCAAACAATTGCTGCACTTTGGCAGTCTGATTTTGCGCTTTTGCCAAATTATTTTTTTGCCAATACTGCCAACCAAAAAAGGCGATCAACGCAATGAGAACCCCGCTCACCATAGCTGAGCCATATTTCTTAAAAAATGACTTCAAACTATCTAGTTGTTCTTCGTCAGTCATTGCGCTCATAAGATTGCCCTTTTATTCATGTTTTCAATTATTTTGCAGAAAATTTTTCTATAGAAAATGCAACTAGATCAGTCACGGCAACTTCATGCTGCTCAGCAGTTGCAAGTTCT
This sequence comes from Acinetobacter piscicola, assembly GCF_015218165.1. Classification (NCBI taxonomy): domain Bacteria; kingdom Pseudomonadati; phylum Pseudomonadota; class Gammaproteobacteria; order Moraxellales; family Moraxellaceae; genus Acinetobacter; species Acinetobacter piscicola. The sequence goes on along the minus strand of NZ_CP048659.1, from coordinate 669,306 downwards.
TTCACCAAGACCTGCTGTGCTGCGGCTTCACGCTCACCATAAATCAATGCGTAAACTGCACCCGATTGATCCGCTTTTTTCATTTGGCTCTTCATCGAACCTTGTGAACCTGTTTTCAAGCGAATTGAACAATTTGCAGCATCCAGTTGATCACGAATTTGCTCAGCAAGTACCAACGCCTGACCTTGAGTCGCAGGGTCAGACACCAAGAACATTTCACATTCACGTACGGGTGTATTGTCTTCCACTTGCTCAAGTAGAAGTAATAAACGCTCCATTCCCATCGCAAAACCAACAGCAGGAACAGATTGATCAGGCTTACCTTTTAACTGTCCAACTAAACCATCATAGCGACCACCTGCACATACTGTGCCTTGTGAACCTAAATGTGTTGTTGTCCATTCAAAAACAGTTTTATTGTAATAATCCAAACCACGTACTAATTTTTGATTAATTACAAATTTTATACCTGCATCGCTCAAATATTGCTGCAATTGAGCAAAATGCTGCATGGTCTCTTGACCCATAAAATCATGCAATTTTGGCGCATTTTGCAAAATTTCTTGGGTACGTGCATCTTTTGAATCTAAAATTCGAAGTGGATTGGTACTTAAACGACGTTGAGAGTCTTCATCTAATTCTGCTTTGTGTGCATTTAAAAATTCAACCAATGCCGTACGATATTCAGCACGTTCATCTGACTCACCCAAAGTATTCAATTCTAATTGAACTTTATCTGCCACGCCCATGCGTTTCCACAAACGTGCAGTCATTAAAATCAGTTCTGCATCTTGGTCAGGTGTAGCGACACCAAAAGTTTCCACACCAAATTGATGAAATTGACGATAGCGCCCTTTTTGTGGCTTTTCATAACGGAACATTGGCCCCACATACCAAACACGTGGGTTTGCACCACGCAGTAAGTTATGTTCAAGCATAGCACGCACACAACCTGCAGTTCCTTCAGGACGCAAAGTCAAAGACTCGGGTGGATTACCTTTGTCTAAGAATGTGTACATTTCTTTTTCAACAATATCCGTTGCATCACCAATTGAACGCTTGAACAAATGGGTCTGCTCAACCATCGGCAAACGAATTTGTTGATAGCCATAGGCATCCATCAACGATGCTAAATGCTGTTCTAAACGTCTCCACGCAGGCGTTTGCGTTGGAAGAATATCGTTAAAACCTTTAATTGCGACAATTGAACTCATGACTTACTCAGAAAAACTTGTGCGGATAATCTCTTTAGCTTTCGCTTCTTCAAGCTCTACAATACGTTGACGAACCATTGCTTCGATTTCATCAACAAGCTGATTAGTATCAATCAAATGGCTCTTTTCACCATTACGATAGACCAATGAGCGTGGGGCTGCCCCAACCACACCAATATCAGCTTCTTTCGCTTCACCTGGCCCATTCACTTTACAGCCAATCACCGAGACATCCATTGGTGTGCGCACATCTTCTAAGCGCTCCTCCAATGTTTGCATCACTTTGATGACATTAAATTCTTGACGTGAACAACTTGGGCAAGCAATAAAATTAATCCCATTAGAACGTAAGCCTAATGATTTTAAAATATCAAAACCGATTTTAATTTCTTCTTCAGGCTCTGCTGCCAAAGAAATACGCATGGTATCGCCAATGCCTTCCATCAACAAACCACCCAAAGCAATGGCTGATTTTACTGAACCTGTGCGATATACACCTGCTTCAGTCACCCCCAAATGCAATGGATTGTCAATTTGTGCAGACAATAAACGATAAGCATCCAGGGTTAAAAACACATTCGATGCTTTCACTGAGACTTTAAACTCTTGGAAATCCAAACGATCTAAAATATCAATATGGCGCATTGCAGACTCAAGCAAGGCCTGACCTGTCGGCTCACCATATTTTTTTTGAATATCTTTTTCTAACGACCCAGCATTTACCCCAATTCTCATCGAAATATCATGATGTTTTGCCGCAGCAACCACTTCACGAATTTTCGCTTCCGAACCAATATTCCCAGGATTAATACGTAAACAATCCGCACCAAAGTCAGCGACAGCAAGCGCAATTTTATAGTCAAAGTGGATATCAGCAACCAAAGGCACTGAAACACGTTTACGAATTTCACCGAAAGCTTGAGCTGCTTCCATGCTTGGCACAGACACACGCATGATGTCCGCACCAACGTCTACACAACGTTGAATCTGTGCAACAGTCGCTTCGACATCACATGTTTCAGTATTGGTCATGCTTTGGATGCTAATCGGTGCATCACCACCAACATACACTGAACCGACACGAATTTTTCGGGTTGGACGACGTTTAATTGGATTTTCAATCATTGTACCGCTCGACTTAATTTAAATTAACGAGATAAACGGAATTCTGCTTTCCCGTTCACAGTATATGGAGACAATGAAATCTGTTCATTATTAAGGCTTAATGACACAGCAGCAGCATCATCAAGTCGAATCTGGAATGGAGATTCACCTGTCAATGTTAATGTTGATGATTGACGACCCGTCGCCAACACTTTACCTTTGCTATCCACAATATTGACAGAGGTTGGGCGGCTAAAGTTCAACACCATCTGATCGCCAGAGCTATGACTTGAGCTATTGTTCATCGACAACACTTCAACATCGGATTGTTGTGGTTTGGCATCTGAACCGTCATTTTTACTTGATGACCATTTTTGAATCCCTGCAACCACCGCCCAAATCACCGCCAATGCAATCACGGCAATTAAAGCACGTTTCAACCATTTTTTGTTGCGATCACTGTTAGAACCCGGCAATTTCCCCATGATTTTAATCGGAGAATTGTTTAATGCATGGTTGGGCATCAATCCAGTATCATTTTGATAAATGTCATCAAAACGTTGAATGATTGCAGTTGCATCAACATTCAAATATTTTGCATACGAGCGATAATAGCCTTTAATAAACGTGGCTTCAGGCAAAGATTTATATTCATCTTTCTCTAAAGCTTCTAAAGTTTTTAAAGGCATATTTAAGTCTGTAGCAACGGCTTTAATATCACGATGCTGTGAAACACGAACTTGACGTAAGTACTCGCCCGGACGCTGAACATTTCCTAAACCATTAGGTGCTACGTTTGAACCAGTAGGTTGCTGTGAATTAGGATTTACTTCCATACGGCCTCAGTACTGTACTGTAATTGCAAATAACGTTGATATTCTTGGCTTTCAGGAAAAAGTGCGCGTAATTGATTGACCAATACTTGCGACCCCATCTGATCACCATTCGCTCTCGCGATACGAATTCCGATCCAAAGCGCTCTTGAGTCTTGATTTTTCTGACCCACTAAACGCACAAACTGCTCATACAGTTGACTGGCTTGAGCAGTTTGCTGTTTTAAATATAATAGTTCTGACAACTCGATTAAAGATATAACAGAATCTCGATTGACTTGTAGCGTTTGCTTGAACGTTTTTTCAGCATTCTCTTTATCGCCTACAATCATATAGACTTTACCGAGATTTTCCAAAGCTCTATAGCGTTGGTCATAGCCTAAAATCGCACCTGCAAACTGCAGTTGTTCAATGGCGTCATTATAACGCTTCATCAAATATAAGTAAGTCCCATAATTATTACGGGCTTGTGCATTGTCTGGATCACGGGAAATAGCACGTTTAAAATAACTATCCGCTTTATCCATGCTGACTTTACTGCCTTCTTGTTGCAGTAAAACCCCCATCATCATATTGGCAGTCGAATCACCTGAATCAATTTCTAAGGCTTGATCAAGTGAACGTTTTGCGGCATCTAAATCATGCGTTCGAATATATTCAGCAGCCAATTGAGTACGTACTTTGACTGCTTTTTCAGGATCTTTTTTTAAAACTGACCCTGTTTGTGTCGTTTCACAAGCCGTCAAGAACACAGCACAACTGATTGCAGCGACTGTGATCAATTTTTTGTACATATGATTTCTCAAAGCTTGCTCCCCATATTTAATTTTAAAAATGGTCAACCTTGTGAACGCAAAATCTCGTTCTGCTGCGCAACTTTTTTCTTCCATTGTTCTGCACGGCGAGTACGGTCAGCCACCTGACCAACCAATTGACCACACGCAGCATCAATATCATCACCACGTGTCTGACGAATCGTACACACAAATCCTGCATCAGACAAAGTTTTTTGAAAAGAAATAATTCGATTACGGCTTGAACGACCATAAGGTGCATGCGGAAACGGATTAAATGGAATTAAATTAATTTTACTTGGTAAGTTTTTCAACAACTTAATCATTTGCTGTGCATGTTCAGGCTGATCATTCACCCCTTCTAACATGACATATTCAATGGTGACATGTTTACGTGAACTTTCATTGCCATCTTTGGCAATATAACGCTGACATGCTGCAATGAGTTGTTCTAATGGATATTTTTTATTAATTGGTACTAATTCATTACGCAGTTCATCATTTGGTGCATGTAAAGAAATGGCTAAAGCAACATCGATATCCTGTGCCAATTGATCAATTTTTGGCACCACACCTGATGTAGACAAAGTCACGCGACGTTTAGACATACCATAAGCAAAGTCGTCCAACATGATATTCATTGAGCTTAAAACAGCATCATAGTTAAGTAATGGCTCACCCATTCCCATCATCACAACATTGGTCACCGAGCGTTCACGCTCTGCAACTGGCACTTCTTCCATATACGAGTAGTTCGCCATCCATAACTGACCAATAATTTCACTCGGCGTTAAATCACGTTGAAAACCCTGTTTACCTGTTGAACAAAATGAACAGTCCAATGCACAACCCACTTGTGAAGAAATACATAAAGTTTTACGCGAACCTGTTTTATCTTCAGCAGGAATTAAAACAGTTTCAACCAATGAGCCTTCCCCTTCGCCCACTCGGAACACCCATTTACGGGTACCATCTTTTGAATAATTACGATGTACGACTTCTGGTGCTTCAATCACACACACTTTTTCTAATTTTTCACGCAACTTACCTGAAATATTAGTCATTTCAGCAAAATCTGTGACGAAAAATTGATGAATCCATTTCATCACCTGTCCTGCACGGAATTTTTTCTCCCCCATATCTTCGAAGAATTTTTCCAATTGTGGACGTGACATGCCCAGTAAATTCACTTTCTGTACATGTGTTTGCTGTGCAGATTTTGATGATGCAGGCTTCTGTTCATCTTGCGTTAATGACGAAGCGACAACTTCAGAATTCATGAGTATTACCTAAAAAACATGCCAATGGGTAGGATTCGTTCAATATTCGAACATTAAAAATAAAAAAACCAGACAAGCAGTATAACACTTATCTGGTTCAGGGTCTGTTTACAATTTACAAAACGTAAAACGCTTCTGTGAATTTTAAGACAACCCTATTGACTCAGAATTAACGAGTACGTGGGCAAACTTCAGTTTGAGCGAAGAAGTAGTTTACTTCACGGTCAGCAGAAGCTACAGAGTCAGAACCGTGAGCAGCATTTTCATCGATGCTTACAGCGAAATCTGCACGGATTGTACCAGGAGCAGCTTCTTTAGGGTTTGTAGCACCCAAGATTTCACGGTGAGCAAGAACTGCGTTTTCACCTTCAAGAACTGAAACAACCACTGGACCAGAAGTCATGAATGCAACTAAGTCAGCAAAGAAACCACGTTCTTTATGTTCAGCATAGAAACCTTCAGCTTCAGCTTGAGAAAGGTGTTTCATTTTAGTCGCAACGATTTTAAGACCAGCTTTTTCGAAACGAGCAAAGATATCACCAATGTGGTTTTTAGCAACTGCGTCTGGTTTTACGATAGATAAAGTACGTTCAATAGCCATTGATTGGCTCCTTAAGTCAAATTGACACGAAAATTTTGGCGCATTATACCGAATAATGCGCGATTTTCCGCTGTTTAAACTGTAAAAAAATGATTTTTTAGACAGATTGGGTTGATTTTTTAACTTGCTTCGTCAATCCAAGCCATTTGGATCGCCTCTAGCAACCCTTCCGTTGACTTGGTTGGGTCATCACTAAAGTCAGGTAATGCACAAATCCATGCATGTAAATCTGTAAAACGCACCCATTGCGGGTCAACATCTGGGTGAGCTTCATATAGCTCAATTGCGATATCTAATGTATCAGTCCAACGTAAACCCATTGAGGTCATCCTATCCGTTCAATTTATTGAACTACTTTAACAAAATCCGTAGCGTTGCCAAAATAGATTTTATTTTTAAACCTGCTGATTTTTCATCGACTCCACTTTGATCAACTAAAATATTTACAAAGCAATACTCAGAAATGGTGCAGCGACCAAAATCAAACTCGCTACCGTTGCCCCAATCAAAGCCCCCACAATCACATCACTCGGATAATGCAAACCCAAGACCATACGTGACAATGCCACTAAAATTGTAAAAGGCATCATGATCAATAACAACACAGGGTGAATATAACCAAGCACGACTGTCGTCATCACAGCGTGCAAAGTATGTCCCGAAGGAAAACTAAAATGATCCAATGGACGCTCACCTAAACGAATCACTTGATGTACTTGGTATGGACGTGGACGTACTGTTTTATGCTTTAATATTTTATAGATGCCTGTGCCAATCAAGGCACTTAAAACCACATATAACAGTTTCAACCCATAGAGCAAACCTTTGTTCAACCAAACAATAAACAACATTAGGTACCAAAAAGCACCATCCCCCAACCGACTGATCACTTTAAAAAACACAGCAATATGTTGTACGTGTGACAAATTATTGAGATATAAGCAGCCTTTTAAATCTAAATCGAGTATTTTTATTTTGGTCTCTTTAAAATTCATTGTCGCTCTCCTCTCTATCCGAGATGATTTTAAGTCACTAAAACCTGATCTTGCGTGACTTGATAAAGTGCCTGTTCAAATTGTTGTACCGCCTGTTGCCAACCAATATTTTGCACATCACGCATCGCATGTTGCCCCATGTCATGCAAAATCGAATTGTTTGGAAGTCGAAGAATATTCTGAATAAATTGATCTGTTGCACCCAAAGGACAGATCCAACCTGTTTGTTGATGTTTCACATAAAGTTGTGTGCTTGCATAGTTATACGCAACGATCGCCAAACCACTTGCCATCGCCTCAAGCACCACATTACCAAATGTTTCCACCTGACTTGCAAAGACAAAGACATCTGCACTCGCATAAGCTTCAGCAAGTTGCTGACCACTCAAGTTCCCTGTAAAAATAATATGTTCCGCAGCAAGCATTTGTTGCAAACGCTTACGATCAGGTCCATCCCCCACGATGACCAATTTCACTTTTTTATTCCGACAATTTCTCATTGCCGCATAAGCATCAATCAAAACATTGATTTCTTTCTCAGGAGATAAACGTCCGACATACAATAAAACAGTGGTATCTTGGTCAACACCCCACATGCGTCTCAGCTTTTCTGAGCGATGTTTTGCCGAAAACTTTTCAACATCCACCCCTCGTCCCACCACTTGCATTGGACAAGTCACACCAAATTGGCGCAATGCTTTTTCAGTATCAACACTAGGGACACAAGTAAGCTGCGTATTATTATGAAACCATTTCAAATAATGCTGCACCGGTTTTACTAAAAATGCTAAATCAAAAAATCGGCTAAACTCTTGAAATGGTGAATGAAAACCACTTGATACAGGGATACGTTTTGCCTTCGCCGCATGTAAAGCCGTAAAACCTAAGGGCCCTTCAGTCACGATATGAATAATATCTGGCACAAAATCAGAAATTGCTTGGGATACTTTTAAATATTGTGGCCAACCAAAACGCATATCAGGATATTTTGGAACGGCTTGAGCTGTCACTAAGCACTCTTTATTGGGCGAAAATTCATAACATACATGTTTTTGTTTTGGGCGAATCAGTAAAATTTTATGCCCTTGTTTCTGCAACCCCTTGCATAACTGCATCAATGACATTGCTACCCCATTAATTTCAGGCGGCCATGTTTCTGTCACAATGACGATTTTCAGCCGTGGACGAACAAGTTTTTGAAGCGTATTTAAATTCTCTGAAATATGAGTGGGATTTTTATTTTTCTTTAAATAAAATTTAAAATAGTCTGGAAATTCTTGTTGTTTATACAATAAGGTTTCTGCGTACGTCTTGGTCATACGTTTACCCCAATCTTCTCTTCATTTTTGAATAGTTTAAATTTTCTTTTTTACATTTCGATGATGATGCAATGACGTTTTGCTTACAGCATTATTGTTTTGTTAAATTGAATTCTAAAAATGCATAAAATGCTTCATTACGAACGGAATAAATATATTGATGATTAAACATACTTCGCACACACTCAGCAAAAGGACCTATTGTATTTGTCCAGTTTTCTAACAATACTCCCCTCTCACTCACCCTAGACACAATTTCAAAAGATGTACCCTGATAAAACTGTGCACAAAAACCAATAGAAACTGAAAGCGGCTCTGCATAAGAGCGATTTAATTGTGATTTTTCTTGTTCAGTTAAACTATTTTCATATTCAACGGCTTGTTCTTTCAATAGGTCATAATCTATGACTTGTGCATGAACACCTCCCACCATCAAGACTAAAAATATTTTCACAACCTGTTTTAGCATAAAAATTTAACCTAAATTTAGCCTTAAATCACCAACAAATATGCTCATTACATCCCTTGAGCTCTGTGCATGTGCCCCCTAGACCATAAAGTATCTCCTAGGGGTTACGCATATTATCGAAAATTAAAAGCTAAATTCGATTTAATAAGCCATTTTTCACTTGATATACTCGACCACCTCCAAAATCAATTTGCTGTTTTTCACCATGTAAATTTGGGAAACCGATGATTTTATCAAGTTGTGGCGAACGCTGAAATTGTCCTGTTTTTGGATTATACATCCAATAAATATAACGCTTATCTTCTACAGAATAAGACTGTGAAATATCAGATAAAATGACATCATAATAACCATCAAAGTTAATATCCATATAACCTATACTTTTTGGATAGGCAACAAACCCCGTCAAGGACTGAATCGTCTGATTATTACTTTTATTAACCACATCTACACGCTGTAAAGGCGCACCATAGGTTGTCGTTTGATCACCACTATAAAATTTAAATACAAATGAAGGCTTGTTGCTCACTTTCACAGCTGGTTCAAACTGAATATTTTTACCAAAAGTATCACCGCCTGCTGAGAGTAAAGTTTTGAAATAACCCGTATTTGCATTTAACGTTCCCGTCAACTGATAAGCACCATTTTCAATTGCATCAGTTTCAGAATTTACTGACTTTAGCGTGAGTTGATCTGCTTTTTGTAAGCCTTTAAATGCAATATTTTTATTTTCTACTAAATCCGTCAGTACCGCATGTGGATTCCAAATACCCGCATACAGACTTAAAAAATAACGTCCTTCGGTAGAACGCAACATCCGTTGCATAGAAACACGAACTTCGTTCAGCGGTTTAAACTCTTTTGAATTTATTACAGTTTCAGCATGATTTAAATTTGAAAATGTTATAGCAACCATGCCCAATAAAATTTTAAATTTCATAATTTCACCACATTTAAAAACAGCAAAATAATGCGTAATTTATCACAAAAAAAAGCCCACTCAATAGAGTCGGCTTTTATAAAGTTAAAAACTTAAACTTAGTTTTTCTTTTATCAACAATTCTATTTACTTGAATTCAAAGTATGAACGAGGACTAGCAAAGTACTGCTTTGTTATGTTTTAAAGCATGTAGTGAATACTCATTTCTTTAGAACATAAAAAAGCCCTTGTTTTAACAAGGGCTTTTTTGACTCAAAAATTAGAACTTAGTTCTTTTCTTTATCAACGATTTTGTTCGCTTGAATCCAAGGCACGAAAAATATAGTAAAGCATTGCTTTGCTATATTTTGAGGCACGTAACTTTAATTTTGATCTATTAAAAAACCCACTCAAGTTGAGTGGGTTTTCGCAATCAAATCAATCGATTCAAGAAATTAGTTTTTCTCTTTATCTACGATTTTGTTTGCTTGAATCCAAGGCATCATCGCACGTAACTTGTTACCAGTTACTTCGATACCATGCGCCGCGTTTTGACGACGACGAGCTGTCATAGAAGGATAGTTCAACGCACCTTCTTGGATGAACATCTTCGCGTATTCACCAGATTGAATACGTTTAAGTGCATTACGCATTGCTTCACGAGACTGTTCGTTGATCACTTCAGTACCAGTTACGTATTCGCCATATTCAGCATTGTTCGATACTGAGTAGTTCATGTCCGCGATACCGCCTTCGAACATCAAGTCAACGATCAATTTAAGTTCGTGTAAACATTCGAAGTAAGCCATTTCTGGTGCATAACCCGCTTCAACCAAAGTTTCGAAGCCCATTTTAACCAATTCAACAGCACCACCACAAAGAACTGCTTGCTCACCGAATAAGTCAGTTTCAGTTTCTTCGCGGAATGAAGTTTCGATAATACCAGTACGACCACCTCCAACACCTGAAGCGTAAGAAAGCGCAACGTTACGTGCATTACCAGAAGCATCTTGGTGAACAGCGATAAGATCAGGTACACCTGAACCACGTTGGAATTCTGAACGTACAGTATGACCAGGCGCTTTTGGAGCAACCATGATTACGTCAAGGTCAGCACGTGGAACAACTTGGTTATAAAGAACAGAGAAACCATGAGCAAATGCTAGCGTTGCACCTTGCTTGATGTTTGGCTCAATTACGTCACGGTAAAGTTGTGATTGGAACTCATCAGGCGTCAAGATCATAACTAAGTCAGCTTGAGCTACAGCAGCAGGAACTTCTGAAACTTTAAGACCAGCATTTTCAGCTTTTTTCCAAGAAGTAGAACCAGCGCGTAGACCTACAGTTACGTCAACGCCTGAATCTTTAAGGTTAAGCGCATGCGCATGGCCTTGTGAACCATAACCAATGATTGCTACTTTTTTGCCTTGGATGATAGATAAGTCACAGTCTTTATCATAAAAAATTTGCATTGCTGTCTCCGCTTAAATGCTTTTGTTTCCTTTAACTTAGTTGGTACGGCTTTATTGTGTACTGGTCAACTAAGCCTCTCCTTTTTTCTAGGAGAGGAGTATAGGTGAATAAATTAAATAGTTAAAACTTTTTCGCCGCGTGCCACGCCTGACACGCCCGAACGTACAACTTCAAGAATGGTATTTTCAGCAAGTGCGTCAATAAAACCATCAATTTTTTCAGTTGTACCTGCAATCTGAATGGTATAAGTCGTTGGTGTTACATCGACAATTTGTGCACGGAAAATATCGGCTGTACGTTTAATTTCAGCACGTGCTGAACCTAAAGCCTTAACCTTAATGAGCATCAATTCACGCTCAATATGTGCACCCTCTGATAAATCAACCACTTTTACTACTTCAACCAATTTGTTTAGTTGCTTGGTAATTTGCTCAATTTTGTGCTCATCACCATACGTGGTTAATGTCAAACGTGACAAAGTTGGATCTTCTGTGGGCGCAACATTTAATGTTTCAATGTTGTAGCCACGTTGACTAAATAAACCCACCAAACGAGAAAGCGCACCAGCTTCGTTTTCCATGAGTACAGAAATTATATGTCTCATTGCGTACGCTCCCCTTTAGACAACCACATATCTTTCATTGATTGACCCGCGATCAGCATCGGATAAACATGCTCTGAACGATCAACCATGACATTAATAAATACGCATTTATCATTAATTGCCATTGCTTCAGCAAGTTTAGATTCAAGCTCGTCCGCATGGTCAATTTGAATCCCGACATGGCCATAAGCTTCCATCAATTTAGCGAAGTCTGGTAATGACTCAACATAAGAACTTGAATGACGACCTTCGTAGTTCATGTCCTGCCATTGCTTAACCATCCCTAAAGCACGGTTATTCAAACACAGAATTTTCACATTTAAGCCATATTGCTTACATGTTGAAAGCTCTTGGATACACATCTGAATCGATGCTTCACCTGTAATACACACCACTTGTTGATCTGGGAATGCAAGCTTAGCAGCCATTGCATATGGTAAGCCTACACCCATTGTTCCTAAGCCACCCGAGTTAATCCATTGACGTGGACGAATATAGGTGTAGTACAGTGCACCAAACATTTGATGCTGACCTACATCAGAGGTAATAATCGCTTGGCTGTTGGTCACTTTATCGAGTGCTTGAACCACTTGTTGTGGTTTCATTACACCATCTTGACCTGCTTCATATTTCAAACCATGAACTTTGCGCCATTCATTGATTTGATCCCACCAAGCTGCAATTGCTTCTGGATTTGGTTTTGAAACATTCATTTGTTTCAATTGAACCAACATTTCTTGTAATACAGGCTCAACTGCACCCACAATCGGGATATGCGCCATAATGGTTTTAGAAATGGTTGCAGGGTCAATATCAATATGAATGACTTTAGCATTTGGACAGAATTTAGCTGGATTATTGGTTACACGGTCATCAAAACGTGCGCCAATGGCTAAAATTAAATCTGCATTTGCCATGGTCATATTGGCTTCATACGTACCATGCATCCCCAACATCCCCACAAATTGTGGATCATTACCAGGGAAAGCACCTAAGCCCATTAAGGTATTAGTTACAGGATAGCCCAATAAATGTGCAAGCTCCGTTAATAACGCAGAAGCATTGCCTTGAACCACACCACCACCTGTATAAATGACAGGACGTTTTGCATTAACCAGCTCATCAATTGCTTTACGAATCTGACCAGAATGACCACGATGCGGCGGTTGATACGAACGCATTTTCACCTTTTCAGGATATTCGTATGCAAATTTTTCAGCAGGATTTGTTGCATCTTTTGGAATGTCAACAACAACTGGGCCTGGACGACCACTTGAAGCAATATAAAATGCTTTTTTAATAATTGCAGGAATTTCGCTTGCATGACGCACTTGGAAACTATGCTTCACGATTGGACGAGAAATACCGACCATATCCGTTTCTTGGAACGCATCCTCACCGATTAAATGGCTTGCAACCTGACCAGACAAAATCACCATAGGGATTGAGTCCATATAAGCGGTCGCAATTGGCGTTACGGTATTGGTCGCACCTGGACCAGATGTTACAAGTACAACACCTGTCTTACCTGTCACGCGTGAGTAAGCATCAGCCATGTGACCTGCTGCTTGTTCATGACGCACGAGGTAATGATTGATTTTCTCTTGTTGAAATAGCGCATCATAAATATGCAAAACTGCGCCGCCTGGGTACCCAAAAACATGTTCAACGCCTTCGTCCGCCAATGCACGAACAAGCATTTCACCACCAGATAAAAGTTCCAACGTATTCACCCTAATCTTTTTTCCACAACACTATGGGAGACATAGTTTGTGTTTTCATTCATTGATTTGTGTGCTCTGTTATAACACACATATTTAATAGTTTTTGCAGCAATAAAAAATTAAATCATCACACAGCCGTTTGGGCTGTATAAATCACTAAAAAATGTTGGGATAAACATCTTTCGGTTAGGTTCGACTTCTCGGCTTAGAGAAAACGTTATTGCTTGCTTTGATATTTTTATTCGAAGGGTGATCGAATAAAAGCATATAAAACTGTTTCAGCATTTTTGTTGTTTTAGCAAGCAAAGTCAAGGTTTCTATTCGCTTTTTTATTGATTATTTCCCATACGCATTTTTTTTAAACTATTCCTTTTTTTTAACTTAGTTATAACTAAATTTTCAAATAGTTATAACTTAATAAATTTATGATAAAAATCTGCATTCTTTTAAAATTTTGTTTAAAATAACAGCACGCAAAATCACAATAACAATTTCTTTATTTTAAGTCGCTTTGCAACACCGCATACTTAAAATATTGATAAGTTCAGTAATAAGGTTTAGGTATGTATCATCTAAAAAAATTAAAAATGGCTTTGATTTCAGGGATAGGATTACTCTTAACACTTGGCGTGACTGCTCCAAGTTTTGCCAAAGAGTATTATAAATGGGTCGATCAAAATGGGTCGACCCATTATTCAGAAACCCCTCCGCCACGTAATGCAAAGCACAAAACCACGGTAACAACCTACGGGCACAATGTTTCAAGTTCAGCAAGCGCTGCTGCACCTGCAAATACAGCACCTACAAATACAACGACAGCAGCACCTACAAATGATGTCCCGCATACAGACCAACAAAGTGAGGCAAATGCTGCACTACAAAAAGGTCTGTTAGAGCGCGCACCGCAATAATTAAAAAATGCTATGAAACAAAATAGCAAAAGCCTTTCAAAATGAAAGGCTTTTTTATGGTCATTTTAGATTGAGAGATTGAGTTCTTTAAAATTTAACTCACATCGACACATTGCGTTAAATAGCAACCTTTTACATAAATTGCGTGCGAAAATCTGACATTTTTTTAGGTTTTAAGCTATGCTGTGTGACACATTTTAACTTTGTTCTTATTAAATACGTTTATTTACTATGACTAATCCTCACATTGACCCTGAATATCAAGCGAGTGCAATTGAACCTAACGTCCAACAAGACTGGGAAACTCGCAAAGCATTTAAAGTTGCCGACACTGTAGAAGGTCCACGTCGTTATATCCTCTCGATGTTCCCTTACCCAAGCGGTAAACTGCATATGGGTCATGTGCGTAACTATACCATTGGTGACGTGATCAGCCGTTTTCACCGTCTTAAAGGTGAAACTGTCCTACAACCTATGGGGTGGGATGCCTTTGGTCTTCCTGCTGAAAATGCTGCGATTGCTCACCAAGTGGCGCCTGCAAAATGGACATTTGAAAATATCGCTTATATGCGTGACCAATTAAAAAAATTAGGTCTTTCAGTTGACTGGGATCGTGAATTTGCCACCTGTACCCCTGAGTACTATCACTGGGAACAATGGTTATTTGTTCAGCTTTATAAAAAAGGTCTGATTTACCGTAAACTTTCTACCGTAAACTGGGATCCTGTAGACCAAACTGTTCTTGCCAATGAGCAAGTGGAAAATGGTCGCGGTTGGCGCTCAGGTGCATTGGTTGAAAAACGTGATATTCCAATGTACTACTTCCGTATTACCGACTATGCACAAGAATTATTAGACGATTTAGACACTTTAAAAAATGGTTGGCCACAACAAGTCTTGACCATGCAACGCAATTGGATTGGACGTTCACAAGGGATGGAAATTACCTTCCCTTCAGCGAATACAGACGTTTATGCTGATGGTTTAACGGTATATACCACGCGTGCTGATACCTTAATGGGTGTGACTTATGTTGCAGTAGCAGCAGAACACCCTATGGCATTAAAAGCAGCTGAAAGTAACCCCGAACTTGCAGCATTTATTGAAGAATGCCGTATGGGTTCAGTCGCAGAAGCGGATCTTGCAACTGCTGAAAAGAAAGGTATGGCAACAGGTCTTTCTGTTAAGCATCCTGTGACTGGTGAAGAAGTGCCAGTTTGGATCGCGAACTATGTGTTGATGTCATATGGTTCAGGTGCTGTGATGGCGGTTCCTGCACATGATGAACGTGATTTTGAATTTGCCAATAAATACAACTTGCCAATCAAACAAGTGATTGATGCCAAAGGTGCTGATGATGCAGATTACTCTGCAACTGAATGGCAAGAATGGTACGGTTCTAAAGAAGGTAAATTGGTCAATTCAGCTGAATTTGACGGTTTAGATTTCCAAGCGGCTTTTGATGCATTCCTTGCAAAATTAGAACCACAACAACTTGCAAATTCTAAAGTTCAATTCCGTTTACGTGACTGGGGTGTATCTCGTCAGCGTTATTGGGGTTGTCCAATTCCAATGATCAACTGTGACAAGTGTGGTCAAGTACCAGTGCCTGAAGAACAACTGCCTGTGGTATTACCAACGGATGTTGTTCCTGATGGCTCAGGTAACCCACTGAATAAAATGCCTGAATTCTATGAAACCAAATGTCCATGTTGTGGTGGCGACGCACGTCGCGAAACCGATACTTTGGATACTTTCGTAGAGTCGTCTTGGTATTATGCACGTTATGCGTCTCCTGATTTCACGGGTGGTATGGTGAAACCTGAAGCTGCACAATCTTGGTTACCAGTGAACCAGTACATCGGTGGTGTAGAGCACGCGATCCTTCACTTACTTTATGCACGTTTCTTCCATAAATTGATGCGTGATGAAGGGGTAGTTCAAGGCAACGAACCATTCACTAACCTTTTAACACAAGGCATGGTCCTTGCTGATACTTTCTATCGTGAAGCTGAATCTGGTAAGAAAACTTGGTTCAACCCTGCTGATATTGAGTTAGAAAAAGACGAAAAAGGTCGTGTTCTTTCTGCAAAATATAAAGGTGATGGTCAAGAAGTTGTGGTTGGCGGTCAAGAAAAAATGTCGAAATCGAAAAATAACGGTATCGACCCGCAAGCCATTATTGACCAATACGGCGCAGATACTGCTCGTGTCTTCATGATGTTTGCTGCTCCACCTGATCAATCACTTGAATGGTCAGATGCAGGTGTTGAAGGTTCAAACCGTTTCTTAAAACGTGTATGGCGTTTAACCACAGGCTTCCTTGAAAAAGGCAACAATGCATCTGCTATTGATACTGCAAAACTATCTCAAGATGCGCAAGATTTACGCCGTAAAACGCATGAAACGATTCAGAAAGTCGG
The DNA here is from genome assembly GCF_015218165.1 of Acinetobacter piscicola. Taxonomy (NCBI): domain Bacteria; kingdom Pseudomonadati; phylum Pseudomonadota; class Gammaproteobacteria; order Moraxellales; family Moraxellaceae; genus Acinetobacter; species Acinetobacter piscicola. The sequence goes on along the minus strand of NZ_CP048659.1, from coordinate 652,643 downwards.
TGATGACATTGAACGCCGTCATGCCTTTAACACTGCAATTGCTGCGTTAATGGAATTGTTAAATGCCAATAACAAGTTTGATGCAAAAGATGACAATGATATCGCGGTTGCTCGTGAATCGATCATCACATTGCTGACTTTACTTGCACCATTTGCACCGCATTTAAGTCAGACTTTATTAGCGCAATTTGATATTGATTTAACTACAGTATTATTCCCTGCTGTCGATGAGTCTGCACTCACGCGTAATACGCAAACAATCGTGGTTCAAGTCAATGGTAAGCTTCGTGGTAAGTTAGAAGTGTCTGTAGATGCGTCTAAAGATGACATCTTGGCACAAGCGAAAGCTTTACCTGAAGTGCAACAATTTTTGACAGGTCCAACCAAGAAAGAAATCGTTGTACCAAATAAATTAGTGAATTTGGTGGTTTAAAATCCTTACAACCCTTTCTCCCTCTGGGATGAGGAATATATTCCGCAAGGGGATGAGGGTTCTTAAATAAATTACCTCTCCCCTTGCGAAACAGTGTTTCTCATCTCCTAAAAAGAGAGGGAATTTAAGGCTAAAAACAAAACCCTAACAAAGCCCGTTGTCATTCAACGGGCTTTGACTTTACAATCCATCCCAAGATCTTTAAATTATTTTCCATTTTGGAAAAATCAGAGGACACCACATGCATTTGGTTCAACGTGTTGCCGCAGTTGTATTAACTTTGGGTTTCAGTGCAGGCTTAGTGGGTTGTGATTTCCATTTAAAAGGCACAAACCAATATGTAACCCCTTTGGTTTATACCAAACTTAATCTACAACTTCCTAAAAATACAGACGATCTAGAAAGTAAACTGAGTGTTTATTTGACAGCATCAGGCGTACAACTCGGCAATAGCAGTGATGCCTATGTATTACGTGTGTTAGATTACAAACCGATTCGTCATGAACTCAATGGTCAATTGATTGAAACCCTATTACGTCTCAGTGTGACTTTTCAAATTGAAGATCAACAAGGTCATGCGATTACTGAGCCACGTACCTTGACTGCATCACGTAGTTACCAATATGACGTTGCGACGGTCAATACCGATGATCAACAAGAAAAGTATTTAAAACAAGTTATTATTGATGATATTGCACAACAAATTAGTCGTCAAATCTCAGCAAATCGTTTACCTAAAGCGCAACATTTATTGAACCCAGCACCACAAACTGCACAGTAATCTGATTTAATTATGAAACTTGACTATCTCCAAGCCTTAAAACGTGTTGATGAAGCTCGTGGGGCTTGGATTATGTACGGTCAAGAACCGTTATTAGAACAAAATCTACTCGATGCTTTTCGTAAAAGTTGGAGTACGCACGACATTGAACGTCAACGTTATGATTTAACGAGCGTCAGTGATTGGAAACACGTATTTAATGCATTAGATAGTTTGTCATTGTTTTCTCAGCATTTGGCTGTGGAAGTGCATGGCAATATTAAGCCTGATGCCAATGGACTCAAACAACTTAAACATTATCTTCAACACAATGAGCATAATTTATTGCTCATTGTAATGCCAAAACAAGATACAAATAGTTTAAAGTCTAGTTTCTTTCAAACCGTTGAAGCCAATGGGGTTATGGTACAGCTTAGTGCCAATTCCCCCAAAGATCGTCAACGAATTTTAACCATTGAAGCTGATCAATTGGGTATTCAATTGGATCAAGATGCTTGGCTATGGCTTGAACAGCATCATGAGCATAATTTATTGGCTGCAAAAAATAGCTTAATGCGTGTTGCCGATACATTTCCTGAACAAAAACAGATCAAGATTGAACATCTATATGAATGTTTACAGGATCAATCACGTTATAACAGTTTTGACTTAAGCGATGCATTTTTGGCAGGAGATTTTGCTCAAAGCATCAAAATTTTAAATTATTTATTTGAATCAGGTGAAGCACCTAGTCTATTGTTATGGACGATTAGTAAAGAAATGCGCCTGTTGATGCAATTGTATGAACAGCCGCAAAATGCTTTACAGCTTGGCATTTGGAAAACTAAAATTGCCACTTATCAGCAAACATTACGCCGTTTAAATCCACAAACCTTTTTATTATGGCCCGCGTTATTACTCAGCATTGATGCCTCAATTAAAGGTTTAAGTCAGGAAAATCCTGAACATTTAATCCAGCAAGCGATTGCTCTACTGTGTGGAAAAAGCTTATTCACCAACCACTAAAGAAAATAATTATCATTTAGCTTTGTGAAAAAATTCACTGTTTATCCTTATTTACATCTTATAATTTAACCAATTATCTTAGTTTACCTGCGACCATCATGCCAAAAATAAAACCGTCCAAAATCATTGTAATTGTGGTCTGTATTGCCATTATTGCTGCAATTTCATGGTTTATGTTGAAGCCAAAAGATGAAAAACCGCAGTTCATCACCTCAGAAGTAGTACGTGGAGATATTGAAAATGCTGTCCTTGCCACAGGAGGTCTTGAAGCCACAAAAATGGTCAGTGTCGGCGCACAGGTTTCAGGTCAGGTCAAAAAAATGTATGTTCAACTTGGTGACCAAGTCAAACAAGGTCAATTGATTGCACAAATTGACTCAGTACGCCAGACCAATGATTTAAAAACGGCAGAAGCCAATATTAAAAATCAACAAGCACAGTTGGCAACCAAACAAGCGACTTTAGCAAAAGTTGAAGCTGAATATAATCGTCAAAAAAATATGTATGCACAGGATGCAACATCAAAAGCTGAATATGAAAGTGCACTTGCTGCATTTAAAACTGCACAAGCAGATATTACTGCAATGAATGCACAAATTGAACAATCACGCTTAACACTTGCAACAGCAAAAGAAGATTTAGGTTATACCCAAATCCTAGCACCAATGAATGGTACAGTCGTAGCAATCGTCACGGAAGAAGGTCAAACCGTAAATGCGAATCAAAGTGCACCAACGATTGTAAAACTTGCTCAACTCAATACTATGACCATCAAAGCGCAAATTTCTGAAGCTGACGTGATGAAAGTAGAAGAAGGTCAAAAAGTTTATTTTACAACTTTGGGTGATAGTGAGAAAAAACGTTACGCAACTTTACGTCAAGTAGAACCTGCACCTGAGTCGATCAATACTGAAACATCAAATAACAGTTCATCATCTTCAAGTAATGCTGTTTATTATAATGCTTTGTTTGATGTCCCAAATGATGATGGCAAACTGCGGATTGATATGACGGCACAAGTGTATATCATCCTTGCTGAAGCAAAAAATGTACTGACTGTTCCTGCTGCTGCATTGCAAAGTTCAAACCGTCCACAACGTGCTAACCGCAATAATGCCGATAAAAAACCAGAAACAACTCAGAAAGACAAAACAGACCGTCCACAACGCTTAGAACTCACTGCGGAGGAAAAAGCTTTAATCGATCAGGGCAAAGCATCTGTGTCGATAGTTCGTGTCGTGCAAGCAGATGGTACAGCCAAACGTCAACAAGTTTTGGTTGGTTTAAACAATCGTGTCACTGCTGAAATTATGCGTGGTCTTAAACAAGGTGATCAAGTGGTCATTGCAGATGGTTCTGACACCAGTAATGATTCAGCAAAACGTAGCAATCGAGGCGGAATGAGATTTTAATCATGAATCAGCATCAGCAACCTCTACTTGAGGTGAATAATCTGATCCGTGAATTTCCCGCTGGTGATTCGACTGTTCAGATTTTAAAAGGGATCGACTTAAAGATTTATGCAGGTGAATTGGTTGCCATTGTTGGTCAGTCAGGTTCAGGTAAATCAACTTTGATGAATATTTTAGGTTGTTTAGACAAACCTACTTCGGGCAGTTATCAAGTGAAAGGACGTGAAACACGTGAACTTGAACCCGATGAACTGGCACAGTTACGCCGTGAATATTTTGGTTTTATTTTCCAACGTTATCACTTATTGGGTGACATCAATGCGGCAGGCAATGTAGAAGTTCCTGCAATCTACGCAGGGATGAATCCCACTGCCCGCCAAGAACGCTCTAAAGCATTGTTGACTGAACTAGGACTAGGTGAAAAAACTCAAAACCGTCCAAACCAATTATCAGGTGGTCAGCAACAACGTGTCTCTATTGCACGGGCGTTAATGAATGGCGGTGATGTGATCCTTGCTGATGAACCAACAGGTGCATTGGACAAGAACAGCGGTATAGAAGTGATGCGTATTTTACGTGAACTGAATGCCAAAGGTCATACCATTATCTTGGTAACCCATGATATGAATGTGGCAAAAAATGCAACGCGTATCATTGAAATCAGTGATGGTAATATCATTTCAGATACACCCAACACCCCCGAAGCTGAAAGGATTGCAGCAACAGAAAATGCACTTGATGGTATAGAAAAGCAAAAAAAATCTTCTGCTTGGCGTTCGATATTAGACCGTTTCAGTGAAGCTTTTCGCATGGCATTATTGGCCATGAATGCACATCGTATGCGTACATTTTTGACCATGCTTGGGATTATTATCGGGATTGCTTCGGTCGTTTCGGTTGTGGCGCTCGGGAATGGCTCACAAAAACAAATTTTAGAAAATATTAGCAGTTTGGGTACCAATACCATCACGGTATTTCAAGGGCGAGGCTTTGGAGATAACTCCAAAACTGCTCAAGTCAAAACCCTGATCCCTGCCGATGCCGACGCCTTAGCAGAACAACCTTATGTACAAGCGGTCAGCCCATCAGTTAATTCAAGTTTAACTGGGCGTTTCAAAGATACGGAAGCTGCAATTACGGTTAATGGGGTCAGTAGTGACTTTTTTGATGTCAAAGGCATGATCTTTACCTCAGGACAAGCTTTTGACAAACATAGTGTGATTGAGCGTGCTCAAGATGTGGTCATTGACACCAATACAAAAAATACTTTTTTCGCTGATGGAACAAATCCCGTTGGACAAGTCATTTTATTAGGGACTGTACCCAGTCGAATTATTGGGATTGTAGATGCTCAAAAAGGGATGATGGGCTCAGACAGTTTAAATGTCTACCTGCCCTATTCAACAGTGATGAGTCGTATGTTAGGGCAATCTAACGTACGCAGTATTATCGTTCGTGTGAAAGATGAATATCCTACAGCAATCGCAGAAAATGCCATTCTCAGCTTACTTGAACAACGTCATGGTACACAGGATGTCTTTACCCAAAACTCTGACAGTATCCGTGAAACCATTGAACAAACCACTGCAACAATGACCTTACTCGTTTCAGCAATTGCCGTCATTTCTTTGGTGGTCGGTGGAATTGGCGTCATGAATATTATGCTGGTATCGGTGACTGAACGTACCCAAGAAATTGGGGTACGTATGGCTGTGGGTGCTCGACAAAGCGATATTTTACAACAATTCCTGATTGAAGCGATTTTGGTTTGTATCTTAGGCGGGATTTTAGGGGTGCTCTTATCTTTAGGAGTTGGTCAACTGATTAGCCACTTTGCGGGTGATAGTTTCCAAATGGCGTATTCTACAACCTCAATTATTGCAGCTTTCGTCTGTTCAACCTTAATTGGTGTGGTATTTGGCTTTATTCCTGCCCGTAATGCTGCACAACTTGATCCCGTCGATGCTCTCTCACGCGAATAAACAGAATAAGGAAATTATTATGCAAATGAATTTAACAAAGCTTGCAACTGCCTTAATTCTTGGAAGTTCTTTGGTGGGATGTGCGGCTGTGGTAAAAACCCCTTATCAAGCACCTGCGGTTGATATTCCAAACCAATTTGCCTATAGCAAAGTCAATCAACAACAGATTCATACAGCGCTAAATGCCGACCAATGGTGGAGCTTATTTGGTGATGCTCAACTCAACAGTTTGGTTGAACAGGTCATTGCAAAAAATGCAGATTTAACTGTTGCTGGAATCAATTTACAAACAGCTCGCTTAAAAGCGGGTTTAGCTCGTGATCAACAAGGACCTCGTGTCAACTCAGGCGTATCGACAGGTCATTCATTTGATTTAAATTCAGGGGATGACAGTGCGAAGGGTTTATCGCTCAGTACAGGCGTCAGTTATGAAGTTGATCTATTTGGAAAATTGGCTCGTCAAACCGAAGCGGCAAAATGGGAATCTTTAGCGACCGAGCAAGATTTACAAGCCACAGGGCAAACACTGATTGCCACGACAGCAAATCTATATTGGCAATTAGGTTATTTAAATGAACGCTATAGCGTAGCACAGCAAAGTTTATCCACCACGCAAAAGCTCTATGAACTGGTACGCACGCAATATCGTGCAGGTGCGGTTTCAGGCTTAGATTTGACCCAAGCAGAACAGTCTGTACAAAGTCAAAAAGCCAGTTTGAGCCAAATTGAACAACAGCTGGTCGAAACACGTACTGCTTTGGCGGTGCTATTACAAATTCCTGTACAGCAGCTGAATATTCAAGAACCCAAAAAACTGCCACGCATCAGCTTACCGTATATTGCAACAGGCTTACCTGCCGATATTTTGTCACGTCGCCCCGATTTACGTGCTGCTGAGTTACGCTTGCGTGAAGCGCTTGCCTCTAAAGATGCAACCAAAGCCAGTTATTATCCTTCGATCAGTTTGACAGGGAACTTAGGCTCAAGCAGTACTTCACTCACCAATTTACTCAAAAATCCTGCACTAACACTCGGTGCAAGTTTGAGTCTGCCCTTTTTGCAATATAATGATATGAAAAAGGACTTAAAAATTAGTGAATTGGATTATGAAAAAGCCATTATTCAATATCGTCAGACTTTATACCAAGCCTTTGCTGATACTGAAAATGCACTTTCAAATCGCATTGAATTAGATAAGCAAGTTGCTTTGCAGCAGAAAAATTTAGAACTGGCTGAGAAAACTGAACGTTTAACAGATGTACGTTATCGCAATGGCGCGATTGCTTTAAAAAATCTGTTAGATGCGCAAGAAACCACACGTAATGCACGACTGTCTTTAGTACAAGTCAAGCAAAATCAATACAATGCTTATGTGACCTTAATGCAAGCACTAGGGGGTAGCCCGATTCAGCAATTACCAAATATCACTAGCACTGAAGTCACACCATAAATTTCATATAAAAAAGGCACTGAATCCAGTGCCTTTTTTACCATCAAGTCATAAATAACTTATTCGCTATCCATCATTGATGCACTCATACCCACAGTATTGAAACCTGCATCTACATACAAAATTTCACCTGTAATCCCATTTGCCCAAGGTGAACAAAGGAAAAGTGCGGCATTTCCTACATCTTCAATCGTCACATTACGTTTTAACGGGGCAATTTTTTCATTCGCATCTAACATTTTACGGAAAGATTTAATACCTGATGCTGCTAAAGTACGGATTGGACCTGCCGAAATCGCATTTACACGAATCCCTTCAGCACCTAAGCTCGATGCCAAATAACGCACACCTGCTTCTAAAGATGCTTTTGCCATGCCCATTACATTGTAGTTTGGCATCACAACTTCAGAACCTTGGTAAGTCAATGTGAGTAAGCAACCTTGACGCGCAAGCAATAACGGTTTTGCTGCACGCGCCATCGCAATAAAGCTATATGCGCTAATGTCATGTGCAACTTTAAAACCTTCACGATCGGTAACTTCAGTAAAGTCACCATCTAAGGTATGTGCAGGTGCAAAGCCGATCGAATGCACAACACCATCTAAACCGTCCCAATGTTTTGCCAACTCAGCAAATGCATGATCAATTTCAGCATCAACAGCAACATCACAAGGAAAAACCAAAGTAGAACCAAATTGCTCTGCAAAGTCGTCTACACGTTTTTTCAATTTTTCGTTTGGATAAGTAAATGCAAGCTCTGCTCCTTCACGATGTAGCGCTTGCGCAATACCAAATGCAATCGATAATTTACTTGCAATTCCTGCGATGAGGAAGCGCTTACCTGCCAAAAGTCCTTGTGCCATGAAATTCTCACTTACAATAAGTTTGTATGCATAATGCCAAGAGTTTAATCAGAACAAAATTGCATAATCCACCTTTTTTCAGAACTTTACTCAAATCATAAAAAAATCGCCCATAAAGGACGATTTTTGAATTTATAACAAGGTGAAAACTTAATCATCGCCTTGCAATAAGCTAAATAAACGCATGAATGAATAATACATCCAAACTAAAGTAGCTAATAATGCGATACCACATAGCCATTCAAACGCTTTTGGTGCACGTTGTGCAGCAGCATTTTCAATTAAATCAAAATCTAAAATTAAGTTCAATGAGGCAATAACCGCAACAAAAGCAGCAAAGCCTATGCCCAACCAAGAACTTTCAAATAGCCCAGGAATGCTTGAACCAAATGCCAAATTCATGATGAACTGCACAATAAAAACTAATGCAATCGCAATCGTTGCTGACATCACAATGGATTTAAATTTTTCAGTGGCACGAATAATTTTAAAACGATACAAACCAAACATCACAAAAGTAGTGACAAAAGTTGCCAACAACGCTTGTAACGGTACACCTGGAAATTTCAACTGGAAAATAACCGATGCACCACCTAAAAATGCACCTTCAAACAGCGCATAAGGAATTGCTAAAACACGTGCAGTATTTGGTTTAAAAGTTGCAACTAATGCAATGATGAGACCGCCAATTGCACCAACCATTGCAGCTGCATAGGCCATACCAAAATTCATGGTTGCAAAACTATAAATGAAAACACCCAAACCAAGCACAGCAGCAATCACAGTCATCAATATCGACTTTTGAATTGCACCCTGCACGGTCATCGGCTGACTGTAGTCCGCATGTGTTTCCACACGGGTTAAAATAGGGTTATTACTTTGCATATCTCAACTCATTGTAATATTTAAAATATAAAGGGATTGTAAAACGAATAATTGTCAAATTAATGTACAGCTTACTTCTTTTTGTAACAAAAGCAAAAATGTTGCCTAAATTAGTATAACTTAATTTTTAAAAATACACAGTGCATAAAAAAGAGGCAATTTCTGCCTCTTTTAATCATTTTCAATATGCAATTAATCTTGATTTGAGATAAAGAAATACTGACGATAGTATTTTAACTCCGCAATTGAATCACGAATATCATCCATTGCTAAATGTGAGGCATTTTTCTTCAGACCGCTCATAATCTCAGGGCGCCAGCGTTTTGCCAACTCTTTTACAGAAGAAACGTCTAAATTACGATAGTGGAAATATTGTTCCATTTCAGGCATTAAACGATGTAAAAAACGACGATCTTGGCAAATTGAATTACCACACATTGGCGATGATTTTGGATTGACCCATTTCTTTAAAAATTCCAAAGTCTGTAACTCTGCATCACGTGCAGTCAATTTACTACGACGGACACGTTCAATCAGACCTGACTGACCATGCTGTTTGGTATTCCACTCATCCATTGCATTTAAAATAACATCTGATTGATGTACTGCGAGCACTGGACCTTCCGCAAGAATATTTAAATGATCGTCCGTTACAATGGTGGCAACTTCAATAATTTGATCGTTGTCCGTATCAAGACCTGTCATTTCAAGATCAATCCAAATCAAGCGTGTATCTGGGGTGCTGCTGCTCATAAAGTGCAATCTTATTAGGCTATAAAACATGAATAGTAGCAAATTTCTGACATCTGCGCTGTAATTCATTCGTTCAGCATGTTATTTTTGCCTTCTTATTTTTACGGTTTTTTAGGATATGAATGGCTTTAATTCGTAAACGTCGTTTAACTGAACAGCAACAACGTCGCATTCAGAAACAACATAAAACACGTCAAGAAGAAATCGACACTTCAAATGACCTCGAAGGTTTAGTGGTCCAACATTATGGACGTCAACTTGAAGTACAAGCCCTTTCTGTTCCTGATCAACATCCTGAAAAACCGCAAGTTAAAGCAGGTGATCCCGAACCCTTTTGGAAAACCATTGAGCTAGACAGTGTTTGGCGTTGCCATACGCGTACCAACTTAGAACTTTTGGTCACAGGCGATAAAGTCAAATGGCAAGCTGATCCCAATACAGGTTTAGGGATTATCACAGCCATTCATCCACGAACATCATTACTCACCCGCCCTGATCGTTATCACAAAGTTAAACCCGTGGCAGCTAATATTAGTTTGATTGTCATTGTCTTTGCAGCTTTACCCGAACCTGCACCGACACTGATTGACCGTTATCTGGTTGCTTGTGCTGATGCCGATATTCCTGTGTTATTGGTACTGAATAAGTCTGACTTACTTAAAGAAAATGATCCTATTTTAGATATGCTTAAAGAGTATCAAGCTTTAGGCTATGAAGTCCTCATCACACGTTCTGATGGTGATTTGACGCCACTCGCACAACGTCTTGATAATGAAACGGTTGCTTTTGTGGGGCAATCTGGTGTGGGCAAAAGCTCTCTGATCAATGTCATCGTGCCTGATGCAGCGCAAAAAACCAATATTATTTCTGAAAACTCAGCTTTAGGACAACATACCACCACATCTACGCGTTTAATTCGCTTTGGTGAAAATGGTGCGCTGATTGACTCACCGGGCATTCGTGAGTTTGGACTTTGGCATTTAGATTTAGAAAAAATTGATGCTGGATTTTCAGATATTGCCAATTTTTTAGGGCATTGCCAATACCGCAATTGTACCCACACGCATGAAAAGCAATGTGCACTGAAACAAGCTGTTGCCGAAGGTGAAATCTTAGCAAGACGCTTAGACAGTTATTTGCGCTTGGTAGACGAAATTACCGAGGCGCAACAAAAAAATTAATTTTCTTTAAATCTAGCCTTGAAGCAGTGATTTTGATCACCATATATATAGGCTATACTCGACACAAATTTTGATTGTAATTAGGTGAATTGTGGAACGTTGGTTTGAGTTTATGGGGAATCACCCCTTCTTATTTGGTGTTTTAGGGGTTCTGATCATTTTGTTCTTCGTATTTGAAGGTCAACGCAGTGGTCGTAAAATCTCTCCTCAATCACTCGGTATTTTAGTGAAAGCAAAAAATGCCATGTTGATCGATTTACGTGATGCCAAAGATTTTAAAGAAGGTCATATCAGCGGTAGTCGCAATATCCCTTACAGCAAAATTACAAGTCATTTAGAAGAGTTAAAAACTGCTGATCGTCCATTGGTCTTTATTTGTAATATGGGTCAAGTTGCAGGCAGTGCATTGCAACAAGTCGGTCATACAGATAGTTACCGCTTAGACGGTGGTATTAGCAATTGGAAAGCCCAAGGCTTACCATTGATCAAAGCGAAATAAGTTTAAGGAGTTGAAAATGACTGCTAATGTAATTGTATATTCTACAGTTTCTTGCCCATATTGCGTTCGAGCAAAACAACTTCTTGAACGTAAAGGTATTGAGTTTAAAGAAATTAATCTTTCAAATGAAGCACCTGAAGTTCGTGTAGAACTCATGCAACGTACAAAACATCGTACAGTGCCACAAATTTTTATTAAAGATCAATTCATCGGTGGGTTTGACCAACTTTATGCGCTTGAAAAAGCTGGCAAACTTGACGAATTACTCGCTTAATCACTTCATAATATTTAAGGAATATAAAGAATGAGTGAAGAACAACAAGCTCAACCACAACTTGCTTTAGAACGTTTATATGCAAAAGACTTATCTTTTGAAGTTCCTGGGGCGCAAGTTTTTACTAAAGAATGGCAACCTGAGCTGAACATCAATTTGTCTTCTTCTGCTGAAAAAGTAGACCCAACACACTTCGAAGTTTCTTTGAAAGTGGTTGTTCAAGCGAACAATGGTGGTGAGACTGCTTTTATCGTTGATGCAACACAAGCGGGTATTTTCCTGATTGATGGAATCGAAGAAGAACGCTTACCTTACATTTTAGGTGCTTACTGCCCGAACATTTTGTTCCCATTCCTTCGTGAAGCGGTGAATGATCTTGTCACTAAAGGTAGCTTCCCACAATTACTTCTTACTCCGATCAATTTTGATGCTGAGTTTGAAGCAAATATGGAACGTGCTCAAGCCGCTGCTGCTGAAGGTCAAGCTTAATTTTTTCGAATTAAGTGTTGATTGAAAGACCGCTTTATGCGGTCTTTTTTATGACTTGGATTCTCAAATGAAGTGCAACAGAGATTAAATTATTGGAAGGAAGCAAGATGAGCTAGCATTTTGCTTCCGACCGACCAAAGTCAAAGTTGCATCATGAACTATACTCATCTTACTCAAGAAGAAAGATATCAGATTTCCACATTGTTACGTGAAGGTTTTTCTAAACGTTATATCGCCTGGAGGCTAAATCGTTCACCTTCCACTATTTCTAGAGAAATAGCACGCAATCGAGCAAGGAATGGTTATTTCGCTCAACATGCCCATAAATTAGCTTGCAGACGGCATTGTCCTAATCCTAAAAGAATCTCTCGAGAGGTTTGGGCACAAGTTATGGCTTACCTTGAACTTCAGTGGAGCCCCGAACAGATTGCTTCTCATGTTTCAGTCAGCCTGCATTCCATATACAGGTTTATACAGCAGGATAAAAGCAGAGGTGGTGTGCTCTTCCGCAACTTACGTTTCAGAAATCAAAGAAAGAGAAAATATGGCTCCATTGAGACTCGTGGCCAACTGACAAACCGCAAAAGCATTCACGATCGACCTGCTGAGATTGAGCAGCGCTCCCGTTTCGGTGATTTGGAAATAGATACGATTGTTGGCAAGAATCACCAACAATCCCTGGTTTCAATTGTAGATCGGAAGACAGGTTATCTTTGGCTGAAAAAGTGCAGCACGCGCAAGGCTGAGGAAGTTTGCCAGGCTACGATCAGATTATTGGAACCGATCAAAGCACACCTAAAAACAATTACCGCGGACAATGGTAAAGAATTCAGCCTGCATGAGTATGCTGCTCAGGAATTAGATATAGATTGGTATTTCGCTGATCCCTATAGCGCCTGGCAGCGTGGAACAAATGAAAATACGAATGGATTGATCAGACAATATATTAGAAAAGGCAGTGACTTGAATGACTATACGGATGCATATATTGCAGAAATTACTCAACGCTTGAATCATCGTCCAAGAAAAAGACTCGGCTTTAAAAGTCCGAGTCAGGTATTATGGCAACAACATGGTGTTGCACTTCAAATGCTAATCTAAGTGATAAATTTAAAAATGACTAAAGCTTTATATCTGGTTGTTCATCAGAGCTATTTATAGTTTGGTTTACTTAAACGACTCCGTAAACACCCTCCTTAACCTCCTAAGCCTCAATTGTAGGATTATTTTCTTACTTATCTTATCGATAAAAAGATGGAAATACTTTTAGATTATCCGTACTTTTCTCATATTTCATGTCATAAAAAACCGCATCTCAATGCGGTTTTAAAGGGAGCAGGTTTAACGCGATGCTTCAACTGATCAATTTAACGATAAATTTTATGCCCTTGATCACGAATCTCAGCAATTTTCTTTGCTTCTATTTTAGCATGGTCTAAGTGACCACCTTTTACCAGCGATTGAGTTTTATCAATTTCTGCAATGATCTGATCATATAATTGCGTTGAGGTGACCGCTTGCGCTTCGCCACGACCTTTGAGTTTAACTTTTTTAGCATCATTTGCAGCTAGGCGCATATTATCTAAAGCTTTATTGGCTTCAGCAGCATTATTACTCTGATTAAATGCTTTATAGTTTTTTGCAAGTGTTTTCATATTCTCTTCTAGACTTGCAGCAAAGCTCATAGAACTCATGACACATGTTGAAGCAAGTAGAAAAGTGGCTAAAGTTTTTTTGATCATCTCGATCATCCTTTAAAACTGTGGCTGTCAATAAAAATTAAATAGCGCAATACTGTTATATTTATTGTCCATTTATATGCTTAAACATAAGTTAAAATCATTCAAAATTGCAAATAAAAAATGCAACGGATTCGTTGCATTTTCTTAGACTAATTACAGCTAAAATCTTAAATAAACGATTAAACAGGCTCTATTTCGTGATGTAAGGCATCGTGAATTGCTTCAATAAGTTGCTGCGCGATCTCCTGTTTAGAGGCTTTTTCTAGATCACGTTTTTCCATTTGGTATTGCTCTGCAAAAAATACGGTCATGGCGTTTTGATCTGACGCAAAACCAATATCTGTACGGGATACATCATTACAAGCAATCATATCGAGCTTTTTAGCCACCAATTTTCCTGCAGCATATTCTTCAACATGACGTGTTTCTGCTGCAAAACCCACCATAAATGGACGTTTCTTTTGCTGTGCAATCGTTGCCACAATGTCGGGATTTTTAATCAATGCGACATTGAGCTCATCACCCGCTTTTTTAATTTTATGTTCAGCAACTTCAGCCACTCTATAGTCTGCTACGGCTGCTGTCGCAATAAAAATATCACAGCCTTCTTCAAGCTGTTTCATGCTTTCATCTAGCATCTTTAAGGCAGATGAAACATTAATACGTTTTACACCATTTGGTGTATCTAAGCTCACAGGACCTGCTAACAATGTCACTTTGGCTCCTGCACTATAACATGCTGCTGCAATCGCAAAGCCCATTTTGCCAGTACTATGATTTGAGATATAACGCACGGGATCAATCGCTTCACGTGTTGGCCCTGCCGTAATTGTCACTCGTTTCCCTGCCAATAAACCAAATTTTTCTGCAATCGCTCTTTGTGCTTGATGGAAATAATCTTTGACTTGATCTGCTAAATGCTCAGGTTCAGGCATACGTCCTAAGCCAACATCGCCACAAGCTTGTGAACCTGCATCAGGCATAATGACATGTACACCATCTTCAACCAGAGTATTTAAATTACGCTGCGTTGCTTTGGCTGCCCACATTTGCTGATTCATCGCAGGTGCAACCCAAACTGGCGCTTTGGTTGCTAAATATAAAGTGCTGAGTAAATCGTCTGCTAAACCAGCCGCAAACTTAGCAAGGGTGTCACAACTTGCAGGGGCAACAAGGAGCAAATCTGCCCAACGTGCCAGCTCAATATGCCCCATACCTGCTTCAGCTTCTGGGTTTAATAATTCAGTATGGACGGGATTTCCCGACAACGCTTGAAATGTTAATGGGGTAATAAATGCTTGAGCGCCATGGGTCATCACCACACGCACGTTAAAACCGTAATCCTTTAAACGGCGGACGAGAATGGCACTTTTATATGCGGCAATTCCGCCTGTGACAGCGAGAAGAATATTTTTATTAGAAAATACACTGAGATCGAAACTCACGATCAAGTCACCTTTCTGTTGCAGTGGCGCTCACAATAGCATTAAATAATCTAGATCCCAAGACATTCACTTGGGAAATTGAAAAGTAAAATAAATCAAAATAGTGAATAATAATGAATAATTCCACTAAAACGACATCAATTAAACAATGGCCTGAACAAGAACGTCCAAGAGAACGTTTACTCAACCAAGGGGCTGAAAGCTTGTCTGATGCTGAGCTTTTAGCAATTTTCCTACGCTCAGGCTCAAAATAACATTCTGCTGTAGAGTTGGCACGTATACTCATCCAACATTTTGGGCATCTCAATGCCGTATTTGATGCAACATCTGATGAAATCAAACAGTTTCATGGTATTGCAGATACCAAATACTCTCAGCTCATGGCAGTTAAAGAACTTGGACGACGTTATCTCAAACAACAACTCTATCAAGGCGTAGATTTAAGTCGCTCCGATTTAATTGGTGATTATCTACGTTATGAATTACTTGGTGAACGTCAGGAAGTCTTTGCCGTTCTATGTTTGGACAGCCAATTACGCAAACTTAGCTTTAAAAAATTATTTTATGGTTCAACTAACTATTGTGATATTTCAATCAATCAACTATTACGCTATGCCATACAAAAACAAGCCAGTTTTATTGTAATCGCGCATAATCATCCCAACGGCGCTGCCGAACCTTCTATTGCAGATCAGCAGCTTACTCAACAGATTTTAAAAGCATGTCAGCTTGTGGAAATACAATTGCTTGATCATATCATTGTCACAACAACACAAAATTATTCATTTGCTGAACATCAACAAATCATTACCACGGGTTTTGTACCAAATCATATTGACAATAACCATTAATGTGAGGAAGATCATAGAAAAATAACAGATTCGATTTACATGATTGTTCGGGAACAAAACGACACTTTTAAACTACTTTTTTCATGGCGTGGTACAATTTTACCGAAGGTTTTACCGCCTTTAGGTTTTGTCATGCTGATTTCTGCGATCGTAGGAGGAATTGAATATACGGGTTTATATCGTTTCCCAGAATTACCTTTAGTCGGATTTACTTTAATCGGTGTTGTACTTTCAATTTTTTTAGGCTTTAAAAATACAGCTTGTTATGATCGTTGGTGGGAAGCCCGAAAACTTTGGGGAATGCTGATTGCCAATGCACGACATTTTGACCGAGACTGTCGTATGTTTCCTCAAGGTCGTCGTGAACGTATCATTCAACATGTAATTGTTTTTGCAAATGTATTACGCGATCGCCTACGTCACCAAACCGCAAGTCCAGATGTTTTAGTTGAAACCAGTGGTATGAGCCAACAGGCTTTAAAACAACTCTATCAACAATCTAATGCACCTCAATACACACTCAGCCTAATCCAATGGGAACTGATGCAAGCGCTAAAAGAAGGTGAAATTTCCGATATTATTTATACTCAGCTCAATGAGCATGTCAATGAACTCAGCCTCGTACAAACAGGTTGTGACCGTATTGCCACCACGCCTTTGCCCTTTGCTTATTCTGTGTTGCTCAATCGTACTGTCTATTTCTTCTGTTTTATGCTGCCCTTTAGTTTGGGCTCATTATTGGGGTTAGGTACACCACTTTTGGTCGGAATTTTAGCATACACATTTTTAGGCTTGGATGCTTTAAGCTCTGAAATTGAAGAACCTTTTGGTACCCAAAGCAATGATTTACCCTTAGATGCAATGGTTCGTACCATCGAAATCGAGCTTTTAGGCACTTTAGGTAAACCAACACCACCACCGATTCAGGCACAGGATCATAATTTGTTGTAATGTGTATTTTCTGTTCTTCATCTCCATTGTTCCACCTAAATAGTGAAAATGAAATTAAACAGAACGCATTAACGAAAATACTCCCAAATCCCCACTTGTCCTTCTTTTACACGTGGAATATTGCCGAGTTTAATCCAAGGCATATGACTACCATGAAAATCACTTCCGACAGAAACCTTTAAAGTAAATTGTGCAATCATCCGATCTACCATTTGTCGGGTAGATAAAGTTTCTATCGCAGGTGGAAGTTCTACAGCGTCCCCCCCAAATTGGGCAAAAATCTCAATCAAATAACGAATATTCGTTGCTGATAAATCATAACGTGTGGGGTGTGCCAAAACAGCAAAACCTTGGCTGTCATGAATCACTTGAATGGTTTCTGCCAAACCTAAACCATCAAATTTTACATAGGCTTTTTTACCTTCTTTGATATATTTATCAAATGCTTGTTGTACTCGACTCACAATGCCTTTTTGCACCAATATTTTAGCAATATGGGTACGTGTCACTCGATCTGCCTCACCCTCTACCATCAATAAAACTTCAGGATAAATATCCTGCCCAATGAGGGGAATAAGTAATTGGCAAATTTTTTCGGCACGTTCAGCACGAATACGTTTTTGTTCGGCAAGTAATTTCTCTAATGGCGCAGGATTTTGCATATTCAGCGCCACAATATGCACACCATAGGTTTTTTTAGTGGCAGGACGTGACCATTGACTTGAGATTTCTACACCTGAAATCAGTTGCATGCCTAAGGCATCAGCACATTTTTTCGCACGTTGTACACCATCCATCGTATCATGGTCAGTCAATGCAAAGGTCTTTATTCCCAATGCATGTGCAGCTTCAATCAGCTCTTCAGGTGTAAGTGTTCCATCTGAAATATTACTATGCGTATGTAAATCGACACCAATCATTGTTTGTATTATGCTAAGTCACCAAAATTTGATGACTCTACTGTAGCATGAAAGCGCTATTTGATTATTTACCAATTATTATCTTCTTTTATTTTTATAAAACGACAGATCCCAAAGATAACCATCACCCATTATTAGAATTAGTGGGAAGTACAGGCAATGCAGACCAAAACCATATTTTAGTTGCAACCTGTGCCTTATTAATCGCAACCTTAGTGGTTTATGGGTGCTTATTCTTCGCACAAAAATTCAGACTGGAAAAAATGCAATGGTTTATTGTCATTATGTCTGTCATTTTTGGTGGAATTACCCTCGCATTTAGTGATGTGACCTATATCAAACTTAAAGCAGTCATCTTAAATTTAGGCATTGGTATTGGCTTTTTAGTTACACCATTCTTCAATAAAGAACGTTTACCAATTATTCAAAAAATGTTAGGTTCGATGCTTGAACTCACACGCCAAGGTTGGATGCGCTTGAACTGGGCATGGTGTGGTCAATTCTTCCTACTCGCTGCTTTACATTACTTTTTCGGTTTCTTGTATATGAATGGCAAATATTGGGGCGAATTTACCGCTTTTGGCGATATTATCGTATCCTTGAGCTACCTTGCTGTTATACTATTTTGCTTGCGAAAACATTTTAAATCTTCAGAGTAAATCAGGTTTTTTCCATGCCTTTATTTGTGATTACCTGTACCGATCGAGATGGTACAGTTGAAAAACGTCTTGCTGTGCGTCCTCAACATTTGGCACGTTTAGAAAAATTAGATGCCGAAGGTCGCGTCATTGTCGCAGGCGCTATGCCAAAAGACCGTGAGAATCCACAAGCAGGTTTTTATGGTAGTACCATGATTTTAGATTTTGAAAGTCGTGAAGCATTGGATGAATGGTTGCAGGATGAACCTTTTGTCAAAGAAGGTGTGTATAGCCACGTTGATGTTAAACCATTTAACAAAGCTCTACCAAAAGGATAAGCCAATGCGTGTTGTTGTCCAAAGTTTATTGGGTTTTTCTTTATTCTGCTCGTCTGTCGTTTGGGCAGAACCGACAGCTACAACACCAACCAATCAAGCTGCACAAATTGCTGCGGCAACGCCTCCCCCAAAACCCTCTATTCTGCCTGCGGTTGCGGGTGCTAATGCGATTGTACAAAATCAAGCGCAAGCACAGGAAAATAAACCATTAACCGCAGAACAGATCATCAAAGAAAAAGCCGCGCAAGATGCCAAAGTCAAAGCTTTGGTCAAAGATCAAGCGACTCGCTTACAGCAGCTTGAAAAAGCCAATTTGGAAGCATTATCACAAAACCAAGAGTTACAATTGAAAAATGACAATCTTGGTGTGCAAGTTCAAGTTTTACAGAGTGAACAAAGTGCACAAATGTTTTTATACGGCGCCGCAACCATCGCTGTGGGTGTATTATTAGGCTTCTTGATTGCCAGTTATATCTATACCAAGCGTCGTCGTCAGTGGTAAGCCACTGACCTCACCGACTTGATTTAAGCGTTCTATTTAAAATTTCAAAAGGTATATAACATTGCCAAATACCATTCAAACTGCTGACTTGGATTGGCAATGCGTTGATGGAATTGAAGTTCCTGTCTCTAAACAATTTGGTGATGTCTATTTTTCCAAAGACAATGGACTACTCGAAACACGCCATGTATTTTTAAATGGCAATGATCTTTCCACCCGCTTAGCCGATTTACATGATTTTGAATATTTCACAGTCGCTGAAACAGGTTTTGGCACAGGTTTAAATATTTTAGCGTTATGGCAACTTTGGCAACAGGTTCGTCCTGATAATCATAGCCATTTACATGCCATCAGTGTTGAAAAATTTCCATTGTCCAAAACGGATCTGATACGTGCTTTAAATGCTTGGGACGAACTCAAGCCTTTAGCAGATCAACTGATTCAGCAGTACCCTTTACCTCTTGCGGGTTGTCATCGTCTAAACTTTCCATCTGAGCGCTTTTCCATTGATTTATGGCTCGGTGACGCACAGGATGTTTTCCCCATCATTCCAAAAACCACATCGGTGAATGCATGGTTTTTAGATGGTTTTGCACCCGCGTGTAATCCTGATTTATGGGCAGAACATATTTTCAATCATGTCGTGCGTTTATCTGATTATGGGACGAGCTTTGCCTCATTCAGTGTTGCAGGTGTTTTAAAACGAGCTTTAAAACAACATGGCATTTCTATTTCACGTCCCAAAGGTTTTGGGCATAAACGGGAAATGCTCAAAGCGATTTGGATTGACCCCGAAACACAATCAGCGCCGCATAACAATGATGATGCAAAGCAACATCGAGAGGTAGTGCAACAAAAATCTAAAGCCAATGCTACTCAACATGATAAACAACGTTATATTGCGATTATAGGCGCAGGAATCGCGGGCTTAAGCTGTGCTTGGGCATTTGCCGAGCGTGGGCATCAAGTGAGCATCTACGACCAATCAGCGCCATTGGTAGGTGCTTCGGGTAATCCCCTCGCGTTACTTAACCCTAAACTCAGTCCGATTGCACAAAGTGCAGATCATCTGATGACCTTGTCATGGCAATTTGCACAACATTATTACCCGCAATTTAAAGCCTTTCGGGCAATTTCAGTGCAGCAACTGATTCAAAAAAATCTGCAAGAGGCTTTAGATTTAGTCAATGATTATTCTTCTGAGGTTTTAGAATATTTCACTGCTGAGCAATTAGATCTGCAAACCCACTATGCCAGTGTGCAACTTAAACAGGCAGGTGCAATTTCACCGCAGCAACTACGTGATCAAATCCTTGCGCATGATTTAATTGATTTTAAAATCGCACAGATTGAACAATGCCAAAAATTAGACAATAAACAGGTTCAGCTTTTAGATGTTCATAAAAATATCTTAGGGCAGTTTGATCATGTTGTGGTGTGCTGCGCACGTGAAAGTCAGAAGTTTTTCTCACACTATCCACGCTTAAGGGCCATTCGCGGGCAAGTGAGTTGGCTCAAAAATACAGGATTGGCTTTAAATCCCCAACATGCCTACAGTTTTGGTGGTTACTGTATGCAACTTGATGCTGAACATTTGATTTTAGGTGCATCATTCCATCCTGAATGCGATGATTCAGCTGTAGCACAAGCCGACCATGTGCATAACTACGAACTTATCCACAATGCCTTTCCTGCCTATGCTGAAGCATTGCCTCAAATAGATAGTTGGCAAGGGCGTGCCTCTGTACGTGCGCAAACATTGGACTATTTTCCTGTACTTGGGCAAGGCGTAGATGATCTAGAGATGTATAGCTTTGCAGGCTTAGGTTCGAAAGGTTTTTTATTTGCACCGCTTTGTAGTGAAATTTTAGCAGCATTGGTTTTAAAGGAAGCCTGCCCTATTTCGCAAAATTTATTGAATATGCTCAGTCCTACACGTGGTCGAAAAAAGATCAGGGTGCGTAAACCCTATTATCAAGCACCACAAATTTAAATTTTTATTTATGCTCAGAATTTAAAACGCTTCTATCATTACAGAAAAAGCGCCTTGCGGCGCTTTCCTTTATGCTTCTTGCTCTAAAGGCAAGCCTGCATCACGTGCTGCACGTGTACCACCCATAAGTACGACATAATCACGAGAGCTATCTAAGCTTTCTAACTTTTCAGCTGCACGTGGGGCTTTACTACCACCGCCACATAAAATGTATATGGGTTGATCCGAATTCACTTGAGTTAAGCTCTCCGCCGATAAATTATCAATAGGCTGATTAACAGCACCTTTGATATGACCTTCAGCATAAGCTTTTTGATCACGGACATCCCAGATAATTGCATTTTCTGGGAACTCAAATGTTGTAATTTCTTGTTTACGGATCATTGCGCACTCCTTTGATGTAAACAACACTTGGCAAATGAAGAAAACATCCCTAGCATCTCAGATATTCTTTCCATTTGTAAAGGTCTAAACTATGCCATCTTTCGATATTGTTTCAGAATTAGAGATTTTTGAAGTAAATCATGCCGTTCAGAACACACAAAAAGAGATTGCGACTCGATTTGACTTTCGTGGTCAAGACGTTTCGATTGAAATTAATGAAAAAAACAAAGAAATCAAAATTTCAACTGAAAGCGATTTCCAATGTGAACAAGTCTATACTATGCTTGAAAATCATTTCTTTAAACGCAAAATTGACATTCAAGCACTTGATCCACAAAAAATGACAGCTTCAGGTAAAAATGTGATTCAAATCATCAAACTCAAAGATGGTCTTGACTCTGATACTGCAAAAAAAATTAATAAAGCCATTAAAGAAAGTGGTGTTAAAGTGCAATCATCTATTCAAGGTGACAAAATTCGTGTAACTGATAAAAAGCGCGATACTTTACAGCAAGTCATGGCATTTTTAAAAGAACAGCAGTTTGGTGTCCCACTCCAATTCAATAACTTTAAAGACTAAGGTCTTTTCATCAGGGATCTCATATGACTCAGACCAATCGTTTAGCAAAAATCGTCAAAGCAACATCTAAATTGCCTTCAGGTATTCGTAGTACCGTTTTAAGCAAAGCGTTTGGTCGAGTCGTCCCGATGGTGGGAACGGCAAAACTACGTTATATCGACATCACACCCTCACGTGTCGAAGTCAAAATTGAAAATAATAAAAATATGCAAAACCATATCGGACAAGCGCATGCGTGTGCGATGGCCTTAGTGGCAGAAACTGCGACAGGTTTTGTGACAGGTATGAATATTCCTGATTCATGCATCGTCCTCATTAAACATATGAATATTCAGTTTAAACGCCCATCAAAAGGTGGGTTAACTGCGATTGCAACATTAACCGAAGAACAACGTAAGCTCATGCAAGACACCGAAAAAGGTGAAACTGTTGTCGCTGTCACAGTCACAGATGAGTCAGGTCAACAACCTATTGAAGCAGAAATGTTGTGGGCTTGGGTATCAAAAGCACATCTTAAAAACAAATAAATGTAAATAAAACTTACTTTTGAGTAAGTAAAAATTTTACCAAATCACTCAAAATCAGAGACGAATATTCACTATATTCTCTCGTATTTAATCTTCAAGATGGTGTATATAAACATCATCTTGAGAATAATCATGTTGCACGCTACTTTAAAAAAAGCGCTTATTTCTAATGCTATTGTACTGCCATTACTCATCACTGCATGTAGTCAAAGTCCAATACAAAATTCACAATCTTCAGCTACAACAACGCTCACAACAGCACAAAACAGTGCAGAACAAAATAAAAAAATCGTCATCGATTTCTATGAAGGTGTATTTTTAAAACATCAAGTCAAAGAATATGCTGATCGTTATATCGGTGATCAATATATTCAACACAACCCACATGTCCCTGATGGTAAAGCACCATTTGTCAATTATTTCATAGGACATTTCAAAGAGAATCCTGAAGCTAAAAGCGTGATCAAACGTGCTGTTGCAGAAGGAAATCTGGTCTTTTTACATGTACATTCAACACAAAATACACAAGACCGTGGCGTTGCCATTGTCGATATTTTTAGAGTAGAAAATGATAAAATTGTAGAGCATTGGGATGTACAACAGGCTATTCCTGAACAAAGTGCCAATAGCAATACGATGTTTTAAAGTGAATATTTAAAATCACATAGACATAAAAAATCCCAAACATAATTGGGATTTTTTATTTTTAATCTTTACAAAAAGTTAAGCACTTTGCGATGCAGCGTATTGTACTTTCACTTCTTCAGGAATTTGACGTTTATTCCCAGCAACATCAACAGCAACAAAGGTAAAGACGCCTTCTGTTACACGTTTTGCTGAACGAGAACTGTCATGACTATCCCATACTTCAATCTGCATTTGAATTGAGGTATTCCCCACTTTTAAAATCTTCGTATAACAACTAATCACGTCACCGACTTTTACAGGAACTAAAAAAGTCATCTGATTAATTGAAATCGTTGCACAACGTCCTTTACTAAAACGTTCTGCATGAATTGCACCTGCCAAATCCATTTGCGAAACGATCCATCCACCAAAAACATCACCACTCCAGTTGGTATCCGCAGGCATTGCGATGGTTTGAAGGGAAAGCGTACCTTCAGGTTTTACATGAGAATCTGACACATGAACTCCAAATTGGTCAATTAACTAAAAAGATTTTAACTGCTCATCTAACCAATCTTGTAACTGGCTAGAACGTAAAGCGCCGCTTATTCTAGCAATTTCTGTGGTTTTATTCATTAAAACTAACGTTGGAATACTACGAACATTAAATGCACTGCTCAAACGCGGGTTTGCTTCCGTGTCAATTTTAGCAAATACCACCTGTGGATTATGCTTTGCAACTTCTGCAAAATGTGGTGCCATCATTTTACAAGGTCCACACCAATCCGCCCATAAATCAATTAAAATGGGTAAATCACTGTGACTGACAAAATTGCTAAAATTTTGTTCATTTAACTCAATTGGTGCGAGTGGAATAAGCGCTTGATGACATTGACCACACGTGGGTTGTGCATCTAATTTTTCATCAGGTACGCGATTTTTAGCGCCGCAAGCTGGGCATACAATGATCATGAGCTCACTCCAATATGTTGATGTAAAAACTCTAATTGGGTCAAAATGGCTTTTTCCAACCATTGCCCATGATAAATATCATAATGAGACATGTTCCATTCGTAATATTTTACAAATGGTGCAATATTTGTTGCTGTTTCACGGCTAGATGAAATAGGAACAACACTGTCTTTTTTCGCCGCAATAAACAACACAGGAATATTAATCCTTCTCACGATTTCAATCGGGCGATAGCGAATCAAATTAAAGAACACCCGTGCAGGAACTTCACCACTCCAATAATAATCAGGATTGACTATCGACATATAACCGTTATAGCTGTCCCTTGTCGGAATAAAACACAAACTAAAAGGATGTACCACAGGCAATGTTTTTGGCTGCATCCCTATTTTTGCACTCATATAGTCTTGGCTAGAGAGTTTCAGCGCTTTCGGTAAATGATGAATCGGATAAAGTTTAGCCGTTTCAGTACCATCCACAAAAGGAATTTGCACCATGACCGCTTGAATATTTTTCACTTCTGCTGCGAGTGTTAAGACATATCCCCCACTGAGTGATGTTCCCCACAACACCATTTTACGTGAGTTAATACTTTTTTTACTACTCACGTAGGTGATCACTGTTTTCCAATCTTCTAATTGATCGGTCAAGGAAATTTGTTCACGGGGTTGCCCAGTACTCCCCCCCCAATAACGATAATCAAATAGTACAACCGCATAACCTGCTTGAGCAAAACGCTTGGCATATTCGATTAAACGAAATTGTCTTAAGGCTGCAAATCCATGCGCCATCACAATCACTGCTGGTTTTTTTATATTTTTAGGTCTATAGAAATCAGCAGCAATCACCTCCTGACCGCTTGGAACATACAGTGGTTCGACTGTATAAGCGTACATAGGCACTCCATTCCATTATATTTTGTTGGTTTTATCTTATAAATCTACTTCATTACTAAATCGTAATACAAAGCTTAATGCTATGATACTAACATAGTTTTTTTAAATATTGTGGAGCATCATCATGAGTGAAAATGTTGGATTTGCAGGCCAAATTGGTCCTGAACATATTTCCCAAGTTGTTGAAAAAGGTTTTAAATCGATTATTAATAATCGCCCAGATTTAGAAGGTGGTGCTGAACAACCAACAAGTGCTCAAATTGAGGAAGCTGCACGTAATGCTGGCTTAGATTATGTACATCAGCCTGTGGTTGCAGGTCAAATTACAGAAGTAGATGTACGTACTTTTGCGAATCATTTTAATGAACTTCCAAAACCTGTGCTAATGTTCTGTCGTACAGGGAATCGTTCAAACAACCTTTACCAACTTGCAAAACAAATGGATCTCTTAGATGACTAAGAAACAATTTACCTTTTGGATTGTTTTTCTTTGTTTTAGTATTTCAAACACTTTTGCAGAAACACTTTTTGATCGAACTACACTGACACCATCAGTCAGTGTAGCGGGGAAAATGACTATCGATAAATTTCAAGTTTTGCTCACTCAAGGCTTTAAATCTGTCATTGTGAACCGACCTGATAATGAAAGGGGTAATCTTGTTACAGCATCTCAATTGCGTCAAATATCTGAAAAATCTCAAGTCAGTTTGGTTTATCAGCCTGTCATTTCAGGTAAGATCTCACAACAAGATGTCATTGAATTTTCAAAATATTACAATAGTTTACCCAAACCTATTTTAATGATTTGCAAAAGTGGCTCAAGATCAACCTCATTATTTAATCAAGCAAAAGAGGCGGGACTTCTTCATGAATAAAGTCATTTTAGTAATTATGAGTGTTGTACTTTTAAGCGCTTGTAGCAGTATGAATGTTAAACCAACTGTTGGCGTGAGTATGGGGGCGTCGATTTAAATTAGAAGAAATATGATATGGTGCTATTTGCACCATATTTTAACTGTGCTATCTTTACATAATATAAATAAATTTATACATACATTTCAAATCATTTTTTTGGGGTACTCATGAATTTTCTGAAAGGAACATTAGCATTAAGTCTGTCTTATTTACTCGTTGCGTGTGGCGGTGGAGGTAGCGATGGTTATTATGATAATAAAGTTACTGATAATATACCTCCAACAACACAATCTGAAGAAACTATCAAAGCACAAAAAACATTAGATCTACTAAAAACTGAAGGGCAATATTTATTTGGAAACTATGATCCAAATGATTCTACAACGGCTAAAGGCTATATTGATCATGCTTTAGATACATTTTCTCAAGGTCCACTACAGCTAGCTATAGATGCAAAAAAACTATTTGATAAGGACAAAACAGCTTTCTATTATCGTGAAAAATGCATGGACTCTGGAACATATGCAAATACTGGCTGCTATATTCTTTTCGGCGACAATGTGATTAAAAATGCCTTAAATAATATTAACCCTCAAAAATATACTTCTTGGGATTTTGATGTAAACGATAATGAAATTGCAGGAATGAAACTTTCAGAAGATCAAATTAATAAATTTACCGGTAAAACAATGATCATCATATTTGATAATCGTAATACTGATAAAAAATATAATGATATTTGGGTCACTGGTGTATTTGGATATCCATACAAACAATCGTGGGGGCTCACTCAAACTGATCAACTAAGAATTGTTTCTATGAATGAAGCTGATAGTAACTATCAAGTAACATTAACTTATGATGATGAGACTACCGAAACTAAAGGTGCTTTAAGTATTTATAAAGACCCAACTTCAAAAGATGGTGAATTATACGTACTCCAAAACAATTCATCATTTGACGTTCTTACAAATGACAACCCAAATACTCCTGAAGTAGAACC
Organism: Acinetobacter piscicola; assembly: GCF_015218165.1. NCBI lineage: Bacteria > Pseudomonadati > Pseudomonadota > Gammaproteobacteria > Moraxellales > Moraxellaceae > Acinetobacter > Acinetobacter piscicola. The sequence continues at coordinate 625,352 of NZ_CP048659.1, read as the reverse complement.
TGTATCCTTTACAATTAATTCAATTCCAGGTGATAATTCAGCTTTAGCTACTTATCGCATTAAGTCAAACCTAACACAAGTACTTAATTTACCTAATGTATCAGCAATTTCAGGTACACGTATCGAAAATGAAACTCCATCAGCCAATACCCAAAATTTTACGGGAAGTATTTATCTTGAAGGTAGAAATATTTTTACATTTAAACAAGCCCTAAATGGTTCAATCTTGAAATTCAAACATGCACTTAATGGTATTACGTTTGAGGGACAATCTGTCAATCAGAATGGTAAGATTAGCACAACTTTAACTCAACCAAATAACATCAAATACTAATGTAAATATTTGCAAGAAAGCCTTCATTTGAAGGCTTTTTTTATTATATTCTTTTTAAAATAGTGAGTTATGAGTTATTTTTTATGTACGATATTATTATTATTGGTGCTGGTACAGCAGGCATTTCAGCCTATAAAGAAGCTGCAAAATACACTTCAAACCTACTGATCATCAATGATGGTCCTTGGGATACAACATGTGCACGTGTTGGCTGCATGCCAAGTAAAGTGCTGATTTCAAGTGCAAATCGTCTATATGATATACAACACGCAGATGAAGTTGGATTAAACATTAAAGCAGAGATTAATACGACACAAATTATGCCTCATGTCCGCCAACTGCGTGACCAATTTACACAAGCAACATTAAAAGATGTAGAAAGTTGGAATTCTACCCATAAAATAAATGGCAAAGCCAAATTTATTAATTCCAATACAATCGAAGTCAATCAACAACAATTTCAAGCAAAAAGTTTTATTATTGCCGTAGGCTCAACACCAAGTTTTGATGTTGCATGGAAACAAGAACTCAAAGAACACCTTATTACCTCAGATCAAATCTTTGAATTAGAGCAACTTCCTAAATCACTCGCAGTCATTGGCAGTGGTGTAATTGCAATTGAGCTAGCACAAGCCATGCAGCGTTTAGGTGTAAAAACAACTGTTTTTGCACGAAGTAAGAAAGTCGGTTCACTTTCTAGCCCACAATTGCAAGAATTAGCACAACAAACTATTGCCAAAGAAATAAATATTTTATTTGAAACACTGCCACAAAAAGTTGAAAAAACAAAAAATGGTGTAAGAATTCATTATCAACTTGGAAATGAAAATATAACTTTAGAGGTCGACTACTTATTAATAGCAACAGGTAGACAATCTTTGCTGAACACCTTGAATTTAGAAAATATTCATCCTGAATATCAAGACCTAAAAAAACTTCCGATCCATCCCCAAACGAAGCAATTAGCAAACTTACCTATTTTTATTATTGGAGATGCATTTACAAATACACCTATTCAACATGAAGCAGCTCATGAAGGTAGAATGACTGTACACAATTGTCTAAATACCCCAATTAAAAATATTAAGACATTAACACCACTTGCGATTATGTTTAGTTCACCTGAAATGGCAACAGTAGGACAGAGTTATAAAGCATTAAAAGACAAAGAAGTTGATTTTATCACTGGTTTCGCATCCTATCAAAAACAAGGACGTGCTCTTGTACTCGGTAAAAATAAAGGTGGCATTGAAGTTTATATTGATAAAACATCACGAAGACTTTTAGGTGCAGAACTTTTTGTAGAATCCGCTGAGCATATGGCACATTTACTTTCTTGGATGATCGCTGAAGAAGTAACACTTGACGATCTTCTTACAAAACCCTTTTATCATCCAACACTTGAGGAAGGATTGCGTACTGCTTTCAAACATGCTAGAAGACAATTAAATCAATAAAATATAATAAGGAATAATTGAAATAATTATTCCTTATTTATAAATACTATTTTCCCACCCGCCATAAAAAACACCCCCAACCGTATGGTTGGGGGTGTTTTAAATTTAAAAGCTGGCGATGACTTACTCTCACATGGGTAATCCCACACTACCATCAGCGCTAAGAGGTTTCACTTCTGAGTTCGGGAAGGGATCAGGTGGTTCACTCTTGCTATTGTCGCCAGCAAACTGTTATGGATACTCGCTATGGTCTTATTTAGATGCCACGGCTTTCAACCAAATGAGTTATTAACAGGATAATTTGAGTTGCTATTGTAACTAGCTTTTGAACTAAATCAAGCATTTTGCTTTGAATTCATTGAAACATACAACTGTTTGGGTGTTGTATAGTCAAGCCTCACGAGCAATTAGTATTGGTCAGCTTCATGCATCGCTGCACTTCCACATCCAACCTATCAACGTCGTAGTCTTCAACGGCTCTTTAGAGGACATAAAGTCCTAGGGAAATCTTATCTTGAGGTAGGCTTCCCGCTTAGATGCTTTCAGCGGTTATCCCTTCCGAACATAGCTACCCGGCGATGCGACTGGCGTCACAACCGGTACACCAGAGGTTCGTCCACTCTGGTCCTCTCGTACTAGGAGCAGATCCTCTCAAATTTCCAGCGCCCACGGTAGATAGGGACCGAACTGTCTCACGACGTTCTAAACCCAGCTCGCGTACCTCTTTAAATGGCGAACAGCCATACCCTTGGGACCTGCTTCAGCCCCAGGATGAGATGAGCCGACATCGAGGTGCCAAACACCGCCGTCGATATGAACTCTTGGGCGGTATCAGCCTGTTATCCCCAGAGTACCTTTTATCCGTTGAGCGATGGCCCTTCCATACAGAACCACCGGATCACTAAGACCTACTTTCGTACCTGCTCGACTTGTGGGTCTCGCAGTTAAGCGCGCTTTTGCCTTTATACTCTACGCGTGATTTCCGACCACGCTGAGCGCACCTTCGTACTCCTCCGTTACTCTTTAGGAGGAGACCGCCCCAGTCAAACTACCCACCAGACATGGTCCTCGTCCCGGATCACGGGACAGAGTTAGAACCTCAATATTACCAGGGTGGTATTTCAAGATTGGCTCCACCGAAACTAGCGTCTCGGTTTCAAAGCCTCCCACCTATCCTACACAAGTAAGATCAAAGTTCAATGTCAAGCTGCAGTAAAGGTTCACGGGGTCTTTCCGTCTAGCCGCGGGTACACCGCATCTTCACGGCGATTTCGATTTCACTGAGCCTCTGCTGGAGACAGCGCCCCCATCATTATGCCATTCGTGCAGGTCGGAACTTACCCGACAAGGAATTTCGCTACCTTAGGACCGTTATAGTTACGGCCGCCGTTTACTGGGGCTTCGATCAAGAGCTTCGCTTACGCTAACCCCATCAATTAACCTTCCAGCACCGGGCAGGCATCACACCCTATACGTCCACTTTCGTGTTTGCAGAGTGCTATGTTTTTAATAAACAGTTGCAGGGGCCTAGTTTCTGTGGCTGCTCTCAGCTCAGGAAGCAAGTTCCATCACCAAAAGCAGCGTACCTTCTCCCGAAGTTACGGTACCATTTTGCCTAGTTCCTTCAGCAGAGTTCTCTCAAGCGCTTTGGTCTACTCGACCTGACCACCTGTGTCGGTTTCGGGTACGATTCCTGTGTAACTGAAGCTTAGAGACTTTTCTTGGAAGTATGGTATCAGCCACTTTACTGTACAAGTACAGCTTGCTATCAGTTCTCAGCATAGAGTACCCCGGATTTGCCTAAGATACATGCCTACAACCTTTCACCTGGACAACCAACGCCAGGCTGACTTAACCTTCTCCGTCCTCTCATCGCATTACACAGAAGTATTGGAATATTAACCAATTTCCCATCGACTACGCCTCTCGGCCTCGCCTTAGGGGTCGACTCACCCAGCCCCGATTAACGTTGGACTGGAACCCTTGGTCTTTCAGCGAACGGGTTTTTCACCCGTTTTGTCGTTACTCACGTCAGCATTCGCACTTCTGATACCTCCAGCAGACTTCTCAATCCACCTTCATCGGCTTACAGAACGCTCCCCTACCACGTATACATAGTATACATCCGCAGCTTCGGTACTATATTTTAGCCCCGTTACATCTTCCGCGCAGGCCGACTCGACTAGTGAGCTATTACGCTTTCTTTAAAGGGTGGCTGCTTCTAAGCCAACCTCCTAGCTGTCTATGCCTTCCCACATCGTTTCCCACTTAATATAGATTTTGGGACCTTAGCTGGCGGTCTGGATTGTTTTCCTCTTGACTACGGACGTTAGCACCCGCAGTCTGTCTCCCGGATAGTACTCATTGGTATTCGGAGTTTGCATCGGTTTGGTAAGTCGGGATGACCCCCTAGCCGAAACAGTGCTCTACCCCCAATGGTATTCGTCCGAGGCGCTACCTAAATAGCTTTCGGGGAGAACCAGCTATCACCGAGTTTGATTAGCCTTTCACCCCTATCCACAAGTCATCCCCTGGCTTTTCAACGACAGTGGGTTCGGTCCTCCAGTTAGTGTTACCCAACCTTCAACCTGCTCATGGATAGATCACCCGGTTTCGGGTCTATACCCAGCAACTATACGCCCTATTAAGACTCGATTTCTCTACGGCTCCCCTATACGGTTAACCTTGCTACTGAATATAAGTCGCTGACCCATTATACAAAAGGTACGCAGTCACCGAACAAGTCGGCTCCCACTGCTTGTATGCATGCGGTTTCAGGATCTATTTCACTCCCCTCACAGGGGTTCTTTTCGCCTTTCCCTCACGGTACTGGTTCACTATCGGTCAGTCAGGAGTATTTAGCCTTGGAGGATGGTCCCCCCATATTCAGACAAGGTTTCACGTGCCTCGCCCTACTCGTCATCATTATATGTGCCCTTTCGTGTACGGGACTATCACCCTCTACGGTCGCACTTCCCAGAGCGTTCCGCTAAAACACATATAACTTAATGGGCTGATCCCCGTTCGCTCGCCGCTACTGAGGGAATCTCAATTGATTTCTTTTCCTAAGGGTACTGAGATGTTTCACTTCCCCTCGTTCGCCTCGTATGACTATGTATTCATCATACGATACCTACCTTATGGTAAGTGGGTTTCCCCATTCAGAAATCTCCGGATCACAGGATATTTGCCGCCTCCCCGAAGCTTATCGCAGGCTATTACGTCTTTCATCGCCTCTGACTGCCAAGGCATCCACCACATGCACTTAATTACTTGACTATACAACCCCAAACAGTCGTTCATCCCTACAAGTAGGATAACCAACATTACAGTTTGAAGTACTGTGTATCTAAACACCGTACAGCTTCAATCTAAATTCATATACCAAAACGCTTGATTCAGTTTTATCGCTAGTAACTCATTTCTTGTAGTTGCCTACTTGAAACGAGTATGAACAATTTATTTCAACTCAAATATATTCTGTTAATGATTCACTACGTCTTCGTCAGATCGCAGTCAACTGTGATAAATCACAGAGCTTAATAACAATGCAGCGTATTATACGCTTCTTTATCACTAAGCTCTATAAGCTATCATTTTATTTGCTTGTTTATTAGCTAGTTAACATTCCGTAAGAATGTGGTGGAGACTAGGAGAGTCGAACTCCTGACCTCCTGCGTGCAAAGCAGGCGCTCTACCAACTAAGCTAAGTCCCCAGCTTAAGATCTAAAATATCTAATTCCCTGTACTCAATATTTAATTTTTCAATTAAATAATGTGTTCGTCAGAATGGTGGGTCTGACAAGACTTGAACTTGTGACCCCACGCTTATCAAGCGTGTGCTCTAACCAACTGAGCTACAGACCCTCAGATACTTCAATGAAGAACAACTTGTTGTGGATTCTTACCGATCGTCAATCTTTCGTTAAGGAGGTGATCCAGCCGCAGGTTCCCCTACGGCTACCTTGTTACGACTTCACCCCAGTCGTCGGCCACACCGTGGTAAGCGTCCTCCTTGCGGTTAGACTACCTACTTCTGGTGCAACAAACTCCCATGGTGTGACGGGCGGTGTGTACAAGGCCCGGGAACGTATTCACCGCGGCATTCTGATCCGCGATTACTAGCGATTCCGACTTCATGGAGTCGAGTTGCAGACTCCAATCCGGACTACGATCGGCTTTTTGAGATTAGCATCCTATCGCTAGGTAGCAACCCTTTGTACCGACCATTGTAGCACGTGTGTAGCCCTGGTCGTAAGGGCCATGATGACTTGACGTCGTCCCCGCCTTCCTCCAGTTTGTCACTGGCAGTATCCTTAAAGTTCCCACCCGAAGTGCTGGCAAATAAGGAAAAGGGTTGCGCTCGTTGCGGGACTTAACCCAACATCTCACGACACGAGCTGACGACAGCCATGCAGCACCTGTATGTAAGTTCCCGAAGGCACCAATCCATCTCTGGAAAGTTCTTACTATGTCAAGACCAGGTAAGGTTCTTCGCGTTGCATCGAATTAAACCACATGCTCCACCGCTTGTGCGGGCCCCCGTCAATTCATTTGAGTTTTAGTCTTGCGACCGTACTCCCCAGGCGGTCTACTTATCGCGTTAGCTGCGCCACTAAAGCCTCAAAGGCCCCAACGGCTAGTAGACATCGTTTACGGCATGGACTACCAGGGTATCTAATCCTGTTTGCTCCCCATGCTTTCGTACCTCAGCGTCAGTATTAGGCCAGATGGCTGCCTTCGCCATCGGTATTCCTCCAGATCTCTACGCATTTCACCGCTACACCTGGAATTCTACCATCCTCTCCCATACTCTAGCTCCCCAGTATCGAATGCAATTCCTAAGTTAAGCTCAGGGATTTCACATCCGACTTAAAAAGCCGCCTACGTACGCTTTACGCCCAGTAAATCCGATTAACGCTCGCACCCTCTGTATTACCGCGGCTGCTGGCACAGAGTTAGCCGGTGCTTATTCTGCGAGTAACGTCCACTATCTTTAGGTATTAACCAAAGTAGCCTCCTCCTCGCTTAAAGTGCTTTACAACCATAAGGCCTTCTTCACACACGCGGCATGGCTGGATCAGGGTTCCCCCCATTGTCCAATATTCCCCACTGCTGCCTCCCGTAGGAGTCTGGGCCGTGTCTCAGTCCCAGTGTGGCGGATCATCCTCTCAGACCCGCTACAGATCGTCGCCTTGGTAGGCCTTTACCCCACCAACTAGCTAATCCGACTTAGGCTCATCTATTAGCGCAAGGTCAAATGATCCCCTGCTTTCCCCCGTAGGGCGTATGCGGTATTAGCGTCCCTTTCGAAACGTTGTCCCCCACTAATAGGCAGATTCCTAAGTATTACTCACCCGTCCGCCGCTAGGTCCAGTAGCAAGCTACCTTTCCCCGCTCGACTTGCATGTGTTAAGCCTGCCGCCAGCGTTCAATCTGAGCCATGATCAAACTCTTCAGTTTAAAATCAATAGTGTTTTATTCTAAACACCAAATCTGGCTCATCAATTTTCTGACATTAATTTCTCAAATAAACTTCGAGTAATTTCTACCATCAATCAATGAAAATAATTTCGATCAATCAACCAGTAAAAATCCACACAAGTTGTTCTTCATATTCTCTTAATGATCTTCTTAATGCTTCGTCAGCATCAAGCTAGGTCGGCTATATTACTCTCTATCTTTAGAAAGTCAACATGTAATGAAAATTATTTTTAATCCTTCCTTCTAAAACCCAACTTAATCAATTCAACCAAGTCATTGTTTTATCAGAAGTTTTAATCTTCATCACCGCCGATGGATGTGCATTCTACAGTATTTCAGATACGACGCAACCCCTTTTTTGATTTATTTTTTAAAAAGCTTATCGCTTGCTTATTTATTCTACAATTTTGGCTGTTTTTGTTATTTTTTGAGCGTACATGGCATGATATTCATTGCTTCATCCGCTTTTTTTTCGTCATTTTCTTTTTCTTGCCACTTTAAAGGACGACAATCAATGTATTCACAATAGCCACTTTCTCCTGTTTCTTCAATTCCATCAATATTTACACAATATTTAAAACTGCCGACATAACCTGCTGCTAGACCAAATTTATAATCACCACGGCTTTCTGCATGGATTTCTATTTTTCTATTTCCATTTTGAAAAGTCCAATAAAACTCTCGTGGTAAGTACATTTCTTGGTGATTAGGTGTTTTTACTTTTGGATACACTCGCAAAATTTTGAAATGAACATCTTCATCAAACATCTCAGCGATTGAAGTTTGCGCATCTCTAAAATAAATACGCGACTGTACGATTTGATTAAAGTTATTACGAATCTGTCCTAACAACAATTGACGTTGATTTTGCAGGTTAATAATTTGATAGGTAAAAAAACACAAAGGTAAATAAGGAATATTGATTGCGCGAGCATATTCAAATGAACCCATTTCATCAATGTTGTAACTTTGTCCCTTGTAACTCAGTTCACCCCGACAATGACACAGCAAAGACCAATGATTAAAAATACCTAATTTTAGTTTGGTGAAATGTGAAATGATCGGGGTAGTTTGAATTTTAAGATCAAAACTCAGCTCGTCATCTTGGCGCGTTAATCGAAAAAATGGAAAAGTACCTTGTAATATTTCTTTATTTGAAAATTGATAAAAATCTGATTTGAAATTGCAATCATTTTCAATGGAATAAGAAGAAAAATGCCCAGCCATATGCGCACTACAACTTACAATAATCGTTGCTGTATCCAAAGCTGTAGTGTGAATCGCATCTTGATTACGTAATATAGGAATGTTGGATTGCCCAATGATGCTCAGGAAATTGAGGTAATATAAAGGTGCGGGTAGATTAGGAATCATCAATCCTTGATGAATAATTTTAAATCGTCCACGTTGTGGATGATAATCGAGCTTTAGCGGAAAAGGAGCCTGATTGAGCTGTTTGGATTCATCGATAAAATTCATGAACAACTGCATATCAAACTCCTACTTTTTATTAGCTCACCGCATTTTTTCTAGCCAGAAAAGTGGTTATAAATCCAGACATGGCATAGATAATTGAAATAATAAGAATGCCTACAGGAATATTATAGGTCACTGCTGCCAAAATAAATACAGCGATTGGTAACACGAAAAATGGGACACGTTTACGATCAACAGTTTTAAATGAATAATATTTGATATTGGAAATCATCAATAATCCTACAGCGACAATAATCACAGCATTAACAATTTGAATACCGATATCTTTCAAATCAAAAATAGCGGGAAAATCTCGTCCAACCCAGACCAATGAAATGATCATCACAGCGGCTAATGGACTTGCAACGCCAATAAAATAGCGTTTATCGACTACACCGATTTGCACGTTAAAACGTGCTAAACGAAATGCAGCACATGCGGTATAGACAAAACATGCAGCCAAACCGATGCGACCGAGATCATGTAAACTCCAACTGTACATCAGGATTGCAGGTGCAACACCAAATGCCAATAAGTCAGAGAGCGAATCAAATTGTTCACCAAATGCACTTTGTGCACCTATTGCACGGGCTACACGCCCATCTAAACCATCAAATAAAGCAGCAAGGAAAATTGCGTAAATCGCTTGGGTAAAATCACCATTCATACTGGCAATAATTGAGTAAAAACCCGATAACAATGCAGCAGTGGTGATTAAATTTGGCCACAAGTAGATCCCGCGACGTTTGACCTTTTCCCCTTCATAGGTATGCTCCACCTCTTCGACTTCAAAGGTAATACCGTCAAAAGCATGATCATCGTGCGAAGAAGGATTGCTTTCAGGTTTATTTATATTTGTCATTGTTCGATCCTACTGTGACCTTTTTCATCAATTTTGCTTATTCGCCAACTAACCAACGTACTGCTGCATGACCACCATTTTCACTCATACGTAAATGTGGAAATAGCCATTGTAAAGCTTCATCAGCATCTTCAGAGAATTTCCAAGGTGGATTAATCACCAATAGACCACAACCATTTAAACCTACAGGCGTGTCATCTGGCCAGACACAGACTTCACACACCAACTGACGGCGAATGCCTGTTTTGATCATTTTCTTTTCAAAGCGTTCAATCATGGCACGATCTTTAATTGGATACCAAACTGCAAAAATACCTGTAGGCCATTTTTTATAAGCTGCAACTAAAAGTTCTACCAATTGAGGAAAATCTTTACGCTCCAACTCATATGGTGGATCAATCATGACCAACCCACGTTTTTCTTTCGGTGGAATCACACCAAGTAAGCCTTCATAAGCATCACGCTCATGTAAGCCTGCACGTTTGTCACGAATATTATAATAAAGCTGTTGAAATACATCTCGTTGCATTTCAAAAATAGTGGCTTTATCTGTTTCACGCATACCTTCAAGTGCAAACCACGGCGAACCTGGATATGCCCCTTTGCCTGAACCTGCACGCATATCTTCAACAATTTTAAGATATTGTTTTACGCCTTCAGGCGCATTACGCTTAATCGAGTCATCTAATTTGACCAAACGGTGAATACCATTTAAAAATTCACCTGATTTTTGTGCTTCTGCAGTCGATAAATCGTATCTACCCGCACCACCATGCGTGTCTACATAACGATATGGTTTATCTTTGCCATTTAAACGTGCCAAAATTTGCAGTAATAACACATGTTTCATGACATCGGCAAAGTTGCCTGCATGGAAATGGTGACGGTAATTCATGTTTTGATTCATTCCTAAGTTCAACAACTATTTTAGCACGAAAAAATATTTCTTCACTGTCCCGTTCTTGTTCTAAAATAAAGCCTTTATTTTTTCGTTATTTTTTGGATATGTATGGATGTGATCTTTCTCCCAAAGTCTTGGAATGTTGATCAAATTTTAGATGATTTAGATCAACACGGTTTTGCCATTATTGATGATGTTTATCCCACAGACTATTTACAAGCACTTGTACTCGAATGTACCACCCACCTTAATGAATTTCGTGCTGCTGCCGTTCAAAATGGTGTCATCAGCAATATTCGTAGTGATCATATTTTATGGATCAATGACAATTTAGACATTGCCCAACAACATATCGACACATTAAAACAACTCTCCAATACATTAAATCGTTATTTTTATTTAGGAATCAATGAAGTAGAAGCACATTTTGCTTGTTATAATGCAGGCGAATTTTATACTTTACATCGTGATAATCCACAAGGTAAAAATGGTCGAATGATCTCCGCTGTGTATTATTTACATAAGCAATGGCAAGATGATTGGGGTGGTCAATTACATCTACAAGATAAAAATAATCAATGGCACTATATCCACCCTAAACCCAATCGTCTTGCGATATTTCAGAGTGATTTATTACACGAAGTCATTGAAGCTAAACATCAGCGTTTATCCATTACAGCATGGCTGCGTTCAGATCAGCAACTATTATAAGTTTTACGCTTTGTTCTTTTTAGCTGCTCATTATCTTTAAATTTAAATATTCATCCTCATATATAGCGCTATTGAAAAATGAGGATGAAGGCGCATGTTTGAAAATACAAAACAAATCATTGCACGTATTGGTGAAACAGACCAAATGTATTTGCAAGAAAACACGCCTGAACTCGCTTTGGAACGAGCTGACTTACGCTTGCAATTGGTGGTACTTAGCCATGTACGCCAAGAACAAATTCATTTTCTACAAGAAGCCATTGTATTGCTTGAAAGTGCACGTGTGGAATATGAAGAAATGCCGATGAGTTTATATCTCAAATTGTCGCTACATTTAGCTAAAGCCTATATGTTGTATTTTGAAATTACTCAAGAAAATCGTTTTGCATTAATTACGCAGCAAATTTTAAAACCATTAACACCGCATGAACATAATGAAATTTATTTCTTCCTTGCTTATGCCTCTGCGGTTAAAAATGAATTGGCCTTAACACGACATTGGCTCAGTAAATATGTGAAAACTGAACAATGTGATGTAGCATTATTGCAAGAACATCCTGCCTTTAAACAGGTACGTCAAAACACATGGTTTAATGATTTAATTCAACATAAATTACATTAAGCTTTGAATTTAAAACAAAAAAAGATGGTGAAATACCATCTTTTTTTCAGTTTGAAATAAATACTTTTAAGCCGTTTGTAGTTTATAGGCATCCATGTGTAATTGTTGATTTAGTTCATCAATCCACATTGCCCAATCATCATCTTGAACCAAATGACTGATTAAAAAGTCACGTTGTGATTTATTCCAAAATGGCGCGTCATGCAAATTTTGACTAGATGTTAATTGATGAGTACGAATATAGAGCTCAATTGCAGCAGGACTATTTGCCAAACCGAGCTGAGAAAATAATAAGGCTAAAGATGGTTGAGTGTTCATGAGCTTCCTGCCCTCCCTCGGTAAATTTTTATCGTTCAAACATTTATGAAGCTTATCCAATAAATTTATATCAATAAAATTGTATTTCCTTATACAACCAACTTATAAGAATTTAGACAAAAAAAATAGTCCTAAGACTATTTTTTGTTGTTTCAATTTGTGATTAATTTTCACACACTTATAGAAAGCATAGACATTCTATTTAAAATCTAAGACTTATCTGCCAATAACTCGTTCAGTTCATCAATCACCAAAGCCCAATCGTCATCTTTACGCCAATGGCTTGCAATAAACTCACGCTGTGAATCACTCCAAAAACTCGCTTCATGTAGCATCGCCCCTTGTGGTAGCTGATGTGTTGCAACAAATTGATCAATTGAAGCCTGATCTGAATCCAATCCCAATTGATCAAATAACAATTTAAGTGTCGGTTGTTCATCAAACATAGAGGTGGTTCCACTTGTTTGAACAACTAAAAGCGTATTTATAAGTGATATTCCGCTCTAGTTAAGCCACCTTGTTTTGTTGGGGTAGCTGATCATAGTAAAACTCATTTGGTGTCATTTTGTCTAGACTCGAATGAGGTCGTTTCAGATTATAAAACTCAAAATATGCACTCAATTGCTTTTTCGCATCTGTGACACTGCTATAAGCTTTGAGATACACCTCTTCATATTTAACGCTCCGCCATAATCGTTCAACCATCACATTATCTACCCATCGACCTTTACCATCCATACTGATTTGAATGCCATTTGATTTCAATACATCAATAAATGCATCACTGGTGAACTGACTGCCTTGGTCTGTATTCAATATTTCAGGTGATCCATATTTTTCAATCGCTTCATTTAAAGCCGAAATACAAAAATCCACCTCCATACTAATCGATACCCTATGCGCAAGTACCTTGCGGCTATGCCAATCAATCACAGCACATAAATAAACAAAGCCTTTTGCCATAGGGATATACGTTATATCAGTAGACCACACTTGATTACTGCGCTGAATAGCCAATCCTTTGAGCAGATATGGATATTTACGGTGAGCTTGATTAGCCTGGCTTAAATTTGGTTTGCAATATAACGCCTGAATACCCATTTTCTTCATTAAAGTACGTGTATGACGTCGTCCTATATGATGCCCTTGACGATTCAACAAATCACGCATCATACGACTGCCTGCAAAAGGATATTGCATATGTAATTCATCAATACATCGCATCAGCTTCAGATCTGATGAGCTAACAGGTTTTGGGCGATAATAATAACAACCACGAGAGACTTTCAGTAACTTAGCTTGTTTAGATACTGAAATCTGAAGTGAGTGATCGATTAACTTTTGTGGTTGAAGCGGCCCAGTTTCTTCAACACACCTTCTAAAAAATCAATTTCTAATGCCTGCTCACCGATTTTTGCATGTAACTTTTTAAGATCAATGGGAGGTTCTGATGGAGCTTTTGATTGATCGAAAGCTTGTGAGGAAGCTGAGATCAATTGATTTTTCCAGTCAATAATTTGGTTTTGATGAACATCAAACTCAGAACTCAATTCAGCAAGTGTTTTTTCTGCTTTGATCGCAGCAAGTGCTACCTTAGCCTTAAAGTCGTTTGAATGATTTCTTCTTGGTCTACGTGCCATAAAATACTCCATATATTGATGTTTATAACATCATTTGAGGAGCAGAGTATCACTTATAGGAGTTGTTCAAATTTCCGGATCCATCTCTCATATTATTTTCCTGCGTTGCTTATTGTTAAAGTTTAAATTGACGATATCACTTTTAAAATTAACTGTTTTTTATTCTAAATTCAGCATGATCTTGCTTTATTCTTGTTATTGTTTGTTAATCATTTTTATCAACGAATACCAATAAAAAGCACCCCCAAATGGAGTGCTTTTTTTAATTCAATCTAAAAGATCAACGATCTTAAAAATTCAATTATTTAACCATGTCAGCAACTGCTGCACGTTCGCCTTCTAACTCTTCTAAAGTGAAGTTGATACGTTCACGGCTGAATTCGTCGATTTCAAGACCTTGAACGATTTTGTACTCGCCATTTTCGCAAGTTACAGGGAAACCGAACATTACACCTTCAGGAATACCATAAGAACCATCAGAAGGAATACCCATCGTTACCCATTCACCGTTTGTACCAAGCGCCCAATCACGCATATGGTCGATCGCAGCGTTTGCAGCAGATGCAGCAGAAGATAAACCACGTGCTTCGATGATCGCAGCGCCACGTTTACCAACAGTTGGAAGGAATACATCTTTGTTCCATTCTGCATCATTGATTTTGTCTTTTAAGCTTTCGCCGTTTACTGTCGCAAAACGGTAGTCAGCATACATTGTTGGAGAATGGTTACCCCAAACAGTCATGTGTTTGATATCAGAAACTGCAACGTTCGCTTTTTGAGCAAGTTGAGTTAACGCACGGTTGTGGTCAAGACGTAACATTGCTGTGAAGTTTTTCGCAGGAAGATCTGGTGCAGATTTCATTGCGATATAAGCGTTCGTATTTGCAGGGTTACCTACAACAAGAACCTTAACGTCACGGCTTGCAACTTCATTCAATGCTTGACCTTGACCGATGAAGATTTCACCGTTCACTTTAAGTAATTCAGCACGTTCCATACCTGGACCACGTGGACGTGAACCAACTAAAAGTGCATAATCAGCATCTTTAAATGCAACTTTAGGATCATCAGTACCGATCATGCCTTCTAATAATGGGAATGCACAGTCGTCTAGTTCCATCATTACGCCTTTAAGCGCAGCTTGAGCTTTCTCAAATGGAACTTCTAATAATTGAAGGATAACTGGTTGGTCTTTACCAAGCATTTCACCACTAGCGATACGGAATAATAAGCTGTAACCGATTTGACCTGCAGCGCCAGTAACGGCAACACGAACTGCTTGCTTCATGTAATTATCTCCAATTGAGGATCGTTAATGTGATTAAAGGACTATTTCCATTTAATCGAATTATCATAAACGCCAAAGATTGTACTCCAATCTTTTCCGTTATGCATTTAAAAGAAAATGATTTTCAACAAAAGTATTATAGGAAAAATAAATAAGTGCTTTCAAAACCTTAATAGGCACCTTTTATGGAAAAACTATTTGGGCAATTTGAAACCAATTGACTTGAGCATTGTTTATATTGACCATTTACTTTGTAACAGACTTCAATTTCAGTCAAAATTGTGCTTGATCGACTGCTTTGGCAAATAAAATTCAGACTATTTGAAGGCAAACTTGGGTTCAGTTTAGTAAATTGTGCTTTTAATTGATTGTGATACACCACTCGACTGTCTGCACTAGTCAGATCAGCAGGAATTTTTAATTTTTCAGCCAAATTAATCATTGTCCTAAAATATTGACTCGCATTCATGGGGACACACCCTCCAACACTCGCCCAAAGTTGGGTTCGTGCGTTTTGATCGGGCATCACACGAGCAACAACTTTAGATTGTAGTGGCGTAAGTGTTGCAGATGAAGATGTTTGGCAATCTTTTTGTGTGGTTTCAGGTAGTAAACCTGTAATGGTCAGTGAATAGCCTTCTAAACATTTACGTTGCTTTTGTTTAGAGCTATCCAAAGCACAAACCGCTGGCGTCAACTGTATTTGCATTACATAACCTTGTGGTCGTGCGGGTGCAGCAGATGCATCCATTTTAAATAAGAAAAATCCTGTGCAGATCAATACCCACACACGAATTTTTCTTTTCAAGCGATTCAACACAACGTTCTTCATTGTAACCATGCACACAAAAATTTATTACAAAATCATCCAATTCTGTTATTCAAAAGCTCGAATGGCAATATTTGGCATACGGCTTTCAATGACTTGTGGTCCTTGCCCGAGTAACATGCCGTAATGTACCGCATTGGTCATCACATTTTTTACATAATCGCGTGTTTCATTCAGTGGAATCGCCTCAGTATATTGATCTGCGGCTAAACTGCGATCATTTGGCTGCCAACGTTTAGCACGGTTTGGGCCTGCATTATACCCCGCTGTCGCTAAAACAGGATTATTACTTAACTGTTGTTGAATCATAGATAAATAATATGTGCCATAGCGAATGTTGGTATTTGGATCACTCAGTGCGGCAGGATTATAGGTTTCACCCATTTGTCGTGCAACTTGCTTTGCTGTCCCTGGCATGATTTGCATCAGACCACCTGCCCCCACATGTGAACGAGCCGCAGTGACAAAACGACTTTCTTGACGCATCAAACCATATGCCCAAGCAGGGTCAATGCCAACATTACGACTGTGACTGACAACTAAAGATTGATGTGGTGTGGCATAACGATACGTATAGTTATGCTTCTTCTTGGTTCGATCTGCTGCATAAATTGCACGATCATACCACCCCATATTCGTCGCACGTTGTGCAGCAGCAAGCAATAAACCATCATCTTGTTTTAAATACGCTTGGCGCACTGCCCAGTTCCATTCACGATTGGTATAACTCGGATTGGCATTGATATTTTTTAAGGCAAATGCACGGCGGAAATGAATATCTTGATTCAAACGTTGCACATCGCTTGACGATGGTTGTTCCTGACTCAAACCGTCATTATATTTTTGACCAATATGATCTCTTGCTAAGAGATTATGGTAATCATCGCCTGACATTGCCAAACGTTTAAAAATTTCTTCGGCAGTCTTTTTCGAGGATTTATCACCCCGTTGTTCAGATGCACGTGCTAACCAATATTGCCAACGATCTTCTTGTTTTTGTGTCACACTCATGCTCTCAATCGCACGAATGACACTTTCCCATGCCCCAAAACGAATGGCTTGTCGTGCATAAATTTCAGCCTCTTCTGCACTAAATGGCGCACCATAACTGGCATCTAAACTTTCTAAGACTTGGCGATTGAAATTATTTTTCATCACCGTTGTCCCGCCAATATAACCGACTGTACGGTATAAATACTTTTGTACTGTATCAGGCACACCCTGAGCAAGGCGTGGCACAGACTGTAAGGCAGAGGTTAAATCAGTGTCTGCAGCACGCCCTAAAGCAAATATCATATAAGCATAATCTGTAACATTGGCTTTAGGTGCTGTCCATAAATAATTTAATGGATTGGCTTGAATCTGATTAAGTTGTGCCAATGAAAGATTAACACCGATCGACTGTGCGGTAGCAATGGCTTGTCCAGACTGCCCCGCACGAAGCTGTGCATAGAGTCGCTGTTGACGATCTTCAGCCGTCAATAACGGACTAGACAACATTAAACGACCTAAGCCATTACATGATTCAGGTTGAGAATTGGTCGCCAACCAAACATCTTTAAACTCAGCAAAGACTAAGGAATCGCCTGTTTTGGCACGTACTTGTGCCATAGCACAACTTTCTGCTTGGTCTGGATTAGACACATAAGCCAAAACAGGTTGAGCACTCGCAAAGTCGGCTTGTTTTACTTTTTCTTCGACATAATCTGCAGCAAGCTTTTCTGCCATAGCAGACTGTGGGTAACGCTGTGCAAAGCTCACAATATTTGCAGCAGGTTGAAATGCTAAATTTGAATTTAACGAGAAATATTCTGGGTAATATCCTAATGCATCATTTTGCATGGAATACTTGTATTGCTCTAAAGCTGCTGGATTATTGGCATTACGAAGTACATCATTAAATTGTTCTTCTACAGCCTGCGTGACTTGTAAACCTGCACATGCAACTAAACCTAAAACACACGATGTTATTTTATTTTTTTTGATTGATTTTTGATTTAACACGTTTTCTCTCACCAAGGTATTGTTATCTTGCATGGTTAACCTTTTTCAACATCGCACGAAATAACGTGTAGTTTAATTATTCTCATGCTTTTCTACTGTTCTGTTGTGTAACCTTATGATTCAACGTTATTAATTTTATCCATTTTTCGTTCTTTTTTAGCATGATTTGAATATTCATCTTACTGTATAGATTTTTATTATGGCTTTGTATGTAAATACTGTAAAATGCGCTACTTTATTGGTTTGACGAAACGTCACTCCATTTAATTTTTGGTTTTATATAGGATAAACACCTCCATGACGGTTCAAACCTTCATCCCCAATGGTGCCAAAGCTGCCTCAGAAAACACTGTTCTCCAGCCACAGCACACCCCAGCAGACGGTACAGTGAAAAAACTGTATATCGAAACGCAAGGGTGTCAGATGAATGAGTATGACAGTCATCGTATGGCAGATCTTTTAGGCGATTCACACGGTTATGTACTGACCACTGATCCTAAAGATGCAGATATTCTCCTAATGAATACCTGTTCAATTCGTGAAAAAGCACAAGAAAAAGTGTTTTCTGAATTGGGTCGCTGGCGCAAACTCAAAGAACAAAATCCAGATTTAGTGATTGGTGTCGGTGGATGTGTTGCTTCGCAAGAAGGTGACAATATTCAAAAACGTGCGCCATATGTCGATATGGTTTTTGGTCCACAAACCTTACACCGTTTGCCACAAATGCTTGATCAACATCATGATCAAGTCGAAAAACCGAAAAAAGAAAAAATTAAATTGGTCGATATTTCATTTCCAGATATTGAAAAATTCGACTTTTTACCTGAGCCACGTGTGGAAGGTTTTAAAGCTTTTGTTTCGATCATGGAAGGCTGTTCAAAATACTGCTCTTTCTGTGTTGTACCATATACACGTGGTGAAGAAGTTTCTCGTCCACTTGATGACGTTTTAGCTGAAATCGCAGGTTTAGCTGAAAAAGGCGTGCGTGAAATTAGCCTTTTAGGTCAAAACGTGAATGGTTACCGTGGTGAAACCTTTGAAGGTGAAATCTGCACCTTTGCAGATTTACTGCGTTTAGTCGCGGAAATTCCAGGGATTGGTCGTCTACGTTACACAACTTCACATCCACTTGAATTTAATGATGATTTGATTCAATGCTACCGTGACTTACCACAAATGGTTTCACATTTACATTTGCCTGTACAAAGTGGCTCAAATGATGTGTTACAAGCAATGAAACGTAACCATACTATCGATGTTTATATCGACAAAATTGCGAAGTTACGTAAAGTTCGCCCAGATATGCATTTATCTTCAGACTTCATTATTGGCTTCCCTGGTGAAACTGATGCAAATTTTGAAGAAACTTATCAGTTTATTCAAGATTTAGATTTTGACCATTCTTATAGTTTTATCTATTCAAAACGTCCAGGTACGCCAGCATCTGAACTTGCAGATGAAACGCCTGAGTCTGTCAAGAAAGAACGCTTGGCTAAAGTTCAACAATGGATTAAACAATCCAGTATTGAAAAAACTGATGCCATGCTTGGAACCATCCAACGTGTTCTAATTGAGAGTGTTTCCAATAAAGATCCTAATTTATTGGTTGGAACCGCAGACAATACACGTTTAGTAACATTTATTGGCGATGCGAATTGGGTGGGACGCTTTGCAGAGATTGAGATCACAGAGATTAAAACCTTAAATTTAGTTTATGGTGAACTCTTGAATCTTGAGCCTGACGTGTCGTAATGTAGAGCTATCCATTAAGCTTATAAAAAGGATATCTCTTGACTGCCGAAATTCGACGTACAGTAGCTTTTCCTGGCATTTCTATGGAACGTTTAAAAAGCATGCTTGGTGCTTATAACAGCCATATGAAACAAATAGAACAACGTTTAGAGGTCAAAATCTCCCATCGAAGTGAAGCTTTTTTTATCGATGGGAAATTAGATGCTGTTGAAAGAGCAGAAATTTTATTGCAACGTTTATATGACGAAGCTGAATTTTCTGCTCAAATTAGTGCAGATACCGTTCACCTCATGATTCAAGGCAGCCAAACTGACCGAGAGTTACAAGCTGATTTATCAGATAACGAACATACAGGGCTTGAAGCCATTTGGCTGCAAACTCCTAAAGGGCGTGTTAATCCACGCGGCATCAACCAAAAACGTTATGTACAACGTATTTTACAAAGTGACATTTCTTTCGGGATTGGTCCTGCAGGTACGGGTAAAACCTATCTTGCTGTTGCTGCCGCAGTCGACATGCTTGAGCGCAACGAAATTCAAAGAATTTTACTCGTCCGTCCTGCTGTTGAAGCGGGTGAAAAGCTGGGTTTTTTACCCGGCGATTTAACTCAAAAAATTGACCCCTACTTACGCCCACTTTACGATGCCTTGTATGAAATGCTTGGCTTTGAAAAAGTCGCAAAACTCATTGAGCGTCAAATCATTGAAGTTGCTCCCCTCGCCTATATGCGTGGTCGTACTTTAAATCATTCTTTTGTTATTTTGGATGAAGCGCAAAATACTACACCTGAACAAATGAAAATGTTTTTAACGCGTTTAGGTTTTGGTTCACGGGCTGTCATTACGGGGGATATTACCCAAGTTGACTTACCACGTGGTCAACAATCAGGTCTTGCACATGCACTGCGTGTACTTGAAAATGTCAAAGAAATTCATATCACACGTTTCCATTCTCGTGATGTTGTTCGTCATCAATTGGTTCAAAAAATTGTTGAAGCTTATGAAGGATGGGAAGGTGAACAACACCGTTTAAGTTCTGCTGCACGTGCTGAGCGTAAAGCGCTACAACAAGCCCTCATCGCAGATAATGACCTCAAAGCAGATGCACAGGACTAAAACGTTATACATGGTTAAAGTTAAGGATTCATTTTGAAACTTAGTTTATCGTTACAACAAGCGTTTGAGGCACCTGAATTGGTACTCAAACGTGCCTATGTAAAAAAAGTCGTTGAAACGACACTGCGCTTTATTGACACACAAAGTGATTGTGAAATTGGTATTGCCTGTGTGGATGTCGATGAAAGTCACAAACTCAATTTAGAATATCGTGGTAAAGACAAACCGACTAACGTGCTGTCTTTCCCAAGTGATTTGCCTGATGAAATGGCTCAAATCTTAGATACATTCCCCATTGGTGATTTGGTGATTTGCATTCCTGTGGTTTTACAAGAAGCGCTTGAACAAGAAAAAACACCAATTGAGCATTTCACACATATGCTGGTGCATGGCTCTTTGCATTTAATGGGTTATGACCATGAAACTTCTGAAGCTGATGCTGAGGAAATGGAAGCTTTAGAAATTGAGATTTTGACAAAATTAGGTTTCGATAATCCTTACACCATCAAAGAAAGTTAATATCAACTTTCCTTGCAAGATAAGTAATGTCAACATTGCTTATCTTGTTTTTATTTGAGAATAAGAAAATCGTTACACTTATACGGTAAAATTACAAAAGTTAGTTCTATCACCGCAAACACCTTTTATCTATACTGTCAAAGTCCCTAAAAATATTAGATAATTTATCACTTAAATCATGTTCGACCGCCTATTCAACGAGTTTTTAGATGCCCTCAAACGCAGTATCTATTTAAGTATGGGTGCGCCAGAGAATCACGATTTAGATTGGGATATCCTTGCAGCTTCAATATTGAGCAAGCTCTTTATTGTCGTCATCTTAATCGCATTTTTTTGGCTACTGAGTCGGGTTTTACGGCTTTTTGTTCGCTATATATCTAAAAAGTTTAATACTAATCCAATCATTACAAACATCATCAACAATACCATTCACTTTTTTTGGTTACTTGCCTCAGTCATTACGATTCTTTCGCAATTTGGTTTATCTGAAAAATATTTACAAGCTGTTTCACGCGCTGCGATTGTTTCTTTGATCTTTTATATGATTTGGATGCTATTTACCAAACTCACTATGCGTTTCTTAGATCGTTTTTATATTGATGATTCGTTAAAACAACTGTTACGTAACATTATTTCTGTGCTCCTCGTCATTTTTGGCATCGCAGCCATCATGGCACAGTTTGGCTTTAATATTATTTCGATTATGGCAGGTCTTGGGATTGTCGGGATTGCAGTGAGTTTCGCCGCTCAGTCCACATTGTCTAATTTTATTGCGGGTATTACAATTTTAATAGAACGCCCTTTTCATATTGGCGACTGGGTGCGTATTAATAAATTTGAAGGAAAAATTACGCAAATTTTACTCAGAACGACCCATATTCGTAACCGTGATAATTTATTGATTATTATTCCAAACTCAACCGTTGCCAATGCCGAGGTCACCAATTTAACTGCGCATGAAAGAATGCGTTTTGAAAGTTATTGCCGTATTTCACTGCATGAAGATATTGAAAAAGCACGTCAAGCTATTTTAATGCGTTTAGACCAAGAAGATGAATATTTAAAAACCCCTGCACCGAGTGTTGATGTGCGTGAATTTGCAGAATCAGGCATCGTGCTGATTGTGCGTTATTGGCTCGAACCCTATCAAATGGAGCGCTTACCTCGTATTCAAGAAAAGTTACTAGAACACGTCAAAGAAGCCCTGCAAGATGCCAAAATTGAAGTACCCTATCCACATCTACAATTACTGCCTCAACCTTTTTCAAAGCAAAATGAAAATGAATGAAATACATGAATGAACAAAACACGTTAACCACATTGTGGACAATTCAAGACTATTCTTTTTATGAAAAAATTTTGCAAAATCAAATTATTTACCCATACTATTCAGATCACATAGATCGACGTTGTGTACATGGCTACCAATGGCTTATCCAGCAAATGAATATGCGTATTGGGGCTTCATCTCAATATGCCAGTTGCCCAATCTGGGCATGGTATCAATGGCAATCATCCACACAGAAGCGCCCTGATTTGAGATATTCAGGACATTTAAGCAAAGGAAGCAAAGCGGTTCGCATCGAATTTCAAAAGAAAAGCCATGAGATTTTATTGTCTGATTTTGATTTATGGCATTATCCTTATTCTTTTAAATCATATATCCCTTGTTCAACAGCAGATGAAATTCAATTTAATGAAAAATTAAAAAACTTAGGGCTAGAAGATACTGATTTTTATCAATTACCTAGAGACATTAAACAAGAGATAAAAACCAGTTGGCAACATTGTTTTGATTTAAACTTTGACCATACTGAGTACAGCCGTATCGCTGAAAATAAATGTATTCAAGCCACTCTTTGGTCACTGAGCATTGATGAAATCGTCACAGTCGATGAATTTATTGCTCGTTAAAATGTCCTCAATGCACTTCAAACTCAGATTCAGCAGGATCAAAACGCCAAGTTCGTATAATTCTCAGCTCAGAAATATCTTTCATATTGGCATCAAAATTTCCAAACGGCGCACCTTTACGCACTGAGTTTTTTGCAGCTTCATCTAAAATTGGATGCCCTGAACTTTCAATCAAACGAATCGCACGAATACCACCTGAAGCATTCAAGATCACCATTAAACGAACTTCACCCGATAAGCGTTGTTGTTTTGCCTCATCAGGATAATAACGGTTACCATACAATTCTACTTTGGCACGAAACTTCTCCAAATAAGCTGCTGAAGCGTCTTTTTTCGCTTGAATACCATCCACAGTTTTAATTTTTTGCTGTTTACTAAAATTTTGCTGTTTTTGTAAATATTGTGCTTCTAAACTCGCCACCATGGCTGCTTTGGCTTGAAATTGACTTTGCAGCTCATCCATGGCTTTTTTACGTTCATTTTGTTCTGCTTGTTTCTGCCAACTGAGCACAGTCATCAATACTTTTTCTTCAAACTTTAATTCACGCTTTTGCTGTACTTTTTCCAACGCTTCTAACTCTTGCTCACCAACGCTTAGATCTTTTGTCTGTGCGGGCATATCACTCGACATACGGTGCTTTTCACGAAATACACCAGAGCCTTGTTGGTCTTCTTGCGCTAAAAAGTCTGCATCTTTGACTTCATCTGCACTTGGGCGCAAGGTCACAGCAATGTCTTTGCTATGATGTAAATCATGTTCTTTGGGCTCAGCAAACTGTAATGAAATAAAAACCAGATGCAGTGCAATCGCCACTACGACAGCACTTAAGAAGATATTGTCTTCCCACCAAGGTAAAAAAGCCTTAGATGAAATCTTCATTTTTTTAAACATGACAATTGACCGCCATTCCCCAACTGAATCAAAAATAAAACTATTTTAGCATTACACTTTTAATACTTTTCAGTGCTGCTTTTAATAGAAAATATATCATTAGAATAAAACGTTAAAATGGTGCATCTAAATTTGCTAAACTGCAAGAATAAAGCTTGGAAATTTTAAACAAATCGACAAGATACACCGAATAAAATGAAGCTGATTTGGAACTCACTTATGCCGTCGCTACTTTCTAAGATTGCTCAACGTATTCAACGTATTTACCAAAAAGCTGGGGATTTTATTGAAGAAGAACGTGAGTTCCCTATATCACAGGTTTTTCTCAATGCCACTTTTCAACGTTTTGTCACTGACAATGTTGAAATTTTAGAAGACTTACATGCTGACTTACATAATGATTGGCTACGTTTATATGCAACATTGAATGTTAAAGGCATGCATCTAGTCTTAGGCGTAGATCTTAAACTCATTCAAATGGAATTTAACAAAGACATGCAACTCATCGTCTTTGAACAAATTAGCAATACCGAAGTCATTGAAGCAACTTATCCCAATTTTTTCTATAAGCTTGGGGTTAATGCTGCATTATTTTTCTATCAAAAAATTCTAAAAAAAGACCCTTTGGGCATGATTTTAGAAAAATTTAATGTATTGACTGTCAAAGATGAACTTTTGCATTTAGACCTTAATCGTTGGCTTGGTGACAAACGCTCAATTATGGATACCCTAAACAAAGTCCATATTAATCATGCTGAACTGAGAGAAACTGAACTTGTGGTCATTGGCAATGTCAATCTCATGGCACTATTTAACAAAGTAGGGAGTAATGACTGGGATGACGACTCCGCTGAGGATGATTTTATTGAAACGGATGTCACACCAATTCAACAAAAATAGCTTAAGCCCATGTTTAAAATGAAAACTTTGAAATAGATGTATGCAAAATAAATACACAAATTCACATATTTTGCTTAAATTCTAAGTTTTTCTCCTTAATTCAGTCGCATAATAGCTATATCGCGTCAATTGCATAGGATATTCCTTATGGCAACACAATTAATGAAAAAAATGAGTCTTACCACAGGGCTTGTTGCAGCTATATGCTTCACAGGTTTTTCAAGCCATGCTCTTGCCATGAGTCCATTCCAAGCCACTTACCAATTTTCCTATAATGGTAAAAATATGGGTTCGGCTACCCGCACCTTGAGCAAAAATGGTAACAATTGGAGTTATGTATTTGCAGCTAAAGCAGCAGCCATTGCCTCTGCCACAGAAACCAGTAATTTTTCTTTAAACAATGGTCAAATCCAATCCAATAACTTCAGTCGTACCAGTAAAATTTTGGTTCATAATGACACTATGACCATCAAGTTTAATCCAAGTACCAAAACTATTAACACCAATAAAAGTAATAAAGCCCGTTCTTTTGCTTGGAAAGCAGGTGCATTGGATGAGTTAAATGCTGAGTTACAAGTTCGTGAAGACTTAAAAGGTTCAGGCTTAAAATCAAGCTACCTCATTGCAGATGCCAAAGGTTTAGACACACGTCATTTTGTCAAACAAGGTAATGAGTCTGTCAAAACCAGCTATGGGACCTTCGATACTATTAAAGTCGTACTCACTCATGATAACAAAACCAAACAATCGATTTTTTGGTTAGCACCGAAGTTGGATTACTTACCTGTAAAAATGTCACACCAAGATGGTAAGACATCTTATAATCTTTCTCTGACAGGCTACAAAAAATAAGCTATTTTCCACTTTTCGTGAAATTGAGCTTGCTTTTTTCTTGGTGCTTTTTAAAATACGCCTTTGCTTGAAAAAGCACCTTGCCCTTAGAGGATTCTTCCCGTGTACGCACTAGAACAGAAAATCTTGGCTGAAGGTATCGTTCTATCTGATCAGGTTCTGAAAGTCGATTCTTTTTTAAACCATCAAATTGATCCTGTTATGATGCAGCAAATTGGTCAGGAATTTGCGCGTCTATTTAAAGATGCAGGTATTACCAAAATCATTACGATTGAAGCTTCAGGTATCGCGCCAGCAGTAATGGCCGGACTTGAGCTTGGTGTTCCCGTGATTTTTGCACGTAAATACCAATCTTTAACGTTAAAAGATGACCTATATCGTTCTAAAGTTTTCTCATTTACTAAACAAGTTGAAAGCACCATTGCGATCTCAAAAAAGCATATCAGTGCAGGTGATAAAGCCCTTGTTATTGATGACTTTTTAGCAAATGGTCAAGCTGCTTTAGGACTTGCTGATCTTATCCATCAAGCGAATGCTGAAGTTGTCGGTATTGGCATCGTGATTGAAAAATCATTCCAATCAGGTCGCCAACTACTTCTTGATAAAGGTTACCGTGTTGAGTCTTTGGCACGTGTTGAATCTTTAGCAAACGGTACAGTTACTTTCGTTCAAGAATAACTGTAACTGTTTAAAATTGGGCGCTTTAGGCGCTCTTTTTTATTTCTGATCGAAAGGATAAATACTTTATTCATTCATTTCTTAAGTTGACTCGACTATATTATTTACAAATACAAAAATTAGGTCACCACCAGAATGGATTCACTCACACAGCAACTGACGCATTTATTAAATGTGCAACAAATTGACCAATATCTTTTCCAAGGTCAAACCAATCAACTTTTTGGTTCACATTTATTTGGCGGACAAATTTTAGCACAAGCTTTGATTGCTGCCTCTAAAACTACAGACCGCCCTGCACACTCCCTCCATGCTTATTTTATTCGTAGTGGTCGCACCGATTTACCGATTTTATTTAAAGTTGAAAATTTACGAGATGGTTCAAGCTTTTCAGCACGACAAGTTCACGCATTACAAGATGGTAAAGTCATATTTTCAGCAATGCTGTCTTTTGCGCAACCAGAACAAGGGTTAGAGTTTCAAATTTCAGCACCTGACTATCCTCACCCTGACACACTCATCCCTGAACAAGAGCATAAAATGATGATTGTGAATGATATTCCTGAAAGTCGCCGTGCCATTGTGATGCAACAATTTAACTTATTAATCCACCCTGTTGAATTTGCGAATCCATTTCACCCCATCAAAGCAGATACACAATATGCTGAATACTTTAGAAGTTTTGATAAAATTGAAGGTGAATTAGATACTATTGCAATGCATCAAGCCATTGCAGCTTATTATTCTGATTATAATTTACTCACCACATCTTTACGTCCGCATGGTGTAAGTTACGCCAACGGCGGTGTGCGCAGTGCAAGTTTAGATCACACCATACATTTTCATCATCATTTTCGGGTCGATGAATGGATGCTATATGACATGTATGCCACGCGCTCTAGCCAAGCACGCGGTTTAAATTTTGGTGAAATGTGGCAAAATGACCGTTTGGTATGTAGCGTTAGTCAAGAAAGTTTGATGCGTCAACGTACGTTTAGATCAAATCAGTAAAAATGATGAAAACCAAAATTATTCTTATGTCGGTGCTCTTATTGGCATGTACTGGGTTGATTGTATATTTCTTTACCCCAACCAAAACGATTTATTTACATCCTGAGGCAATAGGAACTTTGTATGATCAGCATACTGGACGCCCTTTAGCGTATAAGACGGGAGATATTGGTTATTACATGGCTGCGGATCATCGCTTCGAAAAAACCTTATCTGCTCAAGGTGCTTTTCAACTGCCTGCTTTTGAAATTCATTATAAATTTTTTAGACCCAATATGCGTAAGCTAGAAGGTCCTTTACAAATTTATATCGCCTTTGAAGGCTATGAAGGGAAAATTTATGATTATTCAGAAGTGTACTGGCAGCAAGTCCCTGATGAAAAAAATTCACCGCATATTTTCAATAAAATCAATGTCGGAAAAATTTATTTAAACCCTAAAAAATAATCAAAAATTTCTTTGTATTTGTTACATGAATGATAAAAATCAAGTGTTTGAATGAGTTACAATTTAGATGTCATAAGATTGAAATCATGACTTCAATTCAATCTAATAATGAATAGCATCAACAGAATAGACAAAGGCAAATGGACTTTATCCGAAATGAGTACTGATCAATGACTGATGAAATGGTTGTAATCTGCCCTAAGTGTGGTTCAAGTGAAATCGAAACACGTAATCATGAACAACTACTGCAAAAAGCAGGTGGCGTACTGCTTAGCTCAGCGGGCGCAGCAGCAGGAACTGTCGGCGGGGCTGCTTCAGGTGCATCGATTGGCGCTGCGATTGGAACTGTTGCAGGACCATTAGGCGTGATTATGGGAGGCACGATTGGGACGTTTGTCGGTGCAATCAGTGTCGGAATCACAGGTGGATTTTTAGGACATCGCTTTGGTAAGAAAGCGGGGGTGATGGTCGACCAGAATATTTATTTAGATTATGTATGTAAAAAATGTAAGCATCGTTTTAATATGACGACCAATACAAATGCAAATCAAAAACAACTCAAATAGAGCCCCATTCAGAAAAATACTTTGTGCATTACAAGATTAAATTTTAGAAAGTGAAAGTCACTCACTTTCTAATTTCATCCAAAATGAAATGAAATTACTTTGATCGCTCTGCCTTCTATTGAATCATCGAATGAATAGCATTGATCAAAAAACCATTAAAAGGTCTTAGGATCAATTTTCATATCATTAAAATTGAGTATTTTTAATCATTTTCCGATTTTCTAAATCAGCATTTTGAACATATTTTTTTGTTTTAATTCGTATTCAATACATAAAATAATGGCTCTCTAATCAACTCATATAAATACTGTAGACCAGAGAACCTTGCACACATATTAAAGTGCCATTTTTTTCACCACTTCACCCAAGCGTTTGCCTTGTGCTTCACATAAAACTTTTTCATCTTGGCTTAAACTTAAATCATGACGTGGACCACTCACATGAGTTGCACCATACGGCGTCCCCCCTGTTTTTGTATTCGACAATGCAGGCTCTGCATTGGTTAGACCCATGATCATCATGCCATGATGGAACAATGGAGGCAGCATCGTTAACAGTGTACTTTCCTGACCACCATGCATTGAACCTGAAGAAGTAAACACACACGCAGGTTTATTATGTAAAGCACCATTGAGCCAAAGACTTGTAGTCTGATCCCAAAAATATTTCATTTCAGATGCCATATTGCCAAAACGTGTTGGTGAACCTAAGGCTAAACCTGCACAATTTTGTAAATCATCCAAAGTACAATAAATATCACCTTCTTCTGGAATACTGGCTTGCGCTTCTGTCACCACGGTTGATAAATTGGGTACGGTACGTATTTTTACAGCAACCCCTGCTGCTTCAATACCATTGGCAATTAAATGTGCCATTTCTTTGGTTGCACCATATTTACTGTAATACAGAACTAAAACATACATTTGCATAATTTTTTAAAGATGTAAAAAAGAAAACTATACGGTATTTTTCTGTATTTTTGGTTAAGCTGTAACAGTAAATCTAGATAAACATGATGAAAATAAATTGAGATAGACAAAATATGATGAATTTACTGAAAAAGCTCCCCTTTTATGACAAAACTTGGTTTCAGTTTATTCTGTTTGTGATTCGTCGTTTTGAAGCGGATCGTTGTCGTGATCAAGCAGGCTCTTTAACCTATACCACGTTATTTGCTGTTGTCCCGATGTTGACGGTTTTTCTAGTGATTATCTCCTCGATTAAAGCACTTGAACCCGCTCGACAGCAGTTGCAACAAATGATTTATAGTAATTTTTTGCCAAAAACCAGTATTGCTTTTGACAAAGCCTTTAACGTTTTTACGCAAAACTCGAGCAACTTAACCGTAATCGGGATACTTTTCCTCTTCATCACCACCGTGATGATGCTAACCAGTATTGAATCAGTCTTTAATCGTATTTGGCGTGTCCAAGAAACCCGCAATGGTATAGTCGGCTTTATGCGCTATTGGACGATTATTTCTTTAGGACCAATTTTGCTCGGCAGTGCATTTGTGATTTCATCAACTCTTGCATCAATGAATGTACTCAGTAACAACTTTGCAGGTTACCAAGTGGATGGCACAGCATTATTATGGATTATCTCTTTTGCCTTAACGGTGCTCGGCTTTTTCATTTTATATTGGACTATTCCAAACCGTAGTGTACCCGTAAAAGCTGCAGCAATTTCAGGTCTATTTAGTGCCATTGTTTTTGAATTACTGAAAAACTTGTTTGGTTTCATTATGACCAACTTTACCAGTTATACCATTGTTTATGGTGCTTTTGCCGCAGTACCTATTTTCCTATTATGGATTTTTATGTCATGGAATATTGTATTACTAGGGGTTGAAATCAGTTATGCACTTACTGCATTTCATACAGGTAAAATCCAAACTCGTCATCCTATTTTAATGTTATTAGACGTTTTAGAGTTATTTTATCAGAAGCAAAAAAGTGGCAAAGCTGTGAGTGATGCAGAAGTGCTAAAAATTTTGGGCCGTGGTGAAATTGGGCGTTGGCCTGCTTATGTCAGCATGCTAGAAAAACAAAATTTAGTGACACGGACAGACAATAACGAATATGTATTGGCACGTAATTTAGACACTATTGATTTTTGGACATTTTATACTGCCTTACCTTATCCACTACCACGCCGTCAGGACGTTGGAAATATTCACCCTGATGATGTTTGGATGCAACGTATTGGTCCTGCCTTGATTGAGTCGGATGAATACTTGGCTGCGAAATTATCAATTCCACTTTCAACAATTTTAGAGAATAAATAGCAAAATCAAATCTCTTCTGAGATGATCCATTGTTTTAAGCTCAATGGATCTACTCGTTCCACTTTAAGCGGTATTAGTTCTTGTTTTGCTAATCATTGTTAATGATCTATACGGTGAAAAGAGGCAGCATCTAAATGATATAAATAACCATAAGTGCGACCTTGTAAACTGACCACTAAAATTGCCAATAAAAAAGGGCTGTAAAACTACAGCCCTTTTCATCTTAAAATATTGACCCATATAATTTTTCAACTATGCATTGATATGAATCACATGCTGAAAAATTATATGGCTTGCTGCTCTCGATTTTCACTCTCAAGATAAGCCTCCAAAGAGTCATCTAAAGCATATAACCACGGTGTATGATGCGGTTTCGACATTTTACCCGTCATGACAGAACGATAAGTTTTATCTCTAAAGTTCATAATGCCTTCTTTTTTATGCTTTTTCCATTGCATAAAAATATCATTTACGGCATCAATGTCAAAACTAGGATAATCGGTGGCTGCTATCAATTGTTTGATATATTCGCCTTGGAATTTCACCATTTGCTCAGGCGTTTTTAACTTACTTTCACGTGCCATCCACATTTGAGAGTGTGCTTGCATGTCAGCCGATGGAGGTAATTCAATTTTCCCCATGATAATGTCACGCACATACCAAGCTTGTGCATCGAACATATTGAAGGTATACCACTGGTCTTGCATACCCAAATAGAATAGTTTTGGATTATTTTCCCAAACCACGCCTTGATATAAAGATTGTGGATACAAGCAATTGTGCGTTTTGAGTCGTAAATCTTCCGCCATATAAGGAAAATGGTGCAAATAACCCGTGCACAGGATAATCGCATCAATTTTGGCAGAACTTCCATCACCAAAATAGGCTGTATTTTCATCTACTTTTAGCAGATGCTGCTTTTCAGACCAGTTTTTTGGCCATTTATAGCCCATCGGTTGACTACGATAACAACTATAAATTTGCTTTGCACCATATTTATAACATTGTGAACCAACATCTTCGGCAGAATAGCTACTTCCAACAAGCAGCACGGTTTTGCCTTTAAATTCAACAGCATCACGAAAATCATGTGCATGTAGAATTCGACCATTGAATTGATCAAAACCTTCATATTCAGGAACTTTAGGTGTAGAAAAATGTCCTGAAGCAACTACCACATAGTCAAACTGTTCCGAATACACTCGATCTTGTGTGTGGTCACATACGTAAACTGTAAATTTTTCCGTTACTTGATCATATTCAACATGACGTACTGCTGTATTAAAGCGAACCTGATTTTTCACACCAGCCTTTTCAACACGTCCTTTGATGTAATCCCAAAGTACCGCACGTGGAGGATATGAAGCGATTGGCTTTTTAAAATGTTCATCAAACGTATAGTCTGCGAACTCCAATGCTTCTTTTGGTCCATTAGACCATAAATAACGATACATACTTCCGTGTACCGCTTCGCCATGTTGATCTACACCTGTACGCCAAGTGTAATTCCATAGTCCGCCCCAATCGTTTTGTTTTTCGAAACATACAATTTCTGGAACTTGTAGACCTTTGGACTTTGCTGATTGAAATGCTCTTAATTGAGCCATGCCACTAGGACCTGCTCCGATAATTGCAATTCGGGTCATTGCTATCTCCATTAGTTTTTGAGTTCTTTGAAAAAGCTCCTAAAATGATGAGTTTAGCTAGCATTCAGATGCTACAGACATCATTTTTTATGATAAAAAAATAAGAACAAATAGAATCTGAATTTCAAGATCAACATCATCTTTTAAATTAGGATGCAGAGACAAATGAATATGAGTTCTTAGAGAAAAGTACATTGTTTATCCAACAAAATATCTCTAAATAAGAATAAAACTCATACAAAGAATAGACACCATATCACAAAAATAGATTTTATTTACCGATATCCATCAATTTAATGAATAATAATTTGTTACAACAGTTTCTAAATATTTCAAATAGTTATTTTTAACAATCGTAAAAAAAGCAGATCAAGTTATACTTAATCTGCTTTTCATCCATCGAATCTGTACTGAATCAAAATCAAAACAACATCAAATTCAGATGTAATTCCAAGTTCATGAATGAATTACTTCACAAAGCTTTTCCAAACGAAATCTTGATTTTGACCATTCAATGTCATCGTCAGTTGATCACCTGAAGCCAATGCACCCACACCAGCCGGTGTACCAGTCATCACTACATCACCTGGCTCTAAACTGAAAACTTGGCTTATATCCGCAAGCAAATAACCGATGTCGAAAATTAATAACGACGTATCCCCCTTTTGACGGACTTGCTCATTCACGGCAAATTCGAAAGTAATTGCATCCCAAGCTTTGACTTCATCGACACTGACCCAATCGGCAAGTACACATGAACCATCAAATGCTTTCGCACGTTCCCAAGGTTGACCTTTTTTCTTTAAGTCATCTTGCATATCACGCAAAGTTAAATCTAGACCAAGCGTGATAGCACCAATAGCTTCTAAGGCTTTCTCAGGATTAGTTTCACCCTTTAATGGCTTGTCTATACGTAAAGTTACTTCACATTCATGGTGCAAACTGCCCCAATTTTCATTCCAAGAAATACCTTCTTGTAAAGAAATCAAACTACTGGGTGGCTTAATAAATAAAACAGGACGATCTGGTGTTGCATTACCTAATTCTGCAATATGCGCTGCATAGCTACGACCGACACAGACAATTTTCGATGGACGTGTACTCATAATCTTCCCTTTTTCATATTAGTTTTGTTCGTATTAGGTTATTTTTTAAAAGTATTGGCAAATCGTGTTTGATCAGCTGAGTCTGCAAAAGCACGTTTCGGTACAATAATCACAGTACGATTTTTCAACTCAATCATATAAGTTAATTTGCCTTCCAAAAAATGTTGTACATCACTATATTGGAAAGATTTTTTAGGACGACCACTAGAAAAAATTTCTGCATGATCTTGAAATAATTCAATTCCTTGCTCACTTTTACCAAATTGGTATTTAATAAACTGGCGTTTAAACATCATGGGTAAAAACCAATAACGCATCAAGCCTTGCAGTAGCAAAAAGAATAGACCTAAAAAAACATAGTAACGTCCAACTGTTGCCATGCCCAAATACACGCCATATCCTATAATTGCAATGCTGACCAAAGGCGTTAAAAAACGTGAAATTTGCTTTTTGCCTAAGGTTGCAAGCTTAAAACCGTCCTGTGATTCTTCTAGATTAAGATAATAACGTGCAGATAATGCAGGCTGAGTGTCTGACATAGTGCTTCAATACAAAATTTAACGATGCCAAGATATTACACCAGAAATGACATTTAGCACTGCGTTTTCATGTTAATTTACATGCTTAATTTTAAAGTTTAGGTCAATTCAAAAAAGATCATTTTCATGTAAAAGATAAATCTAAAAATGCAGTACAAAAATAAGGATGCAAGGATGAAACTTATTCAAAAAACCCTATGTACATTACTTTGTGTAAGTGCAAGTTCGTTCAGTTTTGCCCAACTTGTGACATGGAGCGACAACATTCCGAGCAGTCTAAAACCTTTTCAAAATAGTGCACAGCAACTTGCGAGTTATGTACAGGATGATATTTTTATCTATCCTCAAGCAGCAACCAAAACAAGTTTACCCACATTAAAAGCCAACCCGAACCCAACTGCACGCTTCACCTCTGCGGCTATTATTGTGCCTGTTAGTAGCCAAGAGGTGGCAAAAACTTTAAGTAATTACACTCAATATGTCGGCTTATTTCCAACCTTAAAAACAGCAAAGTTGCTTGAACAAAAAGGCAATGTCAGCAAAATGCAATATCGCGTATCAATTCCGACACCCATTCCTGTACTGAATTTTAACGAAGATATCGTGATGCAACATCAAGTCTCTAGCAACAGTATTTCCACAATTGTCATTGATGCACCACTCCCCTATGCAGTTGGCAAATTAGAATGGTTTAGCTTAGGGGATAAAAAAACCCTTGTGACACTGACCCAATGGGGTGACACAAATCAACCTAAAGGATTCTTATTTAAACAAATTTTAAATGCAATTCCTGAAGCCAAACTTGGGATTCCAACAGGTACAGGTGCTTTTGTTCTAGAGTCATTACGACAACGCTTTGGAACAAAAAATGTCATTGCACTGAATGCTGGACAATTACCTGAACCTAAACTGAGTGCTGCTCAACTACAGAAAATTGATGCTTTAAGTGAAAATACAGGACAACCCGTGAGCATTGTGAACATGCCGACAACCGTACCTTATACGCATGGACGGGAGATGTTACGCTTTACCACTACCTATCAATCCTTTAAAGAAACACCGCAACAATTACAAAAATGGCTACAACCCACTTCTTACCAAAGTGTTTTTCCGCGTCAAATCAAGAAAATCACCACATCAGCCCTCACAGTACAAGGGCAAGATACCGATTTTAAAGTCAGTATCGGTCTCGGTGTAGTCAGCATTCCCTTTGACTTTAAAATGCATTTTAATTTTCCAAAAAGCAATGAAAATAACTTTTTCGCCAATGGCGGTGATTTACGTTATCTCAAAGGGCAAGTCCAACTCAATCCGCAAGATACAGGTACATTTATGCGTGTAACGACAGCCGTCAAAGTCGATGAAAAAGCACCTTTCTTACTCAGAGCTGCACGTAGTTTGCCATATCATGATATGTTACCTGCCGTAGGTGGAAATGCTGTATTTACTCAAAAAATTAGAGCGCAAAGCAAATCATAGGACAAAATAAACATGTTACAGGGACGCAGTCGATATTTAGTCAGCACATTCGCATTGTTATTGATTGGATGTGAAAAAATGCCTGAATATCAAGTCCCTATTACCCTTGAACCGCAATATACTTTTGTTGCACCTCAACACATACCTGAATTAGATCGGCATGGTTATCTATTATTTAATACCACTGCCTTCAGTCAGAAACCATTACATAAAATTTATGATGAATATCGCTTTCATTATGCCCACTTTAAATGCCCAATTAACGACAAATTTGAAGTGAGTGGCTCTATTGCTGCAGATGAACTGGAAGACAATCCGATCATTTATGAAAATCATCATTTTAAATATGATGTTTTATTTACGATCTGCCCTGAAAATGACGCATCCAAATTAGAATGTATCTATGACTTTAAACAATTAAAAGCATTGCCTAAAGAACTTTCTTGTCGTGTCATTTTTGGACGAATGTTTGGGCGTAGTGCTGTAATTTCAGAAAATATTAAAATGGATATTTCACAGCTTGAACATGCAAAAGTGTATGAACCACCTCAGCTTAAAGAAAATCAATAATATATTTTTTAGACACAAAAAAACCGCAATTAAGCGGTTTATTGTCTATTTTACATCTATCGATGATCAAGTTGGTGCGCTCAGAGAGATTCGAACTCCCGACCCCTTAGTTCGTAGCCAAGTGCTCTATCCAGCTGAGCTATGAGCGCGACGTCTTGATGGGAGGCATTATACGCCTTTTCACTTTATTGAAAAGACTTTTATATAACTTTTACAACTGAATGTATATGAATTAAACATTCGTACAATATATTGTTGATTATTCATTCAAAATAGATTGTATGCAATAACAATTATTCCACTAACAAATCTTTCGGATTGATTGTGTCACCATAAACAGGTTTTAAGGTTTTTTCATAGGCTTGTTGGATCACACCTTCTTTAGCTAATTTCTCTAAATCTTGATTCAACCAATCTAATAATTCCTTATCGCCCTTTTTCACTGCTGGTGCAATCAAATCATGCTGACCTAAACTGGTGATTCCCACGGTATAGTTAGGATTTTCTTTTGCCCAAGCCAAAACCAATAAATTATCATGAGCCAAAGCTGCACCACGACCATCTTTTAAAGCATCGAAAGTTTCCGTATTTTGCTCATATTTCTGCAATTTGATTTCAGGATGTGACTTGGTAAAGAATGAATCTGCTGTCGTGCCTTTATTGACCAATAAAGTTTGGTCTTTCAATTGTGCCACATCTGTAATCGGTTTGGCTTTTGGAGAAACAACGCCTAAAGATACTTTCAAATATGGCTTAGAGAAATCAACCACCTCCTGACGTTCTGGTGTGACTGTGAAATTGGCGAAAATAATATCCACCTTATCCGCCTTTAGATATTCAACACGATTAGCTGCCTCAGTTAAAACAAACTGAACCTTGTTTTCGTCACCCAATAAATCTTTCGCAACGTGCTTAGCAATTTCAACATCGAAGCCTTGATTTTTCCCTTGCGCATCCAAATAACCAAAAGGTGGCTTATCGCTAAATACTCCGATACGTATTACACCATTTTTCTTAATTTGCTCGATTGTTGAAACTGTTTTTTCTGTGTCTGTCGTCTTATCAGGTGAAGTAGAATTTTTATTACATGCGACTAAACCTAAACTCAATACAGAAGCGACCAAGAGTTGAGTTACATTTTTTATGGCGATGTTCATTTTATTTTCCTCTTATTGATTCAAAATTATTTTGCTGTGACATCTAAAAAGACTTTTGCATCAACGCTTTCACCATAAATTGGCTTTAAGGTTTGGTCATAAATCTTCTGGATTTCACCATTTTTTTGTAGTGTCAAAATTTCTGTATTGAGCCAATTGAGCAGTTGGGTATTGCCCTTTTTCACCGCAGGTGCAATAAAGTCTTCATTGCCAATTTGTTGAATTCCTGCGGTAAATGTTGGATTTTCTGCTGCCCAAGCCAATGCATAGGTACTGTCTTGAGAAATCGCATCACCACGCCCATCCTTCAAAGCATTAAAAGCATCGGTATTTTGTTCAAATTTCAACAAATTGATTTTTGGATAATTTTTGGTGAAATAAATATCAGAGGTCGAACCTTTATTCACAATCAAAGTTTTAGCTTCAAGCTGTTTAATATCGGTAATGGCTTTGGCTTTTGGTGAAACGATACCTAAAGCTGCTTTTAAATAGGGCTGTGCAAAATCCACAACTTCCTTACGTTCAGGTGTAACAGAAAAACTGGCAAATACCGCATCTGCTTTACCCGATTTTAGAAACTCCACCCGATTCGCCGCCTCAGTCACCACAAATTCAATTTTTGACTCATCACCTAATAGGTCTTTGGTGACTTTCTTAGCTAAAGCGACATCGAAGCCCTGCGGCTTACCTGCGCTGTCGACATAACCAAAAGGAGGGTTGTCAGCAAATACTGCGACACGAAACACACCATTCTTTTTCACTTGTTCTAAAGATTGATCTTCTGCAGATTGTTGCTTGGTCTGATGGTCTGTAGGTTTCTGACAGGCAGAGAGAGAACCAACAAGTAAAAGTGTACTTGTCCAAATACCCATCGCTTTTAAGTTTTTTAATACAGTCATTTTTACAACTCTAATTCTAGTAATTCAACATATTTAAAAATGCTTTAGCACGTTCAGTTTTCGGCTGTTCAAAGAACTGTTCAGGTGTGGCTTGTTCGATGATTTTGCCTTTGTCCATAAAAATAATCCGATCTGCAACCTTACGAGCAAAGGACATTTCATGGGTCACGATCAACATGGTCATGCCATCATGAGCGAGTTTTAACACCACATCTAAAACTTCACGTACCATTTCAGGGTCTAATGCTGCGGTAATTTCATCCAAAAGAATCACTTGTGGTTGCATCACCAATGAACGAACAATCGCAATACGTTGCTTTTGTCCACCTGAAAGTTGGCGCGGATAATCCAATTTACGATCATACAAACCCACACGTTTTAGCAATTTATCCGCAACTTTTTCCGCTTCTGCACGATTCCTTTTTTGAACTTTCAAAGGACCGAGTAGAATGTTATCAATCACATTCATATGCCCAAAAAGCTCATAATTTTGGAATACCATGCCAATTTTTTGACGGACATCGACCCACGGTACATCCTGTCCAAGTACGCCTAAACCCTGCAACGTGATCGAGCCACTTTGGATTTTTTCTAAGCCATTTACACAGCGCAATAAGGTGCTTTTTCCACAGCCTGAAGGCCCAAGAATAACAACGACCTCACCCTGTTCTACGTCCAAATCAATCCCTTGTAAAATATGACTTTCTGCAAATGATTTCTGTAAATGTTGTATAGATAACAAAGCCATAATGAATCTTTACTCCCAAACTTTTTCTAAATGGGTCGCTAAACGTGACAAGGGATAACAAATAATGAAATATAAAATAAAGATCAAACCGTAAATCCACAGTGAAGCGTTGGGCACAATTAAAAGTGAATTTTCAATAATTTGTTGTCCTACTTTAATCACTTCGATCACACCAATAAGCACCGCTAAAGAACTGGTTTTCACCATACGCGTAAATAAGTTGATTGCACCTGGTGTAACTCGTTTTAAGCTCTGTGGAAAAATGACATAAGTTAATGTTTGAATTGGGTTGAGTCCTAGCGCATAAGCTGAATCACGTTGATGTTGATCTATAGATGTTATTGC
The DNA here is from genome assembly GCF_015218165.1 of Acinetobacter piscicola. NCBI lineage: Bacteria > Pseudomonadati > Pseudomonadota > Gammaproteobacteria > Moraxellales > Moraxellaceae > Acinetobacter > Acinetobacter piscicola. Next base: position 586,005 of record NZ_CP048659.1, on the reverse strand, counting down.
AGCACGGACGAGGTCGCCCATTTCCGCTGTACCCCATAGGACAAATACAACGATACAAACAGCCGTTGCTGAAAATTGCCAATTAAACCAAGTGGCAAAACCAAAATAGAAAACAAAAAGCATCACCAAAATAGGAATAATACGGATGGCTTCTAAATACAGTCGGCAAATTGCTTTCACCAATAAATTTTTTGATGTCATGATGACACCGAAAATCGTGCCAAAAATCGCGGAAAAGAATACTGAAATAAAAGCAATTTTCGCCGTCACCCAAAGCCCTGCGAGAAGTCGTTCAAGATGATCGGGTTGGAATAAATAGTTAAACTCCATGACTCACCTTCCGACTACGAAATTCTAAATAACTGGTGAGAATGGAGACTGGCAGTAAAATAATCAGATATGACATGACCAATAAAAACAACGCTTCTGTGGTTTTGTAATCCATGCCAATTAAGTCTTTGGTCAGGAACAATAATTCCACTACGGCGATTGCACTGACCACTGAGCTTTCTTTGATCAGGAATAGACAGTTTGCTCCAATCGCTGGGATTGAGACAGCCAAAGCTTGCGGAAAAATCACATATTGAAAAACTTGAAATCGGTTTAAACCAATACTTTCCCCTGAATCAATTTGCCCCTTGGCAACTGCTTGCAGACCTGCTCGAAATGCTTCTGCCATATAGCTTCCCCCTAAAAAGGTTAAGCCAATCACACCACAGGTAAACCCATCAATTTTGATCCCTAACTTGGGAAGCCCGTAATAGAGGAAAAAAAGCTGAATCAGCAAAGGTGTATTGCGTGATATTTCAATATAAATTTTGGCGATTTTATCAAATACACGTACATGATAAGTGATCAAAATACTGCAAATTAAGCCAACGACGATTGCAAGTAAGATACTGATCACTGAAATTTTTAATGTGGTCAAAGTCGCTGAAACAAACTGTGGCATCACACTGTAGATATATTGCCAATTCAAAGAAGTCGTCCAAAATATTATTGTTTTGCTTTGTGCTAAAGCAGAAATAGTGATTTTGGATTATCTTACTGTGATTATTTTTACTAAAGAAATATGTTAATAGAATAAGTATTGCTAAAATAATGCAGTGCATTCACACAAGCGATATAATTTCCACAAATTCAATTTTTACCAACAAATAAAATTTTAATAAAAGGAAAAAATGAAAGATTCTGAAAATGCAGTAGATATAAAGTTAATTTTTCAATTTTTCATGTGCTGTCTCGTTGCCATTGTCTTTTTATCATCAACTTACCTAGAGTTTTCAGATTATGCTCAATTCCAACATAAATTAAAAAACAAAAATTGGGTTCAAAAAACAATGGAAATAACACCTCAAATGGAGATTGAGATATTCCATTACCGAAATCATCAATCCAAAATAATATTTAAGGAAAACCAACAAGAGATTTTCTCCAAATCCTGTAATGGGCAACTCGAACTGATTTGTAAATATATTGAAAACCACGAAATTCAGATTATTTCACTTAACTTTTATACTTTTTTAGACAAAAACACTAATAATTACAATGAATTCCTTCTCAACACAATCGCATTTAAAGACAAACAGGGACAGCTGCAAACTTTCCCATACATGACAGACGCTCCGAATTCGCCTCAATATATTGCAGAAATAAAAACAGAATTTCGCAGCTTTTTTATCTTTGCATTTTTGAAACATTTAATTTTTGCAATCATGTTTTTAGGATTCAATCTATCTTTCAATGTCTTTAAAAAATCGACGATAAAATTGATTAACAATCTCATCATTACGACTTTTTCACTCAGTTTTATCTCATTCGTCATCCGGTATTTTTTGCTCTAATAGATCATGCAATTTAATTAGCACTGATCAACTCTAATTGTTCCATACAAGATGCACAAAAAAACACCACTTCATTATCAAAGTTCTGAATTTGTAATTCGTAGACAAAACCTGTCATGGTACGATTACAACCATCACACTGCTGCAAGTTGAAATGGCAAATAAAATCAACATGCTGGTAAATATAATATCCATCTGTATATTTTTTCATGTTCTTTTCAGGGCTTCTATTCTTATGCTTATTTTAATGTTTTTAGTTGGCGGATAGCGTGATGAATAAGGGTTGTGCGACAAGAATAGTCGTACCATATTACATTTTAATAAAAGCTATAGACTTACTCTTAAATTTATTGTTTTATTAACTGAACCTTTAAAAAACAAACAACAATAATGAGCGCTTACTCATCCCTATATTTATCCAATACACCACTTACAGAACATCTTGTATCTGATGAAAATCAAGGTTATTTTGCAAAAAATCTTGTGCCTTTATTTTGGCTATCGCTATTCACTAAGGAAGATATTTGTTTGTATCAATCAAACCATGAAAATGCATATTCTTTCTATTTCTTACAAACAAAGCGAATGAATGCTATTTATAATTTTCAAAAGCACTTCGGGATATGGATTCATTTCAATTATCAGGCCTTTCAACTTGCATCTTTATTTTTAGAATTTCTAAAAAACAGAAATGAACAATATTTGACACTTAGACTGGATGATATTTATGCAATAGGTTGTGAACCTGATGACACTTTTGTACGCAATGATATTTTGAAAATGTTAGATTTTTTCCCGCTATTCTTGAAAAACCCAAACTTTAAAAAAGTTAAAGCGACCAGTTACGTAGATTTATCTATAAAGCTATATTTGAATGATCAACTCAGGAATGGATTAGATGCTGACATGTTTCAACTCGTTAAAAGTAATCCACAAAATCAAGTTCGAGAATCTAAGAATAATTTAAAATCTTTTTTTTTCAAACATATTTAAATAATAATGACAACTTATCAAATTTCAGACACAAAAAAACCGCAACATGTGCGGTTAATTCTTCAAGTTGGTGCGCTCAGAGAGATTCGAACTCCCGACCCCTTAGTTCGTAGCCAAGTGCTCTATCCAGCTGAGCTATGAGCGCAATACTTGTGTGTCAAAATATTGACGATTCGTTACTTTCGATTAACTTATTGGTGCGCTCAGAGAGATTCGAACTCCCGACCCCTTAGTTCGTAGCCAAGTGCTCTATCCAGCTGAGCTATGAGCGCGACATAAGTAATCGTTGGCGGTGAGAGAGGGATTCGAACCCTCGATACAGTTGCCCGTATGCATCCTTAGCAGGGATGTGGTTTCAGCCACTCACCCATCTCACCGTAACGAGCCGCCATAATACAAACTAAAACCTCATTCGGCAAGTCATGATTTAAAAAAAATGCAGTTTTTTTGCCTGATTACATATTTTTTAAACAATTTTTATAAATTTGTACTTTTTTTAATCCAAACAGCGCTTTAATCCAATGAATTTTTTGATAAATCTGCATAAATTTAAATTTAAAACAGTTTATTGCAATCAATTACGTGCAGTATTTGCCTGTTTGACTTATGCTAATCCTACCTTCTGACTAGAAACCACATACATGATGAAAAATTGGGTCGATCCTGAAGCGAAAGCTGAAGCCGAACGTTACGACAATCCTATCCCAAGTCGTACCCTTATCCTTGAAACGATTGAACAAAAACAAGAACCTCAATCACACGCAGATTTAGTAGATCTGTTTGAAATTGCTGATCAAAAAAGTATAGATGCGCTGAGCCATCGTTTAAGCGCAATGGTGCGTGATGGTCAGCTGATGAAAGATGGTTTTAAATACCAACTTATGGCGGATCAACCGATTTTAGATGCGACGGTATACGTTAACTCCAAAGGTTTAGGCGTTGCCAATATCGATGGTAAAAAAGAAGAATTTTTACTGCCTGAACGTGAGCTACGCCAAGTCTTCCACGGCGACCGTGTCAAAGTTCAACAGACTTCCGTAGACCGCAAAGGCAAAGCATGGGGCTATATCACCGAAGTCACGCAACGCCGTGTGAAACAGTTGATTGGTAAAGTCGCTGAGTTTGAAGATGAGTATTTCATTCAACCCGCAAATCCCAATGCACATCAACCAATCACATTAGAAAAAGAATTGATTGAGCATGCCAAAGCCAAAGTGGGTGATTCAATTCGTGTCGAAATTGATGACTATCCAACACGGGATGAATTTGCCACAGGTCATGTCATTCAATCTATGGCAGACAAAGCGGATACCGAAATCATTATTCCTCAAACCATTTTGGAATATGGTCTACCGTATGAATTTCCTGAAGAAGTGGTCAAAGAAGCTGAAAGCTTTAAAGAGCCTTCAGAAAAAGACCGTGTAGGTCGCATCGATCTACGTGATTTACCGCTTGTCACCATTGATGGTGAAGATGCACGTGACTTCGATGATGCAGTCTATGCGGAAAAACGTCCGGGTGGCGGTTATCGTGTCATTGTGGCTATCGCAGATGTGAGTCACTATGTTCGTATCGGGAAACCGTTAGACGATGAAGCACAAGAGCGTGGTACTTCGGTGTATTTCCCACATTTTGTGTTACCAATGTTACCTGAAGCACTGTCTAATGGTTTATGTTCACTCAATCCAAATGTCGACCGTTTATGTATGGTCTGTGACTTGAATTTGAGTCGTGCAGGCCGTGTGACCAAGTTTGAATTCTACCCTTCTGTGATGCATTCAAAAGCACGTTTGACCTATACCCAAGTTGCACAGTATTTAGATGGTGACAGCAAAGCAGTACCTGAAGACCGCAATGTTCGCAAATCATTAAATACGCTTTATCAACTCTATGAAACACTCAAAGGTTTACGTGCTGAGCGTCATGCAATGGAATTTGAAACCGTTGAAACCTATATGACCTTTGATGAGTTAGGCGGAATTAAAGAGATTTTGCCTCGTTCACGTAATGTCGCACATAAACTGATTGAAGAATGTATGTTGCTTGCCAACGTGGCAGCAGCAGAATATTGCTTAAAAAATGAAGTGCCAATGTTGTACCGTGTACATGAAGCACCTGAATTTTCACGCATTCAAAAAGTTAAAGACTTTGTCAAATTACTGGGTTTACCTTTCCCTGATCAACCCACACAAGCTGATTATCAGAACGTCATTGAAGCAACCAAAGACCGTATCGATGCGCCAAGTATTCACGCCGTGTTATTACGTTCAATGATGCAAGCGTATTATGGTGCAAAAAATGTCGGTCACTATGGCTTAGCGTATGAAGCCTATACCCACTTCACATCTCCGATTCGCCGTTATCCCGACTTGTTATTACATCGTGCCATTAAAGCGAGTTTAACCAGCAAACAATATCCGCTTTCAGGTGCAGCATTGGATGATGCAGGTGAACACTTCTCTGCAACTGAACGTCGTGCCGATGAAGCATCTCGTTCTGTCACCTCATGGTTGAAATGTCACTATATGCATCAGCATATTGGTGAAGAATTTGTTGGTGTGATCAGCGCAACCGCTGAGTTTGGACTATTCGTCACCCTGAAAGATTTGTATGTGGATGGCATGGTACATGTCAGCCAGTTGGGCGATGACTATTTTGTCTTTGATCAAGCGAGTCAAACCTTAGTTGGGCAAAATCGTGGACAAGTCTTTGGTTTAGGCGATGAAGTTAAAATCAAAGTTGCAGGGGTCAACCTTGAAGAACGCAAGATTGACTTCGAGCTTTTACAACAGCTTTCTCATGCAGGTCGTGTGATTCGTAGCCGTGCGCCACGTGTGGCAAAACCTGTAGCCAAAGAAGAGGTTTTCGCTGAACGTCCTGCGAAAAAAAGCAACTCTGAATCTTCGAATGTCAGTGAAGATGGAGAACGCCCCATTCGAAAGAAAAAATCCAAAGGAAAACCTAGCACTTACAGCAAAAAGCCTGCTAAAAACACTGCAACGAAGTCTGAAACGAAGACTAAAGATAAAGTAAAGAAAAAGGCAAAAGCGAAAAAGAAAAAGTCCAATGCAAAGACGAAAAGTGAATAATTAGATGTAACAATAAGAGCGCTTCGGCGCTCTTGTTTTTTATAATTGTCCAAAATTTATTACCATATTATGGTTTTAATTTATTGCCAAAGCTTGATTTCCCCTATCAAAAGCCCTACATCTATCCATAACAAAGCATATATTTGGCATAAAGACATGACATTAGAAAAGGCGACTTTACCTGTACCCCAATTCGATCAAATCACTTTAGAGAAACTAAAACAAAATATTGAACAAGCCATTCAAGATGGACAAGATTTCTTAAATGAACTTCAGCAAGTACCTGAAACGTTACAGCAACAACTGCAAGTATTAGAAAAAATTGATACGCTTGAAAATAACATGAGTGAGTCATGGGGGATTTTGTCACACCTAAATGCCGTGATGAACAACTCAGAAACCCGTGAAGTATATCAATCGTTATTGCCGAGTCTAAGCGAATATTACACACAACTGGGTCAGCATGTTCCACTTTACCAAAGCTACCAACATGTATTTGACAATGCGATTTTTAACGACCTACCCGCCGCACAACAAAGTGCCATTAAACTCGCTTTACGTGACTTTAAACTGTCTGGTGTCGCTTTAGAAGGCGAAGCAAAAAAACGTTATGCAGAAATTTCAGCACGACTTTCACAACTGTCCTCAGATTTTTCTAACCATGTATTAGATTCAACCCAAGCATTTTTCTTACCGTTAAATGAACAACAACTCAAAGGTTTACCACAAAGCAGTATCGAACTATTAAAACAGTACGGTCAACAACGTGAATTAGACCAAGCTGTTGCCACTTTAGATATTCCATCTTATTTAGCCATCATGACCTATGCTCAAGATCGTGATTTACGTGAACAGCTTTATAATGCCTATACCACCCGTGCTTCAGACTTAGCAGCCGATCCACAATATGACAATGCCCCTGTCATGGTTGAAATTTTAAGTTTACGTCAAGAAATGGCAAAACTTTTAGGCTTTGACAACTATGCAGAATATTCATTAGCTTCAAAAATGGCACCTGATGTTGAAACCGTCAATCAGTTCTTGGTTGACCTCGCAGAACACGCACGTGCACCTGCTGAAAAAGAAATCGCTGAACTGAAAAGCATTGCAGCACAAGATGGCATCAGTGAATTACAAGCATGGGATACCACGTATTATTCAGAAAAACTCAAAGTTCAGCAGTTCAATCTTTCACAAGAAGATTTAAAACCTTATTTTCCAGCACCAAAAGTGATTCAAGGCTTATTTAATGTCGTGAATCGTCTCTATGGCATCGATGTGATCGAACGTGAAGCACCACTTTGGCATCCAGATGTACATTATTACGAACTTGAAGATCAAGGTTCAGTGATTGGTGGTTTCTATTTTGACCTCTATGCACGTAGTGGCAAACGGGGTGGCGCTTGGATGAGTGGTTTCCGTTCACGCATGCAAACTGAATCAGGCCTGCAAAAACCAATTTGTTATATGGTTGGAAATTTTACCCCACCTGTTGGTGATCAACCTGCTCTGCTGACACATGATGAAGTCAATACATTATTCCATGAGTTTGGACATGGCTTACATCATATGTTAACAGAAGTGGATAATATTGCGGTGGCAGGCACACACGGCGTAGCATGGGATGCTGTTGAACTACCAAGTCAGTTTATGGAGTTTTGGACTTGGGACAAAGACAGTCTAGACCTGCTTTCTGAACATATTGAAAGCAAGCAAACCTTATCTGAAGAGTTATTAAAATCTTTACTTGATGCACGTTTCTTCCAATCTGGAATGCAAACTTTACGTCAAATTGAATTTGCCTTGTTTGACCTTAACATCCACAAACTTACACCTGCTTTGGATGCAAAACAGATTCAAGCCACTTTAGATGACATTCGCCAAAAATTTGCTGTTGCCCCTAGCACAACAACAAACCGTTTCCAAAATAGCTTTAGCCATATTTTTGCAGGTGGCTATGCCGCAGGTTATTACTCCTATAAATGGGCTGAAGTTCTTGCGAGTGATGCCTTTGATCGTTTTGAAAATGAAGGTGTTTTCAACACTCAAACGGGGCAAGAATTCCGCAAAGCCATTTTAGCAGTGGGGGGAAAAGATACTGCTCTAGATGCTTTTATCAATTTCCGAGGTCGTGAACCTAAAATTGATGCATTGTTACGTCATCAAGGTTGGACGAATGCCTCTAAAAACGCTTAAACTACGCATGTAAAATTAATTATGTGGTGAGTGTATGAATATCAAACGTCGTTTCATTGCAGGGGCTAAATGTCCAAGATGTGAGGCGATGGATCGAATCGTCATGCTCACCACTGACGATGCTGAATGGATTGAATGTATCGAGTGCGATTATTCTGAAAACCGCCCTACTTATGTAGATGCGCCTGAAGAATCTGCTGCACCTGATGAAATTGGGGTCATTCAATTCAAGCCTCGTTCTTCAAAATAAATTTGGATTAAACATGCAATTAGATACAAGAAATAATTCTAAACTGATGTGGTTTATTGCTGGGGGATTGATCATTATTGTAGCTTTAGCCAGTGCATTATTTTGGCTTAAAGCAGATCAAGATCAAACAAAAACTGTAACGCCTGCAGAAACCAAAGCACCCGCTAAGGCAGTAGCGCCACCATTGGCACAGCCTGTAGAACAAACAGCTACATCAGAAACAACGACACAAACCTTGGTCGATTCCTCTATTTTACAAGAGCCTGTTTCTGAAAATGAAAGTCTTGCTAAAGAAGAAATTGCAAAACTTGATGACATTCAAACACAATTAAAAGATCAACAACAGTCTTTAGAATCACAACATGCTGATGCAGATCAATTGATTAAACTCAAAGAAGAGCAATTAAAACTACTTGAACAACAACTTGCTGCTGAACAAAAATAGTCTTAATACTCCAATTAAAAAACACTATTCAACTCCATTTGGATGGTGTTTTTTAATTGCTCACCACTTCTGCACTTTATCTTAGCACTACACTTTCCATCAAAAACAAATACAACTATACGTATTAGCCGCATCATTCCAATTACAGCTATAAACCACCTGATTTTACAGCACTGGTCCTTTGCATTATCTTAAGATCAATCATAGACATTCATTAATAAAAACTGTTTTTATACAAACGGACATGCAAGTGATGTGATCCCATGAGGCAACTTTAAAGCTTGATTTAAATAGAATCGACTGAAAACAAAAAAGCACCCGAAGGTGCTTTAATGAAATGAAGTTGTTACTTATTGGTATACCAATCAAACATATTGAGTAAGTATGGAACAAACGTCACAATCACAAGAGCAGAGAACAAGACGATCATCGGCAATAACCAACGTTCATAACGATAATAGAAGCTTGTATACTTCTCTTTCGCTTCCGCATCTGCGGCGGCGACCTCCTCATCCCCAACAGAGAGCCTCGTCAGCAAGTGGTTGAGTGCAACAGGTGGTGTCACATAACCAAACTCGAAAGCAACCAATACAATCATCCAGAAATGAATCGGATGGATGCCATTCTCATACGCTACAGGTGCAATTGTTGCAGCCACCAAAATCACCGCACCAAATGGATCTGTCGTCATACCAATAATCGCAAGCAAGATCGCAAGGAATGCCAATGAAAGCATGATGCTACCTAAATGCGTCGGTACCATTGTCACGATTTCACTACGCTCGATCAGACCACCCATACTCGCTGAAAGTGCCATTAGAATGATCAAAGCACCGATATGTCCAACACTTTCAGATGAGGCGAACCAGATCGATTGACCAAAGCTACGTTTATGTTCAGCCGCACTACCATGTGTGCGTAAATATTCAGAGTTTTTCGCATGTTCTTGTGCTAAAGCAGTATTGTACTCAGGCACAGGAACGCGGTCCCCCCAATATTTATCAAATAAAATATAAGCCAATAGCATGATTGGAAGAATCACAGGGGCTGTAAATTCATCCATTTGTGTATCTAAGCCATAGCTATAGAAACCCACAACCCATGCGGTAATTACCACATATGGAATCACAGGAACCAAAGCTTTCAACATGCCAGGGACTGCAATTTTTGGTGAATTAATACGGAATTTATCTTCTGCAAGGTATAAAGACACACCAAGGAAAATAAACGCAGTTAACCAGAAGACATAAATACCATGATTAAATAACTCATCAGAAGTAACATGACGGCTATCTAACATCGAAATCAAGATCACCAATAGACATGGACGTAATACAACACCCAGTGAACCAGACATCGCTGAGACTGCAAGTGCATACTGACGGCGTGCACCAGAGTTCCATACTTCACGATAGATAATCGCACCCGCTGCCACAACGAAGATCCCTGAAGCACCTGTATACGCTGTTGGAATCGCAGCAGCAATCAAAATGATCCAAGTTAATGTTTCTGGCGCAAGGTTCCATGGACGTAAGATCGCAAGGAATACGTCCATGATTCGTGTTTGTGTTAGTAACATACCTGCCCAAATAAATAGGGCTAAGTTCAGGAAGATTCCTGAGAATTCAACCAACTGACCAAGGTAAATACCTTGCCCCATTGGATAATCCATAAAGAAGGTAAATGCAATACCCGTGACAATCGCCATAATGGCATATAACGGAATACTGATGAGCGCAAGCCCGATATTTCCACCTTCTTTGGCAGTTTTTGGAATCGCGAAAAACTGATACAAACTAATCAATGTCACACTGACAAACAAGATCAACCATAGCCAATATCCCCAAATCGTCTCATAAGTTGACTCTACCCCTGAGCTCATAACAGACTGATATTGACTCCAGACAGAGTATGTCAATAAACCATTACCCAAAATCATGGCAATTGAATACACTCTGAAATCGAGTTTCGTTGTTGGTGGACGTAAACTAATATGATGCATTTTCAACGACGCAGTAATCGATGAAATCATGACCATAAACAGTAAGATCAAGACACGGTTTTCTGTACCAAACTTAAACAACCAGAAAAATCCCGTTTCCATCGTACGATAAGAACGAATAGAAGGATGCTGCTCCATATGCTTCATTGACTTATCATAAAATGCAAATTTTTCTTCACATTCAGTTTTAGCCGCTAAAAAAGATTGACGCACATCAGCTTCAGATGTCACCCCAAAGAAACTGGCATCTGGATCGCTTGCCTCAGCCTTCATACGCTCTTGCACAAGCGCATCAATATTTGGATTTCGTTCACAACTTGGTTTAGTGGGTTCAGCTCTTAAAAAGGAATATTGCATTCCTATTTTTTCGTCACCGTATAGACGTTCGCCTATACGTAACATTTGCCCATGAATCATTTCCCCTGTACCAATCAATAAGGTCAACAAGAGAAGTAGAAGAACGAGAAAAGTTGAGATCCCTTCTGTCCATATACGACCAATCAGCCCTAAGCCTGATTTATTTTCTGCACTATCATTCATGATAATTCCATTTTTATCTCTAATCTTATAAATCTTTTATAAGACTAATTTTTTTATAAGTTATGAGTAACGCGGAAGTCCTCATTTCCTATTTTTATGTCCACTTGCAAATCTGCATGTTTTTTTAAATTAAAAGAATGGCAGTGTTACATTTTTTTTCATGCATTTTTGTCAAGTATAAAACGATAAATGTAAATTAACGCACTTAAGTCTATGCATTAATAAGCAATTTAAGATAAAAAACAATAGATTCGCTCCAAATAGCAGAGAAATATTTTTATTTCAGTTGCTTAAATACATCCTCATTTTATATAGAGCATAAATTGCAAAATAGGAGGCTTATCTTTTAAATGACATTCGTTAAGATTTATTCTTATTTTCTATAAAAAGCTGCTGATAGAGCAAATACATTACGGCTAAAATTGCCCCCCAAAATGTACCCACCAAATGCGCTTCAACCAAAACTGGACTACCTATGAGCTGCGCTGTACCAATTTGACCAAACGTATTTTCCCAAATGAGTTTTGCAACCACCAAACATAAAACCAATACCGCAAAATTGCGCTCTTTACGAAATTTTAAATAGAAAAATGCAGCAGCAACATATAAACCATGCAATACACCCGATAGTCCAGCATAAGCTTCAATTTCAGGATAAAAATAATAAAAACTTAGGCTACATAAAGGAGCTAAAATCAAAAGCAGTAAAATGATAAAGCGATTTTGAATATGTGGGAATATAAAGGGCAAACATGCAAATGCAATCATATTTAAGGCAAAATGAATCCAACCCACATGTACCCAATGTGCAGTCCACCATCGCCAAATTTCACTAAAAAATGTATAACGCCAATAAATGAAAGTGGACTGGAAAATTTGCAAGCAAGCAGCAATACATATGCAACTTGCAATCAAGATCATACGTTTCTTGAGTTGTATTTCTTGCATATCCAGTTCCTCTAAAAAAACAAGAAAAGCCGAAGCTTTTCTTGAGTATAAATACAAAAATTAAATTTCAATGTGTATTTTTGCAGTTAAGGTGTTGCACTTTCTGGCGTAGCTTCTTCAGTCGGTGCAGCTGTTTCTTGTTGAGCTGGAGCAGCCCCAGAATCCTCCGTTGCAGGATCGCCTAATCCCTCAAATAAAGAATCATCGCCTGTTGCACCTTGCTCATCCCAGAATACAGTCATACCATCATCTGCTGCACGCACACCTGTATGTTCAGTCCAATAACGGTCTGCAATCGCTTGTACCATTTGCCCTGCCATTGCATCAATCAATCTAAACTCTGGATTAACAGGTTTATCTTCTTCACGAGATGCAGCATAAGTTCGTAATGCTTCACGAATACGTGCATCATCACCACTGGCTTGAGCAGATACAGCATATAAAGCATGGGCTAGACGCACACCTTTTTGTTCACCGATTTGCATAGACTGTTTCAAAGTTTGATATGGATCAGGCTTACCTTCATCCGCACCAGGTAATAATGTCCAAATCACTGCACGTGTCGCCATTGGCGCACCCCAGAATTTATTATTATCCAAACACGTCATACCACGTTCGACAATTGCTGCGATATCCTTTGGAACGTTTGCTGCACCACCTGAATTAATATCATTGGTCATCGCTTGCAAACCACTAAGCATTCCCAAGAGATAAATGGTCTGATCTAAATCTTTTTTCATCGTTGGGCAAGAATCACCCAATGTATATTTATATTTGGCTTGCCAACGTTCAGCAAATAACTGATAGCCGGCATACTGACGATTTGCAGCCAATGCAGCCCAACGTTTTTGCTCTACTCGTGCATCTTGCGCTTCTGATACTTTACCGTCTTTTGAAGCACGTAAATAACGCAACTCCGCCTCTAAAGCACGATTTTCAGCACATATCCCTGCCGCAGAGTACAGCAATACAGCCATACGAGTTGGATCAGCCCCCATATCTTTGGTTGCCATCACAGCGGGGGTTAAAGCACTACCGGATTGGCATGCCATATCTGCATCATTACCTGCTAAAATGGGTGGCACAATATGATTTTCACTAAAGCCTAAAGCGACATTTGCCCCAGACTTAACCACATATGAACAACCAGATAAAATGGATGAAGCAACAATGGCAGTCACCATAAATTGCCCAATTTTTTGGACTTTAGACATACTTCCTGTCCTCTATATAATTGTGTTTATGTCCTTTTTACTTAAAATATCAGATGCTCTATTTGATGAAAAGAGCAATAACTCTAATTTTATTAATATAATTTGCCACAATCCACATAGAAATGAATTGACCGCACAATAAGAACTAGCAAATTTTAGGCAAAAAAAAGTAGCATTGCGACGGTTCAGCACATGCTACTTATTAAACAATAAACCCTCAAGAGAGTTTGTTAGTTTTGAGCTTTCTTTTCTCAATCTGTTCCCTCAGCACAGTTCCTAGTCTTCCTACCACAATCGCAAGAATAATTGCGACCACTAGAAACAACCATTGTTGAACTTCAGTCATCTCGAAATTCCTCATTTGCTGTTGGTAGGTTTAATGTACAGGTAAAATTTAAAATTCATAAATATAATTGTCTAACAATCCATTTTTTTGCTTAGTTTGTGTGATTTTAGTCTAACAATCGATTATTTTGTACTTAATACACATTATAAGATATTATTTTTAAATAATTTTATAAAATTCAACCCAATTAAAAAATGTCCAACAATTAACCTAAGTTTGCATGTGCTTTTAACATTTTCCAGCTTTTTAAGTCACATTGATCATGCCAAATAATGATATTTGATGACTTATTGAGCGCATTGATATCCTCAAAATAGATCACAATATAAAAAAGATGATCCACCATTTTTTTGATTTTCACCCGTTGAATGACTGTGTCTTGCGTCATTTTGACCGACCAAAGATCTACATCCAACTGTTCAAATTGCTCAATTCTTGCCTGCCTATGCCAAAAACACGCTGAAATAAGCAACAGAAAGACCGCAACCAACCAAATACCAAGACTCAAAATTTGAAATAAAATTATGCTAATCACAAGACCGAAAAAAAACTGAAACCCATATTTAAATCGACTAGGTTTCAGTTGAAAACACGGATAAAAATTAGAATTAACCGTGGACATATTTTTTTAATTTAATAATAAGTTGTCTTAATTCAGGTTTTGGTGGCTCAGAAACCTCCATAAACCAATCTAGCAAATCAGGGTCTTCCTGATCCACTAACTCTTTAAACAAGCCTTTCTCTGTCGCATCTGCTTGTAAATAATATTGCTTCACATAAGGATCAAAATAAACATCTATTTCTTTTAAACCACGACGTGCACGATAAATGACTTTACGCTCTTCCAAAGTTAATTCTTCAAACATTGATTTTCCCCGAAGATGATAGTGAGCAGTATTTTACCTGATTCCATCATAAATACTTGAGTATATATGTCGATTGGCGAAATATATCAATATTTAATATCAAATGAGCATTCACCTCATTGAGACTAGCTGAATGTTCACTTAATTTATAAATATTAAACAATAATTTGGAATAAAAAACATGCAATCAGGCGCAATTCGTCCATTGGCAAATATGCTACCTCGCAATTTATTTAATGCTGAACATGAAGCATTTCGTGAAACAGTCCGCAAGTTTTATGAGAAAGAAGTCGTACCCAATATCGCCAAATACGAAGAACAACAACACGTTGACCGTGATTTATGGAATAAAGCAGGCGAAATGGGCTTATTGTGTGCAACCATGCCAGAAGAATATGGTGGTTATGGTGTAGACCGTTTATACAGTATGATTTTGATTGAAGAACAAGCCTATGCAATGGATTCTTCAACAGGTTTTTCATTACATTCTGACATTGTTGCAAACTATATCAACAACTTTGGTAATGAAGAACAAAAGAAACATTGGTTACCCAAAATGGCATCAGGTGAAGCAGTAACTGCCATTGCAATGACCGAACCTGGCACAGGTTCTGATTTACAAGGTGTACGTACCACAGCCGTTTTAGATGGCGATGAATATGTCATCAATGGTTCGAAAATCTTCATTACCAATGGTTATTTATGCGACATGGCAATCGTCGTGTGCAAAACAGGCAATACAGACAAAGGTTCTGCTAACTTATCTTTGATCATTGTTGAAGCTGACCGCGCAGGATTTAGCAAAGGTAAACCACTCAACAAAATAGGGATGAAAGGTCAAGATACCTGTGAGTTATTCTTTGAAGATGTCCGTGTCCCAAAAGAAAATTTACTGGGTATGGAAGGCATGGGGTTTATCATGCTTATGAAAGAATTGGCTTGGGAACGTATGCTCGTTGCGATTATCTGCCAAGCAGGTGCTGAAGCTGCATTTGCACATACCGTGCAATATACGAAAGATCGTAAAGCATTTGGCAAACCCATCGGTGCGTTCCAAAACACACGTTTTAAACTTGCTGAAATGCGGACTGAAATTGACTTCTGTCGTGCTTATCTAGATCGTTGTATGGAACTACAACTTGAAGGCTCACTTGGTGTAGATGCAGCCGCAGCCGCTAAATATAAAATTTCTGAATTATTCTCAAATGTTGTCGATGAGTGCCTACAACTCCATGGTGGATATGGCTATATGCTCGAATACCCAATTGCTCGTGCTTATATCGATAACCGTGCAAACCGTATTTATGCAGGGACCAATGAAATTATGAAGGAATTGATTTCTCGTTCACTTTAAATACGGTCAATGCTGTCTTCATATAGAACTTAAAGCATCTTCCTATTAGAAGGGAGATGCATTCTCATTAAAATTTATTTTTATAAAAAAAGTGATCAGTTTACTTAATATTCACATTTAAACATTTATTCAATCGCAATATTTAAGTAATTCTTTTTAAAAATCCTTCAACCAATTCTAAAACGTCATGCTGTTTTTCTTGATGAGGAAAATGTCCACAAGCCTCAATAATCGCCAATACATTTTCACCCTGCCCTCGCTCAACGAAACGTCTCGGTTGCGCTAAAGTTGCATATTCATCATGTTCGCCATGAATCGCCAAAAGGGGACATTGAATTAAAGTCAAATACTCATCCAAATTCCATGTTACAAAATCAGGTGAAAGCCATGTTTCTGTCCATGCATCTAATACCCATTGTGTTTTGTCTGCATGGTATTTAGCTAAACGATTAAATAATTTTTCATTTTTAAAATTTTCTTTAGCTTGCCTAATCCCTGCTAAAGTCACGTCTTCTACTTGAGATTGCGCAGACACTGTGATTAAAGCTTGGCATTGCCTTGGGTAAAGTGCAGCACAAACACTAGCCATACCACCACCTGCACTATGCCCCATTGCAATAAAAGTATTGGTGGTGTTTCAAAAAGTATGCTGACATTAAATGAAGCCATTATTGATGTAAAAAAAGGTTAAGTCGAAAGCTTTAAAATGGTTTTCAATCTTTTTTGAAAAATTACAACTCCTTCTAAAACCGCGCCTAATTCGATGCCTTATTTTGCAATTATTACCTTCAATACCTACAGTAAAAAATTTACCAATACTTTGCTTGCAGTTTTTAAAAGCAGTTATGAAACTGTCCCAATGATCACTTGCAATTCGGGTGTAGTGAATACCTAATTGTTTAAGCTTTGCCTTCAATCGTTGAACTGTAGCTAAGTCTCTTTTACCCCAAACATAAGCAACAATCTCACCTGTTTCTCGATGGTAGGCGTAAATAAGCCATTGTTTATTATTTTTATTTCCCACAAAAGTCCAAAACTCATCAACTTCAAGAGACTCATAATGACTTTGTTTAGGCTGAATTTGGTAGGTCGATTCGGTTAAAGTACGTAAAACTTTACCGATACTGATTCGCTCAACTTCAGCGATATCTCGTATACCACTACCTCTGACCATCAACTGTAATATTTTTCGAGTAATGCCTGAATGACATCCTAGATAGCTCAGAGCATGGTCACCAATAAACTGACGTTTACAGTCTTTGCACTGATAGTTTTGTTTCCCATCTACTTTGATGCCATTTTTCTTTATACTGTCACTGAGGCAGGTTGGACATTTGATTTCTAGAGTTATTCGCATTTCTCTATTTTATCAAAATTCAACCTGCTTTGTTTCAGCATACTTTTTGAAACACCACCAAAGTATTGATTTGAAAATGATCTAACAGAATAGGCAATATTGATTTGGCTTCTTGTGCAACAAAATCAATAGCTAAGGGATGATCTAATGCAGAGGAACAACCAAATCCTAAACGATCATAAGCAATGACACTACGCC
This sequence comes from Acinetobacter piscicola, assembly GCF_015218165.1. NCBI lineage: Bacteria > Pseudomonadati > Pseudomonadota > Gammaproteobacteria > Moraxellales > Moraxellaceae > Acinetobacter > Acinetobacter piscicola. The sequence continues at coordinate 568,363 of NZ_CP048659.1, read as the reverse complement.
CTGTCACCATTGCCAATTTTTCAGGAAAATCACGCCACAATTCCACACTTCCCAGTGATTCATGAAATAAAATAATCGGTGATTTTTGCTCAAAAGTGCAATCCTTTTGCCAATGCTGTGCAAATAATTCAGCCTTTTCAATTTTAATTCTATGCACTGAATGTATAAGCTGCATCATGTATTCATCCTAAATTTATAATGAAAGCTGAATATTTTTAGCATATTTTATCGTAATAAAAATGAACCCTTTGGTCTTGAAAATAAAAAAGGAGCTTTCGCTCCTTTTCTGATTCCCTATTTTAATTAAGAAACCAATTTAGGCTTTTTTGCCGCTTGTGCTTCACGCTTACGAAATTTCAACACACCATCATCAAACTTAGCATGTTTCAATTCTTTACGGTCTGCAAGATAGTTGTTCGTCACTTTCCAAGGTGCATGTTTACCTTGTTTAGGCATCACATCAGCAGCACGTGCAATATAACCCGATGATAAGCTTCCCATAACGGTGTCTTCCATCAATTCAGTTGCATCACCTTGTGGAACCACCTCATCATAGCCTTTCTTATCCATATAATTGAGGAGACGAGTAATATAATCCGCTGCAATATCAACTTTAAGTGTCCACGATGCATTAATATAACCAATAATCATCGCCATATTTGGGACATCACTCACCATCACACCTTGATACAACATATGTTGTGAGGTATTTAGCGGTTTACCATCTAATGTTGCTTTAATACCACCTAAAATCTGAATTTCCAAACCTGTTGCAGAGACGATAATATCTGCATCCAAATGCTGACCTGATTTAAGTTGAATGCCTGTTTCAGTAATTTTTTCAATATGATCCGTTTCAACACTCGCTTTACCAGAACGTAAAATCTTAAATAAATCACCATCAGGCACGACGCATAAACGTTGATCCCATGGATTATAGCTTGGCGTAAAGTGTTTCATATCCACTTTACCTTTTAGCTGCATTTCAATTGATTTTAATAACAATTTACGCAGTACTTTAGGCTGCTTTTGTGCAAGTGCATAAATACCACGTTGCATACCAATATTACGTGCACGCGTCAATTTATAGGCTAAATCTTCAGGCAATACTTTGCGCATTTTGTCATACACAAAATCCACCGATGGAATTGATGCAATATAGGTAGGTGAACGTTGTAACATGGTCACATGACCTGCACCCCCTTTTGCCATTGCTGGAACCAAGGTAATTGCTGTTGCACCACTACCAATAATCACAACTTTTTTACCTGCATAATCTAAATTTTCAGGCCAAAATTGTGGATTAACAAACTCACCTTTAAAGTTTTCTTTACCAGGATAATCAGGCTGATAACCTTGGTCATAGTTATAATAACCGGTACAACCTACCACAAAGTTTGCTATCCAAGTCTGTAATTGACCATTCGGATCTTCAATTTCCACAGACCATTTTTTTGTTACCGAATCATAATTCGCAGTGCGTACCCGATGATTAAAATGAATTTTATCCTTAAGTTTAAATTCATCAACAACTTCAGAAACATAACCTTTAATTGAAGCACCATCTGCAAGTACATTTGCTTTTTGCCAAGGCTTAAAATTAAAACCAAAAGTCGACATATCCGAATCTGAACGAATACCAGGATATTTAAATAAATCCCAAGTACCACCAAAACTATCTCGGCGCTCAATTATTTCAAACGAACGTTGTGGCGAATTTTTAGATAAATGTGCAGCTACTCCAATACCAGAGATCCCTGCGCCTACAATGAGAATATCAACTTGCTTTTCCATTTTCTTTTTATAACCTTTTTAAGAGTACATTTTTATTAAAACATAAATTTGACAATACACAATGTCAAGTTTGACTTTTTCTGACAAAATGCATGTCACTTGAGGACATTTTTAATATTTTGTCTAACAATTATTATTCCGAAGCATAAAAAAGGTCGGTATAAAAACCGACCTTTTCAAGAACAACCGAAGTTCTTAGAGAAGTATTAGTTTACTTCACGATCTACAAGTTCTACATAAGCCATCGGTGCAGCATCACCTGCACGGAAACCAGCTTTAAGAACACGCAGATAACCACCGTTACGTTCTTTATAACGAGGGCCTAGAACGGTAAATAATTTACCAACAGTTGCTGCTGAACGAGTACGAGCAAACGCTAAACGACGGTTTGCAACAGTATCGTTTTTAGCTAAAGTGATTAAAGGCTCAGCTACACGACGTAACTCTTTTGCTTTAGGAACAGTAGTTTTGATTAACTCATGTTCAAACAAAGAATTCGCCATGTTTTGGAACATCGCTTTACGATGACTGCTTGTACGGCCTAATTTCACACCACTATTACGATGACGCATGGTGATAGTCCTACTTAATTAACGGCTACGATAGGCAAAACGATCGTCCATACGCAAACTAGCTGGTGGCCAGTTTTCTAAACGCATGCCGAGTTGTAAGCCTTTTGAAGCCAGAACATCTTTGATTTCAGTCAACGATTTTTTACCTAAGTTAGGAGTTTTTAATAACTCAACTTCAGTACGTTGTACTAAATCACCAATGTAGTAAATATTTTCTGCTTTCAAACAGTTAGCAGAACGAACAGTAAGCTCTAGATCATCTACTGGACGAAGCAAGATTGGGTCAACTTCTTCACGAGGTTCTTGAGCCACTGGCGCTTGATCTTTCTGAAGATCAACAAAAATTGCAATTTGTTGTTGCAAGATTGTTGCCGCTTTGCGGATCGCTTCTTCTGGATCTACAGTACCATTTGTTTCAAGATCAATGACCAATTTATCAAGGTCAGTACGTTGTTCTACACGCGCATTTTCTACGGTATAAGAAACACGTTTGATTGGGCTATAAGAAGCATCTAACTGTAAACGACCCACTGGGCGAGTTTCGCCTTCAGGGAAGCGTGAGTCAGATGTTTCATAACCACGACCTTGAGCAACTTTCAAGCGCATTTTTAATGAGCCTGTAGCACTTAAAGTGCCGATCACATGTTCAGGGTTAACCACTTCAACATTATGTGGCAAACGAAGATCAGCAGCAGTTACATCGCCAGGACCTTGTTTTTCTAATGTTAAATATGCTTCGTTTTGATCGAACAGCTTAATAGACAATCCTTTTAGGTTCAGCAAGAGCTCGACGATGTCCTGCTGCAAGCCTTCTAAAGTACTGTACTCGTGCTCGACACCTTCTATTTCCACTTCAACCACAGCAGCGCCAGGCAAAGAAGATAATAGAATGCGACGTAAAGCATTCCCCAGAGTATGACCAAAGCCACGCTCTAAAGGTTCTAGAATCACTTTCGCCGAGGTCCCGCTTGCCGCTTCGACCTTGATCGCTTGCGGAGTAAGAAACTCGTTTGCAGTACGCGTCATTATTGCTACCTCAAGGATTATTTAGAATACAATTCTACAATCAAGCTTTCGTTGATTTCAGCAGGTAAATCAGAACGATCTGGTGCAGCTTTAAATGTACCTTCAAGTTTCGAATGATCTACTTCGATCCAAGGAGAAGTACCACGTTGAGCAGCTAATTCAATTGCGTTTTTAATACGTAATTGTTGTTTAGCACCTTCGTGAACTGCGATCACGTCACCCGCTTTAACTTGGATAGACGCGATATTAACGCGACGACCATTTAAAGTGATTGAACGGTGAGATACAAGCTGACGAGCTTCTGCACGTGTAGAACCAAAGCCCATACGATAAACAACGTTATCTAAACGGCTTTCAAGCAATTTCAACAAGTTTTCACCTGTTGCGCCTTTAACACGAGCAGCTTCTTTATAGTAATTACTAAATTGACGCTCTAACACACCGTACATACGACGTACTTTTTGTTTTTCACGTAATTGTAGTGAATACTCAGATTGTTTACCACCACGAGCCCCGCCATGTTGACCAGGCGCTTTAGCAGCTTTTTTAGTTTTGACGTCAAAAGGTTTAACGCCAGATTTTAATTGCAGGTCTGTCCCTTCGCGGCGAGAGAGTTTGCATTTTGGACCAATATAACGAGCCATGAATGTTTCTCCTTACACGCGACGTTTTTTAGGTGGACGGCAACCGTTGTGCGGAATTGGAGTCACATCGGTAATGCTGTTAATTTTATAACCCACTGCACCTAATGCACGAACCGCAGATTCACGACCAGGACCAGGACCTTTTACAAGGACGTCCAAGTTTTTCAAACCGTAATCTAAAGCAGCTTTACCAGCAACTTCAGCAGCTACCTGAGCAGCAAACGGAGTTGATTTACGTGATCCACGGAAGCCTTGTCCACCTGAAGTGGCCCAAGCCAATGCATTACCTTGACGATCAGTAATCGTAACAATGGTGTTATTAAAAGAAGCGTGAATGTGTGCAACACCTTCAGAGACGGTACGGGTGACCTTCTTGCGTGTGCGAGTATCTTTAGCCATCTTTTAGCTTCCAGAAATCTTATTTCTTAATAGGTTTGCGCGGACCTTTACGGGTACGTGCGTTAGTTTTGGTGCGTTGTCCGCGAACAGGCAAGCTGCGACGATGACGAAGACCGCGGTAGCAGCCTAAATCCATTAAACGTTTAATGTTCATGGAAATTTCGCGACGTAAGTCACCTTCGGTTGGAACCTTAGCAACTTCAGCACGAATCGCATCAAGCTGAGCATCATCTAATTCACGAATTTTAGTAGTTGTAGCAACACCCGCAGCAGCTAAGATAACTTTAGCAGTATGGCGACCAATACCAAAAATATACGTGAGAGAGATAACAGCATGCTTGTTATCCGGAATGTTTACACCGGCAATACGAGCCATTCAAATTTCTCCAAAAAGGCAGTAGAGATAATCAACCGCCCCACAAAAATCTTGAGGGGCGGATAATAACCTAATTAGCCTACTGAAATCAACAGGTCTTAATTAAATTAACCTTGACGCTGCTTATGACGAGGTTCAGCGCTACAAATTACGCGAATAACCCCATTACGACGGATAACTTTACAGCTACCACAAATTTTCTTTACAGAAGCTTGTACTTTCATGATGAAACCTCTAAGTGCGCTTATCCTTTAGGATGAGCAGTCGTTTTTCTCATTAACGTTTGATTGTCATATTGGCGTGAAGTGAGATGTGCTTGTAGCTGAGCCATAAAGTCCATCACCACAACAACAACGATCAACAATGATGTACCACCAAGGTGGAACGGAATACCAAAAGAACTTTGCAGAATCATTGGCATCAAACAAATCACAGTAATATAAATCGAACCAATAAACGTCAAACGATTAAGAATATGATCTAAGTAACGAGCAGTTTGCTCACCTGGGCGAATACCAGGTACATAAGCTCCGCTGCGTTTCAAGTTCTCTGATACTTCTTTAGGGCTAAATACAAGTGCCGTATAAAAATAACAGAAAAAGATAATTAACGCACCAAAGAGCACCAAATACAAAGGTTGTCCAGGCGACAATACGAGTGCCAAATCTTGAAGGCTACGTTTTACAATTCCTGCATTTGGATCAGCACTACCCAACCATTGACCTAAACTTGCAGGGAACAACAATAACGAACTTGCGAAAATTGCTGGAATAACCCCTGCCATGTTAATTTTCAATGGCAAATGTGTTTGCTGTGCAGTGAATACACGACGACCTTGCTGCTTTTGAGCATAGTTAACAGGTATGCGGCGTTGCGCTTTTTCAATAAACACAATCGCTGCAAGTACAGCAACCGAGAGCAATCCAAAAATAGCCAAACCAATTAAACTTGACTGACCATTATCTACCGAAGTAAATGCTTGAATTACTAGGTTTGGTAAGCCAGCAACAATACCTGCGAAGATAATCATCGAGATACCATTACCAATACCGCGCTCTGTAATTTGCTCACCCAACCACATTAAGAACATCGTACCTGCAACTAACGATGTTAGTGCTGGAATGTAAAATGCCAGTCCAGAAGTCAAAGTAATACCTTGACTAATTAAACCTGCACACATCCCGATACCTTGAACAAATGCGAGTAAAAGTGTGCCATAGCGTGTGTACTGATTAATCTTACGCTTGCCCTGCTCGCCTTCTTTCTTTAATGCTTCCAGCGAAGGAACAACCGTTGACATTAACTGCACGATAATCGATGCAGAAATGTATGGCATGATCCCTAACGCAAGAATTGACATTCGCTCTAATGCCCCGCCTGAGAACATATTAAACAAGCCTAAGAAGGTACCCTCATTAGCCTTGAAAAAACGTTCTAAAGCGACATTATCGATACCTGGTAGCGGAATATGCGCTCCTAGTCGAAAGACCACCAATGCACCAATTAAGAACATTAATCGGCGTATAACTTCACGATATTTCACATGAAACGGTTGACCTTTCATCATATTCACATGACCTGAAGAACTAGGAGACATACTCACTCGCGATTACTCCTCGACTTTACCGCCAGCAGCTTCTACAGCAGCTTTAGCGCCTTTAGTCAAAGCAACACCTTGTACAGTGAACGCACGAGTAATTTCACCAGAAAGAACGATACGAGCACGTAACATATCTTTACGTACAACATTCGCAGCTTTCAAAGTTTCAAGTGAAACAATATCACCTTCAACTTTAGCAAGTTCTGACAAACGTACTTCAGCAGTTTTCAAAGCCAATTGGCTAGTGAAACCGAATTTAGGTAAACGACGATATAACGCAGTTTGACCACCTTCAAAGCCTGGACGAACGCCACCACTTTTACGTGATTTTTGACCTTTGACACCACGGCCACCGGTTTTACCAACGCCAGAACCGATACCACGGCCTAAACGACGGTTTTCACGTTTTGCACCTTCAGCAGGTGCAAGCTCATTTAAACGCAGAGTCATGGCTTATTCCTCTACACTAACCATATAGTAGACTTTGTTGATCATACCACGGTTAGAAGGAGTATCTACCACTTCTACAGTATGACCAATACGACGCAGACCTAAACCTTGTAGGCAAAGTTTGTGATTTTTCAAACGATGCGAAGCAGATTTAGTCTGGGTAACTTTAATCGTTTTCATGATTGATTACCCTAAAATTTGTTCTACTGAAAGACCACGTTTTGCAGCAACTTTCTCTGGAGAAGTCATATCACGCAAACCATTAAAAGTCGCGTTTACAACGTTTGCAGCGTTTGTAGAACCATAACATTTAGTCAATACGTTACGTACACCAGCAGCTTCAAGTACCGCACGCATAGAACCACCAGCGATTACGCCAGTACCTTCTGATGCAGGTTGCATGAATACACGGCTAGCGCCATGACGCGCATTGATTGGGTGTTGTAAAGTACCGTCAACAAGATCAACAGTGATCATGTTACGACGTGCAGCTTCAAGTGCTTTAGAAATAGCAGCTGGAACTTCACGTGCTTTACCACGACCAAAACCTACACGACCATTACCATCACCAACCACAGTCAATGCTGTGAAAGAGAAGATACGACCGCCCTTAACAACTTTGGCTACACGATCAACGGCAACCAGCTTTTCAACAAGACCTTCGTTTTGTTCAACTTTAGCCATGATTAGAACTCCAAGCCGTTTTCACGAGCAGCATCAGCCAAGGCTTTGATACGACCATGATATTTAAAACCAGAACGGTCAAACGCTACTTTAGTAACACCAGCAGCTTTCGCACGTTCTGCGATTAAAGCACCTACTTTAGTAGCTGAATCTACATTACCTGTAGTACCGCTACGTAAAGATGCATCCAAAGTAGAAGCTTGCGCTAATACTTTGCCACCATCTGCTGAAATAACTTGCGCATAGATGTGACGCGGCGTGCGGTTTACACACAAACGAGTCGCACCCAATGCACGAATGTGCAAGCGTGTGCTTTTTGCACGACGCAAACGGGATTGTTTCTTTTCGTTCATAAGAACCTCGCGCCTTATTTCTTCTTAGCTTCTTTACGAAGAACAACTTCGTCAGAATAACGAACACCTTTACCTTTATAAGGCTCTGGTGGACGGTAACCACGGATATCTGCAGCCACTTGACCTAAAGCTGCTTTATCAGCAGATTTAAGAATAATTTCAGTTGCAGTTGGAGTTTCAGCAGTTACACCTTCTGGAAGGTTGTAGTCGATTGGGTGTGAAAAACCAAGGTTAAGGTTAACAACGTTACCTTTAACCGCAGCTTTATAACCAACACCAATGAGTTGTAACTTGCGTTCGAAACCTTCGCTAACACCTTTTACAAGGTTGTTAAGAACAGCGCGAGCAGTACCAGCTTGCATCCAAGCGTCTTTCGACTCAGCTTTAGGAGCAATGTGAAGTTGACCTTCTTCCTGTTTTAGCTCGACCAGCGCATGCAGGTTGAAAGACAACGTACCTTTGCTGCCTTTCACTTCGACCTGCCGGCCGTTCTGAGTAACTGTTACACCATTAGGTACAGTTACTGGGGCTTTAGCCACACGAGACATGAGGAATCACCTATTAAGAAACAAAAGCAATAACTTCACCACCAACGCCCGCAGCACGTGCAGCGCGATCAGTCATGATGCCTTTGCTTGTAGAAACAATTGCAATACCTAAACCTTGCTTAACGCTAGGAAGTGCATCTTTACCGCGATATTGGCGTAGACCTGGACGGCTTACACGTTTCACAGTATCAATAACTGGTTTGCCTTCGAAATATTTTAAAGTAATAGTCAAAGTAGCTTTGCCTTCATTATCAGCAACTTCTACGTTTGAAATATAACCTTCTTGTTGAAGTACGTTCGCAATCGCAACTTTCAACTTAGAGTTTGGCATAGAAACAGTTTGTTTCTTTGCCATTTGTGCGTTACGAACACGTGTTAACATGTCGGCAACGGTATCTTGCATACTCATTTATAGTCGCTCCTTACCAGCTTGCCTTAACAACGCCCGGTACATCACCTTGCATTACTGTGTCACGTAATTTGTTACGGCTTAAGCCGAACTTACGGAAGTAACCATGAGGACGACCAGTTAAACCACAACGGTTACGAAGACGCACTGGAGATGCATTACGTGGTAATGCTTGTAACTTCATCATCGCTTCGAAACGCTCTTCATCAGTTGCATTTACATTTGCAATCGTTGCTTTTAATTCAGCACGTTTTGCAGCAAATTTTGCAACTGTTTTTTCGCGTTTCAATTCGCGATTAATCATACCTTTCTTAGCCATATCGACCTCTTATTTGAATGGGAAGCCGAAACCACGCATAAGCGCACGGCCTTCGTCATCAGTGCGAGCAGTCGTAGTGATGGTGATATCCATACCACGAATACGATCGATCTTATCAAAATCGATTTCAGGGAACATAATTTGTTCCTTGAGACCCATAGAGTAGTTACCACGACCGTCAAATGATTTCGCAGAGAAACCACGGAAGTCACGGATACGAGGGATCGCAATTGAGATCAAACGGTCTAAGAATTCGTACATTTGTTCGCCGCGTAAAGTAACTTTACAACCAATCGGCCAACCATCACGGATTTTAAAACCAGCGATTGATTTACGAGCTAAAGTTAATACTGGTTTTTGACCAGCAATAGCTTGCATATCAGCTAAAGCGCCATCTAACAATTTCTTGTCAGCTGAAGCCGCACCAACACCCATATTAATGGTAATTTTTGTGATGCGAGGAATCTCCATCACGTTCGCCAAACCAAGTTCTTCTTTCAACTTAGCTCGGATTTCGTCGTTATAACGCGTTTTAAGTCTGGCCATAGCCTATTTCAACCTATTACTTCGCTACCGCCACTGATTCACCATTTGACTTGTAAACGCGAGTTTTCACGCCTTCAGACACTTGGTAACCAACACGGTCAGCCTTTTGGGTTGTAGCATTAAAAATTGCCACGTTTGAAATATGAAGCGAAGCTTCTTGTGTAACGATAGCGCCTTCAGCACCTGTTGCACGGTTCGGCTTTTGATGCTTCTTAACCAAGTTAAGGCCTTCTACCATAACACGGTCATTAGAAACAGACAGAACAGTACCCTGTTTGCCTTTTTCTTTACCTGCGATCACAATTACTTGATCGCCTTTTCTAATCTTAGCCATGATTGCCTCTATTATAGAACTTCAGGAGCCAATGAAATGATTTTCATGAACTGTTCAGTACGAAGTTCACGAGTCACTGGTCCGAAAATACGAGTGGCAATCGGAGCCTTGTTGTTGTTCAAAATAACTGCAGCATTGTCATCAAAACGGATCACAGAACCGTCTGGACGACGAATACCGAATTTAGTACGAACCACAACAGCATTCATCACGTCACCTTTTTTAACACGGCCACGTGGAATTGCTTCTTTTACAGTAACTTTAATAATGTCGCCAACAGAAGCATAACGACGATGTGAACCACCTAGTACTTTGATACATTGTACGCGGCGAGCACCACTGTTGTCTGCTACGTCGAGCATACTTTCGGTTTGAATCATTGCCCTACTCCAAAACCGAGTCGCATCACCGGTCGCAATTTCGAAAGGCTCAAAGAGTACTCGAAATTAACCAATGATGCAACCAGAACGTTAATTACTCAGCAGCAGCTTCAACTACTTCAACTAAAGTCCAAGACTTAGTTTTAGAAATTGGGCGGCTTTCTTTGATGCTTACTAGGTCGCCAACTTTAGCAACGTTGTTTTCATCATGAGCGTGTAATTTAGTTGAACGGCGGATTGATTTGCCATACAACGGGTGTTGAACGCGGCGTTCAATAAGAACAACAATAGACTTGTCCATTTTGTCACTTACGACTTTGCCAGTTAACGTGCGAACTGTTTGCTCACTCATTGTCCGTTCCCCTGTTTTTCGGTAAGGAGTGTCTTGATACGAGCAATAGTTTTACGAGTAAGCGCAACTTCATGCGATTTACCCAATTGACCAGTTGCTTTCGCCATACGAAGACGGAATTGGTTAAGCTGTTGCTCATCAAGCAAAGCTGTCAACTCTTCTACCGATTTTTCACGTAGATCTTTAGTTTTCATTACATCACCGTCTTAGTAACGATAGTGGTTTTGAACGGAAGTTTAGCCGCTGCAAGCGCAAACGCTTCACGAGCCAATTCTTCACTAACACCATCCATTTCGTACAAGATCTTACCTGGTTTGATTTGACAAACCCAGTATTCCACAGAACCTTTACCTTTACCCATACGAACTTCTAATGGTTTTTCAGTAATTGGTTTGTCTGGGAAAACACGGATAAAGATCTTACCACCACGTTTAACACGACGACTAATTGTACGACGACAAGCTTCAATCTGACGCGCAGTCATTTGACCACGTTCAATAGATTTAAGCGCAACAGTACCAAAAGATACAGTGCTACCGCGATGTGCTAGACCAGTGTTACGGCCTTTTTGTACTTTACGGAATTTAGTACGTTTAGGTTGCAACATGGATTATTCTCCTTTTTCAGCAGAACGATCATTGCGACGACCACGACGCTCTTGACCTTCACCACGACCACGACCACGTTTAGCTGGACGCTCTTCAGCAGGAGCAGGGTTCATGACTTGTTTCATGCCACCTAAGATCTCACCACGGAAAATCCATACTTTAACGCCGATCGTACCGTAAGTAGTCTCAGCACGCATAGTTGCGTAATCAATATCAGCACGAAGCGTATGCAAAGGTACACGACCTTCACGATACCATTCAGTACGTGCAATCTCTGCACCACCTAAACGGCCTGAAACTTCAACTTTGATACCTTTAGCGCCAGCACGCATTGTGTTTTGAACCGCACGCTTCATAGCACGACGGAACATTACACGTTTTTCTAATTGAGAAGCAATTGCTTCAGCAACTAGACGCGCGTCTAAGTCTGGACGATCAATTTCATTGATACTTACTTGCGCAGGAACACCCATAATATTGGTAAGTTCACGCTGTAATTTCTCAATGTCTTCGCCTTTTTTACCGATCACGATACCTGGACGAGCAGTGCTAATTGTTACTTTAGCAGCGCCTGTAGGACGTTCGATAAGAATATTGCTGATCATTGCATTCTTAAGTTTTTTAGTCAAAAACTCACGAACTTGCAAATCTTTAAGCAAGTATTCAGCGTATTGTTTCGGATTCGCATACCAGTTAGCGTTATGACGTTTCACAACACCTAGGCGGATACCGATTGGATGAACCTTCTGACCCATATCAAACCCCTACCTTAACGGTGATGTGACAAGTACGCTTAGTAATACGATCTGCACGGCCTTTAGCACGTGGCATAATACGTTTAAGGCTCATGCCTTCATCAACGTAAATCGTAGTTACTTTAAGATCGTCTACATCTAAACTGTTATTATGTTCAGCGTTTGCAATTGCAGATTCCAATGCCTTTTTAACCAAAACTGCAGCTTTTTTGTTGCTGAAGTTAAGGATGTTAAGCGCGTGAGCAACAGATTTGCCACGGATTAGGTCTGCAACCAAACGAGTTTTTTGTGCCGAGATAGCGGCACCGCGTAATTTAGCAGTAACTTCCATCATAGCACCTTAACGTTTAGACTTCTTGTCAACACCGTGACCACGATAGGTACGAGTTGGCGCGAATTCACCTAATTTATGTCCAACCATATGTTCAGATACAATCACTGGAACATGGTTACGACCATTATGTACAGAAATTGTTAAACCAACAAAATCTGGGAGGATCATCGAACGACGCGACCAAGTTTTGATCGGCTTACGAGAATTACTCGCTACAGCCGCTTCAACCTTAGCGAACAAGTGCGCATCGACGAATGGGCCTTTTTTCAGAGAACGAGGCATTGTCAGATTCCTTTACTTGTTACTTAACGCGACGGTCGCGAATGATCATCTTAGTCGTACGCTTATTGGTACGAGTCTTGTACCCTTTCGCTTTTTGACCCCATGGGCTTACAGGTTGAATACCTTTATTACGCCCTTCACCACCACCATGTGGATGGTCTACTGGGTTCATCGCCATACCACGAACGGTAGGACGAACGCCACGCCAGCGTGATGCACCTGCTTTACCAAGTGAACGAAGGTTGCTTTCTGAGTTAGATACTTCACCTAACACAGCGCGACATTCAACGTGTACTTTACGCATTTCGCCTGAACGTAGACGAATAATCGCGTAAGAACCGTCACGACCTAACAACTGAGCAGAAGTACCAGCAGAACGTACTAATTGTGCGCCTTTACCGATTTTAAGCTCGATGTTATGTAATGTAGAACCGATTGGCATGTTGCGAAGTGGCAAGCAGTTACCTGTACGAATTGGAGCATCGTTACCAGATTGTACTTTATCACCAGCACGAAGGCCTTTAGGTGCAATGATATAACGACGTTCACCGTCAGCATAAAGCACAAGTGCAATATGAGATGTACGGTTAGGATCGTATTCAATACGCTCTACAGTTGCAGGAATACCATCTTTGTTACGTTTAAAGTCAACAAGACGATAGTGCTGCTTATGACCGCCACCAACGTGACGAGTTGTAATGTGACCGTTGTTATTACGACCACCAGTACGTTTTTTAGCTTCTACCAACGGTGCATAAGGCGCGCCTTTGTGAAGATGGCTATGAACCACTTTCTCTACAAAGCGACGTCCTGGAGACGTTGGCTTACATTTTTGAATAGGCATAATTCTCGTCCTTACTCCGCTGCGTTTTCAGCGGTATCGCCCAAGTCAGCCATTTCAACATCTTGGCCAGCTTTCAGGGTGACGTATGCTTTTTTAACATCAGAACGACGTCCTAATGTACGACCAAAGCGCTTAGTCTTACCTTTAGTGATAGTCGTGTTAACTTTAACAACTTCCACACCAAACAATTGTTCAACTGCTTTTTTGATTTCAAGTTTGTTTGCATCAAGTGCAACTTTAAATACTTGAACACCAGCAGTCTCACCTAAAACTTGTGCTTTTTCTGAGAATACAGGTCCTTGGAGGACTTGATAGATACGTTCGTTGTTCATCCGAGTTCTACCTCAATTTTCTTAGCAGCAGCAACAGACATTACAACTTTATCGAACGCGATCAAGCCAACAGGATCGATCCCAGCAGCATCAACCACATCAACGTGTGGAAGGTTACGTGCAGCTAAATATAGATTTTCATCTACAGCTTCAGTAACGATTAATGCGCGAGTAGCGTTCAAGTCGTTAAGTTTTGCAAGCAATTCTTTAGTTTTAGGCGCTTCAACAGCAAACTCTTCAACTAATACAAGACGATCTTGGCGAACAAGTTCAGCTAAGATACATTGCATTGCACCGCGGTACATTTTACGGTTCACTTTTTGTGACCAATCTTGTGGACGAGCAGCAAAAGTTTTACCACCACCAACCCAGATTGGGCTACGAATAGAACCAGCACGAGCGCGGCCAGTACCTTTTTGACGGAATGGTTTTTTACCACCGCCAGAAACGTCTGCACGTGATTTTTGTGCTTTTGAGCCTTGACGACCACCAGCTAAATAAGCTGTAACAACTTGGTGTACAAGCGCTTCATTGAATTCACGACCAAACGCAACTTCAGACAATTCAACAGCAGAGCCGGAAACAGTATTTAAATTCACGTTATTTCCCCTCAGGCCTTGATAGTAGGACGAACAGTTACGTCGCCACCAGTAGCACCAGGAACCGCGCCTTTAACAACAAGAACTGAACGTTCAACGTCGATAGCAACGATTTCAAGACCCTGTGTAGTTACACGTACATCACCTAGGTGACCAGGCATTTTTTTGCCTTTGAATACGCGACCAGGAGTCTGGTTTTGACCTGTAGAACCGATTACACGGTGAGATACAGAGTTACCATGTGTAGCATCTTGCGTACGGAAGTTCCAACGCTTAACACCACCTTGGAAACCTTTACCTTTAGATTGACCAGTTACGTCAACAACTTGACCTACTGTGAACAAGTCTACACCGATAGTTCCACCAACTTCACGACCTTCAAGATCAGCTTCTGTAGCACGGAATTCTTGAACTAAACGACCAGCTGCAACACCTGCTTTCGCAAAGTGACCTTTCTGAGCATTAGTTACGCGAGATTCGCGACGTTCACCAGTAGTGATTTGAATCGCTTGATAACCATCAGTTTCAAGCGTTTTGATTTGAGTGATACGGTTAGGATCAACCTCAATCACTGTTACAGGTACAGAAACACCAGCATCTGTAAAGATACGTGTCATACCGCACTTGCGACCGACTAAACCAATAGCCATGTGCATAAACCTCTAAAAAAGCGGCTTAATTAACTTAGAGCGTTAATTAACCGAAAGCCTTAACCCAATGCGATCTGAACATCAACACCAGCTGCAAGATCCAATTTCATCAACGCATCTACAGTTTTATCTGTAGGCTGAACGATATCGATCAAACGTTTATAAGTGCGGATCTCATATTGGTCACGCGCATCTTTATTTACGTGTGGTGATGTTAAAACGTTAAAACGTTCAATGCGTGTAGGCATTGGAATTGGACCACAAACTTGCGCACCAGTACGTTTTGCTGTTTCTACGATTTCTTGAGAAGATTGATCAATTAAACGATGATCAAAAGACTTAAGACGGATACGAATTCTCTGGTTAGACATACCAGTTAACTCCAAGCCAAATATATAAAGAATCACTCCTGACGCATCTCACCCCACTAAAAAGGCAAGTGTCAAGAGCAGTGAAAATCACTAAGGTCGTGATCGATGCCACGACTGTAACGATCTGGGTAACTTTCTTCGTTACCCAACCCTTCGTATTAAAGGGTCGCCCATTATAACGATTGTTTAACGCTTAAGCAAATATATTTAGCATTTTTTAATTGTTTTTAAATAGTTCATCAAAATCAATCTGCTTAAATCTCAAGCAGACTTTTTAATGTCTTAAGACATAATCAATCGCCTGATTTAAGATTTGATGACCTGCCATAAAATCATCTTTTGGCGATATTTTTAAACTCTCTAATGGCTGCACATAATGCCCTTGAAAGACTTGCTGATCTTCTTCATGTTCAATAAAGAGCCCTAAACTTTGTGGGGTAATTTCAGGATGGAACTGGAAACCCAATACATTTTTCCCAATCTGATACAGCTGATTTCTACAAATTTCGTTTTCAGCCAAACGTACAGCACCTTTAGGAATATCAAAGGTTTCACTGTGCCATTGCATGACTCGCATTTTCTCAGGCAATTGAAAACAAAACTCAGGTGTGGCCGTACTTTTATATACGGTTGTCCAACCCAGCTCTTGCATTGGATTACGATAGACATTTGCACCTAAAGCATTGGCGATCAGCTGCCCACCTAAACACAAACCAATTGCAGGTTTCTCTGTTGCCAAATATCGGCGTATCCAACGCTTTTCAATTTTTAACCAAGGATAATTCGCTTCATCATTCACACTCATTTCACCACCCATAATGATCAGCAGATCCACATCATCGACTTGAGGCAGAGCCTCTATATCTAATGCGAAATCCTTAGGTAAGGCATAAAATTCAGTTGCTGTAATGTGTGCATTTAGGGATTTTAAATAGTCATAACATGCGCCAAAATCTTCGCCTGCAATATGTCTAAAATAATGTACTTTTAATTTTTTCATCTGAGCACCATTTTTGTCATAATGTCTTTGATCATGATTTTAATTAAGCAAAAATGAAGCCAAATCCTTTTTAATTTATAAATATTCACATTTTAAAACTTTGCGCTACATGCTTTCTGTGTTTCTCTTTAATCATCTTTTATTGGTATCTAGAGCCTTGTTGTGAAACTTCATCCGCAAACTGCTTTGGTTCATGCTGAACGTAAAGCACCTCAATGGATCAACACGATTCAACCCCCAATCTATCGTGCATCTACCATTATTTTTAATGATACAACAGCATTGTTTGATCGGCATTGGACTGATCCGTATGACTATAGTTATGGTACGCACGGTACACCTAGCACGTTCACACTAGGCGATAATATTGCCCAAATCGAAGGTGGTGAATATTGTCTATTATGCCCAAGTGGTCTATCTGCAATTAATTTAGTCAATGCTTGTTTTCTAGCAACAGGAGATGAGGTCTGGGTTGCAGACAATATTTATGGTCCTAATATGGAACATTTGCGCAATTTAGAATCACGTTATGGCATTATCGTTAAAGTGTATAACGCAATTGATATTAATAGTTTTCAACCCACAGAGAAAGCCAAACTGCTTTGGTTAGAAGCAGCTGGATCAGTCACTTTAGAGTTTCCCAACCTGATCAATTTGGTAAAAAAAGCCAAAGCCAACAATATACTCACAGCACTTGATAATACGTGGGGCGCAGGTTTAGCCTTTAATGCCTTTGATTTCAGTCAGGAGCATTTAACTGTAGATATGACTGTACATGCCTTGACTAAATATCCAAGCGGTGGTGGTGATATTCTCATGGGCTCTGTGGTCACGCGTGATCAAGCTTTACATCACAAGCTGTTTCGCGCACATGCGATTCAAGGCATTGCGATTTCAGGTGATGATGCTGCACAAGTCCAACGTAGCCTAGCATCTATGCAACTTCGTTATGAAAAACAATCTCAAAGTGCTATAAAAATTTTACAATGGTTAAAAACACAAGATGCTTTTGCACAAGTGCTTCATCCTGCTGACCCTGATAATATCAGCCATGCTTTTTGGAAAGAAACTTGCCAAAATGAGCAAAGTGCGGGTTTAGTCAGTGTCATTTTTAAAGCTGAATATGACATGACTGCTATTCGTAAATTCTGTGACCATTTAAAGTTATTCAAACTCGGCTTTAGTTGGGGCGGTCCTGTGAGTTTAGTGATGTTATATAACTTAAATGATATGCGCCATTTGGAACATTCACATTTGCAAAAGGGTTTGTTGGTACGTTTCTGTATTGGCTTGGAAGATGCGGATGATTTGATTGAGGATATTGAAAATGGATTGAAGGCACTTCTAGGTTAATTTATCACACCCCTCATCCTAACCTTCTCTGAGCCACACATGGCGCAAGAGAAGGAACTTTTCATTAGCCACTCATTCATAATAAAAACAGTTTTACTACACCTTTAATTCATGGCATTTTGTATAACAACAATGAGATAAAAATTGAATTCAACAAAATACTCAAACTCAAATTAAAGCTATAGGAATAACAATGGGTACACCAATCGTCATCGCAAAAAAAACTTCAGATACTTCACAAGACATCGTATTACATTCACAATTTGCTAACCGACATGGCTTGATTGCGGGAGCAACAGGTACAGGTAAAACCATCACCTTAAAAGTCTTAGCTGAAAGCTTTTCTCGTATTGGTGTACCCGTATTTTTAGCTGATGCCAAAGGTGATGTGTCGAGTATTGCTAAAGCAGGATCAAGCAATCCTAAATTTGATGAACGTATTCAAAGCTTAAGCATTGAAAGTATTCCTTTTGCTGCATCTCCTACAATTTTTTGGGATCTCTTTGGTGAACAAGGACATCCGATTCGTACCACAGTTTCTGAAATTGGCCCTTTACTTCTTGCACAAATATTGAATTTAAATGAAACGCAAGAAGGTGTGCTCTCGGCTGTATTTCGTATTGCTGATGATCAAGGTTTACTTCTGATCGACTTTAAAGACCTCAAAGCCATCCTCAGCTATGTCAGTGAAAATGCAGCTGCGCTAAAAACTGAATACGGCAACCTCTCTCCTGCCAGTCTTGGTGCAATTCAACGAAATTTGTTAGCACTTGGTGATCAGGGCGGTGATCGCTTCTTTGGTGAACCAAGCTTAGACATTATGGATTTCATCCAAACAGATTCCAATGGACAAGGTTATATCAATTTATTGGCTGCGGATAAATTAATCAATATCCCAAAACTCTATGCAACATTCTTACTTTGGATGTTATCTGAGTTGTTTGAAAAACTACCTGAAGTCGGTGATATGGATAAGCCCAAATTGGTATTTTTCTTCGATGAAGCGCATTTATTATTCAACAATACAAGCCCTGCATTACAAGAAAAAATTCAACAAGTGGTACGCTTAATTCGTTCTAAAGGTGTCGGGATTTATTTTATCACCCAAAGCCCATTAGACATTCCAGAAGATGTACTTGGACAATTAGGTAATCGTGTACAACATGCGCTTCGTGCATTCACACCAAAAGATCAAAAAGCAGTCAAAACCGCAGCAGATACCTTCCGCGCAAATCCTGAGTTTAAAGTCGATGAAGCGATCACCGAACTTGCTGTAGGCGAGGCTTTAATTAGTTGTTTAGATGAGCAAGGCACACCTCAAGTTGTGGAACGTGGCATGGTCATGCCGCCTTACTCATCATTTAGTCCAATCACCTTAGATGAACGTAAAGCACTCATGACACAAAGTATCGTTGCCGGCGTATATGAGGCTGAAGTGGACCGTGATAGTGCCTATGAAATACTACAACGTAAAGTCGCTGAAAGTACTCAGCAACAAGCTGCTATCAAAGCCGCTGCAGAACAGGAAAAACAACAGCAGATTATAGAAAAACAACAAGCCAAAGCACAGCAACAGCAGGAAAAAGAAGAAGCCAAAGCAGCAGCGGCAAGAGCTAAAATGACTCAGGATGTACTCGGTACATTCGCCAAAAGTGCAGCACGCAGCCTAGGGGGGACAACAGGTCAAAAAATTGTGCGTGGTCTGCTTGGCTCATTATTTGGCGGGAAATAATCCCTTCTCTTATTTTTATAATTACTGATTAAATAAGGAGTATTTAACTATTCCTTATTTACTTTATGGTTTTTATTTCAAGAAAGCTTGCTATTTCCCCCTTAAAAATGTATTTTAAATACATCTTATAAACGCAAATAAAAAAAGGCCTCCCATGACCCCTCAACATATCGAACTTGTTAAATCTACAGTGCCTGTACTACGTGAAAATGGCGTTGCCTTAACGCAATATTTTTATAACCGCATGTTGAATAATAATCCTGATCTAAAAAATGTCTTTAACATGGATCATCAAAGTAGCGGTCGCCAACCTCGTGCACTCGCTGCTGCAGTTTTAGCTTATGCAGAACATATTGAAAACCCAAGTGTTTTAGCTAAAGCCATTGAACACATCACCACGAAACATGTCAGTCTAAATATTCAAGCAGATCAATATGCAATTGTGGGTGAAAATCTTTTACATTCAATCAGTGAAGTTTTAGATGTCCCATTTGAATCAGAATTAATTGCTGCGTGGAAAGAAGCATACTTACAACTTGCAGATATTTTAATTAATGTCGAAAAAGCGAAATACGATGGCTTAGCAACACAAGAAGGCGGCTGGAAAGGTTGGCGTGAGTTTGAAATTACTGCACTAGAAAATACGGAGACAGGTAAGAAATTCACACTAAAAGCAAAAGATGGTCAAAGCCTCCCTGCTGCTGAAGCGAGTCAGTACATTTCAGTAAAAGTACAAGTGCCAAATCACAACATTCAACAACCTCAACAGTTTACTTTTGCAACAGCACAAAACAATACTGAATATCAAATTGAAGTTAAACCTGTAGAGACAGCAACTGAATATTCTGTTGCAAATATTCTATTAGAAAGTTACAAAGTTGGTGACAGCTTAGAAGTCACTGCGCCATTAAAAGGCTAAGCTAAACTTCTGTGTACTTAAATAGGTCAAACGATGTTTGACCTATTTGATTGATTTAAAAATTTATACTCTTACCCAATCATTTTTCAATATTCTATTTTGATTTCTTTTCATCATTCATTCAGTCAGATTTATTTTCAATTTTTTTGCTTTCAACAAGTTTCACGTTAACATAGTCTTAAACTCACCAACTGAAAGCGTTATGCAGTTAAATAAATTTACCGATTACGCACTTCGCCTCGTCTTATATACAGCAAGACCTAAAGATATGCCCTATACCATTGCTGAAATTGCCAAAGACTTACAAGTTTCAGAAAATCATTTGGTTAAAATTGTACATTTTATGGCAAAAAAAGATTGGCTCATCACCACGCGAGGTAAAGGCGGGGGCATTCGCTTAAATCCTAGTGTTCACAGTTTAAAATTAGGCGAGATGGTTCGCATTTTACAAGGTCAAGTCCCAATCGTAGAATGCAATACTCCGCCCTGCGTTTTACGTCGTAATTGCGGATTAAAAGGTATCTTAGATCAAGCTGTTGAGCAGTTTTATCAAGTATTAGATCAATATACGGTTGCAGATGTGTTACATCGTTCTAATGGTACAGCGCCATCGCAAAATTCACTTATTGCATTGATTCAACTCGGATGATGCTTGTTATTTTTGAATTTATAGCAAGAAATTCGTCAGATGCAGCTTGATCATTTATACTAGGCATAATTTTTAGTTTGAAGTTGAATTATGCATCGCAGCAGTGGAAAGTCGAAAAACAGTAAAACAGCAAATGCGCCTCGGCAGAAAATTAGCTACGAAAAAAAAGTCGATTCAGCTATTTCTGAATATGCGAGTACAGCACTCAATTGGCTACGCAAAGCTGAGTTTTTAATGAGTGCACCCAAACTCGACCTATGTGTAGAAGACACGGGGTATGAGGTTGCATTTGCAGGTCGTTCAAATGCGGGGAAATCTAGCGCAATTAACGCCATCACCAACCAAAAACAACTCGCACGTGCGTCAAAAAAACCTGGTCGTACCCAAATGATCAACTTTTTTAGTTTGGGCAATCCAGATCAACGCTTGGTCGACTTACCAGGTTATGGTTATGCAGCCGTTCCCGAAGCAATGAAAATTGTTTGGCAGAAAGAATTGGAAAATTACCTGATTCATCGCAAAAGTTTACAAGGCTTAATTTTACTGATGGATATTCGCCATCCTTTACAACATTTTGATGTCATGATGTTGGAATGGGCATACTCTCGTCAGCTATTTGTCCATGTATTACTCACCAAATCTGACAAACTCAATCGTGGACCTGCCAATAAAGCACTTTTAGAAGTGAAACAAGAATTGAAAAAAATGAAATTAAATTTTTCTATTCAATTGTTTTCATCTTTAAATAAAGAGGGCTTAGAAGAATTAGCAAGCATCATGGGTGGTCGTTTAAATTTCACGTTAGACAACCCAACAGGTTTTGACTTAGACAGCATTCCAGAGTTCTCTGATGATGAGATAGAAGAGACTGACTTATCAAAATTTGATGAAAACTTAGTGAATAATGTAGACCAGATCAAATAATTTTGTAATTGTCTGACCAAATACATCACCTATTGATATTTGAATGTCCTAAATTGCTAATAACTATTTAGGACATTTTTTTATACTAAATATAAAATGTGTAGTAACAGATTAAAAAAATTAGGACACTGTAATGAAATTATTATCGAAATTAAAAAACAGTAAGATTGGATCGTCTATTCAGTATCATATCAAACCACGAAAGGTGAAGTTTGAATGGCAGGAAACCCCTATTGATTGGATCCCAAATCAGCCTTTTGCAAGCTATTTTATTAATGAAATTAACAATATTTTGCCTGCGGGTGAATTTTGGTTCTGCCGCCTTTATAACCGTGTATTACCTAAAGTCACTGACGAAAAATTAGCAGAAGATGTTCGTGCTTTTATTCGCCAAGAAGCCATGCATGCTCAAGCACATACATCCGCAAATAAAGAATATTTAACTGTGCGGAATATTGATATTCAACGCAACCTAGATGTGATGGACTTTCTATTTGGTAAGTTATTAGCAGATCAGCCTTTAGGTTTAAAAATTCCTGAGGCTCTTGATCATCAATGGGATCTATTCCGTTTAGGCGTTGTCGCGACTGTAGAACACATGACCTGTGTTCTTGGTAAATACGCACTTTACAATAAAAAGTGGGGCGATCTTGGTGCAGATCCCAATATGCTTGACCTAGTGAAATGGCATGGTGCTGAAGAAATTGAACACCGTACTGTCGCATTTGATTTATACCGTCATTTAGGTGGTGGTTATATTTCTCGTTATTACCAAAGTGTGATTGTCATTGCCGCAGTACTAGGGTTATGGGTAGATGGTGCAGCACATATTATGGGACAAGACCCTCGTTTTGCCGATAAAAAACCTGCGGTATATAAACCATGGATTTGGCGTGAATGGGCAAATATTGCACAAAAAGATAATCGTATTATGCCTCATCCTCTTTGGTTGGTTTCACAACAACTTGGTTATTTGATGCCTTGGTATGACCCTGTACATGAAGCGAAAACTGAAGATGCAATTGCATATTTAGATCAGTCTCCTGCTGCTAAGCGCGCACTCCCTAAAGTTGCCTAAACAACACAAAATCACAATTGAGTTCAAACATAAGATCTGTATGCACAAAGTATGCAGATCTTTTTTTATTGCTCGATTTAATGTATTTATAATGTTAAATTACAACAAATATCACAATAAATGAGAAATTCGTGATGAATAGCATTATTTTATTTTTCCAAAAACTCTTTGGAATATTCAAAGCCTCAAGTCAACAACTACAGGCTGAACACACATCTAACATCAATCAATCAACCTCTGCAATTTCATATTCAGAACAACTTATTCCTGCACTTAAACATGATCATCAAGCCTTGATCAACTTATATGGTCAAATTTCATACTATATTTTATCGCAAAAATATGACGCAATTCAGCAAAATCTAGATACGCTCAAAACTGAGTTTAATCGTCATATCATGCAGGAAAATGTCAGTTTTTATTGTTATCTTGAGCAAAAATTTATTCAAAATCCTGAACAGCTCGAAACCATCAAATTTTATCGTAAAGAAATGAACGGTATTTCCCATGCCTTTATTAAGTTTATTAAAAAATGGCAAACAACCGCTATTTGTGATGATAATATTGAAGAGTTTCGCACTGAATATGAAACCATTGGTCAAGTATTAGCACAACGAATCAATCAAGAGGAAGACCATCTTTATACAATGTATCAACCCTCATAAGCTCTAATCATAGGATTACATTTCCCGAGTATGGCGATCTACCACCACACTGATCATCATATCGCCTTGTACATTCACCACAGTTCTCACTGTGTCCAACAAGCGATCAATTGGGAGTAAAATTGCAATTGCTTCAGCGGGTAAGCCTACTGATTGCAATACCATAATCATCGTGACCATGCCAGCACTTGGAATCCCCGGTGCTCCTAAAGATGCAATCATTGCTGTCAAACAAACAATCACTTGTTGTCCGATACTCAGATCTAATCCCATCAAATTTGCAATAAATAAGGCGGCTGCAGCCTCATATAGTGCCGTACCATCCATATTTAATTGTGTACCCAATGGAATCACAAAACCTGCTGTCTGAGGTCTCACACCTAAATTTTCCTGTGCACACTTCATCGACAGTGGCATTGTTGCTGAACTTGAACTGGTCGCAAATGCAGTAATTAATGCAGCACGTGTACCTTTAAAAAAGGTGATTGGATTCATTTTGCCAAATATCCACAGCAGTAAAGGTAAGACCACTGCCCCATGAAAAATGGTTGTTCCTGTTACCACCGCAGCAAATTCTGCTAAACGGCTCAAAATTGAAAGATCTTCAGTAGAAATCAGCTTCACCAATAATGCAAAAATACCGATTGGTGCGAGCTTCATTACCCAACTCACAAGCAGCATCATCACTTCAAAGAATTGCAAGCTTAAGGCACGAATGCTGTTAAATTTCTCTCCACCTTTCACCAATGCCGCCCCTAAAAACAGTGCAAAAACAACAACTGCAAGAACGTTGCCCTCTGCAAATGCTTTAAAGGGATTAATTAAAGTATTTTGAATAAAATTGGTAAAAAATGAGCTTGGGGTTAGGGTATCTGGTGTTTGATGACGATTCATTGCATCTTGAAATAACGCAATGTCTACCCCTTTACCCACATCAAATAAATGGGCACAGGTGAGACCTAAAATCAGCGCTAAAGTTGTTGTCGTTACACAACATGCTAAAGTGATTTTCCATGTACGACTGAGTTGCCCACCCGCCTGTAAGTTGGATACCCCCACCACAATCGAGCTAAAAATAAGTGGCACGAGCAGCATTTTGAGTAAACCAATAAAAATACTACTGGCTATCCCTAATGCATAAATACTGGTGTCAAAAAATTGGGTTTCAGGAAATTGGTTGAGTAGAAATCCAAATGCGACTCCTAATATTGCAGCAATTAATATTTGCGTATTTAAGCTCATCTTCACTGACTATTTTTCTTGAATTAGCAGAACTATGCCATTGAAAGCATGAACAATCGAGCATTTTTTGTGACAAGTGTTGCACTAAAAACACAAAAGCCATCAAAAATTGATGGCTCTTTATATATTTTTATAAATAAAATAAAAAACTTAACGTTGCTCGATTTCACGCATACGCATCAAGCCTTCTTGCACTGTGCTACAGACCAATTCACCATTTTGCCACATACGTCCATGATTCAAACCACGAGAACTTGCAGTCACCGTTGCATCCATGTCATATAACATCCATTCATCAGCTTTGACTGGTTTATGGAAATAAATTGCATGATCAATACTGGCAATCTGAATACTTGGACTTAAATACGTCATTCCGTGTGGACGTAATGCTGTCACCATAAAGGAATAATCTGAGTAAAATGCTACAATTGACTGGTTTAAAGCCACATCATCTGCAAGTTGTTGTGGCAGCTTTTCATAGGTTTTCATATAAAATGCATTTAATGGCGCTTCAGGTTGTGGCTGAAATGGATTACCGATATTAATCGGTTTAATTTCTACCTGACGTGGGCGCATAAATGCTGCACGAATATTTTCAGGAATAAAACTGATTAAATTTTCTTTTAATTCTTGTTCCGATTTCAACTCATTAGGCGCTGGATAATCAGGTTCAGCAACTTGATAGTTCAAACCTTCTTCAGGGGTAGCAAAGGACACCATCGCTGAAAAAATGGTACGTCCATGCTGTATAGCACGCACTTGGCGACTTAAAAAGCTTTTACCATCACGCAGTTTATCAACTTCATAAATAATCGGGGCATTAATATCGCCCCCATAAAGAAAATAGGCATGCATCGAATGTGCAGGACGGTCTGCGGTATAAGATGCTGCACGCAATGCCTGACCCAGCACTTGACCACCAAAGACACGCTTACCCACAAGGTTACGACTTTGCCCACGAAAAATATGTTCTTCAAGCTTTTCCAGTGTAAGTAAATCTACGAGATCTTGGGTTAAAGCATTCATATAAAACCTATTCTTATTTGGGCTATAGTGAAGTAAAATTCCACATTGGCCTGAAACTTTAGATAATGGTGGTTATTCTGCCATAATTTCAGAGTGATTTACTAAAGTTTCATAAACAATGTCGTCACTTATTTTTTTGTTATAATTCTTAAAAATACGATTTTTAACGATAAAATTGCATACGATCGTCATGATTTATTAGAAAATGACATATTGTTTAATGGCAATTTTTTAATATTTAATGGGTTTTGACCCAATACAATATGTCTAGGTGCTAGGAGTAAATATGTCCAAGAATGGTTTTGGTCAAATGTATCGTCGGCTTTCCAGTAAGCTACTTGACCTTGTGGTCACACCACATGTTCTTGGAGAGGTTCCTACCCCAGAGACTCCCCTCTTAGCCCATGAAAATAACCAAGAGCTTGCTGTAACACCTCCCACAAAAGTTGTGTGTTACGTTTTACAAAATTATTCACGTAGTAATGCGTTAGTTGTAGATGCGGAAACACGCCGTTTAAATTTACAACCTGCACTCGACCCGATTCAACTTGAAAGTCAAAAAGAAAAAGCCGCTGTTATATTTTTACAAAATAATGATGATGTACAGTTTTTAGGACAGCACAGCCATGCTTTTCCACCTCGTCTTGTACGTTTAATTGACTTTATTGAACAACATCCTGACGTGAATGTTGAACTGATTCCTGTGACTGTGTTATGGGGACGTTCACCTGATAAAGAAGATTCATTATTTAAACTTCTATTTACAGATACATGGGCAACACCAAGTAAAGTGAAGCAGTTGGTGAATATAGGCGTGCATGGTCGTCAATCCTTTATTGAATTCCATGAAGCAAAATCTTTACGTAGCTTAGTGAACTATGCAAAAGAACAGCATCCAAATGTTTCTCCTGTTACTTATATTGTCAATCAACTGAATGATTATTTAGACCGTCAGCGTGAAGTGGTACTTGGTCCCGACTTATCAGATCGCCGTAACGTGATGCAATCTTTAATCAAATCACCCGATGTACAGGATGCCATTCGTAAAGAAAGTATCCGCTCAAAGATTAGTATGATTGAAGCAGAGCGCAAAGCGGTTGGTTTTGTCAATGAAATTGCATCTGACTATTCTGCATCAACGGTTCGTTTTGCAGAAAGAGCTTTAACACGTCTATGGACGCAGTTATATGACGGTGTAGAAGTTCATAACTTCAGTACAGTACGAGAGTTGGTTAAAGACTATGAAGTCATTTACACCCCATGCCATCGTAGTCATATCGATTACTTACTGCTGTCTTATGTGATCTATAAACGTGGCTTGATGGTGCCATATATTGCCGCAGGTGATAACCTCAATATGCCATTTGTTGGGCAAATTTTACGTGGTGGCGGTGCATTCTTTATTCGTCGTTCATTCCGTGGGAATGCGCTTTATACATCTGTATTCAAAGAATATTTATTTAATATTTTATCACGCAATACCCCATTAGAATACTTCATCGAAGGTGGTCGCTCACGTACTGGTCGTTTATTGCCACCGAAAACAGGGATGTTAGCCATGACAGTACATGGCCATTTACGTGAAAAAGCCAAACCGATTGTCTTTATTCCAACCTATATCGGTTATGAGCGTTTGATGGAAGGTGCGACCTACGTCGGCGAAATGAATGGTAAGGCTAAAGAATCTGAATCAATCTGGGGTATTATTCAAACCCTGAAAAAGATTGAGCGTATCTTTGGACGTGTACATGTCAATTTCGGTGAACCTGTTTTCTTGGATGATTTACTGAAACAACACGGCGCAGATCAGATCAAAATTGAACACAATGACGATCCGATTCCGCAAGAAATTTCCAATGCGGTCAATAGTTCTGCCAATGCTATTCTGGAAAATATCAACCGTGCCGTGGTGATCAATCCTGTTTCGTTATTGTCCCTGATTTTATTAGCGACACCGAAACACACGCTTGATGAAGGTATTTGTGTTAAACAGCTCGATACGTATCGCAATTTGCTGACTGCAATTCCGTATGACGGTCGTACTCAAGTTACCCCTCTTTCAGGCAAAGAAATTATTGCTTATGGTCTAAAACTGAAATTAATTAAACGTGTTCAACACGTACTTGGCGATATTATTGCGATTGAAGACAATCAGGCTGTTTTACTGACTTATTTCCGTAATAATATTTTACACGCCTTTGTTTTACCTTCACTTATTGCTGCATTGGTTGAGCATAATGGGAAAATCAGTAAGGCTGATTTACTCAATGTGATTCGTACGCTTTATCCATTCTTAAAAGCTGAATTATTCTTGAAATGGAAAGACAGTGAAATCAAAGCGCAAGTAGAAGAGTATGTAAATGCGCTAGCCGAAGCGAATTTGATTTTTGTCGATGATGAAGATTTTATCTACTGCCCTGTGCCAAACTCGGAAGATCATAATCAGCTTGCAGTATTGGCTGCACCTGTACGTCAAAGTCTTGAGCGTTATTACATGACTCTGGCTTTGATCACGCAACGTGGTTCTGGCAATATTTCAATTCGTCAGGTTGAAGAGCTGAGTCATCTTGTTGGTCAGCGTTTGTCTGTGTTGTATGAGTTCAATTCGCCAGAATTCTTTGATAAAGCCTTATTCCAAAGCTTTGTGAAAGTCTTAACTGAGCAAGGTTATATCAAGACCAATGAAGACAATGCGATTGTATTTGATGCGCAATTCCGTAATGTTGCACAATATGCCAACTTGGTGTTGGATGATGTAACTTTGCAAATGCTTCAACACATTACATCGTTTACCGATGATGAGTTAAAAGAAGCGTTGGATGCTTTAGCTGCACAACAAGCGAAGAAGCGTTTGAAACGGAAGAAGAAGTAATTTTTTTGCGTTCCCTCTCCTCTTCAGAGGAGGGGGTTTAAAAGTAAAGTTTAGAAATATTGTTTTTATGATCAGAAACTTGAATTGAGAATTTTATATGGAAATTAATATATTTACAGATTATGGTGAAGTTGATCAAAAAATTATTGAAAATTATGCTGAAAAATTAGGATTTAAATTTCCAAAATCTTATATAGAACTTTTAAGAAAACATAATGCACTTAGACCATCCGACAATTTTTTTGAAATTTTTGATGAAAATAATAATAGCATAGCAGGAGGCAGTATCTACTTTTATGGTTTCGGTTATGAAGATTTTGAAATTTGGGATGATGAAGATCGCTTACGATATCAAAATTCTATAAAAAGCTACGATGCGATAGAATTAAATCAACCCGATGAGTGTATGTATAAAAATATGATTGTATTTGCTCAATGCGCCAATGGTGATTACATTGCGTTTGATTACAATCCTAATTTAAATTCTAATAATCCTAAAATCGTATTTCTATCACATGATGAATTCACGAAAGATATAGATGAAGAATATAAAATGTTAGCAGTGACTATTGCTAATGATTTTGAGTCATTTATGTCTTTATTAAAGAAAGATGATTTTTAAATAACTCAAAAAACAATATGGTATATCATAATTTTTTTTTACAAAGAAAGTTTCCAAATCTTTCAGTAAATGGCTGATTATCTTTAAAAAACTATCAGAACCGATTAAATCCATTTTTCATCTTTATTGCCATATAGAAGATTATGGAATATATGAATTACACAAGGCTGTTAAAGCCCCAACTTGGGCCATTGATATCTTTACGATTAAAAAGCAAATTATTGAAGTTATAGAAAATTCGACTGAGTACATTGAGGATATTAATCTTGTTACAGGCAATGAGTTTGATACGAATGAAGAATTACAGGATTGGTTAATTCCGATTAAGAATAGGATTTTGTCTTTATAATTTTGATATCACATATTTTACAAAATCTTCCTAAAGGTCAAACTCATTCTCGCCTGATCTGTTTCATGTTTTGGAATAGCATGTTGCCATTCTTTCTGCACACTTTGAGTCATATAAAGCAAACTCCCCGAAGCCAACAAATACTCTTTCGTGATTTCAGGATTACCTATTTTTCTAAATTTCAGAATCCGCTCACTACCTAAAGACACGATCGCAACACCTGTTTCAGGGTACAGAATATCTGTTTGATCAGAGTGCCATCCCATACGTGCCTGACCATTTTCATAAAAATTAATCAAACAATTATTCGGCTCAAAACCCAGTACATTTTCAATCTGAACAATTAACGGTTTTAACTCCTCTAAAAAAGTCACTTCAGGATAAGACATTTGAGAATAATTATAAGCCTTACCGAAACTTGCCGTTTTACGCGCGGTCATGCGACTATCCCATACAATTTTATGACTTAAAACCTCGAATAATTTTTGTGGGTCTTCTATAAAGTTATCAATATAAAGAATATCTTTCATTTTCTTATAAACACTTGAATCTAATCATTATGAAATATCACTATAACAAGTTTAATGCTCAAACTTAAATCCTGATTAATCTAATCTCCCCGCAAAAATCCTCTTCCCCGTTTCCCTATCACTCTCCAAAACCAACTCAGGCAACCCCATCTCACGTTGAATCTTTAAAATTTTCTCATGCAAAGGCTGAGGATGATTATCGGTACAAATATATGATTTTTCAGGATGTTCCACGTGAAGCAAACGCGCTAAGAAATTGGCAAGATCATCAATATGAATCCGATTTGACCAATGAATATTCGGATAAGTTTTTGTTATTTGAGCAATTTTCACCATTCTTTCAGATGAAATCCCATAAATCCCTGTCGGACGTACAATTACACATTCATTTGGATAAGCCTGTTGCCATAAAGCTTCCATTTTTAACAGCAAATGACCTTGTTCATCACTAGGGATCGTTGGCGAATCATCATTGATGATTTCACCATTATTCTCACCATACACACGTGTAGATGACACCACGATAATTTTCTTTACAGGATGATCTTTTAAAGCATTTACAATGGGTTTTACAGAATCCACATAAGTGTGCGTGTAAGCTTCCACAGAACTTAAAGTGCTATTTCGAGATGGTGCAAGTAACACATAAACCGCATCGACAGGTTTGATTTGCGATAAATCGAGCTGATGAATGTCTTGAATCAAATGTTCAGCAAAATCATCCTCTTTCGCGCTACGGCTGACTGTGGTAATTTGGTGATCTTGTTGAAATAATTGTTTAGCAACACGCTGTGATGTTTTACCATAACCGATAAATAGAATATGCATCAAACCACCTATTTTCAAAACTGATCCATCAAGATCACTAGAACCTAAGTTGAGGGGACATGGCTGCCGTCCATCAATTGCAAGGGGTTGGCAATGCCGCCGCTGCTTTACTTGAAAAACTGAATATTTTCACAACAGACGATCTGCTGTTTCATTTGCCACGTGACTATGAAGATCGTAGCACGATCATTCCCATGAACCAATTACAGGTTGGGCGTAGCTACCTCATGGAAGGCGTGGTCAAATCGATTGATATGCCACCCGGAAAGCGTAAGTCGATGGCGATTTTGCTACAGGATGATTTCGGCAAAGTCACCTTACGTTTTTATCATATTTATAAAGCCTTGATGGATCGTGCCAAAGCAGGCAACCGTTTAAGAATCTTTGGTGAAGTTCGAGTCGGCGCACGTGGTTTAGAGTTATATCATCCTGAAATACAGCTCATCACCGAACATACGCCTTTACCACAAACTGAACTCACGGCAATTTACCCTGCGACCGAAGGCTTGACGCAACCTAAACTGCGTGACTATGTCAAACAAGCACTGAACCATCATGCCGATGATTTACCTGAGCTATTGCCTGAGAAATTTACCAATGGCTACGCTATGAAACAAGCGCTTGAATATATTCACCATCCTCCTGTCGATGCCAATATGTTGCAACTGTCACAAGGTTCACACCCTGCACAGCAACGGCTGATTTTTGAAGAATTGGTGGCACACCAAATCAGTTTATTGACTCGTCGTGCTTATATTCAGCAAATTTCAGCACCATCATTTTCACCAAGTAAAACTTTTGCCAAACAACTTTTGGCAAGTTTGCCTTTTGAAATGACAGGTGCACAAAAGCGTGTGTCGAATGAAATTGCCAAAGATTTAAAACAAAACAAACCGATGTTACGCCTTGTTCAAGGTGATGTCGGCGCAGGAAAAACCTTAGTTGCAGGTGTTGCCGCCTGTCATGCTCTGGAAGAAGGTTGGCAAGTTGCCTTGATGGCACCAACTGAAATTTTAGCCGAACAGCATTATCTAAATTTTAAGAAATGGTTTGAGCCACTGGGTTTAAATGTGTCATGGCTTTCAGGCAAGCAAAAAGGTAAAGCACGTACAGCAGCAGAACAAACTATCAAAGATGGTACGGCGAATGTTATCGTCGGTACACATGCGTTGTTTCAGGACAATGTCGAATTTGCCAAACTCGGTTTAGTCATCATCGATGAACAACATCGTTTTGGGGTCGATCAGCGTTTAGCCCTGCGCAACAAAGGTCAGGACAACACCACGCCACATCAATTGGTGATGACCGCAACACCGATCCCACGAACTTTGGCAATGTCTGCTTATGGCGACTTAGATACCTCAGTGATTGATGAACTTCCACCCGGACGTACTCCAATTCAAACGGTGACTATACCACTCGACAGACGTGAAGAAGTCTTACAACGCATTGCCAAAAACTGTGCTGAGGGCAAACAAGCCTATTGGGTCTGTACCCTCGTTGAACAGTCTGAAACTTTAGATGCGCAAGCGGCAGAAGCCACGTATACGGAAATTAAAGAGCGTTTTCCTGAACTCAATATCGGACTTGTACATGGCAAAATGAAAGCCGATGAAAAGCAATCTGTGATGCAACAATTTAAGGACAATGAATTACAGTTACTCATTGCAACCACAGTGATTGAAGTCGGTGTAGACGTACCGAATGCTTCGATTATGGTCATTGAAAATGCTGAACGTTTAGGACTTTCACAACTACACCAATTACGTGGGCGTGTGGGTCGTGGCGCAACAGCAAGTTTCTGTGCCCTACTGTATAAAAATCCGCTGTCGCAAAATGGGCAGGAGCGTTTACGCATCATGCGTGAAACCAATGATGGTTTTATCATTGCCGAAAAAGATTTGGAAATACGTGGACCAGGTGAATTACTCGGCACCAAACAAACAGGAGATATGGGCTTTCGCGTCGCCAAACTTGAAAGAGATGATCATTTGCTCAATCAAGCACATTATGTCGCAAGCCAAGTGTTAAAAGATTATCCTGAAAATGCAGAAGCATTACTGAAAAGATGGTTACCTGAAGCACCTAGATATGCGTATGTTTAAATACCTCTTTACAAAATAAAAGAAAAAATCACAAAGGAATTTGCTATCGCGTTAGGCGACATGGATGTCGCCGTTGGGCAAGGGCATCATGGACGTGCCCTTTGCCCAACAAAGAGGTTTTTTTACTTTTGTCCAGTCAAAAGTAAAGAATTGCCTACACAAATTCATTTAAACTTTTCACTGTAAATTAAGGCAGTGCAAACCTTAAATTTATATTACCCAACTTTGATTGAATGGTATTAGAATCAATATTCAAAAATAAAAAAGAACAAAAATATGCTCCAATTTATCAACCAACTACTCTACAAAGGCGTACAAAGCATTTCCCCTTGCCTGCTTTGTGGTATCGACCGCCAACAACAGCATTCACTCTGCAATGATTGTTGGGAACAACTGCCTTGGTTTAAACAACATACTATACGCCATGAACAAAATATCCTTTGCGCACATCACTATGATTTTCCAATCAATCGCATTATTCAAACCTATAAATACGAACAACAACTGCAATATCAAAACTTACTTGCTCACAGTCTTTTAAATTTAAGACTTCCAAAAGTCCAAGCCATCGTGCCCATGCCAATTTCTACAGAACGCTTAAAAGATCGTGGCTATAACCAAATGCTGCTCATTGCCAAAATTATGGCAAGAGAACTCAAAGTCCCTGTCTGGCAACCTGTGATTCGTGCAGCACAACATTCACAAAAAGGGTTAAGTCGAATCGAACGACTGGAAAATATTGAAAACCAATTTCAAATCATCCCTGCTGAAAAACGAAAATATAAAAAAGTATTGATTATTGATGATGTAGTGACAACAGGAAGTTCAATTCATGCACTCAACCAAGCACTAGAAAAATTAGGTTGTCAGCAGATTTATAGTGCATGTATCGCTGTTGCTGGAACAAAATAGCCCTCTTTGCCTTTGAAAGATGAGATACCGTCTTGGTAGTCAATCAGGTTTTGAGATTATTCGACCAATAAATAATCTCTTTGATAGGCAGTCTGATGTTTTAAAACGCCATAACACAGATGTATAAGCTTGCGCATTGCAGCACCTAAAGCACACATTTTATTTTTACCCTGGCTTAATAATCGTTGATATAAAGCTTCAATGTGTGGATTATATTTAATCGCTGTTAATGCTGACATATACAATACTGAGCGTATTTTACTGTCACCTGCTTTTGATAAGTGACTTTGCTTGTTGACTGAACTGCCAGACAACTGATGTACTGGAACCAAACCTACATATGCAGCAGCTTGACTTGCTTTTTCAAACTTGTGCGAATGAAATAACCCCAACAGTAATAAGCCTGATCGTTCACCGATTGAAGGAATAGTTTGCAGTAATTTCAAATCCTGTTTCAATGTTGGATCTTGATCTATGTGATCATTTATTAACTTATCAATATGTTCAAGTTGCTGATTTAAATACTCAATATTTTTTTCAAGTAATTTAATCACAACAACAGAGGTATGAGTGGACTGTGCCTTTTCAAGTCGATTCTTTTCCTGCAATAGACTACCTAGATAGACATCTCGTCTGCCTAGTAAAGCTTTTAATAATCTGACATTTTCAGGTTCAGGCTGCCATATGATTAACTTTGCGGTGTAACCATAACGTGAAAGAGCTTCACTATCAGCTTTATCCGTTTTATTTAGCATGGACATGCCTTTGGCAAAGGCTCTTACTCGTGAAGGATTAGCCACACAAACCTTTACACCTGCATCATATAGATAATATCCCAAATTCTCATGATAAACCGAAGTCGCTTCCATGATTGCTGTCACTTGATCAGGTTCAATTTTAAGAGTGATGAGCCATTTGAGCAGACTGCCAAAGCCACTTTCTGTATTAGTAAATATTTTATTTTTTCTTTTTCCAGTCAAACCTTGAGGGAAAATGCAACAATCTATTTTGGTTTTACTGACATCAATACCTAGCATAATCATGGTGATATTCCTTGAGTTTAAGCTATGATTTTTATCCCATTAACCATCATCTTACCTTGTGAATACAGCATCAAAGTGCTTAGTTACCGTTCAGAGTTGTATGAGGGATAAGGGCAAATTGTAGGTTTTATCTCAGGTTCAAATTTAAGATTTTAGCAGCATTCCAAACTCTACAATTTGCGTATAGTGGTAGCTAATCACTATATCAATCAAGATACAAGAAGCATTGCTTCACAAGTAAAGAGGGTACTTAGCCAAGATTCTCCCTACACCACGGAATCACGACTTCATTGGTTAAAGGAGCAAGCCAAGTTGGATCGTCATCCAAAGCAATCCATTTCATCTCTGCAATTTCAGCATCAATTTTCGGCGCTTGATCTAAGGTGACGTGATAAACATAGCTCACCAATTGATGCCCTGCTTCATTGGCTGCACGCGTTTCAAAACGACCAATAAATTGCTGAATGTTTGCTTTTGCACCAATTTCCTCTGCAATCTCACGTAACATGGTGTGTTCAGGTGCTTCATTTTCTTCTAACTTACCACCCACCTGCATAAAGAAGTCAGTATTTTTCTTTCGAA
This sequence comes from Acinetobacter piscicola, assembly GCF_015218165.1. NCBI lineage: Bacteria > Pseudomonadati > Pseudomonadota > Gammaproteobacteria > Moraxellales > Moraxellaceae > Acinetobacter > Acinetobacter piscicola. The sequence continues at coordinate 532,371 of NZ_CP048659.1, read as the reverse complement.
CCAACAGCAATTGATTTTGATCATTTAAAATAATGGCAGCAGCAACAGTAATAACGTTCATGATGACTAAAAATAAAATACACAATATATTGTGATATTATTTTATTTAACATGCAATATATTGTGTTTTAGATAAATGTAAAATGTAAATAATCGCTGTGTTTTAATTAGTCAAATTTTTTTATCTGCGTCATCCAATTTAACCAATTCTTCACGGTCTTTTACCCCCCATTTGGGTTCAGGTGCTTGATAATTTTCAAATTTCAATAAAATTTCATCCAAAGCATCGGAATAAATCAATTGATCTGTAAACCTTGCTTTAGAAAAACCTTTATTCGTGGTCAATTGGATAAATTTTAATAAGTCATCATAAAAACCTTCGACATTTAAAAATGCACACGGCTTTAAATGAATCCCAAGTTGTGCCCATGTCCATTGTTCAAAAATTTCTTCGACTGTACCTGCACCACCCGGCAATGCAATAAATGCATCCGCAAGTTCAGACATTTTCGTTTTACGTTCATGCATATTCTTTACAATATATAATTCAGTTAAATGTGGATGTGCAAGTTCTCGCTCAACCAAACCTTCTGGAATCACCCCAATGACTTTGCCACCAACCGCTAAAGCACTATCTGCAATAATCCCCATTAGGCCAGAACGTGCACCACCATAGACTAATGTTTTCCCTTGATTGGCGATTGTTTCGCCAGTCAGTTTTGCAGTAGCTGCAAAAATTGGATCTGTACCAAGAGATGAGCCACAAAAAATTGCAATAGAATTCATGAATTTAACCTATTTTAAATTTTATTATGCAACAATTGTAAAATGTATCACAATTTTTTTTTACAAAAGAGCAATGTAATCCGTGTTTTTACTGAAATCCTTGTCTAAAATACACGCATTGATTGAACACTACAGCGCAAGGAAGAAAAGACACTATGCTTGAAGCCTTTTACGCCACTGAGCGCGGTAGCTTGGAAGATGCCACCATTAATGGTGGATTTGATCTACATCCTGAACTGGTCTGGATTGATCTTATTGCACCCTCACAAGAAGAACAAGAATGGGTTTTAGATGCTTATGAGCAAAATTTTCCAACGCTAAAATCATTGGAAGACATTTCATCATCTGCTCGATTTTATCGTGATGATGATGGGATTTTACATATCAGTACTTATTTTTTAACGAAAAATAAAAATTATCAAGTTGAAGATGATCCTGAAGACTCATCCAACATGCTTGCCAATGTACAAACGGTTGCTTTTATTTTACATAAAGATCGTTTATTTACTTTGCGTGGCGAAAAACTTGTTGCTTTCCGTGCTTTTCGTGCACGTGCACGCCGTAATGACTACGATATTGACTACAAAGATCCAACTTGGATTTTATTGGGTTTACTCGAAGCCAAATTGGATGAACTTGCGGATATCTTAGAAGATGTCCACAAGGACTTAGAACTATATTCAACCGAAGTACTCAATGTACGTCATCGTGAACAAATTTTAGATTTGGATGACATGATTACTCGCTTAGCACAAAAAGAGGACATGATCGGAAAAGCACAACTCTGTCTCATCGACTTACGCCGAGTTTTGACCTTTCTTTCTCGTCCTCGTGCTTTGGGCAGTCATATTTATGATGCAGATATTCGAGAGCTCAGTGAAGATGTTCGCTCATTGGTTGAACATGATGCTTTCTTGTTTCAAAAAGTTCGATTCCTACTCGATACAACGTCAGGATTCATTAACACCGAACAGAATGATACGATTCGTCGATTCTCGATTCTACCTAGTATGCTTGCACCTCCGATGCTCATTGCCAGTATTTATGGAATGAACACTGAAGTTTTACCTTTTGCTCATGGTACAACGAGTTTTTATGTGGTCATTAGTATTTTGATTGCATTCTTTGTTGGACCACTGATTTATTTTAGATGGAAAAAATGGATTTGAGCAAGCTTTGAGGCATTTCTTCAAAGCGAAGCGCAAAAAACACACCGAATCTACAATCCTGTTAGTATGTTTTTACATCCATTCTATAAAGCAAACTTCAAAATGCTACAGTTGTAAAAGAAAAGCACCTTTCGGTGCTTTTCTTTTTACTTTAACAATTTAAATCAATTTTAAATCATCTTGTAAATGACAGGCTTGAATGATCTTCATCATTTTTTCAGGAACAGCTTTAAATTGTAAGCCTTGCGTATTTGGTGTATGGCGTAACCATTGCACTAAAACAGACAAAGCTAAGGTACTACCATGTTCCAACTGCGATAAATTTACAGTCATTGGAAATGTTTTCTCAGCCTGAATGATTTTCAAACCATTTAAATAATAGTTTTCAGCATTCTCATAAGCGATCTTACCACTTACATGTAATTCCTGATTTTTAAATTCAATCACTCACGACCACCTATCTTGATCTTACTTTTTATTAACTGCTGCATCTGCATCTGGTTCAAATGTCGCAATCGCTTTGTCAATATTACCGCCATTACGTTTCACATTTGCAGCAAACTGATTACGGAATTGCAAACCTAAATCAATGCCTGAAACATTGATGTTACGGATTTTCCATTGTGAACCATGATCAGCCAACTGGAATGACACAGGAATTTTTTCGCCTTTATTATTAAAGTCGATGGTCACTACAGGATTCTTACTATTCGTTGCTTTAAATGGGCGCATGGTGTACGTTTGATTGGTATATTTAGCAAAAGCTGAACCATAATTTTCAATCAATGTATTACGGAAATTTTGCTCAAACTTAGCACGTTGTGCTGCATTACTATACTGATTGGTCGCATAAGTACCCATCACAATACGTGTAAATGCTTGACCATCTACGTACGGATCAAGATTCTGACGTACAATTGCTTTTACTGCTGCAGGGTTATTTTGCAGTTTTGCATGATCTGTTTTTAAACGTGTAATCAAACCATCTGCAACACGTTTCACAAATGCTGATGGTGCTTCTGCAGGGGCTGCATTCGCAGCAGTTGCCAACATAGTTGCCAATACTGTTGCTGTAAAAGTTTGTTTCATTAAAATATTCATCTTTCAATATTTCCTCTAATGCTTATTCAACAAAAGATGTTTGAGCATCTGTCGTTTCATTTGATGCAGGTGCGTCTTGTGAACCTGATGCACCCTCTGATGATTTCCCTGCACCACCAGTAATAAATTTCGAAATAAGGTCTTCCAGATCCATTGTACCTTGGGTATTTGTGACACTTTCACCGCGTTTTACATAGTTTAAACCACCACCAGGAACAACTTTGAGGTATTTCTCACCTAAAAGACCATTGGTTGCAACCATTATGTAAGCATCTTCATCGATACTTGTGATGGATTTCATGTTATTCAATAGTTGCTGTTCCATTTCTTTTTGTTTCTTTGGATCAGCAGCTTGATAATCAGAACTATAACGTAGTTCTTCTAAAGCATTTTGCTGTACTGTTTTTAATTGCGCTGGGCTAAAACTGGTTAATGAACCATCAAGATCAAATTTTACAGTCGCCAAACGTGTGACAGGGTCTAAAGAAATAGATTCAACTTGACCAATTTTCACACCGCTCATGGTTACTTTGGCACGTGGTTTTAAACCATTTACATTGTCAAAGGTTGCAGTCATGCTATAACTATCTTTCAGCGTGTTGCCAACCAAGCCACTCACTTTCATCGCCAAGAAAAATAAAGCAATACCGAAGACGATGACAAAAACACCTACGGTCAACTCACTTGTACGTGATTTCACTAAACACCTCCGAACATGACCGCAGTCAACACAAAATCAAAACCTAATACACATAATGATGAATACACGACTGTACGTGTTGTCGATGTTGCAATACCTTCTGATGTTGGCTCACAAGCATAACCTTGATATACCGCAATCCATGTACAAATTAAGGCAAAAACTAAACTTTTAATAATCGTGCCATTGAGTACATCTTTGTAAAATTGGGTACTACTCATGATGCCACTCCAATAAGAGCCTTCATCTGCCCCCAAAAAGTCAACACCGACCATTTTACCACCCATGATTCCAATCGCAGCAAAAATCACAGACAACATCGGTAAACTAATAATACCTGCCCACAAACGTGGAGAAACCACACGTTTTAATGGATCTACACCAATCATTTCCATACTAGACAGCTGTTCTGTCGCTTTCATCAAACCAATTTCAGCCGTTAATGCTGAACCTGCTCGCCCCGCAAATAGCAGCGCTGCAACCACAGGTGCTAACTCACGTAACAACGTCAATGCAACAGCCGCACCCAACATCGCTTCACTACCAAAAGTGACCAAGATGTTATACATCTGCAAGCCAAGTACTGCACCGATAAACAAGCCCGATACAGCAATGATCAAGAAGGATAAAACACCGACTCGATACATTTGATAAATAAAAAGTTTCACACCTAAAATCGTAGGCATTGAAAATAAGACACGTAACAACATTTGAGTTGCAACGCCTATGCCTTGAATACGTTCTAAAACACGTCTACCCAATAAGGCAATTGCATTCATGAAATGACCTCATTGCTTAAATAGGCTTGATGGCTAAATTGATAATCAACAGGACCTTCAACCGATCCTGTCAGGAACTGACGTACAAATGGCGATGCATGTTCACGCAATTGTGCAGGTGTCCCCTCGCCTTGTACTTTCCCTTCAGCAACCACATAAATATAGTCTGCAATAGATAAAGTTTCATCCACATCATGTGAAACAATAATCGTGGTTAAATCCAAAGCTTCACGTAATGAACGAATTAAACGGGTGAGTACCCCCATCACAATCGGATCTTGTCCTGCAAACGGTTCGTCATACATAATTAAATCAGGGTCTAATGCAATCGCACGAGCTAACGCAACACGGCGATTCATCCCACCTGATAGCTCCGCTGGCATCAACTTCTCTGCACCACGCAAACCGACAGATTCTAATTTTAAAGCGACAATTTCAGCGATTAAATTTTCTGGTAATTTTGTATGTGCTCGAATGGGAAAGGCAACATTTTCATATACGGACATATCTGTAAATAATGCACCGCTTTGGAATAACATGCCCATACGTGCGCGCGCTGCAAATAATTCACTTCGAGACATTGTAGCAATATTCTGACCATCGAGTAATATTTCACCTTGATCTGGTGTTAATTGTCCACCGATCAAACGCAGTAATGTGGTCTTTCCTGTGCCAGATGGCCCCATAATTGCGGTAATTTGTCCACGACGAATTTTTAAATTTACATTGTCATATATGACACGCTCCCCTCTCTTAAAGCTTAAATTTTTAACGTCAATTAAAGCTTGAGCATCGGGATATAATTGATTATTCATAGCTGAACGTTTTCCTGCATTCATCAGCTCGCATACTATACGCTGAAATCAAATTTTTTGTTGTAATTAAAGATAAAGAACGTATTGTATTTTTCAACTAAGAATTTGGAAACGATATTTTTATAAGAACATTGCAATGAGATTTTATTTATTCTTTCACTCATTCAAAGTATTCATGGTTATTTAAACCAAACTACTATAAATAAAATACACAATGTTGGAAATCAATAGAATCGAAAAAATATATAACATAATTTCCCCATAACTTTCTTTAATCACAGTACTGACCTAGCGGTGAATTTGTCATACCATAGCATAAATGTGATAAGAATCACAAATATTAAAATAAAAGCAAAAGAAATAGACATAAAAAAACCAGCATAAATGCTGGTTTTTAGATCTATAGGTGTTAGTCGTTAAATTTACGACGACGATCACCGCCTTCACGACGTGGTTGATCTTCACCGAATGAACGCTTAGGACGGTCATCACCAAAAGAGCGTTGTGGACGATCACCATTAAACTCACGACGTGGACGATCTTCACCAAATGAACGCTTAGGACGATCACCGAAGCTACCTTCACGACGTGGTTTGTAATCTACACGATTACCACGGTTGTCATCATTTGAGTCAAAACGTGGTTTATCATTGAAACCACCTTCACGACGTGGGCGATCATTGCTGAACTCGCGACGTGGGCGGTCTTCAAAACCACCTTCACGACGTGGACGATCATTATTGAACTCACGACGTGGACGGTCTTCAAAACCACCTTCACGACGTGGACGATCATTGCTGAACTCGCGACGTGGGCGGTCTTCAAAACCACCTTCACGGCGTGGACGATCGTTGTTGAACTCGCGACGTGGACGGTCTTCACCACCGAATGAACGTTTTGGACGATCTTCGCCATAAGATGGACGATCACCACGTGGTTTATCATCGAAGCTACGACGTGGACGGTCTTCACCACCTTCACGGCGTTTGAAGTTAGATTCCCCTTCAAAACGGCGACCGCCATCACGACCACGACCGCTACCAAAGCCACGACCACCATCACGACGACCGCCACCATTGCGACCACGACCATCACGGCTACCGCGTGCAGGCGGTGGAGATGGCTCTAAGCCTTCAATTTCAGAAACATCTAAACGAGTTTCTAAATAGTCTTCTAAAGCACGAATTTTGCCACGCTCACGATAAGTCGCCAAAGTAATCGCTTTACCTGTACGACCTGCACGACCTGTACGACCAATACGGTGTACATAGTCTTCGTTTTTCATTGGAAGACCGAAGTTGATCACGTGAGAAATCGTTGGTACGTCTAAACCACGTGCTGCTACATCAGTTGCAACTAAGATTTTTGCACGACCTTCACGGATTGAACGTAAACGACGGTTACGTACCGTTTGTGGCATTGCACCATGAAGCGCAACAACAGATAGACCCGCTTCTGTTAACTCTTCAGCAAGCATGTCTGTGTCTTCTTGTGTAGACGCAAATACAACGGCTTGATCCAAATCTTCTTCATTTAACCAATGAGTAAGCAATTTTTTCTTATGCTCAAAACCATCAGTCCAATGTAAAGTTTGGGTAATGTCAGTATTGGTAGAATGACCTGTTTCAATTGCAATACGTTCAGGATCATTCATCATGCGTTCAGCAAGGTTAATGATACGTGGTGCAAATGTTGCAGAGAACATTAATGTTTGTTTACGGTTAGCAGCTAAGTCGCTAATTGCTTCTAGGTCTTCAGAGAAACCTAAATCCAGCATCCGGTCAGCTTCATCCACAATTAAAGAATCAACTTTATCAAGTTTGATTTGACGACGGTTTACAAGGTCAAGTAAACGACCCGGAGTCGCAACAACAACTTGCGCGCCTTTTAATTGTTGGATTTGTTTACCAAATGGCATACCCCCCATGATTGCAGCAATACGAACACCTTTCATGTGACGTACAAATGCAATTGCGTCTTGACATACTTGTTGTGCAAGTTCACGCGTTGGAGAGATCACCAAAATATTTGGTTGTGTTACTGCTTTCATACGTTCTTTAAAAGGAACAAAAGTGTCTTGTCCTGCTAAAGCGTTTAATGTAGGCAGTAAGAATGCAGCAGTTTTACCAGAACCCGTTTGGCTAGATACTAAAAGATCTTTACCTTCTAAAGCCGCTGGAATTGATTGTTCTTGAACAGGAGTAGGTGTAGTAAAACCAAGAGATTCGAGTGCTTTATGTAATGACTCGTCTAAAGGAAAATCAGCAAAAGTTTTGCTCATAGAGATATTCACCCCGAATGTGGGTGCTCCATTAAAAATATGGTCTGATGGACATCGGCAAAAAGCGGCACAGCAATTATCGCTGAAAATATAGAATCAGCGGCGATCCGAGAACGACGATGCGTATAACGCACATTTGATTACAGCCGCAACCTGAAGGAATCGCTTAAGCGATTGGGTGGGGCGCGAAATATTGTCCTCTCTTGGACCGGACGCGCATACACAATATAGAAGAGAATGTTCAGGTAATGAACGAAATTTAGTGCGTGGGCGGAGTATAGCAGAATTTAAAATAATGTCACGAAGTTTTATTGTTTTTTCCTGTGAAAAATGTCACCTCTACCCATCCTCATAACATTAGCAATAAACATTATCTACATAAAGCCTTTATACTCATTACAAATAACCCTATCGATGAGTTTTCTAAATGAATAAACAAGAATTACTCAATGAGATACAAAAGCTAGAATTTCCAAACACCGACTTTATTATCGTTGGTGGAGGTGCTTTAGTCATCAGGAATCTTCGAGAAACTTCTGACCTTGATATTGTCGTAACCGCTGAATTATTTGAAAAACTAAAAAAAGATCATCAATAGAGTTATACAATTCGCCCAAACGGCAAACCAAAACTCTTTAAAGATTTCATTGAAGTTTATCTTGATGTAAATACTGACGATTTCCAACGAACTACATCTCAACTATTTGAACATGCAGATATTTTCAATCAAATACAATTTATTAATTTACAAACATTGATGCAGTTAAAGCAAAGTTATAGAAGAGAGAAAGACCTTCACGATATTGAACTTATTCAGACTTATCTTGCTACTCAAAAAATGAAATAGGCATAAAAAAAGCCCTCATTCACATGAAGGCTTTTCAAAACTCAAACTACAAAAGCATAAATTACTTCGCAGCTTCACCCCAAGCAGGAACAACTTGTTGCATCAGTGGTTTTAACATTTTCATCGAACATGCGATCACTTGACCGTTTTCCATAGAATCAGAACCACCACGCGCATCAACCACTGTACCACCCGCTTCTTTCACGATCAACTCGCCTGCTGCGATATCCCAAGGTTTCAAACCAAGTTCAAAGTAACCATCTAAACGACCAGCAGCAACATAAGCTAAATCCAATGCAGCAGAACCTGCACGGCGGTATTGCGCGCCTGCTTCAGTTACGTTTAACAATGATTCAAAATGGTTTTTCGCATAAGAAACCACTTCACCGTTACGAATTTTACGGTAAGCATGACCTACGCCCATGAATGTATTTTCAAGGCTGTCTTTCACGTTTACACGAATACGGCGTTGGTTCAACATTGCACCGCGACCACGGCTTGCAGAAAATAGCTCATCTTTCACAGGGTCATAAATAACACCGTGTTGAGTAATTCCTTTATGTTGAACTGCGATAGAGACACAGAAATGAGGGAAGCCATTGATAAAGTTTAAAGTACCATCAAGCGGATCGATCACCCAACACCAATCAGCATCGTGACCTTTACCTTCTTGCATACCAAACTCTTCACCAAGGAAGCTGTGATTTTTATAACTTTTACGAAGAGTATCAATCGTCAGCTGCTCGATGTAACGATCTACACGAGTCACAGGACCATCAATACCTTTTTCTTCGACTTGTAGATCGAGTTTATGACGATTTTGATGCGCTTTTAAAAGCTCTTGACCAACTAATTGAGCCGCACGCGCAGCCATCACCACCATAGGTTCCATTGAACACCCACTACAAATTTGAAGATACTGATAAAGAATAATGCATAAAAGCGCCGACATTTTAACAAATATCGACGCTTTTGGGGAAATTTTGTTTCTAAAATTTTACATTTTCAAATTTAGAAAAAATCTATCATATTTTAAACAGGTTGCGTAAGCTTTAACCAAGCCTGTTCAATTGAGTTCTGAATGCCGTTGGCATCCAAACCACAATCTTGCAACATTTCAGCATGCGTCGCTTGAGGTAAGAACTCATCAGGTAGACCTAAATTCAAAATAGGTTTAACAATTTTTGCTTGAGCAAGGAGCTCATTAACTGCACTACCCGCACCCGCCATTACCGCATGTTCTTCTACAGTGACAAATAAATGAGTTTTATCCGCTAAGTCACAAATGATTTGTTCATCCAATGGTTTTACAAAACGCATATTCACCACGCGAACTGCGATATGCAACTGAGTAGCAAGTTGTTTTGCAGATTCAATTGCAGGCTGAACACGACTACCAAAAGCAAGGATGCTAATGCCTCCTTCATGCTCGGTATTAAACTCAGCAACAATTTCAGCTTTACCAATTTCAAGTTCAGTGAGTTGTTGTTGAATCTCGACACCTAAGCCATTCCCACGTGGATAGCGAACGGCTGTCGGACCTTTGTATAGATAGGCTGTATGCAGCATTTGACGACATTCATTTTCGTCTTTTGGTGCCATGATCACCATATTTGGTACAGTGCGCATATAGGCATAATCATATGCGCCTGCATGTGTAGGGCCATCTTCACCCACCAATCCAGCACGGTCGATGCCAAACGTCACATCCAAATTTTGCAACGCTACATCATGAATCAACTGGTCATAACCACGTTGTAAGAATGTTGAATAAATTGCAACAACGGGTTTTAAACCTTCACATGCCATACCTGCTGCCAAAGTCACAGCATGCTGTTCTGCAATCGCAACATCAAAATAACGTTCAGGAAATTGTTGTGCGAACTTGACCATGCCTGAACCTTCACACATTGCAGGTGTGATGGCGAGTAATTTGTCATCTTGGGCAGCTTCATCACATAACCATTGCCCAAATACATCTGAGTACTTTGGTGCAGTGGTTTTAGAGGGCGCTGTATTTATTTTACTAATTGCATGATATTTAATTTGATCTGCTTCCGCAGGTGCAAAGCCTTTACCTTTCACTGTATAGATGTGAATTAGACGAGGACCTTTACGTTTTTTCAGTGCATTAAACACTTGTACCAATTGTTCGACATCATGACCATCAAACGGTCCAAAATAGTCAAATCCAATGGCTTTGAATAAGTTATCGGCTGCATCTGTTGCAGATTCATGCAAACGTGAGTTGTAATCCCATTTAGGACAGTCTTGCACAAATGCCTGACCGTGTTCATCAATATTGATAAACTGACCCTGTTCCCAAATTGAAGCAAGGTGCTTTGCAAAACCACCTGTGCTTTGGGAAATTGACATATCATTGTCGTTCAAGACCACCATCAAATCTGCATTGTGGGCAACCGCATCATTCATGGCTTCAAAAGCCATTCCTGCCGTCATTGCACCATCACCGACAATAGCAACCACTTCGCGAGCTTCTTTTTGATAACGACTCGCCAAAGCCATCCCCAAGCCTGCTGAAATAGCAGTGGATGAATGACCGACACCAAAGGTGTCAAATTCAGATTCTTCACGTGCAGGAAAAGCGGCTAAACCATCTTTAGAGCGAATTGTCGTCAGTTGTTCACGGCGACCTGTTAAGGCTTTATGTGGATAGGCTTGATGCCCTACATCCCAAACTAAACGGTCTTTCGGTGTTTCAAAACAATAATGTAGTGCAACCGACAACTCGATTACACCCAAATTTGCACCAAAATGCCCGCCACTTTGACCAGCAGCATACAAAATAAATTGACGCAATTCGTCTGCGACCTGTGCCAATTGGCTTTGCTCAAGTTGACGTAATTGTTGAGGATAATGGATCCCATCCAACAATGGCGTTACAGGACGTTGACTAGGTATTTCAGTATACAACATATGTGGCAAAGCCTTCTAAAGCCTGGCAAATCTAAGCGAGGTACACGGGTTAGCATGATTGAGAAATCGAATCATATCACATTCGATCAGCCACATTTATAATGATGCGTCATTGAATTCAATCCAATGATGCAAGTATGTTCATGATCGTGATTATCCTGAATAATCTATCTCTAGATCAACTATTATTGTCTGCTTTATACAAAAAAGAAAATTTTATCGCAAAGTTATCTATAAAAACTTGTTTGACAATTCTACCAATGTCCAAGCATTACGCTATACTTTAGTCAATTTCTAAACAAAAAATGGAAAATTCTGTGCCAATAGCGTTTGTTGCCACTTCAAAATTACCTACTGCTTATGGTGATTTTAAAATTTCTGTATTTCAGGATCCTCAGACGGGCGAAGAGCATGTTGCTCTTTCTAAAGGTTTGGAAAATGCGCCTTCTGAACCCGTTTTAGTTCGTATTCATTCCGAATGTTTAACAGGCGATGCCTTCGGTTCTTTAAAATGTGATTGTGGCCCACAACTGCATAACACCATGAAAATGATGAATGACGCAGGTCAAGGCGTGATTTTATATTTACGTCAGGAAGGTCGTGGTATTGGTTTGACCAATAAAATCCGTGCTTATGCTTTGCAAGATCAAGGACATGACACTGTAGATGCCAACTTGCTGTTAAATCTACCTGCCGATGCACGGACTTATGAAATGTGTAGCATCATGCTCGATCATTTACAGGTTAAACACGTCAAACTCATTACCAATAATCCGTTGAAATTAAAGGCGTTAACTGATCTTGGCATTGATGTCATTGATCGTGTGCCCTTGACCGTAGGCTTAAATGAATTTAATGCAGATTATTTAAAAACCAAACATGATCGTATGTCACATATGTATGATAAAGATGATTTTTAACTACTGGCGACTTTAAAAGCCATTTCATTTAAAAATTAGAGATTAAGCAAATAAAATTCACTTCCATTTTATTTGCTTCCTAACTTTTTATTTAACGATGAGTCAGCGAGTGAATATCGCAATACCAAAACTAAAACAATTCGTTGAGATATTAATAGCATTTAAATAACACGCTGTGATTGAGTAAATGACTTTTCATCTATAAAACATCAGCGTTACAGAAATGAAATAACATCAAAACAAATGCTTAAACTGTATGCATGATGCATATAAAATTTATGTTAAATTCGCTATTTATTTCACTGCCCCACACGACAAAAAAGAAATCATTCAAAAGCCTTACTTTTTTTATGGTTTTGTGTTTTTATATACTCAATACAGCATTTTTTGAATTCAAATCTTCCCAATGAGGGTCATCATGCAGAATCCAACTTCAGCTGATATTCAGCGTGTCCGTGAATTTCTCCTCGACTTACAAGCCCGTATCTGTGCAGGCTTAGAAACTCGTGAACTTGAAAGCGGTGGTACAGCAATATTTGAAATCGATGAATGGGAACGTCCAGAAGGTGGCGGTGGTCGTTCACGTGTTTTACAAAATGGTACGGTAATTGAAAAAGGCGGTGTGATGTTCTCACACATTAACATTTCAAAACTGCCAGCTTCTGCAACAGAACGTCATCCACAAATTGCAGGTGCAAAAGCCCAAGCACTCGGTGTTTCCTTAGTAATTCATCCTAAAAACCCAAATGTCCCAACCTCTCATGCCAATGTACGTTTATTTGTCGCTGAACCTGAAGGACAAGACCCAATTTGGTGGTTTGGTGGTGGTTTTGACTTAACGCCATTTTATCCCAACGATGAAGATGTTTTAGCGTGGCATCAAAAAGCCTCTGATCTATGCGCCCCTTTTGGTGAAAATGTGTATGCTGAACATAAAAAATGGTGTGATGACTATTTCTATTTAAAACATCGTGATGAGCAACGTGGTGTAGGTGGATTATTCTTCGATGACTTAAATCAATGGGATTTCGAGAAATGTTTTGAATATATCCAAGCGGTCGGGAATGGTTATTTAGAAGCAATCTTACCTATTTTCCAAAAACGTCAAAATCAACCATTTACCAAAGCGCAACGTGATTTCCAATTGTATCGCCGTGGTCGCTATGTTGAATATAATTTAGTGTATGACCGTGGAACACTGTTTGGCTTACAAACAGGTGGGCGCATTGAATCTATTCTCGTCAGTATGCCACCGCTTGCAGCATGGTCATATCGTCCCGAATGGGATGAAGATTCAGCAGAAAAACGCTTAACCGACTATTATTTAAAACCTAAAGATTGGCTTGCTGAATTAAAATAATTTTGATGTCAAATATAAACAGAAATCTCTTTAGGGTTTCTGTTTATGCTTTTAATGCACTCTATTTTTGATTTCATTCTTACAAAACACACGCATACCCACATAGTTTGTCACACTTTCACTACGCCTTTGCCATCTTTTCATGCTGAAATGGCGTACACTAAAACTCCGACCTAATCCCACGACATGGACAGCAAAATCAATTTTTATTTGCTATTTTGTATGCCCTACACTCAGGAAGTTGAGATGCAGACAAAACGTATTAACCTTAACTGTGCGGTATTTTGCATACTTTTCATTGCCCTCATGAGTGCGATCAGCACAGTGATTTTTTCTGAAAAGCCCTTGAATGATCATTTTGGTTTTAGCTTAATGTTCTTTGCAATTATCGGTTTATGTTTAAATATGTCTTATATTTTTATGAACACGATTCGAGATATTTGTAACCCATAATTTTTTAGTCTTTTCAATGTTCTTGTTGAGATTTAGGCTTTAGAGCAATGCATTTTTGACGTATATTAAGCCCTCTTTTTAGCCCAAGGATGTTGCAACATGCGCAAACAGTTTGCCGTTATTGGTAATCCTATCGAACAATCTCGCTCCCCTGAGCTTCATCATGCTTTTGCTGAAAAAACAGGAATTGCACTCGATTATGTCAAACGTTTTGCGCCTTTAGATGGTTTTGAAGACAGTGTTCAGGCTTTTTTTGCAGATCATGGCACAGGCATGAATGTCACTGTACCATTTAAAGAACAAGCTTTTGCCTTATGTCAGCATCTTTCTGAACGTGCAAAAATTGCGAAAGCAGTCAATACCTTATGGATGGAAAATGGCGAACTGCATGGCGACAATACGGATGGACAAGGTCTAGTCGAAGCCATTCAGGCACTCGATTGGGCATTAGACCAGACCTCAATTTTAATCATTGGTGCAGGTGGTGCGACCCGTGGCGTGATTTATCCATTGGTACAAGCTGGTGTAAAAAAAATAGTCATTGCCAATCGTACTCTTGCACGTGCTGAGCAATTAATTGCTGATCTACAAGATGCAGTTCCTGAGGCAACATTATCTGCCTGCGCTTTAGATGATCTCAATGGACAATTTGACATTGTCATCAATGCAACCTCAGCAAGCCTTTCTGGTGATGCTTTAATTTTACCAGAAAGTTTACAGTTTAATGCAGCTTATGAAATGGCATATGGCAAAGCTTCAAGCTTTTTAGACCAAGCCAAAGCACGTGGTGTCGCAACTTCTGAAGGTTTTGGCATGTTGGTTGGTCAAGCCGTAGAAGCTTTTTATATTTGGCATGGGGTGAAGCCGAATATTAAAGATTTTCTCTAAAAAATTGTTTGGATTTTTAATAAAAAGAACCTCCGTAGAGGTTCTTTTTACAGCATTTAAAATTTTATTTTAAATTTGCATCGCTCAAGGCAATGTAGGTTTCTTTAAATAGTGCATAATCAATAAATTCCACTGAATTTTCAGTTAAATTTGCAATAACATTGTCTTTAAACTTGTTATTTTTCAATGCCACATAGGCTTTACCCAGCGTCTTTACCGTTTTCTTAAACTCATCTTGTTGCAATGCCTCAAGACCATTTTCTTGCTCAAATTTTTCTGCATAATAATGTGCAAATACGGCTTCTGCGGTCTTGTATTTCTTCAACAATTGCTGCATTTCAATCACGCTTTTTTGTGCTGTCATTGCTGCAACCACAACATCATCAACATCATTACCTAAATCATGGTCAAACTGCTCATCTTCTTCTAAATGATGCTTTTTCTTTAAAGCCTCAATGTGTTTTAAAGCTTGCCCTTTCGGATTGTAAATATCTTCATCACTGTAAGAATAAGCATATACAGCAGCAATCTCTTGTAAATCTTGTGCAGAATACTGTTTTACAATTTGTGCTGAATCATGCGTGAGTTTGGCAATAAATACGGCCTTATAGGTTTTTTCATAAGACTGTGTTTGTTGATAAACTTTATTGGCTAACTGCTGTAATGAGTCAGAGAAATCAATGACTTTGCCTTCATCTTCTGAGGCTTTTCCAAAGCCGCCAAACAATTTTTGCATTGGGCTGCCTTTAAAGACCTCTTGGAATGACTTCGCTTGATTTAAACTTTGACGGTCAATTTTGCTGGCATTGCCATAATTTTTAAACTGCATATCAAATTTGACATTTAATTTACGTTGAAAATCATCTAAGTCATAGTTTAAATCATAGTCAGCTTTGACCATACGCCCCTTTTCATCAAGTGAAACATCTATAATAAAAGGGTTACGCTTTTCTTGCGAAACTAAAACGGCATCAATCTCTTTTTGATTCTCTAGCCACAATTGCTTAAATTGTTGTGCAGTAACCAATTCATCTTTTGAACCCAATGATGCAAATTTTTCAGTTAATGCCTTATTCTTTTCAGATAACTGCATTTCGACCAAGGACGGTGCTGAAGTCGCTTCAAAGACATCTATGTCATAAGCATACTGACAATAAGTCACATCACCGATTCGTAAGTTTGTTTTATTTTGTGTTAAATCTTCACATTGTTGTGAAGTCAATAATACACCTTCTTCAGATTCCTCATCTTCTTCACTACTCGCCGTCGCATCTGCAGCTGTTGCATCCATTGCCGCAGCTACCGCAGCATCAGCCGCTGCTGTTGCTGTTTCTGCTGTTGCGATGTCGTCATCTTCATCAGAAATATCTAAAACCGTTTTATTCACTGCTTCATAGAGTTTATACATCGCAGCAGTGGCTTCATCACGCTCCTCTTCTGCCGCATGCTCAGCCTCTGCTTCCGCAACGGCTTGTGCAGCTAAGTTTTCAATTGCTGACTGTTCTGCCGCTGCTGCATCTATGCCAAAGACAGCATGCATTAAATAATCACGGTTAACCGTGCCATATAAACTTGCCTGTAAGAAAAATTCTTCAACACTGCCATTTAAACGAATTTTTTCAACAATCCCTTGCTGCTTTTCAGCCGCACTCACACGTAGATTTTGTACTTGCTTTGGGTCAGCCAAAACATAACTTGTTGCACTTGATTGTTTTAAAAATTCAATCAGTGCCTTATTGTTTACTTTCGAAATTTGATCTTTATATTTTGAAAAATCTAAATAAGCATACTTATCTTGATCTTGTGGATTTGCCAAATAAGGCATCAATGAAAAAATTTGGGTATAAAATTTATAATCACTAAAATCAATCACTGTCGGAATTCGTACTGCAACCAATAAGTTCGGTTTTTTATACTGCGATGACAGATTAAGTGACGCTATTTTTTGCCGATAATTGACTGTCCCGTCATACTGAATATTTAAATCATTCAGCATACTTTCAACAAAACTTGAACCTTTCCCCAATACATCCGACAGGGAGGATACATCTTGCTTAGCAAGACTTTGATATAAAGCTTGCTGATCTTCATGTGTTAATTTGATCTGTTGTGCTTTTAAATACTGATCTAATTTTCTTTTAATCTCAGCATCTAAACTTAACTCTGGATTGGCATAAGTGTTTGTTTTTACATCCTGACTTTGAGCTAAATTGACCTTGACCTGACCTGAATAATCAAAACTTGGATACTCATAAATTGCGTTTAACGCCTGTGTTGCACGTATAGATGACGTTATATCTGATTGGTTAGGATTGGTTTTAATGACATGAGATGAACATGCACCCAAACTCAAACTAAAAAGACTTAAAGTTAAATATTTTAATCGCATAAGATTGTCTAACACCTTGAATAATTATAATTACCAATAGCAATATTTAAAATAATATTTTAAAAATTGATTAAAACTATAGCAAATAATTAGCTAAATGACCTGCATTATTTATAACAAATTAGCCTTTCTGACATTTTATTTATTGACAATTATCAATGTAATTCTATCTGATTTATGAATAATAAAATTATCGATCAAAGATCCACAACTATTTTTAAATTAGGATTAAAGACATGCCAGCATATAAAGCCCCGCTCCGTGATATTCGCTTCTTAATGAATGAAGTTTTTGACTATCCTGCACACTACAAAACACTTTCGATCGGTGAAAATGCCGATGCCGATACCGTAGATATGATTTTAGAAGGTGCAGCCGATTTTTGTGAAAATGTACTTTCTCCTTTAAACCAATCAGGTGATGAAGAAGGCTGTCATTTTAAAGATGGCGAAGTGACTACACCTAAAGGCTTTAAAGAAGCCTATGAACAATTTATTCAAGGTGGTTGGCAAGGTCTGTCTTATCCAGAAGAGTTTGGTGGTCAAGGCTTACCAATGTCTCTTAATCTTGTAAAATCTGAAATGATGGGGACTGCAAACTGGTCATTCACCATGTACCCAGGTTTAAGTATGGGTTGTATGAATACCATCATGCAATTTGGTACAGAAGAACAAAAAGCGACTTACATGCCTCATCTTACGGCGGGTACTTGGTCAGGCACGATGTGCTTAACTGAACCACAATGTGGTACAGACTTAGGTCAAGTAAAAACTAAGGCTGAGCCAAATGCAGATGGGACTTATGCAATCACAGGGACAAAAATCTTTATCTCTGCAGGTGAGCATGATTTAACTGAAAATATTGTTCACATCGTACTAGCACGCCTTCCAGATGCACCTGCAGGTACTAAAGGTATTTCGTTATTCATCGTACCTAAATTCATCCCAACTGCGGATGGCGGTGTAGGTGAACGTAATCCTGTAACCTGTGGTTCGATTGAACACAAAATGGGGATCCGTGCTTCTGCAACTGCTGTACTCAACTTTGACGCAGCAACAGGTTACTTGATTGGTGAAATCAATAAAGGTTTACATGCCATGTTTACCTTCATGAACACAGCACGTATCGGTACTGCGGTTCAAGGTTTAGCGCATGCTGAACTTTCTTTCCAAGGCGCTTTACCATACGCAAAAGATCGTATGTCTATGCGTGCACTTTCAGGTAAAAAAGAGCCTGAAAAAGTGGCTGACCCGATCATTCACCATGCTGATGTACGTCGTATGTTATTGACGCAAAAAGCGATTGCTGAAGGTGGTCGTTCAATGATTTATCATGCAGCTCAACTTGCAGATAAAATGGCTGATGCTCTTGCACAAAACGACCAAGCAAAATTTGATGAATATGA
The DNA here is from genome assembly GCF_015218165.1 of Acinetobacter piscicola. NCBI lineage: Bacteria > Pseudomonadati > Pseudomonadota > Gammaproteobacteria > Moraxellales > Moraxellaceae > Acinetobacter > Acinetobacter piscicola. The sequence continues at coordinate 513,541 of NZ_CP048659.1, read as the reverse complement.
TGACAAACTTGGTTTCTATACCCCAATCCTCAAAGGTTTCTTAACTGAAATGGGCTTGGAAGCTGCAAACCACGGTATGCAAGTCTTTGGTGGTCATGGTTATATCAAAGAACATGGTATGGAACAGATCGCACGTGATGCGCGTATTTCTACCTTATATGAAGGGACAACAGGGATTCAGGCACTTGACTTGATCGGTCGTAAAGTACTGCTTTCTTCTAAAGGTAAAGTGGTTCGTGAATATACAGGTGAAATCCTGAAATTCTGTGGTCAACATGCACGTAATAAATACATGCGCCGTTTTGCATGGGATCTCACCAAGATCTGTGCACAATGGAATGCGTTAACTGTACGTATCATGCTTGCTGCACGTAAGGACCGTGACATCGTCTCTTCTGCTTCTGTAGACTTCTTAATGTTCTCTGGTTATTCAATGATGGCGTATTATTGGGCACAGCAAGCGGCTGTTGCTTCTGAAAAATTAGCGTCTGGTACAGGTTCAGAAACTCCTGAATTCTATAAAGCAAAAATCAAAGTGGCTGATTTCTACTTTGAACAATTGTTACCACGTGCACAAGGTCATGCAGAGTCTATGGTGAATCCTTCTAAGACGATGATGGCACTTGAAGCAGATCATTTCAGCTTTGATTACTAAACTTTCAGTCATTTGAAAATTTTAAAGACCGCTTCGGCGGTCTTTTTTTTCTCATTCAGTATTCATCGAAATTTAAAATTCAAACTATTGCAAAATTATCTTTAATCACAAGTTATTTTAGGTTTACTTACTTCACTAGCGGAAACCAAATAGGTAATATCTAGTACTGAAGGATCTATAGAAGAATATAATGAAAAGTTTTTTATTTTGATCTTTGCATTTCCTTCATATAAACAACCTTTTTTACCATTTATTGGTAAATTAAGTATCTTATGAGCCTCTCTAGAATTTTTAAAACAAAAGTTGGCACTTACAGGAGATGGCGCAGCCTTAAGCTGTTTGAGTGAAAGATTAAAACAGACAGGGTTTTCTATACCCATAACTGTATAATCCTCATAATTTCTAGAATATTGCCCAATAAGAATTGCTTCCCCACTGTATAACGGCTCTTCATAATCTTGACCAACCCCTATTAATTTAAATGTTTGTGCTTGAGCAAAAACAGATATAAACGGCAATATAAAAAAAACACTAACAATATTTTTTTTCACGCTTATTCCTCTTCTTCTAAGGTAATACCCCCATTATTAACTGAGGTCAAAATTAGAAAACTCCAAGCCCTTGTTATCGTTTAAAGTTAGGTGGTCTGCCATCAATTGCCATATGTGGTCTTTCATGATTATAAAAGTACTGCCACGCAGTTGTATAGTTTTGTACCTCCTCAATATTGTCAAATAAATGCTGATTTAAACATTCATAACGCACTGTTCGATTAAAACGCTCAACATAGGCATTCTGCTGTGGATTGCCAGGTTGGGTAAAAACATGCTCAATCTCATGCTTTTTACACCACTGATCCATTAAATCACTCACATATTCTGGGCCGTTATCGGATCGAATACGCTTGGGCTTTCCTCGCCATGCAATCAGTTGATCTAGGTCTCTCAGAACTCTTTGAGCTGGTAGTGAAAAATCCACCACCATGATTAAAGACTCACGATTATAGTCATCAATGACATTATGGACACGATAACTGCGCCCATCACTCAATTGATCATACATAAAATCCATCGACCATGATTCATTCTGAACAACAGGTACAGCAAGCCTCTCAGGGATTTCACGCTTTATGCGCTTGTTTGGTTTGATTCTTAAATTCAGTTCAAGTTCCTTGTATATTCGGTAAACTCGCTTATGGTTCCATTTATATTGCTTAACATTACGTAAATACAGGAAGCAAAGCTTAAAGCCCCATGTTTTATGATCATTCGTCAGCTGAATTAACCAATGTGCGATCTGCTGATTCTCATCATCCAAACAGGTCTTATAGCGATAGCAGGTTTGACTCACATTGAAGATTAAACAGGCCATAGTGACTGAAATATTAAATTGCTCAGTCGCCTGCTGAGCAAGTGATTTGCGCTGTTGTGGCCTTAAAACTTTTTTGATAATGCATCTTGCAGTACATCTGATTTAAGGCGCTCATCAGCGTACATTCGTTTTAAACGTGCATTTTCAGCTTCGAGTTCTTTTAGCCGAGTCATAAGTGATAAATCCATACCACTATATTTGGACTTCCACTTGTAGAAAGTTGCTGTACTCATCCCATGCTCACGACAAAGGTTAGGCACGGGTGTTCCTGCTTCAGCTTGTTTTAAAATGCTCATGATTAAGCTATCTGAATATTTAGATGTTTTCATGGAAAATCTCCTTGTTCAAAGACTAGTCGATTTTCTACTTTTAAACTCGTTTAATTTTCGGGAGCATTACCCTAAAAACTAACACAACTAAATAATTTTAACCTGAGTTCGATATAAAAAAAGAGTATAAAAAAAAGCCCTGTATTTGTAACATATTGGTTCTCAAGACAAAATGTTATAAAACAAGGCTTTTCAATGGATCATATTACCGAATTATTTTGTATTTTGGATGATTTCTGCAAAAAATTTAATGAATCTTTAGAGAAAGCTTTAATTTCTGATCAAAAATCTAGGTTGAAAAAGTCAGCTTTAAGCTTGTCTGAAGCAATGACCATTGTCATTTTATTTCATCAATCTGGGTTTAGATTCTTCAAATATTTTTATTGCCAAATGATCGTTCCATTCTGGAAATCTGCTTTTCCTAAACTGCTTAGCTACAACCGATTTATTGAAATCATGCCCCGTTGTTTGCAAGCTCTGAGTAGTTTCTTCCATCAAGTAAAAGGAAAAGATACGGGAATCAGTATCATTGACTCCACTAAATTGGTGGTTTGCCATAATCTTCGGATTAAAAGGCATCGTGTATTTAAAGGTTTGGCCGGTCGTGGAAAAAGTAGTACGGCTTGGTTTTATGGTTTTAAATTACATTTAGTTATCAATAATTTGGGTGAAATTATTAACCTCAAACTCACATCGGGAAATGTTCATGATGTTGCTATATTAGATTCTTTAACTCAAGAATTAAAAGGGATCCTACTCGGAGACAAAGGCTATTTGAGCAAAGCAAAAGCCGAAGCTTTAGCAGCAAGAGGACTGAAAATATTGACCCCATCACGTCGGAATATGAAAAACAAACCTATCCAAACAGAAGAAGAAAAACAATTACTTTGCAGAAGAGGATTGATCGAAACAGTGAATGATCAATTAAAAAATTTACATCAACTTGAACATTCACGTCATCGTTCGGTAAATAACTTCATGGTGAATATCATGGCTGCTGTAGTGGCTTATTGTTTGAACCCCAATAAGCCAACTTTCCAAAATATGTTAAAAGGCTAAGTAGATTTCATCGAACTCAGGTTAATTTTATTAAACCAAATAAATATAATTACATCATCATAAGTTACCTACTAAAAATTAGTCATCTTTCGGCGCAGGTTCTTTCACTGTTTTTAATAGTTTAAATTTATTATGTTCAAAGAGATAAAATCGAGTGGTGATACTCTCCACTTCCCAATTTTCATTATTATGTTCTTCTTGAGTGACCAATAGACGGCTGTTTGCCCGTGAGTCGATCACATCTTCCTGACTTCCCTCACCACCAAAACCGCCCTCCAGCAACTTTCCTGTCCGTTTATTGATAAAGGCATAACTACGGCAGCTCGCACCACAACCCCACATGGTAATGACATATTCACCTGCAAAATTTGGCTTTTCTTTTAATGCATCACGTAAACGAGTGCGAAACATTCGGGCACTTTCATCCCTCATATCCAATTGTGCAGTTTTACCCGTATAAGGTTGAACAGGATAATCCTTAAATTGAGGGACATTACTTTTAGCATAGCTCAATGTCATTCCCATCAATGAGAATAACAATGCAATCAATATTTTTTTCATTGTTATATTCCTAGTCAAACAGCATTTATATCGTTGTTTATACATTAAACATACGGAGAATATGGCTCATCCAATGTTGCTATCCAACATTGAAATGCATCTGACATTTCTTTCTTTTGTTCTTTGCTAACATTAGCATACGAATAAAATCTTTCATAATCTTTTCGATGTTGACTGCTTTCAATTCTCTTTGCCAATGCATCAATAAAAGCTCGACCATTTTTTAAATAACTTTGAATCGCCTCTTCATCCAAAACAATCGTCTTTTCATATTCTGCTACTCTCAAATCGATAATAACGTTGAGATACATCCTCGCATCATCTTTATACAACTCCCAACGATGTGGCTCTATTTCTATTAATTGCATCATTTATTTTCTCCAATACCGATTTATTAAAGAAACGCTTCTAAAACTGAATTTAAAAATAAATGTCCTTTGTTGGTACAATTTAAAATATCAGGATCATTCACCATCAACTGACGCTGTTTTAAAGAATCTAAAATCTCTAAATCTTTTAAATCCAAACCTGTACGTTCTGCATATAAATCTGCTTTTACGCCATCCATCAAACGCAGTGCATTCATCATAAATTCAAAAGGCATATCTTCATTTTCAATACGTTTAAATTGCAAATTTTCCGCAGGCACTTTGGCTAAATAGTCTTTCGGTAAGCGGGTTTTCTGAAAACGATATACACCATCCGCTTGAGTCACTTTGCCATGCGCCCCTGCCCCGATTGCCAAATAATCGCCAAATTGCCAATAATTCAGATTATGTGCAGAAGGTTGTTCTTTACGCCAAGCCGACACTTCATAGTTGATAAATCCATTGGCTTTTAAGTACGCTTCGCCCTGTTCCTGAATATCTTCCAACACATCATCGACAGGTAAAATCGGCTGTGTACGGAAAAATACGGTATTGGGTTCAATGGTCAATTGATACCAAGAAATATGCGTTGCACCACTTTCCACCGCAAGTTTTAGATCATTTAACGCTTGTTCTAAAGTCTGTTCAGGCAAGCCATGCATCAAATCTACATTGACACGTTCAAAGCCTGCTTGTTTGGCATGTTGAATCGCCAAAATCGCATCATCATTGGAGTGAATACGTCCCAATTTTTTTAAATGCTCGGTATTAAAACTTTGTACCCCTATCGATAAACGGTTAATGCCTACATCCAGATAATCTGCAAATGGATCATGCTCCACCGTGCCGGGATTGGCTTCCAACGTAATTTCACAGCCTTGTTGAAATGGAATCAGAGCTTTTAATTGGGTAAATAACCATTGATAACCCTGCGCTGAAATCAGTGAGGGCGTACCTCCACCAATAAATACACTATGAATTTCACGTCCCTGCGCAAAATCAATTTGTGTTTTAAAGTCCTCAACCAATGCCTGTAAATATTCCTGTTCCAAATCTAAAGACAATTTTCCATCAGGCACGGCATGCGAGTTAAAGTCACAATAAGGACATTTACGCACGCACCACGGCATATGAATATAGAGAGAAAGTGGAATATTTTGAGGATTTAAATCAGCCAAGGAAGAAGCTCAGAAAAATTTGGAGAATGGTGAATTTTAGCATGAGTCAGAGTGATTCAAATCAGACAAATGAAAATGATTTTTCAGCTAAGATCTTTATAATTTCAGAAAATAATGAAAAGAGCACTACAACATGGAAATTGATCATATTTTACACCACACTCCAAAATTAGAACTTAACGATGCGGTGCTATCGCAGGCGACATGGATGTCGCCGTTGGGCAAGGGTGATATGGATATCCCCTTTGTCCAACAAGGGATTTTTGTTACTTTTTATCCCTAAAAAGTAAGGCATCGCCTACGCAAAAAAATTCGAACTTTGTAATATCAATGAGGCAGTGCAGAATAATATTCTACTCATTTCTTTGATGATCAAGTTAGCATACTTTTTTAGAACACCACTGATTTTAGACCACTGCTTCCACTGATTTTTTACTATTAGACTGTATCTATCATTCGCACATTGCTTAACTTTGCATTAGACTAAAATTCAGACAGGGAACACAGACAATAAAAATATGATGAAGCTCTCGAGCCAAATGCTTTTATTATTGCCTCTTGCGATGGGCATTGGCATTGCCATGACCTTTCAAACTGCACTGAATTCACAAGTACGAGAATATTTACACTCCCCGATTCAAGCTGCCCTTTTGTCCTTTTTAGTTGGTACAATAGTCCTCGCTATTTTTGTGTTTTTTCAGTCTGCGCCCAAACCCACATTGCAAAATTTGGGGCAAATTCCGTGGTATTTATGGCTGGGTGGATGTCTAGGTGTGTATGCCATCAGTATCAGCATTTATACCGCGCCCAAACTCGGCTTTTTAACCTTGTTTGGTCTGATTATTTTTGGGCAAATTTTGATGTCGATGGTGTTTGATCAATTTGGTTTACTCGGCGTCGAAAAAACACAACTCAATTGGCAACGTCTTTTAGGTGGCGTGGTGATTTTTATTGGTGTGCTTCTCACTCTACAACGCTAACCGTTTTTTATTCTAAGCACATTTAAAACGAGTAATTTCTGTGTCTGAATCCATAAAAGCCACAACTACCCGCTTTGAATTAAAGCAACTGTTTCACTTGATGCTTCCGATTTTGGTCACTCAGTTTGCCTACGCAGGTTTCGGACTGATTGACACCATTATGGCAGGACATATGTCTGCCGAAGACCTCGCCGCGATTGCTGTCGGTGTCGGCTTGTGGATTCCAATCATGTTGCTGTTCAGTGGCATCATGATTGCAACCACACCTTTGGTGGCTGAAGCCAACGGCGCACGTACACCTGAACAAATTCCGAGTATCGTGCGCCAATCCCTGTGGGTGGCTTTGGTGCTCGGCATTATTGCCATGCTGATCTTACAAGCCATGCCCTTATTGCTGCCGCTGTTTGGTGTACCTGACTCATTATTGCCTAAAGCAAGTCTGTTTTTACATGCCATTGCTTTTGGTATGCCTGCTGTCACCATGTATGCAGCGCTGCGTAATTATTCAGAAGCATTAGGTTATCCACGTCCTGTTACATTGCTCAGTCTGATGGCTTTAGTGGTTCTGATTCCGCTGAATTTTATTTTTATGTATGGCATTGGCCCCATTCCACACTTAGGCAGTGCAGGCTGTGGTTTTGCTACCGCCATTTTACAGTGGCTGATGTTTATTGTTTTAGCCATCTATGTGTTTAAAGCCAAACGCTATCAAAAGACTCAACCACTCACGCATTTTGAAAAAATTAATCCTGTTTTGATCAAACGAATTTTAAAGTTGGGTTTCCCGATTGGACTTGCGATCTTTTTTGAAGTGAGTATTTTCAGTACAGGGGCTATTGTTCTAAGTACTTTGGGTGAGGTCACTATTGCAGCGCATCAGATTGCGATTTCGGTGACATCACAATTATTTATGATTCCGATGTCATTGGCACTTGCCTTAACGATTCGGATCGGAACCTATTATGGTGAAAAGAATTGGGTGGCTATGCGTAAGGTACAAAAAGTCGGCATGTTGACTGCTACAGTATTTGCATTCATTACCATGTTACTCATGTGGTTGCTGCGCAATGAAATTGTGGCGGTCTACACCTCTGATTATGAAGTTGCTCAGATTGCAGTGTATTTAATTTTATTCGCAATTGCCTATCAACTGATGGATGCATGGCAAGTCAGTGCCGCAGGATGTTTACGTGGCATGCAAGACACTAAAGGTCCAATGTGGGTGACGATGCTTGCCTATTGGGTGATTGCTTTCCCTGTCGGAATTTATCTAGCACGTTATACCGAATTGGGTGCTGCAGGTGTATGGACGGGCTTAATTGTCGGTTTAAGTATCGCTTGTGTGTTATTGCTGATGCGTTTGTTTATGAATAATAAAAGACTCAGTCAGCAGACCCATTAAACTTGTAATATGATTCACTCTGTGTTGTCGGATGTGGTAGCAATTATAATTTTGCCATCGCATCCTTCAATCCTAGCGGAACTTCACTGTCATCCCCCACTTCTTTCACAATGGCTTGCCCAACAATCACATTCTGACCATTAAATGTCATGGTCGGTGAACCATAAAGTTCATAGCCTTCATTCAGTGCTTTGGTGACTCTGGCACAAAAATTCACATCATCCTGACCTGTTAAATAACGATAAACTTTCATAGTCACTCACCACATTTTCAACTAAAATCATTGTAACGCGAAACAAGGCGTACACAATGAAAAATCCAAGCAATGCTGCTTTTAGAAAAATAGCAAAGTAGAAACAATATCTTAACAATTTAAAGTAGGCAGTTTAAGAATAGTCGCCTATGATCAAAATGAGAAAAAAACTTCATCAAAGTTTAAGGATTTGTCTGAATGTCGAAAAATTCAAGTACACCAGGTCGTCGTTTTATGAAACTTGCAGGGATGACCGCAAGTATTGCGACCAAAACTGTGTCCAATTCCATTCGCAACTTTAATGCTGATGAAGATCAAAAAAATGAAGCTCGCAGCAAACTGTTTCAAGACATTGGTTTACAAATTGCTGACACCTTAGGTGAAATGAAAGGTGCAGTAATGAAAGTTGGACAAATCGCTTCACAGTACAAAGATATTTTTCCACCTGAAGTGGCAAAAGCCATTGCAAAACTGCAACGCCAAGCCCCTGCCATGCCCTTTGCTGACATCAAAAAACAGGTCGAAAAAGAATTAGGCAAACCTTTAGAGCAAGTCTTTACAAGTTTCGAAGAACAACCTTTTGCCGCTGCATCTATTGGGCAAGTGCATAAAGCAACCCTACCGAATGGCACAGAAGTTGTGGTTAAAGTGCAATATCCGGGTGTAGATGAGGCTTGTGAAAGTGACTTAAAACAAGTCCGTTTGGCGCTGCGCTTAATGGGTGTGTTAAAAGTCGATAAAAAACTACAAGACCGTTTATTTAAAGAAATTCAAGACAGTTTGCATGAAGAACTGAACTATGAAATTGAGGCACAGAACTTACAAGTCTTTAAAACATTCCATCAAAGCTTAGATAACAAAATTATTATTCCTCATGTTTATCCTGAATATTCAAGTAGACGTATTCTGACGCTGAGCATGGAAAAAGGCGACAATATTGAAACTGCAAGTACATGGGACTTGGCGATTCGCAATGAAATCGGTGAACGTTTAATTCGAGCATTGGGACAGCAAATATTCTTTTTAAAACGTTTTCACTGCGACCCACATCCTGGTAACTTTGCTTTCCGCGCCGATGGTAGCGTGATTATTTATGACTTTGGTGGCGTAAAAACCCTTTCTACAGAGATCATTAGCCATTTTAAAACTTTAGTGCGTGCAGGTCGTAAAGCCGATATTAGCACCATTGAAAATGAATTAATCGCTTTGGATGCCCTTTCTGAAAAAGGTAAATTTCCTGAAGATTTATATAAAGAATGGTTAGAAGTTTTATTACGCCCACTGACTACACATTATGATTTTGCTGAAAACTCAGCACATCATGATGGCATGAAACTGGTGAAAAAATCACTGAAATATTGGGATGTTTTCAAGCCCTCACCCGATACACTCATGGTCAATCGCACAATTTCAGGACATTATTGGAACCTGATCCAACTCAAAGTCCACGATGATTTAAGCGATGTCTTTGAAGAATTAGTTCCTCAGTAAAATTAAGATTTTATTCATGTTTAGTTAATTATTTTTTAAGCAGCTCCGATTAAAGTAAAACCATATTTTGAAGTCTAAGCAAACTATCCTCCTGCTTAGGCTTCTTTTTTTTTGCCTTATTTTTTGACTCATCTTTTCAACATGGTCCTTAACAAACTTAGAATGCACTTTACATTTTAAATGTTATGTTATAACATTTCTTTTATCAAAAAAATTTATTGGAGAATAATATGCGTCCTAACATCCATCCTGAATACCGCCAAGTTTTATTCCACGACACCAATGCCAATGCGTACTTTGTGATTGGCAGTACGATTCAGACCAAGCAAATACGTGAATACGAAGGGCAAGAATATCCTTATGTGGCCTTGGATATTTCAAGTGCTTCGCATCCGTTCTACACAGGTGAAGTCCGTCAAATCAACAATGAAGGACGTATTGCAAGCTTTAACAAACGTTTTGCACGTTTTAAACGCTAATTTTCACCCACATATTTGAGTTTAATTTATTCACTGTAGCCTAAAGCACTCCTCCCTTTAGGCTTTTTTTTATTTTCCATTTAACATCATTTGAAACAGATAAAAACCGATGGCTAAACAAATAAGACCAACAATGACGCTTGAAATGGTATATGCCAAAGCAAGTGGAAATTGTCCTTGACGAATGAGCTGAAATGTCTCCAAACCAAAGCTAGAAAATGTGGTAAAACCACCCAAAATTCCGACCATTAAAAAGAGACGCGTTTCTTGCTGTAAAATTGGATATTTCTGTGTAAATGCAAAAAACACCCCTGCTAAAAAGCAACCTAAGAGATTAATCGACCATGTTGCCCATGGAAATAAACTCTGGGGTTTAACAATGATGAGTCCTGCACCATAGCGTAAGCTTGCACCGATTGCACCCCCACATGCGACCAATAACCAATTCATTTCAATCGTCCCACGTGTGTATAAATCCAATGTTATCCACAGAATAGCACTTGGCTCATCAAGAATCTAATCAGGTTGTTGATTTAAAACCATGCAACTCAAACAAGAACAATCATTTAATTTTAAGCTGTCATGCCCTTCTCATTATTTTTCTGTCTTTTTCATATCTACTGATGCATTGACCTCAGTTTCATTCGATATAGATTCAACAGGATTTTCGCCCAATACATGAAAATCTAAATGTGGAATAAAAAAGCATAAGGCTTTACTTTGTGCATCAATCCCAAACTCTGCAAGCAGTGGACAATCAATTTCTTGTATTTCTAAAGGACGAATTTGTGCAAAATCACTGACAATTTGAATATTACCCTGAGAAAGCTGTTGTGGCTGATCAACACACTCTACCCAAACATGCTCTTGTGGCACAAAAAATTCTAAAGCGTCATCCCATGTTGGAAAAACATTAGCCCAATCCCCTTGTAACGGCTGCTCAACCGTATTTTTCAGTTTTACATCTAAGCAATAACGTTCATCCATATTGATTTTGGCATGAATCTTTAAATGCGCCTCTCCTTGCTCAACATGGTGTACAAAATTTGGATCATATTGTGCGGGCATCGCATCACTCAACATACGCCCACCCATGACATGCAACATTTTATCTACCACGATTTGCTCAAAAATCACTGTTTTAGGGAGTAAATCTGCTGCCAAATAAAAGCGCCAATTACTCTGATGTGGAGAAGGAAATATTTTCCGAGCAGGACCAAAACAATGTAAGCCAAAGTGATGGTGATGATAAAACAAAATACTAAAAATGGTTTTTCCTTGATGCTCCCATAAACGAATCGGCTCAGGAAAGCGTTGCTTCACCAAATCAACATCCACCAACCATGACATATAAACGGTATCTGTTGCTTGGCTTTCTAAACGTAAAAACGGTGAAAAACGCATTAAATAACGGCGTAAAATCAACAAAATGGGAGATTGCAATAATCGTGAAAATAAGCGGAAAAATATTTTTTCTTGTTTAAATTTAAATAAATGGCGATTCATAGGGTAATTTAAAATCTTATTTGAGCGATTGCTATCCTGTTTTGATATTAACAAAAAAAGCAATGTCTATTCATTTTAATCGCAGAGCATGTCGATTTTAATACATTTTCGCTATCATAGCGCAGTATTCAATTTTAGACCCTTTTGGAAATTAAAAAATGACCCACCCACTTTTGACACAACTTGCAGCAGGCGAAGCCCAATTTTCAGATGTATTGGCATTTATTGAAGCACGCTATACACACACCCCAACTGCCTTTCAAAATGGCCAACAGCACAATGCTTCAACAGAAAACCAAGGCAGTGCAAAGGTCTTTTCATTTGCTCAGCTAAATGGATTGGATCAGGCACAAACCTTGAGTTTATTTGCTGAACATTATGCTGCTGTTTTGGCAAGCCCTGAAGCAACAGACCACCAAAACATTCGTCAGTTTATGCAAAATGGTTGGGAAGGCATCAAGTTTGAAGGTAACGCTTTAACTGCAAAATAACCCTACACAGGTTATTCCTCCCTTTTTAAAAGGCGAAAAACACTGCTTTGCAAGGGAGGAATGTAATTAAAATAAATGATGATTATGATGTGATTTGACTCTTTAATTCACCCCATTAAGGTCGTTCATCATACTGTGGCAAACCATCACAAATCGTGTCCCACTCTGCTTTATAAGCAGCAAAAATGTGCATAGTCGGCTTATGCTCAAGTGGGGTATCTAACGTCCCAATTCTTAAACGATAAGTATCAGGCGTTTCGGCTTTAATGCTGATAATCGGTGAACCACACTCAGCACAAAAACAGCGTTCTGTGGTTGGTGTAGAAGCAAACTTTTTCAGTAAAGCTTCACCTTTGACAATTTTAAAATCAGCTTTTTGAATCGGGGCGTTGGTGGCAAAGGCTGTCCCATTGGCTTTACGGCAACGCTTGCAATGACACTCGATAAGGTCACCAATTTCACCATGAATTTCATAATGAATCCCGCCACACAAACAACTTCCTGTATATAATTTTTCAGCAGACATGCCTTTCTCTCTTCATATCAAACCATTTCAAAGTAGCATATATTTGGAAAGTTAATCTAAATTTAATCTTATACAATTTTTGCATCATGGCTTAAATATTGATGTACACCTTGCCCTGCTGCACGCCCTGTCGCAAAACAAGCCGTCAACAAATAGCCGCCTGTAGGTGCATCCCAATCCAACATTTCCCCACAACAAAATACAGATGAATTGGATTTGAGCTGTAAATACTCATTCAATCCCGTTTTTCTGACACCGCCAGCACAACTGATCGCTTCCTCAATGGGACGAAAACCTGACAGCTCAATTTTCAAATGCTTAATCTCATGCGCTAACGTTTCGACTTGATTCCACAAAGATTTATCGACGATTTCACGCACTAAACTGGCTTTAGCAACATCCAAACCTGCTTTACGCCAAATATTCGCAGTAGATTGTTTTCTTGAGGGTTGTAATTTTTGTATCAATTGCGCAAGGCTTAAATCAGGCAATAAATCTAAATATAGTGTTAAAGCCTGCTCCTGCTTTTGTAAAGCACGCAAAGCCCGACCTTGTTTATAAATCAACCCACTTTCCAAACCATAATGGGTGATGACAATATCACCCTGCGTCTTAGACTGTCCTTTTACCCATGCTTCAACACGTTTCAACGGTTGCCCTAATACAGGTTGCATAAACGTCGACCAAGCTCTTTCAACGCCCGCATTGCTTGCTTGAAAGGGTTCTATTTCATTCGCATCTAACCATTTTTGCCATGCACCGTCACTCCCTAGGCGTGACCATGATACTGCGCCACAAGCAAGAACAATTGCATCAAAATTTTGTTCAAATATCTGTTCTGATTTTAAATTTTGAATGCTTAAAGTCTGGTGTTTTAAATCCAAAATTTGATGACGATAATGAAATTTAACCTTCTGTTCCATCAAACGTTTTAACCATGATCGAAGCAAAGGTGCAGCTTTCATTTCAATCGGGAAGATCCGCCCTGACGTCCCGACATAAGACTCAATCCCTAAATCCTGCATCCATGCTTGAATCCAATTTGCATCCCATTGTTTGATCCAAGGACTTAACCATTGCACCTGATCATAACGTTGTAAAAATTGTGCTATAGGCTCGGCATGGGAAATATTCAGCCCTGTTTTCCCTGCCATCAAAAACTTACGTGCTGCTGAAGGCTTTTGCTCAAAGACATGCACGTCATAATCAAATGCACTGAGTACTTCCGCAGCCATTAAGCCTGCAGGTCCTGCCCCAACAATGGCAATTCGCTTATTCCTCATCTGTAAGCTCAGTCACTTGTACATTTTGACCTTGTAAAGGCTGAAAATCATCAAAGCGAGTGACATAGTTTTCAGGCTTAGAAATGACCAACTGTTGACACAATTCACCACGCGCTAAATATTTCACTTCAAAATGCGTACGTGCTGAATCCTGTGCAATCACCTGTTTTTCATAAGGCAATTTCCAAATATCCTTGAGTTGTTGCTCTGCTTCTGCAATATATTCGGGAATATTACTTGCCAATGTCACTGTACCGTTATACTGCAAGCGTGAAATTAGAAATTCAAAAAATGGCATATTTAACCAACGCTGAGCAGGATTATGTGGTTCAGGATTCGGATATAAAATAAAGAATTGTTGTACTTGTTGTGGATACAAGGCATGTACCACCCACGGTAAAGCATCTGCATGAATTGTGGTTAAATTGGCTTGTCCTTCAAGCTGATGCTGTTTTTGCATGGCTAAAAATTTTTCTCGTGTCCTTTCAACCGCAATGAGTTTTAAATCAGGATGTTGTCCTGAAAACAGCAATGCATGTTTACCCTTGCCTGCGCCAATTTCTATACAAATAGGATTATTTTCAATCGGTTGAAAATCACGGGGAGCATGCATACGCTGCGCTTGAAATTGACGAATCGGCATAATCAGATCAAACTAAGAAAAATCGGCACAAGTCTAGCAAGTCTCACGCACTTTGCCTATTTCACTTTTCAAAATGAGGAACAAATCATGCCACGCACTTTTCCATGCCCACGTTGTGGTGAGCCAACGACTTGGGAAAATAATGAGTTTCGTCCATTTTGTTCAGATCGTTGTAAACTCATTGATCTGGGTGCTTGGGCTAGTGAAGATTATAAATTACCGACAGAAGATGCCCCGCAAGCTGAAGACTCATAAGTACGGGCAATATTTCATTACAATATAACAAGAGCAACTGATGCACTTTGTATTATAACTTAACCATATTTTCAAATTATTGCTGTTTTATTTTAAAAATAATGTGACTTCACTCGAGAAAAATTATGTCTTTCGTATTAAAAATTATTTTTATTCTTTCGCTTATTTTAAGTTTGCTTTTTATTGTCCTCGGCTTTTACGCTTCTGATGGACTCTTCTTTGTCATTGCCATACTTTTCATCATTGCAGCAGTTTTAATCGGCTTAGAGATTCGTAAAAAAAATTCTAACCCTTTTGAATAGCGTAATAGATGATAAAAAAGCTTTATTCACTCAAGGTTTATTACCAAAAGGAATAAAGCTTTTTACGGCAAACGTAAAAGAAGAGTTTAACCTGCTTTACTTGCTACAAATGGATTATGCTGTTTTTCAAAACCAATTGTACTCATCGGTCCATGCCCAGAAATAAATTGGGTTTCATCAGGCAAACTAAAACATTCACGTTGAATCGAGTCTAATAACTGTTGATGATTGCCTTTCGGAAAATCTGTCCGCCCAATCGAACCTTTAAATAAAACATCACCCGTCCACAGTACGCCATACTTTGCATTGTAAAACATCACATGGCCGGGTGTATGTCCCGGTGCAAAGCGTACTTCAAACTCTTCATCCCCTATTTTCAGCGTTTCGCCACCTTCTAACCATTGATTGACCTGCACAAGTTCAGGGATAGGAAAACCATAGCGCGCTGATACTTCTTGAATCATATCCAACCAAAAAGCATCTTCTTTATGTGGACCAATCACAGGTACATTCCAATCTTTCACCAGAGCACCGACAGCGCCTGCATGATCTAAATGCCCGTGTGTCAGCCACAACACTTTTACTGTTAGACCTAAAGCTTCGACTTCTTTCTTTAATTTTTCAGGCTCACCACCTGCATCAATTAACACCGCTTCTTTAGATTCAGAATCCCACACAATTGAGCAATTTTGAGCAAATGCAGTGACGGGTACAATTTTGACTTGTAACATATTTTTTCCTCAAATCGCTTTAAATGTGGTACTGAGTGGATCTAAATTTGCTTGTAACAATTCAGCTAAAAATTCAATATGGGCAGCATCACTATTTAATGCAGGAATATATTGATACGACTGCCCGCCTGCTTGCATAAATAATTCTGCATTTTGCAATGCCAATTCTTCTAAAGTTTCCAAACAGTCGGCTGAAAATGCAGGACTCATAATTTGTACTGACTTCACGCCTTGTGCTGCCCAATCTTGTAATACTTGGTCTGTATAGGGTTTAACCCATTCTTGTTTACCAAAACGAGATTGGAAACTAATTTGCCATTGATCATCCGTTAAATTTAGAGCATCTGCAACTTTCTGTGCCGTCACACGACAACGCTCTGCATAGGGATCACCTTTATCTGCATAAGGCTGTGGAATACCATGAAAAGACATCAATAATTTTTCAGCGTAGCCATGCTCTTGTTGAAACCGAATGACGCTGTCTGCTAAAGCCTGAATATATGCAGGATGTTGATAATAATCACGAATAATGGTCAGTGCAGGCAAATTACGTTGTGTGGGGATCCATTTTGCAACAGCATCATACAAGGGTGCAGTCGATGTTGCTGAATATTGTGGAAAAAGTGGCAACAAAATAATTTGATCATACTTTTGCTGCTCGGCATCTTGCAGTACTTGCGTAATCCCAGGTTGACCATACGTCATCGCAGGAACAAGATGCAGATCAAGTGTTGGATTTTGTGCGATAAGTTGCTGCTTTAATAGGCTGGTTTGCTGTAACAAAATTTCTCGCATAGGAGAATCTTTTAGCCACACTTGTGCATAAGCATGCGCAACGCGTTTAGGACGAAATGGTAAGACAAAAGCATGTAAAATAATTTGCCAAATGAACTTGGGAATTTCAATCACACGCCCATCAGACAAAAACTGTTTTAGAAAGCGCCGAACAGCCACCTCAGTCGGCGCATCAGGCGTACCTAAATTTGCAACAATCACTAAAACTTTCGGTTTTGCAAGCTTCATTGTATTTTCAAATTAATTGACTTCACTATACCTTACCGAATATCTAAGCAAATGTCCTTAATTTTAGATAATCAAAGAACGTGCACCTAACATTTGTGAGTTTTCTAGAAGTCTTAAAGCTTTGCTAGTAATTTGCCATAACATACGCTGACGATCATCACGACCAATCGGTACAATCCAATCATTTTGCCGCATTTGCTGTTTAATGGTATGTAAGGCACGCACATTAATTTGCGCGCGTGCCACAGCATGTACTCTTGGCATCGAAACCTGAACATCAGCTAAACCAGATCGATTCAGATATTCATTTAATACTTTAGAAAAGCTATCTTCAGGGGTCTTTTGTCTAAACTCTACAGATAATACTTTTAAAATTTCAATCCATGTCATTTCACGGATGGGATTCATTTCTTTAAAATTGCCATCTTGATAAGCATGAACCCGATAGTCAAAATTAAACACATCGTGAATAGACACTTTCGGTAGAGTCAAGAAAGGGTCTGCTTCTTTCGGCGCTTGACTGTGTTTTACCTGTGCCAATTGCGTTTTTAAACGATCAATTTCATCTTGCAACACTTGGATATTTTGTGGACGTACCCATCCCACAACAGGATAACGCTCCAACATTTGTGGCATATAAGAACGTACGCTTAATTCTAAATCTCTTAAGGTTCTATACGTCACCACTTGCTCAACTTCTCTTTGCAACTGGTTTCGAAACTCATAAAACTTTTCTTTTAATTCTGCACGTGATTCCTGCAAAGTCGCATCACGTGACTCAGGCGCTTCATGCAAAAAGACAATTACAGGTTTTTGTTTGGTCACAGCATAAATATATTCTAAATGCATATAGCTGACACCAGACACGGACTGCTCTCCGTATTGGCTTCCTAAAAGCAATAAAACGTAATCACAATCATCAATCTGACGACGTGCAAATGCTGTGCTTAAAGGTGTACGTTGCTCTAAACCCCATGAAAAAAATCCCATTCCAATGAGTGTTTGTGACACGATCATTCGTTCTGGCTGCATTTCTTTGCCAGATGTTGTAATAAAGACTTGATAACGTTTGTCGAGCATAGGTTAACCCATCCTTCTCATATAGCTTAAATATTGATCTGCCCCAAACAAATCATGAAGTTATATGCCCTACACTTATAAATATAAATAAATAAAATTAAAGTTTTCTTAATTTTATATGTTGGACTGATCTTGCAGTTTATCAAATAACATCATGAATTGACCATGATATTTTTTCTGGAATTAAATATTTTAGGACGGGTTGTAAAGTATGTGCATTATGACCACTGACATTACACATCAACTGGATTTCATGTTGCAACGGGATTTCGGATAATAACCCATTTTTAATTAAAATTCTTGCCGTTTGTCGTGCAACTGCAAAACCAGAATCCACCAAAGTCAATTGATCTGCATAAATCTGCTGAATCGCTTCTTTTAAAAATGGGTAATGCGTACATCCCAATACTAAATAATCTGCATGTTGTGCGATCACAGGGTCTAAAACTTTTTTTAAGGCTTTTTTACACTGTTCACTATTTTGTAAACCTGCTTCCACAAAAGGTACAAGTTCTAAGCACGTGACTGTGATCACATCAACGCCTGAAGGCTCAGCAAAACGTTGCACGACATCTTTAATCAATTTACCCCGAAATGTCGCAGGGGTTGCCAACACAGCAACAACTTTAGATTTAGTTTGCAATACCGCAGGTTTTAATGCAGGCACTAAACCCACGATTGGAAAATTCTCCCCATAATGTTCACGTAAATAATCCAAACTAAAAGCTGAAGCAGTATTACACGCGACTACCGCAATTTTACAACCTTGGCGATATAACCATTCAATGGCATGAGCTGTAAGCTCACGAATATTTTGGTCATCACGCGCACCATACGGCACATGTGCGGTATCTGCATAATATAAAATACGCTCATTCGGTAAATAGTTGGCAATTTCTTGAGCAACCGACAACCCACCTATGCCCGAGTCAAAAATACCAATGGGGGCATCTGCAGATGCTTTGGGCATTGGATTTTCTAAAGGATATAAAGGGAGAATGGCGCTCATCTGATCCACTACGATATGAGTCAAAAAATTATAGACTAGCTTAAACCTCAAGTGCCCAATTGCAAGTGAAAATCACCACTTTGTAGCGATAAAATCGTATCACCTTGCGCATTTTCGAGCAATGTACCGTACTCAACGAGATGGAAAAATGCGTGACGTTGAATCAATGCATTTATTCCAAAGCGAATATGCACATAAGGTCTTAATTCACCTTGATATTGTCGCATAAAAATCGGATGTTCTGCATCGACCAAAACCACATCTTGATTGCTCGTTGTGACTTGTAAATATGTTTGTCCGCCAATCTCAACTTGATTGACTTGATTCACCAATAAAGGTTCATCTTCCACTTCAATTTCAATTTGCTCAACAGGGGTTTTTAAATAAAACTTCCCGTCTTCCTTCCACAGCACTGTACTGAACAGATCTAAGAGTGCTTGACGTTTGATCAATTGACCTTCGTGCCACCATTCTCCATTGGCTTTTACCTTTAAATCCATTTTGCCACAATGCTTTGGTTGCCATTGCTGTAAAGGGGGTATTGACCTTTTGTGACCCGACTGTACACCTTTTAAGTATTGTGCAATGCTGATTAAGTTTTTATTATCAGAATCAGGCTGATTTTGAGCCTCTGATGTTGGATTATTTTGATTTACCATGGTTTATGCCTTGCTGACTAAAAAATAATACGACTCAGCCAATTGGCTAGATCAAGGTTTATAACTATACTAGCGCAAAATATATTAATGATACGAGTCCTAATTCGTATCACGGAAGTTTAGAACACTCACGGCAGCACCGATTTATTGTTGTTCGATTTAAAATTAAAGCAATGATGCACACGGTTGCCACCCTTAGAAATATGAGGAGTCCTACATGGAACACATCGAACGTGAATCGATGGAGTTTGACGTAGTGATCGTAGGCGCAGGTCCTGCGGGTCTTTCTGCTGCGATTAAAATTCGTCAATTGGCTATTGAAAACAACCTCCCAGACCTTTCCGTCTGTGTTGTTGAAAAAGGCTCTGAAGTTGGTGCGCATATCCTTTCTGGTGCTGTACTTGAACCTCGTGCTATTAATGAGCTTTTTCCGAACTGGAAAGAAGAAGGCGCACCTTTAAACGTGCCTGTCACAGAAGACAAAACATTCTTCTTAATGTCAGCTGAAAAGTCTCAAGAAGCACCGCATTGGATGGTACCTAAAACCATGCACAATGACGGCAACTATGTCATCTCTTTAGGTAACGTGGTTCGTTGGTTAGGGACTAAAGCTGAAGAATTAGAAGTGTCTATTTTCCCAGGCTTTGCTGCTTCTGAAGTCCTTTATCATGAAGATGGTTCTGTAAAAGGCATTCAAACAGGTGATATGGGCATTGGTAAAGATGGCGAACCGACGCACAACTTTACCCCAGGTTATGAACTTCATGCCAAATACACCATTTTTGCAGAAGGCTGCCGTGGTCACTTAGGTAAACGCCTCATTGCAAAATACAACCTAGACCAAGATGCCGATCCACAACATTATGGTATTGGGATCAAAGAACTTTGGGAAATCGACCCTGCAAAACATAAGCCTGGTCTTGTCATGCACGGTTCGGGTTGGCCATTGGCTGAAACAGGTTCTTCAGGCGGTTGGTGGTTATACCATGCTGAAAATAACCAAGTGACTTTGGGTATGATCGTAGATTTATCTTACGAAAACCCACACATGTACCCATTTGCTGAAATGCAACGTTGGAAAACCCATCCACTGATCAAGCAATATCTTGAAGGTGGTAAGCGTATTTCATACGGCGCACGTGCAGTCGTAAAAGGTGGTTTAAACTCACTGCCTAAATTGACGTTCCCAGGCGGTTGCTTGATTGGTGATGATGCAGGTTTCTTAAACTTTGCAAAAATCAAAGGCTCGCATACGGCTATGAAGTCAGGCATGCTCTGTGGTGAAGCTGTATTTGAAGCGATTGCTGCGGGTGTTGAAAAAGGTGGTGAAGTTGGCTATGCACGTGTTGCTGAAGGCGAAGATTTCTTCATCAAAGAATTAACCTCTTATACAGACAAATTCAACAATAGTTGGTTAAAAGAAGAGTTACATCGTTCACGTAACTTTGGCCCTGCAATGCATAAATTCGGTTTATGGATGGGTGGCGCATTTAACTTTATCGATCAAAACATTTTTAAAGTGCCATTTACATTGCATGACTTAGTGCCTGATTTCAGTGCATTAAAAACTGTAGATGCGTCTACATTCAAACCGAACTATCCAAAACCAGATGGTAAGTTGACTTTTGACCGCTTGTCTTCTGTATTCGTTTCAAATACAGTTCATGAAGAAAATCAGCCTGCGCACTTGAAGTTAACGGATGCCTCTATTCCTGTAAATGTAAACTTACCAAAATGGGATGAGCCTGCTCAGCGCTACTGCCCTGCGGGTGTTTATGAAATCATGGAAAATGATGACGGCTCTAAGCGTTTCCAAATCAACGCTGCGAACTGTGTTCACTGTAAGACTTGCGATATTAAAGACCCTTCACAAAACATCACTTGGGTAACACCTGAGGGTGGCGGTGGTCCTAATTACCCTAACATGTAATTTCTTTTTGACATAAAAAATAAACCCGCCGAGTGCGGGTTTATTTCTTTGTATATTTAATTTAATTCTAATAACCCAACATCAAATAAAGATTGAGTAAAATTATCCCAAAATTTCTCAAAATTTTTCGGAATATGCTTATTATCAGTAAATCCAAACTCACTTTTTTCAGCTTTCCATCGCTGAGATAATTCTCTTCGAGCATCAGCCAAAATCAATTTCTTCGGGCTTAAATAGTCTTCTAAAATGATTCCATCCCGCTCACACTCAGCTTTTAAAGTTTCAATTGTAGAGAGTTGTGAATTAATATTTTTAAAAGATGAATGCTTTAACAAATAGGTTAAATCAAAAATATCTTTGAAACGAGGATTCACAATACATTGATGCAACTTCCATGCAATTTGTGTCGCTAAAGAAGGCGTTTGTGATAAGTTAAAATTCTTTCCAACCAATGGAATGTATGTCAGATTGTACTGAAAATCAGAAATTTTTAAATTGAATGAAACATCAATATTAACATCAATTTTCTGCCCATTAATCCATGCAAGTATAGAAGTACTGACTGTTGGAAAATCATCAGACATCACATAATCTAATTCCCACCAATAGTGTTCTTTTGAAAATGCTTCATAGCGAATACCATCATTCAAATCAACGGTCGTTAAATAATTCATCCACTCATTTAAATGATCTTCTACAAAACTTCGATCTACAAGCGGTTTTAGACATACCCAATCTAAATCTTGAGGCTTCCGTTCAATATATGCAGGAAAATATTGTCGAGTTAAAAAACTACCTTTCAACATAAAAGGGAAATAGTGATGACTTTTAGCAAAACGTCGAATCAGCCCTTCACATGCAAGTTGTCTCATTTCATTCATTTTAGTCTTCTTTGTTATTCAAATACTGAGCCAACCTTGATCTAAAGCGATATTACTATCATAAATACAGCACTCTACTCTTTCTTTAATGAGTTTTCTATTTTGATTGTATAATTCCGCTTTTAATTGTACTAATCTTGCCAAAAAAATCGAGGCATCACCATATTCACGCAAGGTTAAAAATCTATATTTTTCAAAATTTTTTAATGAATTATAAGACAAATGAACTCGATGAATTTCACAGAATATTTTTAATTCTAAAAGATGTTTATATTCAATTTGTCCATGCCATTCATAATAATCGATTTTAAAATCATTGCTTACATCTTTAAAAAAAGGAATTTCATATTTTTTTCGAATGATGGCTATTTGATTTTGTTCAAAAAGATCAATCCAACGTTGTACGGCTTGATGTACTCGTGTTAACTGATTTTCTTGCATTTCTTTTGAAAGCATAATTTGACGTGGGTGATCACCTCTAGCAAGAATGATTTCAAGAGGCTTCGCATCCAATTCCAAACAAACTTTTTTAAATTTGAAAAATGATTCCTCATTTTTCAAATCAGCAGTCAGATGCACTTCTATTTTTTGTTTTTGCATCTATTTTCCTTAAAAAATCATCAGCCTTTTTGCACCAAATAATGAAATTCTTTATTGCCCTGCTCATCAAGTTTTTCTTCTTGCAAAAGTAGCTCATGTCCCAAATGCATACAGAACTTTGGAATATCCCAAGAGGTTGAATTATCCGTTGCAAAAACCTCAACAATATCACCTGATTTGGACTTACGAATCGCTTGATGCAACATCATCACAGGTTCAGGACAACGCAAACCACGAGTATTCAACTGTATGCTCGGTGTAGGCAACTGTTCAGACATATTCATTCTCAAAATCAGGAAAAGAGTGATCTGATTTTAACATAAACTTCCTTGATGAATCAGCACTGTCTCTTCTCTACAAAATGACGCATAGTTTCATCATCTCAATGCATTTATTCGATAGACATCTGTATTTTCTAAGGTATGATAAAAATTCGATTATTTGATATTTAGAGTCTTTAGGAAAGATCATGCACGAGGAATCAGGCACGTCGTGGGGAATGCGTGGCTTACGCAAATGGTTAGGTACAGCACCCGAAACTCGCGATGAATTGCTAAAATTAGTACAAGATTCACGTCGTTTTTTAGAACCCGATACCGTTGCCATGTTAGAAGGCGTTTTAGACCTTCCTGCAACAAAAATTCGTGAAGTCATGACCCCACGAACTGCAATGGTTAGCTTACAAGAAGACGACCAATTACTTGATATTTTGCATGTTTTAATCGAATCTGCACATTCTCGTTTTCCTGTATTTTCAGCCGACCAACCTGAAAATGTTGTGGGTATTTTACTTGCAAAGGACTTATTACCTTACTTAACTGATCGCACCATTAAGGTTGATGTGCATAGCATTATGCGTCAGCCTCTGTTTGTCCCTGAAAGTGCGCGTTCTGACCAAGTTTTGCGTATGTTGAAAAATACGCAAACCCATATTGCCATTGTGATTGATGAATATGGTTCTACAGCAGGTTTGGTCACTTTAGAAGATATTTTAGAAGAGATCGTGGGTGAAATTGAGGATGAACATGACAATGTTGATGAAGAGGCTCAATTTATTCTCCCCGACCCTTCACATAACACAGCCAATGCGTGGATCGTACAAGCACTTACACCAATTGAACACTTTAACAATGTTTTAGATGCTGATTTTTCTGACGATGAAGTAGAAACTATGGGCGGTCTATTGCTTCAAGAAATGGGCTTAGTAAGTGACTTACAAGGACAAGTGATTGAACTTGAATCATGGCAATTTACCATTATTGAAGCAGATGCCCGCACTATTCATCTGATTCGAGCTGTACGTAAATGAGAGCCTATTTTGACAAATTACTAAATCCGTCAGAACAACAAAAGCAAATTCCTTTTATTATTCCACTTTTAATTTGTTTGATGTCAGGTGCGGTGTTTAGTCTCGCACTTGCCCCTTTTCACTGGTGGTGGCTGGCTATTTTATCGCCTGCACTTCTTTATGCGAGTCTTAAAGGACGTAATCCCAAACAAGCATTCATTTTGGGTTGGAGCTATGGTTTTGGTCTATGGTTCGTTGGTGCTTTTTGGCTCTATACATCCATTCATACTTATGGCGATACAAATGCAGTTCTAAGCGTCCTCATGATCATGATCATGGCGCTGTTAATGGGTTTATTTACAGCCGTTCAAACATGGTTATATCGACGCTTCTTCCCAGAAACGCCTTTAACCTTTGCACCGCTTTGGGTCGCATTTGAATGGGCAAAAACATGGGTATTTACAGGCTTTCCGTGGTTATTTGCAGGTTATGCCTTCACTGAACGCTTCTTAGATGGCTATGCACCGTTATTTGGTGTCTTTGCAGTGTCATTTGTCGTGATTATTCTTGCTTGTGCACTCGTTGAGATTTTGCATAAAAAACTGATTTGGATCATTCCTTCAGCCATTTTATTACTGGGTGCTTGGGGTGCTTCATTTATTCATTTTGTGCAACCTAAAGCTGAGAAACCACTTTCTGTTTCACTCATTCAAGGCAATATTCCACAAGATTTAAAATGGCTGACTGAATATCAAATCAAGACCTTACAAATTTATGTAGAGTTAACCCGTAATGAATGGGGACGTGATCTGATTGTTTGGCCTGAGTCTTCTATTCCTTTATTCCAAAGTGATATTCCTGACTTTTTACACATGATGGATGAAAAAGCCAAGCAAACAGGTTCAGCATGGGTCACAGGGATTCCTTATTGGGACTTACAAGAGTCCAAACAAGTGGGACATCCCATGTATTACAATAGCATGATGGCTTCTGGTACAGATTCATCAGGTCTATATAAAAAGCAACGCCTTGTTCCTTTTGGTGAATACATTCCATTATCAGGTTTACTGAGTTGGGTGCTTCCTGCTCTACAAAATGACCCATCTATGAGTGGTTTCTCTCGTGGTGAAAGTGATCAAAAACCTTTTAAAATCAAAAATCATGAACTTGCAGCAGCAGTTTGTTATGAGGTGGCATATCCGAACTTGACACGTCGTAATGCGAGCAATAGTGATTTTCTGGTGACTGTATCTAATGATGCGTGGTTTACAGGTACAGCAGGACCTCAACAGCATTTACAAATGGTACAAATGCGCGCCAAAGAAAATGGACGATGGTTTATTCGTGCGACGAACACAGGGGTTACTGCTTTTATTGACCATAATGGTCATATTGTGAAACAAGCACCTATGGATCAAAAGGCAGTTTTACGTGGTGATTTACCCGCAATGCAAGGTGAAACTTTGTATACACGCTTAAGTGATTGGCCAATTTTAATCTTCTCTTTGTTATTATTGGTTGTGGGTTGGATATATCGTCCACGTAAAGTTGATGTAAGTTTTAAGTCTAGACGTTGATTTCACTACATCAGCAACTTTATTTTAAAAATAAAAAACCGAGCATCCAAGCTCGGTTTTTTACGTTATCGTCATCTTATTAAATTTGAGTTGCTAAATAAGACAACATACTCGCTAAAAATAGCATAGGCATATAGCGATAAACTCGAACTAAAATGCCATCAAATTTAGATAAATGCTCAATATTTAATGTTGAAACTATTGCATTTAAAGCGTGATAAAAACTGATGATCGCAACTGCGCTAAAGACGCTCAAACCTAAAAAGCCCATCATAATTTGGCTACTTGCATC
Organism: Acinetobacter piscicola; assembly: GCF_015218165.1. Lineage (NCBI taxonomy): Bacteria > Pseudomonadati > Pseudomonadota > Gammaproteobacteria > Moraxellales > Moraxellaceae > Acinetobacter > Acinetobacter piscicola. The sequence goes on along the minus strand of NZ_CP048659.1, from coordinate 487,339 downwards.
TAGGTCTTGCCATACATTGAATAATACTCGACTCATCGGCAATAAACTCAAAATCAAAAGAACAGATTTGAGCATAGAACAATGAAATTGATTAATTTCATCTGACAAAAATAATGCTTTCATCTTATTCTCCTTGCAATTTAGTTGCCTTTAAAGAGCATTATGCAAGCTTTTAAATAAATAAAAAGTCTATTTTTATCCATGATTTAACTTTCTTGTAACTATTAAATATGGAAATAATTCTTATTATATATCTCAATAAAATAATTTATTTATTTTTAATATTTATCATCAAGTTACATTTAAACATATAATCAAGAAACATAATCACTTCACTTCATATTTATTCATTCAACTAAGTAAAGTGATTATTTCCTTCACAACAAAGCGATTTAATTAAGGTTGATAATAAATATCCGCATCATTGCCTTCACCACCTTGCTGACCATCTGCACCAAACGAATATAAATCGAATGGACGACCTTCAGAACCTGGAATCACATATTGCACATCATTTTCCCAACTGTCTTTTGGATAACCACCTTTCAAATACCCCCCTGGCATCCAATTTTTCGCATTGGCAGGTTGATTCACCAAAGCATCTAAACCACCTTCTTGAGTATTAGGGAAATGTCCATTGTCCAATTTATATTGGTCTAAAGCACCCGCAACACCTTTTAAAGTAATTTTTGTGGTATCCACTTTGGCTTTTTCGCCACGTCCCATCACATTCGGTACGATCAGTGCAGCCAACACACCTAAAATTACAATCACCACCATCACTTCAATCAGTGTAAAACCCGATTGTTTATTTCTATTCATTTTCCTTTGCATTTACTTACTCTCTAAAATTATTTATAAAAATAATCAAAATATTTCGCTTAAATCATATTGTTCATATTGACGATTGGCAACATCACAGCGATCACAATCACCAAAACAATACCTGCCATAAACACCAACATCAAAGGTTCAAGCAGTGCCAATAACGTTGAAATAAACGTACTCACTTCACGATCTTGCATATCTGAAGCACGCTCTAACATACGATCTAACTCACCTGATGCTTCGCCACTTTTAATCATTTGCACCATCATCGGTGGGAAATAACCACAACGTTCTAATTGAGTTGCGAGATTCCCTCCTTCCGTGACTTTTTCTGCAGCAATATTCACAGCATCACGAATGATCCAATTATTACTGACGGCTGCGCCAATTTTCAGTGCATCTACCAATGGAACACCTGATTTGGTTAAAATGGACAAGGTACTGGCAAAACGTGCCGAATTTATACCACGGGATAATTTACCAAATAATGGCAACCTGAGTGCTAAACGATCAAAAGCATAATGACCTGCGGTCGTTTTTAAAAAACGTATAAGCAAGAAAATACCCATCACACTTGCAACCAACACAAAAGGCCATGAAGTACGAATAAAATCACTGGCTTTCATCAATGCGACCGTAATCCAAGGTAAGGCTTGTTTACTTTGATCAAAGGTTTTAACAATGTCAGGGACTACATAAGTCATCAATCCCATGACGATGCCAAACGACATGAGCATCAAAATGATGGGATAGATCATGGCACCTTGTACTTTCTTTTGCATGGCAAAACGGTTTTCGGTGTAATCTGACAATTGATCTAAAATTAAATCCAAATGCCCTGAACGCTCACCCGCAGCAACTGTGGCAATGTATAAGTCTGGAAAACTTCCCGATTGTTGCATCGCTTGTGCCAAAGAATGCCCTTCAAGCACTTTAGAGCGCACAGCTAACAGTAAGTTTTGTACATGTGTTTTTTCACTTTGTTTGGCAACAGCACGTAAAGCCTCTTCAAGTGGAATAGATGCCGCAACCAACACTGATAACTGACGCGTCATCAGTGCCAACTCATAGGCTGAAAATTTCTTTTGAAATAATCCCGTACTTTTACTTTTATCCTTTTGCTCGACAGCGTCAACGGTCACTGGAATCCATTCTTTATCCCGCAATTGTTGTCGAATTTGGCGTGCTGAATCTCCCTCTAACACACCTTTTTGTTGCTTTCCTGAAGCATCAATAGCAGTAAATTGATATGCTGGCATTATAATGCTCTAGTTTTCCCAAATTCTTGTCTCTTAGCAGTTGCATAAGACCCTTAAAATCATTCATATTCTAAGACATTATTCAAAGATCATCATGACTGCTACACTCTATCATACGCTCAACGCTACACGATACTTTTTCATTCAAGTGTAATTCATCATTTATGCCAAACTCTGTAAATGCCACCTCGCCTGTATCCGAACCCACCATCTACCGTGTACGCGTTGCTGTACCCGTATTTTTATATGACCACTTTGACTATAAAGTAACGGCAGAGCAATATGCTCAAGCAGATGTAGGTATGCGTGTCGCTGTGTCTTTTGGACGGCAAAAGCTTGTTGCCATTATTACTGAAAAATTAGCAATAGATGAACCACTTGACCCTCGTTTTCAACTTAAATTTGTCACTGAATTTTTAGATGATCGTCCAATTCTAAATGACAAAGTTTTAAGTTTGTTGACATGGGCAGCACAATATTACCAATTTCCAATGGGTGAAGTCATGCACACGGCTTTGCCGACATTATTGCGCCAAGGTAAACCGTACAACTTACTCGCACGTGTTTGGAAAGTATTAGATTTACATGCCGAAGATAAAGTTAAACGCTCTGAAAAACAGCAAGATGCTTATAAAATTTTAAAATTACACCCTCAAGGCACACAAGAAAATATTTTAAATCTGAGCGGTATAGAAACGGCAACCTTAAAAGCGTTGGAAAAGAAAGAAATCATTGTCTGTGATTTAGAGCCACAAAACTTTAAACCTGAGCCTGTTCGTTTGGCACAAATGCCACTCACAGCAAATGATGAGCAGAAAAAAGCCATTCAAACCATTTTAAAAGCTCAAAAAAAATATCAAGCATTTTTACTCGATGGTTTGACAGGCAGTGGGAAAACTGAAGTCTATCTGCAAGTTATGCAAGAGGTCTTAAAGCAAGGCAAACAAGTACTCGTACTAGTGCCCGAAATCGGTTTAACACCGCAAACCGTCAGCCGTTTCCAATCTCGTTTTCACTGCAATATTGCGCTGTTACACTCAGGTTTAAATGATAGTAAACGCTTACAAGCATGGCAGCACACTGAAACAGGAAAAGCCTCGATTATTCTAGGAACACGTTCTGCAATTTTCACCCCCATGCCTAATCTGGGTTTGATTATTCTGGATGAAGAGCATGATCTTTCCTTCAAGCAACAAGAAGGTTTTCGTTATCACGCCCGAGATGTTGCCTTGTATCGTGCACATTTGGAAAATTGTCCGATTATTTTAGGCTCTGCGACACCAAGCATTGACAGTTATTGTTTAGTCCAACAAGGCAAACTCACTCGCTTAGAGTTAAATCAACGTGCAGGTACAGCAGTCATGCCTAAAATGCACGTCATTGATTTAAAAATCAGTAAAAAAACCGCAGGTTTAAGCGAGCAATTGATCAGTGAAATTGGTAAACGTCTAGAGAAAAAAGAACAAGTTTTAATTTTTTTAAATCGACGTGGCTATGCTCCTGTCCTGATTTGTGAAAGTTGTGGATGGCAAGCCAATTGTCCACATTGTGATGCACATTTCACCCTGCATTTAAAACCTTATTCGCATTTACATTGTCACCATTGTGGGACGATTAATCGCTTACCTGATGCTTGTCCTGAATGTCAGCAAGAGACCTTAAAACCGATTGGCATGGGTACAGCCAAAGTGGAAGAAGCACTTAATGAGCTATTCCCTAAATATCCTGTACTCCGTGTCGATCGTGACTCGACGAGTCGGGTTGGCAGTTGGCAAAAAATCTATGATCAGATCCAAAAAAGTGAACCCACCATTTTATTAGGTACACAAATGTTGGCAAAAGGACATCATTTTCCTTATGTCACTTTAGTGGCGATTTTGGACATCGATACAGGTTTATTGAGTGTTGACTTTCGTGCTACAGAACGCACAGCGCAGTTAATTGTACAAGTGGCAGGACGTTCGGGACGTGGTGAGAAAAAGGGTGATGTTTATTTACAAACATTAAGACCTGAGCATCCACTATTAAATATATTATTGAATGAAAATTATCGGGCTTTTGCCAAACAAACATTAGCAGACCGAAAAATTGCTCAAATGCCGCCCTATCGTTACGCGATTTTGATCCGTTGTGAGTCAAGAGTTCAACAGGATAATCAAAGCTTTTTAACGGAAATGACCCAACAATTAAGACAACAGTCAGCGGAAAATTTAATCGATATTTGGGGACCTATTCCTGCCCCTATGGAGCGTAAAGCAGGTCGTTATCAAGCTCATGTTGTTTTACTCTCGCATGACCGTGCCAAAATGCACTTTTATGTTCGTCAATGGTGGCAATATGTACTTCAACAAAAACCTTCTCAAATGAAACTGACCATTGATGTCGACCCACAAGAGTTAAGCTAATGTTGATTTGCACACTATATAGGGTAGAGCAACAAGATAACGTTCAGCTTTATCAAGTCTAATATCTTTATGGCCATCATGTTAGAAATTTTTTTGTTACTTCTGCCCTATGAAAAATAAATTATGACCGCTCCCTATCTCAATTGTTCAATAACATATGGGTGCTATGCCAAAAAGCCATAATTAATTTTATAGAATGATGCAAAAATACAGTACAGGTAAAACATGCAGTCTCAGTAAAACTACTGAGTGCATTTAAAAATCAAGGTACAATTTCTAAAGTAAAAAATCAGGACAGGTCAATGTCACCGTTATTACAAATAACGCTTTTTCTAGGTGCAGCATTAATACTCGTACCTTTAGGTAAAAAATTTGGGATCGCTACAGTTCTCGGCTATCTCTTTACAGGAATCTTACTCGGCCCTAGCGTTTTTAATATTGCCAGTGATCCCGAAGAAATTATGCACCTTGCCGAATTTGGCGTGATTTTACTGATGTTTCTCATCGGGCTAGAACTACGCCCACAGCGTTTATGGGAAATGCGTCAATCCATTTTTGTCATGGGTAGCTTGCAAGTTGTTGTGACAGGCATCGTGCTCATGGGAACCGTGTTTTTACTGTTACAACAATCACTTTCTGCAAGTTTTGTCATTGGTTTTGCGCTAGCCCTGTCTTCCACAGCTTTCGTTCTACAGCTTTTATCAGAAAAACAACAACTCAATACCACACATGGTCAGCAATCTTTTTCTATTTTACTGTTCCAAGATATTGCAGCGATTCCCTTACTTGCAGTAATACCACTGCTCTCAGGGAATGAATCTACCCATCATGGTATTGCTTATTTTGCAGCGATTATTGCAACCTTTACAGGACTGTTTTTATTTAGTCGCTATGTCATGCGCCCTTTTTTCAGATTTGTGGCAAAAAGTGGCGCCACTGAACTACTGACTGCTGTGGGTTTATTTATTGTCCTTGCAGTCGTTTTACTCATGGATACGCTTGGCATCAGCACGACGCTAGGTGCATTTTTAACAGGTGTGCTGTTGGCTGATTCAGAATTTCGTCATGAAATTGAAGCTAGTATTTCTCCATTTAAAGGGCTGCTTTTAGGTTTGTTTTTTATGACCGTGGGCATGACTACGCAATTAAATTTGCTGGTGGAACATCCTCTACAAATTATCGGTGCTGCCCTGCTCTTAATCATTATTAAAATGATTGCCATGACCGCAATCGCTCGTTTTAAAAAAATGAATTGGCAAAATAGTTTGATGGTTGCAACCTGTCTTGCTCAAGGCGGTGAATTCGCTTTTGTTGTGTTAAATGTTGCCAAAAGTGAAAAAGTCATTCAGGCGGCCATTTCAGAGCCAATTACATTGGTCGTAACCTTGTCGATGGTCTTTACGCCTATCGTGTTTTGGTTGGTTTCAACATGGGTTTTACCTTTATTTAATAAAGATCAAACACCTGAATATGACGATATTCCAAATCAGCATCCACCGTTAATTATTGCGGGCTTCGGTCGTGTTGGGCAAATTGTGGCTCGTTTAGCCCATATGCAACATTTTCCTTTTACAGCCATTGACCATAACTTACAAAAAATAGACTTTGTACGGCGCTATGGCGGTACATTGTATTATGGTGATGTGACTTTGCCTGATTTATTACGTTCGGCAGGCATTGAACAAGCAAAAGTATTTGTGCTTGCCATTGATGACGTAGAAGATTCAATGAATGTGGCACGCCATATCCGTTTAAATTATCCAAATTTAACGTTATTGGTCCGTGCACGTGACCGTTATCATATGCACTTATTACGTGATTTAGGTGTTAAGCATATTTGGCGCGAAACCTATTTAACGTCTTTAGGCATAGGGTACCGTACTTTATGTGAATTGGGTTTAGACAAGTCAACTGCTTATGACAGCGTTGAGTTATTTAGAAATTATGATGAAGAACTCTTAGCACGCCAACAACGTATTTATACAGATGAACAGAAAGTATATGAAAGTTATCGTGATTTCATATCAGAACTTGAGCATTTATTTGAAAGCGATGCGCAAATCACACAACATGATGCAGACCAATTTGAAGACAATCCTGATATTGATGAGTCAGGTTTAGAACGCAAAGAGGTATTAAAACACACCGATGATCGTATCAATGTAACCCGTGATCATCAAAACTAAGCGGATATTTCTAAAAAAGTATGCTTGTGATTTACAATATCGTCACCATTTAAACAGGGATTTGGAGAATTTTATGTCTGATTTACGTCAACGTTTTTATATTGAAGATAGCCCTGTTCGTGGTGAAGTTGTGCATTTAGAAAATGCTCTACAGACAATTTTGGCACAACGTCAATATGCACCAGCAATTCAAATACTATTAGGTGAAATGCTCAGTGCAACCGCTTTGCTTGCAAGCACATTAAAAATTAAAGGGCGTATCAGCTTACAAATCCAAGCACAAGGCAGCTTTAAGTGGGCAATGGCTGAATGTAATCATTTAGGCGAAATCCGTGCGCTGGCAGATTATGAAGAAGATCCACGTTTTGCTGATGCAAAAGACAGTAGTACCGTACTCGCTACGCTCACTTCACCTGTATTATTTATTAATATCGAGCCTGAACATGGTGAACGTTATCAAGGAATTATCGCATTAGATCAACCTACTTTGGCAGGTTGCTTGATGCAATATTATGACCTGTCTGCACAAATCCCCACCCGCATTGTTTTAGCAAGTACCGCAGAGCGTTCAGGCGGCTTACTCATTCAACTCTTACCTCGTAATGATGATGAAGAACAACAATGGGTCGATGAAGACTTGTGGCCACGCCTCACCATGTTAACTGAAACACTAAAACATGATGAACTGACTGACTTAACAGCGCAAGATATGCTCTATCGTCTCTATAATGAAGAAGAAGTTCGTTTACCTGAAGCTGAGCAACTCAAGTTTTCATGTACTTGTTCACGTGAAAAATGTGCGAACGCACTGATTCAAATTGGTTTAGAAGCAGTAAAAGAAACCTTAGAAGTCAACAACCCAATCGATATGGATTGTCAATTTTGCAATAAACGCTATCAATTTACTGCAAAAGAAGCCCTCAGCTTATTTGGTGAACATTTAAGTTAGTAAAAATAAAAAATAAATTAAGTGACACTAAGTAATTTAATTTATTCAGAAAATGTGTCTTGCCTTTCTTTAAAAAAAGAGTAAATCTAGATTTACTCTTTTTTAATTATAAGATTAGGGGGACACAATAATGCTAACAAAATCACTTATTCTATCAAGTCTCATTTTTTCCACACTCTGTTTTGCAGCGCCTGATTTGACGGGAAAATGGCGAACGGTAGATGATAAAACAGGTTATTCCAGAGCGGATGTAGAAATTACCAAGAACAATCAAGGAGTTTATACTGGTAAAATTATTGAGATCCGCCCAATTCCAAATAAACCTTTAGAAGAAAATTGTAGTCATTGCAAAGGCACTTTAAAAAATGTGCCTTATATGAATTTGGAAATTTTAAGTGGTTTTCGTCAATCACCTAAAGAGCCGCTTTTATTTACAGATGGTCAAGTTTTAGACCCGCTTTCGGGCAATGTCTATCATGGGAAGATTAAACTCAATGCCAAAGGTACACGCTTAACGATGCGTGGCTATATTGGTATTTCATTACTCGGGCGCTCTGCAACTTGGATTCGCTTAACAGAATAGAAGTCAGCGTGTCGTCACAAAATGCCTTTTCTTTTTCCTAAATATATGCACTAAGCTAGTCATTTTTATCATGATTAGCTTTAATCTATAAAAATACACATCAACCCATTATTTTGAATATCATATTTAAACAATAAAATCATATAGATAAAAAATAAAGAATATCGAATCACATATTATCATCTTTATTTTGACAGTTTTTGAAACAATATCTTAACCAAGTAACCCTTTTAACTTTGCTCAAAATGGCATATTAATGAATGAAATCAAGATCAAAAATGATATCTAAATATGGCAAAAAATTATTATGAAGAACTTGGTGTTGCAAGAGATGCAACAGCAGACCAAATCAAAAAAGCATACCGAAAATTAGCACGTAAATACCATCCTGATGTCAGCAAAGAAGCGAATGCTGAAGAAAAGATGCAAGCCATCAATGTCGCATATGACACGCTAAGCAACGAAGAAAAGAAAAAACAATATGACTTTGAACTTGACCATCCACAAGGCTTTACAGGGGGTGGTTTTGGTGGTCAAGCAGGTGCTCAAGGCTTCGATGGCAGTCAATTTTATCGTAGCAGCAGCACAGGTGATGCACAAGATTTTAGTGGTTTTGAAGATTTGTTTGGACGCTTTGGTGGCGGCTTCGGCGGTGGTCATCAACAAGATTTCGGGCAACGCCAATCTCGTCAACAGCGCAGTTATCGAGGTGAAGATCAACACGCAAGTATAGAAGTCCCCATTCAAGTGGCTTATGAAGGTTCAACACAAACTATCACCCTACAAATTCCAACCTATAATGCTTATGGTGAACCTGAAGTTCAACGTAAAACCTTACAAGTTAAAATTCCTAAAGGAATGAAAGAAGGTCAGCAAATTCGTCTGTCTAAACAAGGACAAGCTGGCATCAATGGGGGTGAAAATGGTGACTTATATATCGAAATATTGTACCAAGACACTGACCGCGTTCGTGTTGAAGATGCTGATATTTATTACACTATAGATATTACACCTTGGGAAGCAGCATTAGGAAAAAGTGTAGAAATCAATACACCTGCTGGTAAAGTTCAAGTGAATATTCCTAAAAATAGTAAACAAAGCCAACAATTACGTTTAAAAGATAAAGGAATACCAAGTAAAACTGCAGGACATTTATATCTTATTTTGAATATTGTTTATCCTAAAGCGGATACCCCTCAAGAGCAACAAGCATATCAAGACTATGCCGATGCTTTTCCAAACTTTAAAGTACGATAAGCTTGCGAGATCCTAAAGGAGCACATTCATGACTACTATACATTATCGGGAAATTATCTGTAATGGCTGTCAAGACGTTGAGATCGTTGATGAACGATTGTGTTTTGATTTAACTCACTTTGCTCAAGCATGCGGTCAAAGCCCTGAATGGGTACTGCAACTTCTTGAATATGATATTTTACCAGCAAGACCACAAGACCGCATTCATCAATTTTTTGGTGAAGATGTCACTCGTGCACGCCGTGCATACCGACTACAACGTGATTTTGAAGCGAGCTTCTCAGCCGTTGCCATGATGATGGATTTAATTGATGAAGTGCAACAGTTACGTAAGCAAATCAAACACACGCATCATTAATTTAAACTTTTATTCACTGCAAAACCCACAAAAGCAAACTAGAATATCCTTTTAGCGATATTCTAGTTTGGATATGATCAATTTAATGTTTTCACTTTAAATCCCTCACCTGGTAATACCCCCATTATTAACTGAGGTCAAAATTAGAAAACTCCAAGCCCTTGTTATCGTTTAAAGTTAGGTGGTCTGCCATCAATTACCATATGTGGTCTTTCATGATTATAAAAGTACTGCCACGCAGTTGTATAGTTTTGTACCTCCTCAATATTGTCAAATAAATGCTGATTTAAACATTCATAACGCACTGTTCGATTAAAACGCTCAACATAGGCATTCTGCTGTGGATTGCCAGGTTGGGTAAAAACATGCTCAATCTCATGCTTTTTACACCACTGATCCATTAAATCACTCACATATTCTGGGCCGTTATCGGATCGAATACGCTTGGGCTTTCCTCGCCATGCAATCAGTTGATCTAGGTCTCTCAGAACTCTTTGAGCTGGTAGTGAAAAATCCACCACCATGATTAAAGACTCACGATTATAGTCATCAATGACATTATGGACACGATAACTGCGCCCATCACTCAATTGATCATACATAAAATCCATCGACCATGATTCATTCTGAACAACAGGTACAGCAAGCCTCTCAGGGATTTCACGCTTTATGCGCTTGTTTGGTTTGATTCTTAAATTCAGTTCAAGTTCCTTGTATATTCGGTAAACTCGCTTATGGTTCCATTTATATTGCTTAACATTACGTAAATACAGGAAGCAAAGCTTAAAGCCCCATGTTTTATGATCATTCGTCAGCTGAATTAACCAATGTGCGATCTGCTGATTCTCATCATCCAAACAGGTCTTATAGCGATAGCAGGTTTGACTCACATTGAAGATTAAACAGGCCATAGTGACTGAAATATTAAATTGCTCAGTCGCCTGCTGAGCAAGTGATTTGCGCTGTTGTGGCCTTAAAACTTTTTTGATAATGCATCTTGCAGTACATCTGATTTAAGGCGCTCATCAGCGTACATTCGTTTTAAACGTGCATTTTCAGCTTCGAGTTCTTTTAGCCGAGTCATAAGTGATAAATCCATACCACTATATTTGGACTTCCACTTGTAGAAAGTTGCTGTACTCATCCCATGCTCACGACAAAGGTTAGGCACGGGTGTTCCTGCTTCAGCTTGTTTTAAAATGCTCATGATTAAGCTATCTGAATATTTAGATGTTTTCATGGAAAATCTCCTTGTTCAAAGACTAGTCGATTTTCTACTTTTAAACTCGTTTAATTTTCGGGAGCATTACCACCTGATTTATTGATAAACATTCAGTAAAGCCAATTTTTTTAAAGTTTCCATCGTATTTCTATTCACAATATCCAAAGGATTGCGTTCAGGCGCATAATCTACGACTTGCGCTAACTTTCCATCAGTATTCTCTGCATTTAAAGGCAATAACATCAGCGTGTTTCCATTTCTAGACAGTATAGTCTTCTTTGAAATTACCTTTATATTGTTAGCTCTGAACTCCGCATAACCATCATTTGCATGTTTTTTATACGATGGATTAGCCACAGAATGTAATCCTAGTTTTTCTGATTGTGGATTGGCAAATTCGTCTAAATAAATTAAAAGAACATTAAATTTATTCAATAACTGTTCATCATTCATTGCTAAATCAGCAAATTTTAATGAATAATCCCAATTCAAATCTCTATCATTGTACAAAAATGAATTACTGGTTGAAGTGATTGCCTCTTTCATTTCATTGTTTAAAACTTGATAGCGATCTTGCTTATCATCATTATCATTTACCCAAAACTCCCATAACGGTGTGATGCTTGGAACAATATTTTTGACTTTTGATTCATATACCCCATTCTTATGATTCTTATCGACCGTTCCAAGCCATTTATGTGTAGGTTGCACAACCCATTCACGCCCATAAATCACCTGATAAACACCAAACATTTGTACAAATACAAGTGTAGGCACTTGTCCTTTATTATAAATATATACTGGATACCATGGCGTTTGCATCGGCGTATTTGTATAAAGACGCAGTGGATTCATTCCATTGTCATCATAAACCACTGATTGAACCACTTGATAATTTGCCGAAATATCCTTCCAAGTCATTAATTCAGGATATCCTTTGTCATTTGTACGCATTGGCATATATCCTCCTGAACCTTTCGACCAAACTTTCCCATATGCGGGATCGAGTAAAGCCATCACATACTTATAGTACTCAGGAGTATTTAAAGCTTTATAAAGCTTACTTTGTGTCATCTGCTGCTCTGTGCCTAATTCTTTTAGCACCCAATCATTAAAAATCTCATTCGGAATATCTACACCTTGTTGGATGGCAATCAAAATAGTGCTATAAGCAGAATCCGTTGCAGCTTGATAAAATGTGTGGAATTTGTCCTTCATTTCCACGGATACACCACTGACAGAAATGCCTGAAAGAAAATTTAAATAGCTATCTAGACGCCCAAGTTTTTCTAAACGCATCAATAAATTGACTAAATTTGGAAAATCCGCCAATGTCCGTGCTTGCTCGCCTGGAATATTCAACTTAGGGCGCAGTTGAGGAATCACCTCATCATAGCTTAGGGTCTCAAAACTACTGGTAAATGTACCAGGAATGAGAATTTGATTACTATTATTTTGTAATAATGGTGGTTTGATATTATTTTGTCTCACATCGTTAAGCTTAGCTAACTCTTGCTGAAATTTTTGATCCATTTCCACAGAATTGTTTGCTTTCATTAGTGTATTGATTGCAACTTGCTCTGTTTCTAGATATGCCTCTTCCGCCATCTTTGCGATTGTAGATTGTTGTAAACCACTGTTCATCAAATGTTTAGCTTGTGATTCATCTGCACCATAGTAAGCTTTCCATTCCGCCAAATCTTTAAACACGGAATCAGGTGGAGTCAATTTTTTTCTAGGTTCAGTTGGCTCAGGAAGTTTAAGTTCTACTTGTGTAGGCAGTGTGCTCATCGCTGGAATTTGTACACTATCATTTTGTTGCTCTGCCATACTATTCAACATATTGGTTAAATTGGATTGCCACTCCGTTGTATTAATCGAATTATCAGGTTCTGCTTCAACATTTACGGTTATATTTTTAAAGGCTTTTGCATCTGCATTTCTTACATGATATTGATAACTTCCTGAAGCATTCCCGCCCCATGTCAATGCACTATAAGAAATCGATGCTGTTCCACCATGTTGTCGCTCTCTATTTTTTGTTGTTTTCCCCCAGTTTAATTGACCAATTCCTCGCGCACGATTAATCACATTGACTTTTGATACAAAAGAATCACCATATTGGCTATAAAAATGCTGAATAGATGCAATTATATGACCACGTAATTCCTTCATATTTTTCACCAATACTTCCCGTATTTTAGTATCAGCACAAAGCCCATATTGGGTTTGAAGTTGAGCAAATACATCCTCCATTTCAGATAAAATCTGAATATCACCATAAGGATTCATTGCATCATCACTCCATGGCTTAGTATCAATCGTCACCTCTTTAAAATAAGGCTTCTGATCACATTGACCTTCGGTTGGCATGTCTACAATGGTTTGTATTTTCTTTTTAAGCTGCTCAGATGTCAGCTCCGTCCCTCTCAGATAGCGTTCAAAATTTTCATAGCCATTAAAGTTATCAGGTAAAATTTGGATCGACTTACCCACATTCTCTCGTGTCATAATGGCTGAGATATCACCTGTTGAACTCGCATCCAAATAGGCTAAAGCATGATGTGTCGAACCCGCTACTTTTAAACCACCATACCGAACACTTGCAGAAGCATCTATCGTATGTTGACTGGATACAGAATGATTACTGGCTTTACTGCTTAACTCAAAACTACTTTTTTCTTTCCCTTGTTGCTGCTCTATATATAGGCGATCCCCAAGTGAACCTAGATCAAAGATTGAAATAGGGTGATAGGTTGAATCAAGTGTATTGACAGGATATCCGACATTCATCGATTTAATGCTTGTCGCTGTAATGGGTGTTCCTTTTCCACTTGCATTTAAATAAATATTGAAATCACTTTCATTCATATCAAAGTGTTCAGCCAACACAGGATATTGTGTAGCAAAAGATGATTGTAAAGCTTGTTCTGTTGCAGTCTCATTTTTATTTTCTGTTTCACACCCCACCAAAGGAAACAGAATAATTAACATCATAGGTAATCGATAAGCCATCCCATTTCCCATCCATTTTTTAAAATAATATATTAAAACAGTATCTTAACGACTGATATCACTGAGATTGGGTATTTTAAAGACTATTTTTTAATCAAATCTAATAAAATTATTTAGTTTTTTTTCCGCTTTAAATCAATTAGAAATCAGCTCATCATCGGGATGTTAAATACATTCGTCATTAATTTGATTAATTCATTTCAAATTGTTAAATAAGGATGACAGGTGAAGATTTAACCTGTCATCATAGTCTTCTTATCAAATCAAAACTGGTATTAAGAGGTTATTTGCACCGATGAATTCCAAAATTATTAATAAGAAAATCAAACACATGTTTCCTGAACACAGTGAACTTGTAAATACGCTTAAAGATGAGAATCCACGATTTGCCAAGCTCTTTGAAGAGCATGATGAATTAGACAGAACCATCACGCATCTAGAGCTCGACCCAATTAATCATGTACATGATGATATCGAGGTTCTAAAGCGTAAAAAGCTTAAAATTAAAGATGAACTCTATCTACTTTTACAAAAAGCATCTGTATTGCCCCCCAAATAATCTTATCGTGGCTTATTTCAGTTTTGTGATTTTTTCAACTTCTTTCATGGTTTGTTTAATCGGCTCATAGTCCAAAAACCATAACAGATTGACGTGTTGATTTTTATGTTGTTGCGCCAACATGTCAATCACACTTCTTTCACCACGTCCCACCAAATGTCTACGATAAAAATAAACTAGCAATGCAACAGTACAAATCAACATGGCAGAAAGCATCAACCAAAAACCGATCGGACTTTTTAAGCCTGGAATAAACTCAAAGTTCATTCCATACACCCCTGTCAGCAATGTTAATGGTGCAAAAACAGCAGTAATAATCGCCAAAATACGCATATTTTCATTGGTTTGGTTAGATATCGCTGAAAAATGTAAATTAATTGCTGCTTGTATTGCACTGCTTAAACGTGATGTATATTTTTGAATTCGCTCTACATGGCTACTTAAATCATCAACGCGTACTAACATTAAATCTTGTTTATCTGATTTTTTCTTGCCTTTAAAATGGGAATAATTATCCACGATCTCATCGCGTAGCTCCTGTAAAGCATCCATTTGTTCTTCACATAAATTTTCAATCTGTTGAAAAACCATCATTTCTTGAAAAAGCTGATGCCATTTAGAAAAACGTCGATTACCCTGTAACAAATCTTGTTGCCAATACTCAACCCGTCGCGTCAGTGGCTTTCTTAAATCTAAATAGCCATCAATCATACTATTGAGTAAACGCAATGCTAAATCTAAAGGCGTCGCAGGTAGTTTTCTAGGTTTATTTTGTTCCTCAAAATCTTTAGTCATAATATTCATAATACGGTTTAAATAACTTTCAAAAGCATAGTTACCCTTTTCATGAATACTGACCAACACATGCGGTGTAATGACAAAACTGATCGGAGAAGATGTTAATCCAAATACACTTTCATGCTGTTCAACCGCGGCTTCCCCACTCAAGATATGATCATCTGGCGTAATAAGTTTACGAAAAATCAATAAATCATAATCTTCCATAGCATCAAAAGCACATGGATGCTCAAGATTTAAAATGTCACGAATATGATATTCATTTAAATGAATCCCTGTTAATTCAAAAATCTCTTTTTGCCAATCCTCACTGCGATTCACCACATCTTCACGCGTACAATCAATCCAAATAAATTGTTGCTCTGCCAAAGAGACAGGCTGATTTTGAATACAAATATAGCTTTGTTCTAAAGGTTGAAAAAAATAAAAAGTTTGCATAAATCATATTCTCAAACACAATTTTATTGACAAAAATTGGCGCTATTTTTAGAAAATTAATTCGCATATCTTACTGTAAATTAAACACTGACTTTATGCTGAATCCATGATTTTTTGTAGAGCAATAGTGCATGTTATAAAGGTTAAAAATACAGATACCTTAAAAATCTAGACGAACCCGCCATAATCCCATAATATATTTATGGGATAAAGGAAATCTGAAACCCACTCCAACATTCAGTCCATACGCGTCAGGCACAATCAAAAACAGAACAATATTTTTAAACCTAAGAGGACGATATATGTTTCCAGAATACCGCAATTTAATTAGTCAACTTAAGCAAGATGATGCCCATTTCTCTAGAATTTTTGATGAGCATAATAAGTTAGATCATGAAATCATTCGCTTAGAACAAGATCCTATCACTCAAGGAATTGATACGATTGATGTTTTAAAAAGAAAGAAACTCAAACTTAAAGAGGAATTATATGAAATTTTACAAAAAGCAGATCAAAATTAATCTTTTGAGATAAATTTTAAAAAATAAAAAGTCCGCATCAAGCGGACTTTTTATTCAACTTACACATTAAGCTTGTGCAATGTCTTTCATTGTTAATTTGATACGACCACGATTGTCTACATCAGCAACTTGTACTTTGATTTCTTGACCTTCAGCAAGAACATCTGACACATTAGCGACACGTTCATTTGAAATTTGAGAAATGTGAAGTAAACCGTCAGTACCTGGAAGGATATTCACGAACGCACCGAATTCAACGATACGAATCACTTTACCTGTATAAATTGTACCTGGTTCAACTTCAGCAGTCAGTGCTTGGATTTTTGCAATTGCAGCTTGAGCAGCCGCTTTAGACTCACCAAATACACGTACTGTACCATTGTCTTCAATATCAATCGCAGCTTTGGTTTCTTCTGTGATTTGACGAATGGTTGCACCACCTTTACCGATCACATCACGGATTTTATCAGGATTGATGTTGATCACTTGGAATGTTGGAGCAAACATTGAAATTTCAGGACGCGCACGTGAAATCACTTGGTTCATTGCATTGAGGATGTGCATACGACCTGCATACGCTTGATTCAATGCAACTTCCATGATCTCTTCAGTAATACCTTCGATCTTGATGTCCATTTGAAGCGCAGTAATACCGTTTGCAGAACCTGCCACTTTAAAGTCCATGTCACCAAGGTGATCTTCGTCACCCAAGATGTCAGAAAGAACGGCAAAACGTTCGCCTTCTTTCACTAGACCCATTGCGATACCCGCAACTGGTGCTTTAAGTGGAACACCTGCATCCATAAGTGACAATGAAGCACCACATACAGAAGCCATTGAAGATGAACCGTTAGATTCAGTGATGTCAGATACGATACGGATGACGTACGGGAAGCGGTCAGCTGCAGGAAGAACAGCTTGAACACCACGACGTGCCAAACGACCATGACCGATTTCACGGCGTTTAGGACCAGACTCACGACCTGTTTCACCTACAGAGTATGCAGGGAAGTTGTAGTGAAGCATGAAGTTATCAGTTTTCGTACCTGCAAGGGTATCGACCATCAACGCATCACGTGTATTACCTAATGTCGTTGTCACTAATGCTTGAGTTTCACCACGAGTAAATAATGCAGAACCGTGTGCACGATCTAACACGCCTACTTGTACGTCTAATGCACGAACAGTTTTCGTATCACGACCATCGATACGTGGCTTACCAGACAAGATATTGTCACGTACTGTACGATATTTAAGATCTTCGAATAATTCGTTTAATTCATCTGCAATGCCAGTTTCGTCGTTTTCTGGAACGAACTGAGCTACTGCTTCAGCATGAAGTGCATCAAGTGCAGCATAACGGTCTTGTTTCACTGCAATGGTGTAGGCTTCTGAGATTTTCGCTTCAAAAGATTCTTTTAATTTCGCACGAAGGTCTTCGTTTTTCGCTGGAGCAACCCAGTCAGACTCTTTCGCACCCGCAGCAGCTGCAAATTCTTTAATCGCTTGGATCGCGATTTGCATTTCGTCATGACCGAAAAGTACTGCGCCAAGCATTTGGTCTTCTGAAAGTTCTTTCGCTTCAGATTCAACCATGAGTACTGCAGATTCAGTACCCGCAACCACTAAATCTAAATCAGATTGAGCTTGTTGTTCAAAGTTCGGGTTAAGAACATATTCACCGTTGATTAAACCAACACGTGCCGCACCAATTGGACCACGGAAAGGAGTACCTGCAATGGCAAGTGCAGCAGAAGTACCTAACATTGCAGCAATGTCAGCTTCCATAGATTTGTCAGAAGACACTACAGTTGCAGTCACTTGAATTTCGTTATAGTAACCTTCTGGAAACAATGGACGAATTGGACGGTCAATCAAACGAGAGATTAAAGTTTCAGCTTCTGAAGCACGACCTTCACGCTTACCATAACCGCCCGGGATACGACCCGCAGCATATTGTTTTTCTTGGTAGTTTACTGTAAGTGGGAAGAAGTCTTGACCTGCTTTTGCAGTCGGTTGAGCAACAACAGCAACTAAAACGGTTACGCCCCCCATAGTAATGACAACAGTATTTGCTTGACGCGCAACACGACCCGTTTCAAGTACAACATTGTACTGACCATATTGAAATTCTTTACGAACGATATTAAACATTGACATGTATTTTTGTTTCCTAGTTCTTTTGAACAGTTATTCTAGTGGAGACCCCTAAGGTTTGGCATTCACACCACCTCAACAGCTGGCAAATGACAAAGCTTAGAAGCCGACCTCACTAGACAATCATTTTATAAAACTTACGTTTTAGACACGAAGAAGGAGCGAATATTCGCCCCTTCCATTATCTAGCCAAACCTAGACAGACTTTAGTTTTCAGCAATACAGCATTGATCATGCAATAATCCGAAAATAAAAGTTTAAATCGAATTAACGACGTAAACCTAAAGCAGCAATCAAATCGCTGTAACGTGTAGTATCTTTACCTTTAAGGTAGTCAAGAAGTTTACGACGTTGGTTAACCATACGGATCAAACCACGACGGCTGTGATGATCGTGTTTGTGATCTTTGAAGTGACCTTGTAAATCATTGATTTGAGCAGTCAATAAAGCAACTTGTACTTCAGGTGAACCAGTGTCATTTTCTGCACGAGCGAATTTTGCAATGATTTCTGCGCGATCTGCGTTTGTTAAAGCCATTCGATTTCTCCGAGATGCTTAAATAAGTATTTGATAAAAATCAATTTAATATTAAAAATTAAATTTGACTGCCGTGCATCACTACAGCAGTCGACTATTTTAAAGGAACTGCCCTGAGATTGCAAAATTATCGTCAGGATATTTCAGTTTTATCACGTTCTCTTTGCACATTTATGACAAGGTTAAGGCAGTTCGGACACTGACAATAATGGCACACAAAGGCAGACTAAACCTTAGAAAAATAAAATGGATCCAGTCGTGAAAACATTTTCAACCAACACCTGTTATGTACCCAAAGATTTAGGCCAAATTATACAGTCCAAACATGAGGTCTCAGCCGAACTCGGTGGTATGACCGAAAAGCAAGTCGATAAAATTTGGTCAAGTATTGAATCCCTTTATAAAACAGGTAATCACCCCTTGATCAGTATATGCCTTCGACGTAATGGACAAGTCATGCTCAATCGCAGCATTGGTTACGCACAAGGCAGCACAGCTCAAGGTTTGGCTGAAAATGCCATCATTGCCACACCAGACACACCAATCTGCCTATTTTCAGCATCGAAAATGATCACAGCAATGTTGATTCATATGTTAGATGAAACAGGTGAAATCAATTTACTTGATCCGATTAGTTACTATATTCCCGAATACGCTCAAAATGGCAAACGCCGTGCCACTATTTTTCACTTATTATCACATCGTGGTGGTATTCCTCGAGTAGAAGCCGAGGTCACTCCTGAGTTACTCTTTGATAAAGAAAAAATTTTACAACAGCTCTATGCATCGAAACCGATTTCACCAGCAGGTGCACACCTTGCTTATCATGCCGTGACCGCTGGCTATATTTTAGGTGAGCTGATTGAACGAGTAACAGGACAAGATATTCGACAATTTTTACATGAGAAAATTGAAAAACCGATGGATATGCCCTTTTTCAATTATGGCTTAAAACCAGAATTTCGTGATCAAGTTGCCCTCAATAGTGCAACAGGTATCCATCCAAAATTTGGAACTGACTTATATTTGAATCATGTTTTAGGTGGCGGTTTAGAATTAGCGGTGAATGTCACCAATGATCATCGTTTTATGGACACTGTTTGTCCTGCTGGCAATATTTATACCAATGCCGAGCAAGCCAATCGTTTTTTTGAAATGCTACTCAATGGCGGACAATATCGTGGTAAACAGATCATGAGCCCACGCACAGTTTTCCGTGCCACGCTACCGACATCCACGACAACCATTGATCGTACGATTTTAGCTCCCATGCGCTATGCACTCGGTCCTATGCTAGGCAGTAATCCTGTGGGAATTTTTGGGCCACATACTGGACAAGCATTTGGACACCTCGGTTTTTCAAATATCTTATGCTGGGCAGACCCTGAACGTGACATTAGTGTCAGTATTTTAAATACTGGCAAATCTGTGGTGGGTACTCATTTGGCGGCGCTTGCTAATGTACTGTTTCAAGTTTCTACACAATGCCCAAAAATTCGCAAAGAACAACGCCGTGGTTTGTTTGGGACAGATGCAACAGAAACGGATCAGGTCTAAAGTACAAATTCATGTGAATATTTTATTGAAAAAATATGAGAGCTTATTCATTACATCTAAATGATTTAAACTTCAATTAAGAAAAAGCCCTTAGATTACTCTAAGGGCTTTTTTTGCGCTGTAGTTTCTTATTTTGTCTTTCTTGTTTTTTTATTTATTTTTATAGTGATCTCATTTCACTTATAACTATATAGTGAGTCCTTTTGTTTATATATTTCCTTATGTACATATAATGCCACAATCAAAAATATGATGAAAGTCGCATTTATCTTATATTTTTGTAAGATATAACGTACATTGTGTATGTTTTATAACATTATTGTAAATACAGAAGATATAAAAAAGCCCTGTAGTCTCTCCCAAAACTACAAGGCTTAGCGGCTGTAAGTTTCCTCTTTTATACTTACATCATGTAAGTTCGCAGTCTCTCGACTTTAAATTATTGTTATTGTGCAATTTTGCTTAGTGTTCCTTACCAAGCTTCTTTATGTAACCATCATCTCAAAAACTTTGATCTAGCTCTATGCGTCAATCTCTTGAATTAGTGTAAGCAATTTCTTACAAAACCAACATTATTTAATTAAGATTAATAATTAATACAAATTTTTAATTTTTTTAATCAACCCACTCTGTCTTTGTGTTGCTACAGTTAATGCTTGATGAAAAGCACCTGCCTCGACTAATAAGCTGACTACTGATTTTGCACGGGTAATGGCGGTATAAAGCAATTCTTGACTTAACGTTTTTTGTGCTGCGGCATCCAAAATGACCATCGTATGCTGAAACTCAGAACCTTGTGATTTATGAATGGTTAAAGCAAATGCTGTTTGAATTGATTTTGGTAAACGTGAAGCCACAATCCATTTATCTAAACTTGGGAAATACACTTCAAACTGCTCCAGGTCCTGACGATGTTTAAAGCAGATCCCAATATCACCATTCGATAAGCCCAATTGATAATCATTGTAATCCATCATCACAGGTCGGCCCACATACCAGTCCCCTTGTCTATAAATCTGTGGAATGGTAGACAATAAGGTATTTTCCATTTCAGCATTAATGGCTTTCAAACCAAGACCACCATGGCGAACTGCAGTTAAAATGCGATACTGATCAAAAGCTTGAATTACTTTTTCTATTTGTTGAGGTGATTCAATATCCTCTAAATATGCCTTTAAACTATTAAAATAATCTTGAAAACCAAGTACTAACTTTTGGTAATACGTCCTATATAAATCATGGGGAATCTGTTCAGGTAAGTATTCCAATTGCACCACATCACGCATCTGTGCGCTGAGTTCAATTTTTTGTATCGGCTTTTGAGTCACAATATGCTGCTCAAAATCTTGTAAAAGTTGTGATTGAGAGTGTTCTACAAGGTGACTTTGTTGAATAAAATGCGCAAATTTTCCAATGGCTGCATCTTGTTTAAAACGGTGTGTGGTCACTAAATTTACCCGATTGTCTTGTAACATCGGAACACGTTGTAAATCCGCCAAGACTGAGCCAACATCGACAGAAGCTAATTGATTAGCATCTCCCAATAAAATCAAACGACAATTTTCAGGTACGGCTTCAAAGAGCATTGTTGCGAGATTTAAATCCAACATAGATGCTTCATCAACCACAATCACATCATAAGGTAAAGGCTGCGTTAAATGAAAACGTGGCATATGTTGATTGCCCAACCCCAATAATCGATGAATGGTGACAGGCTTAAACACGTCTAAACTCAACCCAAACCCTTGTAGTTTTGGGTCACTCAAAGATTTTTGTAAGGCTTCGCCCATACGCTGTGCCGCTTTTCCTGTAGGGGCTGCCATTGCAATGCGAATATTGGGCAAGGCCTGATGTAAAACAGCAATAATACGTGCCAGTGTGTAAGTTTTACCTGTCCCCGGGCCACCCGTAATAATATTAAATGCATTTTGCGAAACCATATTTAACGCATTTTTTTGATGTAAATCACTCAATAAATGATCAAAATCTTGCGTTGAAATCTGCTCAATATGTTGCTGTTTTAAGCGAATCACTTGCTGCGCTAAACGCTTTTCAAGTTGCCAATAACGGTACAAATACAGATATTCATCATCAAATACAAAAGGTGCAACACGCTGTTGTTGCTGATTTTTATCATGAATTTCATTTTCATCTATAAATAGTGGTGTGAGGTTGTCTACATTTTGCCTCTCGCGTTTTAGACAACTGTCTCCTTGTAAAGAAGTCATTAAGATTTCACTGATGATTTTAAATGAATCTTCATGTAATTTCTCATTATTTAAATACTGTTGTAACAAATAATTTGTCCAGTTGCTAACCCATTGAGGTAATTCATTTTCTAAATTTTGACTATTTTCCACACAGTTATCCTCAGAGTTATCTACAGAGTTTTCAACAAATTTATCCACAACATAGTTCATTGTTTATACAGAAATTCATCTAAATATTCATGCAATATTGCCAAGTTTATCCTCAGCAAAATAACCCAATATCGCGTCAAGCCTAAGAATAAATTCTGAATCAGGTCGCCAATAATAGTACCCTTGCCCAACTTCACCATTCATGCCACGTAGGTATAAATAACTTGCGCCACCTAAATGTTGATCAATCTGATAATGCTCAAGTTTAATGCTTAAGTAACGATGTAAGGCCACCAGATACAATGCCGCTTGTAACCAATAACTTGCGGAACTCATACTATTTTGAATAGCATCAGCGTTATAGTGCTGTTGGTCTGTACCTAAAAAATTACTTTTATAATCGGCAATGTGATAACGCTGACCATCAAAAAATACAAGGTCGATTGAACCATTCAAATATCGTGCTGAATTTGCACGATTAAATTCAGGCATTTGAATCTTTTGTGTATCTTTATATTCATCAAATAAGTCATAAATACGTTGAATGGCCAAGACCCGATCTGACAGTGCCAAATAAAATGGAAACTCCGCTAAATGTTCATGTGCTTGCAATTGTCCTAAACAAAAATGATCCAATAGGGGCGTATTCAAAACATCCTGTAACCATGCCATAACCCATTGAATGAGGGTATCTTCATGCTGCTGTTGCAACGCTTCACTCGGAAATGCCTGTTGATATTTTTCAATCAGCTCCGCCCATAATCCTGCATAGTCATTTTTAAAACGGCGGTGAATTTCTAAATGCCAAAATTGTCGGTTCTGAAAATCGATATGCTCAAAAATTTCATGTAAGAAATTCCCTGCGACTGTACCTTTGGGAAAATTAGCTTTGATCCATGCAATGGGTTGCACTGGCTGTGATGGATTGGCTGGATTGTTTTGCCATCCAAAATTTGCTTTTTCAGATTGCACTTCATCCGCAGCACGGTCTTGCCCATGTTCAAACACTGCCAAATGATCCTGCGCTTTTTGTCGTACTGAATGCTGAGCCAAAGCACTGAAACTGGTTTTTCCTCGTGGATAAAAACGTTGACTTGGAAAAGCTTGGGCAACAATGACAGGCTGAATCTCTGTTTTGATCTTTTTTAAACGTGGTGGACATTCTGTCAGTAAGGGTTCAACAACACTGCCGCAATGTTCAAAAGCTGCAGCAGGATGCCCACGCCAAAACGCAAGTCCTGTGGTCGATTTGGTTTTTAATTTGCCCTTTTTATCATATTGATCAAGATCATTACGCATCACGGCATAGACACGGTGACTTGCCCGCGTCAGTGCGACATACCATAAACGGTGATGTTCAGCTAAAGCGCGCTCTTTATGATGTTGTTTTGCTAAGCTTTTGTCATCTTTATCTTCGGTATTTAAAGAAATGACTCGATGTTTTTCAATTTGATGATTGTCGTGATTCAATTGTTCAGTATGGGTAAAAATCAAAGAATTATCACTATTGAGGGCTTTGTCTGCACCCAATAAAAAGACCACATTAAACTCTAAACCTTTAGAAGCATGAATGGTCATCAACCTGATCCCTGCTGCATTGGACAATTTACGTTCTAACTCCCATTCTCGCTCCATTGGTGAAGTCAGTTGTTTTAAATACCAATGATAAAGATTTTGTGCACCTTGATATTCCTCACTATGTTGACTCAGCAGCTCAGTCAAATGACGTAAATTGACCACCACACGTTCATTATCACGGCTGCGTGTTGCGACTAATTTCGTCCAGACGGAAAATTGATGCAGCGTATATTGCCATGCTGTTAAAAAGCCTTGATTCAGCCACATTTCACGAATTAAATCGAACTGTTCAATATATTGACTCAAGCCATCAGCATGTTGTTCCAATTTAATCAAATCAGACAATTGAAAACCCAATAAACGACTCAGCAAAGCACGTTTTACTTTCGCCTCGTCATAAGGGTGCATAATCGCTGTCAATACAGCCCCAACATCACGGGCGATTTGACTGTCAAATACGCTCTGTTTAGATTCTCTATTGCATAAAATGCCATAAAACTGCAATGCGTTTTGCGCTGCATCTAAGTCACTTTTGCTCGGTGCTAAAATTGCAATATCGCTTTCATCTAAAGGGCGTTGTTGTCCTTTTTCCTGAAAATATAATGTCCCTTGAATACTTTGATTGAGTAAATCTCGAATCTTCCAAGCCACTTGCTCTGCTTCTTGTTCAGGCTTTTCCAATTGTAGCCAGCGTAAAGGCTGTAAATTTTCACTTTCCCCTTGCATAAGTGCAGGATGCGGACGACTACCCGCTTGCACAGGTGGGTAAATCACCTGTTCTCCAAAATCCATTTGTCGTTGAAATAAGGCATCTACTGTTTCAACTAAGGGTTTGACCGAACGATGGTTATAAATCAGGTTATATTCATGCCCGTCTTTACCAAAGACATCTTGATGTGCCTTTAAGAACGTCAACATATCACCACCACGGAAACCATAAATAGCCTGTTTACGGTCACCGACCATGATCATACAGCCTTGTTTGACACGACTGGGATGGCGCCAAATTTGTGCCAACATATCATCCTGATCTTGGTTGGTGTCTTGAAATTCATCCACTAAAATTAAGGGATAACGTGCATGTACAAAAGTCGCAAAACGTTGTCCCTGCTCACCTTGCAACGCTTCAGCCAGTGTCCGAATTTGCTGTGCAAAGGTAGTTTCACCTTTTTGTTGTAAAACTTGTGGTAAGCGTTTTTTAACTTCCTGAACCAAATGGATATTTAACTGTTCTTCTACTTTGGTTAAAGCACCTTTAAATGCATGATAAATTTCAAAAAAAATAGTGAATGCACGAATGACAGGATGAAAATTAAAATCATCATACACTTGCTGTGGAATTTTTTTGGTTTTTGCAGTACTTAACGTTTTTTGGGTTAATTTTTCTAAAAGACTGAGGGTTTGACTGTATTTTTCATCAAAAAGTACCGCATAACCGTTTTCTTTGAGTTTTTCGATCAAGAGGGGCAAGTCGTTAAACAATAAAGACTTCATCACACCTGGCTCGCTCCAAGGTTTAAGGAACTTATCCGCTGAAATACTCTCTAACTCATAATAAGGTGAAAGCTTCGGAATAGTACTCAAATCCACTGCGACCAAATCAGCAACAGCTTGTTTTAACTGATTAAAATCAATATTAACATCTTGAGATTGCAATATTTTTGCATTGCTAAAATTAAGCGTTTTATCGACAAGATCAATGTAGCCATCTTGAGATTTTAGCTTTTTATTGAAGACTAAATAATCCACCACTTCTTGTGGTTGTGCTTGAATCCATTCTCGTAGCACATCGTGAATGAGTTGATGACTATAACTTTTTGCATCATCGGTAATTTCAGCCCGTTCAATCTTGCCACTTTCAAAGGCAAATTCACGCAATAACTTTTGACTAAAACTGTCCAATGTCCCCACAAATAATTCATCTAACTGATCAATAACCAATTTCAAACGCTCACAAGCATAGGCAACTTGTGTCGCAAAAGTCAGTAATAATTTGGCAAATAATGGATCTTTTTCCTTTTGTGCTTTAAGCAATATTTCTTGTTCGCTCAAGTCACGACAAGCATCAAAATAACGATACGTTTCCTGTAAACGCGCACGAATACGACTCTTTAACTCCGCTGCCGCTTTACGGGTAAATGTCGTCGCAATCACTTGGCGAGGAAGATATTTTTCAAGAAAAATCCGCACCATTAGACTCGATAAGGTATAGGTTTTCCCTGTCCCTGCTGATGCTTCAATCCAATGCAAACCTGAAAAATGCAAATCTGCAATTGGTTCATTCGAAATCTTTTTATTCAGCATACTGGTCTTTATAAAACTCTGATGAACAACAGTGTTGGCAGAAGTGTGCTCAGTCATGATTATTCCTCTGCAACTTTTTGATGTTGATAAATCGGTTGATATAAGTCGTAGGCAAACAGATCACAAGCATGTTGCAGCAAAGCTGTTGCGTCTTGTTCCTGTAAAATAAACTGCCAGTCTCTGTGTTTTTTACTCGACTCTGTTCGATCCAAACTATACGTCAGGAACGCATCGCTTTTATTCCATTCTTTTAATACAGCATCAATGCTATTCAACACCCATTGCCCTGCTTCATTCTGAGTCCATTCCACTTCCTTCTCTGCATTCATCACCAATAAATCTTGGCTATTTGCTTTCTTCGTCATCAATAATTCAGCAGGTAAAACCAAAGGTTCAGCCTGACCATAAACATAGGCTTTAAACCATGCCAATAAATGCGCCTTAGCTTGCGCCGAAGTTAAGCCTGTGTTGACAATGGTGGCATCACTAAATATTGCAATACGTTGTAAACCCTGTGCTTGTTCACCTGCTAAATTTAAATAGCTCAGCCATAGCAAATATTCAAGCCATACTTTGGTACGCCGTGTACCCCGTGCACTTGCAGCATCCAAACTGATCCAATGCCCAGCATGTTGTTTCGGCACCGTGATATTCATCACCACATTATTTTCAAGACGCCATTGCCGTTGCGTAGTCGCTGTTACTTCAGCTGCATACAGATGCAAACGTTCTTTTAAACGCTCCTGTTCAACCAAACTCATTTGCCATGCACTGTATTGCACTTTACCAATCGGCAATTGATCTTGTAATAATCCAATATCAGCCATTAAATTTGATTCACAATCAGCATGGTCTGCATGCACTGCATTTTGTTTTTGTAGAAAATGTTGAATTTGATATTTTGCCAAACCATCAAGCACCAAGGGTTCATTTAATGCAGGGATATCTTCCGCGCGTAGATTTTCCACACCCAAAGTTTTCAGATATAACCGTGCAGGAAACGTCACATCCTGAATCCATTGTGCTGCATCCAACACCGTGATGTTTTCTTGCACCATAGGATAAGGTGTATTCACCCAAGCTTCTCGCGGTGACAAATTTGTCGTTTGCTGAATTTTTTGTGCCACTGCAAACCATTGATCTTGATAACGTAACTGATCTGTAGAGGTAAAACCACTTGGATCAAATGGTTGTAAGCGATGCACATGATATAAAGACTGAATTTGTTCAGGAATTTCAATACCTTCTTTTTCAATCATCCGATCAGCACGCTCAAGGGATGGTTTGTCAGATGGATCATGCCTCATATCGTCAGGCGATTGTGCAATCAATGCGATATGATTGATCAATTCTTGTAATACGCTCGATGGATCACGTACTTCACCATCACTGACGTCAAAGCCATTGTAAAATAACCACAGATTTTCCTGCGCAAGCAATAAAGCATCTAAAAATGCACCTTGATCATCATCCAAACGTGAACGATCACCCAATTGTGGTTTTAAAATTTCCATTAAATCAAAAGGTAAATGAGTATTTCGATTTGGAAATTTGCCACTATCCAAATTCAACATCACAATCAATTTATAAGGTAATGGTCGAATTTGCCCAATTTGGCTAAAAGTAACCTGTCCTGTCGGTAAAGCCTGATCAAATTGTCCTTCCAACACATTTTGAATTTCATGCAACAAATAAGGCAAAGGTAGATCGATATTACGCAGCACTGCTATATCTTGCGCATCATGCTGTGGTGCATTACGCTGATCATAATAATTTGCCAAAGTCAGCATACGTTCTTGTTTTTTGACAATTTCACGCACCGATTTTAAAGCCTCAACCCCACATTGCTCAAACTCAACAATGTCTTGCATCAAACGTTTTAACCATGATTCAACATGGATTTTTTGCTGAGATAAAGTAGACGTTTCATGTGCAATCATCCACTCACGGCGCGCGGCAAAATCCTGATAAATCTCGATCAAGGTCGCAATCAGTTCAAAATCACTCGGCAATACTTGCGCATAACTTAATGTATCGCCCTGTGGATGAGAAAAAATGGTATGTTCAGGAATGGCAACACCCAATGCCAAACGATCTAGCGCATATTTAAAACTAAAGCGATAATCGGTATCGTCAGCACTTAAAGTACGCTGTAAATGTACTGCATCCAAACCACGTTTAAAGCCTGCATTGATCAATAACGCAACCATACGTTCAGTATTGGAAATGTCCAAGCCATAACGCAATTGGGTGGCATTCAAACTCAGCCAATCCGCGAAATCTTCAACACTGAAACGCCCTTGTACCAACTGAATCCGCCCCAACACTGCTCGCCATGCATTGACTGCATCAAGCTGTGTAACCCCTGCAATTTTGACAGGTAAATAAACACTATCTTGGTTGGGAATATGCGGAAAAATACTGCGAACCAGTGGTTCAATTTGTTTTAAATCCGGTGCTAACACCAAAATATCACTTGGACGATGTGGATTGTCCGCTGTGCCCTGCGCTAACCAATGGATGAGTTGATCTTTCAATACTTCCAACTGACGCAATGCCGAATGACAAACATGAATTTGAATCGAATCATCCTCTTTAGCAATCGGATAAGCATGTGGTTCAGGTTCAACCAAATACAAAATATCGGACTGTAATTTGGTCAGTAAATTTTTCGGTTCTTCATCGACAAATGCATCAATCCACTGTCCTTCTTCACCTGAAGACAAATTGGAAAGAATCGAGAAATGGTCACGCGCTTGCTTACCAAAACGAGTCAGCAAGGGATGACGAGACTCACGAATTTCAGCATTAAAATTTAACGTAAATTCATCAAAAAACTTTTGAATATCGGCATCTGTGGCTTTGGGATATTTGGCAATAAAACGTTCTTTCACCCGTAAATCGTATTGTTTTTTCCAATTCGGATCGACACTGTCTGCCCAATATTCTTGTGAGGGGTTGTAGTGCAAAATCACCACATCCACATATTGCCCCAAACGTCTTAAAAACTGCAACTGACTGGGTGGTAAGTCCAATAAGGTAAACACAATCAACTGGTCAGGTAATTTTTTCAGGGCTTGTGGTCGTTTCGCGGGATCATCCATAACTTGCCAAAAATCCGCATCAATCCCTTGCATTTCAACAAAGTCTTCATGAAAGGTATGTTGCCACAACCAGCGCTGCCAATGTTCCAACTCTTGGGCTTGATTTAACGTAAAAGCCGAAACTTGTTGCTGAGTCTTAAAAAATTGTTGTTCTAAATCAAGTTCCTGACCACGTCCCCATTGCCCTAACCAATTGCTTGGACAATGACATAACTCACCGCAGCCTCGCTGACAATCCCCTCGATATTGCATATAGTTACTGAACAATTTCGAGACTTGTTCTGCAGTCCAATACAACATGCTTTGTTTTTTCAGTTGTTTTTCCAAACCATGGTCCAGCTGTGCAGCTGCATCATAAATCCGCTGAATAATACCAAATAATGGATGATCTTCTGCAAGTGTATTGTCCTCGGCAACAATAAAGCCTTTTAAAGTTTGATAAATACGCCACTTCATAATCAAACGGGGAATATTGGCTTTACGGACTTTATCTTTATCCTCCAAAACTTGCTGATATGCAAACCACTGAAAGCCACGAATACGCTGATGAAAGATGGTATTGGCACTCATGCCTTGCTGTTCTGCCATTTTTTGGCTCAGCCATTCTTCAATTGCAGGACTAGGAACAATAAAATGTTGTGGCTTTAGGACAGAAAAAGGGTCATTTGAGACAACATGGGTGCTTTTTACCCCCCCCTGAACCAAGACCTCTATTGATTGGCTTTGAATAACATGAATTGCCATAATCCCTCAACCATTTTGCTACTTATTGTTCTGTTTATGCACAAAAACATAAACATTCGCCACTATACAACTGCATCATACTATGGCATTTTTACTGCATTATTTGGAAATAACTTTATTATTTCAAGCTAAAATAATGCAACCGCATAAATACGATAAATAGTTTGAATTACAGGTAGATATTTTATGAAAATTGATAAAATTCCAGACTCCATTGACCCAAGTCTAAACCTAGAAACTGTTCGAAATGAATGTTTAGAACTCGTCAAAAAACGTGCTTATTTTTCAGCAGGTGCTGCGATTATTCCCGTCCCATTTTTTGATGTCGTGATCGATGTGGGAATTTTGTCGCAATTAATCCCTGAAATTAATGCCCGTTTTGGTTTAGCCCCTGAGCAAATCAGTGTATATGACCCAAAAACCAAACAGATTCATTGGAATGAACTACGTAAACGTGGCTTTGAGTTTTCAGGTCTAGTGGTGGCACGTACTGCGGTTAAATCCTCACTCAATAATGTTGCAGCCAAAGTCATTACCAAACAAGTGACCAAATTTATTCCTTTGGGTGGTTCAATCATTGCGGCAAGTTTGGGTTATATCGTGATGAAAAAAGTGGCTGAAGCCCATGTAGATGAATGTTATAAATTAGCAAAAGGCATTCAAAACAAACAAAAAGAAAAGATTGTGCAATATTCTTAATGTCTTAATTGAAAAAGCGGATGATTAATCCGCTTTTTTTTTGCATGAGATAAAGTGTTATTCAACAGTATATTTGGCAATAGTACGATAAATATACTAGATTCAAAAACACCTACCTAGCTCTCAATCTGCTTTCAATTGCTTTAAAATGGTCTTTAAAATTTCAATACGTGCTGTATATTTATCATTGGTTGAAATCACATGCCACGGTGCATAAAACGTATGTGTGCGTTGCAACATATCTGCTGCGGCATTCAAATAATCATCCCAATGGCTACGATTGCGCCAATCATCTTCTGTAATTTTAAAACGCTTATGTGGTGTTTCTTCTCGTGCTTTAAAACGTGCTTCTTGTTCATCTTTGCTAATGGCAAGCCAAAACTTCACAATGACATATTGATTATCAGTTAAGTCTTTTTCAAAACGATTAATTTCATCATAGGCACGTTGCCACTCAACAGGTGTGGCAAAACCTTCGATGCGTTCGACCAAGACACGCCCGTACCATGTACGATCAAAAATCGAGATCTTCTCATCTTCCAATAATTTTGTCCAAAAGCGCCATAAATAAGGACGTGCTAATTCATATTTTTCAGGTGCTGCAATGGTATAAATGCCGTATTCTCGTGGGTCTAACTTTTTAACAATCCGCTTAATTGCCCCACCTTTACCCGCAGCATCCATCCCCTCAAAGGTAATAATCACTTTACGCCCATCAAAACGCATGGCTTCCGCGACTTTCTTGGTCAGCTTTTTCAACTCGTTTTGATAGTCTGACTCATCCATTGCATCACTTGAAACGTCAAGTAATGCTTTAGGCACTTCTGCTTGCTGCCATTTTTCTTTGACTTGTGTGGCATAGCTTGGCAAATGCTGCAAGTTTTTTAAAATATATTGCGCAAACTGCTGATCCCGCATTTCTTCATTTTCACAGTCAATCACCATCCAATCATCGGTAAAACGCTGACGTAATTTTTGCACATTGTCATATTGTTTTTTATTGCGCCAATCTAAACCGTGTAATTTGTGCCAACGTTGGTCTTCAGCATCCATTTTATCTAAGCGTTTTTGTAATGATTTCCATGACAAATCAAACCAAACTTTGATGACATCAACATGATTATTTTTTAAATCCTGTTCAAAGGCATTCATTTGTGAGACATAAGCATCGAACAAGGTATCATCCATGGGTGCAGAAACATGCAAAGCTGTGGACAATAAGTCACTGTACCAATTCCCAAACATCACTAAAATCTGCCCTTCAGCAGGAATATAACGCGCGTATGGCTGCCAAAAGGCTTGATCTTTTTGCATCATATACGGAGGATCAGCTTTGACTCGTAAATATCGAGGATCAACCCACTCACGCAGTTGTTTCACTGCTTCGCCCTTACCCGCAAGTTCAATGCCACTGACCAAAATCACCAAACTTTTGGCATTTTTTTGTCCTCGCGTATTTTTCAAAGCATATTGTGCTTCGATCAGATCCAAAGACAGTTGATTGGGATCAACCAATTCACATGCGGATTCAGTTATTTTCATAAATAGGCTCTTTTCTTATGTTTTCATTATACTTTTTTAAGTTTACAAAGATTTGCTCTGCCTGCACACATTTTTTGTATCAGTTTTTATAGCAAAATATGCCTCTTATATTTTCAATTACACTCTAAATCAAGCACCAACTGACTTAATTTCAGTCATTTTCATGTCATATCGTCATGGTTGTTCAGATAAACTGTGATTATGATTTTCTTGAATATATAGAAATTGAGTTCACACATGTCTAAACTCGCAGCACTTGACCAACTTTTAGAAGAATATAAGCAGTTAAATTATCATCAAAATCCTGTACTTAAAAAACGTTTGCATGAAGCACAAGATTGGTTAAAAACACGTATTTTAGCAACCCATACTGAGTTATTTAACCGCAAAGAAAATAAACTCATGGCAGACTATTTTATTCACCGTCTCTATGGTGGTCCTGATTTTGATGATTTAGCCATTCAAATTGAACGTTTGTTAAAATATGCACACAAAGCGGAAAAAATCATTCCTGAAAATGCCATCCAAACAGGTTTAAAATCAGTTGGTTTGGCTGTATTAGCAATGCGACTTGATGAGCAAGTTGCAGCGCAACTGTTACAAGATTATCCCATAGATCAATCGATTGATGATGAAATGATGCGCTTAACATTAATCAAGCTTGATCAACATGATGCCCGTTTACAACAATTGGGCTTATTGGATGATTTAGGAGCTGCATTGGACAAATACATGCGTTCATTTATCATGCATACTGCTTTTAAAATGTGTAAAGGCACCGCACATAAGTATCAATTTGATTTGATGTATGACTTTATTGGTGAGGGTTTTACTGCAATGAAACCAATGAAATCTGCGGCTGATTTTATTCATGCATTTACAGTCAAAGAACGTGAAATTGTCAATAATGTACATTCAGGACAAGCCAATCCTTTTAGAATATGATAAGGTTTTATGATCGAATTGACGACATAAACGCCATATTTTCTATAATATTATTTGGGGTTTAACATTAACCTTAAATTTTGCATGATCGGCACTGTAAAAAATCACAGAATCTGTCATCATGCAAAATATGGCAAGATTTCTTATTTTTGTGTTCAGGAGTGACTCACGTGTCGGATGAAAACCAAAAGCCAAGCCAAGCAGCTGAATCGGCAACAAATACAGACAAAGTCAGTCCATTCTTAACAGAACCATTACCGCAAGGTGCGCCACAAGGTCAGCAACAATCTTTACAACAACAGTTGACCGATACCCCTGTTTCAGGAACAGTACCCAAATATAATCTGCCACGTGGTGCCAATACAGGCAATGTCGGTGCAACCACGCATTTCGGGTATCAAACCGTCAACAGTGAAGATAAAGCACAAAAAGTGGCTGAAGTATTCCATTCTGTTGCAGCCAAATACGACATCATGAATGACTTAATGTCATTTGGTATTCACCGTTTATGGAAACGCTTTGCGATCAATATGTCTGGTGTGCGCCGTGGTCAGCGCGTGCTTGATATCGCAGGCGGTACTGGTGACTTGGCTAAAGTATTTAGCCGTGAAGTCGGTCCTACCGGTCATGTGGTTCTATCAGATATTAATGAATCCATGCTCAATGTCGGTCGTGACCGTCTGATTGATGCAGGCTGTACCAATGTCGATTTTGTCTTGGCAAATGCTGAAACCTTAGAGCCATTTGAAGACAATAGTTTTGACCTACTAACCATCAGTTTTGGTCTACGTAATGTGACCGATAAAGATGCAGCCCTTGCAGCCATGTACCGTGTGCTTAAGCCGGGTGGTCGTTTACTGATTTTAGAATTCTCTAAACCTGTGTTTGAGCCATTCTCAAAATTGTATGATCTGTACTCATTCACTGCATTGCCTATCATGGGTAAACTTGTGGCGAATGACTCAGAAAGCTATAAATATTTAGCTGAATCCATCCGTATGCACCCTGACCAACGTACCTTAAAAGGCATGATGGAAAATGCAGGCTTCCAAAATACCGATTACCATAACTTAACGGGTGGAATTGTTGCAGTACACCGTGGCTTCAAACTCTAAGTTTTCTCCAAAATAGCATAAAGGTTGAATTATGTGGTCCATTCTGGCACTGGGTGCAGTTGAACGACTCATCAATCAATTTATCAATCTGGATGCGATCACTCGCATTCAGTTCAATCAATTACAAGACAAGTTGCTGCGTGTAGTGATTGATTCCCCACAACTGTCTGTAGATGTCTTTTTTGATGAAAATAAAGTCCGTTTAGAACCGACTGTAACTGGTAAAAGTGAAACACCTTCGGTTTTTGAGCAACGTCCTTTTGATCAAAATACAGTCATCACGGAAGCAACTGCAACCTTGCATGTAAAAAGCATCGTTGAATTGGCAAAGCTATTTTTAGCTGATGATATTGGCAATATTCCATTGCAAGGTGATTATCATTTATTGCAGGATATTCAACGTATTATCCAACAGGCTGAGCCTGATTTAGCGTCACATTTAAGCCCGTGGATTGGTCCTGCATTGGCACATGAAATTGCCAAAATTCAGCTTGCACCTAAACATTTAAAGCGTTCCCTGCAAAGTCATTTATTCTTTGCCGAGGACTTTTTAAAAGAAGACACTGGTTTATTTGCTCCACGCTGGCAAATGGATGATCTGCAACAAGACACTCGTCAACTCAATCAGAATATCGATCGACTTGAAGCTAAAATTCAGCAGCTACAGCAACAACTCAACCCCACTACTCCCTCTTAACATCAGGTAATGTAATTTATGATTCCGCATATTAGCCGTTTACTCGAACTTTGGCGCATCGCCGCGCACTATAGACTCGACACACTGGTTCCTGCGGAAGAATTACCTGAAAAAGCCCGCCATGCTTTGTCGCTTATTCGTATGCACCCTGCAGCATGGTCAAGTAAAGAGAAAAAGAATCCACTCAAGCTCAAAGAAGCTTTGGAGCAAATGGGTCCTTTGGCAATTAAAATGGGGCAGTTACTGTCAACACGCCGTGATTTAATTCCACCTGAAATTTTACAACAATTGGTTTTATTACAAGATCGAGTGAAACCATTCGGTGTTGATGTTGCCAAAACCCGTATTGAAGAATCCTTAAAAGCCAATATTACGACACTTTTTGCTCGTTTTGATGAACAGCCTTTGGCGGCGGCGTCTATTGCTCAAGTGCATACTGCGGCTTTGCATGATGGTCGTGAAGTGGTGGTCAAAGTCACCCGTCCTGACATTCGCAGTCAAATTTTAGAAGATTTTGAAATTTTAAGATGGCTCGGTGCAAGCTTAGAAAAACGTTTGGAAGCTGCACGTGCTGTGCATATTTCCGAAATTATTGAGAACTATCGTCAAGTCATTTTAAATGAACTGGATCTGACTTTAGAAGCGGATAACACACGCCGTATGCGCCATTACTTCACAGGCTCAAGCATGATGTATGTGCCTGAAGTGTATATGGACAGCAAAGATGTGATGGTGGCTGAACGCATTACAGGCGTACCAATTTCGGATATTGCAACCTTTGAAAAACTTGGCATGGATCGTAAAGATCTAGCTGAAAAAGGTTTAACCATTTTCTTTACTCAAGTATTCCGTGACAACTTTTTCCATGCCGACATGCATCCGGGAAATGTCTTTGTTGAAACCCTGAATCCGAGCAAACCTCGTTATATTGCACTCGATTGTGCAATTATGGGGGAATTGTCTAAGTCCGATCAGATGACGGTTGCCCGCATGTTACTTGCGGTCATGAACAGCGACTTTATGCAACTGATTCAGATTGTACATCAAGCAGGTTGGATTCCACCGGGAACCGATCAAGATGCTTTAGCCCGTGAAATGCGTCGTACAGTTGGACCTATGGTGTCCAAACCGATGCATGAATTGGACTTTGCTGGCATCCTGATTCAGGTCATGGATATTGCACGTCGTTTCCATTTGGAAATCCCACCACAACTGATGTTATTACTGAAAACTTTAGTCCATGTAGAAGGTTTAGGCACAGACCTTTATCCTGATTTGGACATTTGGAGTCTGGCAAAACCGATTCTAACCGAATGGGTTAAAGCGCAAATGAATCCACAGAAAAACTTAAAAGAATTGGGACAAAAAATTCCTGATTTACTTTTAGGGGCGCAGGATTTCCCAACCTTAATGATCGATAGTTTAAATGGTTTAAAAAATCAGTCGGCATGGCATGCTAAACAGCTACATGAATTACAAATGATGCGTTTGGAAGTGGAACATCAACAAAAACGTAGTTGGATGTTCGGCAGTATCATGGCGATTTTCTTGTCTATTGCGATTATTGCACCGTGGTATATTTCTATTGTGTTGATTGTATTGGTAAGTGTTTTAGCCGTTTGGCGGATTGCAAAGTAAATTAAGAAAAGCATCAAAAATCACATCAAAACTGGTGTGATTTTTAAATCAGAAATACAAATATAATATAATATGGCTACTCATTCTAAAATAAGCATTCTCCATCCTTCCATCCAAACTATCTTAGATGAAATAAAAAAATTTTATAAAGTTACTGACCAACTAAGTTTACCTGTTGTTCAAGAATGGTATTTTCACGACTACGATAAAAAGACTGATACTATTATCGTTTCATGCAACTACAGTATTCATTGGGTTGATATTGTCTTGGTAATGCTCCCGAAAATTAAACGAGTTTAAAAGTAGAAAATCGACTAGTCTTTGAACAAGGAGATTTTCCATGAAAACATCTAAATATTCAGATAGCTTAATCATGAGCATTTTAAAACAAGCTGAAGCAGGAACACCCGTGCCTAACCTTTGTCGTGAGCATGGGATGAGTACAGCAACTTTCTACAAGTGGAAGTCCAAATATAGTGGTATGGATTTATCACTTATGACTCGGCTAAAAGAACTCGAAGCTGAAAATGCACGTTTAAAACGAATGTACGCTGATGAGCGCCTTAAATCAGATGTACTGCAAGATGCATTATCAAAAAAGTTTTAAGGCCACAACAGCGCAAATCACTTGCTCAGCAGGCGACTGAGCAATTTAATATTTCAGTCACTATGGCCTGTTTAATCTTCAATGTGAGTCAAACCTGCTATCGCTATAAGACCTGTTTGGATGATGAGAATCAGCAGATCGCACATTGGTTAATTCAGCTGACGAATGATCATAAAACATGGGGCTTTAAGCTTTGCTTCCTGTATTTACGTAATGTTAAGCAATATAAATGGAACCATAAGCGAGTTTACCGAATATACAAGGAACTTGAACTGAATTTAAGAATCAAACCAAACAAGCGCATAAAGCGTGAAATCCCTGAGAGGCTTGCTGTACCTGTTGTTCAGAATGAATCATGGTCGATGGATTTTATGTATGATCAATTGAGTGATGGGCGCAGTTATCGTGTCCATAATGTCATTGATGACTATAATCGTGAGTCTTTAATCATGGTGGTGGATTTTTCACTACCAGCTCAAAGAGTTCTGAGAGACCTAGATCAACTGATTGCATGGCGAGGAAAGCCCAAGCGTATTCGATCCGATAACGGCCCAGAATATGTGAGTGATTTAATGGATCAGTGGTGTAAAAAGCATGAGATTGAGCATGTTTTTACCCAACCTGGCAATCCACAGCAGAATGCCTATGTTGAGCGTTTTAATCGAACAGTGCGTTATGAATGTTTAAATCAGCATTTATTTGACAATATTGAGGAGGTACAAAACTATACAACTGCGTGGCAGTACTTTTATAATCATGAAAGACCACATATGGCAATTGATGGCAGACCACCTAACTTTAAACGATAACAAGGGCTTGGAATTTTCTAATTTTGACCTCAGTTAATAATGGGGGTATTACCTCTTTAATTATCATGATTTAACAGATCCTCTCATTTTTGATTTTTTAATCTATTTATCAAAAAAATATAAGACCATAATTTTACTTGGTTATCTACAAACTACTAGCGCAGATGCACAATTTATAATACTTGAAAATGGAATTATCCAATACAATATTGCACAGTATTTAATTGAAGATAAAATTGTCATGACTCAAAAATTTGGCTTAGAAAATTCTAATCATATTTTTAGGTCGGACTTACCTGAAGTTGGTCAGGCATTTAATTCAGAAATACAAGAATTCTTAGATTTAGATGATTGGAATAACTTTTTTGACAGCTGTAATCGTGAATATACTTTTGACTATTCAACCCATCTCGAAGAATATTTGCATTTATGTTGGTATAAAGAAAGCCCATGACTCCCAAGTCACCTACTGAAACCTATCGCCATTGTCCTGTCACGGCTTATTCCTAAAATACTCACATCCGTTTGAGTGAGTGAAACCATGACCCAAATTTTACAAAAACGCCCTGCTGCATTAACAATTCAAGCAGGCTCACTTGCCAAACAACTCATAGAAAAAGAAGGACTACAAGCACATCATGTCGACATGATTCCCGGTGCGGCAGGTGGTCCAAAAGGCATTGGTTTAATGGGTCTCGACCAAGCCATCTTTGGTGAGTTTCTTCCACAAGCCAAACAACGCCGCTTTTTAATTGGCTCATCTGTGGGTGCATGGCGTTTTGCAGGAATTGTAGCGCAAGGTGAAAAACTTGGACCTGAAAAATTGGCTGAGTTATATATCAATTTGCCCTTTAAAAAAGGCATGAAAATTGCGGATATCGAAAAAATATCACGTGATATGTTGCATGGTATTTTAGGCGATCAAACGCAAAGATTGGTTGATCATCCTGATTATCATTTGACGATCATTGCGGCTAAAGCTGAGCATCTGTTTCAAAGTGACCACAAATTTGCGCTATATAGTTCCTTGCTTGGAATTATCGGTAGCAATGCGATTTCACGTGATCATTTAAATAAATTTATGCAACGTGTCATTTGTCAGCCGACTGATTTTCCACAATTTAAAATTCAGGATGATGCGTTTAAAACCCATTATATTAACTTTAATACCGACAATGTCGCCGATTGGCTCATGGCTTCGGGTTCCATTCCTGCGGTCACCCCTGCAGTGAAAAATATTGCTGACGCACCTAAAGGGGCTTATCGTGATGGGGGTTTAATTGACTATCACATTGACCTACCTTTTGAGAGTAAAGGCATTGTTTTATATCCCCATTTTACCGACAGCATCACCCCTGGCTGGTTCGACAAGATGTTTAAATCGCGCAGAGCCAATCCACAAAATCAGGCACGTACTTTGCTGATTTCTCCTTCTCAGGATTATCTAAATTCATTGCCTTTAGGTCGTTTACCTGACCGTAAAGACTTTGTTTTAAAAGGCTTGTCTGATGCTGAGCGTAAAAAATTATGGACGCAATCTGTCGCAGAAAGTCAGCGCATGGGCGATGAGTTTTTAGAGTTGCTTGAAAAGCA
This sequence comes from Acinetobacter piscicola, assembly GCF_015218165.1. NCBI lineage: Bacteria > Pseudomonadati > Pseudomonadota > Gammaproteobacteria > Moraxellales > Moraxellaceae > Acinetobacter > Acinetobacter piscicola. The sequence continues at coordinate 446,975 of NZ_CP048659.1, read as the reverse complement.
GAATTTTACGGAAGTAATGCAGGGTTTATAATTCAAAAATAAAGAATTTATGATTATACAAAGCTTTGGCAGACTTACCATCAACATCGTCAATGCTCTACTGCTTTTTATCACTTTTAAGTCATCTACTGACACTGTTATATCAATCTGATCATTGGTGGGCGTGTGATTTGATCTTACAGGCCCACATTGAAAATATAGATTCAAAACTTATTCTGACTTTACCACTCTTTAGATCATAAGCTGATTAAATAATTTCCAAGATTTCCCGCAAATCATTTCAAATCACGTAAACTATAGACCGCTACGAAATAGCATAAAATTTTTAATCAATGAATTGGTGAAATCCTATGAACAACTTGCAATGGCTCGATGAAGTAAAATTTAACGAACAAGGACTTATTCCTGCTATTGCACAACATCATCAAACAGGACGCATTTTGATGGTGGCATGGATGAACCGCGAAGCACTCCAACTCACCGCAGAAAAAATGCGTGGCGTTTACTTCTCACGTTCACGCAATAAACTCTGGTTCAAAGGCGAAGAATCTGGACATTTTCAAACCGTTTACGAAATCCGTTTAGACTGCGATGCAGATGTAATCGTGCTACAAATTGAACAAGAAGGTGGTATCGCTTGCCATACTGGTCGTGAGTCTTGTTTTTACCGCAAACTTACGCCAAATGGTTGGGAAATTGTCGATGCTCAGCTCAAAGATCCGAACGCCATTTATGGTGGCAAGTCTGAAGAGAAGTCATCTAACCCACATACATTGGCAATGAATGCTTCCAATGCCCAAGCTGAACAAATTGAAGTGTTGGGTTATTTGGGCAAAATGATGGCAGAACGTAAAAAAGCAGATCCTGAATCGTCTTATGTGGCAAAACTTTATCATAAAGGTTTAAATAAAATCTTAGAAAAAGTCGGTGAAGAAAGCTTTGAAACTGTGATTGCTGCAAAAGAATATCAAGCACATGACAATGAAGACAATAAAAATGACCTCATTTATGAAGTGGCGGATGTTTGGTTTCATACTATTGTCATGCTAGGTTATTTCGACCTAGATGTACAATTGGTACTTAATGAATTGGCACGTCGTCAAGGTTTATCGGGGTTGGTTGAAAAGGCCAATCGCCAACACTAAAGTTTTCCAATAAAAATAAGCGCAGAATGCGCTTATTTTTATTAACTTAATCTTTTAAAGCTAAAGCTTAACGTTTTTGTTCAATCGCAGCACCTGCACCACCACCGATTGCACCACCAATCGCAGCACCTGCATTGCCACCGAATACGCCTTTACCAATTGCTGAACCAATCGCGCCACCTACACCACTATAGGTTGCATTACGGTTAGAACCATTTTGGGTTTTACTGCCCACTGCAGCACCTGCACCACCGCCAAGCGCAGCACCTGTACCGCCACCCACGTTATTCCCCACACCACCACCAATTGCACCACCTAAAGCAGCTGATGCAACACGTTTATCATTACTTGACATATTTTCACAACCTGCCAACAGCATAGTTGAAAGTGATGCAACTGCCAAAACTGTAATAACCTTTTTCATATTCATCTCCATCAGTCCTTTTTTAACTCTTGCCATCTTAATCTTATTTCATGAATTGAATCTTTATAGTGTGTTAAAAAACGCAACTTTTCATGCATATTTTGTAAATCCATAGCACATAAAAAAAGACGCCCTCGGGCGTCTTCTTCATTTCAAATTCTAAATGAATTTCTTAGAAAGAATCTTCATTTAAAGCTTGTGAAAATGCTTGGTCAACTTCAGAGAAGTCATTTACAAGTTCATGTTCAGCAGCTTCTGCTTCTTGACGACGACGTTCTAAGTGGTAAGCCAAACCTGTACCCGCTGGGATCAGACGACCTACAACCACGTTCTCTTTCAAGCCACGTAATTCATCTTCTTTACCTGTTACAGCCGCTTCAGTTAACACACGTGTTGTTTCTTGGAACGATGCAGCAGAGATGAATGAGTCTGTAGAAAGCGATGCTTTGGTAATACCCATCAATTGACGTTCAAACTTCGCAGGGAATTTGTTTTGAGCCGCAACCGCTTGGTTTTCGCCCACAACACGGATGTAATCCACTTGTTCGCCTTTGATGAAGCTTGTATCACCGCCATCAGTGATATCAACTTTACGCAACATTTGACGTACGATAACTTCAATGTGCTTATCGTTGATTTTTACACCTTGTAGACGATAAACGTCTTGAACTTCGTTCACGATGTAGTTGGTTAATGCAACTTCACCTTTCAAACGCAAGATGTCATGTGGGTTTTGAGGACCATCAGAAATGGTTTCACCACGGTTCACATGCTCGCCTTCGAATACGTTGATTTGACGCCATTTCGGAATCAATTCTTCGTAGATTTCAGAACCATCATCAGGTGTGATCACTAAACGGTTTTTACCTTTAGTTTCTTTACCGAAGCTGACGATACCAGACACTTCTGCAAGGATCGCATGTTCTTTCGGTTTACGTGCTTCGAATAAGTCAGCTACACGTGGTAAACCACCGGTAATATCACGCGTACGAGAGGTTTCTTGTGGTACACGACCGATAACATCACCGACACCGATTGTTTCGCCATCACGAACAGTCACAATCGTGTTTTGTGGCAAGAAGTAGAACTGTTCACCACCATCGGTTGTATCTAGCACAATCGCAGGACGTAAATCTTTACCAGAAGCTGGACGCGCTGTTACAGGTAAAATTTCAGTTGTGGTCATACCTGTTGCATCATCAGTTTTCGATGTTGCAGTCACACCATCAGCAATTTGGCTGAAGCGTGCTTTACCAGCAACTTCCGTCACCAATGGATGCGTATGTGGATCCCAAGTTGCAACAATACCGCCTCCTTCAACAAGCTCACCATCTTTAATTAAGATGGATGCACCGTAAGGAAGTTTATAACGTTCACGCTCACGACCTAAATCATCCGCAATACCAATTTCACCTGAACGTGAAACAGATACCAAATGCCCTTTAGCATGTTGTACAGTTTTCACATTGTGGAAACGTACTGTACCTTTATTACGTACTTGAACGCTATTTGCAGCAGAAGTTCGACTTGCAGCACCACCGACGTGGAACGTACGCATGGTTAACTGTGTACCAGGCTCACCAATAGATTGTGCAGCCATTACACCGACAGACTCACCTGGATTTACCAAGTGACCACGCGCAAGGTCACGACCGTAACATTTCGCACAAACACCAAATGTCGATGCACAGCTTACAACTGAACGTACTTTAACTTCGTCAACACCAGAATCTTCAAGGTATTGAGCAAGTTTTTCATCAATCAAAGTATTACGTGGCAAGATAACTTCATCTGAACCCACTTTAGTAACATCTTCAGCAGTTACACGACCTAATACACGTTGGCTCAATGGCTCAATGACATCACCACCTTGAATAAATGGTGTCATGACAAGACCATCATAAGTACCACAATCAGGCTCAGTGATGACTAAGTCTTGTGCTACGTCAACCAAACGACGAGTCAAGTAACCTGAGTTCGCTGTTTTCAATGCAGTATCGGCCAAACCTTTACGTGCACCGTGTGTTGAAATGAAGTACTGAAGTACAGTCAAACCTTCACGGAAGTTTGCTTTAATTGGGGTTTCAATGATCGAACCATCTGGTTTCGCCATCAAACCACGCATACCTGCTAACTGACGAATCTGAGCTGCAGAACCACGGGCACCTGAGTCAGACATCATATAGATACTGTTGAAGGATTTTTGTTTCTCGTCTTCACCCTGTTTATTTTTAACAGTCGTGAATGACAAGTTATCCATCATCGCTTTGGCAACTTGGTCATTGGTACGTGCCCAAATATCGACCACTTTATTATAACGTTCACCCGCAGTTACGAAACCTTGCTCAAACTGATGTTCAATTTCACGAACTTCTGTTTCAGCTTTGTCGATAATTGCTTGCTTTTGTGGCGGAATCAACATGTCTTCCATACCCACAGAAACACCTGAACGTGTTGCTTGACGGAAGCCCAAGTACATCAATTGGTCAGCGAAGATAACTGTATCTTTTAGACCCAATTTACGGTAGCACGAGTTGATTAACTTCGAGATGTTTTTCTTGGTCATCTCAACGTTAATTTGTTGGAAATCCATCCCTTCAGGAACAACTTCCCAAAGGAGGCAACGACCTGGAGTTGTGTCTACAACAATGGTTTGATGCTCACGGTTACCATTTTCATCAATCACAGTTTGGTGTACACGTGCTTTTACACGCGCATGTAAGTCTACTTGACCTGTAGCCAATGCACGGTTAACTTCGTGAGTATCCGCAAACACCATGCCTTCGCCTTTGGCATTGATTGCATCACGTGTGATGTAATACAAGCCCAAGACCACGTCCTGAGAAGGCACGATAATCGGCTCACCATTTGCAGGTGATAAGATGTTATTGGTTGACATCATTAACGCACGAGCTTCAAGCTGAGCTTCAAGTGTTAATGGAACGTGTACCGCCATTTGGTCACCGTCGAAGTCGGCGTTAAACGCAGCACATACGAGTGGGTGAAGACGGATCGCTTTACCTTCAATTAAAGTCGGTTCAAATGCTTGAAGACCTAAACGGTGAAGTGTTGGCGCACGGTTCAACATAATTGGATGTTGACGAATTACAGATGCAAGCACGTCCCAAACTTCTGGTGTCTCACGTTCAACCATTTTCTTCGCAGCTTTAATGGTTGTTGCTTGGCCTGAAGCTTGTAGTTTCGCAAAGATAAATGGTTTGAATAATTCAAGTGCCATTTTCTTAGGAAGACCACATTGGTGCAAACGTAGTGATGGACCAACGGTAATCACCGAACGACCAGAGTAGTCAACACGCTTACCAAGTAAGTTTTGACGGAAACGACCTTGTTTACCTTTGATCATATCTGCCAAAGATTTCAGCGGACGTTTGTTTGAACCTGTAATTGCACGACCACGACGACCGTTATCTAACAATGCATCTACAGATTCTTGTAACATACGTTTTTCGTTACGTACGATAATGTCTGGCGCTGCAAGGTCAAGAAGACGTTTCAAACGGTTGTTACGGTTGATGACACGACGATACAAATCGTTCAAGTCAGAAGTCGCAAAACGACCACCTTCAAGCGGTACAAGCGGACGAAGATCTGGTGGAAGAACTGGAAGTACAGTCAACACCATCCATTCAGGCTTGTTATTTGAATCGTTGAATGCTTCCATCAATTTCAAACGTTTAGAGGCTTTTTTAAGTTTAGTCTCAGACGTTGTATTTGGAATTTCTTCACGAAGACGCGTAATTTCAGCTTCAAGATCGATGTCTTTTAACAAATCTTGAACTGCTTCAGCACCCATTTTCGCGCTGAATTCATCACCGTGTTCTTCTAACGCTGTGAAATATTCTTCATCATTCAGAAGTTGATATTTTTCAAGCGGTGTCATACCTGGATCAGTAACGACATAAGATTCGAAATACAATACACGTTCGATATCACGTAAAGTCATATCAAGTAACAAACCGATACGGCTTGGTAATGATTTCAAAAACCAAATATGTGCAACAGGTGAAGCAAGTTCAATGTGACCCATACGTTCACGACGAACTTTCGCAGTCGTTACTTCAACGCCACATTTTTCACAAATGACGCCTTTGTATTTCATACGCTTGTATTTACCACACAAGCATTCGTAATCTTTGACTGGGCCAAAGATTTTGGCACAGAATAAACCATCACGTTCTGGTTTGAACGTACGATAGTTAATCGTCTCAGGTTTTTTTACTTCACCATGAGACCATGACTTAATCATTTCTGGTGACGCAAGACCAATACGGATGCGATCAAACTCTACAGGAGCATGACCGTCTGAGTCCGTCTTTTTGCGCATGATATCGAGCAAGTCTTTCAATTTTTTTCTCCGTGTGTTGTGGAGATTTTCACTCTACAACTGGGTCACAAATATTGTTTTTTAACTGAAAAATCCCCTAAGTCCCCCACTTAGTACAAATGAGGTCTTAGGGAGATTTCAATGGCTAATTAGTCACCATTTTTCAGTTCAATGTTGATACCTAAAGAACGGATCTCTTTGGTCAATACGTTGAACGATTCAGGCATACCTGGGTCCATATAATGGTTACCATCTACAATATTCTTATAGATGCGAGTACGACCTTCAACGTCATCCGACTTCACAGTAAGCATTTCTTGAAGTGTATAAGCAGCACCATAAGCTTCAAGTGCCCAGACCTCCATCTCACCGAAACGCTGACCACCGAATTGAGCTTTACCACCCAATGGCTGTTGCGTTACTAGAGAGTAAGAACCAGTAGAACGTGCATGCATCTTGTCATCAACCAAGTGGTTGAGTTTCAACATGTACATATAACCTACAGTGACTGGACGGTCGAAACGCTCACCTGTACGTCCGTCATACAATACGGTTTGACCTGTACGTGAAATACCACCAAGTTCAAGTAAGTCTTTGATTTGTGACTCTTCAGCACCATCAAATACTGGTGTTGCTAAAGGCACACCCTTACGTAAATTACCTGATAATACCAAGATTTCATCATCAGTTAAGCTATCAAGATCTTCTTGCTCGCCACCAACTTGGTTATAAATCTTGTCTAAGAATTCACGTAACTCAAGAATAGTACGTTGTTCTTGCAACATCTTATCGATCTTGTCACCAAGACCTTTTGCTGCCATACCCAAGTGAGTTTCTAGAATCTGACCCACGTTCATACGTGATGGTACACCTAACGGGTTAAGTACCACATCAACAGGCACACCGTTTGCATCATGTGGCATGTCTTCTACAGGTAAGATGTTTGATACAACACCTTTGTTCCCGTGACGACCCGCCATTTTATCACCCGGTTGGATGCGACGTTTAACAGCTAAATACACTTTAACAACTTTCAATACGCCAGTTGTAAGTTCATCACCTGTAGAAAGTTTGCGTTTTTTCTCTGCAAATTTCTCATCAATTTCAAGACTCTTCTCTTTCAAGAACACTTGAATTTGTGTCAAACGTTCAGCAATTGCTTCGTCAACAGGTTGGATTTCAAGCAGATCTACCAACTCTAAACTAGACAACACGTCTTCAGTGATTTTTTGACCACGTTTAGTTGTGCCACCACCATTCGACTCTTGACCATTCAACAAGCGAACCACACGCTCACGTGCTGCTTCTTCGAAGATTTTGTATTCTTCTTTCAAGTCTTTACGGTAAGCATCAAGTTGTGCTTTTTCAATTGCTTGAGCACGTTCATCTTTTTCAATGCCATCACGAGTGAAGACTTGAACATCGATGACTGTACCTTTCACACCAGACGATACGCGTAAAGATGAATCTTTAACGTCAGCCGCTTTCTCACCAAAGATTGCACGAAGCAATTTTTCTTCAGGTGTTAATTGCGTTTCGCCTTTCGGTGTTACTTTACCAACAAGAATATCACCTGCTGTCACTTCAGCACCGATATACACAATCCCTGACTCATCCAATTTAGACAGTGCAGCTTCACCCACGTTAGGAATATCCGCAGTAATTTCTTCTGCACCTAACTTAGTATCACGTGCTACACATGACAATTCTTGAATATGAATTGAAGTCAAACGATCTTCTTGAAGTACACGCTCAGAAAGTAAAATCGAGTCTTCGTAGTTGTAACCGTTCCAAGTCATGAACGCAACGCGCATGTTTTGACCGAGTGCTAATTCACCACCATCAGTCGATGGACCATCAGCAAGAACGTCACCACGCCCCACTTTATCACCAAGGCTTACAAGCACTTTTTGGTTAATACAAGTGTTTTGGTTCGAACGTGTATATTTGATCAAGTTATAGATATCTACACCTGCCTCACCCGCGATCATTTCGTCTTCATTGACACGAATAACCACACGAGAAGCATCAACAAACTCAATACGTCCGCCACGTTTCGCAATCACACACACACCAGAGTCATGTGCTACGTTTGCTTCCATACCTGTACCAACAAGTGGTTTGTCAGCAAGCAATGTAGGAACAGCCTGACGTTGCATGTTTGAACCCATCAATGCACGGTTGGCGTCATCGTGTTCAAGGAATGGAATGAGGGATGCCGCAACAGATACAACCTGCTGTGCAGAAACGTCCATATGCGTCACTTTTTCAGGAGGCATACGTACAAATTCACCTTGGTGACGTACAGATACAAACTCTTCAGTCAAATGACCATCTTGATCGATCCCTGAATCAGCCTGTGCAATCACAGTACCTACTTCTTCAATCGCAGATAAATATTCAACTTCATCTGTTACACGACCATCAATAACTTTACGGTAAGGTGTTTCCAAGAAACCGAAGCTATTACATTTCGCATACACTGAAAGTGAGTTGATCAAACCAATGTTTGGACCCTCAGGAGTCTCAATTGGACATACACGACCATAATGCGTTTGATGTACGTCACGTACCTCAAAGCCCGCACGCTCACGTGTTAAACCACCAGGCCCGAGTGCTGATACACGACGTTTGTGTGTAATTTCAGACAATGGGTTATTTTGGTCCATGAACTGAGACAATTGGCTTGAACCAAAGAATTCTTTGATTGCAGCAGCCACTGGTTTTGCATTAATCAAATCTTGTGGTGACAAATTATCTGTTTCAGCTTGGCTTAAACGCTCTTTTACAGCACGTTCAACACGAACAAGACCTACACGGAATTGGTTTTCTGTCATTTCACCAACAGAACGCACACGACGGTTACCTAAATGGTCAATATCGTCGACTTCGCCTTTACCATTACGAATTTCAACCAATGTTTTTAATACATCAGTAATGTCTTCGTTTGAAAGAATACCTTCAACTTCACGTGATTTTTGGTCAGTACCGACTTCATAAGGACGACCTAAACGACGGTTAAACTTCATACGACCCACTGGCGATAAATCATAACGCTCAGTTGAGAAGAATAAGTTATTGAATAAGTTTTCAGCAGCTTCTTTTGTTGGTGGCTCACCTGGACGCATTACTTTGTAGATTTCTACCAGTGCTTCTTCACGACCTGAAGTCGTATCTGCACGTAAAGTATCTGCAACGAATGGACCACGGTCGATGTCATTGGTATAAAGCACGTTAAACTGCTTAACGCCGCCTTCCGCAATTTTCACCATAATTTCATGGCTAAGCACTGTATTGGCAGGAATCACTTCACCATCATGTAAAGTAATATCCTGTGCAACAATACGCTCATATAAATATTCATCAGGTACAGGAAGCTTCGTTAAGCCCGCTGCTTCCATTTGACGTACATGACGCGCATTGATACGCTTACCTTGTTCAACAATCACTTTACCGTCATTGTCTGCAATATCAAACTGCGCCATTTCACCACGTAGGCGTTCTGGCACTAGGTCAATTTGATAACTGCCCATATCAAGATATACAGGAACTTTTTCATAGAACATGTCTAGAATTTGTTCGTTGCTATAGTTCAACGCACGTAAAACAACAGTCGCAAGTAATTTACGACGACGGTCAATACGTACATAAACTAAATCTTTCGCATCAAACTCAAAGTCTAACCATGAACCACGGTAAGGAATAATACGTGCTGAATACAACACTTTACCGCTTGAATGAGTTTTACCTTTGTCATGATCGAAGAACACACCTGGAGAACGGTGTAACTGAGATACGATTACACGCTCAGTACCGTTAATCACAAATGTACCGTTCTCTGTCATGAGTGGCATTTCACCCATGTAAACTTCTTGTTCACGAACGTCTTTTATTGATTTCGTTTCACGATCTTTAATGATCAAACGAATTTTTACGCGCATTGGTGCCGCATAAGTTGAGCCGCGAAGAATACATTCACGTACATCAAACTCTGGTTTACCAAGGCTATACTCAACGAATTCTAAAGCAGCATTGCCAGAATAACTTTCTATTGGAAACACTGAACGAAATGCGGCTTGGAGACCGATATCTTCGCGGTTTTTTGGAGTTTTGCCATCTTGTAAGAATGTTCTGTACGAGTCGACTTGGATCGCGAGCAGGTACGGAGCATCCATAACTTGGGGCAATTTACCAAAATTCTTACGGATCCGTTTCTTTTCGGTATATGAGTATGCCATCTGGAGTCCTCGGAAAGTAAACTAAACCCGCCTGCAGAACGGATTTAGAAGGAATTACGCAGGTCGATATGACCACCACCTTTTACAAATGCTGCAATTTTCAGTGGTATAAAACGCTTAACAATATTTTTAAAATGGAAAAATATTGTTAAGCGTTTGATTTTGTTTGCTTATTCTTAAAATTGATGATTTTTCTATCATTCAATCTAAAATCGAGCCGATTATTGTAACGCAAAAAGGCTGATAGCCCAAGAGCTATCAGCCAATTTGTGGAGTCGATTTTTAAATAATCGACCCCCTAAGCGATTACTTAAGTTTAACTTCAGCACCAGCTTCTTCAAGTTTTTTCTTAAGTTCTTCAGCTTCTTCTTTAGAAACGCCTTCTTTGATTGCAGAAGGAGCGCCTTCAACAAGATCTTTCGCTTCTTTAAGACCAAGACCAGTTGCTTCACGAACTGCTTTAATTACAGCAACTTTGTTAGCACCGAAGCTAGCAAGTTCAACTGTGAATTCTGATTGCTCTTCAGCAGCAACAGTAGCTGTACCAGTAGCAGCAACTGCAACAGCAGCAGCAGATACATTGAATTTTTCTTCGAAAGCAGAAATTAATTCAACAAGTTCAAGAACAGTTTTTTCAGCAACTGCGTTTAAGATTTCTTCGTTAGTTAAAGCCATGAGAGTAACTCCAAATGGATATTGAATGGTGTGTAAAAATGTTTAAGCTTAAGCAGCTTCTGACTCGTTTTTCTCTTTGAGCGCTGTAATAAGGCGACCCAATTTCGAAATAGGAGCTTGAAGAACGTTTGCAAGCATAGTAAGCGCTTTCTCTTGGTTTGGAAGGTTCGCGATTACGCTAACTTCAGCACCTTGATAAACTTTACCGTCAAATGCAGCAGCTTTAAGTTCAAATGCTTTATTAGTTTTAGCAAATTCTTCAAACAAACGAGCTGCAGCGCCCATGTCGTCTTCAGAAGTTGAGAAAGCTAAGATTGTTGGGCCAACAAGGTTGTCATTCAAAATATTGAATTGAGTGTCTTGAAGCGCACGTTTAGCCAAAGTATTACGTACTACACGAGTAGCAACACCTAGTTTACGCGCTTCAACACGTAGAGCAGTTAATTGCTCAACAGTTAAACCTTGGTAGTCAGCAACAACAGCAGCATACGCAGTAGAAGCAACTTCTGTTACTTCAGCTACGATCTGTTTTTTGTCTTCGATAAGAAGAGCCATTGTAAAACCTCCTAACGGTGATTTATGCACTCTAAAAAAGTGCACTCCCAATTCGTAAACCTTTCGATTTACACGCGGAGGAGGAACAAATCACACCACCGCGTCTACTCAGACTGGATTTTTAAGAAGTGGCTTCGAAAAACCACCTCGCCTGAGGTCTTTGACGCTGATAAATATTCACTTATCAATTCAAAGTTTGCCTGAGTTTGCGAGAAACTACGTTTCTTGCGAAAATTTTAAAGCGATGCTTTAAAATTTTCTCAGGGCTTTAAAATTCTTTATTTAAATAAGTTAAAACTTATTTAGAAACGTTTTGTACATCCACAGTAAGACCAGGACCCATCGTTGAGCTCAAAGTGATCTTTTGAATGTAGATACCTTTAGAAGTCGCAGGTTTTGCTTTCTTAAGGTCAGCAATAAGTGCTTCAACGTTTGAACGAACAGCTTCAGCAGTAAAACCTACTTGACCGATCGCAGCATGGATGATACCCGCTTTGTCTACACGGTAACGTGCTTGACCCGCTTTTGCATTTTTAACTGCAGTTGCTACGTCAGGAGTTACAGTACCCACTTTAGGGTTTGGCATTAAGCCACGTGGACCAAGAATTGTACCTAACTTACCTACAACGCGCATTGCATCTGGAGCAGCAATAACAACATCAAAGTCAAGGTTACCCGCTTGGATGCTTTCAGCAAGATCATCAAAACCAACAACGTCCGCGCCTTCAGCTTTAGCAGCTTCAGCAGCAGCGCCTTGAGCAAACACAGCTACACGTACAGTTTTACCAGTACCTGCAGGAAGTGTCGTCGCGCCACGAACAACTTGGTCAGATTTACGAGGGTCAACACCTAGGTTTACAGCAACATCCAAAGACTCTTTGAATTTAACTGCAGGAAGACCATTAAGAACTGCAACCGCTTCTTCCAAAGTGTAAACTTTGTGTGCTTCAACAGCAGCAACGATGGCTTTTTGACGTTTAGTTAATTTAGCCATGTCTTATAGCTCCACTTCCAAGCCCATAGAACGTGCAGAACCAGCGATGGTACGAACACGTGCGTCTAAATCAGCACCAGTTAAATCTGGTTCTTTAGTAGTCGCAATTTCTTCCAATTGAGCACGAGTCAACTTACCAACTTTAGTTTTGTTAGGTACAGCTGAACCCTTTTGGATACCCGCAGCTTTCTTAAGAAGAATCGCAGCAGGAGGAGTTTTCATGATGAAAGTGAACGACTTATCGTTGTACACAGTAATCACGACTGGAATTGGAAGACCAGCTTCAAGTTTTTGTGTCGCAGCATTGAATTCTTTACAGAATGCCATGATGTTAACACCACGTTGACCTAGTGCAGGACCAATCGGTGGAGATGGATTCGCTTTACCAGCTGGAACTTGCAGCTTGATATAGCCGTCAATCTTCTTAGCCATTATCTAATACCTCTGGGTAGTAACGCCGTTAGGCTCCCCATTTTATTCACACAGCAAACACATTACTGCGATAATAACAATGCCCGATAAAATCGGGCGCTTTTCAACCAACGATGATTAAACTGTTTTTTCGACTTGACGAAATTCCAATTCAACTTGCGTTGGTCGATTAAACACGTTAATCGTTAAGGTTAAACGTGATTTATCGTATATAACTTCTTCCACCACACCTTTAAAGTCTGTGAATGGACCGTCAATAACCAATAATTCTTCGCCTGGTTCAAACATTGTCTTAGGACGAGGTGCTTCACCAGTATTGCGTACACGTGCAAGAATCGCATCAGCTTCTTTTTGCGTAATGGGTGCAGGCTTTTCTGCTGTACCACCGATGAAACCTAATACTTTTGGACATTCTTTAACAATGTGCCAAGTTTCATCATTCATTTCCATTTCAACTAACACATAGCCAGGAAAGAATTTACGCTCTGATTTACGTTTCTTACCATCCTTCATTTCCACTACTTCTTCAGTAGGAACAAGGACTTCACCAAAGCTATCAGCAACAGCGCTACGCTGGATTCGATCATTAAGTGAACGCATCACTTGTTTTTCATAACCAGAATAGGCATGAATAATGTACCAACGTTTCATAGCTCTCTTACCCGATAATAAACTTCATAAACCAACCAATAATGTAGTCAAAGCACCACAAAATGATCGCCGCAACCACTACTACCAGTAGAACTTGCCATGAAGCTGTAACTGTTTCATGTTTCGTAGGCCAAGTCACTCGACGTAATTCTAATCGAGCATCTTTCAACAAACGAACAAAGCCTTTGCCTTGATGGGTGGCGTATAATAAACCTAAAGCCACTACGATACAAGCTATAATTACCCCAATGCGCACCCAAATACTATTTGCAGGTGCCCAATATGCTGGTAAAAACTGTGGAACCATCATTGAACCAATCAACAGAATCAATGCAAAGATCCATAACACCACATCAAATGGTGTACCAGAACTTACAACTTCAGCAGGGTTATTTCTTTGAGGAATTGGCGCGCCGCCCATTGCGTCACGCGATTTATCATTCGACATTCTTTTACTCGTCGTAGGATTCGCGACTTATTATATGACCAGATCAGTCGGCATCAAGCTTTTTATTTAAAAATATGGCAGGTCAGGAGGGACTCGAACCCCCAACATTCGGTTTTGGAGACCGACGCTCTACCAATTGAACTACTGACCTATAAGACAAACCGAGAATCGAAACCCTCGGTTTGAGATAAAACAATTATGCAGTAACTTTAGAAACTACACCAGCACCCACTGTACGACCACCTTCACGGATCGCAAAACGTAGACCTGGGTCCATTGCGATTGGGTGGATCAATTCTACTGACATTTCTACGTTGTCACCAGGCATAACCATTTCAACGCCTTCTTTCAAAGAGATTGCGCCAGTTACGTCAGTTGTACGGAAGTAGAACTGTGGACGGTAACCGTTAAGGAATGGAGTGTGGCGACCACCTTCGTCTTTAGAAAGTACGTATACTTCTGCGTCGAATTTAGTGTGTGGTTTGATTGAACCTGGTTTAGCCAATACTTGACCACGTTGTACGTCTTCACGTTTAGTACCACGTAGAAGAATACCACAGTTCTCACCTGCACGACCTTCGTCAAGCAATTTACGGAACATTTCTACGCCAGTTACAGTTGTTTTAACTGTATCTTTAATACCAACGATTTCAACTTCTTCGCCGACTTTAACGATACCAGACTCAACACGACCTGTTACTACTGTACCACGACCAGAAATTGAGAATACGTCTTCGATTGGCATTAAGAATGCTTTATCGATTGCACGTTCTGGTTCTGGAATGTAAGTATCAAGCGCTTCAACAAGTGCAAGTACAGCTGGAACACCGTATTGACCATCTTCACCGTTAAGTGCAGCTAAAGCTGAACCACGGATTACTGGAGTGTCATCACCTGGGAAGTCGTAAGTAGAAAGAAGTTCACGAACTTCCATTTCAACTAATTCGATTAACTCTTCATCATCAACGATGTCACATTTGTTTAAGAAAACAAGAATGTAAGGTACACCTACTTGACGAGAAAGAAGGATGTGTTCACGAGTTTGTGGCATAGGACCATCAGTCGCTGAACATACAAGGATCGCGCCGTCCATTTGAGCAGCACCTGTGATCATGTTTTTAACATAATCGGCGTGTCCTGGGCAGTCTACGTGCGCGTAGTGACGGATTGGAGAATCGTATTCTACGTGAGAAGTATTAATTGTAATACCACGTGCTTTTTCTTCTGGTGCAGAGTCAATTGCAGCGTAGTCTTTCGCTTCGCCACCAAAAGTTTTTGCACATACAGTTGCAATTGCAGCTGTTAAAGTTGTTTTACCATGGTCAACGTGACCGATTGTGCCCACGTTTACGTGTGGCTTATTACGTTCAAACTTAGCCTTAGCCATGTTTATTTTCCTCGTTTACGTCGAACACAGTTCTAATACAACCCATCGACATATTGTCTAAAAACCAGACACCCAATACTTGAAAAGCAGACTAATAAGCCTGCTTTTTGAATTTTTGTAGAATAATCTACTAAACTGTAATCTGGAGCTCTTATCGAGATTTGAACTCGAGACCTCTCCCTTACCAAGGGAGTGCTCTACCACTGAGCTATAAGAGCAATCATCTTCGATGGAGCGGGAGACGAGGGTCGAACTCGCGACATGTAGCTTGGAAGGCTACCGCTCTACCAACTGAGCTACTCCCGCTAAATGTTGGTAATTACCACTTCAATCGAAGTTAATGGTGGTGGGAGAAGGATTCGAACCTTCGAAACTTTCGTGGCAGAGTTACAGTCTGCTCCCTTTGACCGCTCGGGAATCCCACCAATTACACTTACTTTCAGTGTTGAACCTTTACTATTACATTACAAAACTTTAGATGGTGCCGGCACACGGATTCGAACTGTGGACCTACTGATTACAAGTCAGTTGCTCTACCAACTGAGCTATGCCGGCGTTTCTTTTGTTTCGTACCTTTCGTATCGGAACGGTGTGCAGTTTAGCAAAAAGAAAAATCCTTGCAAGTGTTTTTTTTAAAAAAATCGCTAAAAACCTATAAAATCAATCCATTTGATGATAATTCAACCGCTTTGATCACTGCGCGAGCTTTTATTTGGGTTTCATTCCACTCAGATTCAGGATTTGAGTCATAAACTAAGCCTGCTCCTGCCTGTACATAGACCTTATTTTCACGAATTACGCAGGTACGGATCGCAATCGACATGTCCATTTCACCATGCCAGCCTAAATAACCAACAGCACCACCAAAAATTCCACGTTTTACAGGCTCGACTTCGTCAATAATTTCCATTGCACGTATTTTTGGTGCACCTGACAGCGTACCTGCAGGGAAAGTTGCTTTAAAAACATCCAAAGCATCCACATCATCACGCACTTCGCCTTGTACATTGGACACAATGTGCATAACGTGTGAATAGCGCTCGATCACCATTTGATCAGTCACTTGCACTTTGCCTATTTTTGAAATACGACCAACATCATTTCGCCCTAAGTCAATCAACATTAAATGTTCTGCAATTTCTTTTTCATCAGACAATAAATCTTTTTCAAGTGCTAGATCTTCTTCTTTGGTTTTACCGCGTGGGCGAGTCCCAGCAAGTGGACGCACTGTGGCAATGCCATTTTCTAAACGAGATAAAATTTCTGGGGAAGAACCGACAATATGGAACGGTTGATTATTTTCCAAAGTCTGTCCTTGCACCAAAAACAAATAAGGCGATGGATTCAAATGACGTAAGGCTCTATACACCTGCAAAGGCTCACCATCAAAATCTGACACCATACGATGCCCAGGTACTACTTGCATCACATCGCCTGCACGGATGTACTCTTTAACCTTTTCAATCGAAGCAAGGTAGTTTTCTTTACCTGTTAATGATTCAAAATGCGGTGCAGTATGTTTTTTGGCTTGTAAGCTGATTGGCGTTGCCAGTAAAGTCTCAAGTTCATCAAGTTGTTGCTGTGCTTTTTGATAAGCATCTGCATCATTGACATCTGCATGTACAATCAAAAACAAGGTATCTTTTAAATTATCAAAGACAATCACAGTTTTAGACAGCATCATCCATAAATCAGGCAAACCCACCGGGTCTGCTTCAGGCACGTTATTTAATCGTGGCTCGATATAGCGCACTGAGTCATAACCAAAGTACCCCACCAAGCCTCCAGTAAATTGTGGTAAATCTGGAATAAGGTCATGTGGCGGCACCTTAAACTGTGCTTGAAAGTCTCGAATATATTGAAAGGGATCTAAGCATGTCTGCTGACTTATATCGCCATTGGCTTGTTGAATGGTGAGTTGCCCTGCATTACAGGAAAAAACCGTTGATTCCCCCAAACCAATAATCGAATAACGCGCCCAGTTCTCACCACCTTCTACAGATTCAAATAAATAAGCTTGTTTATGATCTTTGAGTCGGGCAAATACAGATAAAGGCGTGTCTGTATCTGCAAGACGTTGGCGATAGACAGGAATAAGGTTGTAGCCTGCTGTTTTTAATTGTTCAAATTGATTTAATGTCGTCATCAGGAAGTTCTCTTTTTCGATTTTACTCAGTGGCTTAAAATAAAAATCTTACTTAGTATCGCCATCGAAAAACTTTTTTACTGTTCATTCCTCTTTCCTTTGTCATCAATTTATTTTGCAGGGTTTACATTCACTTAACGCAGCAATTCCATCATATTATCGACCACCTGTTGTGGCTGACATAACTGAATATCCTCACCATGATTATAACCATAGCTTAAAACAACACAATCGACCTGGGCACGGCGTGCTGCTGCAACATCATTACTCGAATCACCAATCATTAAGGTTTTATCAGCACTAGACTTATAATGTTCTATACAATAATTTAACTGTATCGGATCAGGTTTGCGTTCTGCAAAACGGTCACCGCCAATCACATCTATAAAATAGTGATCCATTTTCAATTCTTGTAAAATTTTTCGAGCGGGTTGCTCAGGCTTATTGGTCACGCAAATCAATTTTTTATTGTGTTTCAACCCCCACTCTAAAAAATCAAGAACACCATCAAATGCTTTGGTATCTACACAAGGTTCAGCATTATAAATTTCTAAAAATGTAGCCAAAAGCTGTTGATGCAAATCAGGATCAACTTCACCTTTTAGATATTGCAAGGTGCTTTCACAAAATAATGATGTTCCCTTACCAATCCAAACCCGCACTTGCGCCTCAGTCACCAAAGGTAAATCCAAACGTGCCAGACTTAAATTCATCGCACGATAGAGATCAAATGCTGAATCAACTAAGGTTCCATCCAAATCAAATAAAATAAGTTCTCGCTGATCCAACTTTGCAACATTCATCTTTTTACATCCACTGATCACTGATAAAACAAAGGCATGCGATTGCATGCCTTGATTGTAGGTTGAAACAAGGCTTATTTAAAGAATAGCCAAGCAATCACCGCCAAAATGACCAAAGTAATAATGGTAATGAGTCCAACTTTTGCATTTTTCTGGGTTTCTACTTCTTTCTCAACACAAACTTCAGGTGTTTTAATTTCACACGCTTCTGGTACTGGTGCATGGATGTCTACATTGGCAGGGATTGGCGCAGGTTTTGGCACACCGATATTGGTTGGCATACCATCACGTGACAGTTGCACATGTTCATCTCGTGATGAAAGTTCAGGCATCCCCTGTTCATTCATTTTTTCTGCTGCGGTTTTTTCTTTTTCAATTTTTTCCTCTACCACAGGTGGTTTAATCTCTGAGGTAGCAATTGCTTCAGCAGGTTGAATAATTTCCTCAACGTCAGCAGTGACCATAGGCGCAACGATTTCAGGCACAGTCTCCACCTGAACAGCAGGTGCATAGACATGAAATTTTAGACTAGCAAATTGAACAATATCATTATCTTTTAACAATTTTTGTTCATCAATACGAATATCATTTACAAATGTACCATTAGAAGATTTCAAATCTTGAACCCAAAGTGCATCATCTTTTACTAAAAAAGCAGCATGGCGACGTGAAATTTCTGCCGCTTGCAATAAAATATCAGCCTCTTGATGGCGACCAACTAACATGTCTTTGTCAATTGAAACCTCTTTCCCTTCAAGTTCTGCACTAATTGCCTTTAATTTCCAAGTCATGATGATCTTCTCATTCTGATTCAAAAGCATATTAACATGCAAAATTCAGTTTTTAATAGTCTTAACCACGATCAGACAAACTGAATTCTACAATCTTTATCGCCAAAGTGAAGTTAACTCAAGATTTAATTGACCCTTTGCTGCTGAATTTTAGATTGATCTTCTGCAACAGGTGTAGTGACGGCTTTGTGTGCACCACCCGACGGAACCTGTTGATAATTTTGAGGAGTAGGCTGAATAATTTTTGGCTGATTTTGTGGATTAGAGGTCAATGGTAGACGTTGTTGATACACATCTTCTATATTGGCAGGCAATTTAGCAAAGTTACCATCTTTATCCATTGCCAATTGCAAACCATAGAGTTGGTCATAACGTTGCTGAGTTAAACGGCGCACATCCGTATTATCATCGACAATGGTTGGATGAATAAAGATCAATAAGTTACGTTTTTGATTACTATTATTGTCTGATCTAAAAAGACGCCCTAGACCCGGAATCGCACCCAAGAAAGGTACTGACTGACGCCCAGTCACGCTATTATCTGCAATCAAACCACCTAAAACGATAGTTTGCCCATGATCTGCCAAGACCGTGGTTTTAATCGCACGTTTACTGGTGACCAAATCCGCTGCTTGTCCACGACTTTGATTCACATTTGAGACTTCTTGTTCAACTGCAAGTCGCACTGATCCACCTTCTCCAATTTGCGGGGTTACTTTCAAGGTAATCCCGACATCTTTACGCTCAATCGAAGTATATGGATTGACTGTGCCGCCACTTCCTGTACTGACAGAACCCGTCACAAATGGAACGTTTTCCCCCACTACGATATACGCCTCTTCATTGTCCATCGTCACAATAGACGGTGTAGATAATAAATTAGATTTGGTTTTCTCTTTGAGTGCTTGGATCATCGCGCCATAAAGTTTACGAGAACCATTCGCACCTTCTCGATAATCTCCTAAGATTAGAGATGTACCCGCACCTTGATTACTGTTCCCAGCCATTGCTGCACCAATGCCTGCTGCACCACCTGTCAAATAACCTGCTGCTAAGCTTGCTAAACTCGACCCGACATTAGAGAAGTTAATCAAACCTACGCCTGTACTCAAATCCCCCATTGCCCATTGCACGCCTAGTTGATCTGCATCATTGCCTTCTATTTCAATGATGGCTGCTTCTATCAAAACTTGTTGACGACGTATGTCAAGTTGTTGAATCGCAGCATCAATTTCTCGCATAAGCTGCGGTTCAGCTTTTACAATCAAGGCATTTTGCGTGCTGTCAGCAATAATACTGACTCCATTGGCATTAAAGCTGCTGATATTATTTTGATTATTATTTGAAGTATTACTGTTTAAATTAATCGATGAACCTGTCGCACTTGAAGCGCTTGAGCTATTACTCAGCGATGAACCATTTGTATTGTTATTGGTTAAGTTATTGATTGAGCTATTGTTGCTATTATTGTTGCCGTTATTGCTTGAGCTCACAGCCTGACCTGTAACCAGTCCTTGTAAAATTTCAGATAAGTTTTTTGCATTGGCATATTTTAGCTTAAAGACTTTCAAGCCACCCAAACGATCTGCTGAAGGTACATCCAGCATTTCTACCATGTGACGCAAACGTTTACGTGATGTCGGATCACCTTTTAAAATAATTCGATTCGTCCGTTTATCTGCAATGATTCGCACACGAGAACCAGCAAAATCTTTAGAAGATCCTGTCGCCGCCATCGAATCAAGCAGACTTATAATTTCTTCGGCTTGACTCGATTGCAGGGTAATCGCTTCAATGTCATTTTGCCCCGTACCATCTAAGTTACGGATAATCGTTTCAATCTGATAAATATTACTTGCACGATCTGACACGATTAGAGCATTTGTTCCCTGAATGGCTGCCATATGGGCAAATTGGGGCATCAGTGGACGTAAAGCAGGAATCAAATCATTTGGATTGGTATTTTCTAGCCAAATCACACGTGTTACGACTTGATCACCACGTGCATTATTTCGCGGGTCGTACTGCACATTCGTGTTGCGAATATTACTGTCAGGAATAAGGCGAATGGTGTTACCTGATGGCACAGCAACCACCCCATTAACATTAAGTACACCTAAAAATAAGTCATAAACTTCATTTTTATTCAGCGGCTTATTTGAAATCACCGTAACGTTGCCACGCACACGCGGATCAACTGCAAAATTTTTCCCTGTAATGTCTGCGACTTCATTAATAAAAGCAGTTAAATCTGCATCACGTAAGTTAATTTTCCATGTTTGTGCATGGCTTGCTGTGCTGATAACCGTCATTAAAGGAGCAGCGACTACAAGAGCCCAAACTGGTCGATGATTCAAAAAAGCCATAACTTATTATCTTTCCTAATTTTATTTGTAGTTCTCATCACTTACAAACTTTGCTGAATGGTCATCACCTGATCACCACGCTTAATTTCAATTCTTACTTTACCATCACGTTTGGCTTGTTCTAACAGTTGTATATCACTTTGTCCCTGCCCCACAGCTTGTCCATTAAGAGAAATAATACGATCACCCGACCTCAAGCCTAATTTGTTACGCAGCACCGCAGGCGTTTGATCTGTCACTTCATAGCCCTGTCCACCTTGTGTATTGACGCCCATATTTTTTAAATATTGATCTTTGTCTTGATTCATTTTCTCAATGGCTTGAGTCAGTGCGCTTTGACTATTACTCGGTGAAGGCTCTGTTGCAGGCTGTACATCTTGTTGGAGTGGTGCGACACTTGCTGAACCCGATTGATTTGGCTCAATAGGTTGGTACAAGCTACCTAAACTATTAAATTTTAACTCTCGAGTTGCACCACTTGCCTGACGTAAAATGACCCGATCCCAATATACTTCTGACAATTCATAGCCACTGTTGTCAATATTCTGTCCAACAATAAAACGGTCTGCAACTTCATTAACCTTAATTACAGCTGAGGAGTTTCGGCTTGGATAACCTACAACCACGCCTTGCAATTGCATTGGAATAGTTTCATCCGCCGCGGCTTCACTTTTATTGGCTTCATAAAATAGTGCAAAACTCGAAATATTCGGAACTTGGGGTTGTTGTGCCCCAAGCTGCACCGCTTCGGGCTGTATCACTTGAGGAGGTGCAATCACCCACCAAAACATTGCAGCCAATTTCCAAGCGATTGCCAAAATCAATAACAATAAAACCACAGGCGCAAGTTTATCGAGCTTTTTCCACGAAATATGTTCAAGGTGTTGTTGAAAATTCATGGTTATGAGCCTCCTTGCAACAAAGGCTGACGACTACTGATTACATAAGTATCTAAACCAGCTTTACCATCATAAGAAGGGACATTTAACAAGAAACGTTGTGTCAATTGCACATCGAGCATCATTGTGGGATCTAAAGTAATATTGACCATTTTTTGACTACGTTGATCTTGAATATCAAAAATCAGTTTACCTGCTTCATCCTTCAGTTGACCATTCAACGATGGCATATTCATACGATCTTGGCGCTGAGCATAGGTGTAAATTAACTCACCACCCGCCCACTGTAGTTGACCATCACTTTCACTAAAACCTGTCTCTTGCTTAAACTTAAAACTGACATCTTTAAGTTGAATGGCATTGACGGGCCATTGCCAATCAACAATGCTTTTCAGTGTTTCTGGTGCAATTTGTCCCGTCATATTTTTAATGGTGACTCGCTTACCCAAACCATATGCTGCAACACCGTTAAGCTGTGTTTGCCCACTATGAATTTCAACATTTGCACCCGCACGCAACAAAATCAAATCAAAAGGACGTGTGTGCCAAGTCACTGAGCCGCGTAAATTGCCTTGCTGCCAATCTGCTTGACCTTGCCAAATATTGCCACTGACATTGTGTAAAATTTGATTGTTTTTATAAAATTTAGAAATTAACCACGTCGCAGGTACTTGTAATAATACAAAAATGAAAAAGGCAACAATGCCAAGAATCCACCATGTTAACTGTTTCGATTTTTTATTCATCTAGCCATACCAACACATATTCATTTATTCTTCCATGCAAGATGATGCCTGAGTTATGACTACACATTATGCATAATTTTCGAGTATCTCCAATTGACTCTTATAAAAAAACCAAGCAGTTTTGCTTGGTTCTTTAGATTTTAGGGACTTTGCATGACATTTACATGAAGATTAGATCAAGAAATCTTCTAATTTAGCGCCTTTTTCAATTTCCGCCACTAACCAACGAGGTTGTTTACCACGTCCAGTCCATGTTTCTGCTGCATTGTTTTTGTTACGATAACGTGGTTCAACGGCTTTACGCGTTGTCTTTTTACGTTTATGCGTACCATATTCGATGAACTGTTCTAAAGTTAGACCCGCAGCTTCTGCAATTTCAATAATTTTATTATAAGCATCTTCTATTTTTTGATCTTTTTTTGATTCAATCAAGGCTTCAGCTTGTGCTGCTAAACGCTCTAACTCTTCTACCGAAAGATCACTAATATCAGGCATCATATTAACTCCATAGTCAATTCTTAATAATTATTCAAAATAATTCCGCTATTATAATATTTTTAATAATATTAATTAGCAATACTAAACCCTTTATTCATTCACATAAAATCAACAAAAAAATAAAGTTATTTTGATTATACATGAATAATTAATATACACCATATTCCTTACTTAATAAGTAATCTTGACTTTTTATATCCAAAACCCAAATAAAGCATTTCTAAAGGACACTTTTTACTAATCTTAAGGATGTATATTATTTTAAGTTATTTCCACTTTGATTTTCTAAATCAATTATTTTTTGTCTTAAAATAACTGGAATAGTAGTTTTTTTCATTTCGATTTTATCCACAAAGACTACAACAGCTTCACCTTCTGCTACAACTTGGTTTTGTTGCATGCTATATAAAACATAATGCATACGAATCGCACTATTACGCATTTCTTCAATACGTGTATAAATCTTTAATTGATCTGGATAGAACACAGGTTTTAAGTATTTACATTGACTTGATGCAACCACAGTTAATATATCTTCAGCCAATACATTTAAGGCATCAAAATATGCAATACGTGCACTTTCTATATAACGATAATATTGCACATTATTAACATGTCCAAATGCATCCATATCTCCCCATGCGACTTTTTGCTCATAAACAATTGGATAGTTTGATAATTCCAACATATATATAACCCTTAAATTTTAAATTTCACAAAATTTGCATCATTTTCAAAAATCGAATTTAACTGTAAAATTAAATCATCATTACCATTTAAAGTGGACTTAATTCTCAAATAATTCATCAATGGATCATCGGGATAAAGTGATAACAATTGTTCTGCTTTTTGAGTTTTACCAGTAGCGTTATAGATATGCCACTTCGCAAATGCAAATACAGGAATACCTGAATACTTAGTTTCTAAATACTCGATTTGTTGTTCAATATATTCATAATCTGGGTTCTGGCGTAATAAATAATGCTGGAATAATAAATAAAATACATCCTGATCAAATTTTTCATTTAATAATTGCAATGCCAAATTTTGATGCTGTTGACTCATTTCAGGATAATGAGTTAATACTTTCAACCACAATACCTTTATCTCATAAGACAAATCTGTCAAATGCTCAGCCGCAAGTAGATAACGTTGTTGAATCAGTTCATTTTCTTTCGCTGTAGCCGTTTCGAGCTTAGAAAGCAATTCAGTCAACCAAAGTCGTTGTGTTTCTTCATTTAATAAGGCAGCAAACTGCGTCGAGTGTAAATATTCAAATGGAAATTTAATCGCAAATGCTCCCCATAAATTTTGTAATTTATGCGCATAGGCTTGACTGACTTGCTTTAACCACGGTGATAATTCATGTCCACTCAAAAACTCTAAATGTGTCAGTGCTTGCTGTGCTTGATTTTCTGCCAAATAAATTTTAATGCGTTGTATTTCCGCGAGCTCAAAAGCTGCTGTTGAGCTCTGCTCCAAAGCAGTTAACGCTTCAATATAATGCTGAGCACGAAATAACAACCGAGCTTGAATAATATTTTTTAACAAACCAGATTGATTAAACACTTCTTGAATAAATTCTTGTTTCTCACTTTCACCTTCGAGTAACCACACCACACCCAATTGTTCATAAGGATGCAAACGGCTAAAACTAAAGGTATTTTCCAATTTACGGCGCTCTTGATTCAGATAACGCTTCATCAAATACCAAGTGCTATGCACCATAAAACTCAACAACAGGAAGAAGAAAACCATCACCCAAATATTGGTCTGGATTTGAATATCACGCCACAAAACATAAATATAGCCAGCACCTGAGGAATAACTCAGCAAACTCAAAACAGCGAGCAGAATTAAAGCAACAAAACTATAGACGCCCAAAATTTGCTTCATCTTATGCCCCCAATACTGTGGTTGTATTGAGTTTTGGCACTGATAAAATAGGCATTTGTTTAATTTGTAATAATTTTTGTTTAAATTTCTGACTTTGTGCATCAGGCAACGGATCTAATTGTTGAATCACTAGATTGAGCATATTTTGGTATTCAACATATTCGCCACGCAATAACGCGTTTTGTGCCAAAATAATACGTAGCTGAGTTTCTTTTAGAATTAAACGACGATTCACCAATTCATTGGCAGAACGATCAACACGTTGTACCTGCAACCAACGCTGCCAAAAATGTTCAGGATTCTGTTGAGCAGGACTTAAACGAGGTTGTTGAATCTCGACTTGAATCGCTTGATCTAGTTGATGCAATACATGATTGAGCTGTTCCTGCTGCACATCTCGGGCTTGACTAAACTTTTGAATCGCTTGTATATCTTTTTGAATCGCTTGACGTAAACTATTTTTTAACGAGTCAGCTAAATTATATTTTTCTACCTGCAGGTTCAGCTGCACCAATTGCTCTACGGCAAAAATATATTGTTGCTGTTGTAAGGCAAACTGCACCAATTCTAACTGTTGTTTAATCACAGTAGATGGCTGAATACTTTGTATTTCTAATGTTTTACTCGGCAAACTATTCGGTACATTTTTCGCAGGTACACTATTTACCACTGTGGGATCGCGTTGTAATGCCACCACTTGGTCATTCAAAGTGGCATTTTTTTGCTCACTTTGATGCAAAGTATTTTGAATATCAGCCAGTTGTTGAGAAATATGATAAAAGTCGTAACTAAGTTTACCTAACCATGCCAATGCGATAAAAAATAAGAAATGGATAAACTTCTTCATATATTCCTTTGCAATAGTTGAATCTGCTGCAATACGGTCACCGTTTTTAAATTTGGAAGTGTGCTGATATTAAAACACATTGTCATTTTTTTCTTATATTGTTGCAAAATTTGATACAAACGCTCACCTAAAACTAAATAATGACACTGATCAACCAACTTCAAGTTTTCTTGGTTTAACTGTAACCAATTGAGCCAGCTGGCTTCACTACTGATACACACCACATAAGGCTGGTGCATCTGATCAAGCTTTAACAGCATAGTACGATATTGTGCCAAACTTGTGGCAGGCAAATGCCGCTCATACAAAATAAAATTCAACACCTCAAGCTGACGTGCTTGGCATTGTTGCATCATAAATTGCCGCCCACCCTCACCTCGCCAAAAAGCAATTTTGCTAAGAGGTTGAACATGTTCAAAAATACTTAGTCCTAACATACCTTCTGAAGTTTCTACTTCAGGCACATGGCTGCTGATTTGATATTTTGCTAAAGCTTGGGCGGTCATTTGCCCCACAGCAATCCACTCAATGTGCTGTAGCTGTGAAAGCTGCACACCACTTTGTTGTAAATATCTCATCCCAATTTCGACTGCCGTTGGACTCACCACCACAATCATTTGCGCTTTTAAAAGCTGTGAATAGAGTGCTTTTAATTCATCTGAAAAGGGGTGTGCAGACAATTCTAATAAAGGCAGTTCAATCGTGTCTATGCCTGCCTGTATCAGATTTTGGCTGAGTGCCTGTGCACGGTCAGTCGGTCGGGTATTAATAAATAACATTAATCTTGATAAAGTGCTTTGAGTAGATCACCCGCACCCAATGTAAGTAAAGCTTTCGCCAATTCTACACCCAATTGCTCGGCTTGATCTTCAGCACCTTGTACACGTTGTACCAATAGTGTTTGGCCATCAGGGCTACCCACACGACCTTCAAGCTGAATTTGTTGCTGTTGCACGGTTGCATAGCCTGCAATCGGTACTTGGCACCCGCCTTCTAAATAGGCGTTGAAAGCTCGTTCTGCACGGACACAGACATTGGTATCATGGTGCATTAACGGCATAATCAAGTCCAAAACTGCTTCGTCATGACTCCGACACTCTAAACCTAAAGCACCTTGACCCACTGCAGGTAAACTCACCTCAGGTGCAAGTGTATGACGAATACGGTCATGCAAACCTAAACGCTTTAAACCTGAACTTGCCAAGATAATGGCGTCATATTGTTCAGCATCAAGTTTAGATAAACGTGTGCCAACATTCCCTCTTAAATCAATCACATCTAAATCAGGACGTTGTTTTAATACTTGGCATTTACGGCGTAGACTTGAGGTACCAAGCTTTGCACCTTGGGGTAAATCTTCAAATTTTGCATAGTGATTTGACACAAAAGCATCAAAAGGATCTTCACGCTCACAAATCACTGCCAACTCTAAACCTTCTGGCAACTGCATCGGAACATCTTTCATTGAATGTACAGCTAAATCTGCTCGTCCATCTAATAAAGCCGCTTCTAATTCTTTAACAAATAAGCCTTTACCACCGATTTTTGCCAATGGCGTATCTAAAATTTTGTCACCTTGCGTCACAAACGTCACTAACTCCACTTGAAGTTGTGGATGCAACTGCTCTAAACGATCACGAATGTGTTCAGCTTGCCACATTGCAAGTGGGCTTTGTCTTGTCGCTATTTTCAAGGTCTTCATCATTTCAGCTTTGCCACAGTTTAAACACTCTAAACTTAACCTCCTGCTCTAAAAAAGCAAGTAAAATTATCACAGAAGCTATCTGTTCTATTTTATAGGTTCTGCATTCGCTCTCTTAAATTCGGTAAATGACGGCGACTTACAGCAAGTTTTTCATCTAATTCACGACAGCGCACCTGATATTGCCCTGAAGCAACCATTTCCAAACCATCCAAATAATCTATTGCAATGAGTGCATTACGGTGAATACGAATAAATTTACCCGAAAATTCTTGCTCAAGGTCTTTTAATGTTTCATCAATCAAAACACTGCCATTTTTATGACGTACAGTGACGTATTTTTGATCTGCCAAAAAATAGTAAATATTTTCAATTGGAATCAACTCCAATCCACGATAGGTTTTTGCAGCAATTTGCTGTCTTTGCACTTTTTCTTCCATGAGTTCTTTTTTTTCTAAATTAGTGATTTGCGCTTGAGTTAACTTAGTTAAACTCTCCAATACATCATTTAGATCGTCCTTTGCGATCGGTTTTAACAAATATCCTTTTGCTTGAGATTGAATTGCTTGCAATGCATGTTCATCATATGCAGTACAAAAAATAATTGCAGGCATAGGGTCAAATTGGCTTAATTGTTTAGCACACTCTAATCCGTCCATTTCAGGCATTTGAATATCCAATAGCACCACATCAGGTGCGTAATGTTCGACAAGTTCGAGTGCTTCTTGTCCATGCTGTGCCGTTGCCACCACATGATGTCCCAATTGCGTTACTAATCGTGATAATCGCTCGACTGCAAGTGGCTCATCATCACAAATTAGGATGTCCATTCTCCCTCCTTTTGCATCATCATTCTTTTAATGTTTTGCTCTGTCATTATATTACTTATATTGATACTGCATCACTGTAGTAAAACGCTCTTTGCCTGCGATGCTCCGAAATTGAACAGATTCACCAAAATGCGCTTTTAAACGCTGTTTCACATTTTCCAATGCTATGCCATGTCCTTCTCTTGAATTTATTCTATCCTGTATAAATGGGTTAGTAATGACTATAGTGACTTGATTTTGCAATATTTCAACCAATATCCCAATTTTAGCATTGATATGCTTCTGCTCAACACCATGAAAAATACTGTTTTCAATGAGTGGCTGTAATGTGAGTAAAGGTATTTTAACCTGCTTTAATAATTGAGGTTGTTGAATATTCCATTCTACGTTTAAACGATCACCCAAACGAATTTGTTCGATGCTAATGTATTTTTTTGATAATTCAATTTCTTCAGCCAAACTCACCAATTTCAACTCTTGAAAACTCACCCGAAAGAGTTTAGATAAATCTATGAGCATCTGTTCAGCTTTGTCAGGATTAATACTAATCAGACTCACCACACTATTTAAACTATTAAATAGAAAATGCGGGTGAATCCTTGCTTGCATCGCTTGTACACGTGCATTCAATTCACTATTTTGCTGTTTTAACCATTGCCCACGCATATAAATATAACGCAAACAAAATGCGCCCAAGAGCGCCCCATAACTCAGATGTAAAATAATATGTTCAAAAACAATAGCCGCGGTTAAATGCGTTAAAGAAAAGTTCGCTCCCCAATACAGCACACAATTTAAAACAATCGTGGTGATAAAAACAATCAACTCAAGCAAGATAAAACCGAAAATTGCTGCGTTTAAATCGCTCATTTTTTTGAGTTTATCTTGGAAAAAATCAACCCAAGCCGTAAATGCCAATAAAATCCAATTGATATATAAAACATATTGAATCACATGACTAAATTGTAAATCTGACCATGCTTGCGCCTCCGCCAAAGCCAAGACAAGTGCCAGGACATTACTGCCAATAAACAGCTCAATAAAATATTGCCATTGGCTAATTTTGCTAAAAAAATGTGGACGATTTTGAGCATTTTGCATATTTAAACCAGATTCATGTTACTGCGCTGCGGAAAGTAAGCTTGAATTTGCTATACTATTTTCCAGTTCTATTGCTTTTTTAAATGAGCCGACATGACCACATCTTCTAATTCCTCAAATCCGTCACAAGCCCAAACTTCGGGTATGTGGGGCGGTCGTTTTTCTGAAGCAACTGATGCTTTTGTTGCTGAATTTACAGCATCTGTTCAATTTGACCAACGCTTTTATAAACAAGATATTGCTGGTTCTATTGCGCATGCAACCATGCTTGCAAAAGTAGGTGTTTTAACAGAACAAGAACGTGACGACATTATCAATGGTTTAAACACCATTAAAGCTGAGATTGAAGCAGGTCAATTTGAATGGCGCATCGACCTTGAAGATGTGCATATGAATATCGAGTCACGCTTGACTCAACGTATTGGTATTACTGGTAAAAAACTTCATACTGGACGTAGCCGTAATGACCAAGTCGCAACTGACATCCGTTTATATGTACGTGATGAAATTGATGCCATTTTACAATTACTTGAAAAATTACAAAAAGGTATTTTAGGTTTAGCTGCTCAAAACACCAACACCATTATGCCGGGCTTTACCCATTTACAAACAGCACAGCCTGTAACCTTTGGTCATCATTTGATGGCGTGGTTCGAGATGCTCGTTCGTGACTCTGAGCGTCTTATTGACTGCCGTAAACGTGTCAATCGTTTACCTTTAGGTTCTGCAGCACTTGCAGGAACAACCTATCCGATCGAGCGTGCCTATACGGCTGAACTTTTAGGTTTTGAAGCAGTATGTGAAAACTCACTTGATGCTGTATCTGACCGTGACTTTGGTATTGAATTTAATGCTGCCGCATCACTCATCATGATGCATTTGTCGCGTATGTCTGAAGAAATGATCCTTTGGACATCTGCACAGTTTAAATTTGTCAATATTCCTGACCGTTTCTGTACAGGTTCATCGATCATGCCACAGAAGAAAAACCCAGATGTACCTGAGTTGATCCGTGGTAAAACGGGTCGTGTTTATGGCGACTTGATGAGTCTTTTGACCCTTATGAAAGGCCAACCGTTGGCATACAACAAAGACAACCAAGAAGACAAAGAACCATTGTTTGATGCAATTGATACAGTGCGTGGTTCATTGATGGCATTTGCTGACATGATTCCTGCATTAGTACCGAACATTGAAATCATGCGTGAAGCGGCGCTTCGTGGCTTCTCAACTGCTACAGATTTGGCTGATTACCTCGTTAAAAATGGCGTTGCGTTCCGTGACGCACATGAAATTGTCGGTAAAGCGGTGGCGTTAGGCGTGCAAGAAGGCAAAGACTTGTCTGAACTCACACTTGAGCAACTACAACAATTCTCTGACTTGATTCAAGCAGATGTATTTGAAAAAGCATTAACCCTTGAAGCATCAGTCAATGCCCGTAATCACATTGGTGGTACTGCACCTGCTCAAGTTGAAGCTGCCATTCAACGTGCTTATACACGTTTGGAAAAACTGTACGCTTAATTTTTTTAAGTTTAACTTTAGGTCAATTGGAGTATTGATATGTCTCGACAAGTATTTTGCCGTAAATATCAAAAAGAAATGGACGCTTTAGACTTTGCACCTTTTCCTGGTGCAAAGGGTCAAGAACTATTTGACACTATCTCGAAGCAAGCTTGGCAAGAATGGTTAAAACACCAAACCACGTTAATCAATGAAAAACGTTTAAATGTGTTTGAACCTGATGCGAAAAAGTTTCTCGAAGAACAACGTGAAAAATTCTTTAACAATGATGAATCATTGGAAAAAGCTGAAGGGTTAAAACCTGAGTAAAAAACACTGCTTTCTTTACATTCAAGACAAGAATGAAGTCCACATAGACTTTAATATGAAAGAATCTCCATATTTGGGGATTCTTTTTTATGTTCCGTCTTATGTTTTGCCAAATCAGTTTCAAACAGGTAAATAAATTTTAATTTAAAAACAAACTCAATCGCATTGATAATCTTTTATTATGAAATTAAGCCATGCCATAAAAAATTGACTGAGAGATCAATAATATACTTATTTTGGATAAAATAAAGCTCAGATATTTCAGCGAATTTTACAAAAAAATGATTATAAAACATACCCACGGAGTCAATTTAGGATTTTTAATTACACGCTGAAATGCAATTTTACATTCAATACACAGGAGTCATCATGACTGTTGCAGTTTTTTTTTATACTATAATCACATCAGCTAATGAAACATTGTTTCCCCAAGACAATCCATTAGATAAATATTCTCCAGAATATTTCTGTTTTCTTTCCTAGATTTTCCCCCAAAAATCTAGGAATTTTTTTTGTCTCAATTTTTTCAAATACACTATCACAACATTATTTTTAACATAAAAAAGCCCTAACTTTCGCTAAGGCTCTTGTAAAAATATCAAAATTTAAACGGCTTATTTACCTTGTACTTTTTCTTCAATTTCTTCAATTTTAGTATGACGCACATCAAAGCCTTTTGCTATATAGATGACTTGCTCTGAAATATTACGCGCATGATCCCCAATACGTTCGAGTGAACGTAAAACCCACATGACATTGATCACACGACTAATATGACGGGGATCTTCAATCATATAAGTCATCAAGGTACGTGTAGCTGATTGATACTCACGATCGATATCTGCATCCGCCAACAAGACTTTTAAAGCTTGCTCTGCATCAATACGTGCAAATGCATCCAATGCATCATGAATCATCACACGCACTTGGTTACCGATATGACGGGTTTCCATATAACCACGTGGTGACTGACCTTCTTCACATAGAGTTTGTGCAATCCGAGCAATTTTAGCGGCTTCATCACCAATACGTTCTAAATCAGTATTGGCTTTACTCATGGCAATCACCATACGTAAATCAATTGCAGCAGGATGACGGCGCGCCAAAATGAGTGTCAAAGCTTCATCAATTTCACGTTCAAATTGATTGACTGCATTATCTTGAAATTGTACATCAATGGCTAAATTCGCATTGGTATCTAATAATGCATGAATTGCATTTGCCACTTGCTGTTCAACCAATCCCCCCATTGTCATAAACTTAGTATTTACACCTTGTAAATCTTCATTAAATTGTGAAGAAATGTGATGCCCTAAGGCAGGATTATTGAGACTCAAGGTGCTTACTCCACAACAAGTAAAATGACATGAATGAAATTGGCGTATTTAAACATACATATTATGAAGTTTTGATGACAACTTTAAAATATTGAGCATCATTGCGACATAGTAAATTTCATATATTTCAGACTAAAATGTCATAAAATACTTAGGGTTTAGCATGTCTTTCAAAGTACCAATCATAAAGTAATGTTTAATGGTATCTTACAATGAAGTCATCTAAAAACTGCTATTGTCAAAATACAGCCTTTATGCGCTAAAAGATGTAAATAATTAACGTATTCGCTGCACAAAACTACAAAATATTTCATTCTTTCAGCCTAATTTAGGTGAAAATAGCTTCTATCAAATCTCCCTACTGTTCTGTTTTTCATGATCAAATGAATTTTAATTGCTCACTTAAACCTCTAAAGTCATTGAGTATTGTATTCAGCCTGTGTGCTGTACTTTCAGCATGCCAAAAACCTGAACCCGAAATGGCAGTTGAAACCAAAGAAGCACCTAAATCAGAAAAAGTACAACCTGATTTGACATTAATTTGTGAAAATTTAAAAAAAGAAATGTTGGCAATGAATGCTCAGCGTACCGCTTTAGCGATTGAGCAAGTCAATCAAGATATTCGTTTATGTTTACCTTTAATGGCATGGGACGAGCAAAAAGAGTTAATTGATTTGTCCAACCAAATGTATAAGCAATTTTTAAAAATTGAACGTACCGCTACCCAGCAACTTGCCTTTGAAAGTTATGCATTGGGTAAATCAGACTACCCAACCATTCAACAAAATCATTTCGAACAATTAAATATTCGAGATCAATATTTAATTCGGCATCAAGGACAAGCCTATATTGAATTGGTTGACCAAGGTCCAAAACAAATTTTTTATCGCCGTAACCCACAATATTTAGCGAAGGTCTTTGCACCTTATTTACCAGAAGCAGAACGTGTTTTTATTGAACATTTAGCAGAACAAAATGGTCAGCTCTTATTGCAAAATCAAAAGCTGAATATTACGCCAAGTGAAATTGTTCAACGGGCTATTTTTTGGGAAAGTTATATTCAAAGTTATCCCAAAAGTCATTATTTAAAAGATGCACAATATTTAGCTCAAACTTATCAGGCTTTATTATTCAAGGGTTTAGAAACATCTCCTGTTTCAGAGCAGTATATTGACGCGAGTGACATTTCAGCATCGGTTTGGTTGGAAATAGAAGCGTTATCGCAACAAAATGACAGTACTTTAGCCAAGCAGGCGCATAAATTTGTTGAATACATCAACATGACACCTGAACAACGCTTAGAGAAAATTGTGTTGCCAGCCTCCCAATACAATCAAGTCAAAAATGATCCTCATCAATTGGCTGTGGCACAGCTCAATCAGTTTTTAAATTTAAAAAATGTGAGTCTAACGCCGAAAAGTCGTGATTGTTTTAATGATTCTATTTGTATGTCACCAGATAACTAACTGATCTATATTTTGTTAAGCAAAAATGTTCTTCATTCATCTGATTTTAGGTATGCTCATCAAATCGGTCTTTGCAACCGACTTCCATTTTTAAATTCATAGATTTAACAATAAAGCCAACTTCATGAAAAAAATAGTTTCTTCCCTGCTCTGTTGTATGACGCTCAGTGCTTGTCAGCAAAAAAATCAGGCAACAGAACAACCTGACATAACACAAGAAAAAGTACAGCACATATTAACAACTGTGGATTGTTTTTCTGACACCAAAGCAATTCTGTCTCAAATTGATCAAAAAAGTTCGATTCAACAACTTGCAGTGACCAATAGCACACTGAAAAAATGTATAAAAAACCTCAACCATACACAAATTTATCAACTGCTTGAAAGCACAAATTTGATGTATCAGCGTTTTTTAACAACATCTTCAGGGGATGAATCGATGCAAGGGCTAAATGCCTATGGTTATGCTCTATTTTACCCTGACAATGCAAAAGATTTAGGACAGGGAGATGCTGCAACGATCAAGAAAAATTTACCACAGCGCGATCAATATTTAATGGATCAAGTGGGTAAACAATACATTCAATTTCTAGATGTAGGTGAAGGTTATTTTGAACTTAAACAACATCCGAAATATACAGTAGATATGTTTGCTGCTTACTTACCTCAAGCCGAAGCGGTTTTTATACAACGCATGGCAAAGGACAATGCCGATATTTTATATTCAGATGCAGCCATTGCGATTTCAGGTCAGGCGCTTGCTGAACGTGCATTATTTTGGGAAAACTATATCAAACAATATCCACAGAGTAGGTATATTAAAGATGCTGAATTATTATTGAATGAGTATCAGTATTTGATCTTTATCGGCTCAGAGAATTCACCTGCATTTAGCTTTTCTAAGCATCATTTCACCATTCAGCCTGAAACCCAACAAGCCCTCGATTGGCTAAGTAGACAACCTGATACACCGCTCGTGCTCAGTGCACAATTTTATGCTGAAGCATTGGCCGAGCCAGCAACAACATTAAGTGACGAACAACAAGCATATGATTTTGTAAAACAATACATGAACTTAAAACCACGCAATGATCGCCGTGATTGTCATCAGTATGCTTTATGCAATGACACCCCTTAACCATGCCATTAAATCTAGATGTTTTTTTCGACATGTCATGTTAGTATCGTGGCATCGCTTGACGGAGCGCGAGTATGCCCTCGCTGAGATCATCTAATGAAGATGAGTACCGTTGAACCTGATCAGGTTAAAACCTGCGTAGGAATCAAGCCCACCTAAAAACTGCAGCAAAAAGTTTCACTATTTTTGTAGAAATACCTGAATTTACAGACATAAATGTAAATGATAGCCAGAAAATAGATGTCACTGCCCCCTGTTTTTGGTCGTGCTTGATTCGTTGATGTCATTCATAAGGATCATTGCAATGAACCAATTAACGAATCTATCCCCTGTCGATCAACTTGCACAACATGAGCAAGAAGCTAAAGATCTGACTCGTATTTTACCTGCATCTAAAAAAGTCTATATCCAAGGTTCACGTCCTGACATCCAAGTCCCAATGCGTGAAATTGAACTGACCGATACGCCAACAGGCTTAGGCGGTGAAAAAAATCCACCCATCATGGTCTATGACACTTCAGGCGTGTATACCGACCCTAATGTACAGATTGACCTGAATAAAGGTTTACCCAATGTTCGCGAAACATGGATTGAGGAGCGTGCAGATACAGAACGCCTCGACACCTTAACGTCTGCTTTTGGTCAGGAACGCTTAAAAGATATTCGTACTGCAGACATTCGCTTTGCGCATATTCAAAAACCTCGTCGTGCTAAAGCAGGTAAAAATGTCTCTCAAATGCACTATGCCAAACAAGGCATTATTACCCCTGAAATGGAATACATTGCGATTCGTGAAAATCAGCGTCAGCGTGAAGGCGTAGATATGCGTCAACATGCAGGACAAAACTTTGGTGCACGTAATCTGATGGAAATCACCCCTGAATTTGTGCGTAAAGAAGTTGCCGAAGGTCGTGCCATTATTCCTGCCAATATTAACCATCCTGAATGCGAACCCATGATTATTGGACGTAATTTCTTGGTGAAAATTAATGCCAATATTGGTAACTCAGCATTGGGTTCATCGATTGATGAAGAAGTGTCAAAAATGACATGGGCAACCCGTTGGGGAGCTGACACCATCATGGACTTATCGACAGGTAAAAATATTCATGAAACTCGTGAATGGATTATTCGTAACTCACCTGTACCGATTGGAACTGTACCAATTTACCAAGCTTTAGAAAAAGTCGATGGTGTAGCTGAAGACCTCACTTGGGAAATATTCAAGGACACACTGATTGAACAAGCTGAGCAAGGTGTCGATTACTTTACTATTCATGCAGGTGTGTTATTGCGTTATGTTCCAATGACCGCAAATCGTTTAACAGGCATCGTGTCTCGTGGTGGTTCTATCATGGCACAGTGGTGTCTGGCGCATCATGAAGAAAACTTCCTTTACACCCATTTTGATGAAATCTGTGAAATCATGAAAGCCTATGACGTATCGTTCAGTCTAGGTGATGGTTTACGTCCAGGTTGTATTCAAGATGCCAATGATGAAGCTCAATTTTCTGAATTACGTACTTTAGGTGAGCTCACACATCGTGCATGGAAACATGACGTACAGGTGATGATCGAAGGTCCAGGACATGTGCCTATGCATATGGTGAAAGAAAATATGGATCTGCAGCTTGAAGTTTGTCAAGAAGCACCATTCTATACGCTTGGTCCACTGACAACTGATATTGCACCAGGTTATGACCATATTACTTCGGCAATCGGCGCAGCCATGATTGGTTGGTATGGCACAGCGATGCTCTGCTATGTGACTCCGAAAGAGCATTTGGGCCTACCGAATAAGAAAGATGTGAAAGACGGTATCATCACTTATAAAATTGCGGCACACGCTGCCGACCTTGCCAAAGGTCATCCGGGTGCGCAGGTTCGTGACAATGCTTTATCTAAAGCACGTTTTGAGTTCCGATGGGAAGATCAATTTAATTTAAGTTTGGATCCTGATACAGCTCGGTCAATGCATGATGAAACCATGCCTAAAGAAGCGCACAAATCAGCGCACTTCTGTTCAATGTGTGGTCCAAAATTCTGTTCAATGAAAATTACGCAAAATGTGCGTGATTATGCACAAAATCAAGATAAAGTTGAGCAAAATACTCAAGTGAATCCTGATGTTGAAGCAGGTCTCGCTGCCATGAAAACCGCTTATCAGGAACATGGACAAAAGTTGTACCATAAAGTTTAAAGCTTTAAAAAATGATTTGTCTTTAATCAATTCTCCGTTAGGATGGAACGACTACGTTTCATCCTAATTTTTTCATACATGAATATTATCCAACGTGCGACTTACTCTCATCAAGATGTTGAAATACAATCTCGTGACATATTGTATTCAGGTTTTATACGTGTCGAAAAAGTTAGTTTAAGACATCGCTTATTTCAAAAAAATACCTATACACCGACGATTCAAAGAGAGCTCATTCAACGCAAAGAAGCTGCGGGTGTACTGATTTATAATGATCAACAACAAAAATTTGCCTTAATTGAACAGTTTCGTATTGGGGCAATGGACGATATTGTTTCACCTTGGCAACTGGAAATTATTGCAGGGGTACTTGATGCTGATGAATCCCCTGAAAGTTGCATTCGTAGAGAAAGTCTAGAAGAGTCAGGCTGTGAACTCAGTCAACTACACCATATCTTTAGTTTTTACCCATCCGCAGGCGCATGTAATGAAATTTTCCATCTTTACACTGCCCAAGCAGAACTGCCTGAGACAGGTGGTATTTTTGGTGTCGCAGATGAAGGGGAAAATATTCAACTGCATATTTTAGATTATGCTGTTTTGGATGAGCTTTTGACGGGAAGTCGTCTGTGTAATGCGCCGATTATTATCGCATTACAATGGTTAAAACAACACATTTCATCGTTGAATACGTTATAGAGGGATCGACATGTCCACATATCAGATCAACTCGAAAAATCGTGAGCCTGTTATTATTCAGATCTCAGATACACATTTGATGACTGACCCCAATGAGCATTTTATTGGTATTTCACCCGAACAAAATTTTCATGCTGTGATTGCACAAATCTTACAAGAACATCCACATATCGATGCGATTGTACATACAGGTGATTTAGCTCAGCAAGCCACGACTGAAACCTATCAACGCTATCAAGCGTATATGCAGAGCTTAGGCATTCCTTTTTTCCAAATTCCAGGAAATCATGATGACCTCAGCTTATTTCCTTTTTTAATGCCTCTTCCTGAACCTGCATGTGTAGAAATAGGCGATTGGTGCTTTATTTTGCTCAATAGTGCAGTTCCCAAACAAGTGGATGGTTGGATTCAGACTGAACAACTGCTTCACTTAACGCACTTGCTGCAACAAACTCAAGATAAATTTGTGATTTTAGCCTGTCATCATCATCCTTTTGAGATGCATTCACAGTGGATTGATCAGCACAAACTTAAAAATACCGATCAACTTACCACGTTGTTGTCACAATTTACCCATATTAAAGCAGTATTGTTTGGGCATGTCCATCAGGAGTCGATTCATGTCTGGAACAATATCCAGTTTTTATCGACACCTGCAACCTGTGCACAGTTTAAGCCTTTAAGTGAAAATTTTGCCTTAGATGAGGCTGCACCTGGTTACCGTTATTTACATTTAAAATCTGATGGGCAATTTGAAAGCGCTATATTTCGCTTAAAAGATTATAATCAAACAATAAATAACGAAATTTCAGGTTATTAACTTTTCATTTTGCTATTTTTGCTTTAAGTTATTCCACCTCAAATGGAGTTTGAGTTCGAAATAGCAAGCTTGACTGCTTTCATCTTAGTGAAAAAGTCTATATGATGACGACCCCCGATAGCAGCATTCTATCGGTAGCGATAAAAATACTTGCATATCACCATATTTTTTACGTATAACCATACGTATATGATGAGGAATGCCCTTTATGGCGAATGACAACCAAAACCAAGTCTTGGACGAACAAACCGATGTTTTGGACGACAAGTCTGTAAAACGTGTACGTAAAACCAAGCCCAAAGCGACTGAAGGCGGGAGCACTGCAAGTCTTTTTGGTATTGAGCCTTATCAGCCTAAGAAAAATGAAGAATATATGTCTGAAGGGCAACTTGAGCATTTCCGCAGTATTTTACTTGCATGGAAAGCTGAGTTAATGTCTGAAGTAGACCGTACTTTAAATACCATGCAAGATGAGTCTTCTTCTTTACCTGACGTCAATGACCGTGCAACACAAGAAGAAGAATTTGCTATTGAACTGCGTACCCGTGACCGTGAGCGTAAATTGATTCGTAAAATTGAGCAATCAATTGAAGCGATTAAAAATGATGATTATGGTTTCTGTGAAACTTGTGGGATCGAAATTGGTTTACGTCGTTTAGAAGCACGTCCAACTGCCACTTTATGTATCGACTGTAAAACGCTTGCAGAAATCAAAGAGAAGCAGAATAACGGTTAATTATGCTATTCAATAATCCTCCCCTAACCCCTCCTTTAAAAAAGGAGGCGGATAATAGGATGGCTTATGTGGGTCGGTTTGCACCATCGCCAACCGGCCCTTTGCATTTTGGGTCACTTATTACCACAGTTGCGAGTTACTGCGATGCCAAAGCACACCATGGTCAGTGGATCGTCCGTATTGAAGATACAGATATTCCACGGATCTATCCCAACAGTGAACAACATATTCTGCAATGCTTAGACGCTTTTGAATTTGAGTCTGATGTAAAGATCATTTATCAAAAAGATCGTTTAGATATTTATGAAGCTGTTATTGGACAACTTAAACAAAAAAACCTGGTTTATGCCTGTGAATGTACTCGCAAAATATTGGGTTCCAATCATATCTATGCAGGCACTTGTCGAGAAAAAGGTTTAGCTTTCCAAGATCAAGCCATTCGGATCAAAGTTTCAGATTCAATCATTTGTTTTACAGATCACTTACAAGGTCAGCATTGTTCAAATCTTCAAAAGGATTTAGGTGATTTTGTTTTAAAACGTCGTGATGGCATCATTAATTATCAACTCGCCGTAGTCGTCGATGATTATTTGCAAGGTGTCACCCATGTGGTACGTGGTGCCGACCTTTTAGATAATACTGAACGGCAAATCTGGCTAAGACAATGTCTTGGCTATCCGCAATTACAATACCTGCATCTGCCTTTAGCAATGAATGACCAAGGGCAAAAACTGTCTAAGCAAAATTTAGCCCAAGCACTCGATATTCAGCAAGCACCACAACTCCTACAACAGGCAATTTCTGCCTTAGGTCAATTACCTGTAGATCTAGACCAACCCCATAAAATGCTCGCTCAAGCAAGCGCACAATGGGATGTGCAACGTATTCCGAAAGGTACTGAGATTCAAGGCATTTTCAAATAAAATAACAATGCTCGTTTTTTAAACAAAAAATCGTTATATTGAAGTCATTATTCTGCTTATTTGCTTGAGGTGCATGATGTTCTTTATCTTTGGAATCTCGCCCAAAACCATCAAAACCGATCAAGGACAATTTCTCTGTCCCGTGTGTAAGATACATACTACTTATGAAATACAGACTCAACGCAGCTATTTTTCATTATTTTTTATTCGAATTTTTCCTGTGTCCAAGCCCAAACAAAACGCTTTAGTGTGTCAAAATTGTGGTACGCATATGCCAAAAATGGTGCTAGAACATTAATTCATAGCACCATTTTTTTAATCTAACCACACAAAATCAAATTTAAAAACTCGATTCTTCTTTGCTTGGATTGGTCACTCGGGTTGTGGCATCAATTTTCAAAATCAAACTGATCATGACCGCACACATGATGAGTGATGAACCACCATAACTAATAAAGGGTAACGTTAAACCTTTGGTTGGCAACATCCCCATATTCATCCCTGCATTCACCAAAATCTGTAACAAGAAAATAATACTAATACCATATGCCAAATAACCTGCGCGTAAGTATTGATGTTTCAAGGCACGATGTGCGATGCGAATACAGCAAAACAGCATACCAAAAGACAAAATTAAAACAGTCGAAATGCCAAAGAACCCAAATTCTTCACCTAAAATCGCCAACATAAAGTCAGTATGTGCTTCAGGCAAATATGACATTTTTTGGATACTGTGTCCTAAACCTACACCCGTCCATTCACCACGACCAAATGCCATCAAAGCATTAGACAATTGATAACCTGTACCTAATGGATCTGCCCAAGGATTTGAGAATGACATCAGACGGTCGTAACGATAAGGCTCAAAAATAATCAAGAAGATAAATGCGGCAATAATTGCCCCAAATGCAATCCCGAACTGAATGGCTGGAGCACCTGCAAGAAAGAAAATTCCCAGCATTGAAGCAACAATCACCACTGTTGCCCCTAAGTCAGGCTCAAGTAGAATCAACAATACGGTCAGCCCCATCACCACCGCCAATCGCCCAAGCCCTTTCCAGCTCTTCAAGACAAAGAAACCTGACCAACCGTATTTCACCTCAGTCGAACGGCGCACCACATAATCGGCAGTGAAAATAATCATCACGACTTTAGCAACTTCCGTTGCCTGTAGGGTAAACCCTGCAATCCGAATCCAACGTGTCGAACCGTTGACCTCTGTCCCGACCACAAGGACTGCAGCAAGCAAAAGAATGGTAATAAACCACAGTAAAAAAGTGTTTTTAAACCATACATTTAAACTAATACGATAGGTAATCGTTGCTGCAACCGCCGCCACTACAATCGAAATTGCATGACGAATCACATAATGAAATGGGGCTTCATGCATACGCTCTGCATAAGGCATAGATGCCGAAGCCACCATTACTGTGCCAAGACACAACAGTGAAATGACACAAAAAATAAGTAAATTACGTGGTGTGATTTCCGCAGGAAGCTTTGGAATCCAACGCTCACATACCGCTGTAATTTTATTGACTGTTGTCTGAGCTAACCCAGCCATACTGTTATCCTTATGATTCTTTTTAGTTTAGTGCATTTACATAGTCTACAAAGCGATGACCACGCTCAGGATAGCCTGTAAACATATCAAAACTTGCACATGCGGGTGAAAGTAAAACGACATCGTTTGCACGGGTATTTTGCTGGCACAATTCTACCGCTTCTTGTAAAGACTCGGCGTGTAGAAGTGTTGTAGTTCC
Organism: Acinetobacter piscicola; assembly: GCF_015218165.1. Classification (NCBI taxonomy): domain Bacteria; kingdom Pseudomonadati; phylum Pseudomonadota; class Gammaproteobacteria; order Moraxellales; family Moraxellaceae; genus Acinetobacter; species Acinetobacter piscicola. Next base: position 404,141 of record NZ_CP048659.1, on the reverse strand, counting down.
TTCAATGGCTTTTTCAATAATAGGACGATCCTCACCGATCAGCACCGCAACTTTGGCATATTTTGTTAAAGATTCACGTAATGCAGTAAAGTCTTGTCCTTTGCCTTGACCACCTAAAATGATGGCAACTTTGCCACCTTTCGCCTCAATTGCCGCACCTAAACCATCAATTGCTGCCAAAGTTGCCCCAATATTGGTGCCTTTGGAGTCGTTATAATAACGTACAGCATTGACCTCTTTAACAAACTCACAACGATGCTCTAAGCCTTTAAAGGTTTTTAAGGTTGCTAACATTTTATCTAAAGCTAAGCCAATCGCTTCACCCAATGCTAAACATGCCAAAGCATTAGCTACATTATGCGTCCCTTGAATATACATCTCTGCACTATTCAATAAACGCTCACGACCGCGTGCCAACCACATGGTGCCATCATCATCACGTAAAACACCGTATTGATTTAAATCAGGTGCATTTAAACCAAAGCTTTGCATCGGTGTAACATCAGGGACTAAAGGACGAGTCAATGAATCATCACGGTTAAATACAACTTTTTTAACTCCTTGGAAAATGCGATGTTTTGCTGCGTGATAACCAAACATATCACCATGACGGTCTAAATGGTCTTCACTCATATTCAGCACAACTGCAACCTCAGCATTGAGATTAGAAGTCGTTTCAAGTTGGAAACTTGAAAGTTCTAAAATATAAACATCAGGATCATCATGCGTTAAATCCAATGCAGGACGACCAAGATTGCCACCAACAGCGACTTTCACCCCTGCCTCTTGTGCCATTAAGCCAATTAAAGTGGTTACTGTACTTTTGGCATTTGAGCCAGTAATCGCCACAATGGGTTTATCTGTTGCACGGCGTAAAACCTGAATTTCACTAATGACAGGAATACCTTGCGCAATTGCAGCTTGAATTTCTGGCAGCTTTGGATCAAGCCCTGGGCTAATAATGATTTCTTCGGCTTGTAATAATAAGTCTTGGTCAAAATGCCCAAAACTGGTTTGCACATCGCTTGGAATTTTGTCATGCCCCGGCGGAACTTCACGTGAATCCGTTACTGCAACGCGGTAGCCTTTTTCATATAAAAAATTAACTGCTGAAACACCCGAAATACCTAGACCAGCAACGACTTTTAAGCCACCACGTTGAATTAACATTTTTGTCCCACTCAGAGTAAATTTTGAAACTTGCAAAATGTTAGCACTTTGCAGATTTGAAAGCTTTTTATGTTTTCACTTTATCTATAATTTTTTGTGTCAGTGCGTAAAAAAACTGTCATATTTTATTGCATCAGATCTGTGTAGCATCGATCTACCTGCATCACAAATCAATATATTTAAATCGCTTTATTTTTTTATTTACTCTGAAGCGCTTTCGGTATAATCGGTGCAATATCTAAATTTAACTCCGTTACAAACTACATCCCAAAATCATTCACTTTATTTTTCATTTGTATTCTCAGCATAAAAAAGCCACCCTAATATGAGAATGGCTTTCGATATATTTTAAGTTTTTATTTCCATTTTACGGCTTGGACTTCAACTTTTTTCTGTGCTGGTGCGTCACTACTTGAACAACCACATCCACCGCCACAGCCTGTAACCATCGCAGGTTGTAACCATTTGGCTAGACCATTCCAACCACGCGATCTACACAACTGAGCCAGTTTTGAAAATACCGAATACGCTGATTTTGGAAAAACCTTTTTAAACACAAAGATCGCACTCCAAATCACCAATGCTGTAATCATCAATAATTCAACCATCTCAAACTCCTTAAGTTTTGTGAGGTCTTATCAACCAAAATAATGAGTTGCAATTTGGTAAGTCAGAAAAGACATTAAATACGCCAAACCAAATAAATAAGCCGTCATGCCTGCAACTGTTTTCCATGAACCTGTTTCACGTTTTACCGTTGCTAAAGTTGCTAGGCAATGCGGTGCATAGATAAACCAAACCAATAAAGATAAACCAGTCGCCAATGACCAACTTAAATCACCTTGGCTGATAATTTGCGATAAACCTTGAGTTACAGCATCTTCATCCGTTGCAGAAAGTGCATAAACCACACCTAAAGATGCAACGAGCACTTCACGTGCTGCCATTGCAGGGATAAGAGCGATACAAATTTGCCAATTAAAGCCCAGTGGTGCAAAAATTGGTTGCATCAAATGCCCTAACATACCTGCAAAAGAATAATCAATCGCAGGCAATGTTCCACCTTCAGGAGGTTGCGGGAACGTACACAAGAACCACAACAAAATCGACAAAGCGAAAATGATCCCACCGACACGTTTTAAGAAAATTTTGGCACGGTCAAGTAAGCCAATCCAAACGCTTTTAAGATCTGGAATACGGTAACTTGGCAGTTCCATCAGCAATGCATGTGCAGATTTATCTTTTTGGAAGAACTTCAATACCGTTGCGACAATCAAGGCACTCACAATACCTGACATATACAAAGCAAATAGCACTAAACCTTGTAAATTTAAAAAGCCCCATACTGTTTGTGATGGAATAAAAGCAGCAATGAGTAAAGCATAGACAGGTAAACGTGCCGAACATGTCATCAGCGGCGCTACAAAAATTGTGGTCAAACGATCTCGTGGATCACTAATGCTTCGTGTCGCCATAATGCCAGGTACAGCACAGGCAAAACTAGACAATAATGGAATAAATGAACGGCCACTTAAACCCGCTTTAAACATTAATTTATCTAACAAAAATGCTGCACGCGGTAGATAGCCTGATTCTTCCAAAACCAAAATAAAGAAAAACAAAATCAAAATCTGTGGCAAGAATACGACCACACCACCTGCGCCGGCAATCACACCATCAACCACAAGGCTATTGAGCAATGGCGCTGAGATAAATTGACCGACAAATTCACCTAACCATGCAAATCCATCTTCAATCAGCGTCATGATGGGTTCTGCCCACGCAAACACTGCTTGGAAAACCACAAACATCATCAACGCAAGACTTGCTAAGCCCAAAACAGGATGCAAGAAAATTTTATCCAGAAAGTCTGTACGCTTGTCTTCGTGATCAACAAAAATCACTACATCTTTTAAGATCTGTGTGACTTTGTCATGATTTGAACCCGTCAAAATCACATCACTTAATGCAGCATCTGGGATACGGAATTTTTCTTGATCAAGTGCGCTCATCAGGTTTTCAATACCCGCATTACGCACAGCAACAGTTTCAACGACTGGTACACCTAAACGCTGTGCAAGCTTTTCAACATTAATTTGCATACCACGACGGCGCGCTTCATCCATCATGTTCAATACAAGTAGAATCGGTTTGCCTTGTGCAATAATTTCAAGCACTAAACCCAAGTGTAACTTTAAGTTGGTTGCGTCCACCACACACAAAAAAGCATGTTGTTCTTGTTCTTCCGCAATTTTACCCATAACTACATCACGAGTAATTGCTTCATCTGGACTGGTTGCATTTAAGCTATAAGCACCAGGTAAGTCCAATACACGTACAGCTCGCCCTGAAGGTAAAGTAAATGCCCCAACTTTACGTTCAACGGTTACCCCTGCATAGTTGGCAACCTTTTGACGTGTTCCTGTTAAATGATTGAAAAGTGATGTTTTACCGCAGTTAGGATTCCCGACTAAAGCAACTCGTAAAGTTTCGCTCATGCGGAAGCTCCTTGTAAATTTTGATCAATTTCAATACGTGCCGCTTCGATTTTACGCAAGGCAAAACGGGTAAATCCAACCTGAATTAAAATTGGATCGCCACCAAAAATACCTTTGGTAATCACTTGCACCGTTGTACCAGGCACAAAACCTAAGGTTTCTAAACGACTCGCAACGAGATCGGGTTGACTTGAATTATCGGCTAATGTTCGATTAACTTTAGTAATAATAGCAGTCTGCTTCACTTTCAATTCTGACAAACGCACTGCAACTGATCCTAAAAAAGAAACGGTATTTATGTCGATTATACATACAAATGAGAATAATTACCAAGTAAGGTTTGATTACAATTCTCATTCTCTATCTAGGTTCGACTTCTGTATTTTTTTGGTCTACATTCCTCTTATCGCTTTTAAAAATCGTCGTTTTCCATAATGCTCAATAAAAAACCCCGCACTCCTACGGCTGTTACGATTCCTGAACACTTGAGCTTTTTAAATGGTTATAAAGACTATTTAATTGCCCAAACGGTTAGCCCACACACCCGTAATGCATATCTTTCTGACCTCATTCAATGTAGTGAATGCTCAACGCAATATTTACCCACATGGTCACATGATGATATTTCCGATGTCATGATTAACTTGACCAAACAAGGCAAAAGCCCCCGCTCTATTGCCCGTAGTCTTTCTGCTTTGCGTTCTTTTTACAAATTTTTACGTGAACAAAAAATCCGTCTAGACAATCCCATGGTGGCACATAAAACCCCAAAAATTGGACGTGCCCTGCCTAAAGATCTTTCGGAACAAGATGTCGATGCGCTGATTCAAGCCCCTGATTTAACAACCGCTTTAGGACTACGTGACCGTGCAATGCTAGAAGTACTATACGCTTGTGGTTTACGTGTCAGTGAACTACTGAATTTACGTTTAGATTTAATTAATTTAAAACAAGGCTATTTACGCATTGTGGGTAAAGGCAATAAAGAGCGTTTAGTGCCTTTAGGACAAATCGCTTGTGAATGGGTGGAAAAATATTTAAATGAAGCCCGCTCTCAACTTTATAAAAGTAGTACGGATTATTTATTTCTCACCCAACATGGCGGCATCATGAGTCGACAAAATTTTTGGTATGCGATTAAACGTTATGCCTTACAAGCCAATATTCAAACAGAACTGTCACCACATACACTTCGACACGCCTTTGCAACACACTTACTCAATCATGGGGCAGACCTGCGTGTCGTACAAATGTTACTTGGACATAGTGATTTATCGACCACACAAATTTATACCCATGTTGCTCAAGTCCGCATGCAACAGCTGCATGCACAACATCATCCACGGGCTTAATTCTAAATTTTATATATCGTCGTTTTACAGCCCTTAATCAAGTTTTAACGTATGCCATTCATTTTTTTGCTATGCTTCTTCATTCAAAACGTATTTCTAAAAATCACGCTGAACAAACAAAAGAGTTATTTATGCAACTAAAACGTTCAAAATTAATGCTTGCTTGTATGCTTGCGAGTGGCCTTACACTCAGCGCTTGCTCTAAATCTCCTGATGCAAAAAAAGATGATACTTTGACAGCGACTGCACCTGCGACGGGCGAAGCATCAAATTTGACTGAACGTAATGCACAGCAACGCTTAATCCAAACGCTACAAGGCCATTTAAAGAAAGCCAACATTAATGCCAAAATTTTAGATGTAAAACCCACTGAGATGCCTAATTTATATTGGGTGAGTCTAGAAGGTATGAGTTCAGTCTATGCCACAGGTGATGGTAAATATTTAATCCAAGGTGATGTGATCCGTTTGGGGGGTAAAGAACTCAGCAGTATTGGTGACTCATTACAAGCGGCGGAAAATAAAAAGTATTTAACACAATTAAAAACTGAAGACTTATTGGTCTACCCTGCCAAAGGCAAAACCAAACATGTGATCTATGTCTTTACCGATGCAAGCTGCCCATACTGCCATAAACTACATGAGCAAATTCCTGAAATTAATGCCAAAGGCATTGAAGTCCGTTATATCGCTTGGCCACGTGGTGAACAGTTTATGCCTGCGATGGAAAGTGTGTGGTGTAGTGCCAACCGCCAAGAAGCCTTTGACCAAGCCATTGCAGGCGTACAACTTCCACCTGCAAGCTGCCAAAATCCAGTTCGTGCACAATATGAACTTGGCTTAAAAATGGGCGTAAATGGCACACCTGCAATCTACAATGCTGAAGGTGAACATATCGGTGCATATATGACGGCTGATGATCTAGCTGCACGCCTTAAATAACCTATATTTATAAGTTAATTTACTATTTTTTATAGCAAAATATAAAGATGCGTCAGCCTCTAGAGTCTGACGCATTTTTTAGCTATGATCTAAGGCGAATAAAATTTTTATATATTTTGGAGTGTGACGTGAAACCAGTACGTCTGGCAATACTCGGTCTTGGAACCGTAGGTGGTGGTGCCCTTAAACTATTACAAGAAAACGCTGCTGAAATTAGACGTCGCACCGGTCGTGAAATTGAAATTACCTATGTGGGAACACGTCGCCCACGCCCAGATCTAAACTTACCTGCGAGCGTCAAACAAAGCTCGGATCTCCTTGATATCGTTCGTCAACCTGATGTTGATGTTGTTGTTGAAGTCATGGGTGGTATTCATCCTGCTTATGAAGTGATTATGGAAGCCATTAAACATGGTAAACAAGTGGTCACTGCCAATAAAGCCTTGCTTGCAGAACATGGTAATGAGCTCTTTAAAGCAGCCGATGACCATCATGTACAAATCGCGTATGAAGCTGCAGTTGCTGGCGGTATTCCAATCATCAAAGTGATTCGTGAAGGTTTGGCAGCCAACAAAATTGACTGGCTCGCAGGCATTATTAACGGTACAGGCAACTTCATTCTGACTGAAATGAGTGAAAAAGGTCGTGCGTTTGATGATGTACTTAAAGAAGCACAAGAGCTCGGTTATGCTGAAGCAGATCCAACATTTGATGTTGAAGGAATCGATGCTGCACATAAACTGACTATTCTTGCGTCTTGTGCCTTTGGTATTCCATTACAATTTGACAAAGTGTATACCGAAGGGATTACTAAAATCACAGCACAAGATGTCAAATATGCTGAAGAACTCGGTTATCGTATTAAACATTTAGGTATTGCTCGCCGTTCAGCAAAAGGTATTGAACTGCGCGTACATCCAACTTTAATTCCTGAAGAAGAATTGATCGCCAATGTAAATGGTGTAAAAAATGCAGTCTTGGTACAAGCCAATGCTGTTGGTCCAACACTGTACTACGGCGCAGGTGCGGGTGCGGGTCCTACTGCGTCTGCGGTCATTGCTGACGTGGTTGATATTGTTCGTGACATTATTTATACAGAAGATGGCGCAGGAACGATTCCACAACTGGCATTTGAGGCACTTTCAGACCTACCAATTTTAGAAAGTGACGAAATGACAACGGGTTACTATATCCGTATCAATGCTGAAGACCAAACAGGCGTACTTGCTGATGTTACGACCATTCTCAGCCGTGCAGGGATCAGTATTGATGCCATCATGCAGCAACCGCGCTTAAAAGATTTGATTCCTATTGTGATTTTAACTGATCCAGTCGTTGAATCAAAAATGAACGAAGCTTTATCTCAAATTCAAGCTTTACCTGTGATTCATGGCGAAATCGTACGAATTCGTTTAGAATTGCTTGATAACTAATCGGGTTTAAATTTTCCTAAACTCCTCTTATTTATGCTAAGGGGAGTGATTACGCGAATAAATTCATTGGAAATGCGTAATTTAGGAAAGTTAACAAATATCTCTATTTGCTCTACATAACACTTGGAACACCCTCATGTCTAATGCAAATCGCTATACAGGACTTGTTGATCGCTATCGTGACCGCTTACCAGTATCTAAAACTACACGTGCTATCTCTTTAAATGAAGGGAATACTCCACTCATTAAATTAGATAATATCCCACGTCTTATTGGTAAAAATGTTGAAATTTATGTGAAGTATGAGGGCTTAAACCCGACTGGTTCATTTAAAGACCGTGGTATGACCATGGCTGTAACAAAAGCTGTAGAAGAAGGCTCTAAAGCAATCATCTGTGCATCTACAGGTAATACCTCTGCTGCTGCTGCCGCTTATGCTGCACGTGCAGGCATCAAAGCGTTTGTTTTAATCCCAGAAGGCAAAATTGCGATGGGTAAAATGGCGCAATCCATGATGTATGGTGCTGTGACTTTACAAATTCATGGTAACTTCGATGATGGTATGCGTCTTGTTAAAGAAGTTGCAGACCAAGCACCTGTAACAATTGTAAACTCAATCAACCCTTACCGTTTACAAGGTCAAAAAACTATTGCTTACGAAATCGTAGAAGCTTTGGGTCGTGCACCTGATTATCACTGCTTGCCAGTTGGTAACGCAGGGAACATCACTGCACACTGGATGGGTTATACCGAAGCAGTTGCTGATCAGCCAGCAGAAGAGTTTGAGCAAGTGGTTTATGATGCTGAAACTGACAAATTTACAGGTCCAAACCCAGAAGGTCGCCCAATCATGGTTGGTTACCAAGCATCTGGCGCTGCACCATTCTTACGTGGCGGTCCTGTAGAAAACCCTGAAACTGTTGCTACTGCAATCCGTATTGGTAATCCACAAAGCTTTAACCATGCTAAAGCAGTCGTTCGTGATTCAAATGGTTGGTTTGATGAATTAACAGATGCTGAAATTTTAGAAGCGCAACGTTTACTTTCTATGTATGAAGGTGTATTCGTTGAACCTGCTTCTGCTGCATCTATCGGTGGTGCAATCCGTGATATTAAAGCAGGTAAAATTGCTGAAGGTTCTGTGATCGTATGTACTGTAACAGGTAACGGCTTAAAAGACCCTGATACAGCCATCAAACAATGTGCTGATGCAGTCATGTTATCTATTGATGCTGAACTGAATCAAGTTCGTGATTCTATTCTTTCAAATATGTAAAGTTTGAATAGATCATAAAAAAACCTGCCAAGTGCAGGTTTTTTATGATCTGAAAATTAATGCTATTCGCTCATAATAAAAAGCTCCATTTAGTAGGAGCCTTTTCATATCTCATGATTAGATACGTTTTGGTAAATTACTCACCCAATTTAATAGATTGGTTGCATCATTCGTACGGGATTGTGAAGTGCTTGCACCCAACAAGACCACAACAGCAGGACGGTTATTTACAGTCGTATGCATCACGACGCAACGCCCTGCTTCATTAATATAACCTGTTTTTGAAATATTAATGTTCCAACCACCATTACGCACCATTGCATTGGTATTGTTAGATTTTAAAATACGATAACCAAGATTAAAGTCATAATGTGCTGTAGTAGAGAATTGACGAATCAAACCGTATTGTGAAGCTGCACTCACCAAAATACCCAAATCACGAGCAGATGAAACATTACGAGGGTCTAAACCTGTAGACTCTGTATAATGCGTTGAATGCATGCCCAATTGACGAGCTTTTGCATTCATTGCTGCAATAAATGCAGAACGACCACCAGGATAAGTCCGCGCTAAAGCTGCTGCTGCTGGATTTTCAGATTTCATCAAGGCAACCAGTAACATTTCTGCACGGTTCATGGTATCGCCAACTTTTAAAGTTGAACTTGAATTTTTACCACCTGCTCCAGCAAAGTCGATGGATTGCAACATAATGTCTTCTGACATATTTAAATGTGCATCTGCTGTCACCACTGCGGTCATTAACTTAGTAATAGAAGCAATCGGCAATGCAGCATTGGTATTTTTACTGTACAGTACCTCACCTGTGTTGGCATCCATAACCAGTGCTGCACGCGCACTGACCGAAGGTTGGTTTAGATAGCGATTGGTATCACTGATTTGTACAGTTTGTGGTACAGGTGCAGCCGTAGGTGAACCATATGATTTTGTTGCGGGTGCAGATAAAAAGGTCACAGAACCAGCAGGTGATGGCTCATCACCATCTTCGCTGATGGAGACATCACCATTGAGTAACTGACTTGCATCATCAGCTGACCAGCTCATTGCAGCACGTTGCGTTCCCCCCGAAGAATTCATTACAAGCTCTGCAAAACTGGCTGAACTCAAACTGAGTAGCACTGCTGCAGACAGGGCATGCATTAACGTTTTTTTTGACTTTATCACGGTAACTTACTCATTCAGGGAGGTTTTTTGCACTATTGCTAATTACCTCAATTATGACTTACATTTATACTCAAACATGACTAATATTGAATAATCAAATTAGCTACACCATTGTGCATAAAAGCTTAAGAAAGATTAGGAATAGCATTGCTAATTTTGTTATGACATTGCAAGTACTTTTTGCTTTGTGTAACAAAAAAGTTGCTTTTTTGAAAGTATAAGGAGGTCTTAGTGATCACGGTTTTAGTGGTAGACGACCATGAATTAGTACGTACAGGTATCTGCCGTATGCTTGAAGACCAAGCAGATATTCAAGTGATTGGTCAGGCTGAATCTGGTGAAGAAGCCATTGCTATCGTCAGACAGCAGCATCCGAATGTGGTTTTATTAGATGTTAACATGCCTGGTATTGGTGGTGTTGAAACAACGCGTCGTTTATTACAAACAGCACCCGAAACCAAAGTTCTTGCTGTAAGTGGCTTAGCTGAAGAACCCTATCCTTCTTTATTGTTAAAAGCAGGCGCGCGTGGCTATATCACCAAAGGTGCACCAATCTCTGAAATGGTACGTGCCATCAATAAAGTCATGCAAGGCGGTAAATATTTTAGTGCCGATATTGCTGAGCAATTGGCGAGTTCGTATTTATCCGACAATCAAAGCTCACCTTTCGATGCCTTATCTGAACGTGAAATGCAGGTGGCAATGATGGTTGTCAACTGTATCAGTGCGCAAGAAATTTCAGATAAACTTTTTGTCAGTGTCAAAACTGTGAATACTTATCGTTATCGTATTTTTGAAAAATTAGGTATTGATAGTGATGTTAAGCTCACACATTTAGCAATACGCTATGGTTTAATCAAACCATAAATTTGGTATAAAAATGAATACGATGTGGCCTGCGGTATCCAATTCACTTCAACAAACTATTTATCGGTTAGGCACATTATATTCAGTTTATAGATTTACTTTATCTTTTTGTTTAATCATTATTTTTTTGTTCACATCTGAACATAATGGAATCAACTACCTACATAGTAAATTGTATTTTGATAGCTTAATTATTTTTGGCTTTCTGAGTTTTCTACAATTACTCTCTCTGAAATTTTTTACTCGATATATATCTGAGCAGCTTTTTGCAATTTTTCTCGTCGATATTATATTTTTAAGTACGCTGACTTTTTCTTTAGGTGGCCCTAGTCTTTCAATCAGTTTGTTATTTGTCATCATGGTTTTTTCAGCCAATTTTTTATTGAAAAAAAATGAAGCACTGATTGTGACACTTGTTTCTGTTATTGCTGTTATTTATCAACAGTTTGTTGGCTCATTATTTGATGTATCTAACCTGAATAATATTAGCAATAGTGCACTGTTGGCTTTTCTATTCTTTCTCGTCTATGGTATTGGGCAAGTCTCGATTCAGCGCTTTAGAGTATTAGAAACGATTAACTCATTGCAGTCTTTAGAATTATTAAAACTGCAAAATATTAACCGTTATATTTTAGAACAAATTGAACTCGGCTATTTGGTTTTAGACGAAAATTATCGCATTGTGGTTTGTAATCCTGCGGCATGTTCATTATTAGGCATCGCCCCATTATATGCTTATGCAAATGAACAGTATTCACTGGTCAAATTTCAAAAAGAGCTATTTGATCTACTACAGATCAAAACTTTGGAAGAAGGACAACGTTTCCAATTTCAATCGAATCAAAGTCATTATACCGTGGATATTCGAGTGCAAAAACTCATTGTGCCACATCAAGCATTAACGCTGTTGACCTTAGAAGATTCACAAAAAATAAATCAAAAAGTGCAACAACTCAAATTGGCTTCTCTTGGACAACTCTCTGCAAGTATTGCCCATGAAATTCGTAATCCCTTAGCCGCGATTGCCCAAGCCAATGAATTAAGTTTAGATGCAGATCTTGAGCAACGCCAAATGCTGAATGCAATGATTGAACGACAAAGTCAACGTATTAACCAAATTATTCAACAAACCTTAGATATGGCAAAAAATAAAAAAACCATAATGTCCGATATTCAACTTAACATTTTTTTTAAAGATTTATTCATCAATGACTTAGCAGATGTAAAAAATCAAATTGCGTTAAGCCTGCCGCAAAATTATATGATTCAGTTTGATGAATCACAGTTAAGACAAGTTTTGATTAACCTCGTTCGTAATGCGATACGACATAATGCCCATGATGCTGATTTTATCCAAATTCTAGTACATGCTGAGGCTCAACATCTGTATATTGATGTGATAGACTTCGGTGAAGGGATTGCAAGACAGAATCTTGCACAATTGTTTCAACCCTTTTTTACGACTGAAATCAATGGCACAGGACTTGGCTTATACTTATCGCAGAGTATTTGTGAAGCAAACCAAGCCAAGTTGATGTATATAGAGCAAAAACAAAAAGGGGCATGTTTTCGAATAGAGTGCCCATTGAAAATTTAATTTAGGTTATTGGGGATATGACCACACGACAACCATTAGTTCTACTTGTGGATGATGAGCACGATTTATGTGTACTCATGCAAATGACATTAGCGCGCATGGGCATCAAAACCCATATTGCACATCATCTACAGCAAGCCAAGTTGTTCTTTAGTGAGCACAACTACAATGCCTGTATTACCGATTTAAACCTACCTGATGGAAGTGGTTTAGAGTTGGTTAAGCACGTGACACAGCATTATCCAAAAGTACCCATTGCGGTACTCACAGCCTATGGCAATATGGAAATTGCAATCGCCTCACTCAAAGCAGGTGCATTTGATTTCGTGAATAAACCAATTAATCAACAGCATTTACACCAACTGCTCACCAAAGCCTTGCACGTGCCTTTAATCGATTATAGTGAGGAAAATCTGCAACTAGAGCATCAACTTCTCATTGGCGAATCTAAGCCCATGTTAAAGTTGAAGGAAACCCTTAAAAAAGTCGCTCGCTCACAAGCCCCTGTTTTTATTTCAGGTGAATCAGGCACAGGCAAAGAAGTCGTTGCAAATTTGATTCATAAACTGAGTAATCGCAGTGATAGCCCATTTGTGGTCATTAACTGTGGTGCTATTTCTGAAGAACTCATCGACCGAGAACTTTTTGGCTACGTCAGTCATAGTTTTGCAGGAGCAACCCAAGATAAACTGGGGTTAATTCAATCGGCTAATGGGGGGTGTCTATTTTTAGATGAAATTGCGGAACTATCCTTAAATACACAGACCAAACTATTACGCGCCTTACAAGAAAAGAAAATTCGTCCACTAGGCAGCGAACAAGAAATCGATGTAGATTTTCGCATCATCAGCGCAACCAATCAAAATCTTGAAGAACGCGTGCAACAAGGTAAATTTAGACAAGATCTATTTTTCCGTATCCATGTCATGGACTTACACTTAGCTCCCCTGCGTGAAAGGGGCAAAGATATTCTCATTTTAGCAGAACATTTTATACACAATATCTGTTTGGAATGGGATATTGCCAATAAAGAACTGTCTGAAGAGGGCAAACGCTTTTTACAATCGCAACCCTTTTTAGGCAATGTTCGTGAATTACGCAATATGATTGAACGTGCAATTACCTTAAGTGATGGGCACCTGATCTGTATTGAGCATTTGCAATATTCACAGAAACGTAATTTTAATGTGGAAAAATCAGATACGGGCATCAGTTATGAAAACTCAACAAATTCACAAGAAGCGTCTGGGAAGATCCCCACTGAAGGCTTAGAACAATACTTAGAAAAAGTGGAAAAAGAAGTGTTATTAAATGCTTTAAATCAAACCCATTGGAACAGAACCTTAGCCGCCAAAAAACTCGGTATGACATTCCGTTCTTTGCGCTATCGCTTGAAAAAGTTTGGCTTAGACAGTGATGATGATTAATCTCAATATCTGAGATTAATCATCTATCAGACTTACATTGTGGGTTGTAGACCCACAGTACCCTCAGATTAGACTGAGCGTAAAGAAATTTGCACTCAGGCTAACTCAAGATTTTATAAGTTTTCAAAATATCGGCTGTGCACACTGAACATGAAGATTGAATTATTTTTTAGTTTCAGTAGCCTATTTCCATCAATCACGATGCTTCAACAAAAGTTCAGAGACATTATTTAAATATGTGTCTTCTTTCATTTCTAAATGCCAAGGGTACTCTTGATTTGGTGTGATCCCTAAGCCATCAATTTTCGTGTCTTTAGGCGTGAAATAATGTGATACCGTCATTTGTAAGGCTGCACCATTCGGTAATGGAAAAAGCTTTTGTACCACCCCTTTACCATAACTTTTCTCACCCATCACCCACGCACGTTGATGGTCTTTCATCGCAGCAGTAAATACTTCTGCTGCCGATGCTGAGCGATTATTAATTAAAATCCCTATTTTAAGTTGGGTAAACTCATTGCCGGGTAAAGCTTGAAATTGTTGATTACCTTCGGAACGGCTTTTGGTTGAAACAATCGTTCCTTGATTTAAAAATAAATCCGCGGTTTCAACAGCAGATGATAATAATCCACCTGGATTATTACGTAGGTCAATCAATACCGCTTTAATCCGTGCTGCGCTATACTCTTCTAAAAGACGCTTGATTTCATTTGCAGTATCCTGCTGAAATACTTTAACTTTTAAAACCAAGACTTGATTGTGTAATAACACAGGCTCAATATCTGCAATTTCTAGTTTCTTATTGCGTAATAACGTAATCGCAGGGCTTTTCGGGTTGAGTTGTAATTGAAAACTCGAACCAATTGAGCCATGTAACAAGTCTTCAACTTGTTCTGCATTTAAATTTTTTAGCTCTTGATTATCAATTTTAAAAACAGTGAAGCCTTCTTTTAAGCCTTGTTTTGCTGCGTCTGAATTTTCTTTTAATTGGCTGATTTGCCACTGATGCATATGTGTATCAAAAACCAGTTTAAAGTCGACTGTTGCCAAATCTGCTTCAGTATATTGCATCAACTGCTTATAGTCTTCTGGACTTAAATAACGTGAATAGCGATCTAACCCACTCACCAAGCCTTTAATTGCTTGTAAAAATAAAAAATCATCAGGTTTTTCTTGTACATAATTGTCTTTGACAATGCCATAAATTTGCACAAATTGTTCAATAGACTCTATGGGGACTTCGGCTGTACTTTGCTCCATTTCATCATCAAAATCGAGCACTGCGGATTGCTCCGCAGCCCAAACAGAATGGCTTCCACTGGCAATTAACCCTGTTAAAACAGCAATGTATTTCCAAGCTTGAGCCATTCACTCACCTTTTTGGTTTTATGGATTTAGCGTAATTAAATTACGTCCCTGCATTTCTTTAGGTACAGGAATATTCATGAGATTCAACAATGTTGGAGCAACATCTGCCAACACACCACCTTCTGCAATTGTAGCTGAAGTTGGACCAACATAGATAAATGGAACTAATTCAGTGGTATGTTGAGTATGAACCTGACCGCTGACATAGTCTTGCATTTGTTCTACATTACCATGATCGGCAGTAATAATCATATGCCCATGTTTTGCCATCACTGCTTCATACAAACGCCCTAAACTTGTATCTACAGCCTCTACTGCTTTTACAGCGGCATCAAAGACACCTGTATGACCGACCATATCACCATTGGCATAGTTCACCACCAATAAGTCATATTCACCTGAATTAATTGCAGCAACCAATTGTTCTGTAACCTCAGGCGCACTCATTTCTGGCTGTAAGTCATAGGTTGCAACTTTTGGTGATGGAATCAAAATACGCTTTTCACCTGGATATTCATCTTCACGACCACCACTAAAGAAGAATGTTACATGTGCATATTTTTCAGTTTCAGCAATACGTAATTGGGTTTTTCCCAATGAAGATAAGTATTCACCAATTGAATTTTTAAGTTCTTCAGGCATATACGCAACAGGTGCATCAATCGTTGCCTGATAGCGTGTCAACATGACAAATTTAGACAGATTTGGTACAACTTTACGTTCAAAACCTGCAAAGTCTTTTTCAACAAAGGCTTTGGTGATTTCACGTGCACGGTCAGCACGGAAATTCATAAACACAATGCTGTCACCATCTGAAACTTTGGCAATTTCACCAATGCGAGTCGCTTTCACAAATTCATCATTTTCATTGGCTGCATACGCTTGTTCTAAGCCTTCAATCGCAGAGTCAACAACACGAAGCGCTTCGCCTTCGGTCATTAAACGGTAAGCTTGTTCAACTCGCTCCCAACGGTTGTCACGATCCATGGCAAAATAACGACCAATCATGGTGGCAATACGACCTTGATTTGAATATTGTGCAAATAAAGCATCCAGTTTTTCCAATGAAGGCTGTGCACTACGTGGCGGTGTATCACGTCCATCAAGGAAGGCATGTAAATACACTTTAGCACCACGTTTCAATGCTAACTCGCACATTGCCACGATATGATCTTCATGTGAATGCACACCACCTTGTGACAATAAACCCATGATGTGCACTGCCCCATTCGCTGCTTTGGCTTTTTCTACAGCATCGACAAGAACTTCATGCTCAAAAAAAGCACCATCACGAATATCTTTGGTAATACGGGTAAAGTCTTGATACAACACACGACCTGCACCCAAGTTCATGTGACCGACTTCAGAGTTACCCATTTGACCATCAGGTAGACCGACATCTTCACCAGAGCCTGAAATTAAACTATGCGGATGCTTGTCTTGCATCATGGTTAGATTTGGCGTTTTTGCTGCTAAAAACGCATTATCTTCGACCGCTTCACGATGACCCACACCGTCCATGATCACAAGAACGTGAGGGATTTTGCCAGCAGTTGCATCCGTCATGATTTACACTCTTTTCTGTTTACAAATTAATCGTCATATCTTACCTTCTTTTGAGATAAGACTCTATGTGCTGCTGATGGTATTCATTTATAAGTACCATCAGTATTTTAAATGAGAAAGATTACTATCTCGCTCGATATAATAAATAACTACCCACACCAAACATCAGTACGATTGGTACGAATACAAACCATGCAGGAGATGGTGAATAGACCAAACTCGCATAACCTAAAAAGTCTTGAATATAGTAAAAACCAAGTCCAACAAATAGAGCAATCACTAAACGAAAGCCCATAGACTGCTGACGTAATGGTCCAAAAATAAATGAACAAGCAATCAAAACCAGTGCTAACAAAGCAAACGGCGAACCAACATTTTGCCAAAATGCCAATAAATATGTTTTGGGCACTTGGCTATATTGATCCATATAGCGCATAAAGCTGACCAATTGGCTAGGTGATAAATCTTCAGGATCAATCGTCACCATATGCACATATTTAGGTTGTAATGCTAAAGCAAAATTATGCTGGCGATCACGGTTCAGGGTTGCTCGGCCATCTGATTGTAAATTTACTTGTGTCGCTTGGCTGAGGTTCCATTGACCATTTTCAACAAAATTGCCTTGTTCAGCATTTAACAGCGATTTCATACGATAATCTTGATCAAAGTCAACAACTTGGACTTGCTTTAAATTACCTTTTGAGTTGGCATAGTCAATATAAATAAAACGCTGCCCTTCTCTTGTCCAATAACCTTTAACTTCACCTAAAGCTGCAACACTTTGTTTACTTTTGATACTTTTCGCTTGTTCGTTGGTATAAGGCACAACAAATTGGCTCAAGATAAAAGAAAGTACAACCAATAGCATGGCTGATCGCATGACCCAACCCACAATACGCCACAGACTAATTCCTGAAGCACGCATTACAATCAATTCACTATTCGATGCTAATGTGCCTAACCCCAAAACCGCACCAATCAAAGCAGAAATAGGGAGAATCTCATAAAGGTATTTCGGTGCGCCCCACATCACATACTGGAAAGCATTCCAAGCGCTATAACCGTCTTTTAACTCTCCCAATTCACCTAAATAAGTAAATAGAATTTGCAAGATCGATAATACTGCTGTTGCACCCAACATTGCGAGTGCTGTCGTATTGACCACATGCTTGGCGACAATTTTACGTGCTAACATTATGATTTCACTCGCTGAATTTGTTTTTTGATTTTAGGTGCTAACTTTTGCTTACGGGAAAATAATGCAGCAGCAATTGCATAGAATAACAATACTGCAGGATATGCCCACATGCCGATTTCATCTTTACTGATGCGGGTTTTAATCGCCATGAGTGCGACAATTAAACTGGCAAAAATCAACAATGCTGGAAAGAGTTTTAAATAACGCCCTTGACGTGGACTCACTTCTGACAATGCTGTTGCTAACATCAATGCCACAATCATGCTAAAAGGTACAAAAATCCGCCACCCCAACTCACTACTTATCACAGGGTCGGCAGTATTTTTGAGTAACTTAGAAAATGGCAAAGCTTCTACTTCATTACTTTCAAATTTGGCTTCTTTGTCATTTTCTAAACGTAAACGATAAGACTGAAACTCAGCTTGGGTATATTCAGGCCGACCTGGATAAATTTCGTAACGGCGACCTTGCAATAGGTCTACAACATTCGCCGTATCATCAGCAACTTCAACACGAGTGGCTTCTTTTGCCAAAATCATCACATCAGGTTTACCTGCTTTTTCCGCTCGCTGATAAAAGAAAATATCTTTTAAATTTTTACGATCATCAGATAAAGAACCTGCATAGATGGTATAAGGACCTGAAGAAATAAATTCTTTGGGTCGAACCAAGTCAAAACCTGTTCGCACTGCTTGGGTTGATACTAATTTTTCATATTCACGAATACCCCAAGGTGACATCCAAATCATCAACACACTTTGTACCACCAAATACACCACAGTTAATGGAATAAGTAAGCGTGCAAGTTGGATTTTACTGACCCCACTTCCGTTTAAAACCGCCATTTCATGATCTACATAGAGCCGACCAAAGACCAGCATTAAGCCAATAAAAAAGCCAAGCGGCAAAATTAAAGTCAAAAATTCAGGTAAGCGATAGCCAATAATACTAAATAAAATCGTGGCATCTAAGCGCCCTTGAGCTGCGACACCAAAATACTTGATCAAACGTCCACCCATCATAATGAGTGTGAGCAGTGCAACAACAACCAAAGATGTTGAAACAACTTGTTTGACGAGATAACGTCTTATAATCAAGGGAATCTTCCAAAGTGAGTTGGGGAATATGCGTTTTAGTATTTTACCCGAATGTTAAAAATATAAAACCACATTGAAATTCTATCATTGGTAGTGTTTCAATGGTTTAATGTTTTCAAACGTCTCTAAAGGCATATAGATCGCATATGAAATTAAGCATTCATACTTCAGCAACAAGCAGTGCATCAAGCCAAGCACTTTTTATTTTGGCAAGTTCAGACCACTTAGCAGAAGTACATTCTAACTATCAAATCAAAGATTTAGATACTGCAATTAACGCAACACAATTTAAAGCAAGTGTTGCGGAAACGTTAACACTGGTTGGTCAAGTGACACAAAATGCTTACAGCATTTTAGTCGGAGTTGGTCAAGCAAGTGAGTTAAAAGCTGCAAAATTAGCAAAAATCTCACAAATCATTATCAAAGCGTCACAAAAAAAATTCAAACAAATCAGTATTGATATTTCGGCTTTACCTGCTGAATTACATTACCTCTTTGCTTTAAGTTTGACGCAAGCTGCATATGGCTATGATGAGTTCAAAAGCAAAAAGAATGAATTTCTGCTCACTGATGTTGAACTTGTTGCTGCACAAACTAGCCTTGATGCAGCACAAATCAGTTTGATTGAAGCAGTGCAACAAGGTCAAAACTTTGCACGTGACTTAGGCAACTGCCCTGCAAATATCTGTTTTCCTGAATATTTAGCAGATCAAGCACGCGCGCTTGCTGCTGAATTCCCTGATGTTTTAAAAGTAACAGTACTCGAAGAACAGCAATTGGCTGATTTAGGCATGCATTCATTCCTTGCTGTCAGCAAAGGTTCAGAACGCCCAGGACGAGTCATTACCCTTGAATATAAAGCCAATCCAGATCAAGCCCCTGTGGTCTTAGTCGGTAAAGGGATTACTTTTGATACTGGCGGTATTTCGCTTAAACCTGGTATCGGCATGGATGAAATGAAGTTTGATATGTGCGGTGCAGCCTCTGTACTTGGTACATTACGCGCTTTATGTGAAGCCAACTTACCGATCCATGTGGTGGGTACGATTGCTGCTGCTGAAAATATGCCATCAGGTCATGCAACCCGTCCGGGTGATATTGTCACCACAATGAGTGGACAGACTGTTGAAATTTTAAATACCGATGCAGAAGGTCGTTTGGTATTGTGTGACACGCTGACCTACGTCAAACGTTTTAATCCTGCAGTGGTGATTGATATTGCGACATTGACAGGCGCTTGTGTAGTTGCACTTGGTAAAGTACTCAGTGGTTTATTTACGCCAGATGATGAACTTGCACAAGAAATCAATGTTGCAGGTGAGGAAAGCTTTGACCGTGTATGGCGACTTCCTGTCATTGACGATTATCAAGAAATGCTCGATTCAAACTTTGCAGACATTGGCAATATCAGTGGTGCAGGTCCTCAAGCAGGCGCAATTTTAGCAGCATGCTTCTTACAACGTTTCACACGTGAATACCGTTGGGCACATTTAGATGTGGCAGGAACAGCATGGTTATCAGGTGCAGCGAAAGGCTCTACAGGGCGTCCTGTACCATTGCTCATGCAATTCATTGCCAATCGTGCGAAAACCCATGGCTAAAATTAGCTTTTATCTGTTTGAAAAAAGCCCAGAACGACGAGTGCAAAGCACTTGTCGTCTCTGCCGCAAGATTTCAAAGCAACATGCCAAAATTTGGATTCATTGTCCTGATCTCGAAATACAGCAGCAACTTGATGATTTACTATGGGAATTTGATGCAAGTAGCTTCCTCGCACATGGGATTGATCAAGAAACAGCACCCATCTGTATTTCTGCTCATTTACCCAATGCATCTGAATGGATTGTGTTTAATTTTAACAATCAAGCACTTGAACAAGCTGCACAATTTAGTCACATTATTGAAATTGTTGAAAATGATGAGCCTGCTAAACAAATCGGTCGTGAAAAATACAAAACATACCGACGTTTAGGCTTCTCCCCTCAAACATTTAAACTCTAAAAGTATTTTCAAATCTCAAAAGGAGATGCATGGTGGCATTGAATGTAGGTCAAGATTTTAAACAGCGTTGGCTAGACGCACCTGAGGCTGTACGCCAAACCTATCTAGATGATCTCAATCGCATTTGTGATTTGTTAAGTCCTGAGTCAAATCTCCAAGCATGGATGGACAATGACAAACGTGCCATGCAAGTCGCACAGCTTAAAGTTGAACAAGCTTATGCAGATCTCAAAGCTCAACTGATCGAAGAGGCACGTGTTCGTAAACAATTGGCTTTAGAAAAATCTTTAGCTGAAAAAAGAGCACTACAAAAGCAATATAATCAGCAACTGTTAGATGATGAAATACGCCAATATCAACAGCAAACTGTTTCTCTTGCTGCTTTACGTGAAGACATTCTTTCTGAGATTTCAAAACATACTGAACGCTATACCAAAAATCCCAATACACCTGCGACAGATTATGCAAATAATCATTTTAAAATTGCAGACCATCAAATCATGTCTGAACTAGAAAGTGTGCGCTTACGTTTAGAGCTTGAAGCAGAAACCTGGATTGAAAAAGCGGTTCAAGACTTTAGAGCTAAACTTAAAGCAGCCTCAGATGAAGAAATTGCCTACATTTTGAAAAATTCACAATTCTCTAAAGAAGAATAACGGATAACCTTAGTATTTTTTGTGATTTAAGATGTCATTAAATTGACATGAAAGTGTCACATCATAGTCATGTTTTAATCTTTTGATGATCAAAACAATTTTTGAATTCTTCAAAATTGCATGACTAGGAACATAAAATGGATATGTTAGATCAAATCTCTGAGCAAATTGCAGTTCTTGATTCAGGTGAAAAATGGACGCTTTCCGCGCAGGACTTATTGATCAGTCGTGCAGACTTTCATTCAATTTCTGTATTTTTAAGTCTTGAATCTGAAAAAGGTTTTTTTTCAATCGAACAAGATCTCCCGAAAAAACAATGGTTCCAGCCTACAGAAATCACCATTACCAAACATTGATTTTTATTTTTAAAATTATTTCATAGACCAAGCTCAATTCAAATAGGCTTGGTTTTTATCTTCATTTAAAAGCATGCAGTTTTATTAAAATAAATCAACTGTGTAAGAAATCAAATTCCCTGTCCCATAACCAATTCCTAATAAAATACCAATCCAAAAAACCCCGCCTAAGACATTATAAAACATAAAATTACTCATCTTCATATGCCCTGCACCTGCGGCAAATGGTGCAGATGAACGCACAAAAGGAATAAAACGTGCCATCATGATGGTCTTACCGCCATGTTTTAGAAAATAAGCATTGGTTTTTTCAATATAATCAGGTTTGAAAACTTTAGGATGCTTGTTAAAAAAACGAAATCCGAGTGCTCGCCCTGTATAGTAATTCACGATATAACCTAAAATTGAAGCAATCATCAGCAAAATTGCCATATAGCTCAAATGCACCGCTTCAGCCGTTGAGCACAATGCGCCAATGGCAATGAGCAAACTATCGCCTGGCAAAAAAAACATAAAGACTGAGCCAGTTTCTGCAAAAATAATCAGAAATAAAATGGCATAAATCCATAAACCATATTGATCAAGTAACACAGGCAATAATTGTTCTATATGCATCAAAAAATCAAGCAATACTCTATTCTCCTGTTAATAAAGTCATTGCAATATATTCGTCTAGTTTCATGATGTAAATAAAAAAAAGCCTAAAATAAATTAGACTTTTGATTTCTCAAGCTACACTCGCCTATTTTAAAAAGCCATTTTGTGCTAAAAATTCCATACTGAGTTTTGACTCAGTTTTCACTTCAGCCGCTTTATCACCAAGTAATAAACGCTCAATATAACGTGCTAAAATATCTACCTCTAAGTTGACTTTTGTTCCGACTTTCCATGTCCCAATGTTGGTACGTTCTGCCGTATGAGGGATCAAATTTAAACTCAGAATATTTCCACGTAAATGATTAATCGTTAAGCTAATACCATCGACAGTAATGGAGCCTTTTTCTGCTAAATATTTCGCAATTTCAACAGGGGCAGTGACTTCAAAATATAATGAACGCGCATCTGAACGAACAACCGTAATCTCACCGACCACATCCACATGCCCACTGACAATATGCCCACCAAAACGTGTGGTAGGCAACATGGCTTTTTCAACATTGACCACCTGCCCGACTTTCCAATCTGCCAAAGTCGAACGGTTTAAGCTTTCCAGTGAAACGTCAGCCGCATACCAATTTTCACCCCAATCAATCACGGTGAGACAAATTCCATTGGTTGCAATTGAATCGCCTAAATGTACATCAGACATATCTAAGTCGGTATGAATACGTAAACGCACATCACCGCCTACGCTTTGCAAACTTTCTACTTGACCTAAACTTTCAATAATGCCTGTAAACATATTTCACCTTTGTTTTTGGGTTGCAATGCTATTCTATGCAAGAACGTCGTGTAATTCGATCTTTTCTTTATCACGCTTCTTGCCCAATGCGCATTTAAAAGTTGTTATATACAGATCATAACAAAGCTGAGCGCGATTCAATGATGCCATCAATTCCATGGCATTTTCAGCACTAAAAAAGATGCTATTTTTAAGCATCTGTTTTATTTCGCCTTACCACAAATCCAGTTGCGTACAAACACCTGACGTATCTACTCCGCCCAATTCAGCGAAATGATAAAGCTGACCTAAGAGTTGGCGCAGTGGTGGGCCTGATTTAGCATGCGTATCGGTAATCACAATAAACTCTAAGACACGTGCACGCTCTGACTGACGTTGCTTACTCACTCGATAACGGGGTACATCTTGAGTCAAAAGCGACACTTTGCCACGTTTTAAATTGGCTTCGAGCAAGTCTTTAACTTCGATATTACCATCCGTTGAATAACTGGTTAAAATATAACGAGCATTAATCGTCGACAATAATTTTTCATACGCTTCTTGTGCATGTTTAGAAGAATTATAAGGACTTGGGCGCTCTTTACGCCATGCTCGGTCAATCCCGCTCTTAAATCCCTTGGTATCAGGTGTTGGAATATCCACTTGATCCCACAAGGTTAAAGAGTTTAAAACATGATAATTACTACTATATGCATGCTGATTATACGGCGGGTCAAGATAAGCAACATCCACTTCAAAGCCACTCATTTGATTGGCTAAATGCTGTGCATCGACACACCACATTTCTGCCATGGGTGTACTTTGTTTCGCATCTGCCCCAATGTCACAAAAACGGCTTGGCATCAACCAAAGTAAAGACTCAATCCGTTCCAAAGCAGACTGCGTACGCCCGCCCCAACCATGATGAAAGCTTTTAAATACGCCACTGGTATTACTGACAAAACTTGCTGAGTATAATAAAGGTGCAAGCAAAGCACTCATTTCCACATCATCAATTGCACCTTGCGCTTGCCATGTCGCAATTTGCTGACGAATGGCATCTATTCGCATCCCATTACGACGTTTAAAGAATAAACGGTCACGACTAGGATCATAAATCTCATCATTACGTGGACATAGATTATGGGTTACCCAACCTTTGACTTCGGGCAACCGGTTTAAATAATCTATCGCTTTTTGATACCCCCCCAATTCCTTAAATGCGGGCGCATCTGTACATGCCAAAAGTGCATGATTTAAGGCGTGGCTATAAGGTTCCCAATCATTTGCAATCACACGGTAACCATTTTGTCGCGCTAAACGCGACACCACACCACTTCCTGCAAAAAAGTCAGCAAAAATTGGAGCACGTTTTCCTTTATGGTGTAATGTCCCTGTCTGCTCCAATGCTTCTAAAATCAGATGTAACAATCGGCGCTTGTTCCCCAAATAAGGTACAAGCTGATTGAAAAGATATTCATCTGTCGTACGGGCGGCGTGACGACGTTTGTGATATACCGAAGAAGTCTCTGAATTCATACTGACTCTTGCAAAGGAGTTAATCTTAAGCGGATGTCTTGTCCTAATGGGATCACATCCTCAAGTTTAAAACGAAGTTGTTGTGACATCTGTTCAAAATTAGCATTGAACATGGCACGTGCGGATTGACCTAAAAATGTTGGTGCAACATAGCTAATCACTTCATCGACTAAATTTTCTTGTAAAAAAGCGGTCGAAAGTGTTGCACCTGCTTCAACCATCACATCATAAATTTGAAAATCTTTCAGTGTTCTGAGTAACGCTGACAAAGACTGAATTTCCAATTGTGTCACACCCAATTGGGCAAGCTCCTGACGAAATGGCCCCATGACCATGACAGTTTCAGGGTGCTTGAGAATCTGTGCATCCAACGGCAAACGCCCTTGACGGTCTAAAACAACCCGTTGTGGTTGCACGATATCATCAAGATTAACATCCACTAACTGACGTACATTAAGTTGTGGATCATCAGCTAAAATGGTTTCAATACCTGTGATCACAGCACCCGAAATGGCACGCCAATGCTGCACATCTTGACGTGCTTCATAACCTGTAATCCATTTTGACTCACCTGATGCCATCGCTGTACGCCCATCTAGACTAGAAGCGACTTTTAAACGCACATAAGGCATATCACTCGCCATCGCTTTTAAAAAGCCTTTATTTAAAACGGCAGCTTCTGGTTCACAGACCCCAACTTCAACGTGAATGCCTGCCTCTTTTAGAATTTGCACCCCCTTCCCTGACACCAACGGATTCGGGTCAGAACATGCCACCACCACATGCGCTACACCTGCCTCCACCAAACCTTTGGCACAAGGTGGTGTACGACCATAATGCGCACAAGGTTCTAAGGTCACATAAGCTGTTGCACCTTGTGCCAATTGCCCTGCTTCACGTAACGCAAAAACTTCTGCATGGGGTTGACCTGCTTTGGGGTGAAAACCTGTTCCAACCACTTTGCCATCTTTCACAATGACACAACCGACATTCGGATTTGGACGTGTGGAATATTGACCCTGTTGTGCCAATGCAATGGCTTGTCGCATCCAATATTGATGCTGTGCATCTTGCTCAAAAGAGGTAAGGCTCATAATTTTCTCAGATATTCCGTATCAATCTTGCTTTTCTTGATCACGGTGTTGCATCAATTCAATCTGACGGCGAAAAGCTTCAACGTCTTGGAAATCTTGATACACCGAAGCAAAACGCACATATGCCACATGATCTAATGCAAACAAAGACTGCATCACAATTTCTCCGATTGTCCGTGAACGTACATCTCGCTCACCCAAACGGCGAATTTTGAGTTGAATATCACTGAGTACGGTTTCAATTTGTTCTTGCGTGACGGGACGTTTTTGAAGTGCATGCATCAGTGAGCGACGTAGTTTTGACTCATCAAAAGGTTCACTTTTACCATCAGACTTATTTACCCTTGGCATCACCACTTCATAGGTTTCAAAAGTGGTAAATCGTTCTGCACATTTAATACATTCACGGCGTCTACGAATTTGGCAACCTTCAGCTGCCAAACGTGAGTCGATCACTTTACTATCTGCGGCGTTGCAAAATGGACAATGCATAATGATTTAATTGAACACATTTGTAAGATTTGCTTTAGTGTATCAAAAAAAAGGATTGTTGTTGAGCTTTACGCAATATATAGAAAAAAAACAGCCCAATTGGGCTGTTTTCCACAATATATAGTACTGCTTTAGATGTAATTCTATGATTAGTCTTATTCGATACGCTCGCCATGTTGACTTAAATCAAGTCCCATACGCTCATCATCTGTACCAACACGGATACCAATCACCAAATCAATCACTTTCAAGATGATAAAAGTCATAACCGCAGAATATGCAATTGTTGCAAGCACACCTTCAACTTGTACCCAAATTTGATGCATCATGTCAGTTGGAGCTTTTTCACCCATGATAAATTCACTTGCAAATACCGCTGTTAGAATGGCACCAACAATACCGCCCACACCATGTAGACCAAATGCATCTAAAGAGTCATCTGCTTTAAGGATACGTTTAAGACCAGAGATTCCCCAGAAACAAACCACACCACCAATCAAGCCCATAATCAAAGCACCACCAACAGTGACAAAACCTGCCGCTGGAGTGATGACCACTAGACCTGCAACTGCACCTGATGCAGCACCCAATACAGATGCTTTCCCACGTACCACTTTCTCAACCAATAACCATGAAATTGCTGCTGCGGCTGCGGCAATTTGTGTGGTCATTAAAGCATAGGCTGCTGAGCCGTTTGCACCTAAAGCAGACCCACCATTGAAACCGAACCAACCGACCCAAACCAGACTTGCACCAAGCACGGTTAAAGTTAGATTATGTGGCGCCATTGACTCTTTACCAAGCCCAATACGTTTACCCAATAAATATGCGGTAACTAAGCCTGCTACACCTGAATTGATATGCACCACCGTACCGCCTGCAAAATCAAGTGCACCATCATTCATTAACCAACCACCACCCCATACCCAATGGGCAATAGGGGCATACACAATCACGACCCAAATTGTAATAAATGCAATATAAGCACTAAATTTCATACGTTCAGCGATAGAACCGCTGATAATCGCCACAGTAATAATGGCAAAGGTCATTTGAAAAATAACAAAAAGAATTTCAGGAATCGTACCACTGAGTGCATCGGTTGTGATACCTGAAAGCATGAGTTTATCTAGATTACCAATAAAGGCATTACCACCACTAAAGGTTAAGGTATAGCCAACGACCACCCAAACAATACTTACAATTGCAGCAGCAAGTAAGCTGTGTGCCATGGTACTTAGGACATTTTTTTTACGCACCATACCGCCGTAGAATAATGCGAGACCAGGAATCGTCATCAGCAAAACCAAAGCAGTTGAAACCAAAATCCAAGCCGTATCACCCGTATTTAACGTTGGTTCTTCTTTTACTGCTGGAGCAGCAACAGGTGTACTTTCTGTTGTTGATATAGATGTTGGCGTAGCAGCACTTGATGCTGTGACTGCTGTAGCAGTGGGTTCAGTTACGCTTTCTTCAGCCCACGCAACTGATCCACCAAGAAGTGCGCCAGACAGGCTGAGCGCAAGTAGTATTTTTTTCATTCGTATCCCCCAACCAAGTTTTTCTGAGTTATCTGTTACTCAGCAAACTTCATGCCAAATTAAACAGCATCCGCACCAGTTTCACCTGTACGAATACGAATGACTTGTTCTAGATTAGTGACAAAAATTTTCCCATCACCAATTTTCCCAGTGCTTGCAACACGTGTAATTGATTCGATCACTGAATCTACCATTTCGTCACTGATTGCAATTTCAATTTTCACTTTTGGTAAAAAATCAACGACATATTCAGCACCACGATAAAGTTCAGTGTGACCTTTTTGACGACCAAAACCTTTCACTTCTGTGACGGTAATCCCTTGAACGCCAATTTCTGACAATGCTTCACGGACATCATCTAATTTGAATGGTTTTACAATTGCTGTTACGAGTTTCATGTTGTTTTCCTTCGGCTTTTATCACCAGTAAGGTTTTATGTTCAATTTTCATGCCAAAATTACTTAACGGTTGGGGAGTGTTAAGTGATTTTGTCAGAAATCGCCTTGTACCTTATTTTATACATTTTCTTGTAGTTTTCACTTTAAAAATTTTATATTTGCGATTGATTTTTTGTATTTTATTATTAATTCACTCGATACTATTCAGTTAACACTAGGGTCTATTTCAAAGCAATGTTAAACTAAACCAATCTCACTATTTTTTGGACATTAAAATGATTGAAACACTATTACAGGCAATTTTGGAACAAATTGATCAACCCAAGAAAGATTTAGAGCACAATTTACGTGCATTACTCAATGAAACTGTCAGTAAAATGGATCTGGTCTCAAAAGATGAATTAGAACGCCAAAAAACTGCACTACAAAATGCCAATACCCGTTTAACAGCCTTACAAGCACAAGTTAAGACCCTAGAAACCTTGATTCAAAAATAAAAAATAATATTTTTTGCACAAAAGAAGTGCATAAAAACAATAAAACGATTAAAAATAAAGCAAATTGGAATAATAACATGTCTTTTGCCAAAATTTATACACGAGGTTTACTCGGGTTACATGCACCACAAATAGAAGTTGAAGTTCATGTCAGCGCAGGTTTACCCTCTTTAACCATTGTAGGTTTACCTGAAGCTGCGGTGAGAGAAAGTAAAGATCGAGTGCGCTCAGCCATTATTAACAGTGGTTTTCAATTTCCGACCAAACGTTTAACCATTAATTTAGCCCCAGCCGATTTACCCAAAGATGGCTCACGCTTAGACCTCCCCATTGCAATGGGGATTTTAATTGCCACAGGTCAAATTCCTGAAGGTCAAACGGATGATTTTGAATTTATTGGGGAATTAGCACTCGATGGGCATCTTAGACCAAGCTCAGGCACATTGACCATTGCTATGGCATGCCAACAGGCACAACACTGCTTAATGCTCCCCACAGAAAATGCAACAGAGGCAGCACAACTGCCTGAAATCAAAGTCTTCGCTGCGTCTCACTTAAAACAAGTCTGTGCGCATTTTTCCAATACGCAAACAATTTCTGCAACTGAAAATGTAAGTACTGCATTGCAGCAACATTATAAGTTTGATTTAGCAGATGTAAAAGGACAAATGCGTCCACGCCGAGCTTTAGAAATTGCAGCTGCTGGTGGGCATTCTATTTTATTTAAAGGTCCACCCGGCACAGGCAAAACATTATTAGCCTCTCGGCTACCCAGTATTTTACCGCCACTCAATCATCAGGAAAATCTGCAAGTTGCCAGTATTTATTCGATTGCCAATTTAAAGCATCACTTTGGACAACGTCCCTATCGTGCTCCGCACCATACGGCATCTGCTATTGCCTTAGTCGGTGGCGGGTGTCACTTACAAAAATAAAAGCTAGTTTACAAAAATAGAAGCTAGTCAAATATATAAAAATAGACTATTAATAACTCATAATTTCTTTTTTATAATAACCTTTATTAGAGTATATTCTGATATGACCTCTATTGACTCATTTCCTGATGATGAAATCGAACGAGTTGTCTACCTATATAGTTGTTTAAAGTTAAATTCGAGTTCTGAATCTGACAATATATTAATTGAAGTTCTACTTGTTGAGCTTGATGCGGCAAACCCTAATCGTTTAAATGTATCTGAAAATTCTTACAACAAATATGATGTCACTTTTCGAGATTTGGATACAGTACAAATTGGCACAATATGGAAAGGCCAAACACGAATAGAGGGAAGAAAATTCTCTTTTAATAACTGTCTAAGAACAGTTAATTTTGAGTTTGATTTTTCCATTAACGAACCAAAGATCATTAGATTTGATGCTAAGATTCCTGATTCAGACGAATACTACTTATATAATGAAAAAATATTCATTCCTAAAAATGAATACAGTGCAAATGTGCCTTTTAGATATTACCCATTTTTAATGAGTAAATATTGTATTTTAAAATCAAATGATAATATCGAAGTACTTACAAGTTGTATTCATTCACTCCATGCTTTTTATATCCCTGCAAGAAAGGACATTAGAGGCCATATCATCAATGAAAATTACAGTATTTCACATATAGTTGATTTATTTTTAGAAAAATATGAAATTCAAAATGTTGAAAATGTTGAAAATGTTGAAAAAATATCTGTTGTACTGAAAAAAAATATGGTTAAAACCATAGGAAAAGAAGCGATCACATTTTTGGCAAATCTAGCACTAAACAAAAACACCCAAGAAAAAGTGCTAAATATACGAAATTCGTTAAATGACATAAAACTCGATAAAACTGGAAAGCCATATCCATCTAGATTTCCTAGTGTAATTCCTCCGCATTCAACAACAATGAGCTTAACTGCCGAAGGTATTTGGCTTGAAAATGGAAAACGATTTTTAATTACACACGTATCTAAAGTTTCTCCTATTGCTGATTTTCCTATAGTAGCTTATGCACCTGTAACAGAATCAGAGGAACAGATAGAAACCATTGATAAAGATAAAGTTCATAGACAAGGTCGAAACAAAAAAAAACGCAATAACACTCGTATCAACACCCAAGAAGACCCATCTCACAACAGAGGTGAAAATAAAAAACAGACTGATATTTCAGTAGATTTTACTGACTTCGATATTGAGATTATTGAAGAAGTAATTGAAACTGAATCAAATATACAATATATTGAAAGTAAAGAAAAAAATGAAAATAAAGATGAAGAATCATCAGGCAACCGTTATGGCAATAGAAAGAATAAACCTACAAAATCTGAAAATTCAGAAAAAAAACCGAATAAACTAGATGTAGATGATCTTGCTCTTATATTTAGTAGTTTAAAAAACATTGAAGCTAAAAAAGATTCTACTAAATTAACTAAAGTATCTTGCATTGATCAAAGTGGAAATCTTTCAGACACCTTTTCACTTTTACAGATAAAGCCCATCGTTAAATTCCCTATTCATAATACTTGGATTAACGATGACGTTGGAAGATTACTTTTGTTTTTAAAGTTAGAGTTAGCCGAATTTCATGATCATCTTTACCTTATTGATATTAAGAAAAATAACAAAAATAATGAAGCATTTTGTTTTTTTCTATTTATTACCAAAGAGATGCTTAATGAAAAAAATATAACCATGATTTGTGAAGCAATTGAGGGGAAAAAAGGAACAAAAAAATGGTTCGATATTTGCAAGACTAACTTCAATCAAAAAAGAGCCATGAAGCACATGCATACTGACCAAGCTGATTGGGTTGCAAGTTTTAATAAAATTTTCAAAATATTAATAAAAAAGAAAAAATTATAAATAGAGAATTAAATTTACTAAAATATGCTTCGTATTTATTGAAGAATTACGAAGCAGCTTGTTTTAAAACTTCTACTTCAAAATGATCCATTAGCTTCTTTATTACTTCTTTTTAAATAGATAACTCATATAAAGAATAGTATGAAATATATCTAAAACTTCTAACAGGTTTCTCAATCAACCAATATTAATAAAGTTATTATAAAATAATAATTTAGCTTAACAAAATCAAGTGTTTATTATTAATAATAGTTTCAGCCAGATTAAAATTACTTCCCATTTAACAGTTTTCTCCACACAATCTCCACATAACATTAGCAATTCATAAACACTGCTATTTCAAAATAGTAGCATCTAAAACTCTCTCTGAAAAAACATGCAAACATGTCATCATTTAATAAGTTCAATACTTATTACAACTGTACTTTTGATCGGCTGTACACAATCCAAAGATGCTGAACAGTCCGCAGCAGAAATGCCGCCGGTGGTGGTCAGTACCATCACTGTATTACCGCAATCTATGAATGTAATTGAAAATCTTCCCGGCCGTGTTACAGCTTACCGGATTGCTGAAATTCGTCCGCAAGTAGGTGGAATTGTTGATAAAGTGCTTTTTAAACAAGGCTCTTATGTGCAAGCAGGTCAACCACTTTTTAAATTAAATTCTGAAATCTTTCAGGCAGATGTAAAAAGCAATCAAGCTACTTTAAACCGTGCACAAGCTGAGGTGACACGTTTGCAGGTGCTGTTAAAACGCTACACTGAATTGGTAAAAGTAAATGCGGTTAGTCAGCAGGAATACAACAATACGGAAGCAGATTATAAAAAAGCAAAAGCCGATGTGGCGCAAATGCAAGCTATGTTAAGTAGACAGCAGCTCAATCTTAAATATGCCACTGTCACAGCACCCATCTCAGGAACGATTGGTGAAATCTTAGTGACTGAAGGTGCATTGGTTGGTCAAGGCGATAGCAATGCGATGGCCGTAATACAACAGATTAATAAAGTCTACGTCGATGTAAAGCAATCAATTAGTGATTATGAAAAGCTACAGGAAGCTTTGCAGCAAGGTGACGTGTCAAACATCAAACATACGGTTGAAATCCTGAATAGTCAGGGTAAACCTTATAATGTCACAGGTGAAATCCTATTTTCAGATACTAAAGTTGATCCTGACACGGGTGATGTCACGATTCGTATTCTAGTCAATAATCAAAATCAAAAACTTTTGCCAGGCATGTATGTTCGAGTCAATATGAGCCGAGCTCAAGTTGAAAATGCGCTGTTAGTACCTGAACAAGCGATTCAACATGATATTAGTGGTAAAGCCAATGTTACGATTGTTAATCAAAAAGGTTTAGCGCAAAGCAAGCCTATTCAGCTTGGTCAACGTTATCAAAATAGCTATGTAGTAACACAAGGATTACAAGCAGGCGAAAAAGTTATTGTTGAAGGCGCTGATCGTATACAGCCTGAGCAAAAACTAAAAATTAAGCAGTGGCAACCTACAAATACTCAGGAAAGTGGAGGCAAGAAATAATGTCTCAATTTTTCATTAAGCGTCCTGTTTTTGCATGGGTGATCGCTTTATTTATTATTTTGTTAGGTGTACTCAGTATTCCCAAGTTACCTATTGCAAGATTTCCGAGTGTTGCGCCACCACAGATCAGTATTACTGCAATCTATCCAGGTGCTACCCCAAAGACACTGAATGATAGTGTTGTGACATTGATTGAGCGGGAAATGTCAGGTGTCAAGAACTTACTGTATTACAGTTCAAGTTCGGATAGTTCTGGAACAGCAACAATCACCGCAACCTTTAAACCAGGCACAGATGTAGAACTGGCACAAGTTGATGTACAAAACAAAATTAAAGCCATTGAGTCGCGCCTACCCCAAACAGTTCGACAACAGGGGCTGATGGTTGATGCTGCATCATCTGGTTTTTTAATGATGGTGGGGTTGAGTTCACCAAATGGCAAATATAGTGAAATTGATGTCAGTGACTATATGACTCGCTATGTAATTGAAGAATTAAAACGGGTCGAAGGTGTTGGTAAAGTCCAAAACTTTGGTGCTGAGAAAGCCATGCGAATTTGGGTCGATCCAGACCGCTTGGTCTCTTATGGATTGAGTATTCAAGATGTGAATACAGCCATCCAAAACCAAAACTTGCCGATATCACCGGGTCGTATTGGTGATGTTCCTGCGTTGAAGGGGCAACAAATCACCATTCCTTTGACTGCTCAAGGTCAATTAGAAACTGTAGAGCAATTCAAGAACATTAGTTTACGTGCTCAACAAAATGGTGCCATTGTTCGATTATCGGATGTTGCTCGTGTCGAAATTGGTGCGCAAATGTATAACTTTGCGATTTTAGAAAATGGTAAAGCCTCTACAGCTGTGGCGATACAAATGAGTCCTGGTGCCAATGCTGTTAAGACTGCAGAGGGTGTAAAAGCAAAAATTGAACAATTAAGTCTAGCATTGCCTGATGGTATGAAATTCTCTATACCTTACGACACTGCACCTTTTGTAAAAGTTTCGATTGAAAAAGTAATCATGACATTGCTTGAAGCTATGGCTTTAGTTTTTATTGTCATGTTTATTTTCTTACATAATGTTCGATACACCTTAATTCCAGCGATCGTTGCACCGATTGCATTGCTTGGCACATTTTCAGTCATGCTACTTGCAGGTTTTTCGATTAATGTGCTGACCATGTTCGGCATGGTGCTTGCGATTGGGATTATTGTCGATGATGCGATTGTGGTCATTGAGAATGTTGAACGAATTATGGCGACAGAAAGTTTATCTCCAGTTGAAGCCACATCTAAAGCCATGAAGGAAATTACCAATCCGATTATTGGTATTACCTTAGTGTTAGCCGCTGTATTCTTGCCGATGGCATTGGCGTCAGGCTCGGTGGGGATTATCTATCGCCAATTCACCATTACCATGTCAGTTTCCATTTTATTCTCAGCTTTCCTTGCATTGACATTAACCCCTGCGTTATGTGCAACAATGTTAAAACCGATTGATCAAGACCATCAGAAAAAAGGTGTTTTTGCATGGTTTGATCGCAGTTTTGAGAAGCTGAACAATCGCTACGAACGTAGTTTATTTAAAGTAATTAAACATAAAACCCTCGCAATGTTATGTTTCTTAGGCATTGTCATTGTGCTGATTTTTAGTTTTAAACACGTTCCGACTGCGTTTATGCCAGAAGAAGATCAGGGGTGGTTTATGACTTCAATTCAGCTTCCTGCGGATGCAACTCAAGAACGTACCCGTAAAGTCGTTGCTGAGTTTCAAAATCATTTAGACCAAGAAACGGGTATTAAAGACAATATGGCAGTCTTAGGTTTTGGTTTTAGTGGTTCTGGTCAGAATACAGCGATGTATTTTACTAATCTATTGCCATTCGAAGAGCGTACTATTACGGCACAAGAAGTCGTGAATAATGCAAATATAGCGATGGCTGAAAGTTCAGAAGGTCAAACCATGTCTGTGTTACCACCAGCCATTGATGAATTAGGTAACTCATCTGGTTTTTCACTGAGATTATTAGATCGTGGCAATATTGGCATGCCTGCTTTAAGAGAAGCGCAAGATCAGCTTTTAGCATTAGCAGCACAAAGTAAAATCGTGGCGGAGGTCTATCCTGAAGGTTTGCCAGATGGCAGTTCTGTACAGCTTAAAATTGATAGAGATAAATTGCAGGCATTAGGTGTTAATTTCAGTGATGTGACCGATATTATTTCAACCTCAATGGGTTCGATGTACATCAATGACTTTCCAAATCAAGACCGCATGCAGCAAGTCATAGTGCAGCTTGATTCCAAATCACGCATGAGTATTGAAGATATTCTTCAGATTAAAGTGAACAGTCAAAGCGGTAAATTGGTTTCAATGTCTGAAATAATTACACCCATTTGGCAACATTCACCACAACAATACAATCGTTACAACGGTCGTCCATCATTGAGTATTTCTGGCAGTCCAGCAGCAGGTGTATCTTCAGGACAAGCCATGACTGAGATGGAAAATTTGATTAAACAGCTTCCGAAAGGTGTGGGTTATGAGTGGACTGGGATTTCTCTAGAAGAAAAACAGTCGGAATCACAAACCTTGTTTTTATTACTGTTGTCGATGTTAGTCGTTTTCCTTGTCTTGGCAGCACTTTATGAAAGCTGGTCAATTCCATTCTCTGTGATGCTAGTTGTCCCTCTAGGGTTGATTGGCGCCTTTTTAGCAGTAATGTTACGTGGTATGCCAAATGATATTTTCTTTAAGGTCGGCATGATCACGATTATTGGTCTATCTGCAAAGAATGCCATTTTGATTGTTGAGTTTGCAAAAGCATTAAGAGAAGAAGGAATGGGTTTAGTGGAGGCAACCGTTGCAGCCGCTAAATTGCGCTTACGTCCAATCCTAATGACATCTTTGGCATTTACCTGTGGCGTTATTCCTTTAGTCATTGCCAGTGGCGCTAGTTCTGAAACTCAAAAAGCGATTGGTACAGGCGTCTTTGGCGGCATGATCAGCGCAACAATTCTAGCTGTTATTTTTGTACCGATTTTCTTTATTGTCGTCATGAGCATGGTTGAGAAATTCTCGAAACGTAAAGCGGCACATTAAGCATCAAAACTGAGAATAAAAGCTAAATATAAAAGCTGTGGGTTAACGAGTTTAGCCCACAACAAATCTTTCATTTACATCTTTATTTCAGAATTGATTTAATAAACCATCAATATAGGTTTGATCATGAAAGCTACGAATCTTGATCCGAAACGCTGGTGGATATTGCTCGCTGTCGTGCTTGCATTTCTGCCGATTGTGATTGATATGACTGTACTGCATGTTGCGGTTCCATCATTAACCCAATCATTGAGTGCCTCAAGCAACCAAGTCTTATGGATTATTGATATTTATCCATTACTTATGGCTGGACTTTTAGTTCCGATGGGAACTTTGGCTGATCGTGTCGGCAATCGTAAGATTCTGCTGATTGGCTTGGTTATATTTGGAATTGCCTCAGTCCTTGCGGCATTTTCCCAAACGGCTTCTATGCTGATTGCCGCACGTGCTTTATTAGCATTAGGCGGTGCCATGATTATGCCCTGTGTATTGGGTATTATTCGCAGAACCTTCGAAGACAGTCGCGAACGTGCCATTGCGCTGGGTATTTGGGGCACAATCGGATCAGCCGGTGCCGCCATTGGACCGCTCATTGGTGGTGGATTGTTAGAATATTTCTGGTGGGGTTCAGTTTTCCTCATTAATGTCCCAATCATGTTAGTTGTCGCCCCAATGTGCTATTTCTTATTATCCAAAAATGAAGCTGTAACCTCTGGACATTGGGCATTTGGTCAGGCGCTATTGCTAATTTTCGGTTTGGTTTCATTTGTATATGCGCTCAAAGCAGGCTTAGGCGGTAAACAGTCGTTGTTAATTGTCCTTCCTTTAGTCATTTTTTCTATTGGATTATTAACCATATTTGTACGCAAACAGCTGAATTCTCCTCAACCGATGCTAGATCTTTCACTATTTTCACGCCCTGCTATTTTAGCAGGCATTATTATGGCAATGGTTGCTGCAGGCGCTTTGGCAGGTGTGGAATTAACCTTAGCGATGGAGCTGCAATATGTCATTCGTTTAACACCACTACAAGCTGGTCTTTTTATGGTTCCGATTATGGTTGCTGCTGCTATTGGTGGGCCTATTGCTGGATTTTTATCTAATAAATTCGGACTGCGTCTAGTTGCAACATTTTCATTAATATTGGCAGCAATTGCGTTGATCAGTTTGAGTTATTCAGATTTTCATCATCCGGGAATTATTGTTCCCTTTATTTTAGCTTCAATTGGACTCACTCTAAGTATCGGTTTAACAGCTTCATCCATTGCGATCATGGGCTCAGTACCTGCAGAAAAGGGCGGTGCGGCAGGTTCACTTGAAAGTACAGGTTATGAACTGGGTACAGGACTAGGTATTACTTTATTTGGTGTTTTCATGGCCTATATATTTGGCAGTCATCTTCAAGTGCCGTCAGATTTAACTGCTGTTTTAGCAGAAAAAGCCAGACTATCGATTGGTGATACCTATTTAGTGGCGAGCCAGTTACCCGTTGAACAAGGTACAGCATTGATTAACGCAGGTAAAATTGCCTTCAGTTCAGCTCATGTTAATTTATTATTAACAGCAGGGATTATCATCGGCATACTCTCCATTGTGGTATTTTTTATGCTAGCGAAATATCGAGATGAGAATTCATTGTGATGAAATTTATTTGAGGATCATCAAACAGAATGGTTAAGTTCAGACATCAATTTATCTTAAATTTATGGTTTAAATGAAGCCGTATTGATCTGAACTTAACACATTATAAATGAGTTGATGTCTTACGATTTATACGATTTAGTTGAATAGTAAAACAGCTGCCACCTAAGTTTTTGGATTTAGAATAATAAATATGACCTTGGTGTGCTTCAATAATTGCATCAATCACTGCCAAGCCTAATCCAGTACCGCCATCTAGACGTGATCTAGAGTCTTCCAGACGATAGAATGGCTTGAACAGATGTGCAAGATGCGATTCATCAATACCAGGACCTTCATCTTCAAACATTAATAGCCAATGTTCTGCTGTGGCCATCGTTGTAATATTGATTTGTCCAGCATTCGAATATCTTAGAAAATTAGAAAATAATGCAATAAAGACTTGTTCCATCCTTCTTATATCAACGCAAACCAATTTATCCGTCAAATTTAAAATAATAGTTAAACCTTTAACCTGAAACCGTTCATTAAACATCTGCAGACATTTTTCAATACTATCTTTTAAATTGGTCTTTTCTAGTTCTAAACGTAATTGTTTATTTTCAATAAGTGTCAGTGTCCGTAAATCTTCCACAAGGTAAGATAAGCCTTCGACTTGGTTCAATAAGCTTAGGTGTAAAGCTTGATCGGCAATAAATATACCATCGACAATACCTTGCAAGCGACCTTGTAATATTGTCACAGGTGTTCGTAATTCATGTGCAATTGCAGCATTCCAAACAGTTGAATTCTTAACTGATACTTCAAGTTGGTTTGCCATTTCATTGAAGTTCTCAATAAGGGACTTGATTTCATGTGGAATATCATGATGTGGCTGTTTAATTCTGAGTGCTAAATTACCTTGTTGAATTTGTTGAATAACATCTGCTAAATCACTAATTGGCTGTGTATAGCGTTTTCCATATTTAAAGGCGAGGATAGTAGAAAGAAAAAAGCCTGTTAATAGCACTAAAAACAGCCAGATAAAGTCAACAAAGGTAACTGAAAATTCATTTGAATTAATAACTTGCGTATTTAGAAAACCTATTTTTATCGCCCAGCTATAAACAAAATAGCCAATCATGAAAGATAACAGCGTAATGCCTAAATTGAGTAGGCTCATCATGATAATAAACTGGAAGTTAATTCCAACTGAATTTTTAAAAAAGTTAAATTTCATGATTTTGATCTAAGCGATACCCCACGCCACGGACATTGATTAATAAACCATTTACATAATTTTCTTCAAGTTTTTTGCGTAATTTGCTGATATGGCTATCTACAGTGCGATCTAAAGCATCACTTTCAGGCATACAGTTTTGGATCAATTCATTACGTGTAAAGACTTTATTTGGTGTTTTTGCCATCAAAACCAGTATCTTATACTCAGTTAACGTAAGGTTGAGCAGCTGATTTCTTTGACCATTTGAAATGTAAACTTGATGATGATCTGGATTAATTTCAATATTTTTATAACGAATAATATTAGTTATTTCCGTATTTTGGCTTGTACTTCGTCTAAGTACGGCTTGTATTCGCGCAATCACTTCATTTGGGTTAAATGGTTTAATAATAAAATCATCAGCACCCATTTTTAGCCCCATGATCTTATTCACTTGATCATCTAAGGCAGTCAGCATAATGACAGGTAAATGACTTGTTTGACGGATGATTTGTAGAATTTCCCAGCCATTTAGTTTGGGTAATTTAATATCAAGGAGAATCAGGTCTATAGAGTTGGCTTTTAAGCACTCTAAAGCTTGTTGTCCATCCAATGCACGGATGACCTTCATGTTTTCATTTTTTATGTATTTTTCAAGAATGTCACCAATATCATAATCATCTTCTACAACGAGAATTACGCTATTTTCAAAGCTATGTTGTAAGTTCTGATACATACAAGTTATTCGGATAAAATCTTGGTAAGTAAATAGTTTAACAGTTTGAATTGTAAATTTCAGAATAACTGAATTCTACTTCTGCTTACCCAATACATTGAGAAAAATGTACCTGAGCTTCAATTACTCACTAGGTTTCTCATCTTTTTTCTTCTGAATCAAATCCCATATAGAGAAATCAGGCTTAGCTTTATCAGAATGTTCCGCAGGGTTAACTTTAAATGCTTCAAGATTGATTTCTAAAAGTTTTAATTTAAGCTCCTCTGAACCAGTAACTCCTAACTTTTCAAGCTCTTGAATTTCTGTTTTGTACCGTTCATAAGATTTAGCCAATGCTTCTTTATGAGAATATTCTTGCTCTAATTTAGAAAAACGATTTAAATTTATATTCGCAATTGTTGCAATCCAAATCAAAGGTGCGTTGATCAATAATTTGAATAAGAATGTATCCCACTTCATATTCAAAAAATCTGATTTATCAAACAAATAAAAATTAAATCCAAAAATTGCTAATACAACTAATACAAATACAATAATACTGATGAATTGTCCTTTTTTGGCTTCTTGTCCTTTTACAACAAAACCACCTGCAAGCCCTGCTTCACTTGATAATCCAATAACTGATTTTGCTCGCTCCTCAACATTTTTTAAATTTTCTAACCTTTTATCCAAATCTTCACTTAATGCAGTAATGTTTTTTTCTTCATTACCATAAATTTTGTCATAAAAATTTTGGACTCTCGATAACTGAAAATTTATCTGCTCATTTTTACTTTTATTATCAGGATCATCAGAAATAAATAAATCGTCATAGTATGCAACTAACTCATTAATTTTTCTTTCGTATTCTTTAACTTTCGTTTCACCATTATCATTTAGTTCATCAAACAATTTGTCATATTGATCTAAAATTTTATCAATTACATAATTTACTCGATCAACTTTAGAAGTATCCTCACCATTTCGATCAAATAATTGACTATAAGCTGTGTGAATTTTTTCGGACTCAACTTCCAAAATATCTAGATTATCTTCATTGGTTACTTCTAATATACGAGAATAAATAGAACTACCATTTTCATCATTAGCTAAAACAGATTGAATTTTTTCAATAGCAATTAGAGACTCATCTAATTTGGCTTTTAGTTGAGATAACTCATTCGTTTTATTAATTAAACTTTGTTGGTGAGCTTTAATCTTATCTAATTCACCTTGTAAAAGTGAACTAACAGTATGCCGATTATCTGTTAAATCTCTTAAGTCAGACCTCAAAGAATACATGGATGATAAATGATCATTTAAAGCCCTAAGTTGTGCTAATCCTTCACGTAGTTTTTTTTCATCACTTTCTTTCAGACCAAGCAAATCCTTTAAGCCCATTTTTTTCTCTTAATTAATGAATTATCAAAATATTAAACTAAATTATATATCGAAGTATTGAAACTTTAGACTTACTTTTTAAAAGATGGATCAATGTTCTTAGGCAACCAATAATTTTGGTTATTGTACAAAACATTATAGCCATCTTTTATTTCAACGATCATTTCCAACTTGATCTTCAATGAATCCTGATAACTCATCTCATGGAATAGTTGTAAGCCATTTTTCACCCATACCATGACATTGAAATCAGTATTTGGGCTGAGCATCGAGATCAATTCTTTTTCCAATTTCCGCTTACTTGCTTCTTTTATGAAGTTAGAATGCTTTAAGGAAATATAATCAATATCCGTATCATATTGATCGTTTAAGAAATTAATAAACCCTGTTAATGCAGCAGCCTGACCTGAATACTCATTTAAATAAGCTTTTACTTTTGCCAAATCTGGCAGTAATTGCTTATCCTGAATAGATAACATCAATGCAACAGCAGGCTTCATTGCAAGCCTTACAGATCGAGCAGATGTTTTTCCTTGATGCATTTTTTCATCGAGCTTTTGCTTATAAGCAAATACAACATCAAAAGCCAATGAGGGCTGCGGTAACTGATCAATCAACTTATTGGCTTGATCTATCTCAGAACATTCATTTTTATTTATAGTTGAGATTTTTACCCCATGCATTTGATCGAGCCACTGTGTTACTAATTCAAACTTTCTAAGTCCACTCGTCCGTAAAGTCAACAATAATTGGTCTGCATCAGGAATATTACTCTCCCATAACATTTCTGTTTTAATAAAAAAATGAGTATGTTTATTCAAATACAAAGCTGCTTGATGTGCTCCAACTAAATCGACCAACCAAAGCACGTAGTTTTCATATTGTTTTTTTAAAAAAGATGACTCGAACAAATAAATATTTTGATGGAACTTTGACCATAGATTTTTAATCCAGTAGCAATCATCACATAGATCACCGCATCCTGCTGAGATCATCGTTTTACATTCAATACAAGGTTTATTCGGTTGAGTTATACATTTTTTACAAACTTTATTTCCTTTTTCATCTAACTCTAACAAGCGATATTTATGACATGAAGGACATGTTTCATAATCCCTTGTTGAACATTTCGGACAAACTCTGAGGTCATCATTAAAGCGTGATATTTTCGTTAATTTTTGCGATTGAACATTGCATCGCTCACATCGTTCAACCTCTCTAAAATAAACAGAACAACTATTACAAACGACCCCATACTCTGTAAGCGTTCCTATCGGTCTGTTAACTTGATTGCATCTTATACAAGGTTGTTTTTTAATACATTCATTACAGATCGCTTGATCATCATTTTTAGGTAATCGAGCAGATAACCCACATTTTGGGCAAAGACATTTTTTAAAAATTCGAGCATAACAAGTTGAGCAATATTTTTTCCCTTTATATCTTTTTTTTAGTTGGGTAACTGATTTTTCACACCCATTACATAACTGCTCAATATTAATCTCCGCCAAGCTTATGACTCCGTTTCTTTCTTGATTTTCTTAACAAATTAAGCCACTTACGTTGCACGGTTTTTTTTGCTTTTGGTTTTCCATTATGAGAACTCACACGTTGTAAAGCATATACTCTTATAGGCTTGATCATTGCTGATTTCATTTGTTGAAGTTGAATCGGTAGTTTTTTACGCTTATCCCAAAAATTTGCACTACTAATCCCGTACTCATAAGAGCGGTCAATAATCAACTCACATGGGATTTTCATAATTTCATTCAAGATGGAAAGCAAAATTATACGTTCGTTTGTATTTAAATATTCGAAAGCAATTGGTGTGAAAGGAGTTATGGTATTTAAATTTATACCAAAGCTCTTAAACATTTCAA
The DNA here is from genome assembly GCF_015218165.1 of Acinetobacter piscicola. Lineage (NCBI taxonomy): Bacteria > Pseudomonadati > Pseudomonadota > Gammaproteobacteria > Moraxellales > Moraxellaceae > Acinetobacter > Acinetobacter piscicola. The sequence continues at coordinate 360,888 of NZ_CP048659.1, read as the reverse complement.
TAAGTTGAATATTATCTGTATCTACAAGTAATCTGATTTCACTTATCCATGCACGAGCAATCGCAAACCATTCGGTAGCTGAAATATTTTGATTATTATATAAACCTGAGCCTTGTTTTAAAACGTTATCTGCATTTTTTTGAAAATCTAAAATTTGAATATTGCTAGGTTGTGGCTGATATAAAGTCAAATTAAAATGGCATGAGAAACATACTGCTAATGATCCATGCTCTAAATCTATTTTAAATGGCTGAATGACTACACCGCAATTCGGACAATGATCAATTAAATTTATTTGATGTTTTTCACAACAACAATGCCACCCCATTCGCCACATTAACCGTAAATAAGCTGATCTACCATCACTTTCAAAACATTGAGTACACACCTGCCGACCTGAAAAATTTGATCTACTACGCTGACCTAAACTTAAAACCCATCCACTATTTGAACTCTTAACTAGATAGGGAGCCACATTAGTTAGCATTGTTTTCAAAATTTTTTGTTTATCATCAAAAGAATGTACAAATAATAATTCAAGCCGATCTTCCGTCATACCTCGATCAAGATCAATCGTTAATGCTCTCCATCTACCCCACAATGCTTCTATAAGTGTTAAAGGGGAACATCCCATGTCTAAGGCTGAACGAATGAGCCATGATGATAATACTTCACCTTGTTCAATGGGGGTATGTATAAACCAATTTTGAGCATAATTAGGCATATTACACCCTCAATAATACTAAATAGAATTAAGCTGAATAGTGCGAATATTACGAGCACCCTCTGTTGGTTTAAGCCACTTGAATTTTTTAACAATTTCGAGGGTAATTTCTTCTTTACCAGTCAATATTGCTTCTTTTGCACATTCCACCAATAAACGATTTAAATCACCAAAATTACCACCTGAAATTTCATAGAGTAAGGTCGCAATTTCTTGTGATGCCAAGTTTGATAATTTTTTTAGGGGAAGTAAGCGAACATAACTTAAAAGAAGTCTTAAAAAATCCGCATCCAATTTCCATAAAGGCAAATCTATAATTTCAAAGCGACTGGCATACTGAGTATCCGTATGAAGAATAAGAGATGCATCACGAGTACCAACACCAATGATATTCATACTAAGTTCATTGCTTAGCGTTTTAAGTGTATTCATCACTTCTTGCCGTTGCCTAGCACTCCCACTTAAACAATTATGCAACTCATCAATAATTAACATTTTGGTTTCATATTTACGCAGTAGATGGGTTGCTTGATACCTTAATTTGCTTTCAGGATCAGTGACACGAAAAGGGACAAAAAAATGATCTAAGATATTAATATATAAATCTTTTACATTTGCCCTAGCAGGGGCTTGAATAGGAATGACTGGTTTAGTCAATGACATAAGCTGCATGTCCATATCATCAACTCTCTTAGTATAGTATTCTTTTGCAAACTCATGAATAATCTTAGTTTTTCCCATATTTGAATCACCAACAATTAAAAGACATTCTGGTCTTAATTTTCTAGGTCGTTTCAAAATATCAGTCAGTGTATTCAAAACTGCAATTGCTTTCTGATAACCAATCCACCGATCCTCATAAAGAATATTAATTCTTTCAGCATCACTAAGAATCATAGTGTCAAGGACATGCTCAGCAAGGTAATCATATTGTTTCATGGTCTTACCTCAAATCGTCAAAAGCAGTTAAATTTTGATCCCATAAACTATTTTGTGACTTTGGAGCATCTACATTTGTATGGATAACTGAATTATTTTTATTTTCATGGTGTAGTGCAGCAACTATCTTACCATTCTCTTTTTTTCTTTGATTCATTCGGCGTTGCTTTTTAGTTAAAGTCACGGCTTGATCTACTTTTTCACGGAGATAAATAATTGCTCTGTAAATAGCATCTTGATCAACTGTATCTAATCGCTCACTCTTAAGATATGCTTGGACTTGTCTATATTCATGCAATCCGATTGATGGAATTTCACGTTTGGCTGTAGGTACTTTAAAATATGTATTTGTATTCGGTTCATAAAACCAAATCATTGAAATATCACGAGGATCTCTTTTAAAAATAAACTTTCTTTTACGCTTTTTCTCATCGTCAGTTGGATCAATCGCATTGATCCAAGGTCTTAAACAATCAGCAAAATAAAAAAGTTTATCTTTTTTTACGCCCGTTCTTTGAATGGTTGATTCAAATTCAGGGGCGAAATCCAAAAATAGTGTTGCTTCATCCGCAACCCTTTCTTTTAAACCAGTACCAACTTTAAATTTTGTTCCCCAAATACCCTCTTCCCACATTTGTTGTGGCGGAATTTCAAGTATTGAATGCTTGCTTTTATGATAAACATTTACAATCCAATAGACGATGTAATGTTCTAATTCACGAAGTGTTAAACAAGCATTCTTAGCGGAATCATAAGTTCCTTTTTCAAAAATATTAGATTTAGTCGTTCCATCTAAAACATGCATTTCAAGATTTACGATTCCAAGTAAACGCTCAATATGCCCACCATATTTTGCACCACCAATAGGTCGATACTCCCAATTAATATCGTACTTTAGACATGCTTTATGCAGATGGTTTGTTCTAAAATCAGAACCATTATCAGAATGGACTGAATCCATAATACCTTCGATATCCCACTCACCATCCACATCTAACTCAAGCAGTTTTCTTTTCTTTGAAATAATGGCTGATGAAATACACATTGCTACCGATGTTGCACTTGGAGCTTCTAAAGAAAGGTAATAACCAACAATCATTCTACTAAAAACATCAATTGCTAATGTCAAATATGCCTTGCCTATTGTTTCACGGTATTGTTCATCAACGATTTCTATATCTAAAGGAGTGTGATCAATCTGCACATACGCCAAAGGATAGTCTGCATTCGGAAAAGTCCCTGCTGATGCTTCATACTTATCTTTAGCAGCCTTTTTTCCGTATCTTGCCTTAGTCACTTCATAGCCATTAAGGGCTTCAATTCTATAGCGAATCGTATTGTCATGAGGTGGTTCAATTTTTCTTTTGAAGCACTCAAGCTTCACTTCCAAAATTGTTTTGGCAACACTTGGCTTTAAACTTGTTAAATACTTAGTATGGATCGCTTGTTGAATAATATGATTTAATTCAGGCGACAACCTTGTTTTTTCTGTTGTCCAACCACGTTTTTTTGGGACTAAAGCTAAGATAGACTTGTTTTCTCGGTAAGCTTTAAGCCATTTCCAAATAGTATTTACATGAAGATTATGTTCACTTGCAGTCTTCTTAACCGCCTCAACTGTGGAATAGTCAATGAGTTCCCTAATAATTTCATAATGATCTAAAGCGATTTGCCATGACTCAGCAGAAATATCCTCACCTTGGTTAAGCTTAGAATTATCTTCACTTAAAACAGATAATTCCCTTATGCTCACTTGTAAACTTCGAGCAGATTCCAAATTTGCAATCACGACATCTTTTGCATTTAAAATATTGATAATTTTATATTTATTACCTTTATAACCAACAATTGCATTTGGTTTAATAACTAGGCGTTTTCTATCAATCTTTACTGAATCATCCTGTATCATTTAAATAACTCCTTGTGCTTTAGAGCCATCATTTACCCAAATAACAGTTTCAGTAGTAAAAGGGTTATATAGATCGCAAGCAAGTATATTTTTTGAAATTAAAACCCATATTTGGCGAATAGCCTTTAATACATTTTTTTCATCTTTAAAAATATAAGCAGGCAATTGATTAACTGTTGAAAAGCCTAGTTTTAATAAAGTTTCAATTAATACTCTCTGATCTACCTCATCAACATGAGAACGTCTGAATCTTTTTAAAAAATTGATATTTTCCCAATATTGATCATACAAACGAGACTCATCAATAATTTTGAATTTCCATGCCTTTTCAGAAGCTAAAGCATAAGCTGCCCTAAATTTTGGTCTAAGGGTATTCCAATCTTCCTTTAATTTTTTTCTAGGCTTAATTTCAATCAATAATGGTGCAGGAAAGAAATCAATATCATTATAAATTGCACTTGAAAATTGCACCAAATAATCAGGGGTATATACCGATTCATTTCCTAATTCAGTTATATAAGGAATAGAAATAGGCTGTTCAACCACATCAATAACATTACTGTTATATTCTTGCTTAAAAAGAAAATCACGCTCCAAAGTGGATTCAAACCAAATCGTTTTTTCTCCCCTAAAAGAGTAATTCCCCGAAATACTTCCGTAAACGGTTTGGGCTTTTCTAACGGGACTATATTCATCACTTATTCTTTTCATATCAGACCTCAAGAGTAATCTACTAGCCCCTATTATTGTAGTTTTGTAATCTACTAGCCCTTATTATTGTAAAAACTAGCTTTTATTTCTGTACAAAACGACATGCAACTAGCTGAATTTATATAATGCCACTAGCTTCTATTATTGTAAATGACAGCGGGTCGCATCCTAAACCTGGTGAAATCACCTTGGCACACTTAGGTGTACTGTTTCTCGATGAATTACCCGAATTTGACAGAAAAGTCTTAGAAGTTTTACGGCAACCTTTGGAAGGAAAAGAAATTGTCATTTCAAGAGCATCTCGTCAGATTACTTTTCCTGCTGATTTTCAACTCATTGCTGCAATGAATCCCTGTCCATGTGGTTATGCCTTTAATCAAGACAGTCGTTGTCAATGCTCAAGCGATGCCATTAAACGTTATCAAAATCGTATTTCAGGGCCATTGCTCGACCGTATTGATTTACACATTGATGTGCCTCCGTTAAAAGCACAAGAATTACAAAGTAATACAGAAGTCGAAAATTCAGCAACGGTGCGTGAACGTGTTTTACGTGCCTATGATTTTCAAATCCCACGTCAAGGCGCGACCAATCAAAGTCTGTCACCTCAACAGCTTGAAGCCCATGCCCAACTTAATCAAGCCTCCAAGAATATGCTAGAAATAGCACAACAACGTTTAAATTTATCTGCACGGGCATATCATCGGATTTTACGTGTGGCACGAACAATTGCTGATTTATCACAAAGTTCGGACATTGAAACTGCACATTTAAGTGAGGCTTTGTCTTATCGTAAGCAAGAGACCTAACCTAGACATAGACGTCAACGACAAAAAAATCCCTCTTATTTTTCAAAGAGGGAGAGCGCATTTTTTTGTATTTGACAGTTATTTTTATGCTGTCTATTTTAATGTTTGTTTCTTAGAATGCTTTGGTTAAAGTAAATACGGCACCTGTCTCTACACCACGTTCTGCAGCAGATGTCCAACCATCGGTATCAATATTTGTCCCCACGGCTGCAAGTTCTGCACTCAAACCTTGTACAGATTTAAAGCCATAATTTACGCCAACTTTCCAGTCTATATAATTATCATCGCCATTAAATGAATATTTTTCTTCATCATCAACTACGGTATAACCGACTGCTGCAACGCCACCAAATCCTGTTTCACCAAATGGCAATGCATAACCAAAGTTAATATTCCAACTGTTGGTATCTGCTCCCGCATAATCATTAGTAAAATTAAGATTGGTCAGTAAGCTATCGCCTGAAACAGCGAGATCTTTCAAAGTCACTTTCCCGTATAATTCCGCCCAATTTGCATCGCTATAACTTGGATAGTTGTAATACACCACCCCCACATCAATCACAGGCTTTTTACTAAAATTTTCCAATGTTGTTGAATAACCAATTGATGGATCTAATTCTAAATGTGGGCTGTCTCCACCAAAGTCGACATTTGAACCCCAAACACTTGCATATAAACCTGATGAATGTGCAAGTGTAAAACCTGCTTGTACCGCAGGATCATTCCCCGTTTGAGTCACGCCACGAAAACGATAATCACTGGTTAAAGCCGCACTTCCAGAAAATGTCAGTCCTAATTGAGACAATGTATTGTCTTCTGCCATACTTACACTTGCAGTTGAAGCCAAGATACCCAATGCTAAAAGTTTAGTTGTAAATTGCATGTCAAATGCTCCCCTATCGTGCTGATGATTTGTTTTGTTTCATTTTTAAAACTCATATGACATTGAGCAATTGTTATGCCAACTTAGAAAATTCATGGTTATTCATAACATGAAAAATATTTAAAATATTGTTTTTAATGATATTAAAAAAATAAACTCACATCGCATAATGCAGTAATAGAAAGAATTTACAGATTTTGATTCGATATTTATATGTTCCATACATTGGTTAGATTATTCTCGCAATCACATCTTATTTATTTTCAGTATTTATCATTTCATCTTATATAACGGTTGGTTAATCATGTTATTGGTTCAAATGCTCAGCGATATATAAATAAAAATCGAAATTGTCACTTTTTTAAGCAAAATTTAACATCATACTTATTTTGTGCTTAAAAAAAGTGCATTTCCCTAGAAAATACACTTTATCAAAAGAAACTGATCTCAAGCTTTGCATTAAAAATTATAATTTAAACCAAAAACCACATGATTATCAAAATCTTCCCCTAAACGATCCTCACCTCCTAAGACATAGTCTACGGATGCTACTACACCTGATTCTGCAAGATGATTACTCAAACCAATACGTGCTTCATTAAAAGCAAAATCTTGAGTGGTTTGAATCATTTCATCATCACGGCTGCTGTTATATGCCGAACCACCTACAGAGGCATTCAGTGTGAAATTTTTTGGCAATGCATGACTGTAGGCTGCACTCAGATATACATCTCCAGCATTACCAAAAGAAGCGTCAGCAAGCAGTACAGATCCAGCAACTGTCACTTCTTTATAAGTCAATGCACCTAGTACATCAAAAGCAGTGGTTTTACGTTTATGTTCGTCACCATATACCGTACCGCCATGATGATAAACATAGGCTGTAGCTTGCACGTTATAACTTAAGTCTGGGCGAATTTCATGACCATAAGCCATGTAAACGTCATGTTCAAAACCACGATGACGATTTTCATCTGTTGCATCATAATCTAAAGTTGAACCCCAATAACCAACACTGATGCCACTTTTATGGGCATAGTCCAAACCCGCTTGTAGAGCAATATCATCATTTTCTACTCCACCCCGATAAATATACTTCGACACTGTCCCCACACTTCCAGATAAAACTCCATTTGAATGGGTCAGTGCTGTATCTTCTGCATAAACAACACTAGAAATAAGTAACAAACATGGCACAACCATCATTTTTTTAGAGAAAGATGCAGTCATTTTTTCGCACAGATCGAGGGGAAAGAAAGGCTGAATTTTACTGTGTTTTTTAAACTTTTGGTAAATTTTTCAATATGATTGGCGATTAATTTGCAGATTTATTTTATTTAACTAAATCTAGCAATATGAGATTAAAAGCTAAGATTAGGAAATAAAATTGTTACAAATACTAGTTTTTCTGTAATTTAATTATACAATTCACTGAAATTAAATATTTTGAAACAATCAACAATCATTGTAAGAGGCAAGCCGAATGCTAACCCCACAAAAACTTACATTAGCAGTTCTAATTCAGGCCGCTCTTCTGTCTTCAGCTTATGCCAGTGAGCAAAGCGAAGCAAAAGGATTTCTTGAAGATGCTGAAGGATCAGTTTTATTCCGTACTGGTTATATTAGTCGTGATAAGAAAAATGGCATAGAAGATACTAGCTCTTATGCACAGTCTGCTATTGTTGAATTAAACTCTGGCTTCACTCAAGGTGTTGTTGGTTTTGGCGTAGGTGTATTGGGTGATGGCTCAATCAAACTAGGTTCAAACAACAATGCTGGCAACCAAATGATCCCTTTACATAATGATGGTTCTGCATATGACCATTGGGGTCGTGGTGGTGGAAATGTAAAAGCACGTTTCTCAAATACCACTGCTGTTTATGGTACACAAGTACTTGACCTACCTGTACTTGCAAGTAACACTGGTCGTATGGTACCTGAGTATTTCGAAGGTACCTTAGTTACAAGTCGTGAGATCAAAGGTTTAGAATTAACTGCAGGTAAGTTTACCAAAGATCAAATGTCTGACCAAATCAACAGTGATGCTGATGCAGGTGGCAAAGGTCTTGATCGTGCAATCATTTGGGGTGCAAAATACAAATTTGATGATCAATTGAGTGCATCTTACTATGGTTTAGATTCTAAAAATGCGTTAGAACGCCATTATGTAAATGCCAACTATAAACTTCCACTTGCAGACAAAAGCTCTTTAACTTTTGACTTTAGTGGTTACCACACTGAATGGGATAAAGCAGCAGCAACTTATTCATCGACTATTGGTAATAAAGATGTTGATGGTCGTAGCAACAACATTTGGGCATTATCGAGTACATATAACCAAGGGCCGCATAGCGTAATGTTGGCTTACCAACAAAACACAGGCAATACAGGTTATGACTATGGTCAAAATGCTGATGGCTTCCAGAGTATTTATCTACCAAACTCATATTTGTCTGACTTTATTGGCAACCATGAAAAATCAGCACAATTGCAATATAACTTAGACTTCGGTGGTTATGGTGTTCCTGGTCTGAACTGGACGACAGCATTTGTTTATGGTTGGGACATCAAAGTTGATGGCTTAACTGACGATGCACAAGAACGCGAATTCTTTAACCAAGTTAAATATACCGTTCAAAGTGGTTTTGCAAAAGATGCAAGTTTACGTGTACGTCATTCTTACTACCGTGCAAGTGATGCTTACCAAGCCAATGCTTACATTGGTGATACCAATGAATGGCGTCTATTCTTAGATATTCCTGTTAAATTATTTTAATTTTTCAGTGATCTAAAAGATTAAGCCTGTATTTCGATACAGGCTTTTTTATCACCACATTGTTTTATCTGAGTATATCTCTGCAATAAAAAAACCACCTATATACAGATAGTTTTTTTGTTTGGATGAAATCAATATAGTGGACTTAATGTTGTGCTTTTAAAATATGTACAGTTGCCGTGCGCCCTGCCACAAAAGCCAATTCATTGTGCGGTAATTCATCCAAAACAATTTTTACAGGAACACGCTGTGCCAAACGTACCCAACTAAAAGTAGGGTTAACGTTAGCAAGTAAGCCTGATGAGGTTGTACGTTCACGGTCTTCAATCCCTGACGCGATCCCTTGTACATGACCTTTGATTTTTTCAGAGTCACCCATTAACTGTACGGTAGCAGGATCACCCACATGGATTTTATTCAGTTTAGTTTCTTCAAAATAACCCACGACAAAAAGTTGTTTACGATCTAACAAAGCTGCGACAGCTTGTCCAACTTTGACATAGTTGCCTGCACGCATATCAAAGTTTGATAAGGTTCCATCCGCAGGCGCACGTACTTCAGAACGCGTGAAATTAAGTTTTGCGAGATTTAGATTACTCTGTGCGACTTCGATTAACGCTTTTTGCTGTTTAATGTTGGCTTCGGCTTGTTGAATTTCGGCTTGCAATTGTTCATGTTCAGCATGAGATTGATCACGTGTTGCAAAAACTTGGTCTTGCTCTTGACGAGAAATTGCACCATCCATCAAATCAGCATAACGATTTGCCATTTTATCTGCGAGTTTAATATTGGCTTGAGATTTTATCAGATTAGCTTTTGCTTGTGCCAAAGTGGCTTCTGCTTCTGCTAAGCCTGATTGTGCTTTACTAATGTCCGATTTGGCTTGCTCTACATCTAAAGCTTGACGCTCAACATCAATTTTAAATAAAGTCTGCCCTTTTTTAACACTTTGGTTATCTTGTACCAAAACTTCTGTCACCAAACCCGAAACATCAGAAGATACTTGAATCACATCACCACGCACACGTCCATCACGTGTCCACGGTTCAGCATTGTAATAATTCCACAAATGTACAATACACAGTATTGCCAATACGACAATCACAAGTAAACCTAGGGGACGTATTACTTTACGCATATCAAAGTTATTCATTTTATCTCATCCAAATCATCAAACTTCGCTTAACTCACATACACCACATATAAACTGTGGATTCCCCAAAGCAGTACAATATATATACATAAATTAAAAATACTTGGTAAAGCAATCCAACCTTGCTCCGCCCATCGGTCTGTCCATACATTAATCAACTTAAGTAATAAGTATGCAATGACTGCCTGTACCAAAAAAATCGGAATATAAACCCCATAAATATTCAACTCGCTCATTGAGATACTCCTAAATTGGCATCGGCAAAGTCCTGTATGTCCACCGTTTTGACTTGTTGGTGACATACACTATTACGAATATTATTCACTGAAATTTTTAAACGATGGCGAATATCTTCATCACCTATACTGTCTGCATCATATTGAATATTCTGTAATTGTTGTAAAACATTATGCAAAGTCAGATCTGCAGGTTGCTGTTTTTCTTTCTCACTAAACCATTGTTCCAAATACTTTTGTAACTGTGCAATCTCTGCGACAACAGGAGATTCATTAGACAATTTCCCCGCCAATTCTTGTAAACGGGTAAAGTCAATCACTGCGCTCGATTCAACCAAGGCGGCATTGACGTCATAACTCAATTTTTCTGATTGCACCTGTTTAGTATTTAAGACCCCAATCCGATCTAGCATGCTGCGTAAGTGAATACGGAAATTTGCACCATAGTGCATGCGCACGGCTTCACGCATCGCTTGATAATGTAAAGCCAAGATACGCTGTACCGTGATTTCTGGCGACATTGCACGCACAATATGCACAATATATACCGAGATAATTGGACCAATCACAGTACCCAAAGAAAAGTCAAAAAAAGCCACTTGATCCATAAAATATCGATTTTGAATATTCATTCCCATGATACTGCCCATAATTAAAGGCAAACCCAAACCATTCAAAGGCGGATGTAAATACAACATCAAACAAAAAATCAGAAAAGGAGCTAAGACCAACATTAACTCTATAAAAGAGTGAACATGTGGGAAAATTCCATACGCATAGATAAATATGATGATCGCAGCATAAATACTGGCACGAATAAATATTTTCAAAGCGGGCACAGGATTATCCAATGCAGTCAGGATACACGCACTGATCGCAGCCATCTGCGCCATCATGAAACCTGATTTCCAACCGCTTAAAATCCAGATACTTGATGCAATCATAATGGTCAAAAAGGCAGATAAACCACCACGTACCGCAACACCATAATCACGATGTAAACTCGGATAAGACGTGGTTAATGGTACAATTTGTTCAGGTAAACTGGTGTCACCTTGTTGCATCCGTTGCCAGATCAAACGTACCGCACGCACATTTTGAATAAAATGGCGAATATCCATTTTTAGACTACCAAGCATAACCTGCTGCGACTCAGGTGCATGTTTTAAAATAACATCAAACTCTACGTCAAAATGCTTAGGTAAATGATTGAGTTCATTCTCTAAAATCGGATGCTGATCATCTAAAAAGGCATCCACATGCCGATGTAAGACGGTTAAATTTTCTCGATACCCCATATCAATATGATCAAGCTGTTTCAGCCGTTCAGACATTGCTACTAAATTAGCCACCAACATGGTGACTTGATGCAATAACTCTTGTAATGGCTTGGTCATGCCTTTTAGTTTAGATTTCTCATAACTTAAATGCACTGCCATCGTATGAATATCAGAAGTATCACGCGTAATATGCGCCATCAATTGAGTATAATTTTTCTCGTGATGATCTGTTCCCAATATAATTGAATCAAATAAAGACTGGGTGTCACTGATGGTTTTTTTGACACGATTTTCCACGACAGGGCCAATATGCATTGGCATCAGGGTTGTCGTCACCACTGCACTGCAAATTACCCCAATCGAGATTTCTAAGAAACGCCCCAATGCCATATCAAAAATCGAAATCTTATCGATATAATAAATGCTATTAAAACAAATAATGACGGCTGTATACCCTGCTAGCATCACCACATAACTACGAGGTGTACGATCTAATAAAGAAATATATAGACAAATACCGACCCAAACTGCCAATACAAACGTAAATAACCAAGGGGTATTAATCAAATAGGGCGTCACTACCACAGCAAAAATTGCCCCAAAAGCAGTACCTAATAAACGATATAAACTTTTTGATGCCACCATCCCCGAATAGGGATTTGCAATGACAAAAACTGTACCAATCGCCCAAATCGGATAACTCAGATTCAGTTCAAATGCGATAAACAGTGCCAACATACCCGCAATAAATGTCTTGATCGAAAAGATCCAGTCCAATTTATTGGGACGAAATGCCAACAGCTGCTTGGTAAGTAACATGCAAAATCTCTATTTGAGGATAATCAATACAATGAATAACACTGCTCTACATTTTTCAACGACCAAAAAAGTGCACCATTTATCTATGTAAACAGTGTACCGATTTCAAAATCTTAAAATATAAGAAAACCCCAACGCAGTCAGAATAGAGGTGATTGGGATTTCATACGAGGATATTCATCATCAACACGATGACAACCTAGCAAAACTAAGTTTAAAAATTCATCATTAGATATTTAATTTAACAATTTTTTCAAAAAAAATATAAATAGTCAATAAAAATATCTTATATTGATAATACAAACAAGATTAAGCAAAATAAATTTTCTTTTTCATGGTCATTTTCCATAATATGATGAAAATAAGCCTTAATTTTTTGCTTATATTTGAATCTTTTTACTTTAAATTTTTGCGCATTTAAATTTTATCGCTCATTTTTTTAAAACACCGCAATTTATGATGAAATTACTTTTTATTTAGGTTTTTTTTGTTATAAAGTAACATTGTAAATTTTCTTTTTTGGTATACAGGTACTAAGTAGGTAATCAATGGCGCTTTCAAGTTTTGGTAAAATTCTCACTGTACTCGATTTATTCTCGGTGACACGCCCAGTAATTAATGTCGATGTCATTTGTGCTGAACTAAATCTATCAAAACCAACAAGTTATAGATATTTAAAAGAACTCGTTTCAGCAGATATCTTACAACGTCTGAGCGGAACTTCTGGTGACTACACACTAGGACCTAAAATTGCGGTGATGGACTATATCTCTAGAACCACAGATCCGTTGGTACAAATCAGCAAACCCTTTATGCAAGAAATTTCTGAGCGCACGGAACTTTGCTGTCTACTCACCCAACTGAATGATCATTATTGTATTGATATTCATCATGAAGTGTACCGAGATGAGACGCTTTTAACCTATGGTCGTGGTTGCCCTCGCCCTGTCTTTATGGGCTCTTCACCGAAAGCCATCATGGCGCATTTGTCTAAGCAGAACCTACAAAGTTATTATGCACGTTTTCAAACTCAATTGGCTGAAGTTGATTTTGCGGAAAATGAAGAAAGTTTCATGCAGAAAATGAAAAAAATTAAAAAGCAAGGTTACTATTTTTCACAAGGTGAACTTGATCCAAATGTATCTGGCTTATCGATTCCAATCAAATTTTCAAACAAAGAAGCGCCGCTTGCGCTGACTGTTTTGGCATCTAAAAATCGCTTTGAATATTTAAATTTGCAAAAGTTAATTGAAACACTACAAGCTTCTGCTGAACAAATTGAAAAGCGTTACCAAGCACTTTCAGAAAATGATCAACTTTCTGAACTCAACCCAACCTTAAAGCATTTTCAAATCAACATGTAAGTTATTTTTGATAATTGTAATAAATTTTACAATTTATCAGATTGTAAATTTGCAAAAATTCTCATATTATGATTATGTTCTCCAGCAGTTTTATATTCTAGCAGCGTTATTTTCACGAAAATAACGCTCACTCAGAGGAATGCCAGTTAATACACAATTGACTGGCATTTTTTATGTCTCATCAATCCGTTAATCATCTGCGAAAAATGATGTATTTACCTTATTCAGTATAAAAATATTTTTTCGGTAATTGCGCTCTACATTATTTCGTGAATAATTCCTTTATCAAATAACAATGAATTTGAATACAATTTTAAGGAACGACCATACATGAATATTCTGATTATCCATGCACATCCAGAGCCACAGTCTTTTTGTACTGCACTGAAAAATACCGCCATTGAAGAATTACAAAAACAAGGGCATCAAATCGAAGTCTCTGATTTGTATGCGATGAATTTTAATCCTGTAGCATCGGCTGCTGACTTTGCTGAACGTGGCAATGCTGACTATTTAAATTATGCACTTGAGCAACGCCATGCTTGTCAGCAAAAAGTTTTAGCTCATGACATTCAAACTGAAGTGGAAAAAGTGCAAAAAGCTGACTTACTGATTTTAAATTTTCCAATGTATTGGATGTCCATGCCTGCGCTATTAAAAGGTTGGATTGATCGGGTATTTGTGTCAGGCATTTTTTATGGAGGCAAACGCTTTTATAACCATGGTGGTATGACGGGCAAAAAAGCCATGTTAAGTTTTACTTTAGGTGGGCGTGATCATATGTTCGGTGAAGGTGCGATTCATGGTTCTATGGACAATATTTTAATTCCCATCCAACGTGGCACATTGGCTTATGTCGGTTATGACGTTTTACCGCCATTCATTGCTTATCATGTGCCTTATATTTCTCAGGAAGCGCGTGAGCAAATATTGCTAGACTACCGTCAGCATTTACACAATATTGAAAATTTACCAGCAATTGTATTTCCCACTTTAGAACAGTTTGATGACAAGCTTTATCCCTTGAAAAATGCTTAACTGTATAATGCAACTTGAGTAGACATCACGCTATTTTGGTCAAAGTGCTTTTAAGCGCTAGATAAATCTGAATAAAAATAACGAAATGTTAAATTGATGCGAGGTTGCAAAACCTTAGTACTTTTGGCTAAACAATGTTTCCAATAACATTGCGTTTGTCCTCGCATCACGATCAATTGACCAGGCTGTAATTGTAAATCGATCTTTTCTGCTGTGGTTTTATGTTTAAAACTAAATTTTCGAGTTGCACCCAAACTTAAAGATGCGATCACCGTTTCTAAGCCGCGTTCAGCCACAAAAGCTGGCTCATCATCACTATGCCATCCCATGCCTTGTGTACCATCATCATATAAATTGGCTAAACAAGTATTGAATGGATGTCCAACAAGCTGCGCAATGTGTTGCTTTAATCGAAACAAACCTGCATTCCATACCTGTGCTTGTTTCACCATGCCTGAATATTGATATTGATAAGGTTGATCGCCATACCATGCAACTTTACGCTCAGTTTGATGATACTGTCCTAAAATAAACACTTCATCTGGTTGCCATGCCAAATGCTGCGCAAAGTAATTGAAATATTTTTGGCTTTGCTCATCATTGAGGATTAAACCATAATCTTTCACTACACCATCATAAGGGAGTAAATTCTCATTTACTTCAGGCTGAAATAACTCTAAGTTCATGACTTATTTATCTTATTCATTATTTATTCTACAATGATTGAATCGATACAATGAAACAAGTCTTTTTTCTAAAACACAAATAAAATATAAGTTCACTTACAAAATATGCTCAACTTTTCGTATTCTCTCGACAAGATACGCTTGTTGTGTTTGTATAAAAATCTACTATAAAAAATAGAGATAAGGAATTGAACACATGAAAAAGCTAGTTTTTATTTTCTGCTGTATTTTGAGTATTGATAGCTACGCTGCGCATTCTTGTGACCGTTTAGCACAAATTGCTGATAAGCATGGTGTGATGTATGGCACCAAATATAGCTTTACTGTGGTCGGTAAAAAAGGATTTCGTAGCTATTTTCATTCAGCCCCCTCTGAACAATGTAAATTAAAAAATACTTTTATTATTCCAAACGATTCTGTCATTGCTTATCAAGATTTTAAACATGAAAATCAAGATTGGATGTATGTCATGTATATTGATAAAAATGGCAATGACACCTCTGGTTGGGTCAAAGCAAAAGATTTTAAGGTTTCGGGTCGTATGAGCCCAAACTAACTGTCACTCAATAGAAAAAAGCATTTTAATCCAGCATAAAAAACCAAAGTAAAAAAGAGTAATGCGATGACCCTTTGGCACTTATTTCAAAAATTACGTCCTTTTGTCCAACCGTATCGTTGGTTAGTGATTGCGACCTTAATTTTGACACTCATTGGTTCACTCACCGCACAGGTCAATGCACTCACTTTACAATATGCCGTAGATCGCATTAATAAATTGGTCGAATCAGGTCAAGGGTTAACTGAAGGTTGGCATATTCTCATCACCATCACGGTGATTTTATTGGGTAAGGAAATTATCAACGCCATCGTACAATTTGGACAAAAATTTTATGGCGAAAAGCTGCGCATCTTAGTATCTCAAGATTTAGCGCAAGGCATTATTGAGAAATTCCTCACCTATCGCTTAGCGTTTTTTAACGATGATAATAACCAAGCAGGTAAATTACAAACCCGTATTGACCGAGGCATTGGTTCATTGACTCGTTTGGTACAAATATTTTTTATTGATATTTTACCGCTATTTACCAGTGCATTTGTGGCTTTGGGGCTGATGTACTATGCTAACTTTTGGGTCGGTTTAGTCGCAACGGCTATTGTGCCAATTTATTTTTGGCTAACCTATAAACAAGCACAAAAACTCGGTGGATGGCGTAGAAATTTACGTGATGGACGAGAAAAGAAAAGTCAGGGAATTTTAGGTATTATCAACTCAATCACAGTGATTAAATCATTTAACCGCGAGTCGATTGAAGCTGAAAAACAACTCAAACTACAAAAAGAACTCACTGAAAACCAAATGCGTACCCGTCAAACCAGTTTCTTGTTTGATGGTCTAAAAACGTTTATTGAACAAATTGGCATTGTCCTCATTATTATTCTTACGGCTTATTTTGTTTTAGATGGGCAAATGAGTATCGGTATGATTATGTACCATGTGCTGTTATTTAATAACGTTTCTGCCCCGATTCGTTCCTTACATCGTATTTATGATGAAGTGAATGATGCCATGATTTATTCAGAAAGTTTCTTCAAAATCCTTGAAGCCGATGACGAGATTGAATCAAGTGGCTCACTCAAACCCCACATTCAAGGTCATTTCTCTTTAGAAAACGTCAACTTTAGCTATCCCAATGGGCATCAAGCGTTGTACGACATTAATATGACCATTCAACCCAATAAAATCACTGCTTTGGTAGGTTTATCAGGTGCGGGTAAGTCAACCTTGATCAGTTTATTGGATAAATTTTATGTTCCTGAATCAGGCTGTATTCGTTTAGATGGGATTGATCTAGAACAGATCGATACACAATATTTACGTGATCATATTGGTTTAGTCTTACAGAAAAATCATATTTTCCAAGGCTCTATTTTTGACAATATCCGTTATGGTAAAACTGATGCTACGCTCGAAGATGTCATGCATGCTGCAACAAAAGCCTCAATTCACGATCAAATTTTAAAGCTTCCACAAGCTTATGATAGCGATGCCCTCATGCTGTCTGGTGGGCAACAACAGCGTATCGCGTTGGCACGTATGTTTTTGAAAAATCCACCGATTATCTTTCTTGATGAACCAACAGCAAGCTTAGATGCTATTGCAGCTGAACAAATTAAGCAGAGTTTAGATGAGATCAAACAAGGACGAACAGTGATTATCATTTCACATAGTCTGTCGCAGATTATTGATGCCGACTATACCTATGTGATGAAGGAAGGACATATTGCAGAACATGGCGAGCATGATGATTTGTATCATCAAGATGGCGTTTATAAAGAAATTTTTGATGCGATGGCAAAAAGCTTAAATATTGAAAAAATTGCGAGAACTTTTGAGGATGATGCTGAGGAAGAAACCCATAGTTAAGAAATACATCTACAGATATTATTTGGATTTACTTATATCAATATTATGCAGTGAGAACTCTTAGATATGGATTTAGATTTTAAAAAATTAGAACAAACACAGCATATGCTCGAATGGCTATCTGAAAATCCATTTCAAGAAATGATTATTGCACTTGAAAATATGTTTACTCAACAATCTGCAACGACCAAAGTTTTATCATTTAAAATTAGTGGTGAACCTGAATGGCTTACAGGAGCCAAAAAAGTTGAAAAATCGGAACAAATGGTTCTAGTTCGGGTTGGACTCGCAGTACCTTGTGATTTCACCTTAAAAGATCAAACGGGTATTCATCACCTCAGTGCGATTTTTACTTGGGTAGGCACAGATTTAGACCAGCATCCAAAAACACAAATGTGGGTGGATTTAGATCAAACGATCCAAGACTATGGCGCTAATGGAAAGTTAAAAAGTCGAATTTATGAGGGAGATTGATATTTAGTTATGCATAAAAAACCCCAGTAATCACTGAGGTTTTTTAAATTAACTTACGGCTGTTTTAAATATGGCCAAGCCGCTTTTAGGTAAATAAACATCGACCAAAGCGTTAAAATCACTGCGGTATACAATAAAGCATACGCCAACATTTCAAGTGGCTGCCAATTGAGTAAAAACACAGTAATCGCAATCATTTGGAAGGCTGTTTTATATTTACCTACAGTTGATACTGCTACATTGGTTCTCGCACCCAATTCAGCCATCCACTCTCGTAATGCAGACACTGTAATTTCACGTGAAATAATGACAATCGCAGCAAATGCCATCGCAATACTTGGTTTCCATTGCACCAAAACAATCAATGCAGCAGCAACCATTAATTTATCTGCAACAGGGTCTAAAAAACGCCCAAAAGCAGAAGTTTGATTTAATGTTCTCGCAAGGTAGCCATCAAACCAATCTGTGACTGCGGCTATCACAAAAATAGCCGTCAAAATCAAATGACGGGTCATGCCACCTTCATGTCCACCAACACCAATTGCAGGAGGCCAATAAGCGATCGCTAAAAAAACAGGAATTAACGCAATACGAGCTAGCGTCAAGATATTTGGAATATTCAGGATACGACCTGTAGTCATAGACACCGCCAGTAAGTCCCCTATTCGCCTTTGGAAAGGCAAACTATAATTTAGAGTAAAGCTCTATTTCGTGAATACTTTAAACGATTCACATGAAACTGTCGACTAGGCAAATACAGTAACCGTCTGTCTTGCAATCGCAATCAAGCGATTTTCACTGTCCCACAGATAAGCATGTTCTGTCACATAACCATGTTCTGCATGATCTGTGATCACTTGATATTTAAACCAATCATGCAATTGATGGTGCAAAGGATGAATAAATGTCACATGCCAACTTAAACTACTGGCAGGTGCAGGCTTTTTAAACATGGGCAATACACCCGGTGGCCAGACATCCATTAAGGTTAGAACATCTGCAAGGGTCATACTACGCTGTGCATGAAGGTCAGGCTCAAAACGACATAAACCTGCAAAATCAGGGTTTTTACTGCCTGATATTGGATAATGTCCATCTGTCCATGCCAGTTGAAAATTTTGCACACATTCAGGAAAGGGTAAATATTTCGGAATAATATTAATTTGATCCAGAGCAGGAAAGTTTGGCGGCTGTGGTGCTAAATCCACCTGAATCATTGACTCTCGTTGACTACCAAAACTTGCGATTAAAATACTTTGTACAGCATCATTTTGCCAAAGTCGCACTTCAATGGTCGTGACGGACTTCCCTTGACGTAAAATTTCTGCAGTGAATTTTACTTGTGCTCGATCGACAGGTCCAACAAAGGTAATACTGCAACTGAGTAATTTTTTCAGTGGATCATTGATGGTTACAGTGGCTTTATGAATCAGCATACCTGCAACTAAACCACCAAAAATGGTTCGCCCTTGCAACCAACCTGTTGGCATTTCAACCCATTCTTGTTGTTCGATTTGACTAAATACATCCGTGAGTTGCATGCCCATTCTCATTGATTTTTCATATCACGCTATCTTGCACATTTTAGCTCATGTTGTGAATGATCAATGACCAGCGAGTTTATGGATTTTTAGGTCATTTCAATAATCGATCTAAATTCAACATGAGGCTTTCACCTAACCACTGTGCTCCTTCAGTATGTGCCAGATATTCATTCTCCCATAAAGGATGAATCAACACAGATAGCCCCAAATGACGACAATTCAATGTATGTTTCAACTGTGGCAAAACAGCTTGATCAAATGCCAGTTGAAACATGGGTTTGGTATGTGGCCCAACCAATTTTTGATGGATACGACCGTAACTCATCGCTTCACCAAACTCTTGCTGTAGTTGCACATAAAGCGATTCTATCAGCTCAATTTGCGTCAAATCAAAATAGATATGTGCATGATATTTCATCAATTTATAATATCCAAAACAGTTAAATCTACATTCCAAAAAGTTTGAATCAATGACTGACTATTCGTGTAACACTTTATAAATAGTTCTCGCCATCACATCGCCCAAGCCCGGCACAAGTTTCAAATCATTTTCAGAGGCTTTCAATACCCCCTGAATCCCGCCAAAATGGGTCAATAAATCACGACGGCGTTTTGGCCCTAAGCCTGGAATTGCTTCCAAAACCGACCCCCCTCGACGTTTATCTCGTTTAGCACGATGTCGAGTAATCGCAAAACGGTGTGCCTCATCACGTACTTGCTGAATCAGATGCAAAGCTTTATTGTCCTCAGGCAACTGAATTTTGCTTCCATCGGTAAAATGTAAAGTTTCCAAACCTGGTTTACGTCCTTCACCTTTGGATACCCCCACCATAAAGGCATCTAATCCTAGCTCCTGCATGACTTCCATTGCCATATGTAATTGTCCTTTTCCACCATCAATCAACAATAAATCAGGCAACATGGCTTTTTTATAACGGCGTGTAAGTGCTTGACGCATGGCAGCATAGTCATCACCGCCTGTAATATCTTCAATAGAAAACTGACGATAATCCCGTTTGCGTGCACCGCCTGCATCAAATACCACACAAGATGCAATGGTCGCCTCACCCATGGTATGTGAAATATCAAAGCATTCAATACGATCTATCGGACGACCACATACTTGTTCAAGCTGATGAAACCGTTCATTAAGTTCTAAATGGTTTGCCAATTTTCCTTTGATCGCATGTTCAACATTCATCTGTGCCAGTTCAAGCCATTCAGCACGTGTTTCACGCACTTTATGTTTAACCTGAATTTTTTTCTCGAATTGCTGCTGCAAAGCTTCTTCAAGCTGTTTTCGATCGGGAATTTCTACATTTACAATCAACTCACTCGGAACTTCATCTGCCACTTGGAAATAGAAATTTGCCATAAAGTCAGACAACATTTGTGCCAAATCATCGCCCAACATATCGGGAAAATAGCTTTTTCCACCCAACATTTTGCCATTGCGTACATGCATGATTTGCACACAGGTCACCCCTGCTTGATAGGCAATTGCCAGAATATCCGCTTCACCTTTGATTTTATAAATGGCTTGTTGCGCCTGCACATCTCTTAACAATGCCATACGGTCCCGATAGAACACCGCTTTTTCAAATTCTAATTTTTCGGCGGCTTGTTCCATTTTCTGAATCAATTCCTGATTCAGCTCTTTGGTATCACCATTTAAAAATCGAATCGAATTTTTCACATCTTCCTGATAATCTTCAGGTGAAATTAAGCCCACACACGGTGCGGTACAACGCTTAATTTGGTACTGTAAACACGGGCGTTTACGCTGTGAAAAATAGCTATTTTCGCATTGACGGACATGAAATAATTTTTGTAAAACCAATAAGGTATCTTTGGCATTATACGCACTAGGATAAGGACCAAAAAACTTGCCGACTTGGTGTTTTCCTTTACCCCGCCCTGCGGCAATGCGGGGATAAGGCTGATCTGCTGACACAAAAATATAAACGTAGGATTTATCGTCACGCAACATAATGTTATATGGCGGACGATGGAGTTTAATCAGGTTTTGTTCAAGCAATAAGGCTTCCGTTTCGGAGCGAACCACCAAAGTTTCAATGTTATAAATACGCGCAACCAAAGCCTGTGTTTTAGGATGCTCAATGGTTTTAACAAAATAACTCGACACACGATTTTTTAGATTTTTGGCTTTGCCGACATAGAGCAACTCCCCCTCCTTACCTAACATGCGATACACACCAGGCAACGTGGTCATATTGGCTAAAATCTTTTCGATATTTTCTCGTGCGTTTTCGTTCACTGTTAACCTATTCTTTTCAATTCTGTCTCATGATGTGATGATTTTTTTGCTCATTTCAAGCAATTTATTGCTAACGTAAATAAAAACCATAAGATTCAACAATCATCTGATTGCTAAAAACTATGAATCTCACCACTTAATTTTGTTATGCTCAAAGCATCTAATACGTCATTTCTTCGATCAGGTTGCAATTGCATGACCATTGAAAACGCTGCTATTCACATTGTCAAACCAACAACAAATACACAATATTCTTCTGAAAAAAAGCCTGTTTTTGGTCAGCCACGTTTTCATTTTAAACCTCAAACCGTAATGCAACATTTACGTCGTCGAATTATTGGACAAGAAAAAGCATTAAACGAAATAGAAAAAATGTTGCATGTGGTCAAAGCCGACTTTTCTGCACCTGATAAACCGCTTAGCGTAACACTTATGCTTGGTCCAACAGGCGTAGGAAAAACAGAAACCGTACGCTTAATTGCTGAAGCCATTTACGGACAACCTGATGCTTTTTGTCGTATTGATATGAATACCTTAGCGCAAGAACACTATGCAGCAGCTATTACAGGTGCTCCCCCAGGCTATGTCGGTTCAAAAGAAGGTCATAGTTTATTTGATGAAACTGCCATAGCCGGTTCACATACCCGCCCCGGTATTGTGTTATTTGATGAATTAGAAAAAGCCTCAACCGAAGTACTTCGTGGTTTGATGAACATTTTAGATACAGGAAAACTAACATTAACTGCGGGCACAAAAACCATAGATTTTCGCAACTGTATGATTTTTATGACCAGCAACATTGGTGCACAAGCGGCTCAACAGTATTTAGATAAACTCAATGTCTTACCTAAAAAATTGCAGGATGTGTGCCTTAAACGAGTTCCAACCAAAACCATTATTGAAAAAGTCATGTACCGCAAATTTGATCCTGAGTTTATTAACCGTATTGATCGTATTTTGCATTATCAAACGGTGCGGGCAGATGCACTGCCACACTTGCTTGAGATTGAACTAGAAAAGCTTAATCAGCGTTTGGCGCATCAAAAGCGTAGCGTGTTTTTAACAGATTCAGCCAAAGCTTATTTTTATCAAGATCATGATATTCGCTTTGGTGCCCGCCACTTAGCCCGAAAAATCCGTACAGAACTTGAACCTATTTTGGCGGTTTTTTTTATCAACAATCCAGCGAATAAGCATATTTATTTAGATTTTAATACTAAAAATAAACTTATAATTACAGACTCAAAGGAAACTTGACTCTGTAATCCATTTGTAATTATTGTCGTTTTATACAAAAATCTATCGTGTTATTTTCAACTCTATAACAACCTAAAGCTTTTTCATTAAAATTATTTGGATTTAAAATTTGAAAATTTCGTACATCTCTTTGAAGAAAAGTTGCTAAACGCCCATTTAATGTAAGTGGATCATCAGCTGATGATTCTACTGTAATAGATTCATCACCTATATTATAAGTTGTTGCATTCCACCCCCCACTCCCATATTGAGTTTCAACAATACACGGTTGTTTTTTTATTGCCTCATCATTTTTCACTAAATAACATATTGCCATTTCATCTTCTTGTGAACCTAAACTATCCGTAATTAATTCCGTTAAGCTTTTTGATTCAGCATAAGCAACTGAACTCATCAAACAAAGCAAAAAGAAATTGATCAATCCTTTCATATACTCCCCCATTTTATAAATTATTACTAATACAACCCTATTATTGCATAATAATCAATCACATCTAAAATAAATTTAATCTACGATAATCAGCATCAATAACCTCGTTATTTTTGATTTGCATAAGCATCAATGAAAAGCCCATTTTCAATATTTTTATTATTTTTTGAAAGTTAATTTGTTTTAAATCACTATTTATTCATAAACTTAAACGCTATATTTTTCTAAGCCCCTAGATAAAATGCCCTTGCGAGCATTTAATTGTAAAAGCGATTGATTTTAATTTTTTAAATAACGCTCAAAAATTTCAGAAAAATCATAATTTTCAATCTCTTTAATACGTTGGTTGGCGTATTCTTCAACTTGATGTGACGTTTGATTAATAATTTCAGGTAAATTTAAAATCACCTGTTCACTTAACTCACGTAAATTAAACATTTTCTGAACATTTTCATTGCTTTGTAGCAAGATATTGCGCTTACGATTAATTTCTTTGCAGGTTTCACCAATGGTAAATAAGGCTTTGTACAAATCACGAATTTTTTCTATTTGCTTTTTATCAATATCAATTGAAAAAGCTTTTTCACCCAATTGAAATTTAATTTCAGCATCTAAATCGACTGTACCTGCAGTTTCGAGCAAGACATTTTTGATCGGATGATGTTTATATAAATAGCGGTATAACATGCGTTTTTTACTCATCGCACTGGTACCATCAAGGTGCATAAAAGCGACGTTGGTAAAACAATATTCATCGGTTTTGCTTTTAATCACAAAAAATATTTTTTCGTTATCTTCATGAAAAATATAATCATCTATATCCGTTTTATTAAAATCATGCGGTTCAATAATAACGCCAATATCACTTGTTCCCATCATTTCTGAGGCTAAATTTTTAAACATTTTCAGATTCCATCTTATTGCTTTGTCTTAAAAATTTAGCAGTTTTACATACTGCTACAAGTTGATAATTGTTATTAAAGCTAATGTATCTTCAAGTTTAAAATAAAAAACGCCCCGAAAGGCGTTTAAATTTAAAACTTGAGCGATTTAATGAAAAACATAAGGTCGAATAAAAATTAAGAAAAACAAACCCAACATCAAAAACCATTTTAAAAAATAGTACAATTTACGATTGGTTTTCTTCAGTGCTTTGGCTTTAATGCGAATTTGGTAAACATAACCAAAAACTTTATTTAAGCCACCTGTTTGATCCCCTGCTTCATTGGGTGAACTTGCCGCTGTCATGACGTTTTTACCAAACCAATGATTAAAACGTTCCATCCATTTTGTCGTTAATGGACGTTCGACATCGGCAAAGAAAATAATGCGATTTTGATCGGTTTTATTTTCAGCATAGTGAATATAGGTTTCATCAAACACGACACTCTCACCATCACGCCATGAATACTTTTGACCATCCACATCAATAAAACAACGATCATCATTGGGTGTAATTAAACCCAAATGATAACGTAAAGAACCTGCATAAGGGTCACGGTGACGGACTAAACGGCTATCAGGGGCAAGCTCAGTAAACATCGCAGCTTTAATGGTCGGTAATGTTTTTAATAAGGCTGTAGTTTTTGGACAAAGATCTGCAGCCGATGGATGTGCAGAGTCATACCATTTCAGATAAAAACGCTTCCAACCCGTTTTAAAGAACGAGTTAAAACCAAGATCATCATAGCTACTTGATGCTTTAATCCCACCTTGTGCATAAAGCGCTTGCGCCTCATCTCGAATCATTTCCCAATTTTCATCGAGCACTTTTAAATCTTGAAAATGTTGTGTCTCAATATAAGGCTGATTCGGCACTTTGGAAAACATATACATTAAAAAATTAATCGGTGCGAGGAGCGTAGAATGGTCAAAAAATTGACGATAAAACGAATGACGCACTTTACCGCGATTTTGGATATACAGCGCTGAAATCACAAAAATCGCCAATATGATCCATTTAATCATATAGCACTCTTTATCAAATCTTTAAGGAGCTTTCCATCTGATCTAGATGGATGTTCTAGGTCTAGAACTTACAGGATGGACAAATATTAGCAAATCCAAAACATAAAATCTTGGCTATTTTCTCATCTTGAGAGAATATTTTTACAAAAACCTCGCTATTTTTCATCAAAAAAACATAGGGTTTTTATCTCAAATTATTCATTTTCAATTAGATTTTTGACATTAATTTTCATCAACAATGAAGCAACTTTAATCCAACTCATGCTTTCGCAGCTGTTGAAGAACTTGGCTAAAGCGTATTATTTTTTGTATCCGTCATTGACCGAAATGACCAAAAATACACAGCAACATGTTCAATATATCACACTAAAATAGCATAAAAATACTTTGCATATTTCATAAAATTATAATAAAAATAATACATTAACAATCAAAAGACTGAATATAAGCAAGCAAAGCCCCATGTGCTCATGCGTATTAGACAAAAAAATTCATGACCCTTGCGTCACGGCTTGATACAACTTGTTATGTTCTTTTTCGATATAGTTATCGTAAGATTAGAGAAGTCGAAATGTGTGTAGGAAAAACGCACACGTACTTCAAAACATCAACTTAGAAGTCCTCCAAAAAAAGGAGATCAGGGCATGATCCACGCTGGCAATGCCATTACCGTCCAAATGCTTTCGGACGGAATTGCAGAATTCCGCTTTGACTTACAAGGTGAGTCGGTTAACAAATTCAACCGTGCAACGATTGAAGACTTTCAAGCAGCCATTGCAGCCGTAAAAGCTGATAGCAACATTAAAGGTTTGATCGTCACTTCAGGTAAATCTACCTTTATCGTAGGTGCGGATATTACTGAGTTCGGTGAAAACTTCGCTCAAGGCGAAAAAGCGATTGTGGATTGGGCGATGCCTGTTCACGAAATCTTCAATTCATTTGAAGATCTAGAAATTCCTAAAGTTGCTGCGATCAATGGTATTGCATTGGGCGGCGGTTTCGAAATGTGCTTGGTTTGTGACTATCGTGTGATGTCGGAAGCTGCAACTGTAGGCTTACCTGAAGTGAAATTGGGCATCATCCCAGGCTTCGGTGGTACAGTTCGTTTAAGCCGTGTGATCGGTATCGACAATGCTGTTGAATGGATCGCAACTTCTGCAAATAAAAAGCCTGCTGCTGCACTGAAAGATGGTGCTGTAGATGCGGTTGTTGCTGCAGACAAGTTACAAGAAGCAGCGATTGATCTTGTAAAACAAGCAATCTCTGGTCGTCTAGACTGGAAAGCAAAACGTCAAGAAAAATTACAGCCTGTTAAACTCGACATGCTTGAACAAATGATGGCGTTTAACTCATCTAAAGGTGTTGTTTTAGCGAAAGCAAACCCTGCGCAATATCCTGCGCCAAAACTTCTTCTTGATTCACTTCAAGCGGGTGTGAGCCAAGAGCGCGATGCAGCGTTAAAAATTGAAGCTGAAGCATTTGCTAAAGCTGCAGTAACGCCACAAGCTGGTGCGTTGATTGGTCTATTCATCAACGATCAAGTGGTGAAAAAAGCATCGAAGAAACATGAAAAAGGTGCTCATCCTGTGAATCAAGCAGCTGTATTGGGTGCTGGTATCATGGGTGGTGGTATTGCGTATCAAGCGGCAAGTAAAGGCACACCAATCATCATGAAAGATATTGGTAATCCACAACTTGCTTTAGGTATGAAAGAAGCAAATGGCTTGTTGACTAAACAAGTTGAACGTAAGCGTTTAACCCCTGCAAAAATGGGTGAAACCCTTGCACGTATCCGCCCAACTTTAAGCTATGACGAGTTTAAAGAAGTGGATATCGTGATCGAAGCGGTAACTGAAAATCCAAAGATCAAAGAAGCAGTACTTGCTGATACTGAAGCAAAAGTACGTGATAACACGATCATTGCATCAAATACTTCAACAATTTCAATCACGCGTTTGGCAAAAGCTTTAAAACGTCCTGAAAACTTTGTTGGTATGCACTTCTTCAACCCAGTTCACATGATGCCACTTGTAGAAGTCATTCGTGGTGAAAAAACTTCTGAAGAAGCGATTGCAACGACTGTTGTTTTAGCTCAAAAAATGGGTAAAACACCGATTGTTGTCAACGACTGCCCAGGCTTCCTCGTCAACCGTGTATTGTTCCCTTACTTCGGTGCGTTTGACCTTCTTCTGAAAGATGGTGCTGACTTCCAACAAATCGATAAAGTGATGGAAAAATTCGGCTGGCCTATGGGTCCTGCTTACTTGATGGACGTTGTTGGTATCGACACGGGCGTTCATGGTGCAGAAGTGATGGCGGAAGGCTTCCCTGACCGTATGAAACCTGATTATAAAGGTTCAATCCAAGCGATGTATGAAGCAAAACGCCTAGGTCAAAAGAACGATGTCGGTTTCTATAAATACGTTCTCGACAAGAAAGGCAAGAAAGCAAAAACTGTTGATCCAACAGCTTATGAAGTGATTGCTCCAGTCATTACTGGTGAAAAACGTGAATTTGATGCACAAGAAATCATTGACCGTATGATGCTTGCTTTCTGTAACGAAACTGTTCGTTGCTTGGAAGACAAGATCGTTGAAACTCCAAATGAAGCAGATATGGCGATGATTATGGGTGTAGGTTTCCCTCCATTCCGTGGCGGTCCAGCACGTTATATCGATCAAACTGGTGTTGCTGAATACGTTGCGCTTTGCGACAAATATGCACACTTAGGAAAAGCTTATGAAGCGCCACAATTGTTGCGTGACATGGCTGCTAACAACAAAAAATTCTACGGTTAAGGAGCAACGTGAATGGCTACTTTAAATCCACGTGACGTTGTCATCGTTGATGGCGTACGTTCTGCAATGGGTAAAACCAAAAACGGTATGTTCCGCAATGTACGTGCTGACAGCTTATCTGCTGAACTCGTTCGTGCTTTAGTTGCTCGTAACCAATTTGATGTCAACGAAGTTGAAGATGTCATCTGGGGTTGTGTCAACCAAACTTTAGAACAAGGCATGAACATTGCCCGTAACATCGTGTTATTGGCTGATCTTCCTAAAACTGTGGGTGGTCAAACTGTAAACCGTCTTTGCGGTTCTTCTATGCAGTCGATCCACACTGCTGCGGCTCAAATTGCAACCAACCAAGGTGATATTTTCATCATTGGTGGTGTAGAGCACATGGGGCATGTGGGTATGATGCACGGTATCGACCTTAACCCTGAAGCATCTAAGCACTATGCAAAAGCGTCTAACATGATGGGCTTAACGGCTGAAATGTTAGGTCGTATGAATGGCATTAGCCGTGAAGAGCAAGATGCGTTTGGTGTTGAATCTCACCGTCGTGCTTGGGCTGCAACTCAAGAAGGTCGTTTCAAAAATGAAATCATTGGTGTTGAAGGTCATGATGCGAATGGCTTTAAACAACTTTGCGATATTGATGAAGTGATTCGTCCAGATGCTAACCTTGAAGCGTTCCAAGCGTTACGTCCAGTATTTGATCCTAAAGGTGGTACAGTCACTGCTGCAACGTCTTCTGCGTTGTCTGATGGTGCGTCTGCAATGTTGCTCATGTCTGCTGAACGTGCGCAAGCTTTAGGTCTTAAGCCACGTGCTGTAATTCGCTCTATGGCGATTGCAGGTTGTGATGCTGCGATCATGGGTTATGGTCCTGTTCCTGCGACTCAAAAAGCGCTTAAACGTGCTGGTTTAACAATGGATGACATCCAAACGATTGAGTTAAACGAAGCGTTTGCTGCTCAAGGTCTTGCAGTAATGAAAGGCTTGAATATTTATGATAAACAAGACAAGATCAACTTGAACGGTGGTGCGATTGCATTGGGTCACCCATTGGGTTGTTCTGGTGCGCGTATCACAACGACATTACTTAACGTAATGGAGCAACAAGATACGCAAATCGGTCTTGCGACCATGTGTATCGGTCTTGGTCAAGGTATTGCGACTGTGATCGAACGTGTTTAAGATTTAAATACGTGAGAAAAAGAACCCCGCTCATTGCGGGGTTTTTTATTTTCTTAAATTTTTCAATTCATTCTGTGCATCTTCATAGCTAAATGCAGTAGGCTTCAAGTGATCAACATAATATTCTAGCATTTCAATCTGATTAGCGCGCATTGCTTGCATACACTGCTCTTTAACAGGACTGCGATCTGACAATAAATCCGCATGTACACTTATCATTGTAATCATAGAATAAAACTCATCGTCACTCACCAATTGAGAATTTTTTACGCGTAGTAAAGGAATTTTTTCAGCATACATTGCACCACAATGCTGTTGATAATTGTCCATGACTTTTTGAAAATCAAATTTAGACAGTATTGCTGTATCAGTAACAATCTTATGGCATGCCTTCATCTGCTTCTCAAATCTAGGCTGATACCAAGCCTGATCCTGTTTCAAAAATGCATTTAAATGGGGATCTGCAACCAAAGTTTTCGTTGTGCACTGTACTTCATCTGTACCAATTAAACCTGCTTGTTCAATCCATTTTTGTACATTTCCCATATCATTCAACTTATAAAATGCATAGGTCAAACGTTCAGCTACCGCTTCTTTTCGAATGACCTCATCAAAATCTATATGGGGATATTTTTTATGAAATTCATCTGCTAATAATTGATTGTCATAAAGCTGACTATATGATTTTACTCTGCTTTTGATGCGTTCAACATCATTAAGTTGTATCGCACTTATCAACTGATATGCTTCATTGGAATAATCAAATTGTGTGATGAAAACAGGCAATATTTGTTGAAATAGCAAATCATCATGTAGAGAATCATTTTTATAAATTTTTTTAAATATCTTATTAAACTCTTGGTTAATATAAAAAATTTTATGATTAGCTTCGGGTGAATAATGCAAATCATATTTTAATAAACGTATTAATGGCACAATTGGCAGATACGCATGTGCCATACTATCAGGATTTTCATCCAATTTATTAAGCAACTGCTGAGTTGCGCCCTTTAACTGTTCAATATCAGATTTAGAATAGGCTCGTTCATCATATAAACTTTTCAGTGAGCGATAGATCAAAATCTCAAAATCTCGTACGATTTCTCTCGCATCTCCTTTAAGTAGCTTTTTTTCTTGCTGTACCCATTCAAGTTGGTTATTAATGAGTGTCTTTTGGCATTGATCCATGAGTTTCAATGGAAAATAAGGTGTAATGTCTGGGTCTAGTAAGTCAGCATGATAAGAAGATACTGTATTACCATTTTGCAAGTCTTCGTGTTGATAACTCTTCAATTCCTGATATTGATACACCTGTTCATAATTTTGACAATTTTGTTCTAAATCTACAAGCATCTGATCAACAACGAGGGCTTTCGCCATGACTGATTGTGTCATCATCAGAAACATACCAAATAATATTATTTTGTTAGGCTTGAACATAACTGTACTTTTTAAATTTTTATGAAGTCCTGATTATATTGAAAAATGAGTTGTTCCCAACCCATTTTCACGTTGCTTTCATGCTTCGTTTTAATATAGCTTAATCGATCTCCCCTTCAATCTCTGCTGCATTCTGTTTTTTCTTCTGTTCAATCTCTTTATTTAACTTTAAAACGTCCTGATACAACGCATTAAACTGCTTCACTTGCGCATCTTTTTGCAACATGATCTGCCCATTTTCCTTATGCCACTCATTATTTTTTAACAATACAAACATCTGCTCCGTCTTATCTAAAATTTGCAATTCCAACACAATCAAAGCACTTTCCTGATCCAACTTTAGATTTTTCTCTAACTTCTCTTGCAAAGGCTGCTGCAATGCAGGATCAATGTGCAAGGTCTTGACCTTTGCCAATGCATCTTGCTTATCTGCCAAATTTTGACGCTGATACTGAGTCATGATCCTACGCACGGCTTGTAACATCTGTTCAGTTTCAACAAACTTCTGCTTACGGTCTATATCCAAACGGTTCACATCTAAGACATGATTCCACTTTGCCGCTTCTAAATCCCTTAAATAAGTATTCCGAGTTTCAATATTTTGCAGCCAATAATTTAAAACAAACTCAGACAAAACCTTATAATCACCACTTAAACGTGCATCATGTACATCCATTGTGACAGGCTTAGACCAATCCTGCGCAACTTCATATAAAGTCTGCATTTTTTCAGTCATGACCACATCAAACATTTGCCGTTGTGCCTCACTCTTTTTCAACTGGTAATGCTCATAGCCAAAATATGAAACAATACCGACAATGATCAGGGTCACAATGCTAATGATTCTGCGCATAAATAGCTCTTTCACAAGGGATAATCGCTAGATTAACCGAAATTTCATAAACTGTATAATTTTCATGCAAACTTATAGATCATCTGTATGCAACGCACTTGCCAAAACATCAATCACGAAAAAATGCTTTAAATCCTGAAACGATAACGCTACCCTCTTATCCAATTGAGCAGTTTAAGGAATTCCCATGCGTGTAGATATTTGGTCAGATGTGGTTTGTCCATTTTGTTATATTGGCAAAAAACGCTTAGAAGCAGCAGCACAACAGCTCGGTATTGAACTTGAAGTACATTGGCATAGTTTTGAGCTTGATCCTGAAGCGCCAATTCGCCAAGAAATTTCGAACTCTGAACGTCTAGCACAAAAGTACGGTCGTACATTGGCTGAAGTCGAAGACATGCAACGTAATATTGCAATCATGGCACTCGAAGAAGGCATCCAATTTAACTGGCAAAATGCCAATTCTGGCAATACTTTTAATGTGCACCGCATTATTCACCTTGCACAAAGTAAAGGTTTAGGTTCAGAAGCAGAAGAAGCATTTTTCTACAGTTATATGACACAAGGCTTGCCCATTGGCGAACGTGAAACCATTGAAGATGTGGCAGCACGAATTGGTTTAAACCCCGTAGAAGTAGATGATGTATTAGACTCGGATGAATTT
Organism: Acinetobacter piscicola; assembly: GCF_015218165.1. NCBI lineage: Bacteria > Pseudomonadati > Pseudomonadota > Gammaproteobacteria > Moraxellales > Moraxellaceae > Acinetobacter > Acinetobacter piscicola. The sequence continues at coordinate 328,245 of NZ_CP048659.1, read as the reverse complement.
GCAGACTTTGTCAAATTTGACCAAGAAGTTGCTCGTGAACAACTTAAAGTTACAGGTGTGCCATTTTTTGTATTTGATCAACGCATTGCGCTTGCAGGTGCACAACCTCGTGAGGTTTTTGTACAAGTACTTCAACAAGCAGTTGAAACCTGTTCAGATGAAGTGACTACACAACAAAATGCCGTATGCACTGATCAATCTTGCGATATGCCTGATACAAAATAATTTTTAGTGTATTGCTGTATTTTTATATTTTCTTAGGCATAAAAAGCCCACATCATTGTGGGCTGTCAAGAAATTGATATTAAACACTTAATCGACCAAAAAGCTAATTTTAAGATTTACACGATATTCCGTGATTTTATTGTCTTTGATAATGACCTTTTGCTCATTGACCCACGCACCTTGCACATTTTTAATGGTTTCGGTGACTTTCGCGATACCTGAATGAATCGCATCTTCAAAACTTTTCTGACTACTTGAATTGACTTCAACAACTTTTGCGATCGCCATATCCATACTCATGATATAAATAAAAATTCATCATAATGTATTTTTAAAATTATGTGATATAGATTAAAAAATAAGCATCATTTCTATATACTATTGTCACATAAACCAAGATATGCATATAGTTTGTAAATTTATACACCCAATCTGTATATTTATTCACCATTTAAAATAAATATTGTATGACTATTTTATGTCATTTTTTAACAAAACTTTGTTAAATAACAACAACTTCAAATCTAAATTTTGTTAAAAATTTATATAAAATCAATTATCTTTTTATAATGCAGGTTTAAAAAAGTATTTTCATATTTACTTAAAATTTGATAAAAATTGTCACTTCATGCCATTTATTCCATTTTGTTCATCACTTTAAAGGCTATCCATATCAGTCAACTTGATATATGCTATATCTCAGAATTTAGTTTCAATGAATTCATGCGCTGTAAGTTTCTTTTTTATTTTCTTATTTTATAAGACTACAAATCCTCCTTTATGGGGGATTTGTAGTTTCTGCTAAGCTAAAAATATAACACTATCTATTTTACGTACAGAATATTCGGCTGACTGATATTCACTTTAAGTTACATATACATTCTTCACTTAACGTAAATCAATGAGAAAATTACAGCTTCTGTACAGCTTATCTTAAATGACCCGCCTATGCTCAATGATGGCTTCATGTGAATCAAACTCATCATGAATTTTCTTTTTATCCAATTTTACTAAGAGAGATATTATGACTGATACACATCAAAATTCTGATTTACATCACAGTAATTTAACCTCTGACACCTCGAACCCACAATCATCTGTAAAAAAATCACGCTTTTCACCCACAATTAAAGGCGTATTAATTGGTGCTGCTGTGGGCAGTATCCTTCCGATTTTTGGAACCTTTAGTGGTGCAGTGATTGGTGGTATTGCGGGTAAAGTATATGAGAAAAAATACTGCTCACACAAAGCTTAAAATCTCATTCTAATTTGTTCTAATGAAAGCCCCTTATTTAAATCCGATCAGGGGCTTTTTTATGTCAAATTGCGACATGTTTTGATTTTGTAACCAAGCTGCAACTTGTTTTTTATATGTCGGTTATTTCCTTGAAAAATCCACTATACTTTTTTACATAACCATCAAATTAACAGAGTGGTTCATATAAATATTTATTTTAAATCAAATAGTCGAAGACGGAATATTATGGACAAAATTACATCCCCCGTTGCATGTTATCAAGCCACAATACTGCTATTAAGCTGTTTGGCTAGCATGTATAGCTATGCTGAAGATGGAAATTCCGCTAAAACAACAACCTCATCTATTTATATTCCGTCACCTCAGCTTGAAAGTGACTTTAATATTTTAGAATATGTTCCCAAACTTTTGGACATGACACCGACTGTACTCCCTGCTCAATCAGATGAAGTCACCGTTCCCCCTACAGAAGACACTGAAAATGCCACATGGATTGATCAAAAACAAAAAGGTATTCGTAACTGGGCTGACCGCACTGCAAATCATATGAATCATTGGTTTGGTGAAACTGATCCCGCTGAACCCGCTTCAGCGACCTTACGTATTTTATTAGATAATCGTTGGAATGAACATGATGGTTATGATGTTAAACCACGTATTCGAGGAAAAATTAAATTACCTGCATTAGAAAATCGTTTGAGCTTAGTATTTGGTGATGACGCTTTGGACAATGAAATCAATAATAACATTGCCATTACCAATGAAAATCCGAATGGTAATCCTGATAAATCAATAGATGGAAAACGTATTCGAGATGATAACAGCTCAATTGCATTACGATGGTCGCAACTGTCTAAACAGCTCCCTTTTGATGTAGATGCTGATCTGGGTATTCGTTCTGGAGATGATGTCTATGCACGTTTAAAAGCTGAAAAAGATTGGAAGCTTGAGCATGATTTTACCTTTCATGCTGAACAAATCTATCGCTATGGTATTGATAGTGAAAATTATCTACGCACAAATTTAGAACTGACTCATGCACGTCCAAACCAAGCCTTTCTTTCTAATCAATTTAATCTGACCTATGCAGACGAGCAAGATGATGATTTAACGTGGGACAACCGACTTTATCGTCAACATCAATTCTTTAAAGGCAATCGCTTTAACTACGGTATATATACGGGTGGTTTTTATAATAATGATGACCTGCGTTTAAACAGTTGGGGACCTTTTGTGTCTTGGCGTCAACCGCTTTGGCGTGAATGGTTTTATGTACAGGGGGATTTAAACTATTTTAATGATCATCGTGAAGACAAAAGCCATTATCCAAGTGCATTGGTACGACTTGAGGCACTTTTTTAAAATGTCTATATAACATTTTTAACTCTCTGTGGATAACTTCTCACTTATCCACTTTAAATAATCTAGTCGTATAAAAAAGCCCATCGTTTCGATAGGCTTTTTTTCAATATAATGACTTATTTCAATAATAAATTATTAATACGCTTTACATATTCAGCAGGATCATCAGGTAAACCACCCTCTGCAATCACCGCTTGATCGAAGATGACATTCGCCAAATCATCAAACTGCGCTGAACCTTCTAATTTTTTCACTAAAGGATGCTCAGGGTTGATCTCGAGAATCGGTTTAGACTCAGGTACAGCTTGTCCTGCTTGTTTCAACATACGAATCAATTGCGGAGAAAGTTCACCGTCACCCGTTACCAAACACGCAGGAGAGTCAACCAAACGAGTTGTGACACGAACTTCTTTGGTTTTAGCTTTGAGTGAGTCTGATAATTTATCAACCACAGGCTTAAATTGTTCAGCTGCTGCCTCAAGCGCCTTCTTCTCTTCAGCGTCCTGTAAGTCACCTAAGTCAACCGCACCTTTTGCGACGTTTTGCATTGGTGTACCATCAAACTCATGTACAAACTCCATTGCCCACTCATCTACACGATCACCCATTAACAATACGTCAATGCCTTTTTTCTTAAACACTTCAAGCTGTGGCGAGTTTTTCGCAGCTGCTAAACTGTCCGCAGTAACATAATAAATGGCTTTTTGACCTTCTTTCATGTTGGCTTTATATGCCTCTAAAGAAGTGTTGATTTCATCATTTGTCGATGTTGCAAAACGAAGTAGTTTTAAAATGCGGTCACGGTTGCCCATGTCTTCGCCTAAACCTTCTTTGATCACTGAACCAAATTCAGTATAGAACGTTTTGAATTTTTCTTGATCCGCTGCATCTTCAGATTTTGCCAAAGCATCCAAAGTTGTAAGAATACGACGTGTATTGCCCTCACGAATGGTTTTGACATCACGACTTTCTTGCAATAACTCACGGCTGACGTTTAATGGAAGATCTGCACTGTCGACCACACCTTGTACAAAACGCAAATAATTTGGAATCAGATTATCTGCATCATCCATGATAAACACACGTTTTACATAGAGTTTGATGCCTGCTTTGGCTTCACGTGTAAAAATATTGCTCGGTGCCTTACTTGGAATATATAACAATTGAGTATATTCAGTACTACCTTCAACACGGTTATGCGCCCATGCCAATGGTGCTGCATAGTCATGCGTTAAATTTTTATAGAACTCAACATACTGTTCTTCTGTCACTTCTGATTTATTACGGGTCCAAAGTGCACTTGCAGAGTTAATCGCTTCCCATTCATCCGTTTTGACATACTGACCGCCTTTAGGTTCTTCACCTTCTGCAGTCTCTTCTTCCTGCCAAACTTCTTTTTGCATTTCGATTGGCAAACTGATGTGGTCAGAGTATTTATTGATAATCTGCTTAACTTTGTAACTTTCCAGATAATCCAAAGCATCATCACGTAAATGCAAAATAATATCTGTTCCGCGTGAAGCCTTATTAATCACTTCAACTTCAAAATCACCCGTACCGCCACTCATCCAACGTACAGCATTACTTTCAGGTTCACCCGCACGGCGTGATTCAACTGTAATTTTTTCAGCAACAATAAAACCAGAATAGAAACCTACACCGAACTGACCAATCAGTTGTGCATCCGCTTTTTGATCCCCTGAAAGTTTCGACATAAAGTCTTTGGTACCAGATTTGGCAATCGTACCGAGATTATCAATCGCTTCTTGTTGTGTCAGACCAATACCATTATCTGAGATAGTGATCGTTTTCGCTTCTTTGTCTAGGCGCACACGTACATGTAAGTCAGGATCATTCTCATAATATTCAGGATGATTAATCCCTTCAAAACGTAATTTGTCACATGCATCAGAGGCATTAGAAATCAATTCACGGAGGAAAATTTCAGGATTTGAATACAGCGAATGGGTCACTAAATGTAAAAGCTGCGCAACTTCTGCTTGGAAGCTATGTTTTTGTGCTGCTTGTTGTGGATTCTGTTCACTCATAAATCACTCCTTAAATTCATAACACTTTTTTATTGAATGCTTTAGAAATGGAGTGACTTAAGAATATTTCAATAGTAAAATTAAAAAATAATTGATAAAAAATAACTAAAATGGACCTTGTTTATAAACACGTTCCATATACATATCGAGTTTTTGCTGACGCATTTTATAGACATCGGTTAAGCAGGTCACATTGTCTCGACACTGATCCCGTAGTTGTAACCATTTGACTTGTTGATCTTGAATTGCGCCTCGTGTGCCCATAGGGACTAAACGACGAATAATGTTATACGTGGTTGCCATTTTGACATCTGCATCATTTAACACCCGATGCTCACAAACAGCGTGTTCCGTTTGAGTTTGTGCATGTTCACATTTAAAACTTGCTGCATAGGCATTTGACATTAAACTTATGCCACTAAAAAGCACAGCGCTATATAAAAATAATTTCATCATATTATCAGTGCTCTTTTTCCAATTCATCTTCAACTAGCATAAAAAAATTATGTCACTTTTAATATGATCTTTTGTCTCAATCTGGTTATTGTTATCGATTTATTTTTGACCATCAAAATCAAAAAAACCTCAGACGAATCTGAGGTTTTTAACATTGTATAACTTAATTCTAAGCTTAGAATTTGTAGCTATAACCTAATGTATAAACGATTGGATCGATGTCTAAATCGAATTTTTTAACACCTGTTGCAGCTGCGGCAGCATCAGTTAAAGTTACTTCTGGGCTTAATTGTGCATAACGTGCATCAAAGAATACACCCCAGTTTTTCGCATCAGCAGGTTTAAAGTTCACACCGATTTGCCCCGCAAAACCAAAGTCTTCTTTTACATCTTTTGCTACACCAGACTCATCCCATGCAATAAATGCAGTACCACCTACACCGATGTATGGTGTAAAAGGTGTTGAGTTTTTAAGATTATATTTAAAAGTTATTGTTGGTGGTAAATGTTTAATTTTTGCAGCTTTTTCACCATTTAACAAAACATCATGACCAATTGGTGTAGCCAATAACAATTCAGCAGAAAAGTTATCATTTAAGAAATATTCTACAGATGGTGTAAATGCATACTCATGATCTGCTTCTACAACAGCACCAGGTGCAAGTGCAGTATCTTGTGTTGGTGCAATTACAGAACCACCGACTTTGACCTGAAAACCAGCTTCAGCAAAAGATAAAGTTGAAATCCCCATTAATGAAACAAGAGCAATTTGTTTTAACATTTTTCAAACCCCAGTAAAAAAATAATTATATTAAATATTAAACACAGCAATTATATTTGATGCAAGTCTCATTTTAAAATATTTTGTAATATTATTTTCAAGTCACTGAAAAATTAAATATTATATTTTTATTCCTAGTGGAATACTTGGTTTTAATATTATTCATATAACAAGATTAAATATAGTTAAAATATGCTTTAAATATAATGATAATTAAATTTGACTATTTTAACATTTATATTTAATGATGACATCTTTACAAATAATTCTCATTTCTATAAATCAAAAGTTTAAAGATGCCATCACACTTGAAGAAAGGATTTAAAGCTTAAAGCGTCATTGCTGCGATCCAGCCAAAGATTAATAAAGGAATATTAAAGTGGATAAACGTCGGAACCACCGTATCCCAAATATGATCGTGCTGACCATCTACACCTAAGCCTGCTGTTGGTCCTAAAGTTGAATCTGATGCTGGAGATCCTGCATCACCAAGTGCCGCTGCCGTACCAATTAACGCCACTGTTGCCAATGGAGAAAAACCAAATTGAACACACAATGGAACATAAATCACAGCAAGTACAGGCACACTCGAGAACGATGAACCAATGCCAATGGTTACAAATAAACCGATAAATAGCATCAAGAAAGCAGCAAGTGCTTTATTATCCCCGATAATATGTACAACACCATTGACCAAACTATTGATATCACCTGTATGGGTCATTACTGATGCAAAACCTGCAGCAGAAATCATGATAAACCCTACCAATGCCATCATACGCATACCTTGTACGAAGACATCATCAGCATCTTGCCATTTAAAAATACCTGATGCAGAAAGTACCGCAAAACCAACCAAACCACCCAAAATCATTGAACCAGAATACAGTTGAGAAACGAGTGTGAGAACAATCGCAAGTAAAGCCATTAAAATGGTTTTTGTTGCAATTTTAGGTGCTTGTTTGGCTTCATTTTCAAGCTCAATAGCATCCGCTTTTAACTCATCCACATTGACTGCACGTAATGGTTTATCTAAGTCAATGTTTTGTACTGTTTTAACCTGACGGTCTACATATTCTCGTGGTTTACGATAGCTAATAAACACTGCCACTAAAGTACCAATGACCATCCCTAATACAGGAATTGCCATACCCATTGGCATCATCCAACGGTCTACATGCAAGTTATATGCCGCACCAATTTTGTTGATATTTCCCATTAAAATTTGTTCAAGGAAAATGGCACCAAAACCCACAGGTAAAAAGATATATGTTGCAACCAAGCCCAAAGTTAAGACACATGCCGCAGCACGACGATCTAACTTAAGATGGTTCATGACTTTTAATAGCGGTGGTACAAGTACAGGGATAAAAGCAATATGTACAGGAATTAAGTTCTGTGAAAAAATGGCAGAAATCAATAAAATAAATAACAATAAGTATTTTACTTTACGCGCTTTACTGTGGGTTGCTTCTCCCCCCAATAAGCCAATTAATTTATGTGCCAATAAATCAGGTAAGCCAGATTTTGATAAAGCCAATGCAAATGCACCTAATACTGCATAAGCTAATGCAACTTCAGCACCATCACCTAAGCCTGCATTAAATGCTTCTACAGTATCTTTTAAACTTAAACCTGCAACTAAACCACCAACTATTGCTGAGATAACCAACGTTAAAACAACAGAAACTCGTGCCAGTGATAGTATAAACATCATGGCAATCGCGATAACGACAGCGTTCATGGAAAAATTTACGATAATTTGAAAGTTTATATTTTAGCAGATTCATTACAATCGCTGTGATTCTTTAATCAGATTACATCCGAACTTAAAAGTTTCAGAATAAAAAGCCTGAGTGATCCTATTTAGAATAAACTCAGGCGAACAATAAAATATTTAAATATTAAAATTTTTTTAAACAATAATTTCCATTTAATGATTTTTAATTATTTTTAGTGGCAAATTGCGCAATATAAGCTGCAATTTCTTGTGGGCGACTCAGCACTGCCCAATGGTTGGCATCAACGTCAACACGTTCAAAATCTGCCACCCATTTTGGCATTTCATCGATCAGTTCAGGACTTACAAATTGATCACGCTTTAGCACCACAGCTTGTACAGGACATACTGCATGTCGCTGACGTGGTTTCAACAAACGTGGCACAAAGTTAGCGCGATACAATGCAATACCATGCTCACCATCTTTAGAAATATTTGGATTGAGTGGTAAATCTTTGGTTTTTTCAAGCTGGCTCAACACTTTCCCCCAGCGTTCAGGATTAAAGAAATGCCAAACTGTTGGTGCAAGGATCGGAAGCTGGAATGCCACAATGTACCAAGACTTAATTAATTGTTTAAAAAATTTACTTTTTTGATGTGTAAATTGATCACGCATCCAAAAAGCGGCATGGTCTAAACATGGTCCAGAAATCGTCGTATAAGACAAAATACGATCTTTAAATTTTGCTTCAGTGACCGACTCCCATGTTTGGATTGAACCCCAATCATGTGCAGCCAAGTGAAACTTACGATTAGGCAGGAGTTCATTTACAACGCACTCTAAATCTAAAGACAAACGCGGTAAGGCATAATCACGAACACGTTTAGCAACCGAAGACTGCCCTGCACCTCGCACATCATAAGTTACAATGTAAAATTCTGTGATAAGTTGCTCAATTATCGGCTCCCAAACTTCTTGATTATCAGGATAACCATGCACCAAAACTAAAGCAGGCTTTTCAGGCTTACCCCATGTTTTTGCAAAAAGTTTTTGTTGATCTTGCGTTGAAATCCAATGAGTTTGTGCTTGCATTTGAATACCTTTTTTGTTTTTACATTGACTTTGCAATGACTGTACTGCGCATTTTGATCAATGTCACATCACCATTGATTATTTATTATGAACTAAAACTATCAAACTAGAATTGACCATGATCAATGTTATCAAAAAACTACAGACAATCCCTTTTATCTCTAAATTCTTTCTCAACCATTATTCACCTTATAAAGGTGCAGGCATTGAGATCGAAAAGATAGATCTGAAAAACTATTATGTGCGTGTGAAAATGCCATTAACACATAAAAATCAGAATATTGTCGGCACACACTTTGGCGGCAGTTTATATTCCATGATTGATCCATTTTACATGTTAATTTTGATGCATCATTTGGGTGATAAATACATTGTATGGGACAAATCTGCCACTATTCAGTTTTTACTGCCCGGTCGTAGTACCGTTTATGCTGATATTCGTTTAGATTTTGCAGAAATTGAACATGTCAAAGCATTGGCTGAAAATTTTGCACCTGTACATCGTACTTATGTCCTGAATATTTTTGATGAATCAGGCTCAAGAATCGCTGAAGTACATAAAACGATTTATATCCGTAGAAAGAAACCGCGTGCATTTCAGCAATAATCTATAATTTTCATTGCATGAGAAAATATTCTTTTTAGTCGAATGCATCATTGCTTGCGCTCATCAAATTTAAACATCTTTCTTGGTTGATTTTTGCTATGATGCAGCGTCCCCTTTGCGATTTCTTTAAAGATTTTTTAATACTGTGCCTGACATTTTTAAACCAACCTCAGAACAAAGCTTTGCAATTGCTGAAGCACAAAAAGGGCAATCCTTTAAGGTCATTGCCTATGCAGGTACAGGCAAAACCACCACATTAAAACTGATCAGTGATGCGATGCCACAGCGCCGTGGGATGTACTTAGCATTTAATAAAGCCATTGCCACCGAAGCACAACATAAGTTTCACCGCAATGTCGACTGTCGTACATTCCATTCATTGGCATTTCGCAGCGTTCCACGTGGAGTAACGGATAAACTCCGTTTACCACGGCTTAGTCCAAGTTTTATTGCCAAAGAATATCGTTTGATGCCAATTACACTGCGTCGCATGATGGGCGGACGTTATGAAAAATATGTGTTGATGCCAAGTCGTTTGGCGAGTTTGGTTGCCAATGCCGTCAGCTATTTTTGCTCTACGAGCTCTCAGTACCCTGCACCCCGCCATATTCAAGCACCTAGTTGGCTCCATCCTGATGATATAGAAAGCCTACAACAACACCTTTATCCTGCGGTTGAACGGCGTTGGTTAGAATCTATTGATCAAAATCATCAAGCGGGTATTGGTCATGATATTTATTTAAAATTATGGGCATTGTCTGATCCAGTCATCCCTGCAGATTATGTTTTATTTGACGAAGCACAAGATGCTGATCCGCTGATGCTCGGTATTTTATTACGTCAACGCAGTACCCAAGTAATTTATGTGGGCGATGCCCATCAACAAATCTACGCATGGCGTGGTGCAGTGAATGCCATGCAGCAAATGCCCTTACCTGAGTCCCGTTTAACCACTTCGTTTCGTTTTGGTGAGTCGGTTGCCGAGGTTGCCAATAGTTTATTGGGTGCCTTAAATGAAACGGTTCCTTTATTGGGCAATCCAGAACTAAGATCCTCAGTAGTGAATAAACCGCATACCAAAATGCGAGATGCGATTTTATGCCGTACCAATGCCCGTGCAATGGAGTTGTTATTGTCAGGTTTAGTACAAGGCGATAAAGTCAGTTTACAAGCTGACCATGCGCGCTTAAACCGTTTTGTCGATGCAGCAAGTTTACTCAAACAAGGTAAACGTGTGACCGATGTTCCCGAACTAGCGTGGTTTAACTCTTGGCATGATGTACATGAATATTGCGAAACCAATGATGGTAGTGATATTAAGCCCTTGGTGAAATTGGTCGATGATCATGGTACAGAACCACTCAAAAAAGCACTTGCCAAAATTACCCCAATAGAGCAAGCTGATTATGTCATTTCGACTGCACACAAAGCCAAAGGTTTAGAATGGAATCGAGTGCATATCGAAGATGATTACCAATTTAAAATCAATGGACTTGAACATAAAATCAGTGATGAAGAACTGCGTTTACTGTACGTGGCATGTACACGTGCCAAACTCAGTTTAAATATCCATCACATTTACGATCTCATTCAACAGTTAAAAATCAAAAATCCGTTAAAACACCAAGCAACTGCATAAGTTTTAAAACTCAAGTAAATATTTGCAGGTATATTATGAAACTTCTCTCGATCCATCTGCGCCACGTCTATCATTTTGCAGATTTAAAATTAGAGTTGCGTCCTACACAGCAGCCCATCACCTTGATTTTAGGTGCCCAAGCCTCGGGTAAAACTGCCATTTTAAAAAATATTTATCAGTCTTTAACTTGGTTTGCAGCCCGTTTTAAAGATCTACGCACACCAGGTGTGGTCATGCTGGATCAAGACATTATGCAAAATCGTTTGCAGTCCAAACTTGAGGTGTCTATCAAATTTCCGACTGAATTAGGTATATTGCCTGAAAGCAACAACTCACCAGAACAAGACCCTTCAATTTGCACATGGCAGCTCTATAAAACCTTAAATGCAAATGGTGTTGGCATCAGTCGTCCTGAATTGCAACAACTTGAACAATTGGTCGGTTTATATTTAAAAGCCATTCACCAAGATCCATTACAAGGTTTACCTTTAATTGCGTATTACCCTGCTGAGCGTTTTATTAATGAAATTAATTTACTCAGCAAAAACAATCCTGCGGTGATGCAAACCACGGCTGCTTATGAATTAACGCCCATTCCTTTTACCACTTTTACACGCTTTTTTGAGTGGTTTAGAGAAATCAGCGATATTGAAAATGCACAATCAGCACAATTATTTCAAAAAATTCTCAATGAAAATACACAGGCTAATCCAACTCAAGATAACCAATTAAATTCAGATTTTCAGAATGCCCTGTTCCAAGCCCGCAGCCACTTACACTCACCCAGCTTACAAGCTTTAAAAAATAGCCTGAATACCGTTATTCCTGAACTCAGTGATATTTTCATTGAATATAAGCCTAAATTACAGTTAATGGTCACTTATAAAAATCAAACTCAAAATTTTCAACAACTTTCCAGCAGCATTAAAAATTGGATCGCTTTAGTAGGAGATATCGTAAGACGTTTATGTTTACTCAATCCTTTGAGTTTATACCCATGTTTAGAAGGCGATGGTATTTTATTAATTGATCATATAGATGCTGAACTTGACCAAGATCATGCACAAATGATTTTGCCGCGTTTACATCAAGCTTTTCCAGAAATTCAGATTATTGCCAGTACTTTGCATGAGCAATTATTTGAACCTACTGAAAATATGCAACTTTTCCAACTGAATCAGCAAAGAATTCAAGAAATTAAACTCCAAGAATACCATGCAAATTTAGCACAGCTTTATGAAGATCTACAGGATCAAATACCCAACCACACAAACACAGAGATCATGTCTGAACCCGTTTCAGCAGTCGACCAATTGTTTGCACAATTTCAAAAAATGTCGGCACAAGAACAGCAACAATTACGTGAATTATTACATATTGATGATGATCACACCTCGCTCAAGCCCGTACTGTAATAAAGCGCGTTTATACTCTAAATATCAAAAAAGAGGTTGATTTCTCAAATCGTGAATATGCTATAAACGATATACTGCTTAGAAAAATCGAGGTACTTTGCGTCGCTCGTTCTACCTCAACCTTACTGGGTATTTTTCATACAAAATAAATGTCGTATAAGACGTATAATCATTACTCTTTGTGCAAAAACTGACAAAATAAATTGATGTTGAACTAGCCATGTAATAAGATAAAAAATCAATATGAATTAAATTTTTCAATTCATATTGATTTTTCAATCGTTTTATCAAGTTGTGCAACATAGCTTATTTTTTTGTTTTTTTACAATATTTCGGCTTTCAAGATTTAAGTCATTGGATGGTTCTTTGCTTTCCTCAAATCCTTGAAAGATAAAATTCACGATAGGTTCCATGACCTATTCACGACAATGGATATACGTGTGCTACCGATTATCATATTGCTACCGTTAATACTCGGCACCACCCTTGTCTCATGGCTGAAAAATGTCTCACGTGAGGCTACAGCTTTAGGGGCAATTGGAGTCAGTTCAACTAGTTTCATCTTGTTACTGACTCAAGCAAAGCAAGTCTTTCAAGGGGCTGTAATTTCTCAAAGTTGGCCATGGTTGCCACAAGTTGGAATTGATTTAAGTTTTCGCCTCGATGCGCTCGGTTTGATTTTCGCCCTGCTGATTACAGGCATCGGTACACTGATTTATATTTATGCCTATTTCTATCTCAGTGCTAAAAATTCTCTCAGTAAACTGTATTTTTTACTCATGCTGTTTATGGCAGCAATGTTGGGCATTTCTCTCTCCAATAATCTCATTATTCTCTTGGTATTTTGGGAGCTAACCAGTATCTCCTCATTTTTATTGGTCGGTTACTGGAGTAATTATGAGGCAGCACAACGTGGCTCACGTATGGCCTTGACCATTACAGGGATGGGCGGTTTAGCTATGCTTGGTGGGTTTGTGTTGCTAGGGCAAGTCACCCAAACCTATCAAATTGACCAAATTTTAACGATGACAGATACCATTCAAAATAGTCATCTGTTTGTACCCATTTTGTTCCTGATTTTATTGGGTGCTTTTACCAAAAGTGCGCAATTCCCGTTCCATTTTTGGTTGCCCAATGCAATGGCAGCACCAACGCCTGTCTCTGCTTATCTGCATTCGGCAACGATGGTCAAAGCAGGGATTTTCCTATTAGCACGTCTATTACCGATCTTTGTGGGATCAGCTTTATTTCATAATATTGTGACCACGATTGGTCTATTTACGCTCTGCATGGCTGCATTTTTTGCCATTTTCAAAGAAGACTTAAAAGGCTTATTGGCATATTCCACTATCAGTCATCTCGGCTTGATCGTATGTTTATTGGGAATCGGTTCTCCGCTTGCCGTGGCTGCTGCTATTTTTCATATCATTAACCATGCAACCTTTAAAGCAGCATTGTTCATGATTGCAGGTATTATTGATCATGAGTCTGGTACACGAGATTTAAGAAAACTCAGTGGTTTATGGCAACTCTTGCCCTTCACAGGGACCTTAACCATGATCACTGCTGCTTCAATGGCAGGTGTTCCATTGACCAATGGTTTCTTGTCTAAAGAAATGTTCTTTACTGAACTATTGGCAAACTTGTCAGGGACATACGTTGTTTTTGCAGCAATTGTCGCAACATTGGCAGGCTTGTTTGCTGTGGCATATTCTACGCGTTTGGTACACGGCGTATTTTTCGATGGTGGTTTGGGCAAAGATGTTCCCAATAAAGATGCACATGAACCCCCAATTGGCATGCGTCTACCCGCCATTCTGTTAGCTATTTTATGTATTGCAGTGGGTGTATTGCCTGCGCTCTTGGTTGAAAATATTGTCAATGCGGGTACACGTTCGAGTACACAATTAGCCGATTTTACAGGGGTGCATTTAGCGATTTGGCATGGTTTTAATTTGCCTTTACTCATGAGTGCCATTGCCTTAGTCGGTGGTGTAGTCTTCTATTTTACTTTGGCAAAAGGCAGCCGTATCCGTGACATTGACCTTGATCCCAAGCTTGGTCCCTTACAAGGTTATTTAATCTTTGAAAATTTCCTTAAATATTTATTACGTTTTGCACAAAAACTGAAACGCTCCACTGAAACAGGTTCGTTGCAAACGTATTTATTTTGGATTGTGGCATTTAGTCTTGTTTTGGTGGCCACACCAATGCTTAACCAAGGGCTGAGTACAGGCACACGTGAACTCACGCATGCTCCATTTATTGCCATCGTTTTATGGCTGATCCTGTTCTCTGGTTGTTGGATGATGCTATGGTTTCACCATGAGCGTATCAAAGCCGTTTTGATCAGTGGTGCTGTTGGCTTAGTCGTGACGATGGTTTTTGTTACCATGTCTGCACCCGATTTAGCACTAACGCAAATCACGGTTGATGTCGTGACTACAGTATTGTTGCTGATGAGTTTATCGTTATTGCCACAACTCACCCCGTATGAATCAAGTCGTACTCGTCGTTGGCGCGATGCCATTTTGGCGATTGGTGGTGGTTTTGGTATCGGCTGGATTGCTTGGTTAATTCTGACCCGTGATCATAATTCGATTTCTTGGTTCTTTGCACAGCAATCTATTCCTTTAGGCGGTGGCTCAAATATCGTGAATGTGATCTTGGTCGACTTCCGTGGCTTCGATACCTTTGGTGAAATTACCGTGCTTGGTATTGCAGCCATCGGTGCACTTTGTCTGATGGATGGTATGCGTGCGCATGGTACAACGATGACGCAAGGTCTAACCTTCCGTTTCAATCCTTCACCCTTGATGTTTCGTATGACGGCATCATGGGTACTGCCATTGGCATTGGTGGTCAGCCTATATATTTTTCTACGTGGGCACAATTTACCAGGAGGTGGATTTATTGCTGGCTTAATTACCTCTATGGCATTGGTCATTCAATACATCGGTTTAGGTCAAGACAAAGCTGAACAACTCTTACGTGCAAAATCAGGTCGTTTGTATGAAATTTGGATTGGTGCGGGTTTAACCATCGCAGGTTTAACAGGTCTCGCAGCATGGTTCTGGGGACGTCCGTTCCTGACCAGTGCGCATATCTATGTGGAAACCAGTATTTTTGGAAAATTCCATCTCGCATCCGCAGCGGCATTTGACTTAGGCGTATATATCTGTGTGGTTGGCGCAACAATGTTGCTCATTTCAGTGCTGGGCGACTCTCGACATTCGAGTCTTTCTGGCCCTGTACCTAAGGAGTAACTCATGATCAGTCTAGAATTTTTACTCGCTTCAGCCATCGGTTTATTGGTGGCAACAGGAATTTACTTACTGCTTCGTGCACGTACATTTCCCGTGGTATTAGGTTTAGCCATGATCGGCTATGCAGTCAATTTATTCTTATTTGCGATGGGGCGAATCAATATCAATGCGCCTGCTGTACTCACTGATGCAAGTAAAGTCACAGATCCTTTACCACAAGCGTTAGTGTTAACCGCAATTGTGATTGGTTTCGCCACAACTGCATATATTGTGCAACTGGCATTACGCAGTCGCTATGAGTCAGGGACAGATCATGTGGACTCCAAAGATGAGCCGAGCAACTTTGACTCTCGTGAGGATGCACCATAATGAATTTTCTTGATTTTTGGCTGTCTCACACGCCTATTTTCAGTATTTTAATTCCTGCCTTTACAGGTTTTATTCTCATTTTACTGGGTAATCCAGGTTCAGGTTCATTAGCAAATGACTGGCGTCAACCGTGGCGACGGAGTATTAGTTTAATTTCTGCTGTTCTCGGTTTTGTTACAGCACTTTACTATCTCTACCAAGCCAATACTGGGCAGATTTTTGTGTATCAGCTCAGTGAATGGTCAGCACCTTTCGGCATTGTACTGGTTTTAGATCGCTTATCTGCACTGATGTTAGTACTCACCTATGCACTTGCTACACCACTGCTTTGGTTTGCCAGTAAAGAATGGGATGAACGTGGACGTTATTTCCATGCCATGTCACATCTGCTTCTTATGGGGGTATGTGGAGCGTTCTTAACAGGCGATTTATTTAACTTATTCGTCTTTTTTGAAATTTTATTAATGGCATCTTATGTCTTGTTGTTGCATGGACAAGGCAAAGCACGCTTCCAACTTGGTATTCATTACGTCACGATTAATCTTTTAGCTTCAGCTCTGTTCCTTATTGGCTTGGGCATGATCTACGGTAGTGTCGGCACTCTAAATATGACTGATGTGGCACGTATTATTCCAACCTTAGAAAATGATCAGCATACGCTCGCTATTGCAGGTGGATTACTGCTATTTGTGGTCTTTGGTATCAAAGCAGCAATGTTACCTGTAGGTTTTTGGCTACCGAAAACCTATGCCGTTGCTGCAACCCCTGTCGCAGCACTGTTTACCATCATGACCAAAGTCGGAATTTATTCGATTTTAAGGGTCAATGGTACTGTTTTTCAGGATACATGGGGACAGCAAATTTTCAGCAACTATTTGTTGATTATCGGTTTAGTCACCTCTTTATATGGTGCAATCGCGGCGATTGGTACTGAACGTTTAAGACGTTTTGTTGGCTTTATGATTTTGTCTTCAGTCGGGACTATTTTGGTTGCGATTGCATTGTTAAATGAACAGGCATGGTCAGCAGGTTTGTATTACATGGTGCACAGTACCATTATTGCGGCATCGTTCTATTTACTCTGTGGTTGGATCACGTCACAACGTGGCATATTCAAAGACCACCTCAAAGTTGCACCTAAAATGAAGCAAGAAAAAGCCGTTTCAATCAGCTTTTTTATCATTGCTTTAATGATGGCAGGTTTACCACCATTTAGTGGTTTTTTAGGTAAGGTTTTGATTTTGCAAGCGACTGCTGGCTCAGCATATCAATTATGGATCATTATTATTGTTTTATTGGTCAGTTTACTCAGTATCATCGCATTTACCCGTGCTGGCTTTATACTGTTTTGGCGTGCAACAAAACCTGAAGATAATCCTAAAGAAGAAGCCTTTGCTGCTTATCAGCAATTACCTGAAAAATCACCTGCACGAAATGATAAAACCATTTACATTTTATTATTTGGTTTGATCATGTATGTGGTCTGTGCTCAACCGCTTGTACATTATTTAGAATTAACATCGAAACAGTTAAAAGATACCCAACTGTATCAAAAAATGATTTTAAAAACAGATGCTGACCATAATGTCATTAGTGTACAACCGTTTGATCCAAACTACTTACCAGAAACGAAATATGGGGGTGAAAGCCCTGATGCCAATGCTCATCTGATTCCTTATATTGTTTCGCCAAAAACCATGCAAGGCGAGCATATTTCTGAGTTTAAGCAACGCCAAATTCAACAGCAAGGACATGAGTTAACCCCTATTGATGACAATAAACTAAAACCGATGGAGGAACAATAAATGGACAATAAAGTTTCATTCCTTGACCGTTATTTTCCTCATCCTTTTATCTCAATAATCGTGGCTTTAAGTTGGCTCATGCTGGGACATAGCTTTGAGTTATTTGATATTTTTTGCGCTTTAATTTTAGGGATCATCATTCCTAAACTGCTTCAACCTTTTGTTGTACGCACACCTAATATTCACTGGACTTTGGCAGCTAAACTATTTTTTGTCGTACTGTGGGATATTATTATTTCTAATATCCGTGTTGCTAAACAAGTACTTGGTCCAACAAAAAATTTACATCCCAAATGGTATCGGGTGCCTTTAGAAACTGATCATGAACATGTCAATACCTTACTGGCCATGATTATTACCACCACCCCAGGCACTGTCACAGCAGGGATCGACCAAGAACGTGGTGATATATTGGTACATTCGTTGAGTTCAGATGATCCTGAAGCGGAAATTCAAGACATTAAAGCTCGTTATGAAGCCCCTCTGATTGCCATTTTTAATGCAACACAAGGAGATGATGCATGATCATTTTGCCTTATGCTTTAGGAATTTGCTTATTGGCATTGGCTATCTCAATGCTATTTTGCCTCTATCGTTTAATCATCGGACCTTCGATCGTTGACCGTTTATTGGCGCTTGATACCTTATTTTTAAATGCCACTTGTCTGGTGGTCTTGCTTGGCATCTATTGGGCAAGCACCAATTTATTTGAAGGGGCATTATTGGTTGCAATGCTTGGTTTTGTTTCAACTGCAGCATTAGCACGTTACTTCACCACTGGTCATGTGATCGATTAGGAGCAAAAAATGGAAATCAATATGCAACTGATCATGGAAATTATTGTTTCATTCTTCCTAATTGTAGGTGCATTCTTCCTGCTAGTCGGTGGCATTGGGATGGTGAAACTGCCCGATTTATTTATGCGCCTGCATGCACCAACTAAATCGAGTACTTTGGGTTTAGGAAGCTTTTTATTGGCTGCGATGATCTATGCAGCTTTTCAAGGTCGTTTTGGATTTGCAGAATTGCTCATCACTTTATTTGCATTTATCACAGCACCTGTATCTGCAAATTTAATTGCACAGGCCGCGATTCACCTACGTTTACGCTCCACCTCAGGTGATGTACCCGAAGCTCTTGACCGCCCTTTACCTTGGCAGCGTCAACGTAAACTTAAACAGTTTGATGATGAAATTTAACTCAAAAGCCAATGATCGACATTGGCTTTTTTATATCAAAGCATTAACTATATAAAGCTGGATGAGCATCTTCTTGGAAGCTTTCCATGCCATAATCATCTGCTAACTTTTCTTTCCAATACGCCACGATTTTTGAATAATCAATTTCATCAGGATGAAAATCTGCTTTGTAATATGACAAATATTCAGGAATTAATGAAATCAACATTTTGGAAATCATATATACACCAAAAATATTTTGTGGCACTTTAGGTAAGCTTTTCTTCCAATCTTGCATAAATAAACGCGTTGCAGAATAAAACGTCAAACTTGCAAAACCTGTCGTGACATTGCGCATTACACGGCGACGTACTTGATCATCATGGTAAATCGCTTGATACACATCAAAAGCCACTGCACGATGTTCAATTTCCTCAATTGCATGCCATACCCACAGTTTAATTGCATCGTCATCTAAGGTTTGCAGCACTTCAGGATGACGTAAAATATAGCCCCCCAAGAGTGCCGTAAAATGTTCAAAAGCAGCCGTTACCGCAAGTTGTAACTTTGGATGCACGCTCTTAATAAAAGCATCACGACGACCTAACCAAGCTTGAAAACTATCTAAGTTATAGTCATCACGACGCCAAGCATCATTAAAATCAGCATGGGCTTTAGAATGCATCGCCTCTTGACCAATAAACGCCGCAATCTGTGCTTGTAATTTTTCATCCGTGATTTTGTCACGCACATTCCGCACGCTATGAACAAAGAATTGTTCACCAATTGGAAATGTTGAAGACAATGCTGTCAATAAATGTGACATGACTGGAGAATTCGCAAAAAAATGTCTGCGAATATTTTTCGGATTAAAGCTAGGTTTACGTACTTTAATCCCAATCGCTTTTGGGCGGTTTAAATATGATTTTTCTTTCGCCACTTGTGCAACTGTCATCGGGATAATCCTACATTTGTTGGAATTTAAATCTATACTGACAGATCATTCAAAATTGTATATTGCCAAAATGATCACACAATTGGCATAAACGTTAATTGAGTCATTTCAGCCAATTTAACCGCAGAACACTGGTTATAAATAAAATCATAAACCATTGAATATAAAATGAATAATAAAAAATAAATCACATATATTTTTTTACATTTTACCCTGTATTTCATCATAAAAACAAAACCCGCATGACTGCGGGCTTTGGAAATGGGTCTTTGAATTTTAGACGTATCATCCAATCAAACGTCAAGGTAATCCAAAATACCTTCTGCTGCCTGACGACCTTCCCAGATAGCAGTCACTACCAAGTCAGAGCCACGCACCATATCGCCACCCGCAAAAATTTTCGGATTAGATGTTTGGAATTTATATTCTTGTTTCTCAGCGGCAACAACACGCCCAGAACCGTCAAGGTTAATATTTGCATCTGCAAACCAATCTGCTGGACTCGTACGGAAACCAAATGCCAATAAAACTGAATCAGCTGGTAAAACTTCTTCAGAACCTGGAATTGGCTCAGGGCTACGACGACCACGACTGTCCGGTTGACCCAATTGAGTCGTAACAAATTTAACACCTGTTACTTTTCCATTTTCACCAACAATTTCAATCGGTTGACGGTTAAATTGGAATTCCACACCTTCTTCACGTGCATTTTTTACTTCACGACGTGAACCCGGCATGTTTTCTTCGTCACGGCGATATGCACAAGTCACAGAAGTTGCACCTTGACGAATTGAAGTACGGTTACAGTCCATCGCAGTATCACCACCACCAAGAACGATCACCTTTTTACCTTCAACACTGATGTATTCAGACGGATCTTTTTCCCAACCTTGGGTGCGGTTCACATTCGCAATGAGGAAATCAAGTGCATCGACCACACCATCTAAATCCTCACCTGCAAAACCACCTTTCATGTAAGTGTATGTTCCCATACCCATAAAGACTGCATCATAGTCAGCAAGTAACTGATCAATGGTCACATCCGTGCCAATTTCAGTATTTAAACGGAATTCAACGCCCATACCTGAGAAAATCTCACGGCGACGTTTCATCACATCTTTTTCCATTTTAAATTCAGGAATACCAAAAGTGAGCAAACCGCCAATTTCAGGGCGCTTGTCGAATACAACAGGCTTAACACCATTACGCACTAAAATATCTGCACAACCTAAGCCTGCTGGACCTGCACCAATGATGGCAACTTTTTTATTGGTCCATTTCACAGATGACATATCTGGACGCCAGCCGAGTGCAAACGCCGTATCATTAATATATTTTTCAGCATTACCAATCGTCACTGCACCAAAACCGTCATTTAGGGTACATGCTCCTTCACATAAACGATCTTGTGGACATACACGACCACACACTTCAGGCAAAGTATTGGTTTGATGGCAAAGCTCTGCCGCTTGGAAAATGCGACCTTCTGCAATCAGTTTCAACCAGTTTGGAATGTAGTTATGTACTGGACATTTCCATTCGCAATATGGATTACCACAACCTAAACAACGGTGGGTCTGATTTGCTGCCACTTCGGCTGTAAAAGGTTTATAAATTTCCACAAACTCTGCTTTGCGGACATTGAGATCTTTTTTCTCAGGGTCTTGGCGTGCGACATCCAGAAATTGAAAGTCATTATTTAGGCGCTCAGCCATGTCTCTCTCCGTGGGTAGGCACAAACAGTGGATTGATCTGTTGTGCCTGCCTATGTATCAGCAGTAGTAGAATTATTGTGGATCAGCTTTGGTTGTTTTTAATAAGGTCTGTAAATTTGCAGCCTTTGGTTTAACCAACCAGAATTTACGACTGTAAAAATCAAACTCATTACGAATTTTATACGCCCAAGCACTACCTGTTTCAGCAATATGTTCATCCAAAATACGAAGTAAGAATTCTTGATGTTCTTCCATCGCTTCTGTAGAAATACGGTTCAATTCGATGAGTTCATGGTTATAGTAATCAACAAAGTCATTATCTAAGTCAAGTACATAAGCAAAACCACCTGTCATCCCTGCACCAAAGTTGTGTCCAACTTTGCCCAGTACTGTCACGATCCCGCCTGTCATGTATTCACAACAATGGTCGCCTGCACCTTCAATTACTGCAAACGCACCAGAGTTACGTACCGCAAAACGTTCACCTGCTGTACCTGCTGCAAACAACTTACCGCCTGTTGCACCATAAAGACAAGTATTACCAATAATCGCGGTTTCTTGAGTTTGGAAAGGTGAGCCTTTTGGTGGGAAAATTGAGACACGACCACCCGCCATGCCTTTACCCACATAGTCATTCGCATCGCCTTCAAGGCTGATATGCAAACCACCTGCGTTCCACACACCCAAAGACTGACCTGCTGTACCCGTCAAATTCACTTTAACAGGATGGTTTTCCATGCTTAAGTTACCATAACGCTTCGCAATTTCACCTGAAATACGCGCACCGATTGAACGATCACAGTTACCGATAGTAAAGTGATATTCACCGCCTGTACCTGCTTCAATCGCAGGCAGCATTTCTGCCACCATTTTCTCTGCAAGAACACCTTTATCAAATGGTGCATTGCCTTGAACTTGACAATATTGCGCTTTACCTTCGGCAGCAGGATGCGATTCTAACAAAGCACTTAAGTCAAGGTTGGCATGTTTTTCAGTTTCACCTGGTAACATTTCAAGTAAATCAGTACGACCAATCAAGTCTTTTAAACTTGCAACACCAAGTGCTGCCAACCATTCACGTGTTTCTTCGGCAATGAAGTGGAAGAAGTTAATCAACATTTCAGGTTCACCAATGTAGTGTTCCTGACGTAAATGATCTTGTTGAGTTGCAACACCTGTTGCACAGTTATTTAAATGGCAAATACGAAGATATTTACAACCCAAAGCAATCATTGGCGTAGAACCAAAGCCAAAGCTTTCAGCACCGAGAATGGCTGCTTTAACCACGTCTAAACCTGTTTTCAGACCGCCATCGGTTTGTACACGCACTTTACCACGGAGATCATTTACGCGAAGCGCTTGGTGAGCTTCAGAAAGACCCAATTCCCATGGCGAACCTGCATGGTGAATCGAAGAAAGTGGAGATGCTGCTGTACCACCGTCATAACCTGAAATGGTAATAAAATCGGCATAAGCTTTGGCAACACCTGCGGCAATCGTACCGACACCTGGCTCAGATACCAATTTCACCGATACCATCGCTTGAGGATTGACCTGTTTTAAGTCGAAGATCAATTGCGATAAATCTTCAATTGAATAAATATCATGGTGTGGTGGTGGAGAAATAAGCGTTACACCTGGTACAGAATAACGTAAACGTGCAATTAAGCCATTTACTTTACCACCCGGTAACTGACCACCTTCACCCGGTTTTGCACCTTGCGCAACTTTAATCTGTAAAACTTCAGCAGACGTTAAATAGGCAGGCGTTACACCAAAACGACCTGATGCAATTTGTTTGATTTTCGAGTTACGAATTGTGCCATAACGTGCAGGATCTTCACCGCCCTCACCTGAGTTTGAACGACCACCAATGGTGTTCATGGCAATTGCAATCGCTTCATGTGCTTCAGGAGACAATGCACCCAATGACATGCCTGCTGAGTCAAAACGTGGCAGAATTTCTTCAACCGACTCAACCGCTTCCAATGGAATGGAGTTATCAGTTTTGAGTTTTAATAAATCACGAATGGTTGCAATTGGACGTGTATTTACAAGCTCTGCATATTCTTTAAAGTCAGCATAATTGCCTGAACGCACTGATTTATGTAAGGCATTGATTACGTCAGGATTAAAGGCATGGTATTCCTTGTCGAAGACGAATTTCAACAAACCACCCTGCTCGATTGGTTTACGTGATTTCCACGCTGTCTCTGCCAATTTTTTCAAATCATTTTCAAGGTCAACAAAAGTTGCACCTTTGATACGGCTTGGCACACCTGTGAAGCATTTATTAACCACTTCTTCAGATAAACCAACGGCTTCAAACAACTGACCACCACGGTAAGAGGCAACAGTCGAAATCCCCATTTTCGAAAGAACTTTCAATAAGCCTTTTTCAATGCCTTTACGGAAGTTGGCTTGTGCATGGATTGGATCGCCCAATAACTCACCTTTTGCGATCAAGTCATTGATCACGTCATACGCTAAGTATGGATAAATCGCAGTCGCACCAAAACCAAGGATTACCGCAAACTGATGTGCATCACGTGCTAAAGCAGTTTCAACAATAATGTTGGCATCGGTACGTAAACCCACTTCAATTAAATAATGATGAATCGCACCTGTCACCATCGCAGCATTGGCAGGCAAGAAACCTTCACGGATTTTTTTGTCCGAAATCACCAATAATGTTTTGCCATCACGAATCGCCTGAGCTGCCTCGCTACAAATACGCGTAATTGCTGCTTCCAAACCTTCGTTTTCAGCATAGTTCAAATCGATGTCTGCAATTTCATATCCCTTACGACCAAGGGTACGAATTTGGTGCATTTTTGAATTAGATAATACAGGGCTTGAAATAATCAAACGGTCTGCATGCTCAGGACCTTGTTCAAAGACATTTTGTTCACGACCTAAACAAGTTTCGAGTGACATGACAATTGATTCACGTAACGGATCAATTGGTGGATTGGTCACTTGGGCAAACTGTTGACGGAAATAATCTGTCACATGGCGAACTTGACGTGACAATACAGCCATTGGTGTATCATCACCCATCGAGCCAACAGCCTCTTGACCACTTTCAGCGATTGGGCGAAGCAATTGATCACGTTCTTCAAAGGTCACCATAAACATTTTTTGTGCCGATTTTAAAGCATCGCCTTTCAAACCTTGGTCACATAAATACTCTTCAAGCTCAGGGCTACCTTGTACACGTACTGAATTTTCACGTAACCATTCACGGTATGGACGCATTTTTTTCAGGTGGTTGCTGACATCTTTAGTATCAAGCATTTTACCTGTAAAAGTATCAACAACTAAAATTTGACCTGGTCCCACACGACCTTTAGACACTACATCTTCAGGTTCATAACCCCAAACCCCAATTTCTGATGCAAGTGTGATATAGCCATTTTTAGTAATCACCCAACGTGCTGGTCGTAAACCATTACGATCAAGCATACAAATTGCATGACGACCGTCTTGAATAACCAGACCTGCAGGACCATCCCAAGCTTCCATATGCTTAGAGTTAAACTCATAGAATGCGCGTAAGTCAGCATCTAGAGTTTCCACGTTTTGCCAAGCTGGTGGGACTAACATACGTAATGCACGGAACAAGTCCATACCACCACCGACCAAGATCTCAAGCATATTATCCATACTTGAAGAATCCGAACCTGTACGGTTTACAATCGGATTTAAATCAGTTAAGCCTGGTAATAATGGATTTTCGAATTTCGGGGTACGTGCTGCAGCCCAATTGCGGTTTGCAGTAATGGTGTTGATTTCACCGTTGTGTGCCAAATAACGGAATGGCTGTGCCAATGGCCAACGTGGCAATGTATTGGTAGAGAAGCGTTGGTGAAACACTACGATATGCGAATCTAAACGCTCATCTGCAAGGTCAGTATAGAAGTCTGCAATATAAGCAGGCATCATTAACCCTTTATAACTGATCACAGTTGAACATAATGTAGTGACATAAAAATATGGATCATTCGTGATTTTTTGTTCAGCACGACGACGTGCCATAAATAACTTACGGTTAAATTCCGCTTCAGTCACACCCATTGGGCAATTGACAAAAATTTGTTCAAATGCAGGTAAAGACTGCATTGCGATCGAACCAAGTGCATCATTATTGGTTGGAACGACACGCCAACCAATCACACGACAACCTTCTTCTTCGATTTCTTTGGTCAGTACTTGTTTTGCATGTGCTGCTAAAGCAGGATCTAAATTTAAAAAGACGGTTCCGACCGCAAAAATTTCACTCAGGGTAATATCACTGATTTTTTTTGCTTCTTCACGAAAGAATGCTTTTGGCATCGCTAAGAGTAAGCCACAACCATCACCGGTCTTACCAT
Source organism: Acinetobacter piscicola (assembly GCF_015218165.1). Lineage (NCBI taxonomy): Bacteria > Pseudomonadati > Pseudomonadota > Gammaproteobacteria > Moraxellales > Moraxellaceae > Acinetobacter > Acinetobacter piscicola. Next base: position 301,980 of record NZ_CP048659.1, on the reverse strand, counting down.
CTGCAGCAATACCACCACGATGCGTCATACAACTTAAACTATGAATTGCGGTCTTGACGAGGTCATGACTTGCATCACCCTGCATATGGGCGATCAAACCGAAACCACAGTTATCTTTAAACTCATCCGGTTGGTATAAACCTTGAGCGGGAGCTACAGTATTAGGCGATGGCATGTGCATAGCGTACCCTTCTTTTAACAAAGGCCCATAAGGGCAAAAATCTAATATATAAAACCAGTGAGAGTATTGACTAATCATTAGTAATACACTTTCGGTTCTCACTACTCCAGTTCGTTTTGAATTAAATTGCAAATAGTTTTTACTTGTTCACTCTGCACTTATTTAAAGCAATCCAACTGGTTTCAAGCATCAATTGATTTAATCAGTTTGCGCCAAAATAGGGACAACTTCATCAATCAATGCACCAATAAAGCAATAAATATGCCAAAACCTATTTTTATTCACCATTTAATGCAAATCTAATAAAAATAAAGCTTCTTTTCAGTATTTATTCTTTATTTCTTTTATACATCATTGCACTATTCTTGTGCAAATGCTTTTATTTAGCCCCAAATTCGCTCTATTTTAGTACCATTCAGTTAAATGGGTCACTAATTTCCTGCGTAGTTGGTTTTCGTTCTATTGTTGGTGCAGTTGTTGTATTCGTTGTAGGCGTTGTGGTTGTCATTGGCCGCTTTTGCTCTGTAGCTGCTGGATCTTTATTTACTGGAGCTGTAGAGGGTGTCGAAGTTGTAGGTGCGACTGTTTTGGTTGTACTAGAAGAAGATGGCGCAACAGGCTTAGGCTGTGCCAACAAAGACTCATCAATAATAGGCAATGCAGCAGGTCTTAAGTTGATATTATAAAGTTTATTTCCACCCAACATTTCCTCTGAACCTAAATCATTGACCAAACTTGCATATTGCTCCAAACCAACTACTTGCGGTTGAATCGTATTTGGTAATTTTAATGTGGTTAGTTGTTGTAATGCTGCTTTGGCTTGATCATCATTTTTATAAACACCATATGCCATGACATATTGTTCAGCTTGATCTTCAGCACTTAAACGAAAATAAATCAAATTTTTACGGTCTGCTTGCTTCAATAAAAAACCACGAATCACATCTTCATTCGATGATTTAAACAATTCAATAATATAATTTTTCTTATTTTCCTCAAAAAATTTAGTCCCACGAAACTCAGGCTCATGATTACCTGAAGCAACCACTCGCGTGGTCATTTCAAGTGGGCGGACTTCATCCATTAATGCACCAAGATGGGTCGTTGCAGCAACTTTCTCAGGTTGGATTTGAACTTGAGTTTCCTCAATTGGATTACTGACTTCAACCAACTCTTTGGTATCCGTCATGGCCCAAAAAATCAGTGCAGCAACAAAGCACAGCAATCCCATTATTAACCAAATATAGTGTTGAATATTCTGCCAATTTAAACGAATTGCTGCCATTGCCTGAACCTTATTATGCTTGGTTAGCGAGAATTGCCTGTTTCATCAACTCTACATCAAAATCTTTGGTAATTACTGCTTGCCCAAGTTGCTTCATGAGCACCAAACGCAATTGACCATTTAACACTTTTTTGTCGTGTGACATATATGCCAAAAACTCCTCAAGTGGAATTTTAGGACATACTATAGGTAATTTGGCACGTTGTATGATTTTTTTTGTACGTTCTAAATCATCAGCACTGATCCACCCCATCCGCTGAGATAGATCAGCCGCCATGACCATACCTGTTGCCACAGCTTCGCCATGCAACCATTCACCATAACCAAGATAGGATTCAATTGCATGCCCAAAGGTATGCCCTAAATTGAGCAATGCACGTTCACCTTGTTCTTTTTCATCATTAGCCACAATACGTGCTTTATGCGCACATGAACGATAAACTGCTTCTGCTAATAATTCAGCATCTTGTTTCAGCAAACCCTCGATATTCTGCTCAAGCCATGTTAAAAATTCTGCATCGCCCAACAAAGCATATTTGATCACTTCAGCCAAACCTGCTGATAACTCACGCGGTGGCAAGGTACTCAGCTGTGCCATATCGGCTAAAACCACCTGGGGTTGCTGAAATGCACCAATCATGTTCTTGCCGAGTGGATGATTAATTCCTGTTTTACCACCCACACTTGAATCAACTTGCGACAACAAAGTTGTCGGAACCTGAATGAAATAAACACCTCGTTGAAAACATGCTGAAGCAAAACCAGCCATATCTCCAATCACACCACCGCCCAGTGCTAATACCGTTGCATCACGGTTAAAACCATTTTCCAATAAAGCATCAAAAATTAAATTCAAATGTTCAATATTTTTATATTTCTCACCATCAGGCAACACGCATGTGGCAACTTTTTTTCCTAATTTCTTAATCGCTTCAACATAATATTCTAGATATAAAGCTTGTACAGTTGTATTTGTCACAATCATCACTTGCTGCCCCTGAATATAAGGTTCGAGTAATTCTTGCGGGTTTAAATGACTACCAATAAAAATTGGATAACGACGATCACCAAGTTCAACATGTAAAGTTTGCATGAATACCTATGCCTAACAACCAAGATTAAATAATATCTTTAGAAATAATCAATTGTAAAATACGTTGTGCTAAATCTCGCGCAGCACCTTGATTGGTCTCAATAATATAATGTGCGACCTCTCGATATAAAGGATCACGAACATTTAACAGGTCTCTTAATTTTTGCTCTGGATTTTCCACTTGCAATAAAGGACGATTTTTATCACGGTAGGTTCGTTGTAATTGAAGTTCTACAGGCGTATATAAATAAATGACGATACCACGATGTTTTAAATATTCTCGATTCACCGCTTGTGTGACTGCACCACCACCTGTAGCAAGAACTAAATTCTTTTTGGTCGTTAACTCGTTAATTACCACTGACTCACGAGAACGAAATCCCGTCTCCCCTTCCTTTTCAAAAATCCAAGGAATGGTTGCACCTGTTTTACGCTCAATTTCATGATCACTGTCTAGAAATTCACGTCCTAACAAATCTGCTAAATGTCGACCAACAGTTGTTTTTCCTGCTCCCATTGGCCCTACCAAATAAATATTTGGTAGGGTTTCAAACTCTTTGCTTGGCAAGGAGTCACCTATTGAATTGCTGTCATTGAAAGTATATTAATGATTTCTACTACGACTGTCATTAATAATTCGAGGAGTCACAAAGATTAACAACTCTCGTTTGTTTTCAACTTTAGCATCATTACGGAATAAACGCCCGATATAAGGTAAATCACCAAAGAATGGAACTTTCGTCGTTTTATTTGATGTTTCTTGTTCAAAAATACCACCTAACACCACAGTTTCACCATTATCAACAAGCACATTGGTATTGATTTCATTTTTATTTAAAATCACTTCACCATTTGGTGCTGTATCACCACGTGAATCGCTGGTAATGTTCAATTGCATTTGAACTTTCCCATCAGGTGTAATACTTGGTGTCACATCTAAACTCAGTAATGCATCTTTAAATTCAGTGGTTGCTGTTGAACCCGCAGCAGAATTTGTTGTTGTGGTATATGGAATTTGTTGACCTGAAGACACTTTCGCTTTTTGCTTATCTGCTGTCATGACTTTTGGTGTCGAAATTACCTCACCATAACCATCTGCTTGTAAAGCAGATAATTCTAAATCCAACATAAAATCAGACAAACTAATCAAACCAAATGCAATTTTACCTGCAGCATTGGCCACACCTAAGTCAACGTTTAGGTTATCTGGACGAGTAACGGTAATTTTTCCATCATCATCAGGGGTTTTTAAATCCCAAAGCGATTGGTCACTCCCACCAACCAGCAAGTCATTATTACGTGGTACACCTTGCGATAAAATCCCCCATTTTACGCCCATCTCTTTCGAGAAACCCGTAGATGCACGGACAATACGTGCTTCAATCATCACTTGCTTTACAGACACATCAAGCAAATCGACCATTTTACGAACTTTATCAATATTCTGTGCAGTATCATTGATAATCAATGTATTGGTTCGTGTATCTGCAACAGCACTACCACGTGAACTAAGTAAACTTTCAAGTGCTAATGAGTCAGTATTTGTAGTGCCATTTGTCTGTGCATTTTTAACGTTGCGCGAATCCTCTAATAATTTTAGTACATCGGCAACTTTGGCATAACTGAGTTGAATGTATTCAGTTTGAATCGGTGCGAGTTTAATGCTCTGCGCAATCGCTTTAGCTTCATCTTCTTCTGACTTGATCAACTCAGGTACAGGTGCAATCCAAATCACATCACCACTACGGCGTTTGTCCAAGTTTTTGGTTTTCAGGATAATATCAAGTGCCTGATCCCAAGGGACATCTTTTAAACGTAAGGTAATATTGCCTTGCACAGAGTCTGCAGCAACCATGTTTACTCCGGTAAAATCAGCCAATAACTGCAATACACGGCGTACTTCAATATCTTGGAAGTCTAAAGAGATTTTCTTACCTGTATACGTTTGACTTGAACTCGGTTTGTTTGGACGTGTGTCTTCAGGGCGTTTCAGACTGACTGTGAGTTTATCTTCAGCTTGGTATGCCATATATTCATAGCTACCAGTGGACTGAATGGTAATCACACCATTATTACCATCATTGTGTGCATCAATAGTTGCTACAGGTGTTGCAAAATCATTGACATTTAAACGGCGAATTAAGTGTGTCGGAATTTTATTACCTAACACGCGCACAACAACTTTACTGCCCTGTTGTTGTACATCGACAGGAGTATTCACACCTGCCAAATTGATACTCACCTGACCTTCACCTTTGCTACCACGTTGGAAGCCAATATCCGATACACCTTGTGCAGATTTTGCTGTTGCTGGTGCAAAATTTTCAAGAGTATTGCTTTGATTGGCACTATTAATTTTTAAAATAAAAGTATTGCCTTCAACACGTGTTGTGAAAGTACTTTTATTATTGAGATTAACAGTCAAACGTGAACGCTGTGCATCCGAAGCAACATTAACTGCCGAAGCTTCTGAAGTAGACACAGGAATTGCTGCTTGTGTTAATCCTTGTTTCGTATCATTAAAGTCAAGTACTAAGCGAGAGGGTGACTCTAATTGGTATGCTTGAGGTTGTGGTGGTAAACCATTAAACATGACACGAATTTCTGTACCTTGCCCAGGTAGTTGCATGGGTACTACATTGGTCATTGTCACTTGTGCAGCAGCTGCTTGCATCACCGCAATCGATACTGCCGCCATTGAAAATTGACGTAAATAAGTGTTCATAAATATGCCGTCCCCACCCCAAAAGTTTTTAATGCTATTTTTCATTTTTATTCCTTCATGCTCAATCTAACTGACCAATCAAGACTAGACTACGTGGTCGTTCAATATAACCATCACGCCCGTCAGGTATAATCTCTAATAAATCAATTCGTGTCGGAGTGATTGAAATAATTCGCCCCTGATTCATTCCCAAATAGTTGCCTATTTGCACACGTTCTACTTCTCTATCAGGTGTTTGAATTAGACCCACGATTTGCCCTGAATTTGATTTCATACTGCCTTTAAAACTTAAGGTTTCAAGTGCATAACTTTCTAAAGGTTGTGGCTGTCTTGAGAAGTTTGGATACACACGCTTCCCTGACATAATTTTCAATTCATTTGCCAATGAACTCGGTAGAAATGGGCTGCGTAATTGTTGAGCAGAATAGTTAAAGCTTGGCACAGGCTCAAAAGTCGGCGCAGGTTCAATCGGTAATGGCGGTTGATTTCGAATTTCTGCCATTTGTTGATTGACTGCATCAATACGTGAATCACATCCAACCAATAAAACAGCAAGAGAGAGTCCACTGATTAATTTAAATAAATTCATGCTTATCTTCTCCCCTTGTTATTTGTTGTTTGTGAAGAGTTATTTGAGCTTGAAGTTGTACTTGCTGCTGATGATGAAGTCGTTGTTGCTGTCGTACTTGTATCAGAAGCGACTTGACCAGAAGCAGGTGTAGTTTCAATATCTGTACCGATGTAACGATAAGTCTTAGCTTTTAAAACATAATTGACTAAAGGCACATCAGACTTCGCATCTTTTGGCGCTTCAGCTGTAATGGTAAAATCATGCAACGTCACAATTCGCGGTAAAGCAGCAATACTGCTCACAAAACCACCAAAAGAATGATAATCGCCTGTTGCTTCAATTGAAATCGGTTGTTCAATAAAAAATTCTTGCTGAATTTCATCTTCGAGTCTGATGTTTTTAAATTTCAAACCAGAACTCACACCTGTGACGTTAATATCTTCAACCAAACCTGGGATTTCAGTTTCTTTCGGCAACTGCTCCAACTGTTGTGTAAAGTCCATTTGCATTTGCTGCAATTGTGCTTGATATTGTTGAAGGTTTCTAAGTTTTGAATCTTTTTCTTTAAATTCATTTAATAAGGTTTGTTCTTGTGCACGCGCTGAATCAATCGCATCAAGTTTTGGTTTGATCACCAGAAAATAACCAATTGCACACACGACAAATAGGATAAATAACCAACAGGTAATTTTGACCGAAATTGGCCAGCTCCCGTAGTTATTCATATCTAAAGTATTAAATTGCTGAAAAAATTTATCTACAGACATTTTTTTCTTTTGCGGAGTATCTTTGACTGAATCTGCTTTTTCAAGATCTAAACGACTCATTTAGCACCTCCAGCTGCTTGTGCTTGTTCTGCATCAGGTTTCGCCGCTTGTGCAATTTCCCCGATATCCACACTCACAACAAAACTTCCATAAGATTCTTCAGCTCTCGGGACAACCGAAGTCGCTGGTTTATTTTTGTTTTCTTCTGCCGCCAAGAATGAATTCATGAAGGCATTTCGATACCATTCTGATGCTTCTAAACCACGTAAAAAATCTGCGACCGTATTTGGACTTTCTGCTTTACCTTCAATGGTAAACTTATCTCCAGTCCGACTAAATTTAGTGATATACATTGCAGGTGGTACAACACGAACTAACTCATCCACTAAACGCACAGTTACAGGACGCTGCCCTTGTAAACCTTGAATTAGTTTCATACGTTCAATAATCGCATTACGCTGTTCTTGCAAACCATCTAATGTTTTTAATTGCGTATCCAAGTTCTGATTAGTGCTAGTAACCAATTGATTTGCTTGTTCTTGATCATCTAATCTTTGATTAAAATACATCCAAGCCAATAATACGATGATAAACCCCAATACAGCGATTCCAATACTAATCGCAACAAATTGCTTTTTTCGTTGTTCTCTTAGTTCTTCACGCCATGGGAGTAAATTAATCTTTGCCATTAATCAAAACTCCTCATTGCTAAGCCACATGCGACCATTAAGGAAGGTGCATCATTTTCTATTTTTTTCAAATCGATTTGTGGTGAAAAACCCATTTGTAAGAAAGGATTTGCCACAGTGACTCGATAACCCAATTTTTGTTGTAATAATTTCGCAAGTCCTGGAATATTGGCATTGCCTCCAGCCAATAAAATATGATCAATTTCATTAAATTGAGAGGATGAGAAAAAGAATTGTAATGAGCGTGCTGCTTGTTGAACAACAGCTTCCAAAAATGGAATCAACACTTCTGTTTCATAGTCATCAGGCAATGAGCGATCTTTTTTGGCACGGCCCGCTTCTTCATAAGAAAGACCATAACGCGCTTGTACATCTTGGGTCAGCTGTTTCCCCCCAAAGACTTGTTCACGCGTATAGATAATTTTACCGTTTTGCATGACAGACAGTGTAGTCATGGTATGCCCGATATCTAAGATCCCGACCATATTCGCGCCAATAGGTAAAGTATCCGCGAATACTTCAAAGGCACGCTCCATGCAATAGCTCTCTGTATCAACCACTTTTGCAGTCAATCCAGTAATCTCAAGTACTTCAACGCGCGAGTCGACATTTTCAGTACGTGTTGCAACAAGCAATACATTCACCCGATTTGGGTTAGGTAACTTGTCAGGTAAAACCTCAAAGTCTAGACTGACTTCATCTAATGGGAATGGAATATATTGCTCTGCATCCATACGAATTTGAACTTCGCGTTCTTCATCGTTCATGTCTGCATCCATTTCAATGACTTTTTGAATCACCATAGAGTTAGTCACTGCTACAGCCGCATTCGTGGATTGAGGATTGGCAATATTCATCGCACGCTCTAAAGCATCCGAAACTGCTTCTGGGTTGAGAATATTCTTCTCAACCACACTTCCATCTAACAATGGACTTAATCCATAGCTTTCCACCCAATAACGACCGTTTTTAACAGAGAGTTCTAATATCTTTACAGAGGTTGAACTGATATCTACCCCTATAAGCCCCTTAACTTGCTTACGACTTATTCTAAGCACGACAGAATTCCTATTATTTTTATCCCCAAAAACGTCACAAACTGATTGCAATTGGTCTAAATTTTTTATAGATACAATAAGTCATCTAACAATCTGCTAAACGAAAAGCTATACTGACCATCAATTAGTTTGCTATTAGCTCTTATTAAAACTTACTTGTTATGAAAAAGCTATCTCGATCAGGGTATGTTCATCCATTTTTTTTGCTGATTATCATTATTTTAATAGCAATCCCGATGGGTTTTTATGGAATGTACCTCTATATTGCACCATCTTTACCAGAAATGAGCTCTTTAAAAAAGGCGCCATTACTTAAACCTATGCAGGTATATACTGCGGATAATCAATTAATTGCGGAATATGGTGGCAAACTTTCTGTACCCGTTGAATACAATCAAATCCCAAAAAACTTTATTCATGCGTTCTTGGCTGCTGAAGATTCATCTTTTTTTGAACATAGCGGTGTAAGTTTTAAAGGTTTAGGGCGTGCTGTCAGTGAATCTGTCACTGGTGGTGCACAAACAGGTGGTTCAACGATCACCATGCAGGTGGCTAAGAATTATTATTTATCACCTGAACGTACTTTAAAACGAAAATTAACAGAAGTTTTTTTAGCAAGAAAGATTGAACAAAATTTATCAAAAGAAGAAATTATGACACTTTATGTCAATAAAATCTTTTTAGGTAAAAATGCTTATGGGATCGCAGCGGCAGCAAAAATTTATTATGACAAGAGCTTAGATCAACTCAGTATTGCGCAGATGGCAATGATTGCTGGATTACCCAAAGCACCTTCAAAATATAATCCTGTTGCTAATCCTGAACGTGCTTTAGAACGCCGTAATTGGATTTTAGGACGTATGTTGCAATTGGGGTATATCAATCAAGCACAATACAACAAAGCTGTAGCAGAACCTGTCAGCTTGAGTATGCCTGACCGTGGTATAAACAATAAGTTTCCATATGTTGGTGAAATGGTTCGTTCCGAATTGGTTGAAAAATTTGGCGAAATTGCAGTAGATTCTGGCTATAAAGTCTATACGACGATTGATAGCAAACGTCAACAATATGCTGAAGATGCTGTACAAAAAGGCTTAGAAGATTATGACCGTCGTCATGGTTGGCGTGGTCCAGAAGCACATGATAAGCCTCTTAATGAGTTTTTACCATATGCGAACACCTATCCTGCTGAAGTGGTTAAAGTCTATGCCAATAGTTTTGATGCGCTAATGCAAGATGGCTCTAAAGTCACTGTTCCTTGGTCAGGCATGTCATGGGTCCGTCCATATCGTAATGCCAATAGCGTTGGTGGTGGATATAGCCGTGCATCACAGATTGTCAAAGTCAAAGATATTATTCGTTTACGTCCTAATGATGAAAAAACTGCGTGGGCATTGGTTCAAGTGCCTAAAGTTCAGGGACAATTGATTGCAATCAATCCGAATGATGGTGCGATCGAGGCCATTGTCGGTGGTTATAACTTTTATCAATCTAAATTTAATCGAGCTTTACAAGGTTGGCGTCAACCTGGTTCTACAATTAAGCCTTTCATCTATGCATTGGCACTTGAGCGCGGTATGACACCTTATAGTATGGTGAATGATAATCCTATTACCATCGGACGTTGGACACCGAAAAACTCAGATGGTCGTTATTTGGGTATGATTCCTTTGCGCCGAGCGTTGTATTTATCACGAAATACGGTATCAGTACGTTTATTGCAAAGTGTTGGTGTAGAGCGTGCACGTCAATTATTAATGGACTTTGGTTTACAAGAGGATCAAATTCCACGTAACTTCACCATTGCTTTAGGTACACCGCAAGTTTTGCCTGTGCAAATGGCAACAGGTTATGCTGCAATTGCCAATGGTGGGTATCGTGTACAACCGCATTTCATCAGCCGTATTGAAGATGCATATGGCAAAACCATCTATGAAGCCAAACCTGAATATGCATGTATCTCATGTATTAATGAAAAAGATACAGATGTTGATGCAGAAGCAACAACCCCTGATGATGAAGTCATTGAAATGACCAATCAAACTGTAGAAGAAACACCTGCGCCTAAAGCGCTCAGTAAAGAAGAGCAAAGCCAATATCGTCAAGCACAACGTATTTTAAAATCACAATCTGCTTATGATATGGCCAATATTTTGCGTGATGTTATTGTACATGGTACAGGTCGTGCTGCATTGAAAATTGGTCGTAGTGATATTGGCGGGAAAACAGGTACAACCAATGATGCAAAAGATGCTTGGTTTGCTGGGTTTAATGGTAAGTTAGTGACGATTGCTTGGGTGGGTTTTGATAAACCATCAACCCTTGGTCGCCGTGAATACGGTGGTATTGCTGCACTTCCAATTTGGACTAACTTCATGGGTAAAGCTCTCGAAGGGACACCATCAGCATGGGTACATTTCGATAAAAATGCTAAAGACCCAGTTTCAAGAGAACAACGTGGTCTATCTGAAAATGGAGAAAATACGCAAGCGAAGAAAGAACAGTATCGCACCTCACCACCATTAGCACGACCTATTTATCGTCCTGCACCTGTGGCACCTGTTCGTAATCCATCCAATGACTTTGATGATTTACCAGGCCAAAGTAATGATGTAGAGCGCGTATTAACACCTACACGTCAAGCACCACCTGCGATGAATAATTCGCACTCTCAATCCTCTAATCATCAAGAATCACATGATTCTTTAGAAAAATTGATCAATGAAGTGCAATAAACTGCTATAAGGCATGCATAAAAAGAGCGTATTTGATATACGCTCTTTTTTATTACCCTATGTAAATATCAAATAAAAAATTAAAAAGAGCATTAATGAATACACTTAAAATCAGTATAGTTATCAGCCTTTCGCTTATTGCAAAAAATTGCTAAACATATATTTTTTATAATTTTAAAATCAAAACCCTTCGTTTACGTTCGCTATATTCTTTTCTAATTTCAAACAATGACCTTAGCGTGAATGCAAGAACAAGTAAACGACATAGCTCATATCGCTTCATACAATCGCATCACCAACCAGAAAATGGCGCTTATAAAAAATCACTTTCAAAATGCAGATCAATTGCAAAGATGATGATAAGAGTGCAATACAAGCTATTTTTCAAACAAAAAAATAAGCTGCACACGGCAGCTTATTGCAGAGAAGATGATTTAAAACGATCAATCATCATCTTGTGGTTTTTCCAAGGGCACAATATGAACTTTATCAATCTTATGTCCATCCATTGTGACCACTTCAAACATATAGCCATCTGCTTCAAACTTCACACCACTTTCAGGCAAACGACCTAAGTGAAATAAAATATAGCCAGACAGTGTTGAATATTGTTCAGACTCATCAACAAGATCTCGTCCTAAAAGTAAAGACACATGACGAATGTCAGTTGACCCTTCAAGCATCAATGAACCATCTTCTAAACTTTCAGCTGCAGCCTCTAATTCATCTTCATCAGGGAATTCACCTGCGATCGCTTCTAACACATCGATGGGTGTAGCAATCCCTTCGATTGAACCATATTCATTCAGTACAATTGCCATCTGTAAAGGAGCTTGACGTAATTGCTCCATCACCATCAATACTTGTGCATTTTCGTGCACAATTACAGGCTCTCGTAAATGTTTTTCGAAATCTAAAATACCCGTTTCAATATAATCGTTGAGTACTTTATGGGTGGGTACAATCCCTGCGATATTGTCCAATTCACCATGTGCCAAGATCAAACGTGAATGTGCCATCGACATTAAATTTGCTTTAATAGTGGCTTCATCTTCATCTAAATCTAACCACTCTAGCTCTGGACGTGGTGTCATCACTGACTTTACAGGACGCTCAGATAAACCTAAAACACCTTGCACCATGACACTATGATAAGCACTATTTTCTGAATCAAAGATTTCATCAGCTAAAGCTTGTGTCGCAAGAACATCTTCAGGCTTATGACTTTGAATATCAGAACTTGCCGCACTTTTTCCACCTAACATACGCATCACTGCGGAAGCTGTACGAAAGCGTAAATCTGTAGTCGTTACTGATTTTTCTTGGTTTTTACGCATGGTTTGGTTAAAGAACTCAATCATGACTGAGAAACCAATCGCTGCATATAAGTAGCCTTTTGGAATGTGATAACCAAATCCTTCCACAATGAGCGAGAAGCCGATCATCATCAAGAAACATAAACATAAAATCACGATGGTTGGATGCTTATTCACAAACTCCATCAATGGCTTAGATGCCCATAGCATGATGCCCACGGCGATTACAACTGCAATCATCATCACAGAGAGTTCTTTCACCATGCCCACGGCAGTAATGACACTGTCTAATGAAAATACTGCATCCAATACCACGATCTGAACAATTACCATCCAAAAAGCGGCATGTACAGGATTTTCTTCTTTGATCGGACCATGACTTTCGAGCTGTTCTCGCAGTTCCATTGTGCCTTTAAACAGTAGGAACACACCACCAAACAGTAGAATCAAATCTCGCCCTGAAAATGGATGTTCTAAAATATAGAATAAAGGATTGGTCAGCGTAATTACCCATGCAATGGACGCTAACAAGACCATCCGCATACACAATGCGAGCATTAGCCCTAAAATACGTGCTTTATTACGTTGTTCAGGGGGCAATTTTTCTGCAAGAATTGCAATAAAAACAAGGTTATCAATCCCAAGAACGATTTCTAGGACCACAAGCGTTGCCAAACCCACCCATGCGGAAGGATCGGACATCCATTCTAAAATCATGACTGTACCTCTCTAGACCAGAGAAGCACGATGCTTTTGCGTAAACTGCAGCTTAGATTCAATGGATGGAATACTTTTGTTATGTGAGAAGAATATGTTTTTTCGGAGCGATGACAACCACTACCCATGTTGATTCATTTGTTTGTTGTAAAACAGATGCCAATTATATCAAGACTCTTTAGGAATTCATCCTTTTTTTCAAAATCTCTATAAATCAGGCTTTTCACAGTAAATTCAAACACAATACATTACAAAACATTGCAAACAAAACATAACTGCATACAACCTTGTCATATTTATGGCGTAGAATCATAATGAAAAATAAAGATTTAATGATGAAGGTGAAAAATAATTTATGAATAATGCATTAAGCAATCCACTTGATCCAACTCTATTAGCCGAACATCAAACAACACAAGTTTTAATTGCGCTCTATTGTGGTTCACGCTTTGGTCATCACCCGATTTATCAAGAAAAAGCCATTCATTTGGCAACCGGTATTGCTGAACATGGTTTTGGTATTGTCTATGGTGGTGCAAGTATTGGCTTGATGGGACAAGTTGCAGATACAGTCACTGAACATGGCGGAGAAGTTGTTGGCGTCATTCCTGAGTTTATGTTGGACTATGAAGTTGCGCATAAAAATCTAACGGAATTACATATTGTTAAAAATATGCATGCTCGAAAAGCCATGATGGCAGAGCGTGCGAGTGCTTTTGTTGCGCTACCTGGCGGTTTAGGAACATTTGAAGAAATTTTAGAAATTGCCACTTGGGGGCAACTTAATCAACACCAAAAACCAATGATGTTATATAACGTCAATGGTTTTTATAACCACATGATTGCACAGCTTGATCATGCAGTTCAGGAAGGTTTTTTACCGCCACAACACCGTGCAAAATTAATCGTTTGTGAAACAGAAGATGAAATTTTCTCTGCCATTCGTAATTTACATGCACCGAAAAAATTTGTGATTTAAACTTTTAGACAAAGCAGTCAAACAAAAAATCGAGCCAACGACTCGATTTTTTAATTTCAATATTTAAGATGTGATCCAACCATATAACCATGGCAATGCCGTTGCTAATAAAATACTGACCACCAAACCAAACATTAATTTCATTGCATCCTTACTGACATTACGAGACGTCCGATACTTATTGACTTCGTTTAAATGCATTGCCATAGCAAACTCACGCCCTGCCAGCAAACCTAAAAACACCCATGTCGTACTCATGGGAATATTGCTCACTTCTTTAAAAATCAAAAGAATGAATGCATACATAAAGTCAATAATGGTTGCAGAGCGCACATCTTGCACTCCAGTTTTGGTATCAATGATATTTTGAATTGCCCCACCACGCTGATAGAACACTACGCCAAGTAACGTAATAAATACCACGATCGCAAATAACATAAACCACAACGGCACAACACGCGGTACATAAACGAAGATATTTGCCAAATCTTGAATTAACCACTGACTCCATAAAAAGCCTGTTGCTACCCACTGAATGGCAATCCACGTTTTGGGTGTGGGTTCATGTCGTGTTTCACTAAAATAAATCGTGACTTTTTTCACCACAAAACGATAAATCAAAATAGCCGCAACAAATGCAACGGCATATCCCATCATCGACTTCGTCAGCATGGCACTCAAACTGCTTGGTGAAAAAATGGTGAGTACTAAAAATGTAGTACTGACAGGAATACCAAAACGCGTAAGAAATAACAAAATGAGAGGTGGAATCACATACAACCATGTCATGCCCTCTTTGGGAAATGGAATCGTTTCTAATCGCCCATAAGATGCATCCCCCACACCTGATACCCACCAGCCATACAGCAGTACAAGGGTTAAAATCGTACTAGTATATAACCATAACATCCACCAAGGACGATGAGCATTGGAGGAAATAAATGTTCCTAAAGTCTGTGGTACGTCGTTGCCCACAATTGAATAAGCTGCTAAACAAAAGCCAATGATCATTAAAATATCAATGCTCACAGTGCCATACCTTTATGTAGACGCATATACGACATTCTTCAATTTGATAAAGTATGCGAGATTATGACACTTTTATGAATTTACAAAATTTAAATTTCTCATATTCTGCAAAAATCAAAAGAAAAACGCAGAAATAATAGTTATAAGCATTTGAAAATGATAAATAATGATTAAAATAATAGATCGAATACACTACCTTGTTAACACCATATGCAAAAACCAGTGGGATCAAGTTTTAGGCCTATTGTATACACAGTCGCTCAATAGATCTGTGGATTGTGGTTATCATGCCCCCCCTTAATGAAATGATGAGCATTTATTCACCCAAAACCAAACATGCTTTTTACAGCTTTCATATAACGTTTACTTTAGAATATTAAAAAATCTAACTTTTGCAGAGCTATGACCACCACGCCATCGCATCAAAAATTACAGCCTGAGTTTTATCTATTGGTCTTTTTGGTGTCCATTGGCTTTTTCATGCAAGGTTTAGACACCACCATTATCAATACTGCACTCCCCTCTATGGCAGAAAGTTTGCAGGAAGATCCATTACGCATGCATGGTGTGGTGATCAGTTATGTACTATCCGTTGCAGCCTGTATTCCACTCAGTGGCTGGCTTGCTGATCGTTTTGGTGTGAGAAATGTTTTCTTTGCTGCCATTGTGATTTTTACACTCGCCTCTCTCGGTTGTGCATTTTCAAGTAGTTTCAATACTTTAATTGCATTTCGAGTACTACAAGGTATTGGTGGTGCATTGCTCCTGCCGGTTGGTCGTTTGGCAATGTTACGCATTATTCCCCGTGAACAGTTTTTGTCTGCGATGAGTTTAATGAGTTTGGCGGGTTTAATGGGACCACTCATGGGACCAACTTTAGGTGGTTGGTTGGTAGAGTTTGCTTCATGGCATTGGATTTTCCTGATCAATTTACCCATTGGACTGTTAGGCATATTTGTTACTTTTAAAGCCATGCCCAATGCCACCGAACCTTCAGTGAAAAAGTTTGACTTCAGTGGCTTTATTTTATTGGTCATTGCGATGGTAGGTATGGCATTGGGTATTGAAAATATTGCAAGTCGTGAAGTTTCAAAAAGCGTCAGTCTTGCTTTATTGATAAGCGGTTTGATTGCCGCCATAATCTATGCCTATCACGCCCATACCCATCAAAATGCACTATTTCGCAGTAAATTATTTAAGAATAAAATCTATGCCCTTGGCATTTTGGGCAATTTCTTTGCACGTTTCGGCAGCAATGCAATTCCATTTATTTTACCTTTGATGTTGCAAGTGGCTTTTCAGATGGAACCACTGATGACCGGCCTTATGCTGACACCCATCGTATTGGGCTCGCTCTTTTCTAAACCGATCATCCGTCCGATCATCTCTAAAATGGGTTATCGAAAATTCTTACTGATCAATACTTTTTTGGTCGGTGCATGTATTGCAAGTTTTGCACTGACCACAGCAGACACACCAACATGGCTAAGAGCATTACATTTCTTTGTTTTTGGCACGCTAAATTCTTTACAGTTTGTTGCCATGAATACATTAACCCTCAAAGACTTACCTCAACAAGATGCCAGCAGTGGTAATAGTTTTTTGTCCATGATCATGATGCTCTCGATGAGTATCGGAATTGCTTTAGCAGGAACCTTACTCAATGTGTTCACGCACTTTTTAGGTGAAGCACAGGTTACACAAGCCTTTCATTACACTTTGATTTGTTTAGGTTTAATCAACATTTTTACTGCTATCATTTTCTATCAGATCCCTAAAGATCAGGCGATTTAAAAGATAGCTCATCATGGTCATGGTTTTGCCAAACCGTTCACGTTAAACTATAAATCTCGCCTCTTTTAGAATGACAATGCTCAAAAACTCAGCCAAGACCACAAAGCTCACTCGTCATCGCATCGCATTGATCATGCTGATACTGTGCTGTGTGATCGGCTTCATTTTGATCATGTTACAGATTAAGATTGCCGCTGCTGAGCCTTATCCAATTCAAGGTTTTGATGTGTCACATCATCAAGGGCAAATTAATTGGCAAAAAATTTCACCACAACAATATCAATTCGTCTATCTCAAAGCCACAGAAGGCGGCGATTTTAAAGATACACAATTCCAAAACTATTGGCTCAAAGCACGAGAACGTGGCATGCGGGTAGGTGCTTATCATTTTTTCCGTCTGTGCCGTGAGGGTGAGATTCAAGCGCAAAATTTTATTGAAACTGTGCCAAACAAGCCTGATGCGCTACCGCCCGTCATCGATTTAGAATATGACAGTAACTGCATCAATATGTTTACGAAAGAACAACTGCTCAAACAAATCAAAACCATGCATGACCGTTTACAACAGCATTATGGTAAACAACCCATTTTTTATACTTCTAAAAATTTTTACAATATTATTTTAATCGGTGAATTTCAAACCACCCCGATTTGGATTCGTGAATACCACGATAAGCCAGACCTAAAAGACAAAAGACCTTGGACATTTTGGCAAACGACCAATCAAAGCAAAATTTCAGGTATCAATAAAAATGTAGATTTAAATGTTTTTTATGGTGATGAAACACAATGGCAGCAATTTTTGCAAAGCAACCATGTAAAACCTTAATGCAATAAAATATGACACATACAAATTTTAAAGATGAGTCCTCCTTCCAATTCAGTTAAGATAAAATCTATCTCGTCGCTTTGACTTGAGCATGTATGCGAAAAATCATTCATATTGATATGGACGCTTTCTACGCTTCAGTAGAATTGCGTGAACGCCCAGACCTCAGACACTTACCTGTTGTCATTTCCTCGCATCACCCACGGGCGGTAATTGCCGCAGCATCCTACCCTGCTCGTCAGTTTGGACTACGTTCTGCCATGTCGATGTCACAAGCCAAAAAACTGTGTCCTCAAGTTGTCGTCATCGAACCTCATTTTGAAAAATATCGAGAAGTTTCAGCACAAATTCATCAAATTTTCCAATACTACACCCCTCTCATTGAACCCTTATCTTTAGATGAAGCCTATTTAGATGTGACTGAAAATTTACACAATATTCCCAGTGCGACCGAAGTTGCTGAAAGGATCCGTGCTGATATTTTTCGTATCACAGGACTGACGGCGTCCGCAGGTGTTGCGCCCAATAAATTCCTCGCGAAAATTGCCTCTGACTGGCATAAACCGAATGGAATTTGCATCATAAAACCAAGCCAAGTACAACATTTCATTCATGATCTACCACTCAATAAAATTCCAGGTGTTGGCAAGGTCACGCAAGAAAAACTTAAAAATCTAAACTTAGAAACACTCGGAGATTTACAAAAAATCGAGGAAAACATACTCATTCAACATTTTGGCAAATATGGCAAGCAATTATTTTTATATGCGCAAGGCATTGATGAGCGTCCTGTACAAGCCGAACGGCAACGACAACAAATTTCCAATGAAACCACCTTTGATGATGATCTCACTTTGGAACAATGTAGCCCCTATTGGGACAATTTAATTGAGCGTGTATGGCGAAATTTAGATAAAAAAAACATGCAAGCACGTGGAGTGACGGTTAAATTAAAACTTAAAAATTTTCAGGTTTTACAACACAGTAAAAGCTTCAAACAGGCTTTAAATTCACAACATGATATGCAAAAAGTGGTGCAAATTTTATTATCAGAAATGCAGATTCCTGAACATTTTCAATTTCGCTTAATTGGTGTCGGACTGTATCAACTCTCAGCGCAACAAGAAGAATCACAATTATCGCTATGGTGATTTAGGAAAACTAAGAACCTCTGCAATCACCTGCCTATTTTTCAAGCAAATGGATTAATTTCAACCAAATATTCTCCCACCTGACTGAAAATTAGAGTACTCTATTTCGCGCAATACATTATCCATGTATCTGCTGAGTCAGTAGAAGTCACCAATACTTTTACTCTGCTGTCCTGTGATTGGCGTGACGATCAAATCCGAATGTTACAGGGCACTCAGAATAATATGGGTAAATTGTTCCCACCTTTGCACAATTCCGCATTTTAGTTTTTCTAAAGTTCACACAAACTTCATCTAAATTTCATTCGCCTAAAAGATTGATTTTCAGTACACTCAAATCGATTCAATGAAATTCTAAGTCCGATGAATAATAAAAAACAGATTTTATGTGTTGAAGATGATGCCGCTATTTTAATGCCTTTACGTTATGCACTTGAACGTGAAGATTGGCAAGTCACTTGGGCAAATACAGGCACACAAGCAATTGCCGATGTGCAACAACAAAACTTTGATTTTATTATTTTAGATGTGGGTTTACCCGACTTAAATGGCTTTGATGTCTGTAAAAAAATTCGTCAATTTAATCATACTCCATTGTTATTTTTAACAGCACGCGATGATGAAATTGATCGTATAGTCGGTTTAGAAATCGGTGCAGATGATTACTGTACAAAACCCTTTAGTTCACGGGAAATTGTCTCTCGCATCAAAGCCATTTGGCGCAGAATGGAAATTCAACATCAATTACAACATACGCCATCTAATGAAAATGTCCGTACTGAAATAACGATAGAGCCCCTCACAGCATCTGCTAAAGTTTGGCACTGTGTCGAAGAAGCTCTACAAATTTATTATTTTGGAACAATGTTGCAACTGACCCGTTATGAATATCGTTTATTGAAATTGTTCATTGATCATCCTGAACAGGTGTTTAGTCGGCAACAATTGATGGATCATATTTGGGAACATCCTGAACATAGTTTGGAACGCACAGTCGATACACATATCAAAAGTTTAAGACAAAAACTCAAACTGATTACAGCCATACACGATCCGATTCAAACTCATCGTGGTTTTGGTTATAGCCTAAAAAGAATGCAATAACATGTCCATTTTCATTCGTATTTGGTTTTTCTTTGGTTTGATCATTTTGCTCGGACTGTGGTTTATGTCCTATACATTTAACCAACAAGTCAAACCCAATGTACGCCAAGTGGTTGAAGATACACTTGCAGAAAATGCCAATATTATCGCGATGTTAGTCGCTGAAGATGTATATGAGCATAAAGTCAGTACGGCACAATTTGATCAAAAAATCCAACAAGCCCTGAACCGCAAACTCAATGCCACCATTTGGCAGCACAACAAAAAAGAGATTAACCAACAGATTTATATCACTGACGCAAAAGGCATTGTGATCTATGATTCTCAAGGCATCGCCACAGGACAAGATTATTCCCAATGGAATGATATCTATCTGACGTTACAAGGCAAATACGGCGTACGCTCAACCCGCAATTATGATATGAAAGGCAATGATCTTTGCAGCAGTAATAGCACCATGTTTATTGCTGCACCGATTTATTATCAGGTCAAGCAACAGCAGCAACTGATTGGCGTGGTCAGTATCGGTAAGCCAAATCGTTCTGTTCAACCTTATATTCAACGTTCTGAAAATCAGCTTTTCCGTCAAGCAGCATGGATTACGCTGCTGAGCTTATTTCTCGCCAGTTTGGTCGCTTATTGGCTCAAACACAGTATTGACCGTGTGCGTAAATATGCCCAAGCCCTTGCCCCTGTCAATCAAGCACCACATTTTCGTTCTGCACAAGAGTTAAATCTTGTTTCACAAGCGATTGAAACGATGAGAGAAAAACTTGAAGATCGTGCCTATGTCGAGCACTATGTCAACACACTCACGCATGAACTAAAAAGTCCATTAACCGCCATCCAAGCAAGTGCCGAATTACTTAAAGAAGATCTGCCTTTACAGCATCAACAGCAATTTGCCACTCATATCCATGAACAAAGTCAACGTCTAAAAATTTTGATTGATCGAATGCTCTTACTGACACGTTTAGAAAAATCTAAACATCAAATCGAACGCCAAACTTTTAATTTATCCGCGTTGATTCAACAGGTTTTGCAGCAATATACCAGTCAGATGCAGCATAAAAAAATTCAATGTTTACTTGAGATTGAAAATGAATGCATGATCCAAGCAGATCGTTTTTGGTTACAACAAACCATTGCCAATATCTTGGATAATGCTTTGGACTTCGTACCGCATTCAGCCAAAATTTTGCTTCAGCTACATCACAAAAAAAACCATCAGGGTATTGAATTTAAAATATTTAATGAAGGAGAATGGATTCCTGACTACGCCCTATCGCAAGTCTTTAATACTTATTTTTCTTTGCCTCGTCCGCTTTCACAACAACGGAGTTCAGGTATCGGGCTCAGTATCGTCAAACAAGTGATTGAACAACATCATGGGCAGATTTTCATTGAGAATATTCAGGAAAATCAAATCGCTGTGATTCAACCCCATCAACGGGGTGTCATGCTGAGTATTCAATTACCTTAAAATCATTGCACGAAAACTTCACCCAAACTTCATATAAAACTCAACAGCACATCAAATAAAATACATCAGCGTTTTACAGACTATTTCCTGACACTATAAGATTCAGGAAAAACTTATGCGTTCTAATTTTCTCACATTAAAGATCATTACGATGATGATTTTAATGGCAATTTTTTGGCTAGGACTATTATTTATCAGTCACTTGGTCTCAGAACGTCAAAGCTATCAACAAGATTTTATTCGTGATATTTCAAGTACACAAATCAGCCCTCAAAGTATCATCGCGCCCTATGTTCGAGTTCCCTACAGTGAAGAAAAAGTCTGTGTTGATGAACAAAAAAAATCTTTCCCATGTACTGAAGAACACTTTAGCTACTTTGGCGCAGATCACACCCATTGGCTAGCCAACTTCAAAGTCACAGATGATACCTATAAACGAACGATTTATCGTGCTGTCAGTTATCAGGCAGACTTGTCAGCAAAAGGTCACTTTGCAAAACCTGAAATCACACATAAAAAATATCATTGGGAACGTGCACAGATCATTTTACCTGTCAAAGACCCTCGTGGTTTAGACCAACAACCCAGTATACAAATTTTCAATCAAAACTATCCATTTCAAATCAGTGATCAAGGCAATAGTGAATCAGGCTTTGATTTTATGCACATTTCGGTAGACAAATATCCTGAAATTCTCAAAGCTATTCAAAATGGATTTAACTTTAATCTACAGCTTAAGCTTACGGGTTTAAGTCAGTTTAACCTCATTCCAACCAGCCAACATGTCACTTACGATGCAAAAGGCAATTGGGCAGATACGAAATATGATGGACAAAGTTTACCTTATACCAAAATGAGTCAGACTGAACAATTCAGTGCACAATGGAAAAATATTGCTCTCGGGCAGCAAAATCTCAATAAAATCGCAAATTGTGAAAATAGCGAATGTATGCGTCAGCTCAGCAATGCCTATTTAACACGTAGCCATCATGATTCTCCTGATGAAGAGACCAACACTGTTGAAAAAATTGGGCTGTCTACTGAGTTTTTAGAGTCAGTCAATGTCTATACGCAAACGGATCGTGCCATCAAATACGGCATCGTGATTATTCTGATTACTTTTGGTTGCTTCTTTATCTTTGAAGTACTGAAAAGTCTACGTATTCACCCGATCCAATATGCATTGGTTGCAATGGCACAAGGTATTTTCTTTGTTTTACTCCTGTCCATAAGTGAATATTATGCTTTTACATGGGCTTACCTTGTTGCAGCAATTGCCTGTATCAGCCTCATGACATGGTACTTGTTCTTTGTTATGCGTGGTATTAAAGCTGCTGCCGTCTTTAGCCTCATTTTAAGTATGCTTTATGCCGTGATCTACCTGCTATTACAGTCAAATGGTAAAACTTTCCTCATCGGCTCAGTCATTTCTTTCATTGTCCTTGCAGCCATTATGTTTATCACCCGACATATCGATTGGTATCAAGTCAGCACAAAACCAAAATCAGAACTTAAACACGATACAGCAACAGCACACCACTAAAACAGTATGCAAATGGAGGTGTATAGCCTTCATTTTTAATAACCTTGATAGGTGAAAATATGAAAAATCAGATGTTTACGCTTGACAATATTCATGGGCTACCACAACTGTGCCCCACACATAGCTCTATTGCTTTTTGCTTAAATCAACTCAGACAAGCCCATATCGTATTTTTCAACTTAGGTAATATCATCATTTGTCCTGAACAAAAAATTATGATGATTTTTAAAGAAAAATATTTATCACATATGGAAAAAATTTACCTATTTCCCTAAAAACACATATTCATACGCAAGATCATCACGTAAAATTCAGCGATAAAAAAATAGATGAGTATTCGCATGGCTGTACAACGTTTACACATTACTCCACGCTTTTCAGAAGTGGCAATTTCAGGAAATTTAGTACATTTGGCAGGTCAATTGGCAAGTGATTTAAGTTTAGACATCAAAGGTCAAACCCAACAAACTTTTGATATGATTGATCGTTTCCTCGCAGATGCAGGTACAGACAAAAGCCAGATCATGTCCGTAACGATCTATTTAAAAGATATAGAAAAAGATTATGCTGCGTTTAATGAAGTTTGGGATGCATGGGTTGCAGATATTGAAGCACTGCCACGTACCTGTGTAGAAGCAAAATTATATGATCCCAAGGTTTTAGTTGAACTTACAGTAGTTGCTGTAAAAGCCTAATTTTAATACTACACTTTAATGACATAAAAAAGTGCATGGTGTATACATGCACTTTTTATTAGCCAAAGACACGAGGACGAGCTAAACGTTCTGCATATTCTTCTAAACCAGCTGCTGGTTGCGTGGTCAAAGTCTCATGACTCTGTGCACCGACTGCCATGAAGTCTTCACGTAATTGTTGATACTCTGGCACACCTTGATAACGAATCACACGATAACCCGCCATTTCAAGTAAAGTATCTTGGTTTTGTTCGGTATTCATCCATTTCATAACATTCGGATCATCTAATGTAATGACCGCAATGACTTTAAATTCATGATCTAACACAACGAAATCTGCAAACATTTTTTGATATTTACGGCGTGTATGTAAATATTTAGTGGTCAACAATGCATCAAAAGATACATGTGCCAAAATATTTGCAGAAGGTAAAATTTCTTGAATACGTGTATACGTCATTAATTCATGTGAATTAAAAACAGCACGCTGTCTTAAAGGACTATCTATTTTTTGCTTATTCTTCAATCCATTATAAGCAATAACACTTACAACAGCCAATATTGCAAGCGTTACAAGTAACAGTAAATCCATGAGTTAAATTCCTTATCTATTTTTATAATTTATTGGTTTTTATACCGCTTTTTATTTCACTTTTCTATCAATAAGTTAAAGGTATCATCTAAAGTATTAGATTTCATATTCACTTTAAAATTCACCTATTGGCTTATAGTTATCTTACTTTTGTTCAATTGATCAACAATTTTATTTTACAACGCTAAGATACGCTTTTCTTATGACAAAAAAATGACATTCCCATATTTCATTTATAGCGATAATCATCAGAAATTTCAACTTTTACCGATAAAAGATAGGTCATATTGTTTGACAATTTATGTAATGTTAAAAAAGGATGCTTAAGCACCCTCTTTTAACCTAGCACATCTTCTAAAATTTAAGCTCTATTTTTTGGCTTAGACTTTCCTTTACCATTACCGCCAAACGGTTTTTTATCACCTGTTTCACGTGGTGGTAAACCTGTATGTTGTGTCAAGATCTGCCCACGTTCAGGACGTTTTTTCGTATTCGATGGACGTGACTGAGTTTGTTCCGCTTTGCTTCGATTACCTTGTTCACCTGTGCGTTTTTGTGAGTCGCCCGCCACGCTTGAGTTTTTCTTACGTGCAGACTTGTACTCACCCTCAACACTTGCGGGCTGATAAGTCGGAATCAAATGTTGTTTCGAGTTTCCAATCAAATCCTGACGACCCATTTCCTTCAACGCATCACGTAGTAAAGGCCAGTTGTTTGGATCATGATAACGCAAGAATGCTTTATGCAGACGACGACGTTTCTCACCTTTCACGATGTCGACATCTTCAGTATAACGTGCCACTTTAGCCAGTGGGTTTTTACCTGTGTAGTACATGGTGGTCGCTGTTGCCATTGGTGATGGATAGAAGGTTTGTACCTGATCGGCACGGAAACCGTTCTTTTTCAACCAGATCGCCAGATTCATCATGTCATAATCAGTCGTACCTGGATGCGCAGCAATAAAGTACGGAATCAAATACTGCTCTTTACCCGCTTCCTTACTGAAACGGTCAAACATTTGTTTGAAACGGTCATACGTTCCGATCCCAGGTTTCATCATCTTCGACAATGGACCTTTTTCGGTATGTTCAGGCGCAATTTTTAAATAACCACCGACATGATGCTGTACAAGCTCTTTGACATATTCAGGGTTCAATACCGCTAAGTCATAGCGTAGTCCCGAACCAATCAAAATCTTTTTAATGCCCGGTAAAGCACGTGCTTTACGATACAACTGCGTTAATGGTGCATGATCCGTATGTAAGTTCTGACACACACCCGGAAATACACACGAAGGCTTACGACAGTTTTTCTCAATTTCAGGATCTTTGCAAGCCAAGCGATACATATTCGCCGTTGGGCCACCTAAGTCTGAAATAATACCCGTAAAGCCCGGTGCTGTATCACGGATTTTTTCCACTTCACGTAAAATGGATTCTTCGGAACGGTTCTGGATAATACGCCCTTCGTGTTCTGTAATCGAACAGAAGGTACAACCACCAAAACAGCCGCGCATGATATTTACAGAGAATTTAATCATGTCGAATGCAGGGAAACGTGCCTCACCATAGGCAGGATGTGGCAGACGTGCGTATGGCAAGTCAAACACATAATCCATTTCTTCCGTGGTTAATGGAATTGGCGGTGCGTTTAACCAAACATCACGCTCACCATGCTTCTGAACCAGAGCACGTGCATTCCCCGGATTGGTTTCCAAATGCAGAATACGGTTGGCATGTGCATACAAAACAGGATCATTCGCTACGTCTTCAAAAGCAGGTAAACGAATGACTGCCAATTCACGGGGTGGCAATTTGTGTTTAATGGCTTTAGAGGCAGGTTGTAATTGAACAATCTGCGTATTTTCATCTAAGTTGTCACCTTCTCGGACAATTGGATTCGCCACAATTTCTTTCTGGAAATTTTGATACTGGGTTAAAGAGTTGCCCTTATCTTTTTCAATTTCACAGCCATCCAAATCTTCCGTCATCACATAAGGATTGATGATTGGATCTACACGACCAATCGCATCGACATCATTGGAGGCAATTTCTACAAACTGTGCTTTAGAGGCACGATTATTTTTATTGATAATAAATGCTGTACCGCGAACATCGGTGATTTCATGGATTTTTTGACCCTTAGCAAGGCGATGCATGACTTCTACGATTGAACGCTCACCGTTACCGTACATCAACAAATCTGCTTTTGAATCCATCAATACTGAACGGCGGACTTTGTCTGACCAATAGTCATAATGTGCAATACGACGCAAAGAAGCTTCAATCCCACCTAACAACACTGGCACATCAGGAAAGGCTTCACGGCAACGCTGACAATACACAGTTGCAGCACGGTCTGGACGTTTGTTGGGTTGATTATCTGGAGAATAGGCATCATCTGAACGAATTTTACGATCTGCCGTATAACGGTTGATCATAGAATCCATATTACCTGCGGTCACACCCCATGCAATATTCGGCTTACCCAAGACTTTGAATGCTTCAGCCGAAGTCCAGTCGGGCTGTGCAATAATACCAACACGGAAACCTTGCGCTTCAAGCACACGACCAATAATGCCCGAAACAAAAGACGGATGATCAATATAAGCATCGCCACAGACTAAAATAAAGTCACAACTGTCCCAGCCGAGTAAATCCATTTCCTCACGTGACATCGGCAAAAATGGTGCAGGATCAAAACATGATGCCCAATATTTGTCGTAATCAAACAACGCCTTAGGCGCCGTCTGCATGGTATAAGCAGTAGACATGGCTAGCAATTCTCGGCTGGCAGAAGGAAGATCTGATATCAGATAAAATCTGATCAAAGATGAAAGCTGATCATTTTACCATGAATTTGATTCATGATGTTTGATTATAATTTACACAGAACAAATAAGTCGAAAAAGTCGAAAAAGTCAGCAAGATTTAAGCTTTGTTGCAAAATTCCAACCTTTTCCGACAAATGACGGATTTAAAGAAATTTAAAATTTCCTTATAAATCATAAATAAAATATCAATACTTGCATTTTTGTTCATTTTATAACAAATAAATAATACTTTTTGCATATTTCTTCACGCGCGAATCAGACTAATCTATCTCAAAATAAAAATGAGAAATAGGTCATGTTTTTAAAACGTATCCTGCTGTCTTTTCTAATGTTTTTTCAAACCTTAGGTTGGTCAGCACCAATCAAAGAAAAATTTTATAAAAATCAACAAGCATGGAAAGATTTACAAACCCGTTTGCCTGAAGCTTATCAACTCGATGAAAACAATCAGCCACAAGAATATTTTTGGCAATGGCAAAAAACCAATGTTCATGTTGACTACTATCCACAACCCAATGCATCTGCAAAAGTGATCTTATTACATGGTGTTGGGACAAATGGACGACAGCTCAGTCTGATTTTAGGTCACCCCTTAGCACAGGCAGGCTATGAAACAATGGCATTGGATTTACCAGGTTATGGGCTCACACAATACCCATCAAAAAGTGCTATTCGTTATGATGATTGGGTGCAATTGGTCAGTGATTTTATTGATGCTGAAGCACAAAAAGATCAACGTCCAATTTTCCTGTATGGCTTATCTGCAGGCGGCATGCTCACTATGCATGTCGCAATGCAAAATAAACATGTCAAAGGGATCATTGGAATGACTTTTTTAGACCAACAACGTTTAGCGGTAAAAAAAGGAACGATGCGTTTTAGCTACTTAAGCCCTGTACTTTTACCAGGCATGAAAATTGGTGCAATAACGCCTGTAGTGAACAGTGTTCCTTTACCTATGTCCTTAGTGTCTAAAATGTATGCACTTACCAACGACCCACAAGCTTTAAAAATTATGCTCAATGACAATACTTCGGCAGGTAATGCCATGTCGATCAAGTTTTTAAACAGCTATATGAACTATAAACCTAAATATAATTTATCCAGTTTTACCCAATGCCCTGTGCTCCTAACACAACCTGAGGAAGACCATTGGACACCCTTACAACTGAGCCAACCTGTACTTGAACGCTTATCTGTTCCACATCAAGTGGTGATGTTACCCAAAGGTGGACATTATCCTGTAGAAGCTGAAGCATTGGAGCAACTGAAAAAAAGCAGTATTGAGTTTATTCAAAGTCACTTAAATCATTAATCACTTGTCGTAATTTTCTGCATTTGATATAACTTGTAAGCTATACATACGCCAAGTAATAAGATCACTGTGATGGTAAGGGTTAATCCAAACCATCCATATTTTTCCCAAACCAATCCATTGGCACTGCCTAAAAAACTAGAACCCAAATAGTAGAAAAATAAATACAGTGATGATCCTACTGCACGATATTTTAGAGACTGAACCGATACCCAACTGCTTGACGTTGAATGTGCGGCAAAAAATGAAAAAGTAAAAATCAACAAACCCAGCAAAACCACCCAAAGCGATGGAATCAACATGATCCACAAACCCAAGATCATGGTGCAAAACATCGTAATCAAGACTTTATCACGTCCAAATTGACGGCTCCAACTTGCAGCACGCGGTGAACTGTAAATTCCTGATAAATAAGCAATCGAGATCAGACCAATCCATGTTTGAGACAACTCAAAAGGTTTTTCTAACAAGTGATAACTCATGTAATTAAAAACTGTAACAAAACAGCCCATGAGAATAAAACCTTCAATAAACAATAAGCGTAGTTTGCGATCTGCTAAGTTTTTTCGAAAAGACTCAGTAAAGCGCTTCAGTTGAATCGGATAAGCTTTAAAATGTTTCGAACTTGGCAAAGCAATATAAAAAACGAAAGCAATCAACAAATTTAACAAACCAATGATCAGCGTTGCCGTTTGCCATGAGATAAAGTCCAATAACACCCCAGCAATTAAACGCCCACCCATGCCACCGATAGCGGTGCCTGAGATATACAATCCCATCGCAAAGCCAACATCTTTTTGTGCAATTTCCTCACCAATATAAGTCATCGCCACTGAGGCAACACCACTGACTGCTAAACCAATCATCATTCGAGTTATGAGAAAAATTTCCCAATACGGTAAAAATGAACTGATCAATAACAAACTTGCTGTGGAAAATAAAGCAATGACCATGATCTTCTTACGACCAAATCTGTCCGAAATAAGACCTGCAAATAACAAACCTAAAGCCAAAGCAATGGTCGAAAATGACAGTGGAAAACTACTATGTGTAGGGCTAATTTGAAAAAATTTGGCTAAAAAAGGCATCATCGGTTGTACACAATACAGCGATGAAAAGACAGCGAATCCTGCTAAGAATAGCGACAATAAAATGGCATAAAAAGGACGTGTGCCATATTCGATATAAACCGCAGACTCAACTGTGTCAGACATAATTACTCCTGATGTCGGTACAGTATACGCCTGTTTATCATGCAGATAAAAACAAAGCGCCTAATTTAGGCGCTCAGCTTGACGCATAGAACTTAATACAAATCTTTAGGCAATCGAATTTGAATCATCTCGTTATTGTCTGCTTTATTTGCATTACGTCCTGAAGAGCTCGGAAAATTATTGTCATTCAATACTGTAAGTGTATTTTTATTTTCAATAATCAGATCTTCAATGGTAAAGAATGGAAATGCAAAATTTACACCTGTGCCCACATCTCCTGTACGCGCCGTCCCATACAGTGCATTAGGATTGTGAATCTTCATCAAATCAACCAATTCATGACTCTGAATCGTTTGCCCTGATTGACCCAATTTCACATGAATAAGCTTCTTATAACCCTCTAATTTATTTTCAGAATCATCACGTTCAATTAGAATACCAGCGTCATTACTATATAGTTGGAAATCACCAATCGCAGTGGCTTTATCATGTAAATCAAACAAATAATATTTGCCTGTATATGCCTTTTGCCTAAGATCAAACTGAGAAATGATCAACTGACGTTTTGCTGAATTTTTAAGTGGCTTTTCTAATAATGGATACAGATATTGACCATCTTTAGACAGTGCCATGCCTTCAAAACCACCACTTTGCTGTACCAATGGGGCAATATAATCAATATTCGCTTTATTCAATTGATTTTGTGGCGAACGTAATTCAGTTCCTGATTGTAATGGATTTGGCAATGAAATCGGCGCATCTAATAACACACCGTCTTTGTCAAAATGCAGTAAATATGGACCAAACTCATCCCCAATCCAGTAACTACCATCTTCTGTTCTTTGAATAGATTCAGGATCAAAATCTGCACCTGTCAACAGACGCTCAGTGGTATTTTGATTGATAATATCAAAAGGAATCAATTTATTCGGATCACGTAACTGTATAAAACTCATCACTTGAACTTGAGCTGAACCCGTAGTTTTTGTTCTAAAATCAGGTTTAATTTGATAAATACGTAATAAGAAATCGGCGGAATTGTCTTGTGCACCAAAACCATTGTCTGCCATAACCATATACGTCCCATCAGTATTTTTTAAAGCACCTGAAAAACCTTGTACAGGCTGACCTTTAAAGGGTGGAAAAATACCATTCCCTCCTTTCACAGCCAAACCTGAGTTCGGGCCTGCGGCATAAGTTTCAACATCCAATTGTGCAAAAGACACTAACGTTGGCTCTTTTATATTGGAGTCAGCTATCACGTCGTGATCATCGTCATTACATGCTGTTAAAGTGAAAAGACCCGTAGTTAACAGTGCAATGTATAATTTCTTCATCATGTGAATGGTCACTTATTTTCATCAATAAATGCTTTCATTTAAACCTATAGAAATGACCGTTTTAGGTAAATTTGATGACAAATTGAGGTCATTCTTTTCATTTTTCTAAGATAAAAAATCGTTCAAAAGCACTTCTTTTAATATCAATGGTGTTGTAATCCATTGCGTACAAAAACTGAGGTTTTTGACAGCTTTTCCTCATCCTATGTTTTGGATATTCTACATACATCAGGAAACAGGAAGTTTCCATATAACAAAAAGCCAATAGGGAGTTTGGCAAAGCTCATCAGGGATAGATGATATTTGGGGATGAATAATAAAAAATACACGAATAAGTGAAAAAGAAATTTATAAGTAGAAACGACAATAAACAGATCATAGAAAAGCCCCGATCAAACATCGGGGCTTTTTTCAATTACAAAATATTGATTATGAAAATACCTAAAATCAAATCATGATATTCCCATCACCATGTAAGAAATCACCTACATCAATTACAGAAAATCTCATCTAGAATAGATCATTCTAAATTATCTATTCTAGACACATAGGGAACAGGAAGTTTCCCAGACATAAAACAATAATCATCAGTCTGAGCATCAGGAACGTGAGATTCGACAGGAGTCAAATCTAACTCACCAATACAAAGAAACCCCGTCAGGATGATGGGGTTTCTTTTTTAGTTTTGAAATTTTTATGATTTTAAATTTTTTAAGTAGGTGACGATTTGCGTATTTTCAGCCATTTCAGCAAGTTCTAAAGCAGTATATTCAGCTTTATATGCCACATCTGCGCCATGTACTATCAATAATTTTACAACAGCTAAATGATCATTTTCAGCAGCAGCATGCAAAGCACTATAGCCTTCGTCATCTGTAGTATTTACATCAATCCCATCAGCAAGACACTTCTCAACTTGTTCTAGATCACCTAAAGATGACCAATAAACTAATGCTGGAAGATGCAGTTCTTCATCATCTTCAGGAATAGGTGAGAATGAATTTAATTTCATTAGAATAACTCGATGCTCAAGATCAATCTTTATATTATGTATTCATTCCATACAAAGCAATGTGCAACTTTTGTTGTGGCCTCAAAAAAAGACCTCCAATAAATGGAGGTCTTTAGTATAGAGTACAATTAAGCTTTTGCAGCAACGCCTGAGCTTGCAGCTACTTTTTCAGATTCATCATCATGCATAATTAAAGCAACTGCAATTGCAGTAATTAATACAGGTAAACCCACTGCAATAAAATTAAAATGTGCAGGCAAATTCATCCCTAACAAGCCACCAATTAAAATGGGTCCAACAATTGCACCCATACGACCAATTGCCGAAGACCAACCAATTCCTGTTGAACGAATCGCTAAAGGATAATATTGTGCAACATAGCTATATAACAACATTTGCGAACCAATTGAGGCCGCACCTGCTAAGAAAACTAAAATGTATAACAAGAATTGATTTGATTGGAAGCCCATTAAGCTCATGACAATCGCACCCATCATGCCAAGAACCATCAAAACAGGTTTTAAATGGAAACGATCCGCAAGGATACCACCACCTACAACCCCAACAACCGCACCGACATTCATGACCATCATAAACATCAAGCTATTGTCCATTGAATAACCTGCTGCCATCATCAATTTTGGTAACCAACTACTCAATGCATACATCGTCAATAAACATGTAAAAAATGCTAACCAAAATAGGAGTGTATTGGTTGCGCGCCCACGACGAAATAAGCTGACCACGTTAGCAGCTTCAGGTACTTCAACTTTAGGTAAAGTAAAATTTGTCCCATCTGTCACCGTCACATTCGGTGCTAAACGACGCACAATACTTCTGGCTTTTTCTTGCTTATTTTCTTTTACAATAAATGCCAAAGACTCTGGTAGAAACTTCCAAATTACAGGCAATAAAAATAATGGAATCCCTGCAATAAAGAACATGATTTGCCAACCAAAACTTGGGGTAAACCATGAACCTAATAAAGCAGCCATGACACCACCAACGGCATAACCACTAAACATGGTTGTAACCAATGTACTGCGCATTTTAATGGGTGCATATTCAGAAGTTAATGCAACCAAATTTGGCATGACACCGCCAATTCCTAGACCTGCTAAAAAGCGCAAAATTGCAAATTCAGTTGGATTTGAAGCAAAACCACCTGCGAAAGTTAATCCACTAAAAAGTACAATGCAGATCATAATGACTTTTTTACGACCAATCTTATCGGCTAAAGAGCCAAAGAACATTGCACCAAACATCATACCTGCTAATGCAGTGCTGGCAAGCATTCCTGCTTGCATCGCAGATAGCCCCCAATCTTGCATTAAGAGTGGCAATACCACACCATTAATCGCTAAATCATAGCCATCAAACAAAATAATCAATAAACACCAAGCCACTACATTGAAGTGGAACGGGGTAAATTTTGCTTTATCGACTATCGAGTTAATATCTAAATTTTCCGTCGTCATCGTTCTCATCTCCCATGAGTACTTGTCCAATATTTCAGATGAATTTTTAAGTAAAATTCAAGGTTTCGAAATATAATCAGAGCAAGTTTTAGGGACAATTAGACAAAGGGATAATAAAGATTTATAGTCATATAAATCTAATAAATATATGATTTTAAATAATATAAAATTTATCAAAATATGATTTTTAATGCTTAATTTTTATTGATTTATATTTATTTTACACACTGATTATCTTTAATTTTTCTAAATAGATTTGCAATCCTATTTGAATAAAATAAGAAATTATCATTGAAGAGTTGAAAAATTTTATGAATCATCTTCCTTTAATAACTGTTCAACTCTTTTCTCATAATTATTTAAAAAATCACGTGTAATTCTAAAATGATCTGTTTCCTCATACTTTACTTTTTTAATTCCAGTATCAGAAAATTGATAAATCGTTGCATTGGGATAAGCAAGTAAAATTGGTGAATGTGTAGCAATTATAAGCTGTGATTGATCTTTACATAATTGATCTATAACTGCCAATGCTGTCATTTGCATATAAGGAGATAAAGCTGCTTCTGGTTCATCAAGCAAATATAAGCCATTCCCTGTTAATTTATGGCTCAATACTTTAAAAAAAGCCTCCCCATGCGACCGTTCATGAATATTTCCACCATACCCGTCAATATAACCTAATTCATTCATATACGTGCCAACGTTATAAAAGCTTTCAGCACGTAGAAAATAGTAATCTTTCGGCTTTTTATAGCTTTTAATCAGTTTGAGAGCTTCATACAAGTTGGAACTACTACTTGCAGAGTTTAATTGTACATTTAAAGTCCCTCCCTCTTCTGAAAATCCAAGTGCTAATGCAAGCGACTCTAATACTGTAGACTTACCAGAACCATTATCCCCTACAAAAAATGTTACATCAGCATGAAAATCAATATTTTCCATATCATTAACAGCAGGAATATTAAATGGATAAAGTGACCAATCATGTTGATTTGGTTCTTTTATTTCTACATAACGTAAATAAGGCTTAGCTTGCATAGGAATTGATGATCTGATTAGCATTTAAATCATAAATTAACCGAAAAAACTTTAGGATAAAATATTTAAATTCAACCAAACGACTCATCAAGTCGTACATTTTTCTTTTTACTTTAGACAAGCATAAAAAAACACCCCCAACCGTAAGGTTGGGGGTGTTTAAATTTAAAAGCTGGCGATGACTTACTCTCACATGGGTAATCCCACACTACCATCAGCGCTAAGAGGTTTCACTTCTGAGTTCGGGAAGGGATCAGGTGGTTCACTCTTGCTATTGTCGCCAGCAAACTGTTATGGATACTCGCTATGGTCTTATTTAGATGCCACGGCTTTCAACCAAATGAGTTATTAACAGGATAATTTGAGTTGCTATTGTAACTAGCTTTTGAACTAAATCAAGCATTTTGCTTTGAATTCATTGAAACATACAACTGTTTGGGTGTTGTATAGTCAAGCCTCACGAGCAATTAGTATTGGTCAGCTTCATGCATCGCTGCACTTCCACATCCAACCTATCAACGTCGTAGTCTTCAACGGCTCTTTAGAGGACATAAAGTCCTAGGGAAATCTTATCTTGAGGTAGGCTTCCCGCTTAGATGCTTTCAGCGGTTATCCCTTCCGAACATAGCTACCCGGCGATGCGACTGGCGTCACAACCGGTACACCAGAGGTTCGTCCACTCTGGTCCTCTCGTACTAGGAGCAGATCCTCTCAAATTTCCAGCGCCCACGGTAGATAGGGACCGAACTGTCTCACGACGTTCTAAACCCAGCTCGCGTACCTCTTTAAATGGCGAACAGCCATACCCTTGGGACCTGCTTCAGCCCCAGGATGAGATGAGCCGACATCGAGGTGCCAAACACCGCCGTCGATATGAACTCTTGGGCGGTATCAGCCTGTTATCCCCAGAGTACCTTTTATCCGTTGAGCGATGGCCCTTCCATACAGAACCACCGGATCACTAAGACCTACTTTCGTACCTGCTCGACTTGTGGGTCTCGCAGTTAAGCGCGCTTTTGCCTTTATACTCTACGCGTGATTTCCGACCACGCTGAGCGCACCTTCGTACTCCTCCGTTACTCTTTAGGAGGAGACCGCCCCAGTCAAACTACCCACCAGACATGGTCCTCGTCCCGGATCACGGGACAGAGTTAGAACCTCAATATTACCAGGGTGGTATTTCAAGATTGGCTCCACCGAAACTAGCGTCTCGGTTTCAAAGCCTCCCACCTATCCTACACAAGTAAGATCAAAGTTCAATGTCAAGCTGCAGTAAAGGTTCACGGGGTCTTTCCGTCTAGCCGCGGGTACACCGCATCTTCACGGCGATTTCGATTTCACTGAGCCTCTGCTGGAGACAGCGCCCCCATCATTATGCCATTCGTGCAGGTCGGAACTTACCCGACAAGGAATTTCGCTACCTTAGGACCGTTATAGTTACGGCCGCCGTTTACTGGGGCTTCGATCAAGAGCTTCGCTTACGCTAACCCCATCAATTAACCTTCCAGCACCGGGCAGGCATCACACCCTATACGTCCACTTTCGTGTTTGC
Organism: Acinetobacter piscicola; assembly: GCF_015218165.1. Classification (NCBI taxonomy): domain Bacteria; kingdom Pseudomonadati; phylum Pseudomonadota; class Gammaproteobacteria; order Moraxellales; family Moraxellaceae; genus Acinetobacter; species Acinetobacter piscicola. Next base: position 265,859 of record NZ_CP048659.1, on the reverse strand, counting down.
AGAGTGCTATGTTTTTAATAAACAGTTGCAGGGGCCTAGTTTCTGTGGCTGCTCTCAGCTCAGGAAGCAAGTTCCATCACCAAAAGCAGCGTACCTTCTCCCGAAGTTACGGTACCATTTTGCCTAGTTCCTTCAGCAGAGTTCTCTCAAGCGCTTTGGTCTACTCGACCTGACCACCTGTGTCGGTTTCGGGTACGATTCCTGTGTAACTGAAGCTTAGAGACTTTTCTTGGAAGTATGGTATCAGCCACTTTACTGTACAAGTACAGCTTGCTATCAGTTCTCAGCATAGAGTACCCCGGATTTGCCTAAGATACATGCCTACAACCTTTCACCTGGACAACCAACGCCAGGCTGACTTAACCTTCTCCGTCCTCTCATCGCATTACACAGAAGTATTGGAATATTAACCAATTTCCCATCGACTACGCCTCTCGGCCTCGCCTTAGGGGTCGACTCACCCAGCCCCGATTAACGTTGGACTGGAACCCTTGGTCTTTCAGCGAACGGGTTTTTCACCCGTTTTGTCGTTACTCACGTCAGCATTCGCACTTCTGATACCTCCAGCAGACTTCTCAATCCACCTTCATCGGCTTACAGAACGCTCCCCTACCACGTATACATAGTATACATCCGCAGCTTCGGTACTATATTTTAGCCCCGTTACATCTTCCGCGCAGGCCGACTCGACTAGTGAGCTATTACGCTTTCTTTAAAGGGTGGCTGCTTCTAAGCCAACCTCCTAGCTGTCTATGCCTTCCCACATCGTTTCCCACTTAATATAGATTTTGGGACCTTAGCTGGCGGTCTGGATTGTTTTCCTCTTGACTACGGACGTTAGCACCCGCAGTCTGTCTCCCGGATAGTACTCATTGGTATTCGGAGTTTGCATCGGTTTGGTAAGTCGGGATGACCCCCTAGCCGAAACAGTGCTCTACCCCCAATGGTATTCGTCCGAGGCGCTACCTAAATAGCTTTCGGGGAGAACCAGCTATCACCGAGTTTGATTAGCCTTTCACCCCTATCCACAAGTCATCCCCTGGCTTTTCAACGACAGTGGGTTCGGTCCTCCAGTTAGTGTTACCCAACCTTCAACCTGCTCATGGATAGATCACCCGGTTTCGGGTCTATACCCAGCAACTATACGCCCTATTAAGACTCGATTTCTCTACGGCTCCCCTATACGGTTAACCTTGCTACTGAATATAAGTCGCTGACCCATTATACAAAAGGTACGCAGTCACCGAACAAGTCGGCTCCCACTGCTTGTATGCATGCGGTTTCAGGATCTATTTCACTCCCCTCACAGGGGTTCTTTTCGCCTTTCCCTCACGGTACTGGTTCACTATCGGTCAGTCAGGAGTATTTAGCCTTGGAGGATGGTCCCCCCATATTCAGACAAGGTTTCACGTGCCTCGCCCTACTCGTCATCATTATATGTGCCCTTTCGTGTACGGGACTATCACCCTCTACGGTCGCACTTCCCAGAGCGTTCCGCTAAAACACATATAACTTAATGGGCTGATCCCCGTTCGCTCGCCGCTACTGAGGGAATCTCAATTGATTTCTTTTCCTAAGGGTACTGAGATGTTTCACTTCCCCTCGTTCGCCTCGTATGACTATGTATTCATCATACGATACCTACCTTATGGTAAGTGGGTTTCCCCATTCAGAAATCTCCGGATCACAGGATATTTGCCGCCTCCCCGAAGCTTATCGCAGGCTATTACGTCTTTCATCGCCTCTGACTGCCAAGGCATCCACCACATGCACTTAATTACTTGACTATACAACCCCAAACAGTCGTTCATCCCTACAAGTAGGATAACCAACATTACAGTTTGAAGTACTGTGTATCTAAACACCGTACAGCTTCAATCTAAATTCATATACCAAAACGCTTGATTCAGTTTTATCGCTAGTAACTCATTTCTTGTAGTTGCCTACTTGAAACGAGTATGAACAATTTATTTCAACTCAAATATATTCTGTTAATGATTCACTACGTCTTCGTCAGATCGCAGTCAACTGTGATAAATCACAGAGCTTAATAACAATGCAGCGTATTATACGCTTCTTTATCACTAAGCTCTATAAGCTATCATTTTATTTGCTTGTTTATTAGCTAGTTAACATTCCGTAAGAATGTGGTGGAGACTAGGAGAGTCGAACTCCTGACCTCCTGCGTGCAAAGCAGGCGCTCTACCAACTAAGCTAAGTCCCCAGCTTAAGATCTAAAATATCTAATTCCCTGTACTCAATATTTAATTTTTCAATTAAATAATGTGTTCGTCAGAATGGTGGGTCTGACAAGACTTGAACTTGTGACCCCACGCTTATCAAGCGTGTGCTCTAACCAACTGAGCTACAGACCCTCAGATACTTCAATGAAGAACAACTTGTTGTGGATTCTTACCGATCGTCAATCTTTCGTTAAGGAGGTGATCCAGCCGCAGGTTCCCCTACGGCTACCTTGTTACGACTTCACCCCAGTCGTCGGCCACACCGTGGTAAGCGTCCTCCTTGCGGTTAGACTACCTACTTCTGGTGCAACAAACTCCCATGGTGTGACGGGCGGTGTGTACAAGGCCCGGGAACGTATTCACCGCGGCATTCTGATCCGCGATTACTAGCGATTCCGACTTCATGGAGTCGAGTTGCAGACTCCAATCCGGACTACGATCGGCTTTTTGAGATTAGCATCCTATCGCTAGGTAGCAACCCTTTGTACCGACCATTGTAGCACGTGTGTAGCCCTGGTCGTAAGGGCCATGATGACTTGACGTCGTCCCCGCCTTCCTCCAGTTTGTCACTGGCAGTATCCTTAAAGTTCCCACCCGAAGTGCTGGCAAATAAGGAAAAGGGTTGCGCTCGTTGCGGGACTTAACCCAACATCTCACGACACGAGCTGACGACAGCCATGCAGCACCTGTATGTAAGTTCCCGAAGGCACCAATCCATCTCTGGAAAGTTCTTACTATGTCAAGACCAGGTAAGGTTCTTCGCGTTGCATCGAATTAAACCACATGCTCCACCGCTTGTGCGGGCCCCCGTCAATTCATTTGAGTTTTAGTCTTGCGACCGTACTCCCCAGGCGGTCTACTTATCGCGTTAGCTGCGCCACTAAAGCCTCAAAGGCCCCAACGGCTAGTAGACATCGTTTACGGCATGGACTACCAGGGTATCTAATCCTGTTTGCTCCCCATGCTTTCGTACCTCAGCGTCAGTATTAGGCCAGATGGCTGCCTTCGCCATCGGTATTCCTCCAGATCTCTACGCATTTCACCGCTACACCTGGAATTCTACCATCCTCTCCCATACTCTAGCTCCCCAGTATCGAATGCAATTCCTAAGTTAAGCTCAGGGATTTCACATCCGACTTAAAAAGCCGCCTACGTACGCTTTACGCCCAGTAAATCCGATTAACGCTCGCACCCTCTGTATTACCGCGGCTGCTGGCACAGAGTTAGCCGGTGCTTATTCTGCGAGTAACGTCCACTATCTTTAGGTATTAACCAAAGTAGCCTCCTCCTCGCTTAAAGTGCTTTACAACCATAAGGCCTTCTTCACACACGCGGCATGGCTGGATCAGGGTTCCCCCCATTGTCCAATATTCCCCACTGCTGCCTCCCGTAGGAGTCTGGGCCGTGTCTCAGTCCCAGTGTGGCGGATCATCCTCTCAGACCCGCTACAGATCGTCGCCTTGGTAGGCCTTTACCCCACCAACTAGCTAATCCGACTTAGGCTCATCTATTAGCGCAAGGTCAAATGATCCCCTGCTTTCCCCCGTAGGGCGTATGCGGTATTAGCGTCCCTTTCGAAACGTTGTCCCCCACTAATAGGCAGATTCCTAAGTATTACTCACCCGTCCGCCGCTAGGTCCAGTAGCAAGCTACCTTTCCCCGCTCGACTTGCATGTGTTAAGCCTGCCGCCAGCGTTCAATCTGAGCCATGATCAAACTCTTCAGTTTAAAATCATTAGTACCTATAAGGGTACAAATCTTGGCTCATCAATTTTCTGACTTTAATTTCTCAAATAAACTTCGAGTAATTTCTACCATCAATCAATGAAAATAATTTCGATCAATCAATCAGTAAAAATCCACACAAGTTGTTCTTCATATTCTCTTAATGATCTTCTTAATGCTTCGTCAGCATCAAGCTAGGTCGGCTATATTACTCTCTATCTCTAGAAAGTCAACATGTAATGAAAATTATTTTTAATCCTTCCTTCTAAAACCCAACTTAATCAATTCAACCAAGTCATTGTTTTATCAGAAGTTTTAATCTTCATCACCGCCGATGGATGTGCATTCTACAGCATTTCAGATACGACGCAACCCCTTTTTTTAAATTAAGTATTTACATGTCTAACTTTCAATCAATAAACAAACTAAGCTTATGTTTTTAATTAATTTTTTATTTATTATTTTATTTCATTTATATTTTCCACCTCTAAATAAGCCAATATCATCATGGTCAGTTCTTTCTTAAGCTGTTGTTCTGAAATAAGAAAACTATTGTTACTCACATAGCGCATCATGGTAAATAAGGTGCTATTAACGATCACAAATGACTTATTTTTCAGCATTTCGAAACTCCAATGCTGAAAAAACTGATTAAACACATAGATACCTACTTCAAAAAAGTGTTGTTCAACGATCTGCGCTGCTTCTGAGTTAATATATTGATGCCAATGTTTTAATACTTCAATAAAAAAACCGTTATCGGCTTTCATCATATCAAAACCAAACTGAATGCTGATTGAAATCAATTGCTCTAAAGGTCGTTGTTTTTGTTGGGTTGTAAGTTCTTTCAGTGCCATCCCAAGATTTTCACTCTTTCGACGCAGAAGTTCATCAATAATTTGTTCTTTATTTTCAAAGTACTGATAGATTGAGCCAACACTAACACCTGACTTTTCTGAGATCTTGGGTGTGGTCAGTTGGTGTATCCCCTGTTCGACTATGCAGTATTGTGTCGCTTCTAAAATATCATTCACAATCTGAATAGCTCTTTGTTGTTGAGGTTGTTTTCTCATTTATTGTCTCTTTTATGAGTGATTTAGTGCATTTTCAAAATGCGAATTGAATACGAATAATTATTCATATTAAAGTTTGAACAAATAATAATCAACAAGAGACTACTATGTCAGAACCAATGATTGCGAAACGTTTGGCATCATTTGAAAAAATGCGTCACAGCGACTTGATTTCAAAAATCTTAAATCATTTCACTGATCAGCACTTTATTCCAAGCTATGAGGATTATCTTGAATTAAATCAGAGTTTGTTCACAGGTGATGTTGCCATAGACAAAGTGATGCAATGGGTAATGGAGAATCCACGGCGCAATCGTAAGTTATTTGAAACAGCCTTGTATCAGGGAGTAGAAAAGCTTGATATTGATGAACCCGTTTTAACTGAGTTTTTCGACTTGGTGACCACCCCACCTGTATGGCTTGAACCTGAGAAATTAACCACAGCAGTTAAGTTTACCCATCGGCTTGGGCATAACAGTACATTTATTTTACGGGATGCTGCTCTGATGGTCGGTTATCAATTCCCGGGATTTAATCAACCCTTGATTATGACGGGTGCATTGAATCAATATGCCGGCAAGCGTTTAGCCGAAACGCAAAAATGGTGGCTCGATGTCAATCAACAGCAAAGTTTTCAGCGTTTCAACTCAGGTTTTATCTCAACCATTTATGTCCGTTTTATTCATGCCTTAGTACGTTTTCAGCTCAATAAATCTAAAGATTGGGATCATGCATTTTGGGGTACACCCATTAATCAGTATGACCAAGCGATGACCAATATTGCCTTTAGTGGTTTGTTGTTAATCGGTTCACGTGTTTTAGGGATTTTTCCAAGTAAAGCCGAATCGGAAGCGGTATTACATTTTTGGAAATATACAGGATGGTTAATGGGTATTGATGAAAAATGGCTCGTCAACAAAGAATCTGAAGGATGGAAATTACTGCAATGGATGAATTATGCCCATCCTGCGACTGATGACAGTAGTCGTACCTTAGCCGTCAGTTTATCTAAAGAACCTTTCGAACGACAATATCCATATTTCAAAACCTTTTTACAGAAAAAAGCCTATCGTAATCATTTAGATATTACCCAATGGTTTATTGGTAAGAAAAAAATGAAAGCGCTCGGTTTAAAACCACGCGCTGTAGCATGGTATCCATTGTATTTATTTGCCAAGAATACAATGATTTATGGGAGCGCCCGTTATAACGCACGTTTGCAACAGTTTTTACAACAACATGGTCGGGCGCAACAGGAGTATTCTAATACTTTATATCAAAATGCAGGTCAGCAATTGGCAAGTATGTATCAGTAATTTTGGGTGCAATAGGACTACAAATTGATGTATATCTTTGTCATGCAATTGAACGATGTTCTAGTCGATTTTTATAAATATTCATCACGACATCACTAAATTGATTCAGTACGTATTGAACCCATAAATCACTATACCAATTCATGTCAGTACTTAAACGATAATCCATGCTCAAAATAAGTTGGGTTTGCTGTGGTGAAATCTGTACTAGACGATATTCACTGGATAAAACATCAAAATATTGCCCACCGATTTCGATATGATCATCTAAAGAACCTTGGGGAAATGACGCTTTGTTAAATTCAGGTTTCCATGCTAAAACATAAGGTGGCTCAAAACGGGTGACTTTTTCTTGGAAATAAATACCCCGTTGCCAATAAATATGGCGTAGCAAACCTGCCTGAGTTGCTTCATTTTTCCCAAGCATTGGTTTTGGAAAACCCATGGTAAAAATAAAATTATGGGCAATCTCATGGTCTTGAACTTTCTGCACATCTGAAATTGCATCAAAAGTCTGCTGAATCGGGGCATTGATGACTATTGTACGTTCAACTTTTCCAAATTGATCAGGACTGTGTTTCGGTAAAAAACCAATCAATAAAAGTGGCAGTAATGCTAAAGAATAGATTTTATTGCTCGGCTTCCATAAATACTGACATAGACTACGCATCAATAAAGCACCGATCACCAGTGCAGCAAAAAGCAAGGGCAATGCCATAATTACGCAAATCGTACCTTCTTTGAGTACAAAAATACTGATGATCAATACCATAAGCATGACCCACAATTGGGTTTTTAATACATTTTTGACACTTGCAACACGTTTGCTGCTCACGCTACGCACGTATTCAAATAATGCCCCCATCACAAAAGGCATGCTGATTAAAAATGTCGCCGATAAAAAGGCATCTTTATATTTTGCAAAGAATGCAGTGAGTAAAAATAGGGTAAATAATAAGAGGAAAGGTACACTTCGCCTTAAAAAACTTGCTTGACGATATTCTGCTTCACAGGCTTTAGCTGTTTGATGAGAATCCAGACACAGTAAATAAAGTGTTTCACCCTGCTCTTTACGCAGTAATCGATAGACTTTAAACGGTTCATCGGTATATTTTTTTAATGCATGGGCTAATGCAGCTTTGCGATGCTCATCCCAATGTAAAGCCGAAATCTCATATTCTTCACATGCAGCTAAAGTACGGGCGATTTCATCAATATTAATTGTCATTTCTAAAATTAAATACTTTATTTTTATAGATTTTGACAGAAGCCACTGCATGAAAACAATGGCTTTTGTCATGAATTATTTTACAGCATTGTGCTTAGAACTTCATACTGATCCGTGCCCAGTAATTGCGTCCAATATTATTGAACTGTTCTGTACTGGCAAAGCCGAAACCTGAACTGCCTGCTTTATTGAGATGCTCGGTATAGGTTTTATCGAAGACATTATCTACACCAATTGCAAGATTGACATCATCTACAAGATTATAAGATGCGTTCAGAGCCAATGTATTAAAGCTCTTACTTTCCGCCATATCATAGCCCACAATATTGCCTTGATTTAGACTAATACGGTCTTGTTTTGCCACCACACGCCACAATAAACCCAACGTATATTTGTCTTGAACATAACGTAAATTAAAACGTCCTTCTAGAGGTGCAATTTGTGGTAATGCCGTATGAGCTGTCGTATTTTCACCCCAAGCATAGGCAAGACTAAGATCTGACTGTAGTGCTTCAGTAAAGTCATAACCAATCCCTGCTTCTGCGCCTGCAATGGTTGCATCGACATTTTTAGCACCTGCACTGAAGGATGAACCATGCTGATGATAACTCATTAAAATATAGTCATCGATTAGACCTGCATATGCAGATGCCCATGACTTAAATGCGCCATGTTGGTGTTGATATCCTAGATCTAACTGCAAAGTTTTTTCCGTATTTAAATCATTAAAAGTCGGTTTAGACATGCCTGAATTGCCATGTGCTGTACTAAACAGTTCCCAGTAATCAGGCACACGTTCGACATAGCCAAGACCGATATAGGTTTTAGCATCGTGTTCAGGGTGTTGATTTTCTAAACGAATAAATGCACTTGGTAAGGTTTCTTTACGGTCATCATTTAGCTTTAATGCATCAATTTTGACTTGGTCAATACGCGCACCTGAAACCAGCTTATAACGATCATTGAATTTATATCCCAACTCACCAAAAACACCATAGGATTCAAATTTCATATTGGTTGTTAAAGGCTTGTTCATCATACTGCCTGCATGATGATTTTGTTGTGTATCCACCCCTGTGATGAAGCTCAGTTTGTCCCATTCAGACGTTACCGCAAGTCGTGAGTTTAACGTACGGCGCGTCACTTGCATTTCAGATGGACCTTTCATACTGCCATGATCTGCATCACCATGATGCATACCCATATCCATATCGTCATGATCCATATCCATCATTGGTGGTGTTCGTAGTCTAAAATTATCCATCACATGGTCGTTATAGCTATAGTTCACTTGCCCTTCAACCTTTTTAATCACATCGGTCAGGTTCTTTTTCTCAAATCTTAAACCTAAACTTTCACGGGCAAATTGCGAACCATCCATGTCACGCCCTGCATACAGTGCTTCACCATCAGATTTACCGCCTGTCAACTCTACCCACGTGTCTGCATCAGGCGTCCAACCTAAAGCGACATCCGCATTCCAACGCTCCCAAGCTGAAGGAACTGTACGACCATCACCATCTTGATAACTATTTGACTCTGAACGTCCTGCATTTAAACGCATATATTTTTGTTCATCACCAACAATGGCTTCAATATTCTGATCAATGCGTCCATACGAGCCGACCAATGCACTGGCTTGTCCTTGGTAAGGATGATCTTCAGAAAGTTTTGGTTTTTGACGTTCAAAAATCACCGTTGCCGCAGAGCCAGTATTGGCATATTGAACGGTTTGAGGTCCTTTAGTGACTGTGATTCGGTCAAAACTTTCAGGCTGAATATAAGACGTTGGCGCATCCATACGTGATGGACATGCACCTAAATTTTCCGTGCCATCGGTTAAAATTTTAATACGTGAACCAAACATTCCTCTAAACGTTACATCACCGTTGGTACCACCATTCTTGATTGAGCTAAAACCTGCAATGCTTTGTAGATAATCAGCACCATCGGTTGCAGGTACAGGCTGAATCGGCTGTTTAGGATCAGCACGAACCACCAAACCATTGGCATCGTTGGCTTTTTGTGCAGTTAAGACCACAGGTGCTAACTGCTGAATATGTGGTTCAGTCTCAATTTGTTCTGCCTGAACACTTCCCGAATAACACGCAACACAAATCGCAGCCGTCAGTGGCTGTAAAAAGAATTTTGGCTGAGCCATTTTCATTTCTCACTTAAATTTTAAATAAATCTCGACTGGAGCCTATGCAGACCCAGAAAAAAAGAATTGGATTTAAGCGAAAATTGGTGGGGCTCGCCCTTGTGGAATGAGAAATAAGCGCTGTAAAACGAACCAAACATGACTAAATGTCTGTTGAAATGCGAGTAAGCGAACTTGTATACGATCCAGAACCTGCTTCACCTCAAGCTCAGGAGGTAAAACCAAGTTGCCATACACTGTACAATACTGACATTGGTGGTTTGGATCATGGTGATCATGCCCAAGATTGGCAGGTTTCTCTTGCATGGCATGAACAAAAGATTCATGAGAAGTATGTTGATGGTGAGTTGAATGTTGATGCTTATTATAAAAATCAGTTTGTATTAAAACCTGAGAAATGGTTTCACAGACCGGCGCAATTTGATATTGCTTCGGTAGCAAAGGCTGTAAAAAAACAGCGATCTGTAAAAATACTGCTAAGCTACTTAGCAATAACCCATTTCTTAACAACATTTCAACATGTTTAACCCAACATTTTCATTGTTACAGTATAACAAAGCCCAATCAGAATTGGGCTTTTATTCAACAAAATGTCTGACAATGCATTAACGCTTTGCGGGAACTTTCTGTTTTTCACGCTGACGCACGACTTTTTCAACTTTTTCACGCGCGCGTTGACGCTTTAATGGTGACAAATAATCGACAAATAATTTACCATTTAAATGGTCGATTTCATGTTGAATACACACTGCGAGCAAACCATCTGCTTCAATTTCAAAAGTTTCACCTTCTAAATTGATAGCTTCGATTTTGACACGTGACGGGCGTTCAACTTTATCGTATATTTGAGGCACAGATAAGCAACCTTCTTCATAAGGGAGGGTTTCTTCTGTCAGCGGAATAACTTTGGGGTTAATGAATACCATCGGTTGATCTTGATGTTCAGACAAATCCATCACGATGAGTTGAATATGATGATCAACTTGTGTTGCGGCTAAACCAATGCCTGGCGCTGCATACATGGTTTCAAACATATCCGCTGCAAGCTGACGGATCTGATCCGTCACTTCATTGACTGGTTTTGCAATGGTGCGCAAACGGGGATCAGGAAAACTTAAAATAGGTAATAAGGCCATACTTATCCTCACTTGCTATGCCATTGATCTAAAAAACTAAATGAAGAATATGCTTCATTAAATAAAAGTGTGTAAGATGCAATTATAACGTATTTATACGCATAATTTCAGGAATTATGATAATGATAAAGTTTTTCAATGGCACAAAGATTAATGCCACGGGGTTTAAGAAGCAGGTTTTGGCTATGGCACTCTGCATCAGTGCAGGTGTAGCTGTAGTGGACGTTGCACATGCAGCGCCGAGTCCAAACCAAAACCCACCCTCTCTAAAAGCCAATGCACCGCATGTTTATGTGGTCAAACGTGGCGATACGTTATGGGATATTGCAGGACGATTCCTCAGCAAACCATGGCGTTGGAAAGAGATTTGGGCCAGTAACCGCCATGTCAAAAACCCACATTGGATCTATCCCGGGGATAAATTATTACTCTGTAGCGTAAATGGTCGTCCACTGGTCGGTGTCGATGAGGGTGACGGCTGTGATGGTATTATTCGCCGTCATCAAGGTGGTGCATCTTTACGCCCACAAGTACGTGTTGAATCTATTGGAAATACTATTCCAATCATTTCAAGTGCAGATATCAAACCATGGTTAGAACATAGTATTATCGTTTCACCTGAATCACTCATTGGCGTGCCTTATATTCTGGGTGCAGCGGATAATCGTGTGATTACAGGTGCAGGTCAAACCGTCTATGCTCGTGGCAATGGTTTAGTTGTTGGACAACGCTATGGTGTGTATCGTCAAGCTGAGCCATATTTCTTTGTCGATGAAAAAGGCAAAAAAATCAATGCAGGTCAAGAACTTACTGAAGTCGCTTCTGCTGTTGCAGTTGCAGGTGAGAATGATGTTACAACGCTTGAACTGACTGACAGTTATAATGCTGAAGTCCGTAATGGTGATTATGTCTTACCTGTGTATGAGTATAATTTACCTTCTATTTTTTATCCTACAGCACAAAATGAAGTACTCACTGGTGGTAAAATCGTTCGTGTACAAGGCTCAATTGGCACAGGTGCAGTCAATGGTGTTGTAACTATTGATCGTGGTAGCGTAGATGGTGCAAAAGCTGGACAAGTATTTAGCATTTACCAACAGGGTGAAGTGGTAAAAGATCCAAAAACCAAAGAACCAATCAAACTACCGAACCAAAATGTCGGCACTTTGATGGTCTTCAAAACGTTTGAGCGTTTTAGCTATGGCTATATTTTAGATAGTGCATTGCCAATTAAAGTGGGTTCTTCAATTCAAACCCCTGCGATTGCAGAAAATTAATCTTTCTAAAACGCTCTAAAATCTAAAAACAACTAAAAAATGTGATATCGGCATGTTGAACTTTATATCTGATGTGCAATTAGACACCATCAAGTTATGGTATTTAGTTCAACATTCCAATCTTGCATTTCGTAGTCTCGAAACTTATTTTGGCTCAGTGGCAAAAGCAGTTTCGAGTGAAAATTTGCTGCGTTGGTCTGAGGTGAATATTCATAAAAATCACCTCCAACGTGCCGAAGAGTTTCTCACAGATAAAGGACAAACTTCCTTTTATCTGTGCCTTGAGAAGTTAAAACAACACTGTGATTTTATACTGTTAGACCACGACAGCCATTATCCACAACAACTCCTCCCCTATGCCGATCATCCACCCATTTTATTTGGTCAAGGCGCTTGGCAAAATTTAACACAACCCCAAGTAGCAATTGTAGGTAGCCGAAAGCCAAGCCCCCACGGTAAACAAGTGGCTTATGATTTTGCCTATTATCTCAGTGAAAAAGGCTTTTTTATTACCAGTGGTTTAGCTGAAGGAATTGATGCTGCGGCACACGCAGGCGCATTAAAAAACTTACGCACCATTGCGGTCATTGGAACAGGTTTAGAACAAGTCTACCCTACACAAAATCGACAATTACACGCACAGATTTTAGAACATGCAGGAACGATTATTTCCCTGTATTTACCCAATACACCGCCCTTAAAATCTAACTTTCCACGCCGCAATCGGATTGTGAGTGGTTTAAGTTTAGGGGTTTTGGTGGCTGAAGCTGCTTTAGAAAGTGGCTCCTTGATTACCGCTCAAGCCGCAGCCGAACAAGGCAAAATTATTTTTGCCATTCCTGGGCATATTTACAGTGAATACCATCAAGGTTGTCATCAATTAATCCGTGAGGGTGCTATTTTGGTCGACCATCCTGAGCAAATCATTGAAGATTTAGCATTACCTACACAATGGCATTGTGAAAATACTCAAAAAATCGAAGAAAAAGAAAAATTACCCGTGTTGCCTGAACATTTATTTCAACTTTATCAACAACTCGATTGGGTTGGACAAGAGATTGATATTCTTCATCAAAAGCTCAATTTAGATATTGCTGTTTTAACAGGATATCTCATGGAACTAGAGCTTTTAGGCTTATGTATTCAACAATCTGGCTTGTACTTACGTTGCCGAGCGAGTCATTAAGGTTCACAATAGCCCTTTAAAAACTGATAAGGTGGAAAGATCCATGATGACAACCTCAGTTGCTGAAGCTGCTCAAATTCTGCGTCAAGGCAAAGTGCTTGCTTATCCGACAGAGGCAGTATGGGGCTTAGGTTGCGACCCAATGAATGAACAGGCATTTTTAGAAATTTTACGCTTAAAACAGCGCCCAATTGAAAAAGGTGTCATTTTACTTGCGGGACAACTTACTCAAGTTGAACATTTATTGGAAAACTTAGAACCCAAAATCCGTCAACAAGTCATTGAAACTTGGACACATCGCACACAGACTGAACGTGCAACCACTTGGCTTCTCCCTGCTGATGAAAGCATTCCCCAGTGGATTAAAGGCAACCATCCCAAAGTTGCTGTTCGTGTCACCACACATCCTTTATGTATTGCACTCTGTAATGCGTTTAATGGTTTTATTGTTTCAACCAGCGCCAACCCTGCGGGTTTAGAACCTGCTCGTTCATTACAAGACGCCAACCGCTATTTTGCATCACAACTGAATTATTTAAATGGTGATTTAGGACTCAGCCAACAGCCAAGTCGTATTTTAGACGCTGTCACAGGTGAGATTATTCGAGCTTAAATGAGATAGCATTTTAGAATATTTGAGACTGTAAATTGAGGCTTAGGCAAAATAACGCCAAAGTATTTAAATTTCACCTCAATCATTCCATCACTTTTCTCAAATGATAGACAAAAAAAAGCTCAGCCATATAGGGTCGGCTGAGCATGAAAAAGGATGTGGATCACATCCAGAGGGTATACAAAAATTTGGTTTAAACAACAGATAAATGATCTTTCATACCTTGTTGTCTATGGGTATTATTATGCTATAAAAATACTATTCATACAAATTTTATCTTTATTTTACAAAAATAAAACTATGTTTAAATCAAGCTAACAGATGAGTATATTGATAAAATTAAACCTATCTATTTGCTTTATATTTTTTTTAAAATGAACGTATCAAATTTTAACCAAAATTCAATTAATATATTTTAAGCCTAAATTTATATAAAAAAAGTCTAATAAAAATCAAAAATATTTCTCATCTTTACCGATTAATTCAATACTTTTACTTTTTTCTGCGCAAGTACAATACCCAATAAAATAATCAAACCACCGATGCTATGATAAATCGTCCACGCCTCATTTAACCAAAAAAAGGCGATAATCGCGGTAAAAACGGGCATCAGATTCATAAAAATACTGGTACGATTTGGGCCTAAATATTGAACGGCCATCATCCATACAAATGGTGCAATCAAAGAAGGAAAAATTCCTGCGTACAATACACTACCAACATTATTCATATCGATACTTTGCAGACCAAACCAAGCAATAAACGGTAAGTGATAAAGCAATGCAAAAGCAATTTGAATATATAAGCTAATCAACAAAGGGACTTTGAGCTGCCATTTTTTTAGAAATACACCATAAAATGCATAAAAGAACACTGCAAGCACCATTAACAGGTCACCTGAATGTCCACCCAATTGTGTAAGGCTAGCGACATCTCCTCGACTTATGACATAAAGTAAGCCGAGGAAGGACAAGATACTGCCGATCACCGCAAAACGATTGGGAATTTCACGTAAAATTAGAATAGAAACAAAAATGGTAAAAATAGGAATAAAAGCATTGATAATGCCCATATTGGTCGCGGAAGTATGATGGGCTGCGGAATAGGATAAACCTTGATATAACACCATTCCAAAAGCACTCAAAATAGCAAACTGCCAAAAGTGCTGACGAATCAAATGACGGTTTTGCCACATTTTTTTTGCCATAAATGGCGTCAAAATAATAAATGCAACGAACCAACGGTAAAAGCTGATACTGACTGGTGAGATATAGTCTGAAACATAGCGAGTGACAGCAATATTCATTGACCAGATCAAAACTGCAATGATGGGTAAACACACTGCCCACCACATCGGCTTGGTATTGGTGTACATAATTTTAACGCTTCAGAATGAAAGCTCGATTATTGACTAAGTCGGAAATAATTTAAATATCGTATTTCCGACATCTATAGCGAATTTCAGACAGCCCTTATTCCGCATATTGGATTGATGTTTTAAAATAAATCGTAGGTTTTCAGCGCTAAAAGTACCACTTTCTCAAGTTGTTCTAGTCCAACACCATCACGAGCCTGCATCGTCAATCCTTGAATCACCGTTGTATAATAATCTGTCATCGCTTGAATATTGGTTTCAGCTTTTAAGTCACCATCCAGCACACCCTGTTGTAAACGCTGATAAATTTTTTCTTTGACTTGATTACGTTTCGACAGTAAATCTTGTTGCAACTCAGTATGTTCTTGTGAGCAATTCATGGTTGCCGTGAGTAACATACAACCGGTGGGTTTGTTTTGCTGAACGATTCTTTTTAAATTTTCATATAAATAAAGTTCAAGTGCGATTTTAGCTGTTGTTGATTGTTGGAAAATCGCCTCTAATGCGCATGCTTCATGTTCAATATAATAGTCTAAACAAGCATGAAACAATTGCAACTTATCACCAAAACTACTGTAAATACTCGGCGCAGTCAGATGTAATGCTTTGGTTAAATCACTCATCGATGTCGCTTCATAGCCATATTTCCAAAACAACAACATGGCTTTTTGTAACGCTTCTTGTTCGTTAAAGCATTTTGGGCGACCTCGCCCACGTTTAAGCGATTGTTTACCTTCAATTAAACTTTGCTCTTCAAAATCTGCCATAAACTTCACATATATTTTTATAACGAACATTATTAAATTAATTGACAGCTAAAAATTAATCAAATACTTTATTTTTATAACGATCGTTAATGAATTAAAAACAAGCAAAACTCAGTTTAGCCAACGTGCCCTTCAAAGTAGGAACCCTGCTCATGAATACGATGCAACCTCAAATTTCAGAACATAGCACGACCGATGTTCCCCCCAGTAGCCAAGGTAGTTGGATTGCTTTGCTCACCGTTGCAATCACTGCCTTTGCATTGGTCACCAGTGAATTTCTCCCCATTGGTGTCATCAATAATATTTCTACAGATTTACATGTTTCAGTAGGTACAGCGGGTTTAGTCATCACCTTACCTGGCATCATGGCCGCATTTGCAGCACCATTACTGCCTGTACTGGTCAAGAATCTTGATCGTCGTTACCTACTATTGGGACTGGCTGCCACCATGGTGGTCGCGAATGCAATTACGGCAATCGCACCCAATTTTGAAATTTTATTGCTCAGTCGCTTTATCCTCGGGTTTGCCATTGGTGGATTTTGGGCAACAGCAATTGCCCTGAGTGGACGTTTAGCACCATCACATCTTCCTATAGCCAAAGCCACAGCAACAGTCATGGCAGGTGTGACTTTAGCCACTGTACTTGGAGTACCGATTGGAACGTGGTTAAGTGATAGCTATGGTTGGAGGTCATCCTTTGCCATTACCTCTGTGATTGGCTTCTTTGTGGTCGCACTCGGTTTTAAATTTATACCTAGCTTAAAGCCTGAATCGGCAATTCATTTCAAAGACTTACCTGCACTGCTTCGCATTGATAAAGCACGACAAGGGCTCATTATCATTTTACTTTTGGGTCTTGCACATTTCTCGACCTATAGTTACCTCACGCCTTTCTTTAAACATTCTGCGGGTTTTGACAGTACAACCATCAGTTCGCTGTTATTACTTTTTGGTATTTCAGGTATTTTTGGTAATGCATTTGCAGGTTATTGTGGCAATTTAAATGTGCGTTATACCTTTGCTTTTGTGGCAATCTGTTTTGCCTTGGTATTTTTTGGATTCCCAATTTTTGCAACCCATACCACAGGTGCATTTATTCTCACTGCACTATGGGGATTTGCCTTTGGTGCATTTCCAACAACCGCCAATATTTGGATGTTTTTACATGCCCCACATGCCGTAGAAAAAGGAATGCCCTTGTTTGTTGGCTTTTTCCAAGTCATGATTGCAACAGGCGCGTTAATTGGTGGTTATATTGTTGATCACTTCAATGCCGATACCTTGCTTTATAGTGTTTTGAGTTTCATCATTTTAGCGGTGATTTCCATCTTCACTTTAAGCCGTGGTTTAAATAACCCTAAAACTAAACAACAGCCAATACAATGTGAGAATTAGTTTTATTCACTATGTCATATACCTCACTGATTTCTGTAGAAGAATTCTTTTACCAAAAACATGATATTGTCACACCCCATTCAAATTTATGGGGTGATTTTAATTTGAGTCTAAATGGTACTTTAGAACTCAATATCGCAGATCAAACCTATCTTTCACCACCAAGCTATGGTTTATGGATCCCCCCTCAAATTGAGCATTGTTGTACGGCTGTGGATGATCATTTAACACATTATATTTGTATCCGTATCCATCCAAAGTTATGCCAAAATTTGGCGAAACAAGTACAAACACTCAATGTTCGCCCTTACCTCCGCCAAACCATTGAAGAAATTTTAAATCAGCAAAAGTTAGGCATCCCTAGGGTTGAATACTACGAACATTTATTACAATTGGTACTTGATCAGATTCAGTATAGTGACTCATACACGCATTATTTACCTCAGACTAACCACCCTATTTTAAAACCGATCCTTGAACGACTTTCAGATCAAAATCTATTTAATAAAAGCTTGCAACATATTTTAAATGACTTCGATATTACAGAACGACACGCACTGCGTCTTAGTCAGGAACAACTTAAGCTTTCACTCTCTGAATGGCGCAATCGCGCCAAAATCATTTATGCAATTTCATGCATACAACGTGGCAACGCTGTGAAAAAAGTCAGTTTAGAATTAGGTTACCAACACAGCTCTAGCTTTATTGAGTTTTTTAAACGCTACACAGGACAAACACCTACACAGTTACTTGGAAAATAAAATTTAATTTTTAAATATAGGCACAGCACAAGCAAAATTAGAAATTGAGATAAAATATGATTCTTTTTAAAATTTGAATAAGTGAAATGAAAAAAATAATCTGTATATGCCTACTCTTTTTTACATATCATTATTGCGCTTTCGCAACAACTTATCCCCAACCGCCACAAAAGGTTCAATCACTTACTCCTCAAATAAACAACACCAGTAAAGATGAACTTGCTGAAATTCAAACACTTTCGACAAATAAGGCCAAAGATGCACTGGCATTTCAAGATGCCGTTATACAAGCAGCACAAAACCATGATCAAATTGAGTTACAAGCCCTTGTTCACAAAATGAAAAAATTCGTCGAAGATTTTAACCAAGACTTAGATGCACTGACATTAAAAAGCCCAGAAGCAAATAGCATCCGAAGTAAAATAAAACAAATCAATAATTTAGGTATTAAACTTTCTGAAGAAGCTGTGAAAGATTCGCCTGACTTAGATAACATCAAAGCACTTCAAGCAGAAATTAACGAATTACAACAACTGTTATCAACAGAAATTATTCATGTGCAAAATAAAATAGACATCGCAAAATAATGATTCAACGTCTAACAAAAGCAGCGTATTTGATCTGCTTTTTTTGTCTTAAATTGTATGATTCTAACAATTATATCTTGCTGAAAAGCAGAATAATCGCTAAAACATTAAAGCATAATATTTTTGAAAATGACTTTAGGACAATAAGATGAGCGCATCTGTTTACGACATTCCGGTAAAAACTATTCAAGGTGAAGAAGTCACCCTCAATCAGTATCAAGGTAAAGTTTTACTGCTAGTCAATGTTGCATCTAAATGTGGATTAACACCACAATACGAAGGCTTAGAAAAACTGTATCAAGCCAAAAAACAAAAAGGCTTAGAAATTTTAGGTTTTCCAGCCAATAACTTCTTGGCACAAGAACCGGGTTCAAATGAAGAAATTCAACAATTTTGTTCACTGACCTACGATGTACATTTTCCACTTTTTGCTAAAATTTCAGTCGCAGGCGATGACAAACATCCACTCTATAACACCCTAATTCATGCAATTCCTGAGCGTATTGGTGAAGGACCATGGTGGAAAGACTTGGTCGATTATGGCTTAACACCAAACCCAAAACCCGAAATACTCTGGAATTTTGAAAAATTTTTAGTGAATAAAAATGGGGAAGTCGTGGCACGTTTTGCGCCAGACATTACCGCAGATGATCCTCGTATTGTACAAGCGATTGAAGCGGAACTTGCCAAAGCATAATCAATGCGTTGTAATCAAGATGACTGAGGTCATCTTTTTTTATGCGCTCAAAACACTAAAATATAAATACAGTAATAAACTGTTATTCATTTGCAACAATCCTATCTTTATCCATAGTTCAGTTTTATATTAAAAATCATAAGATTATTTTTGAATTTGAATGTTATGAAAAAGCTAATTCAAGGCGCCCTTCTCCCTTTTATTATTTTTACCTCAGGGGTGCTTTTACTCGGTTGTAACCAAACCACTGAGCCACAGGAACATACTGAACAATTTGAACAAACAGAAACATTAAAAGATGAAACACATGAAAATGCATCATTAGCCGCAGAGGTTGAAACTGAAACAGCACAAGTACAAAACAATGAAAATTTAAAAAGCGGCAACATGTTTTATATCGCGCGTGACGTTGCTGATGTTCAGCTAAAAACAGGAACTTACATCGAAAAATTACAACAAGCACAAACTGATTTGCAAACAGCAATTGACAGTAAAGATCAGCAACAACTGCAAGAAACAGCAAAAAATTTAAGTCATGAGTTACAAGGTTTTAATACAGCATTGATTTCTTTAGATTTAAAAAGCCAAGAAATTGACAATATACGTCAACACGTTTTATTCGCAAATAAACAAGTGCTTAGTTCGCCACTACTCAATGGTGAAGTTGATTTTACAAAAATTGATTTTGATAAAATTGAAAAACAAATGAGTACAATTCAATCTGAAATGATCAAATTGGCAGGAATGATGATTCCCAAAGGTGGATCTTCAGACAGCCACAACAGCTAATTTAAGTGTCACTTCAAATTCATTTACAGTTAAATAGGATATTCCATACGGAATATTCTATTTTTTGCTGACATTTGCACATTTAAAAATTTAAGTATGTGCTTTAAATGCATGTTGCATTAATTTTTGAACCTGCTCAGAAACCTCACGTTGTTCTAAAAAAGAAAAATCACCACGATAGGCTTGTTGAACGATTTCTTGTGCAAAATCATGCAGGAATGGTCGCCCATTTTGTTGATAAAACACAGCTTCTTCAGCATCTAAATGAATATACCAACATGACACCACCGAACTCATGTCGATGGCAATACTAAAATAATACCGTGTATCATCCTGATATAATTCCCAAAAATGTACTTCTTGCTCAATCATTTTCATCATGATGTATTCTACTTTTACCTTTTTTATAAAATACATAGAAATATTTCAGCATCTAATACCACTTTAGCGCTAGAACATCAACATTTTCAAGCTCAGACTATATTTGCCATTACAAGCATGTTTTAATCTAAAAATAGATAAAAATGACTGAAGTAAACCATGCAACTGATTATTTTTACAGGTGTCCAAGCATCGGGTAAATCGACATTTTATAAAGAATATTTTTATAAAACACACTTACGTCTAAATTTAGACATGCTAAAAACACGCCATCGTGAAAATATTTTATTTGAAGCAGCTTTAGCTTCTAAAACCAAGATGGTGATTGATAATACCAACATGACGAAAGCAGATCGTGCGCGTTATATCCAACGTGCTAAAGATGCTGAATTTGAAGTGATTTCTTATTATTTTGAAGCTGATTTGGACAGCACATTAGAACGCAACCGACAACGATTCGGTAAAGAACGAATTCCTGATCAAGGTGTACTTGCCACAGCTAAAAAGTTTGAACTACCCTCGCTTCAGGAAGGTTTTGATGAACTTTATAAAGTTAACATTATAGAAAATCAGCAATTTTCCATACAGCTTTTAGCAATTCGAGAATAACCTCATGAGATTTAATGATTTAGATACTCGCTTACGTGTATATGAAACAGCTTATGATTTTTGCGTACCACCTGAACAATATATCGTGGTACGACTTGATGGTAAGGGGTTTACACGATTGACTAAAGAAATTTGGCAATTTGAAGCACCTTTTGACATTCGCTTTAGAGATTTGATGGTCGAAACTACTGCACATTTAATGCAATGTGGTTTCAACATTATTTATGGCTATACACAAAGTGATGAAATTTCACTGCTTTTTCATCTTAAGGATGACAGTTTCAACCGTAAAACACGCAAAATCATTTCGATATTGGCGGCTGAAGCCAGTGCAAAATTCAGTATTTTACATGGGCAAATGGCAACTTTTGATGCTCGAATTTGTATTTTACCCAATGCAAAAATTGTTGAAGACTATTTTCGTTGGCGACATGAAGATGCTCATCGTAATGCTTTAAATGCACATTGTTATTGGATGTTACGTAAAGAAGGTGAGACTATTAAAAAAGCAACCCATCAAGTCAAAGGCTTAAATCGTCAAGAAAAGCATGATCTTCTGTTTAGCCGAGATATTAATTTTAATGAATTGCCATCGTGGCAAAAAAGAGGGACTGGTCTATATTGGCAAGAAGTTGAAAAAGTAGGATTTAATCCAAAAACCAAACAACCAACAGTATCGACTCGTCGGAAAATTTTTAAAGACTATGAATTGGCTTTAGGGGATGAGTATAGTCAATTTATAAAAAAACAATTTTTATAAATAAAAAACCGCCCTTTCGGACGGTTCTTCAATCTCAAACTGCGTCTTATTGAGCGCGGTTTTTGATTTTGCGGATGGTTTCCAACTGAGCAGCAGTTTCTGCAAGCGCAGCCAAAGCAGCAGCAGCGTCCAAATCGCTCTTTTGATTTGCAAGCAATTGTTCAGCATTTTTACGTGCTTCAATAATTGCAGCTTCATCTAAGTTTTCTGCACGGACAGCAGTATCTGCTAGAACCGTAACAACATGCGGTTGAACTTCAAGTACACCACCAGATACATAGATTAACTCTTCTGTACCGTTCTCAAGCAGAACGCGAATCGCGCCCGGCTTAAGTAAAGTAACTAACGGAGCATGACCAGGCATAATACCGAGTTCACCGCCAGCACCTTTCGCGATTAGCATTGTTACAGTGCCTGAGTACAAAGACTCTTTAACACTGACAACATCACATTGCATCGTAGACATGAGAATCTCCTAAATTAGGGAACTAATTAAAGTTTCTCAGCTTTAGCAATCACTTCGTCAATACCACCAACCATATAGAACGCTTGTTCTGGGATGTGATCGTATTCACCAGCTAGAAGACCTTTAAAGCCACGAATTGTTTCTTTAAGCGGTACAAGTTTACCAGGAGCACCAGTAAACACTTCAGCTACGTGGAACGGTTGAGAGAAGAAACGTTGAATTTTACGCGCACGGTAAACAGTCAATTTATCTTCTTCAGCCAATTCGTCCATACCAAGAATTGCGATAATGTCTTTCAATTCTTTATAACGTTGAAGAACGTTTTGAACTGCACGAGCAATTTCGTAATGCTCAGTACCCACTACAAGTGGATCTAACTGACGTGAAGTTGAGTCAAGTGGATCGATCGCTGGATAAATACCAGAAGATGCGATGTCACGGCTCAATACAACAGTTGCGTCCAAGTGAGCGAACGTCGTTGCAGGCGATGGATCTGTTAAGTCATCGGCAGGTACGTATACCGCTTGAATTGACGTAATAGAACCAGACTTAGTCGATGTAATACGTTCTTGTAGAACACCCATCTCTTCTGCAAGAGTTGGCTGGTAACCTACAGCAGACGGCATACGACCTAACAATGCTGATACTTCAGTACCCGCAAGTGTATAACGGTAGATGTTATCTACGAACAATAATACGTCACGGCCTTTACCGTTTTCGTCTTTCTCGTCACGGAAGTACTCAGCCATAGTCAAACCAGTTAACGCTACGCGTAAACGGTTACCTGGTGGCTCATTCATCTGACCGTAGACCATTGCTACTTTGTCAAGAACGTTAGAGTCTTTCATTTCGTGATAGAAGTCATTACCTTCACGAGTACGCTCACCAACACCAGCAAACACAGATAAACCTGAGTGAGCTTTTGCGATGTTGTTGATCAACTCCATCATGTTTACAGTTTTACCAACACCGGCACCACCGAACAGACCAACTTTACCACCTTTCGCGAACGGGCATAGTAAGTCAATGACTTTAATACCAGTTTCTAAAAGGTCAGTAGAAGCAGCTTGTTCAGCATAAGAAGGCGCTTGACGGTGAATCGGTAAACGTTCTTCAGTTGCAACTGGACCAGCTTCGTCGATTGGGCGACCAAGAACGTCCATGATACGACCCAAACATGCAGTACCTACAGGTACAGAGATTGGAGCGCCAGTATTAGTTACGTTCAAACCACGCTTAAGACCTTCAGTAGATCCCATTGCAATAGTACGAACTACGCCATCACCAAGTTGTTGCTGAACTTCTAAAGTAGTTTCAGTACCGTCAACGTGGAGAGCGTCATAGATCTTAGGAACGCTGTTGCGTTCAAACTCGACGTCGATAACCGCGCCGATGATCTGAATGATACGACCGCTACTCATTGCTGTCTCCTCAATTCAAAATAATGTTAAACGGCAGCGGCACCACCAACGATCTCAGAAATTTCCTGAGTAATCGCGGCTTGACGCAGCTTGTTATAAATGAGTTGTAGGCTCTTGATCAATTCACCCGCATTATCTGTTGCAGCTTTCATTGCAACCATACGAGCAGACTGTTCACATGCGATATTTTCAATCACACCTTGATACACCATAGACTCAATGTAACGAACCAATAAACCATTCAAAAGCTCTTCAGCTTCTGGTTCATAGAGGTAGTCCCAACCGTATTGGCGGTTTAGACCTTCATTCTCTTCAGCAGCAGCTAAAGGAACAAGTTGTTCGATTTTTTGGTTTTGAGTCATGGCATTGACAAAGCCGTTTGACACAAGATAAATACGATCTAATTCGCCTTTATCAAATGCGTCCAACATCACTTGTACAGAACCAGTTAACTGTTCAAGACTTGGTGCATCGCCTACATTCGTAGTCGCCCC
Organism: Acinetobacter piscicola; assembly: GCF_015218165.1. Lineage (NCBI taxonomy): Bacteria > Pseudomonadati > Pseudomonadota > Gammaproteobacteria > Moraxellales > Moraxellaceae > Acinetobacter > Acinetobacter piscicola. The sequence goes on along the minus strand of NZ_CP048659.1, from coordinate 241,397 downwards.
AAGTACTTTACCGCCGTAGTTTTTAAAAAACGAAACCGCTTTTTGACCAATCAAAGCAAATTGAACTTCAATTGACTGCTCTTGTTGCTGTTGTACGTGTTTAACCACTTTTTTGAACAAGTTAATGTTCAAACCACCAGCAAGACCACGATCTGAAGACACAATGATATAGCCAACGCGTTTGACTGGGCGTTCAACCATATAACGGTGTTTATATTCAGGATTCGCTTGTACCAAATGAGCAATTACACGGTGCATATTTTCGGCATACGGACGGCCCTGAGCCATGCGCTCTTGCGCACGACGCATCTTAGAAGCTGCTACCATTTGCATCGCGCGAGTAATTTTCTGCGTGCTCTTGATACTAGCTACTTTGGCGCGAATTTCTTTTAAATTTGCCATACGCTTAACCTAGTATTCGAAAGCCCTTTCGAGCCTTCGAAGGTTGATTCCGTGAACCAAACCATAACTAGATTCAACATCGTTGAATCTTAGTAAGTTTGAGTCGCTTTAAAGCTTTCAATACCTGCTTTAATTGCAGCTTCGATGTCTTTGTCATAAGCACCAGTTTCATCGATTTTTTGCATTAACGCAGCATGTTCTGAACGGAAGTAAGAAATTAACGCAGCATCAAAGTCTACGATTTTCTTCACTTCAACGTCAGCCATATAACCTTCGTTAGATGCATAAATTGAAACTGCTTGGTCAGCAATTGAATATGGAGCATATTGTTTTTGCTTCATTAATTCAGTTACACGTTGACCATGTTCAAGTTGCTTACGCGTTGCTTCGTCAAGGTCAGAAGCGAACTGAGCAAACGCAGCCAATTCACGGTATTGTGCTAAAGCAGTACGGATACCACCAGACAATTTTTTGATGATCTTCGTTTGTGCAGAACCACCAACACGCGATACAGAGATACCCGCGTTCACAGCAGGACGAATACCTGCGTTGAATAATGATGTTTCTAAGAAGATCTGACCGTCAGTAATCGAAATTACGTTGGTTGGTACGAATGCAGATACGTCACCTGCTTGAGTTTCAATAATCGGTAATGCAGTTAATGAACCAGTTTGGCCTTTAACTTCACCGTTAGTGAATTTCTCAACGTAGTCAGCAGATACACGAGAAGCACGTTCAAGTAGACGTGAATGAAGATAGAACACGTCACCTGGATAAGCTTCACGACCTGGTGGACGACGAAGAAGCAATGAAATTTGACGATACGCAACCGCTTGTTTAGACAAGTCATCATAAATGATAAGCGCATCTTCACCACGGTCACGGAAGTACTCACCCATTGTACAACCAGCATATGGAGCAAGATACTGCATTGCTGCAGGATCCGCTGCAGCAGCTGCTACAACAGTTGTGTACGCCATAGCACCAGTTTCTTCAAGCTTACGTACAACGTTTGCAATCGTTGATTGTTTTTGACCAATCGCAACGTATACACATTTAATGCCTGATTGTTTTTGAGCAATGATCGCATCGATCGCCATCGCTGTTTTACCAGTTTGACGGTCACCAATGATCAACTCACGCTGACCACGGCCTACAGGAATCATTGTATCAACTGATTTATAACCAGTTTGTACAGGCTCATCTACAGATTGACGCCAAATTACACCAGGTGCTACTTTTTCAACAGCATCTGTAAGTTTTGCATCAATTGGGCCTTTACCATCAATTGGATTACCCAAAGCATCTACGACACGACCAAGAAGTTCAGGACCAACTGGAACTTCTAATACACGGCCTGTGCAACGAGCTTTTTGACCTTCTTGAAGGCTTAAGTAGTTACCTAAAACAACGGCACCCACTGAATCCTGTTCTAGGTTCAGTGCCATACCGTATAAGCCGCCGTCGAATTCGATCATTTCACCGTACATTGCATCAGCAAGGCCGTGAATACGCACAATACCGTCGGAAACCATCACAATGGTTCCTTCGTTCTTAGCGGTCGCGCTGGTGTCCAGATCGCCGATACGCTGTTTAATGAGCGCACTGATCTCGGATGGATTCAGTTGTTGCATTGCGCTATACCTCAATCTTTTATTAGTTCAGTCTTCGTCTTATGTAATTATGATGCACAATTACGCTAAAAGACGAGTACGCATTTTTTCAAGCTTGCTAAGCGCAGAATCATCTATCACTTGGTCGCCTGCACGAATAACAACACCAGCAATCAATGCTGGGTTTACTTCAACTGTAACTTTCACAGCGCTGTTCAAACGTTTTTCCAACGCATGAGCCAACTTCTGTTCTTGTACTGAATCTAGCGGGAAAGCCGATTCAATCACAACGTCTACAGTGTTGTTATTTTGCGATTTGAGTTGTTCAAATTCAGCTTCAATTTCAGGTAACAAGGTCAAACGACCGTTGTCAGCAAGAAGTGTCAAAAAGTTTGACACCGCTTCAGTTTGCTGTTCACCTAAAACTTTCGCGAAAAGTGCAACCTGCTCAGCAGGTGTCAACTCAGGGCGATTTAAATAAGCGGAGAATGCTTCATCTTGCACCGCAGCACTGAGCAGTTGTAATGCATTTGACCAAGCGTCAGTTGCATTTTGCTCAGATGCATAAGCAAATGCTGCTTTAGCGTATGGGCGTGCCAACGTCAAGAGTTCAGCCATATTCGCCTCTCTTAAAGTTTAGCAGCCAGCTGATTCAGCATGGCATTATGAGCTTCTGCGTCAACTTGTTGGTTCAGAATTTTTTCTGCACCAGCAACTGCAAGAGCAGCAACTTGTTGACGTAATTCTTCACGAGCAGAATTGATGTCTTGGTCAACAGCATCTTTCGCTTGTTGACGAATACGCTCACCTTCAGCAGATGCTTGGGTACGCGCTTCTTCGACCAATTGTGCCGCACGACGGTTCGCTTGTTCGATCAATTGAGCCGCTTGTGCTTTTGCTGCATCAATTTCTTGCTTTACTTGTGCTTGCGCATCAGCAAGATCAGCTTTCGCTTTTTCAGCAGCATTTAAGCCATCAGCGATTTTACGCTGACGCTCACTAATCGCATTGATTAGTGGTGGCCATACAAACTTCATGCAGAATGCGACAAAAATCGCAAATGCAATCGCTTGGCCAATCAATGTGAGGTTGATATTCATTGCAAATTCCTCAATGGTTTAATTTAGGAATTAAGCTGATTAACCTACAAATGGATTTGCGAAGATGAAGAACAAACCAATACCAACGCCGATCATAGGCACAGCATCAAGAAGACCCGCAATTAAGAACATACGAGTTTGAAGTTGTGGAGCCAATTCTGGTTGACGAGCAACAGCTTCAAGGAAGCGACCGCCTAAAAGACCAAAACCAATCGCAGTACCTAAAGCACCAAAAGCGATCAAGATAGCAGATGCAATTGCAACTAGACCTAAAGTGAGTTCCATGATAATTCCTCAGAGGTTAGGTTTTATACCAAATTAAGTTAAAAAAACTGTACCTAACCACCGATTGATAGTTAGGTAATACCATTAATGCTTTTCGCTTGCCATGCTTAGATAAACGATGGTGAGCATCATAAAAATAAATGCTTGCAGGGTGATAATCAAAATATGGAAAATCGCCCATGGCACAGACAATGCCCACTGGATCCAGAACGGTAATAATGCGATAAGAATGAAGATTAATTCACCCGCATACATGTTACCGAAAAGTCGGAGAGCCAAAGAGATTGGACGTGCAAGGAAAGTTACCAATTCCAAAAGCAAGTTAAATGGAATTAAAAGCGCTTTAGCGATTGGATTCTTAGGATTGAATGGATTCAGTGCCAATTCGCCTACAAAACCACTCACACCTTTTTCACGAATACTGTAGAAAATAATGAGAGCAAATACAGATAAAGACATACCAAGAGTAATGTTAGGATCTGTAGTAGGTACAATTTTGAAATACACACTGTGTGGATCCATACCAAACACGTTGCTACCAATAAGCGTAGCGAGATGTGGAATGAAATCTACTGGTACTAAGTCCATTAAGTTCATGAGGAAAATCCACACAAAAATGGTTAGTGCCAACGGTGCAATCAAACGAGACTTCCCGTGGAAAGTATCACGAACACTTGAATCTACAAACTCAATAATCATTTCAATTGCAGACTGGAACTTGGTAGGAACACCAGAGTTTGCAGCTTTCGCTACGCACCAGAACAACAAACAGAAAATTAAACCAAGTCCGATAGACCAACCCATTGAATCCAAGTGAATAGCAGTGAACCCCATCTGTTGAGCTTCAGCACCACTTTCAGCCAATTTCCATGTACCGTCTGGCATTTTACCATAGGTCATATTGGTCAAGTGATGCTTGATATACTCGGTCGAAGTAAGGGCATGTTCTTCAGCAGCCATAAATCACACCTGGTCAATGTAAAAAAACTAATAGAATAAAACGAATATCGCGTGCTGCTTGATATCTCGCCTATTCCTGAAAAACTTTTCAATTTTTGCTGTGCTTATACTCATTTTTGTAAACGGGTTGCCCAAAAAGGAGCAATCCACGTCATGGCTTGTACAAGTATAAAACCACAAAACAATGCGACCGGGGATAACGGTTTGACATTGCTTAAAATTAAAATGAATCCAACGATCACAATTGCAAATTTGCCCATCATGCCCCGATACATGTTCGAAAGAACTTGTTTCGATGCTCGCGCGCCTGCTGCTCGAAATGACTGCCAAGAAAAATAACAACTAGCAAGCCAACATATTAGTGCACCTAATGCTGCACTCAAAGCCGCAGTCGAGTCTTTCAAGACCCACCCTATCAAGGCTGAAACAGGAATCATACATGCTTGTAAATAGACCAAAGCTTTCGCTAATCGTCGGTCAATCATGCGACTAGTTCGGCTCATTTTTTATCCACTCACAGCATAAATGCTTGACAAGTTTAGCTGATGATCGTTTTTAATCGCAGGCATTATAGAGTTACACCCCTGAACATGCAATCTTTTCCCGACCTTAGTCGTGTTTTTTTCACAGATTAAATTGCTTTTGATCTGTACAATTGTTGCTTAATATTTGCATCATTTTCGTGCATTAACTACGCAAGCTTGTGTTTGTGCAGCTAAAGTTTGCCATGCAACCACAAAATCTTGTTGTTTCGCTAAAGATTCATCAACCGATTGAAATGTAATTGCACCCAATTTTTTATATTGACTTGGGCTCGCACTGGCTTCAGCAAGTAAACAGACTTTTTTGCTTGGTCGATGGTCATTGAGGTATTTAATTTGGGCAATCGTGGGTGCAACATGTGGGTCATCAGTCATCGCACCCGCAAATTTTAAGTTAAGCGAACGTTCTAAATATTGATAAGCATCATGATATGCCCAATATGGTCGTGCTACCCCCTCTCCTGTATATTTTTGTGATGCTAAAAGCATTTCATTGGCAAATTTTTTCGCATTATTCCAATACGCTGTTTTATTTTCAGGATGTTGTTGTGAACGTAAAGCTGCAATAAAGAAACCGATACGTACAGCATTGTTTGGATCAAGCCATACATGAGTATCGACAGTATCTTTTAAGGCAATACCTCGTGGACTTCTTAAGGGCAAGGCTTGGATAATACCCGAATCTAAAATAGAAATGGCATTGGCATTATCTTGCAACGCTTTTTCGAGCGGTGCTTCATGGGCTTTACCCAGCCAAATCACCAAAGATGCCTCTTTAATGGTTTTCCGGTTCAATGGCGTTAGCTGTACATCATGTCCACTTTGATGATCTAAAAGCAATACAGGTTCTTCAATACCTTGCATGACTTTTTTTGAAATCAAATAAATAGGATGTGTTGACACCACCAAAGGTGCTTGTGCCCACGCCATACCTGCAAATAATGCGCTGACACAGAAAGCAAAGAAGCGTTTCATGTGGAAAAATTTACCAAAATTACTTAAATGTTATAATATAACAAATATGAAAAAAAACCTATGCCATTCGTAACATGATCAGGCTTCATGTTACTATTTGTGATTGTCCTTTTACTAAAAACGTCTTTTGAGGTGTGCAATGAACCTATGTTCACACGAGCATCATGATACTTTACATGGCGTCCATGACCATCAAAATGTCAAAACTCGTCTAATAGAAGCAGAAAATATTTGTGCTGCTGCGGGTGCTCGTCTCACACCTCTACGAAAAGAAGTGCTAGAACTCATCTTAAATTCGACAGGTCCCGTGGGTGCGTATGACTTATTAGCAAAACTAAAAGGCTCATCTGAACGCCCTGCTGCCCCACCAACAGTGTATAGAACATTAGACTTTTTATTAGAAAAGGGTTTTATTCACCGTTTAACCTCTATCAATGCCTATATTCCGTGTTGCCACCCTCGTGAAGGACACCAAGCGGCTTTTTTGATTTGTTCTGAATGCCATACGGTGAAAGAGGCTTCTGCTAAAGGTCTGATTGAGCAACTTGATCAACTCTCAGATTCAGATGGATTTAAAGCACACCACAGTATTATCGAGATTTCAGGACTATGTCAGCAGTGCTCGAACAAGGCTTAAAGCCAGTCACAGCTTCGCTTGTGCAATTACAACAGATCAATGTGCGGATTGATGAGCGTGATATTTTAAAAAATGTTGATTTTTCTTTACATGAAAAAGAAATTGTCACGCTGATTGGTCCCAATGGCGCAGGAAAATCAACCCTGATTAAGGTGCTATTGGGCATAGTAAAGCCCAACTCAGGTAAAATCATTAGCCCTAAAAAACTCAAACTGGCATATGTACCACAAAAATTCAATCCTTCGCATAGTTTACCACTACGTGTGAAAGATTTACTTGATCTCGAAAAATGCGACAAAACCATTAAAACCGAAATCATTCGAGATACAGGCATTACCAAACTAAAAGACTCAAAAGTACAGCAGCTTTCAGGTGGCGAACGTCAACGTGTGCTATTGGCACGGGCGTTATTACGCCAACCGGATGTTTTAGTGCTTGATGAACCTATGCAAGGCTTAGACATTCAGTCTGAAGCTGAACTCTATGATTATGTGCGCAGTTTGCCTGAACGCTATGGTTGTTCGATTTTAATCGTATCGCATGATTTACAATGGGTCATGCAAGGGACACAACGGGTCGTGTGTTTAAACAAACATATTTGCTGTAGTGGTTTACCTGAAAATATTCAACAACATCCTGAGTATCAAGCGATTTTCGGGACAAATCGTGTCCCATATCAACACCATCATGATCATTGTGCACACGGTGACTCTGCAAAAACCTGTGAACATGATGCTCGTCCCCACATTCACCCTGAACCGGAAGCCTAGATCATGATGGAATGGTTACAACTGCTATTACCAGCATGGATTATGGGCACACTTTTGGTTTTTCTAACAGCACCTTTGGGGTGTTTAATGTTGTGGCGCAGGATGTCTTTTTTTGCCGATACCATGGCACACGGCACGCTCTTAGGGGTGGCACTTGCAGCAGTGCTAAGTCTGCCTTTATGGATTGGTGTAACGTTTACCGCTATTTTATTAGTGGCAATTCTTTGGGTATTGCACGATCCTCGTTTACCCAATGATGCTTTGCTTGCGCTGTGCTCCGCAACTTTACTCTGTTCAGGCTTGTTGCTGATTCAGCACTTACCTGCCCTACGACCTGAATTATTGAGTTATCTATTTGGTGACCTACTCACCATTGAATGGTCAGATTTACCTGTATTTATTGGTATTATCATCGCAGCTTTGGCTGTTTTATTTCACTATTGGCAAGCGCAGATTCAAATTGCCATTGATCCTGATATTGCGGTCAGTGAAGGGGTTAATGCAAAATGGCAACGCCTAATTTTCATGTTGCTTTTGGCATTATTTACCGTTTTAGCATTACGTGCTGTGGGCTCTTTACTCATGGGTGCATTGTTGGTTATTCCTGCACTCAGTGCACGTCTCGTGTCACACTCTCCAAAACAAATGGTCATTGCTGCTTTTATCATTGCTCAAATGGGTGTGACTGTCGGTTTATGGTCAAGTACGGGTTTAAATATTTCCACAGGTTTAAGCATTGTTTTAACCATGTCGATTGTATTTGCCATGATCTTTATTATTCAAAAAGTTAAAAAAATCCGTTAAAACCTGAGAGCTTCAAATCATTAAACTCACTGCCAAAGTTTAATATAGTCTGTTTAATGATTTGCTTTTTACGGTATATGTCTCCACTCAAACATAAGATCATTATGACTCAACGTTTTTCGTGTAAATATAAGCTCATTCTAAAAAAGAATACTTAAAATGTATTCCATCACTGATGCACCAAACTCAACAAAGCTGCGGCGCAACTAAATAATATGGCAAAAGTACGATTCATATATTTTTGTTGTTTTGGTGATTTCAATAATCGTAGTACTTTAGCGGCTAAACCTGTATAACCTGCCATCACGATCAAATCAATCGTAATCATGGTGACAGCCATAATCATATATTGAATCCACTGTGGTTTAGACAAATCTAAAAATTGTGGCAAGACTGCGAGTAAAAACACAATGGCTTTAGGATTACTCATATTCACCAAGAAACCATGTAGAATGAGCATAGGAATCGTTTTAGGCTGAGTTTCGGCTTTAATATCGATCGACTGAATGGGTGCATTCCATTGTAAATATGCCAAATACAATAAATACAACACTCCAAACCATTTCACCAATAAAAATGCCCAAGGTGTCGTCGCAAATAACACCCCTACCCCTGCTGCAACAATGCCAATTTGTACAATTAATGCCAGTTGTAAGCCTAAAGCATTCCAATAACCACGGCGAAAACCATAGCTTAAACCACTCGACATCGATGCAATTGCGCCCGCACCAGGGGAAATACTGATCACCCAGCACGCCAACATATAAGCAAACCAGACTTGATAAGACATAATAAATATCAGGAGAATTTTTGAAATGTAATTATAACGATTTTAATACCATACTTTTCGATTAATTTAATCGTTAAAAAATATAAAGCTTCGCTTTCTAGTCTGTGTATGATCATGCACAATAGTTAAATTGAATGAATAATAAATGAAGGAGCCATCTCGTAATGACAGCCCAATCTGTAATTTTGCCTTTACCGTCAAATCATGCCCGCTTTATTGTTTTAAATTTAAAAGATCTGTCTATTGATGCTTTAAAAGAACAACTCAATGCGCTGTTTAGCACACGTGATCGTTTAATCACCCAGCATCCTGAAGCTGAAATTAAAACGTCTGTCGCATTTGGTCCCGCACTTTGGACACAGCTTTATTCTCAAACTCCGACAGGTTTTAAACAACTTGAACCGATTCAGGGTTCTTTCAACATGCCTGTAGTGCCTGCGGATGTCCTGATTCATATTGCTTCAGCACGTGCAGATTTATGTTTTGCAATGAGCCAATCATTTTTTGATGGCATCCAAGACCAAGTTGAAGTTTTGGACGAACGAGTGTGTTTCCGCTATTTAGATGGTCGTGATTTAACAGGTTTCATTGACGGTACTGAAAATCCACAATTCCCTGATGACCGTGACGAAGTCGCATTACTTGGTGAAGAAGCAGGTATTTTTGCTGAAGGCTCTTTTGTCTTTGCACAGCGCTATGTACATAATCTTGACAGCTGGAAACGCTTAAAAGTGGATGCCCAGGAAAACGTTATTGGACGTACCAAGCTCGAAAGTATTGAACTTGATGATGATGTTAAACCTGACAACGCCCACATTGCGCGTACGGTGGTTGAAGACGATGCTGGTGAAGAACTGGAAATTCTGCGTCATTCTCTACCCTATGGCGATGGTCAGGGTGAACAAGGCTTATTCTTTATTGCCTATACCAAAGACTTAACGCGTATTGATAAAATGCTCGTGCGTATGTTTGGTACAAGTGGCGATGGCATTCATGACCGTTTACTTCACTTTGTGACCCCAGTAGATGGCGCTTATTTCTTTGCCCCGAATGAAGACATACTCGAAGAAATTCTAGATACAGAATAATTTTGCAAGCCAATATTCGACTTATCGGAGAAGAATATTTTCTAGATCAACATTAAGGTGCATTGGAATTTCGTACTTCCAATGCGTCAATACATTGTTGCTCCGTTGAATATGCAAAAATACGTAAGGAAGCTTCTTCAATATAAATTGCATCATTTCCCAAACCAAACGCCTGCTTAGAAATATCACATTGGTCAGGTTTCAGTTTATAAAATTTCACTGTATGACACATCGGCTCTGGCGAGTTTTCATCAAATCCAAACCATGTTTCCACATTCATCGTTTCACAAAATTCTTTTGAATCCATAGATGCTTCTTGGGATGATGTTTGTGCTGAACGGTTAATTTGTTCTACTTTTTCTTCAACAGCAGCTGTAATTTGAGCTTGATCATCGCCTATTTTTGTGATGGGTCATGACATGCTGTCACCCCCATCAACACAAGAATGACAATACTAATTTTATTAAATTTTTTCATTTCCCACTCAATCTTTGTTTTAGACTGTCGGCTTCTTCATATTCAATGTCCTGAATTCGCATACAGTTTTGCTCCATACGCATTTTGAAATCAATGAATTGTTCGCCAACTTTAAGTAGTGCACGATGCTCTGTCGCGTCCAAAACACGAATAGAAATATCATCAGCTACATCCTGTGCATTACTCAAAATGTTAAAATCTAAATGACATTGACCCTGTATTTTTGCCGCACACTTTTGCTCACGCAATAAAAGTTGCACCATATTGGCATCAAAATAATGACGCAAAATCTGTCGAGGCTCGCCTGCAATATCTTTGTCTGAGTGCGGTGGATAATCCCGATACAATTCAGAAATCAAGTCACGACTACTTTGCACACACGAAATATTATCTGCAAAGACCTGTGCGCTACTTAACAGTAAAACCACAACTAAATATTTTTTCATGTCTTTTTAAATCTGCGTCTATATTTATTTACTGTTATCGTCAAAAGAATAATGTGTTAAATCTATGCCTCGTTGAAAAATATTTTGGATCAAAATATACGGCAATTTTGAATTATTCCCTAACGCTGCACATTTCAAATCAACGCCGTGTCGATTGGCTGTTTGGGTTGGAATAAATTTATCTTCTACAAATGAATATTTGCCTAAATCTCTAAAAAATCCATACAGATTATTGTTTGAATCGCGAAGCACGTACAAATTACTCAAGTCATTTTTATAATAAGCTTGATACAAGGTGTATTTTTGCTGCCCCGCTTGGATCACATCACACTCATCGGTTGCCATCCATTGATCATTATTGTGGTTTAGCCCCATCTTTTTTAGTAACGCACTGACTTTGGCATCCTCCCAAATCAAAGCACAATGTTGACGTTTGAGCTTTTTGATTTGAATGGTTTTTTTCTGTTCAGTTTGCCACTGTGTTTCGCATATATTTTCTTGTGCATACACGCTTGAAACTGACAAACATACGGCAAGTGCTAAAACTATTTTTCTCATATATACATCGCTTGCTATACGCATTTTAAATATAAAAATGGAGTCTATGTAGACTCCATCTTATGTGAATAGACAATAAATTCAACTTAAAATGGTATACGTTTATAACGACGATACTCAGGTTTCCAAAAGTTTGCTTCAATATTTTCTTGTAATTGCTCATCACTAATCGCAGGTGCAACACCATCTTCGATCGCTGCTTTTGCTACTTTAAAAGCAATGATCTTAGAAACTTTTTGTAGCTCGTTCAAATCAGGCAATAAGTCAGCATGAATATCTTGTAATTTTGGTGAACAATCTGCCAAAGCATTACTTGAAGCCATTAACATATTATCTGTGACACGTGTTGCTTGTACTGCAACAACGCCCAGCCCTATACCAGGGAAAATGTATGAGTTATTACATTGTGAAATATTAAAGATTTGACCTTGATAATTCACAGGTGCAAATGGACTACCTGTTGCGATTAAAGCTCGCCCTTCTGTCCATTCGATAATATCAGCAGGCACAGCCTCTACACGAGAGGTCGGGTTTGATAATGGTAAAACAATCGGATGCTCGCAATTGGCAGCTAAAGTTCGGATAATTTCTTCCGTGAATAATCCTGGTTGTCCCGACACCCCAATAAGAACCGTTGGTTTAGCATTTTTAACTACATCAAGTAATGAAATGACTTCTTCTGCATTGCCCCAATGCGCGACTTCCTCAGGCTTTTGTGCCAATTTACGTTGGAAATCTAACAGGTTCGGCTGATTTTCAGTGATTAAACCAAAACGGTCGACCATAAAGACACGTGCACGTGCTTCAGTATCGGTCAGACCTTCTGCCACCATTTGTGCAACAATTTGTTCTGCAATACCACAACCTGCTGAACCTGCACCTAAAAATGCCACTTTTTGGTCTTTCAGTTGTTTGCCTGCCGCACGACTTGCAGCAATGAGACTGCCTACTGACACTGCTGCTGTCCCTTGAATATCATCATTAAAACAGCAAATTTGATTCCGATATTTTTCCAGTAAAGGCATCGCATTTTTTTGTGCAAAGTCTTCAAATTGAATTAATGCTTTTGGCCAACGACGCTTGATCGCCGCAATCACATCATCAACAAAATGATAATATTCTTCGCCGCTGATTCGAGGCTGATTCCAACCGAGATAAATTGGATCATTTAACAATTGTTGATTGTTCGTCCCCACGTCTAAAGTAATCGGTAATGTATATGCAGGACTGATGCCACCACATGCGGTATAGAGCGATAATTTTCCGATTGGGATACCCATGCCACCAATGCCCTGATCGCCTAATCCCAAAATACGTTCACCATCGGTAATGACAATTACTTTGACATTTTTCTTATTCACATTATGCAAAATATCATCGATATGTTCACGGTCTGGGTAGGAAATAAATGTCCCACGATGACGGCGATAAATATCCGAGAAACGCTGACATGCTTCACCAACGGTTGGTGTGTAGATGATTGGCATCATTTCACTGAGATGATTTTCAATCAGGTGATAAAACAAGGTTTCATTGGTGTCTTGAATATTTCTAAGATAAATATGTTTATTGATAGCGTCATTAAAGTCGCAATATTGTTGATATGAGCGTTGACTTTGTTCTTCGATGGTTTCGATCACATGTGGAATCAAGCCATATAAATTAAATTGGCTACGCTCTTCTTCCGTAAAGGCCGAGCCTTTATTTAAAAGCGGAAGCTCAAGGAGAGTGTTCCCTGCATAAGGGGTATATAACGGTTTCTTTACTTGCAAGTTTTCTGTGGTCATGTCCCATCTCATTATGTTTAGATTTAGATGAAAATCCAGATAACAAACACTCGAGTTTCATCTATCTCGGGCTATAGATTAGTCCTTTTTTTACGATTTAGGGTATTTCTTAAATTGATAGTGATATGAGATAGATTTAGACATGTAATACAGCTTTAAAAACAACAGATCAGCTTATTTATGCGGTTGATTTGGTGACATGTCGACAAATAAACTGGTTAGTTTTCTTACAATTGGCAATATGATCAACACGATAGGATAAGCAAACATCCATGACATCATCCAAGCAGAAAAGAAAATAGAGAATAAATTTTCGATCCAGCCCAAGTTCTTGACAGTATTTATAAACGAAATGATACCACTCATCAGTCCTGATAATAATAAAGGTAAAATCCAAGGAGCATATTTGGCAGGTAACTTCGGAATATTACCAATAATCATGGCTTTTTTCTGATTCATACAACGCGCTTTTGACACATATAAACCACATACAATAATTGAAAGTATTAAGATTTTGAATCTTTTTCAGTATTTATCAAAAATTAAACAAACGTATTTGTCTTCTTTTGTACTTTGCATACAAATGGTTTTACCTAAAAGCATGGAAATTTGCTATATTTGCTGTTTTTCTGCGACATTTATTTCTCGATCGATTATGAATACGGCAATACAAGCAGCTCTTGATCATGCAGTGCAATCCCTACAAGCTGAAGGGACCCTTCCATCTGACTGGAACAACACCAGCGTTTTAACGCGAACCAAAGACCGAAGCCATGGGGATTTTGCGTCAAATATTGCCATGATGGGTGCGAAAGTTGCAGGTATGAAGCCTCGTGATCTTGCAGAAAAAATCTTGGCAAATTTGCCAGAAGTTGCAGATATTAGTAAAGCTGAAATCGCAGGTCCTGGTTTTATTAACTTCTTTTTAAATGCAGACCAACGTTTTGCAGTGCTTGATCGTATCGAAGCACAAAAAGATCAGTTTGGTAAAACCCAAGCCAATGCAGCAAAGAAAATCCAAGTTGAATTTGTGTCTGCAAACCCAACCTCAAGCCTTCACGTTGGTCATGGTCGCGGTGCAGCTTATGGGATGACCGTTGCAAACTTACTTGAAGCAACAGGTGCAAAAGTTGACCGTGAATATTATGTCAACGATGCAGGTCGTCAAATGGACATTTTGGCAACCTCAACTTATTTGCGTTATTTAGAGCTAACAGGTCAAACTTTAGTTTTCCCTAAAAATGCCTACCAAGGCGACTATGTAAAAGAAATCGCGCAAAGCATTATCGACAAAGATGGTGAAGCGTACGTTCGCCCTGTCGCTGAGGTATACAAAGATGTCCCTGAAGATGTTCAATATGCAGCAGAACTTGATGCTGATGGCAACAAAGTTGTACTTTCAGGTGATAAAGAAAAACACATTGATGGTTTAATTCATAACTCGCAAAACTTAATTGGCGAAGGCTATCGTGTTTTCCATCAAGCGGCTTTACATGCCATTTTAGATGACATTAAGGATGACCTTGGTGAATTTGGTGTGACCTTTGACAAATGGTTCAGCGAAGCATCATTGACTGAAAAAATTGATGAAGCATTACAAACTTTAGACCAACGTGGCTTCCTTTACGAAAAAGATGGCAACATTTGGTTTAAATCGACTGAATTTGGTGATGAAAAAGACCGTGTCGTCAAACGTCGCAATGGTCAAACCACATATTTTGCCTCTGACATCGCATATCACTTGAACAAATTACAACGTGGTTATACCGATATTATCGATATTTGGGGTTCAGATCACCACGGTTATATTGCACGTGTCAAAGCGGCAATTGATGCGATGGGCTATGACTCGAAAAAACTTACCGTATTACTTGTTCAATTTGTGAGCTTATGGCGTGGCGGTGAGATGATACAAATGTCATCTCGTTCAGGTCAGTTCGTGACTTTGCGTGACTTACGTAAAGAAGTGGGCAATGATGCTGCACGTTTCTACTATGTAATGCGTAAATCTGAACAACACATTGATTTTGACTTAGATCTTGCTGTGTCACAAAGTAAAGACAATGCGGTGTATTACATCCAATATGCACATGCGCGTATTTGCCGTATGCTTGAAAAAGCGGCTGCAGCGGGTATCAATTTTGATACAGTAAATGCACGCCAATTTGCTGCAAAATTAGACTTAGATGCAGAAACAGAAATTCTTGCAAAACTTGCAGCTTATCCTGAAATTTTGATTCGTGCTGCGAACAATTATGAACCACATCAAGTGGGGAATTATTTAAAAGAATTAGCGTCTTTATTCCATGGTTGGTACAACGAACATAAAGTTTTAGGTGATGATGCCGAGTTAACACAAGCTCGTTTATTATTGTCAAAAAATGTTCAACAAGTCATCTATAATGGACTAGAGTTACTCGGTGTTTCTGCACCAGAGGCAATGTAAGGTATCGCTAAAATACTGTAGAAATCTATTGAGTATCGTCCACCGTGTCGGTACTCAAAGACGTTGTCAAATATAACGTTGTTATTGAGTAAGAGGAATTCCACGTGTTTGGAAAAACGCAACGCGGCGTGTCTGAACGACCTAATAAACCTAAAAAACCATTGATTCCAAAATGGTTAGGGATGCTTGTCGTTATATTAATTATCCTCAGTTTTGGTGTCGCACTGATGCTCTGGAAACCGTGGGCACCTGTAAAAACACGTAGTAATGAAGTGACTTCTGATCATTATCAAGAAGATACCAATAAAGATTACCGTTTTTATGACCTCTTGCCCAACCAACAGGTAACACCAATTCCAGAGCAAGCTGTGCCTGAAACTCAAACAAGTACACAGCCTGTGATCGTGGAAGCACCTGAAACACCAAGCAGTAGTGAGGAAGTGAATGTTGGTTTAGATAGCTCTGAACAAGCACCTGCACCTGTACAACCTGAATATATTTTACAAGTACGTAGTTACCCTGACCCTGACAGTGCCGATGCGCGCCGTGCTGAAATCATTTTAAATGGTCTATCAGCAGATGTCGTTAAAGCAACCGAAGGTGGTCAAACATGGTACCGTGTAATTTCTGGTCCTTATGATTCTCAAAATGCAGCAGTGATTGCACAGCAGACCTTACAACATAGCGGTATTGACTCAATCGTAGTCAAACGCTAATGCTCAATAAAAATGGATGCTAAAAGCATCCATTTTTATAACATCACAATAAATTACACTTTTTTCTCTTCAATATTCAGTGCACTGATCGCCAATACCGCTTGGGTACGATTTTGCACGCCCAATTTACGGAAAATTGCAGTGACATGCGCTTTAATTGTCGCTTCAGACACTTCAAGTTCATAAGCAATTTGTTTATTCAGCAAACCTTCTGCCACCATCATCAACACACGGAATTGTTGCGGCGTCAAAGATTGAATGCGTTCAGCCAAGGCAGCCTCATCTGCTGCACGTGGATCAAAACTCATATTTGCAGGTAAATTTGGAGGTAACCAAATGTCCCCTTCTAACACCTGTCGAATCGCTTCACCAATATGGCTTGGATGCGCTGATTTTGGAATGTAACCCATTGCACCATGTGCAATGGCACGTTGGATAATCGAAGCTTCTTCATGCGCAGAAACGACAATGATGGGCAATGAAGGATATTGTGCACGGACATGCACCAGTGCAGAAAACCCAGATGCACCCGGTAAATTTAAATCTAACAGAACTAAATCAGGTTCAGGACCATTCTCTAAACGCTCATAAAATTCATTCACTGCAGCAGTTTCATGAATTTGAGCTTGGGGTAAACTATAACGCACCGCTTGAATTAAAGCATGGCGAAACAGTGGATGGTCATCAACGATTAAAATATTCATAAGCGAAGTGAGAGCTCTCTAGCACAGTCTTTCATTCTAACTGTACTATTGCTGTTAAAGATAATTAAATATAACGAATTTTTAATAATTTTGTCGCTTTAAATATAAAATCCCTACACATTTTATGTTATTTATCATTTTTTGTATTTCTTTATCGTTTTTAAATATAAATTTAAGCATTTGCAAAGAATTGCTTATATATTTTAAAACTAAATAAATATATCAAGCAGTTAAAGAATAAAAATAAACCTCAAAATAAATTTTTAGCATATATCCAAAAATCTGATAACCAATCTGTTTTTGCTTATTTTACAGAATATATTGAATGTTGATTAATAAATGTCATTCCGATATTAAACGCTTTTAGGTTATTGACATGTCATTTATTCAACAGAAACCCTTAAATATTGTTGCTGTATCAGGTGGCTTAAATCACCCTTCAAAAACCGAAGCTTTAGTCCAAGCCATTTTAGATGAATTAGGTGAAGCCACGCCCATCCATGTACATTTCATTAAATTTAGTGAAATTGGGCAACTCTTAGGTGGTGCAATTTACCGTCATCAACTCCCACAACGTGTACAAGAAGATTTAGCAGCCGTAGAAGCAGCCGATGCACTGATTGTTGGAACCCCTGTTTACCGTGCGTCATTCACTGGGTTATTTAAACATTTCTTTGACTTTGTTGAACAAACTGCATTGGTCGATGTACCTGTATTGCTTGCTGCATCGGGTGGTTCAGACCGTCATGCTTTAGTACTTGAGCATCAACTGCGTCCATTGTTCAGCTTCTTCCAAGCACAAACTCTACCGATTGGTGTTTATGCAACAGATCGTGATTTCACACCTGAATATACGATTCACAGCGAATTTTTACGCGATCGCATCACGCTTGCCGTTGCACGTGCATTACCCATTTTAGAGTGGGCACCTGCCAAAGGAAAACGTGCAGATGTGGTGAAAGTAAAATCTCAACAGGCGTCACAAAACTTAGGCATTAACAAACAAATCGAGCAAGAAGAAGTTTTACCCTCCGCTGCTGTACCAAGTTTAGATGCAGCAGAAGCACGGATTCATCATAAAAAGCCAAAAACACACGTGGCTTAATTATTAATTATTCCAAGGATCAACTAATGTCACAACACGATAAAAATATTAAATTTGCGTATTGGGTACCGAATGTGAGTGGTGGTTTGGTGGTGAGCCAAATCGAACAGCGTACAGATTGGAGCTATGACTATAATGTGCGTCTAGCAAAAGCCGCTGAAAAAAGTGGCTTTGAATATGCACTCACTCAGATTCGCTTTACAGCAGGATATAACGCAGAAAATCAACATGAATCAGTGAGCTTTAGTCATGGTATTTTGGCAAAAACTGACAAATTAAAAGTGATTGCCGCAATTTTACCAGGTCCTTGGAAACCAGCACTGGCAGCCAAGCAATTAGCTACCATTGACCATTTAACCAATGGGCGTATTGCCATCAATGTAGTCAGTGGTTGGTTTAAAGGTGAATTTGATGCTATTGGTGAGCCTTGGCCTGAACATGATGAACGCTATGTTCGTTCAGAAGAGTTTATTCGCACACTAAAAGGGATTTGGACAACAGATCATTATAGTTTTGAGGGTAAATATTATCAGTTCCAAGATTATACCCTCAGCCCAAAACCCATTCAAAAGCCGCATATTGAAATCTTCCAAGGTGGTAGCTCTCGTGCCGCACGCGATATGGCTTCACGTGTATCGGATTGGTACTTTACCAACGGCAATACGCCTGCTGAGCTGAAAAAGCAGATTGATGATATTCGTGAAAAAGCAAAGGCAAACAACCATCAGGTTAAAATTGGGGTCAATGCCTTCATTATTGCCCGTGATACTGAAGAAGAAGCTCAAGCCGTGCTACAAGACATCATTGATCAAGCCAATGTTGAAGCAGTCAATGCCTTTGGCGATGCAACTCGTGAAGCAGGTGCAGCTTCTAAAGAAGGTGAAGGTAACTGGGCAAAATCTACTTTTGAAGATTTAGTGCAATACAATGATGGCTTTAAAACCAATCTGATTGGCACACCACAACAAATTGCTGAACGTATTGTGGAATTAAAAAGTGTGGGGGTAGATCTTGTGCTTTCAGGTTTCTTACATTTTATTGAAGAAGTGGAATATTTTGGCGAAAAAGTATTACCTCTCGTTCGTGAATTAGAGGAGGCTCAAAAACATCAAATCACTGCAAAATCAGCTTAAAGTGTGGGTCAATAATCACAATAAATTATTTTAATCGATCATCAGTTTTTATCCCTCAGGACTCGGCTTGAGGGATTTTTTTAATCAAAAAATCCTAAATGATATTTATTTTTATAAAATCATGGTCTTAATAACTTTCATCCTTTAAATCAAATTTATAGCCAAAATGGTTTAGGCAAATTTTTATTCCATTCAAAGAATAGTTATCACACCCTTTATGAATACACTTATTTTCCAAAAAGCCTTCATGAGTCAATACGACTAAAAATATCTGTAAAACCATTTGGGCATACAAAGAAGTTATCAATTTTTTGACACGTTCACATAAATTTGTCTTATCTAATAGCAATTTTATTTAGTGTGTATAAATCTAAAATCTTTCAAAGTAATGTCTAGTTTAAATTCTCTAGGCTTTTTAATTTCTTAGATTAGCATTTGAAGTGCAACACCATGTTGTTGCCATAATACCTGACTCGGACTTTTAAAGCCGAGTCTTTTTCTTGGACGATGATTCAAGCGTTGAGTAATTTCTGCAATATATGCATCCGTATAGTCATTCAAGTCACTGCCTTTTCTAATATATTGTCTGATCAATCCATTCGTATTTTCATTTGTTCCACGCTGCCAGGCGCTATAGGGATCAGCGAAATACCAATCTATATCTAATTCCTGAGCAGCATACTCATGCAGGCTGAATTCTTTACCATTGTCCGCGGTAATTGTTTTTAGGTGTGCTTTGATCGGTTCCAATAATCTGATCGTAGCCTGGCAAACTTCCTCAGCCTTGCGCGTGCTGCACTTTTTCAGCCAAAGATAACCTGTCTTCCGATCTACAATTGAAACCAGGGATTGTTGGTGATTCTTGCCAACAATCGTATCTATTTCCAAATCACCGAAACGGGAGCGCTGCTCAATCTCAGCAGGTCGATCGTGAATGCTTTTGCGGTTTGTCAGTTGGCCACGAGTCTCAATGGAGCCATATTTTCTCTTTCTTTGATTTCTGAAACGTAAGTTGCGGAAGAGCACACCACCTCTGCTTTTATCCTGCTGTATAAACCTGTATATGGAATGCAGGCTGACTGAAACATGAGAAGCAATCTGTTCGGGGCTCCACTGAAGTTCAAGGTAAGCCATAACTTGTGCCCAAACCTCTCGAGAGATTCTTTTAGGATTAGGACAATGCCGTCTGCAAGCTAATTTATGGGCATGTTGAGCGAAATAACCATTCCTTGCTCGATTGCGTGCTATTTCTCTAGAAATAGTGGAAGGTGAACGATTTAGCCTCCAGGCGATATAACGTTTAGAAAAACCTTCACGTAACAATGTGGAAATCTGATATCTTTCTTCTTGAGTAAGATGAGTATAGTTCATGATGCAACTTTGACTTTGGTCGGTCGGAAGCAAAATGCTAGCTCATCTTGCTTCCTTCCAATAATTTAATCTCTGTTGCACTTCATTTGAGAATCCAAGTTTTATCATTAAGAATAAAAACTTGGCTCAGGTACTTTTCCTGTCAACACCCATTCCCCAACTTCTTGATACTTATAATCAATCGGATCATGCAAAGTTTGTGTGCGTACATTACGCCAAAAACGATCTAAATTGAGTTTTGCTGTCGTTGCCCGAGCACCCATCACTTGGAAAATATTTTGTGTCACAAACAATGAAGTATTGGTCGCTGCAATTTTCGCTGTGGCAATGGCAATCGATACTTCTCCTCGCTGTTCAGCATTCAAACCTTCTCCAATATCCCAAGCAGATTGAAAAGTTTCAACCGCTTTATTGGCAAGTAAACGTACACTTTCAAGTTGTACATAAAACTCTGCAAAATGCTTTTGAGTAAAGGGATCATTCACTGCATTTTCTGCTAAGGATTTTGACCATGCTTTTTGGCTTTGCACCATTTCTTTGGCAATATCAAAAGCCCCTTCCGCTACACCTAAAAATAAATGCACAAAGATCAATTGAGCAATTAAAGGGCGTAAACTTGAGTATGGAGTACTTAATGGTCCAGGATTCAGCAATAACTCATCTTTAGAAATTTTCACTTGCTCGAAGTGACTTGTTCCACTATCCGTTTGGCGTTGTCCCATATTGTTCCAATCACCCAAAAAGCTGATGCCTTCACGTGCCGTTGGAATCACCCCAATCAATAATTTTCCCGCCTCATCAAACCCTGAACAAAGCAAAATATCTGAGTCAATCGAACCTGAACAAAAGCTTTTATCGCCATGAAAAATAAACTCTTGCTCTGAAACTTGAGTTGCTTTGGTACGTCTGTCTAAAGGGTTTAAGGTATTGCCCCAAAACAGGTTATTTTTTGCAGTATCTTCAAACCATTTTGCATATTGCGTAGGTTGTGCAAATAACTGTACCGTTGCAATGAGTAAATGGTGGAAAGCATAAATATGCGCTACAGAACTATCCACTTGGGCAATGGTGCGGACAGTTTGGAAAATGGTTGCCCAATCTGCACCTTGCCCACCATATTGTTTAGGAATAGACAAACTCAATAAACCACTTTGACGAATTAAATCCCGTTCCAATTTGGCATTACCGCCTGCTTTGTCTCGCTCAGCAGCTGTTTTTGCAAACGTGCGAGCAAGTTGCTGCGCAATTTCTAGTGCTGTGAAATTCAGAGGATGTAAAGCATTCATGAGATGGTCCTTATTTTTAATATTTTTAGCTTAGCAGATCATTCTGAATGGCTTTATCTCAATGCCTGCTGTACTTATACATGATGTTGGAAACATTGAACGGGATATAAAATAGCGTCGTTGATATACAACGTGATTTAACTTTAAGCTTAGCAGAATTAGACCATAAATCATCTATTGCATATCCCCCTCTCCCTGTAGGAGAGGGATAGACCAAGGGCTTCAAATCAATGATTGGCTTTCACTTCTGCAATCAACTGATCCACCACACTTGGGTCAGCCAAAGTCGATGTATCACCTAAACTATCAAGTTCATTCGCCGCAATTTTACGTAAAATACGGCGCATAATTTTCCCTGAACGGGTTTTCGGCAGCGCAGGTGCCCAATAAATCGCATCAGGTGTGGCTACTGGGCCTAAGACTTTACGCACCCAAGCTACTAACGCATTACGTAATTCTTCAGTTTCAGTTGCATCGGCTTGTAAAGTCACATAAGCTGCCACACCTTGCCCTTTAATGTCATGTGGCATCCCCACGACAGCAGCTTCTGCAACCAGCTCATGTGCCACTAATGCACTTTCAATTTCAGCAGTCCCCAAACGATGCCCTGAAACATTTAATACATCATCGACACGTCCTGTGATCCAATAATAACCATCTTTGTCACGGCGTGCACCATCTCCAGTGAAATAACTGCCCGGATAAGTTGAGAAATATGCCTCAATAAAGCGTTCAGGATCACCCCAAATAGTCCGCATTTGACCCGGCCATGAATCCTTGATAATTAAATTACCTTCTGCCTCGCCCTCAAGTTCATTTCCGTCAGCGTCAACCAAAGCAGGCTGTACACCAAAAAATGGGCGTGTTGCAGAACCTGGCTTCAATGCTGTTGCACCCGGTAAAGGAGAAATCAGAATCCCACCCGTTTCAGTTTGCCACCATGTATCCACAATTGGACAACGACTTTCGCCCACGACGGTATAATACCAATTCCATGCTTCAGGGTTAATCGGCTCACCGACCGATCCAAGCAAGCGCAAACTGCTACGATCACTTTCACGAATATACGCATCCCCTTCACGCATCATGGCACGAATGGCAGTCGGTGCAGTATATAAAATGGTGACATGGTGTTTATCAACAATATGTCCTGTACGTGCCCATGTTGGGTACTGTGGCACACCTTCTGAGATCAATGTGGTTGTACCATTGGATAAAGGTCCATATAGCACATAAGAATGTCCTGTGATCCAACCAACGTCAGCAGTACACCAAAACACATCATCTTGTTTAATATCAAAAATTTCACGAAAGGTACAATTCACATAGGTTAAATAGCCACCTGTGGTATGTAAAACACCTTTCGGTTTCCCTGTCGAACCTGATGTATATAAGATAAATAATGGATCTTCAGCATTCATGGGTTCAGGTGGACAATCATCCGTGACGGTCATAATTTCCATGTGATACCACAGGTCACGCCCTTCTTTCATTTCAATCGGTTCACCCGTGCGATACACCGTCAACACGGTTTCAACGGATTCTGTCCCTTTGATATTTAAGGCTGCATTGACATTTTCTTTGATTGGAATCGGTTTACCACCGCGTAAACCTGAGTCAGCCGTGATCACCAATTTTGCCTGACTGTCTTCAATGCGACTTGCCAAAGAGTCAGGGGAAAAACCGCCAAATACCACACAATGTACTGCACCTATTCGCGTACATGCCAACATTGCAATGGTGGTTTCAGGCACCATTGGCATATACAGCACAACACGGTCACCTTTTTTTACGCCATGCTTTTTGAGCACATTAGCAAAGCGGCAAACTTCATCATGCAGCTCTACAAATGAAATAATTTTATGTCGCGAAGGATGATCCCCTTCCCAGATAATTGCAGGTTTATGTGGATGGACTTTTAAATGCCGATCTAAACAGTTTTCACTGACATTGAGTTGCCCATCTGCAAACCATTCTATTTTGAAATTATCCTTGTCATAACGGGTATTTTTAACTTGGGTAAAGGGTTTGATCCAATCCAGTTGTTGCGCAGCCTCAGCCCAAAACTGATCAGGATTTTCAACAGACTTTTGATAACGTTGAAAATATTGTTTTTCATTGGTTCTTGCAGTTTTTACAAAATTTTCTGGTACTGGATACACTTCATTCATATTATACGTCCTTATTTTCTAATCATCTCGTCTCGAGATCTATGCCTACGTTCTTGATTTTATTCCTTGCATACATTCAGTATTACGATAGCGCATTTTAGATCACAATAGTGCTTTGGTCGTAGACGAGGCGTTCACTTTAATGATGGTGTTTGTACAAATCATTTGCAAAAACATTCAAAAAAATCAGCTTTTTTGTCGTTTTTTGATCTTATAATTTCACAAATGCTTTAGGCATATTTTTTAAGTCGTTACACTTTCTTACTAGACGTATTCAAAAGTTAATCTCTATGTCATCTCAAGATAGCGCCCCATTTTTTTCTCGGCAAAATACTGTGCCCACAGCCCCACCCTCTACAGCACAAGGGCGTTTTAATCGTCTCAGTTATATTGCTTGGTATGGTTTGCTACATTTTATTTTTTTGGCAGCAGTCATTGCACTCAGTTTAGCACTAGGCATTTTTAACCTAAGTCAGTTGTCATTAAATCAACATGCTTTAAATACTTTTGGCATGATGAGTAGCATAAGTTATGGTCTGCTTGTTGTGTTGTATATTTATTTTAACTTTGTGATCATTATTCGTCGCTTACATGATCGTGATCATTCTGGCTGGTTGTGTTTACTGCTGTTTTTACCTGTGGTGAATTTCTTTTTTACACTGTATTTACTGTTTGCTCAAGGTGATGCGACATATAATCGCTATGGACATCCTCGCCCTGCCACAGTGATTGAAAAAATCATTGCATGGACACTGATCTTATTGACCATATTCAGTTTAATCGCAACTGCCAGTGCCATCTCCTATTTGGTCGGAACAGGTGACCTAGAGAAACCAACTGAAATCATTCAGCACAGTACTGATTATTTCTAACCTGACAACCCAGTGATTTAACTGCTTGTCAAAACTCGCCTTGTGATCATTTATTTTGTCAATGCAAGGCAGAGTCACTCAACTTTTTATTGGACTTTAAAGTGGCTGAAGAAACAACCAAACTTAGTGATGTTGCCCAAGACACCACTCAATTGCTACATACTGCTAGTGAAAAAACAGCAGAAACAGTGATTAAACACACCGCGAAATATAATGATGCCTATACCACAATCGATAAAATTATGGATGGTTTTTGGGAACGTGTGCCTTATTTCTGTATTGCGCTTGTGGTACTGATGATTTTTTGGCTTTTGTCAAAAGTCTTTAAATTTTTCGTACGTAAAACCCTTGAAAATCGCTCATATACCCGCCAAAACTTAGTTTTAGTACTCAACCGTGTTGGTAGTACCTTCATTATTTTCTTTGGTTTCCTCATTGCGATGGTCATCGCTATTCCAGGTTTTACCCCAGGTCAATTAATGAGTGCATTGGGTATTGGTTCTGTTGCGATTGGTTTTGCCTTCAAAGACATTTTCCAAAATATGCTATCAGGGATTTTGATTTTACTCAGTGAACCTTTCAAAATTGGCGATACGATTGTGGTCAATAATATGGAAGGAACGGTTGAAGATATTCAGATACGTGCAACTTTTTTACAATCACCTGATGGTCGCCGTATCGTCATTCCTAATGCAACGGTATATACCAGTGCAGTAACGGTGAACACCGCTTACCCACGCCGCCGTTGTGAGTTTGTGGTGGGAATTGGCTATGAGGACAATGTACAAGAAGCCAAAAGCATTATCATGAAAATTTTGGATCATGATCAAACCATTCTCAGTCAGCCTTTATTTAGTGTGAATGTCGCAGCATTAGCAGATTTCTCAGTCAATTTAAAAGTGCAATGGTGGGTAAATACCTCTGAAACCACAACATCTGCATCGATCAGTGAAGTCCAAGAACGTGTCATTCAGGCTTTTGCAGAAAATAGTATTTCGATTCCATATCCTGTACAGGAAGTTAAAGTCTATCGTGGCGAAAACTCAGAAGAAGAATCAGCACGTGCTAAATAAGCGTCCTAAAACATAAGGAATCACAGTTTCAGTACGGATAATACGGTTGCCTAAGCTTACAGCTTGGCAGCCGTTTTTGATGAGCAAGTCAATTTCATATGGAATAAACCCACCTTCAGGACCAATCACAATGCTACAAGCATGATCAATCGCAAAAGGCATTTTTTGTTCTACATAAGGATGCGCCACATAAGCAGGACATTGCTCATGAATAAGCATCGGCAATACATCTTCTACAAAGGGTTTAAAGCGTTTATACAGCTCAATTTGGGGAGGTTGAGTATCACCTGCTTGTTCTAAACCTAGTGTAATAAAATGCTCAAGTTGTTGTAAAAAAGGCGTCTGCCAATAACTTTTATCCACCCGATAACTATGTAAAAGAATGATTTTTTCTACACCCAAAGTCACTGCATCCATAATCAAACGGCGCAAAACTTTTGGTCTTGGCATTGCGACAATCAAGGTCACAGGTAATTTAGCAGGAACGCTTTCTTCTCGAATAGCCTGAATTTTAATTGCATTTTCCGCAATACTCACAACCTCTGTAAGATAACGCTTTCCTTGAAGAATACCGACTTTTAAAGTATCTCCAACCTGAACACCCACATGCGTCTTTAAATGTTCTAGTTGTCTTTTAGAGGTGATTGTCCACATTTCCGATTGGGTTTGTCGTGGGTCTAATAACACAATATTCATAAATAGGTATCAATCACTGCAATATGCTTATGCAAAGAACCTTTATTTTGAGTCAACACACGATCTGCATGTTGAGTAAGCTGTTGTTCAAAATCTGTATCATCGATACAACGCAGCAGCAAAGCCACGACATCCTCGACAGATTGACCAACTTTTACGGCATCTGCCTGTAAAAAATCATCGACAATGACTTGGAAATTAAAATAATGAGGACCTATCACAGTCGGCACATGTAATGCCATCGGCTCTAAAATATTGTGTCCACCGCCTGGCTCATTTAAAGACCCCCCTACAAAACAGGCTTGGCTTAACGCATACCATTGCCATAACTCACCCATGCTGTCTGCTAAGTAGACCTGAGTATTGACTTGAATCGTTTCACTTAAACTACGGCGCTGGGTCTCTAAGCCCAAACTTTGCGCAACCTGAAAAACCTCATCAAAACGTTCAGGATGTCGAGGTACAACCACACACAACAATTCAGGTCGTTGTTGCAAATATGGCTTTAACGCAGTGAGTAATTTTTGTTCTTCAGGAGAATGAGTACTGGCAAGAGTAATGATTTTTCGAGCACGTAAATTCCACTCCTGCTGTAACTGTTGCGCTTTTTCAATAAATATTTGCGGTGCTGAAATATCAAACTTAATGCTGCCCACCACATTCGCGGTATTTTTAGCTAAGCCTAAAGCAATAAAACGTTGTGCTGTGGCTGTATCTTGTGCCAAAACATCATCCAATTTTTGCAACATTGAACGCGTCAAGCTCGGCACTTTGCCATAGCCTTTGGCTGATTTCTCCGAAAGTCGAGCATTGACCAACAAGCAAGGCACATTGAATTGCTTCGCTTGATCAATCAAATTTGGCCAAAGTTCTGTTTCAACCAAAATAAGCAGTTTCGGTTGATATTTACGATAAAAATCTGCAACCAAATCTTTCAAATCTGCAGGTAAATATACCGCTTGGAAATGTGACTCAAACGGTGCTTTTAGAAATAATGACTTGGCACGTGCTTGACCTGTCTTAGTGGTATTGGTCACTAAAACTGCATGCCCTTGTTGTAAATAATGTTCAATGAGCGGTTGTGCCGCATTGGTTTCACCCACAGAGACACAATGAAACCAAATGGCCTGCGTATTTTTCACGGCTTGGAAGGGACCAAAACGCTCAAGATATTCCTGTTGGTATTCGGCCAAATCTCTCGCACGTTTTTTGATACGCCATTGATACAAAGGTTTGACGATCGCAAGTGCTGCGTTATACCAAAAAGGAGTAGCCAAGCAAAATTTCTCATATCAAGATCAATGGGCAAATATAACAGAGCGCTATTGAGTTGTTAATCGAATCACCCAAGTTGATACAATATCACTCATTTTCTAGCAAAATTGCTTGGAAATTAAACGCTCATTTTATCTTTAAGTTTTTTAAATCTTTTCTTTTACGGCTGCATTTATCCCAGTTTGTAACAACGTCCATTTAAAATAATGCACATAGCGTATCCAACATTTTTTTATGTATTTTATAAATCTTTGTGACCCAATAAAAAAAAGAGCAACATATGCTGCTCTTCTTAAATTGATTTTATAAGACCATCTTTAGAACAGGAATGAAACACCAAATCCTGCATTGTAACTACGATCTTGACCCTCTAAATCAACTCCGATGCTACCATCAAGTTGAGTACGGTCATTCAACGCATAGATCAGACCTGAAGCCAAACCATATTGATAATCTTCGCTTTCACCTTTACGGTAAATAAACTCAGAAAAACCTGATAAATTGCCCGCAATTTTATAACCCACAGTTGGAATCGCAGTCACTGACCAGTCACCATCTTGCACTGCATAATTCATGGTAATGCCCGTATTCACCAAGTCATTATATTTATAGTCGAGTGAAGTACCTACGCTATAAATATCATCTTCGTTACTAAAGCCTTCATTCCCTGTTGCAATCACAGCTTGTGCTAAAACCGCCATAGACAATTTATCATCGTCTAAATCAATCGCTTTCTTTAAACCGATGCTGACATCACCCAAACCATTATCATCAACTTTTTCACCTTTATATTTGGTTTGTGTCCATGCAGGTCCTGCCCACCCGAGTTGTAATTCTAAGCCTGATGCCAAACCTGTACGCAACAACATATCACCATTTAAGGTCACCGTTTTCGCCTTTGCACCATCGATCGTTGTTTCGCTATAAGTTGCACTCGGTAAACCTTGCTCCCAAGCCACCTGACCTACAGGTGTAATCCCCGTACTAAATCCTGCACCAGGACGATCAAATGAAAATTCTGCTGCAAAGCTGCTCATACTTGCACTTGCTACAAGCAGAACGATGATTTTGTTAGATATTGTCATACTATTACTCTGTTAAGCTAATTCTTTAGACATTTTGGCGCCGTGGCTACGCAATAACTCTAAAGTTTCTTTCTCTTCAGGTAAAGCCTGTGACCAATCTATTTCGTCAAAATCTTGATCAAAAAATAGATCACAAATTGAAGTAAGAATGGTTTTTCCTTCTTCATCTTTGCTATTTGGGTCAACTTTATGTTCTAACAAACGTTTGACCGCAGGTACACATGCAGCACTTGCTGCATCCCACAATGGACCATAACACTCTTCTGCATCCCATAAATGGAAGTTTGCATTGGCTTGAATTAACTGTTCTAAAATCTCTAAGTGCACACTGAGCTGTGCTTGCTTTTGTTCAGCACTGAAGGGTTGACCCGCCTCATAAGCTTCACAAACCACTTCCCACCATTGAAATAAACCATCCGACCATACAGATACAGCAGGTCCTTTCTCAGGATCAATAAAATTAGGGTCTAGACCCTCAGCCAATAGACGCTTTACTTGTTCCAAATCTAATGCTTCTATAGCCTGTAAGAAATGTTGTTGTGGCGCAGTCAGCATGTGTTTATCTCATTTTGGAGTTCATATGCAATATATTATGCCGAAAAATAAAAAAGATAGTTCAAGTAATTATTAGCTTACTGATTTTGCAAAATTTTATGTCATTTTTTGTTGTTTTCTGACCAAAACTTTTCAACATGCCATAAAAAAAGCCCCTTTCGGGGCTTTTCTCATTAAGCTTCATCAGCTTCGACATCTGTCTCACTAAATTCTAACTTTCCACCACGTGGATTTTCTTTTTTCTCTAGAACATGTTCAATACTACGTTTAATACGATCAATTGCACCATGCAAAGCGAGATCAATATTTTTCGCCTTATGTGTAACAACCACTGGTTTTAAACCTGCAGCTTTGGCTTCGATCATACAACGAATATCGTCATCGCCGCCTTTATCCCCATTTTCATCACTAATATGAACCGAAAATTGCGTAATACGCTCACTATGACGTTGAAATTCTTGATTTAATTCTTCACGTACATAGGTAATTAAACGATCACTATTTTGAATATTTTTATCTGTACGAATTTCAATGTTCATAAATATTAACCTCTTTTAACCAATTTTAACCAATTTTATATTTTCAATAAATTTAAAAAAAATCATTTATGTGTATGTGCAAAACTTTCTTATGTCGGCACGTTAGATTCTGGCTGATGCTTCAGCACTAAGCACATCTTCATTTAAATTTTGGTCGTAACCTCCATAATGAATGATGAACACTTTAAAGAAGTTTCTGTGTCCTTATATCTTCAATATCGGGCTATATTGAAAAATATGCAAGCGGATTTTGAAAATATTTATGAAAACAATATGAAAAATGACAACTTGTTACTTTATTTTCTAATTTAATGATTTATTTATCTTTTTTTATTTATAATTTCACACTTTTCACACATTTAAAATCGCTTAAAAAGCATACAAGTGTACATGTAAAAAATAGCGGTTACAGAATATTACTATTTTAGATATTTTCCTGCCCTGCTTAAATTACATAATAATTTACATTTTTGACCATTGTGGCTTTATTTTTGCTTAAGAATCTGTATCCTTGTTACGCTTTCTTTGGGGAAGAGATTTTCATGAAACTCACACACTTTGCAACTCTATGTACACTGGCTTCAACTGCAACTTTCGCACAAGCGAATCCTGTAGTTTGGCAAGATTTCAGCTTAACGGGACTTTATGGTGAAAACTATGAAGTGGGTACTGAAGACCGTACAACAGTTACTGCTGAATACGCAGCAAAATTGAAATACGCTGATGTATTTTTCTTTGTAGACCACCAACTTGATGGCAATGACGAACAAAATACCTATTTTGAGTTATCTCCACGTTTAAGCTTGGGTGAAGTTTCTGGTGAAAAACTTGCTTTTGGTCCAATCAAAGATGTACTCATTGCAACCACGTGGGAACATAACGCAGGTTACGATCTTAACCAAGAATTCAACAACTTTTTGTATGGTGTAGGTTTTGACCTTGCTATTCCTTATACACAGTTTGCTAGCATCAACTTCTATAAAGCAGACAATGACAAACAAGATGATGATTATCAAATGACCATCACTTATGGTGTGCCATTTAAACTCGGTTCAGAAGACTTTTTAGTTGATGGTTTCCTTGATTGGTCTACAGCAGAAGATGACCATGCAAGCGAACTGAACTGGACAACTCAGTGGAAATGGAATGCAGGTAAACACATTTCACCGAAAACTAAGCTTTATGTCGGTGTTGAACACTCTGTTTGGAATAACAAATACGGCATTAAAGGCGTTGACCAAAATGACGTGAGTGCCTTAGTAAAATATCATTTCTAAAACTATAAAAATTTGATTTTTAAAGCAAGATTTCGGTCTTGCTTTTTTATTTTTTAAAGCGTAAAAATTGTTTAATTCTTTCTTTTTATTCATCTAATTGTCTATGCATTTTCATATCCGCCCTGCACAAGCACAGGATTTAATTCATATTATGAATATTTATAATCAGGAGATTGCAACAGGTTTAGCCACATGGAATAGCGAAATAAAAAGTTTAGACGCATACCAAAATTGGTTTGAAACCTTACACAGCCAAAATTTCCCGATTTTTGTTGCAGAAGAAACTGAAAGTAAGCACATTGCAGGTTATGCCGATTATTCAAGTTTTCGGGCGATCCATGGTTATAAACATACTGTTGAACATTCAATTTATATTGACCCACGCTTTGCAAGACAAGGTCTAGGTAAAGCTTTATTGCTCAGCTTAATTCAACATGCCAAGCAACAACAAATCCATGTCATGGTCGCTGCAATTGATCATGAAAATACCGCCTCGATTCAACTGCATCAAAACTTAGGCTTTCAACAAACAGGATATATGCCGCAAGTGGGACAAAAATTTGGACAATGGCGTGATTTAGTTTTGATGCAACTCGTTATAGATACTGAAATATTTTGATTTTTTAAATTCAGCAAAGCATGAAAATAATAATTTTAGTTTCAGCAATTGCTGAATTATTTTCTAGCGTATCAATCTTTCAAAAAACATAATTCATTGAATTTTATAAAATAATATTTATGGCATGTTTCTTGATTATCTAAAAGTACAACGACAAGGAATCCATCGTTGTTTTTTAATATTCATGGAGATGGCAATGAAAAAATGTATTTTACTCTGTCTAGGATTAAGCTCATTTTCAAACAGTTATGCTGAAATAGACCTAAGTAAATTTAAATCACGTTTAGGGGTGACGCTGATTGAGCCGAAAGACCACCCAGGCAATTTATACGATGGTACAGTAACCAGTATTTCGCGTAGTTATGCATTAACTGCATCCAATTTGTACTTTGTCACTCCCAATGTCGCTGTTGATCTGTTGGTTGGAACTGCGCCAAAGCATCGTATCTATGGCAATGGTGAAAAAATTGGTTATACCCGTTATTTACCACCAACCTTGAGCGTACAATATAACTTCAATCCAGATGGCAAATTCAATCCTTATGTCGGTGCTGGGGTCAATTATACTTACTACTTCAATGAAAAATTGATCAGCAATGATAAGCTTAATATTAGCAATTCTTTTGGCTATGCTGCAACGTTGGGTATAGATTATAACATGAATAAAAATATAAGCTTAGGTACAGAACTTCGCTATATTGATGTCAACTCTGATATTGAAATTAATGGCACTAAAGTCGGTAGTGGCGATGTCAACCCAATGCTTTATACACTGACACTCGGTTATAAATTTTAAAGTTTTTAGGCTGTAACTTTCCCAACAATGAAGTCTAAAGGCTTCATTGTCTTTTCAAATTTTGACAATATAATCCCAAATATTTTGCTATAAAGATTTCATTTAAAATTTTTAATGTTAAATAACAATGCAAAAAATCCTTATTTTTTCGAGTGCTATATTCGCTTTTTCCGTCCTTCAAAATGTACATGCTGAACCGTCCTCTTTTCAACAAGAATTACAGCAAGGATGCCTAGCAATAAAGACTGAAGCAACATTAGGCAAAAAATTATATGACCAAAAAAATTATAAAAAAGCATTAGAACATTTTCAAACCCAAGCCGCATGGACATCTTTTTGTCTGAGTAATGCAGATGAAACCACTGTTAAATTTTCTGAAAATAATGTGATTACGGCACAAAATAATGTGGCACTGACGTATGCCAAATTGGGAAAACCGATGTGGGCAAGAGCATGGTTAATGATTAACAAAAATGAAAAGTCCAATCAATTTAATTTAAAAAATCTTGTAAAGCCTAAAATTTCACATGATTTATCAGGTGAATATGTCAGTTATGCAGGTTTTGGCGAATGGGATCATATTTCAGTTAAACGTACTAAAAATGCTTATGAGATGAGCTATGCAGGTCTATATATGGGTTTAAGAAGTCTTATTTATGGACCTAATATGGGCGAGTTTGATACGACTTTTGCTTTAAATCAAAAACGTGCAATGTATAAATATGAAGACTGTACCATTCAGCTTGATTTTAAAGCAGATCAAAATTTAGGAAATTATATTGAAGTTAAACAAGATGATGGAGACTCAGGTTGTGGCTTTGGGCATAATGTTTATGCAGGTGGTACTTTCTATAAGGTTGAGACTTAGATGAAGTTAAAACTTATTCCAGTCTTTGAATTAGAATATTCACATCCTGATGTTAAATCCCCACCATATCCATTTTCAGATGAAGAATATACAAATTACCTTGATCAAGTATATAAATTAAATGGCTTTATGGACCCATTTGAACCTATTGCAGAAGGTTATAATTTATATGCTATTCAACAAACCAGTGAAAATAATCTTGTTAAAATTATAAAAGATGCTATTTACAAAGATCAAAATAGTCTTGAAGGTGGATTTGTTTTATGTGAAATAGCTGAAACATTAAATCCCATTCTCACACATAGATGTTGTTCCGATCTCAATGATGTGGATAGCTGGATTAACTTAGCTAAAAAAAATTTAACTGGGTTTTGGATTGGTCATCCTATGTTGAGTTGTAAAATAGAAAATGATCAAATTCGATTTATTGAAGAAGAGGAAGAAGAGCTTGAAGATATTGTTATTCCATTTTCTGATTATCAAATTGCTATTCAGGAATTAAAACAAGAGCTTATTGAAATTCGTAAAAGAATTTTAGAAATATCAGCAAGACATCAACTCAACAATAAATCAGTCTCTCAACTTCTAAACTTTACCTTAATTGATCAAAGTAATGCTTAACATTACTTTGATCATTATATTTTATCAAACACCTAAATCCGCTAAATTACCTTTCTGTTCTAACCAATGTTTACGGTCAGCAGAACGTTTTTTCGCAAGTAATTTATCCAACAAGCCCGCAGTAAACTGACTATCATCCAAATCTAACTGCACCAAACGACGAGTATTTGGATCCATCGTGGTTTCACGAAGTTGACTTGCATTCATCTCCCCCAAACCTTTAAAGCGAGTGATTTGTGGATTTTTAGATTTTACTTTCTTTAAGATGGTTTCTAACTCATCTTCATCAAGTGCATAATGCACATCTTTAGCATCATCAATACGGAACAATGGCGGCATTGCCACAAACAAATGCCCTTCTTCGACTAGATTCGGGAAATGTTTCACAAACAATGCACAAAGCAAAGTCGCGATGTGCAAACCATCCGAGTCAGCATCGGCAAGAATACAGATTTTACCATAACGTAGTTCTGACAAATCATCACTGCCGGGGTCTACGCCAATCGCAATCGCAATATCATGCACTTCCTGAGAAGCCAAAACCTCATCCGAAGACACTTCCCATGTATTTAAAATCTTACCGCGAATCGGCATGATCGCTTGGAAGTTTTTATCACGAGCTTGTTTGGCAGAACCACCCGCAGAGTCACCTTCCACAATAAACAATTCAGATTCTTCAAGGGTATGCCCAACACAATCCGCCAATTTCCCTGGTAAAGCAGGCCCTGAAACAATTTTTTTACGTTCCACTTTTTTCGCCGCTTTTAAACGGCGACCTGCTTTAGCAATTGCCATTTCAGCAAGTTGCATGGCTGTTTCTGAGTTTTGATTGAGCCACAAAGTAAACGCATCTTTGGCAATATTTAATACAATATTTGATGCTTCACGGCTCGACAGACGTTCTTTGGTTTGCCCTGAAAATTGTGGTTCTTGTAATTTCAAAGACAGAATATAATTTACACCATCCCATACATCTTCAGCAGACAGCTTCATATTGCGTGGTAATAAATTACGTAACTCACAAAACTCACGTAAAGCCTCAGTGATACCTGAACGCAAACCATTCACATGCGTACCACCTTGCGCTGTTGGAATCAAATTCACATAACTTTCTTGAATCTGTTCGCCACCATCAATATTCCAACAAATCGCAAATTCAGCACTGGCACGTTCTGCCTCACCATTGGCGACAAAAGCAGGATTTGGCAAAATCTCACGGTCTTGCACTTCATCCATCAAATAATCGACTAAACCATTTTCAAATTGCCACTGAATTTTTTCATCATTGATCTGGTCTATATAATTGATTTCTAAACCTGCGGCTAATACGGCTTTGGCTTTTAAATTATGCTTTAAGGCTTTGAGTGCAAATTTTGGTGAATCAAAATATTTTGCTTCAGGCCAAAAACGAACCGTTGTTCCTGAAGCACGCTTCGGTGCTTTGCCTTCTAGAACGTCTAAAGGCGCAACAGGCTCACCATGTTCAAATGCCATTTTGTAGAGATTACCCTGACGCTGAACTTCAACTTCAACGCGGTCCGACAAGGCATTAACTACTGAAATCCCGACACCATGTAAACCACCTGAAAATTGGTAGTTATCTGTACTGAACTTACCACCTGCATGGAGTTTAGTAAGGATGATTTCGATCCCGCTTTGCCCATATTCAGGGTGAATATCGACTGGCATACCACGCCCATTGTCTTCAACCGACAATGAACCGTCTTTATATACCGTAACGGTTATTTTATTGGCATGCCCTGCAAGTGCCTCATCGACAGCATTATCAATAACTTCTTGTGCCAAATGGTTTGGACGTGTGGTATCGGTGTACATACCCGGACGACGGCGAACAGGGTCTAAACCAGATAAAACCTCAAGAGATTGGGCTGTGTATTGCGTCACGTTGCAAGTTTCCCTTTTTTAAAAATTAAGCAGATAGATTATGAGTTGGTACAGTATCTCATTTTCAGTAAAAAAACAGCTTTGATCATCATCTTAAATGGGGTAATACGACAGTCAGTGACGTAATTGTTACAGATTCACTCATTTTTCACTCAAGTTTTGATTGAAAATTTGTTAAGATTCTCTTGATTTATTTCAATCTGATAATAGTTTTTTGCAAAAAAAATCATGCTTTGCCTTATAAAAATTGAGATAAATTTTTTAATATGAATGAGAAATGATATGAAAAATATACTCCTACTCTCCAGCCTTGTATCAACACTACTCCTAACTGCCTGTGGTGGTGGAAGTGACTCGGATGATAATAATGCTGTAGAACCAAAACCAGAACCGCCAAAACCTGCCGAATATGTTCCGTCACAGTACAAAACCTTGAAAGATAATTTCAAATATGTACAAGACCCTCTCACTGAGGTAAAAAATAACAATTTATATGACATAAGCTATTGGGTAAATGAAAATCCTCTCGAATTATCAAGTTATAGCTATTTATACTCAAAAGATGATAAAACTTTCAAAACTAAAACATATGCAACACAAGGATCAT
The DNA here is from genome assembly GCF_015218165.1 of Acinetobacter piscicola. Lineage (NCBI taxonomy): Bacteria > Pseudomonadati > Pseudomonadota > Gammaproteobacteria > Moraxellales > Moraxellaceae > Acinetobacter > Acinetobacter piscicola. The sequence continues at coordinate 204,443 of NZ_CP048659.1, read as the reverse complement.
CTTATAATACTTGGCAAGAAGACTCTGCTCCATCATTGGTATTTAATATTGCTCAAAATAAATGGGTAGAAACTCAAGGAGATATGACCGTTTCACAAGGTCCTGTTGGTACTGAAGGTATTAAAACGCTCTATATTCAGTCAGATACAGGCATTAAATACTATACATTAACTGAAAAATCTCTTGCAGGACTCAGCCTTGCACAGGGTATCAACCAAGGCTTTGGTAATGGTATTCCTTTACCTGAAGCTATTAAAACTCAATATTTTTCTCAAGGTGCCAAAGCCTATGCTTGGGTACAAGATATTACTCAACCGAATTACTCTATTAATCGTACCCATACAGTATTTAGTTCAACAAATACACCTCATCCTATTTATACCTGTAACACGGTAAGTTCATATTGTTCAACGACAGCCCCAACACTTGAAAAAGCCATCGAAAGCAAAGCTTGGTACCAAAATACTGGACGTAATGGTGTCATTCGCTTAAATGACAAACAAGTCGCTGATGTTGCAGTTTTTGATAAAGAGCAAAATAAAACACTCAACTACACGATCAAATATGAGTTGATTGCAGCAAAACAAGGTGCACCAAAGCATATTTTATTTACTGCGTCAGACACAGCAGCAAAAGAAGCACTTAAAACTTATTTTAGTGTTAATGATAGTCAAATTGCATGGTTTGAATACAATAATCAAGTTGTTAGAGGAAACTACAACTTACCAATCAAAGGTTTACAAAGCACATACTATAGCTACAACAAAATTGCGGTGAATGACATTTTAACCAAATGGAACCCAAGCAAACGTCCAGTGCTTGAATAAGTGTTCCAAAAATATAGACTGTATAATGCTAAGGCTATGAACTATCCTTAGCATTTTTATTTTTAGAATTAAACTTGATAAAAACTTGATAAAAACTCAATCAACATCGGAATTTTTTCTGCAAAGTTTTCCATCGCATGATTCCCCTGCATTTCTGTAATCACAAAAGAATTTGGTCTATAAAATGCTTGTGCTTCACGATAATCTAAAACTTCATCACCTTGTTGTAATAACACTAAAAAATTTTCAGAATGTTGTAATTTTTTTATCGCCGTCTGCTCTAAGAAATTAAGCTGTGTATTATCTAAAGTCCATTTTTCATTGACTTGATAAGGTAACTGCTCTATTCCAAATAATGTTCTAAATAATACCCACGGTTGTACAGCAGGATTAATTAAAACTGCTGGAATATTAAACTTTTCTGCTAATTGTGTTGCGTAAAAACCACCAAGACTACTTCCCACCAAAGCCACTTGATCGAGTGAAGTGAGCATTGTTGAGACTTTCTGTATCACTTCATCAGGTCGACAATTTAAATCTAGCAAATGTACCTGACATTCGCTAATGTATTGACAGTGTTGATACAGCTGTTGCCCTTTTATAGAAAAGGGGCTGCTTTTAAACCCATGTAAATAAATAATATTCATCTAAAACCATTTGCAAATTTAACAAAGCTCATATAATTTTTAGTGTGATATACATCACATAATGTTTCAATTTGTACAACACAGTTTATTGTCCGACAAAAAAACAATATGCTGAAACTTGAAACAGTATGCTAATCAAGTTTCAAGATGATGAATAGAATGATATAGGGATATAAGTCTAGATCTAACTCATTTTAATGGGTTTAGATCGTATGGAGGATAAGAAAATATGGCAAGTTTAACACCACTACACGAGACTTATTGTAAATGGGATCGCTCTCCACCCAGTCAGGCTGATGTATTAGAAGGCTTAGCACAACTGGTCAGCACACCACTTAATAGTGTCGTGCAAGATCTGATTCAATCTTTACAACGTGAAGTTTTACTCAGTGTTTTTGGTTTAAGTAAACAAAAAGCCAAACGTTTCCAAGCACGTCCTTATGTCGAAAAAATCTATCAGTTTGGTTTTAACTCACTGCAAAACTACGGGCATTACTTTTTGGCACCTAGTTTACGTAAAGTGATTGAGCATTTTCCTAAATTACATGACAAACCATTAACCCCCACACTGACGTTCTTGATCAGTGCGCTTAATGGTGTACTTGGCGACTACTTACTCGCAACACATAATCCTTTAGCATTATCCACTGTATTGTATGACCATTATGGTGAAATTCAGCAAGGCGATTTGGCTGGACGCATGGTGATTTTTTCACATGGTTTATGTATGAATCATTTGGATTGGAGCAACCGTGGCAATGGCGGAATTGGTGAAAAATTACTTGCCCAACGTGACAATAACACCATGTTATATGTACATTACAATACAGGTCGTCGTATTTCAGCCAATGGGCGTTCTTTAGCTAATATGTTAGAAGATTTAGTCAAACGTAATCCGCGTATTACCAGTATTGACTTGATTGGACATAGTATGGGTGGATTGGTTTCACGTAGCGCCTTGTTTTATGGGAAGCAAAATATGCATCAATGGATTCATATGGTTGAAAACCTTGTCTGCTTAGGTTCGCCTCATCATGGTGCTGTATTAGAACGATTTGGTTTTGCACTACAAGATAAAATCGGACATTTTCCTTTGGTCAAATTAGTCAGTCATGTCGTTAATATTCGTAGTAATGGCATTTTGGACTTACGTTTTGGCAGTGTGCGTGATGATGATTGGGAACATAACCATGCACGAATTGGTTTAATGGATGACAACCGTAAACCTGCTCCTTTACCTTCTTATATCAATACCTATCTCATCGCAGGAACTCTTGAGTTTGAAAATCGCAAGAATCGTACTTTAAAAATCATCGGCGATTATTTAGTTAGTGTAAAAAGCGCACTAGGCGAACATCCTAATCCAAGATTTCAATTAAAATTGCCTGAATCACATAAAGCTGTTTTTTATGGGTTAAATCATTTTGAATTGCAATATCATCCTCATGTTGCTGAACAAATCGCGAAATGGTTTTATCCACACCATGATGAAATCGCAGAAGAACAGATTCGTAAATATTTAATTAAATTAGAAAGTTTAGAAGGAATTGTGGAAACTTGACCCAAAGTTATCACGATGGAATATAAAAAATGCCAACATTTACGTTGGCATTTTTACATTTATGTAGGATATTTTCTAAATAACTGCCATAAACTAATTAACGCAAGCACACTAAAGAAAGTCAGCGACCATACAGGTAAAGATTGTCCTAAGAAAGTCCAATCAATCATGGCACATTCACCTGAACCTTTAAGGACATTTGCAAATACTTCTTTTAACGGCAAAGTATCCACCCAATAATTTAGCCCTGGACCACAACTAGGTACCTGATCAGGGGGTAAATTTTGCAACCAGACATGACGCCCCGCGATCGCAACTGACCATCCAATTGATAGCAACCCCAAAAATGCATAAAAACGCCTAAAGACATTGGTTCTTGGATGATGTAATAGTGCAATTAGGGAAATTAAACCTAACCCGATCAAGCCTATTCGTTGGAATATACACAAAGGACAAGGGTCTAAACCTTGCACATGTTCTAAATACAACGCAAATGCCATTCCAATCACACTTGCTAAAAATAAAAGACCACTAACGAAGCGATAACTCTGCCATTGCATGGCTTTTCCTCTCATTTTTTGATGTGGTTATATCATCTAAATTTGGCAAGATAATCTTCAAAATTCAAATCTGTTTCTTGCTCAAGTTGCTGTTGTTGTTGCAATGATGAGGTTGCAAGTTGTTCAAAATACGCTAAAGTTTCTGCACTTAATACATGTTGTTCGTAACTTTTCACATGCTGATGTGCCATCGCACTACCGAAGCTCCATGTACCACCATGGTGTAAAGTATCTTCAATGACTTGTGCCGATAGTGTCTCATCTACATTACGAATGCGTTGCTGCATTACAGTCAAAGCATCCGTATATAAACTGGTGTCATAGCTTTCATTCAATAATGCAGCCAATGGCAACATTGCAGATAAATGCTGAGATGCCCATTGCTCAAGCGGATAAGATTGTCCTGCTTCTTGGATCGCTGCATTCGGCGCACGTCCACGGTTAACCACTTCATTTTGATTTTTTTCAATCAAATCTTGCTCTTCTTCCCAAAGCTCAGGACTGTCTTTAAGTAAGCAATACAAAGCTAAAACTTCCAAGAAACCTGCAGTCGTTTCATTGATCCCAATCGCCACATACGGATTAACATCTACCGCCCGTAATTCAACATAACCAATACCACGTTTTGCTAATGCTTCCGATGGTGTTTCACCTGCTTGTGGTACTTGTTTAGGACGTACTAAACTGTAGTATTCATTTTCAATTTGTAGCACATGATCATTGATCTGAATGGGCTCACCATTACTATTATTTAAGCCCAAATGGCTAAATTGTGCATAGGGTGTATTGACGGCTTTCTGTAGTTCTGCAACATAGCATTCAAGGTTGTTATAATGAATACCCAATTGTTTTTGTGCAGAATTTTGATAACCAAAACGTCCCATACGCAAAGCCGTTGCATAAGGGGTAAATAATGTCCCTTTGACCAATGGCAATAAATGATGCTCACGCCCTGTCATAAAACATTTACATACCGATGGACTCGCACCAACCAAATACATCACTAATGGTGTTAAGCGAATAAAATTACGTACTAAGCCCAAATAACGATGGCTACGATAATCTTGTAAACTCAGGTTTTTTAATGCTTCATCTGTTTCATGTTGTTGTAATTGTTCAAATAAAGTATCGGGAAATGACACATTATAATGCACGCCTGAAATGGTCTGCATACGGCGACCATAACGAATGCCTAAACCATGACGATACAAGGTTTTAAATTTACCAATATTCGATGAACCATATTGTGCCAAACGAATACTCTCTTCTTGGTCATCCAACATACAAGGCATCGACAAAGGCCACAGTTTTTCGCCATTTTCTAAATGACGATGCACCACGGCATGAATATCTGCCAAATAATTCAATGCTTCAGGAATACTTGCTTTCGGTGGCGTGATGAACTCCATCAACGCTTCAGAATAGTCTGTTGTAATATGCGGATGGGTCAGCGCAGAACCCAAACTTTGCGGATGATCTGCTTGAGATAAGAAGCCATTACTTTGCATACGCAAACTTTCACGCTCAATGCCACGTAACATGCCTTGTAATAATTCAGCACTTGCCCAAGTTGGCAAAATGGCTTGAGAATTGGCTTCAGTTTGACTCATTATTTACTCACTTATCTTAAAAAAGTTTTTAAAATAAAATATTTTTGATGCCCACAAGTATAACGTGAATTATCGATATACATGTATATTCAAAGTACTTTTAAACAGAATATTCATTTTTTCGGCAATTTTTTATCACAATTAAACGCTTTTAGACACTTCAGAATTGTGATTTTATGCAAGAATACTTTCAAAAGAATTTAAATAGATATGAAGTCTCAAGACATTCTCGATTTTTGGTTTGCTCCAAATACTCAACCTTTTTGGTTTGCAAAAAGTGATGACTTTGACCAACAACTTCATCAACGCTTTAATCAAGTTTTAGCACAAGCCAAACAGGCTGAATTGTATACATGGCGTGATAGTGCTGAAGGTCGTTTGGCTGAAATCATTGTGCTTGACCAATTTTCACGAAATATTTATCGAGATCAAGCTGCCGCTTTCTCACAAGATGCACAAGCCTTAACCCTAGCGCAAGAAGCTGTTCATTTAGGTTTAGACAAAAATCTGCGTCCTGAACAGCGTTCATTTTTATATATGCCGTATATGCACAGCGAATCTAAACTGATCCATGTAGAAGCATTAAAGTTATTTGCAGCTTTGGGGAATCCTATCAATTTGGATTTTGAGAAAAAACATAAAGTCATCATCGATCGTTTTGGGCGTTATCCACATCGAAATGCAATATTAGGACGTGAATCTACTGCAGAAGAAATTGAATTTTTAAAACAACCCAATAGTGGTTTTTAAGCAGATGTTATAACTTAATCCAACACGGCAAGGTGGAGGAATGCACTTTCATTTTGCCCTTAAAAAAATAAAATTATCCTAATAATTTTTTTATAAAACCCCTAACAAACATCTCAATTAAAATTGAATATTTTTCATTTTATAATGTTGTATTGCAGTAATCATTGAAATCATGCTTCTCAAAATACATTTAACAAATTTCTGCTTAAAATACATCATTTATCCCACTATATTCAGGCAATATAAATACTCTTAATCACTGACCCATCCCAAGGAGCACGGTATGAAAAAAATACTCATCGGTCTAACTGCGGTGGCAGTATTCACCATGACGGGATGTGCTTCTACACCTTCAAAACCCCGTACCTTTGACCAACTGGGACAGTTTTCAACGTTAGCGCTAAACACACATACATTTCGCATCAGCTTTGAAACGCGTAACATGAGTTATGGTACAGCTGAAGAAATTACCTTACTCAAAGCTGCACAAACCACAGTACAAAATGGTTTTCAATTTTTTAAAGTGCTTGATGACCCAAGCAATCGTACACAACAACCGCCTCGTAGAGCGGTGGTTTACCCAACACCAAACTATTATCCATATGGTTATCGACGTCATGGGGCTTTCTTCGACCCATTTTATGACATGCCACAAGTGGTCACACTTGACCCAACTCAAGTCTCTTATACCATTGAATGTTATAAAGATAAAAAATCAGCACCGAATGATGCTTTTGATGCAGGCTTGATTTTACAGTCTTTAGGACAAAAATATGGCCTTAGTCCGACAGGACAAGTATTACAACCACAAGCGACTGATGTATCATCAAACAAACCATAATTTTCAGGATGTTGCATGAACCAAGCCCAAGACGTGAATGTACCGAGTCTGAATCGCAGTAAACGCTTTGCCACCATCGCTTTAGTTGTGGCAGTGGTGATTTGGATTGCACTGATTATTGCAGCCAAGCTTTTACCTGAATACGTTTGGTTTATTCACATCTTAATGCTCGGTGCAGAAGCAGGCGTGGTCGGTGGTCTGGCAGACTGGTATGCCATTACCGTACTGTTTCGCAACCCTTTCGGCAAAATTCCTATTCCAAAATTTTTACGTGATCACACGGAAATTATTCCGCGCAATAAAGCCCGCATTGCTGAGTCAATGGGAAAATTTGTACAAGAAAACTTCCTTTCACCGCAAATTGTGGAAAAAAGTCTACAAAAAACTGACTTGAGTTTGGCTGTTGGACAATGGCTTGCCAATCCAAAAAATAACAGCCAAGTGACGGATGTCATCCAACAGACTGTTCCCAAGATTTTTGATTTTGTCGGTCAGCAACAAATTGGAAAATTCATCCAAAATAACAGTGTGCAATGGGTCAAAAATACACACATTAATCACCTTGCCAGTGAAATGCTGCGTGCAGTTTTAGACAATGATTTTCATCAAGACGTACTACAACGTGGCTTGGACATAGCACATGAATGGATGGTCAATCATCCTGAACAAACCCAAGATTTGACTCGCCGTTTATTTAAAGAATTAGGTGTATGGAAACTTGCCAAAGGTGCAAGTTGGATTGGTATTGATGTTCAACAACGTACGATTGATTCTTTATTGGAAAAAGTTGAAGCGATTTTGGCTGATCCTGAGCATCCATTTCGCAAAAAAATTGAAGATGTTGCCAACAACCTGATGCTACAACTTGCGGACAATGATAGTGCTGTCAGTATTCGTTTGAATGAAACCAAAAATGCATTATTGGACAGTGAGTCCGTGCTCAATTTCATCACAGGTGCTGTGGTAATTTTATGTGATGCCATCAAAGCCGATTTATTAAAAGATGACTCAGGCATTGCTCTGAATTTGCGTGTCGCCATTCAACAAGTCGGTGAAAACTTAATTGAAAATCAATCTGTACGTCAGTTATTAAATGAGCGTATGAGTGAAATGGCAATTCTTTTAAGTGATCAATACAGTGAAAAGGTGATTAAATTTATCAGTCAACGCATCCATGAATGGGACTCTCGTGAAATGATTGACAAGATCGAAAGTGAAGTCGGTGGTGACTTGCACATGATTCGAGTCAATGGCGTGGTGGTAGGTGCTTTTATCGGTCTAACTTTAGGTGTGATTCGTGCGGTGATTGATTATTTGATTTGATCGTTCTCATTCGTTCTACAGATCACTATTTAGCTCATAAAACCCACCTGCTACACTCACTGAAACAGCTTAAAAATCCGTATTATCATGATCAAAGTCAATTCCAAACTGCCTGCACAAGGGGTCACTATTTTCAGTACGATGAGTGCGATGGCTCAGCGCTTGAATGCACTCAACCTTTCACAAGGCTTCCCTGATTTCCCTGCCCCACCTGAACTTTTATATGCCCTCAGTCAAGCCACTTTAGAGGGACATAATCAATATGCTGCTGGTGATGGATTACTAAGTTTAAGAGAACAAGTCGCAGTACAATTTCAAAAAAGAGACCAACTGAAGCTCGATCCAATCACAGAAATCACCATCACACCTGGCGCAACCATTGGCATATTTTCAGCAATCCAAGCCATCGTGCATGCAGGTGATGAAGTGATTATTTTCGACCCAAGCTATGACAGCTATGCACCTAGTGTACAATTGGTCGGTGCGAAAGCCATTCATATTGCACTACAAACACCTGACTTTTCAGTGGATTGGAATCAGGTCAAAGCAGCAATGACCGAGAAAACCCGTATGATTATTGTCAATACACCGCATAATCCCACAGGAGCAATTTGGTCAAAGCAAGATTGGTTAAACCTAATTGATTTAATTCAAGATAAAAATATTGTGGTGCTGTCTGATGAAGTCTATGAACATCTCATTTTTGATGGGCAAAAACACTACTCTGCTTTGTCATTTCCTGAACTGAGGGAACGGAGTTTTGTAATTGGTTCTTTTGGAAAGACTTTTCATGTTACAGGTTGGAAAACCGGCTATTGTGTGGCTGCCCCTGAACTCATGAAAGTATTTCGCCAAGTCTATCAATTTGCTAACTTTTGCGGGGTTACACCTGTACAGATTGCACTTGCCAATTTTATGCAACAGCATCCTGAACATATTGAGAATTTATCGAGTTTTTATCAACAAAAACGAGATTATTTTAATATCGGCTTACAGCAATCTCGTTTTAAATTTACGCCCTCACAAGGGACTTATTTTCAAAATGTCGATTATTCCGAAATTCGCCCTGATTTAAATGATGTCGAGATGTGCAAGTTTTTAGCAGAACAACATAAAATCGTGGCGATTCCCGTATCCGTTTTTTATCAAACTGCTCCACAAGATTTACGTTTAATTCGCTTTTGTTTTGCCAAAAAGGAAGCCACCTTGACACAAGCGTGTGAAATTTTGAGCCAAGTTTAAGCGCATATTTGCAGTAAAATATGAAGCCTTAGTTACTTAAAAGCTAAGGCTTTTTTTTATAATTATGATATTTTGAGGAATAAAATAATTTCAATGGATTGGACAAAATAGCAAAAATGTCAGCAAAAGATAATTTATTGCATCATCAAAAATTTTGGAAAGGTTTCCTTATTTTTTTAGTTCCTTTGATTGCAACCAATATTCTACAAAACCTCTCAGGCACGATGAATACCATCTTTGTTGGACAGATGATGGGGGTAAATGCGATTGCTGCAATTTCAGTATTTTTTCCAATTTTGTTTTTCTTGTTGGCTTTTGTGATTGGACTGTCCGCAGGCGCGACTGTTTTAGTGGGACAAGCATGGGGAGCAAAAAACCTTGAAAAAGTTAAAATGGTGGTCGGTTCAACGCTGTTTATGACCTTGATTGGCGGTTGTATGATTGCTTTACTCGGTGTGATCAGTGCCAAACAAATTTTACTACTTTTAGGCACCGACCCTGACGTCATGCATTTGTCTTTGCCTTATGTACAATGGATGCTTGCAGGTAGTCCATTATTGTTTATTTATATTATCTATACCTCGATTTTACGTGGTGTAGGTGACAGTACCACACCACTGATTGCTTCTGGTCTGACTATTGTTATCGGTGTGATTGTGACACCTATTTTGATTGCGGGTTATTTTGGCTTTCCTCAACTTGGCATCATCGCTCCAGCCATTGCGACCAGTATTGGTTATATCGCCGTTTTAGGATTTTTAGCTTTTTATCTTCATTATCGTGATCATGCTTTAAAACTTGATAAAGCCTTGCTCAGCCATATTCGATATCATCCTGAACTCAGCAAAATTATTTTACGTTTAGGTATCCCAACAGGGATCCAAATGGTGACGACCTCTGCTGCAGGTCTCGTGATTATTGGGCTCGTGAATCATTATGGTTCCCATGCTACCGCAGCATACGGCGCAGTCAATCAAGTACTCAATTACATTCAGTTCCCTGCTTTATCCATTTCAATCGCAGCATCAATTTTTGCTGCTCAAGCCATCGGTGCAGGAAAATCAGAACTACTACGTAAAGTGACACGTACGTCATTGATTATGAATGTTGTGATCACAGGCAGTTTGGTGATTTTGGCATATTTATTTTCTAAATATTTAATGGCGCTATTTATTACAGATCCAAGTGTGATCGAACTTGGACAAAGTTTATTATTTATTGTGCTATGGTCGATTCTATTTTTTGGTGCGGGTTCAATTTTTGCATCGATTATGCGTGCCAGTGGTACAGTGACTGTACCGATGATTTTAAATATCTGCGCTATTTTACTGATCGAAGTGCCTGCCGCTTATTTGTTTAGTGAATGGTGGGGCTTAAAAGGTATTTGGTATGCATATGCTTTGGCTTTTATATCATTATGTTTAATGCAAGCTCTTTATTATCAATTTGTTTGGAAGAAAAAAGCGATTCAAACGTTGATTTAATCGATTTAATCTAAAGAATCAGATCGTTATACTTCTAAAAATAAAAAATGCCCTTTCATGAGCATTTTTTATTTACTTAATTGACTTTACCATGCCAGCCCGTAACGCTCTAACTCATGCGGCTCAGATCTCACCTGCTGAGCTGTAAAATCCTGCAAAATGTCATGTTTTAAAGCTGTCAAACGATAATCCTCTCGACGTCGAGGACGCTCCAAATCAACATTCACAATACGTTTAATTCGCCCCGGATTTGGTTGCATCACCACAATACGATCACCCAACAACACAGCTTCCTCAACATCATGGGTTACTAAAATCGTGGTGACTTTTTCTGACAATAAAATACTTTGTAGTTCTTGTTGTAAATTAGAACGTGTCAATGCATCCAAAGCACCAAAGGGCTCATCCAATAATAAAATACGTGGACGATTCACTAAACTACGTGCAATTGCTACACGTTGACTCATCCCACCTGAGAGTTGACTCGGGTAGGTATGTTTAAATGCAGTGAGCTGTACAAGTGCTAAGTGATAATCGATCAATTCTTGTTTTTCAGCCGCTGTAAATAGGCTTTTTTCCAATGCCAATGCAATGTTTTGTTCAACCGTCAACCATGGAAATAAGCGGTGATCTTGAAAAACAATGCCACGATCCAAACTTGTTCCCTGAATCGGTTGATGATCAATTTCAATAGAGCCTTCAAAATTGGCATCTAGACCGACCAATAATCTCAGTAAAGTCGATTTTCCACAGCCACTATTGCCCACGATGCTGATAAATTCGCCGGCAGCAATGTCTAAATTAATATGTTCAAGTACGTGTAAATCTTGCTGCTCACCGTGAAAAGATTTATTTAAATTTTGAATGCTAACCTGTCCTGCAACACTCTCTTTCTGCTTCATGTTCTATCCTCTTATTTGTGTGTGCCTTGGCGCCAACGTAAATTATAATTTTCAAAATATTGTGCAATTTTTGAAAAGACCAAACCCACCAAAGCAATGATGCTCATCCCATACAGTACGGTTTCCATTTGGAAGAGATTCTGTCCATCTAAAATAGGATTAACCACACCTGGTGCTGCCACAAAGAAATATTCTGCACCAATGGTAGCGACCCAAGAAAACACCAAGGCAATGTTTAAACCCGCAAAAATACTCGGTGCCGCCGAAGGTAAAATCACTTTAAAAAAGCGGGTCGAACGACTCAATTGAAAAATTTGTGCAACTTCTTTATTTTTTTCTGAGACATTTTTCACGCCATCATAGGTATTAAAAAATACGGGATAAAACACCACTAGTGCAATAAAAATAATTTTGGAGAGTTCACCATTACCAAACCACATGATCATCAGTGGAATCCAAGCAAAGACTGCCACATGTTTAATGGCATTTAGGGTCGGTGAAAAAAAACGATCTGCCCAAATATTTAAGCCTAAAAACAATCCCAAAGCTGCACCTAAAATGCCACCTGCAATAAAGCCCGTGGTATTACGCAGCAAACTATAGGCAATATTTTCAAACAGCTCTTTAGACTGCCAACTGTCTAAAAAAACCTGCCATACGTCTTGTGGTAAGGGCAACAAGGCACGATCCACCCAATTTTTATTGCTGACAACAGTCCAAATGAACAATAAAATGAGCGGAATCACCCATGCTCTCAAGTCTATTTTTTTCATCATTTTCTCCATTATTTTTGGGTTGTCCATGCTGAAAAACGCTTCTGAATCAAACGAATAATTAAATCAAAAGCAAAACCCACTACACCAATCACAATGACGGTTGCCATCACCACATCAAGCTGAAAGATTTGTCGCCCATAGACCATGAGATAACCAATGCCCTCACTCGATGCAAGCAGCTCGACTGCAACCAATGCCCCCCATGCGCTAGCGAGAGATAAGCGTAATCCACCGATAAAACTTAAAAATGCCCCAGGTAATACTAGATATTTAAAGCGAGACCATGTATTGAGTTGATAGACATTCGCCACCTCTGTCAGTGCAGTGGGAATATTGCGTACACCTTTAAACACATTAATGGTCATTGGCACTAAAGCAGATTTTGCAATTAAGACAATTTTTAAAGCTTCATCTATGCCAACCAATAAGATCAGTAAAGGAATCCACCCCACCACAGGAATCAAATTAATCACTTTAAACGTCGGCCATACATAGGCTTCGACTGTACGAGAAAGCCCCATGCTCAAACCTAAAATAAGCGCAATCACGATTCCTGCACTAAATCCGTAAGCGATTCTTGTCAGGCTAATACTTAAATTTGCCCATAACTCACCACTACCATACAAATCCTTCAGGGCAGTCCACACTAAGTCGGGTGCAGGTAAAAGCAATGGATTGACCCAATTTTTTTCAACTGAAATATGCCAAAGCCACAGCACAACCAAAGGGAAAATTGCACCAACTACCCAACTCAATAGAAGTTTATTTTTCAAAAAGAAAGTCAAAGAAGTTGTTTTTGCCGATACTATTTGAGTGTTATGTACAGTGCTTTGTCTTAAAAGAATATCCTGAGACATTTTTAAATCTCCTGTCACAAAAAATACGAGGGCTTATTTAGCACTCGCACCTTGAGGTGTCCAAAATGTCTGTAAATTCAGTGTTTTCAATGCATTATTAACATATTTAGGCTCAATCCAACGATCAACATCAATATTGCCACGAATCAATTTAAGGTCTTGCCCTGCTTTTAATTTTTGCTTGATCAGTGCAACGTTATAGCCATCAAAAATAGGAGAACTATGTCGTTTCAAATCTACACCTGCGTATGCTTTATCAAAGTTGGCATAAGGCAAGCCTGATTTTGACCAGAGTTTAAAAAGCTCGGTTTTATTGGCAGGATTACTTTCCCAAGCAGCTTGTTTCACCAATACATTAACAATCCGTTGTACAGTTTCGGGATATTTCTGTTCAAATTTTGAGTTAACTAAGACATAGCCTGAAAGCCGATTTACCGCAGGTTCTTGTTTGGTGCTATAAATAATTTTGGCAATTCCTCGATCGACAACAGGAAATAAAGTCTGATTACTCCAAATCGCATCTAAATCACCACTCGCTAAAGCTGAATAACCCACTGGCCCATCGGTATTCACAAAACGGAAGTCTTTTTCAGATAAACCTTGTCTTTTCAATGTACTAATCAAAGATAAATGGATATTTGTACCTTTAAAGAAACCAATTTTTTTACCTTTTAAATCGGCAAATGACTTCGCAGTTGAACCTGTTGGCACAGCTAAATAGGCATTGTCATTACTTCCGCCTACAGCGATTAAACGTGTATCTAAACGACTGGCTTTACCAATTAAAGACGGTAAGTCACCTAACCAAGTGATATCCACGAGACCATTGGCAAAAGACTCATTAATTGCAGGACCTGCACCCTTAAAGTTATTCCACTGAATCTTGATACCATCTTTTTGAAATTCTTTTTCAATCAAGCCTAATGTTTGTGTGGTTGAATAATAATTACTATAGCCCACAGGTCGATTACCTGTACCGACATAAGGGGTGGCTAAACGAATGACTGTTGGCTTTACTTCTGCGGCAAAAATCTGTGCGCTTGAAAATAAAGTCGTTGTTGCCAATACACTACCTACGAGTATTTTTGAGCATGCTGACATTGTATATTCCTCTTTAAATTTTAAAATTTTGACTAAAAGCCATATTGGAACTGCGCAACCAGTTCGTTATATTTTTGGTTGATAATTTGATTGTCTACGTGATTAAAATTGAGCTGAAATTTAGTGGTTTCAGCAAAAAATGCATTTAACCCAATACTGTGAATATCTATCTTTTGATGATCTAGATGGGTATCTCGGTCGATGCTGTCAAAACGGTAAAAGCTTTGATAGGATTTCGGCCACCAGTCGTCATAGCGACCTTGATTACGGAAACCTTTGACAAATTGCTCACCAAAATTCCAAAATAACGTACCTGTATGTGCTTCACTTTTACGGTTATAGACACCGCCTGTGGCATTAATGAAAGTATCGTCTTCACCCTGTACATATTCATAGGTCACGCCAAAAGGATGGTGGTTGTAATAAATATCAAAACCTTTACGCAGGACATCACCTTTGCCTGCAAAGCTCGCTTCAGTACCACTTAAATCAAATAAATTGCTTTTGCCCTGATACCAAGACACGCCAAAGCTCAGTTCACGTAACCACGAGTTATATTCAGCAGGTAAGGTGTAACGTAAACGCCCAACAAAATTTTTATCATCATTGTCATCTGACTTATTTGCTCCATTACCATTGACCAAACCAAAGGCATAACTCAACATCGGTGAACGATAGTTATAGCCATAATCTACAGTTGGAAATGCATCACCACGCACAATCAAACCCACTTCCCGCAGTGCCAAACCGTAGCCATAACCTGGTAAGCTAAACAGTGCGTTGTTAATCGTTGGTTTTAAGTCTTCAGTTGCTTGTACTTCTTGCCCAAAAGGCAAAAGTTGCTGACCCAAATTGGCACTCAAACGTCCTGTGTCTAAACTTATGGTGGGTAATATGTTATAGATCAGCTGTGCATCTAATAAATTTAAATAACTGTTATTTGTACCTGACTGCGGTGAAGTACCAAAACGCAAATTAAAGTCTAAGTTTTTTCCCTCGTTATAATCTTTATATAAATTGCCACTAAAACCAATTTGCACCGCACCCAAATCAAAGGATGAATGACGATCATTCACCGCTGTCGTCGTATTTTTGCCATTGGGGTTGATATGTTGTGATTCATCCACATAAGCAGCTTTGGCTTGCACTACCCCATTGATCAACAACTGACGGGTTGACAACGCCGTCTTGGTGTCTCGTTCACGTTGAACTTGGTACTTATAATTTTCCAAATCACTTTGCATGCCTTGAAATTCAGCCTGCGTGACATAACGCTGATCTGCGTTTTCAGCTAAATTTTCCGTAGCAAGATCTGTAGTAGATGGTTCTATCGATTCTGCAACGGAAGTCACTGGTGAATTTTGTTCAGTCGATTGATTTTTTAAACGGTTAATTTCACTTTTTAACTGTTGTAAAGAACTTTCGAGCTGTGCAACCTGCTGTTGTAACTGCTGAACATCGCTATCGGCATGGCTTAATGAAATACTGGCACTCAATAAACTCACCGTTGTGAGAACATATTTAAAATTTTGCTTCATCAAACGTATACACCTACAGCTTTGCAAGTGATACATCAGTCGATTTAATCAGCACAATCACTTGGCTTCCGACTTGTAACTCAAGTTGTTCCACAGAACGAGTCGTAATGACTGAAGTAAAAATACCTGATGCTGTCACGACATCGACCTCAGAAACGACATCACCTTTAATAATTTCTTGGATTGTACCTTTTAACTGATTTCTAACATTGATAGATTGAATGGTCATCATTAACTCCTAATTTAACTTAGAAATTAATATGTAATATTTTCATAATATTCAAAAATAATATAAAAATATTTTAATATCACTTTTAATAAAATAAAAAATTAATATTTTAAATATCATTGACTTTATATTTCAAATACTGAAGATCTTTAATAACAATATTTTCATACTGCCACTCAATAATATTTAAACCCACTAAGTTTTTTATTTCTTTATTAATTGTTTGTCTGGAAGTAGACAATAAATCGGCTAAATCATGCTGTGATATTTTTAAATAAATTTCTATCCCTAAAGGATGATGCAGACCATATTGCAATGCCAAATTTAACAAAGTCTTACAGATTTTTTGATGTAAATTAGCAACATGCAAAAACTTAATTTCGGCAATAAGGTGATGCATTCTGAGTGCAATAAGGTCAAATACATCTTGTTTTAAACCATTGTTATTCTTTAATTCTTCTAAAAAAATATGCTTTGGAATCACCAAAACACGCACTTGATTAAATGCATAATAGTCATAATCAATAATGTGCCCTTTTAAACAAGGCAGTGCATTGATTAAATTTTTTTCTGAAAAATAATTAAAAGCATGAAAACGTCCAGATACACTTAAATATCCAATATGAATAATACCATTCAATAGAATATAAAGTGCTTCCGAACAATTTTCTTTATTTAAAATTAATTCATTTTTTTGATATTTTTTAATATAAGCATAATCCAAAATATATTTAATATTATCTCCTGACAAACTTTTAAAAATATTTTTTAAAACATCAAAATTAGAAACAGAGTTTAAGTCATAATATTGCATAAAAGTATCCATCTAATATTTTATTTAATATTAGATGGAGAATAAAAATCGATCTAATGATTTATTCCGCTATTCAACGCTTATTTTATGCAAAGTTATTTTAAATTTTATCTGTACTTATGAAACTTTTTCATATACCCCTTCTTCACTCAAACGATAATCCTTGATATCAAATTTTTCTTCTTTTACAATTGTTTGACTTAAACGTCCATCCACGCCGACAGGAATATCACCTTCTAAGGTCACACGGCGTACTACACGGTGTTGATCACCATAATCATTGATTGCGCGATGCTGTGTTGCACGGTTGTCCCAAATTGCCACATCACCTGCTTCCCAATGCCAACGGACAATATTTTCCTGTTTTACGACATAACTTTGAAATAAATCAAATAATTTACGAGAGTCTTTGCTATTAAAACCGACAAAACGTTTGAAAAAATGCCCTAAGACCAAGGTTTTTTCACCTGTTTCAGGATGTACACGTACTAAAGGATGCTCAGTTTCATATTCTGTAGATTTAAAGAAATTTCTATACTTTGCCAACGCTTCTTTATTAATGCTCAGCTCACCACTGGCATAATCATAATCGTTACTGTGTACAGCACGAAGCGTATCAGCCAATGCTTTTAAAGGTTCAGGTAATGATGCATATGCCGATGTAGTATTTGCCCAAACAGTATCACCACCTGCTTCAGGTGCAATCACACTACGTAAAATCGAGGCTTTAGGGTAAGCATCTAAAAAAGTAATATCGGTATGCCAACTATCTGCACGTGCACCGTGCGTTGAATCTAACTCTAAAATATGTTTAGAACCATTTTTAATGGGTACAGTAGGATGATTCAGTGGTGTTCCCAAACGTGCAGCAAATGCTTCTTGTTCTGCATCATCCAAATGCTGCTGTGCTTTAAAGAAAATTGCTTTGTATTGCAACAATGCTTGATTAATTTCAGCAATAACCTGATCCTCTAATTGTCCAGATAATTTTACACCCAAAATTTCCGCACCGATTCGACCTGTGATGGGTTTGACTTGAATGTGTTGATAGCTATAGCTCATTGTTATTTCCTCAAAATTTTATCATTAAATAAGAACAAAATTGTCTATGGCTTGATCTTGCCAAAAGTCCTTATTCCAATCTGTCAAATAAGTGACATTTTTATGCTGTATTTTAAATAAATAAAAAAATTAAAATGATTTAGCGCTGAAGCCACTCACACAATTAAGAAAATCATCTAAATTAATCTTGTCAAAAATGAATTTTGCAGCAAATTTTGATTATTTTGCAGTAATTTAAATCCCTTCCTGTCTTTACGTGGCGAAAAAAAAACCGTCATAAATGACGGTTTTTTGTGGTCTAAACCTATTATTTTGGTTCAAAACGCTTGGTTAACTTGGTCAAACCTGTAGCCAGTTTCTGATAACCTGTTGGTAATAAACGTTGTGCCAAATCAACAATCACCGCATCGCCACCAATCAATAAACGGCGTTTGTCTGCTAAAACTGCATCCAAAATTTCTTGTGCAGCTTCGACCGCAGGTTTACGCAACAGTTTATTAAATGCTTTCGCTGATTTATCAGGACTCATACCCAATGATTTTAAGCTGTCGTTCATACGCGCATCATTGGCAATGTTGGTACGAATACCCCCTGGGTGTACACATAGTGCACTCACGCCACATTTTTCAATATCAAGTTCTTGGCGTAAAGACTCAGTAAAACCACGTACCGCGAACTTCGTTGCATTATAACCCGACTGCGTTGGCTGAGCAGTTAAACCAAAGATACTTGAAGTATTGATGATGTGCCCCTCACCTGTTTGCTTGATGTATGGTAAAAACTCTTTCGTACCATAAACCACACCCCAGAAGTTAATCCCCACGATCCACTCTAATTCTTCGTATGTTTCACCCTCGACGGTTGCACCCAGCGCTACACCAGCATTATTAAAGATCATATTAACAGAGCCATGATCTTTCACCGTTTCTTCTGCCCAAGCCTTAACTTCAGGCTGTTTTGCTACATTTACTTTTTTTGATGTTACTCGTACATCATATGCTTTTAATAATTCAACAGTTTCGGCCAAGCCCTTTTCATTGACATCACTGATGGACAAATGACAACCTGCTTTTGCTAATAGAACTGCCAATTGTTGTCCCATACCTGAGCCTGCACCTGTAATTGCAGCGACTTTATTTTTAAAATTTTTCATTGAGTTTCCTTGTTTGAATTCTTTCTGTATGTACTTTTTCTATACATACACTCACAGCTACACTATAATTTTGACAATGACTATTGTCAATATAATATGTTAAGCTTTTCAATGTTGATGAGTTGCTCAGAAGTATGACGTAAATTTCAACTATTTTTATTGATCAAATATTGCTATTTGCACACTTAATTTGGCACAAATTCATATGACTACACACGTATTAAATGAAACGATGCAACATGCTCAGAACGAAAATACATCTAAAAAAATGGTAAAAGAAAGACAATTTAAAGGTATGTCTCTTTCTGAACGAAAGTTAGCTCGCCGTGAAAAACTGATTGAAGCGGGTATTGAAACCTATGGCACACAAGGATTTTTTTCAGTTACCGTGAAAGACGTCTGTAACGAAGCTAAACTGACTGAACGCTATTTCTATGAATCTTTTAAAAAAAGCGAAGAGCTATTCCAAACTATATTTTTACAATTGATTGATCAATTGCAACACAACGTGATGCAAGGGGTAATGCAAGCTTCTCCTGAACCTAAAAAAATGATTCATTCGGGCTTATTTGCATTATTTTCTATGCTCAAAGCTGACCCACGTATGGCACGCATCATTTATGTCGATGCGATGTTGGTGCAAGAGTTGCACAATCAGGCAACAATCCATGAAACCATGAGTCGCTTTGACCGTATGATTCAAGCTTTTGTCATGTTAATGATGCCGCAGATCAACCACAGCGAACAGGAAATTTCATTGGTCTCGACTGGCTTAAATGGCTATGTTACACAAATTGCAGTACGTTGGGTCATGGGTGGTTTTAAACTTTCTGTCGAACAAGTCGTCTTTGCCTGTGAAGCGGTATTTTTTTCATTATTAGAATCTTTTTCTGAAAAACAAAGTGCTTAAATATACCTGAACTTCTCAACCTTTAAATTTTTCATCCCGATATGAAAAATCAATGTCGACCATTATTTTATGGATTTAGCATACAAATTCAAAAGTTTTGTCACAAAGTTTTGCAAAAAATAGCCAATATGTTTTTTTTGCAATGATACTGTCATAATTAATCTTTGTAATAAGCCTGTCATAAATAATAAAACGGTACACCGTTCATACATAGGATATTGCGTTGTGAAAGATGACTATATTTTAATCGTCGATGACGAACTTCCAATTCGCGAAATGATCCATACCTCATTAGATATGGCAGGTTTCCAATGCTTACAAGCAGAAGATGCCAAACAAGCACATCAAATGATTGTCGATCAACGCCCTTCACTCATCCTATTAGACTGGATGATGCCTGGCGGAATTAGTGGTGTGGACTTGTGCCGCCGCTTAAAACGTGATGAGAACTTGGCTGAAATCCCTGTAATTATGCTCACTGCACGAGGTGAAGAAGATCATAAAGTGCAAGGCTTAGATGCAGGCGCTGATGACTATATGACTAAACCCTTTTCAACGCGTGAATTGGTTTCACGTATTAAAGCCGTGCTACGTCGTGCCAATGCACTTAGTGGTGAAAAATCAATTGATGCCAATGGTCTAATTCTCGACCCTGTCAGTCAACGTGTAAGCTTTGGTGACAGTATTTTAGAAATGGGACCAACAGAATACCGTTTATTGGCTTTCTTTATGACTCATCCTGAACGTGCATATACACGTGCACAATTGCTTGACCAAGTCTGGGGCGGTAACGTCTATATTGAAGACCGTACTATTGATGTACATATCCGCCGTTTGCGCAAAGTATTAGAACCCTATGCTGCAGATCGTTACGTACAAACCGTTCGCGGTACAGGCTATCGTTTTTCGACACGTGCTGATGTCGCTTTAGGCTAAATTTAGGTCAGTTTTTTTATGTATGAACCCTACCCCGTCCCAGATCTTGCACGTGAACATAAACGATTTCGTTACAGCAGTTTATGGACTTTTGCTAAACAAGATTTAAGACTGTTAGCATTTTTATTCGTCATCGGATGCTTTATCGGTTTTGGGATTGGGTACTTTTGGCTCTGTATTTCGTTCTCTTTTGCAATTTTTTTTATTTTGCAACTTCGCTCGTTATATTTGGTCAATGAGTGGATTTCTAACCGTCCTTATGATGTACCACCGAATTTAAATGGAATTTGGGGTGCATTGCTATTTAATGTGTATCGTGCCCAACGTCAAGAACGTGTTGTTCAAGCCGAAATGGTCGGGTTAATTGATCGGGCACAATCATCCTTGGTTGCGTTAGCAGAAGCTGTCGTTTTAACTGACGAGTTACATCAAATCGAATGGTGGAATCCTGCGGCTGAAAAATTACTTGGCATCCAAATGCTTGATCGTGGTCGCAATTTATTGACCATTATTCGCCAACCTGGATTTATTGAATATTTTAACAATATTGATCAATATCCTGACGGAATAAAAATAAAATCAACGGTTTATGACGAGCATTATGTACAGATCAAACTCACTCGCTTCGGCAGTGAAAGTCGTTTATTGGTCGCTTATGACGTAACCCGAATTCATAACTTAGAACAAATGCGTAAAGACTTTGTCGATAATATTTCACATGAATTACGCACACCGCTCACGGTTCTCAGTGGTTATATTGAAACATTTACTGATCAAGAAGATTTAAACCCACGTTGGAAACGTGCTTTTGATCAAATGCAATCACAAACGCGACGTATGAATGCCCTAGTGAATGATTTATTGCTCTTGTCACGTCTTGAAGGCAATAAACAAATTGCTAAAAATCAAATCATTGAAATGCCGAGTTTAATGAATCAATTATTTGATGATGCGCAAGCCTATAACGTCGATTATGGACATACGCTCAATTTAGACATCGACAGCCATTGTGACTTGATCGGCTCTGATACTGAACTTGCGAGTGCTTTTAGTAATTTAATTACCAATGCCATCAAATACACGCCTAAAGGGGGCTCAGTTACAATGGGATGGCATGATGATGGGTTACATGGTTATTTCACAGTACAAGATACAGGGATCGGTATTGACCCTAAACATTTACCTCGCTTAACTGAACGTTTCTATCGAGTGGACAGTGCACGTAGCCGACAAACAGGTGGCACAGGTCTAGGTTTAGCGATTGTGAAACACGTACTGATGCAACATAATGCTTATTTAGAAATTGATTCTATTGAAAATCAAGGCTCTACATTTAGAGTGGTATTCCCTAAAGAACGCTTATATAACCCTGAATAATTTTTGTTCTAATCTACATCTTAGAATAAACAAAAGGTGAAGAATATAATCCTCTTCACCTTTACTCAAACTGAGTATTTTTAAATACTTATAGGATATGCCCTAAAGCCTCACCCATGACAACCACGGAGTTCGCTTTAAATTGTGCATCCCAATTCATTTTACCTTGTTCAAATAAAACGATCGCGGTTGAACCTAAATAGAAGCGTCCTAACTCATCACCTTTTTCAAGTTTTAACTCATGATGGTTGAGTTCCAAGCGACCCGATGGTTTCACTTTACCTGTTGCTACGGTTTCAATACCAGCAACAATCATTGCACCCACCAAAACAACGGCCATACGACCTAATTCTGTATCAAACAAACACACCATACGTTCATTACGGGCAAATAAACCTGGCACATTTTCCGCAGTCGTTTTATTGACAGAAAATAATTCACCCGGAATATATAACGTTTCAGTTAATGTTCCTGCAAAAGGCATATGCACACGATGATAATCACGTGGTGACAAATAGACGGTCGCAAATTCACCATTTTTAAACGGTGCTGCAAGCTGCGGATCACCAATCAATTTTTCAACTGAAAAACTTTGACCTTTGGCTTGAAATACATCGCCTTCTTTCACTTGACCTAATTGGGAAATTGCACCATCCGCAGGTGAAACAATACTATTTGCATCTGTATCAATTTCACGCACACCCTCTTTTAAAGCACGGGTAAAAAACTCATTAAATGATTTATATTTTAATGCATCACTTTGCTGTGCAATCGACATATCAATGCCATATTGTGCTTTAAATGCTTGAATAACGACATTTTTAACCAATGGATTTTCACTAGCTGCAAGTTTACCCACCACACGGCTGAGTTGTTGTTGCGGTACTAAATTTTGAGCACGAATAAAAAGTTGTTTTTTTAAGTTTGAGGTTAGACTCACGAAGGTGATTCTCCACTAATAATAGGACTGTCGAGGCGGTTGCCCCATTCGCTCCACGCACCATCATAAGCTTGAATGTTCCAACCGAGTAATCGACCTAAGATATACGCTAAGCCTGAACGATGATGTGATTGACAATACACCACCACAGGTTGATCTAAATGAAAGCCCAATTGTTCTAAACGTTGTTGCGTGCGTTCTAAAGGATGCAATTTTAAATGATTTTGACGATTAATTGCAGTACTCCATTCAAAATGTCGTGCATTTGGAATATGACCACCGCGTCTTGCTGCTAAACGTTGTCCTGTATATTCTTCTGTCGTACGACAATCCCAGACTTGTACTGCATTTTGTTGTACTTTTTCTAATAATTGATCATATTCGATTCTATATTTTTCTATATTTTGCAAATCCACCTGAACCAAATTTTCTACTTTTGTGAATGCTTCAACCTCAGATGAAGTTGGCAAGCCTGCACCTAACCATGCATGAATACCGCCATTCAGTAAACTGACATGTTCAAAGCCTAAACACTGTAAGTTCCAAATCAAACGCCCAGCCCACGCACCGCCTTCATCATCATAAACCACCACATGATGCTCAGGAGAAATGTTTAAGTAGTCTATTAAAGCAGCTAAACCTTGTTCATCAGGCAATAAACCCGAAGCATGTTCTTCTTGTCGCACTAAATACTGTGGCTTAAGATGTAGTGCATATGGAATATGTAATTGTTCATAAACCGAGCTACGGCTTAAATCAACAATGCGTAATTTTTCATGTCCTAAGTAAGGAACAAGCTGTTCAGCTTCAACCAACAAATCAAAATTAAAAATGGGAGCAGTCATACGATTTTTTGAATTTTAGCAGGATTATTTTAACCATCTTAGCATAGTCTTTTTTAGGCTTTAGCTGATTTCCTGCATTTCTTTAGCAAAAAATCAGCTATCGTTTTTCTTCTAATTGCTTGGCTCAGCAATTTCAAAAACCTGACGTAGATAGGCTAAAAAGGTATCGTTATCCGTCATTGTTTTTCCTGGACTGTCAGAAATTTTTGCCACAGACTGACCATTACACTCCACCAATTTTAACACGATATTGAGCGGTGTTTGTCCCATATCATTGGTCAAGTTAGTGCCAATCCCAAAACTGACTTGGAAACGGTCTTTAAAATATTGGTAAAGTGCCCAAGCGCGTTCTAAATCCAAACCATCACTAAAAGTTAACATTTTGGTTTTGGTGTCAATTTTGAGTTTACGATAATGCTCATATGCTTTATCTCCCCACGCAAATGGATCACCACTGTCATGACGTAAGCCATCAAATAATTTGGCAAAATATAAATCAAAATCACGTAAGAATGCATCCATTCCCACAACATCTGTGAGGGCAATACCTAAGTCACCACGATACTCTTGCACCCATGTTTCTAATGCTGATTTTTGAAAATCTCGTAGACGTACATCTAACGCTTGGAAAGCTTGTAAAAACTCATGTGCCATGGTGCCTATTGGAAAAATATTGAGTTCTTTCGCAATGAGAACATTACTGGTTCCACGGAAAACATTAGGTGCCGCTTTATGAAAAGTTTGAATCACATGGCGTTGCCAATCTAGACTATAACGGCGACGTGTCCCAAAGTCAGAAACTAAAAATGGCGGATCATTTGATTGGATCTGTGCTTCATATTTTTGCATCAGAACCACTTTGGCTTGTAAACGACGCTCACCTTCTGCCAAGACCTCATCTGAACGAATACGGCGAAAATAGAGTTCATTGACAATAGCCAATACAAAAATTTCAAACATCATTGCTTGAACCATGGGACCTTCTATCCAAATGTCCAAACGTCCTTCTGCATCAATACCTGCTTTAATAAAACGGCGCTTGAGTTGAAATAATTCTAAATAATCAACAAAGTCACTTTTGATAAAACGTAGCGTGCGTAGATATTGTAATTCGTCTTCTTTAAAGTTGAGCTGACAAAGATAATCTAGCTGTTCATTCAAATCATCTAAAATATCCGTCAATGGATATACGGTATCTTGTAAATTTCGGCAACGGAAATGGTATACGCTATGTGTTTGTGGAAATTTATGAAGTACCACTTGCAACATTGTAAATTTGTACAAATCCGTATCAAGCAATGACTGAATGATGGGTTGCATATTCGATCCAATTAATCTGTATCTTCTCACTATAAAAACTTAATCAAAACTTGCAAATCAAAAAATAGATGATCTTGCGTTTTTAACAAAAATCTGACGACTTTCAATTTTTAAATATCGTGAAATACTCAAATAGTTATAATTATATTATAATAAAATAATATTTAATATTTTATCATTAATATATATTGAAATTAAATATTTTTTTAATTAACATTAAATAAGATATAAATGTATTTAAAAATGTCAAAATCTAAAAATACTTTTTATATTTTCAAAATAAATGGGGTCAAATTAGGAAATCCTTATGTCAAAACTTAATTTAAGTGCATTAAATGAAATTGATGGTTTTATCGCAGCAGCATTAGTCGACAGCTCAAGTGGTTTAGCACTAGGAGCTGTAGGTACAGGCTTAGATTTAGAACTTGCAGCAGCAGGAAATACTGAAGTGATTCGTGCAAAGCGCAAAGTTGCAAATGCACTAAAACTTAATGATAAAATTGAAGATATTCTAATTACTTTAGGCAAGCAATATCACTTGTTACGCCCTTTAGACCGTAATGATGAGTTATTTTTATATTTGGTTTTAGATCGTCAAAAATCTAACCTTGCGATGGCACGCCATGAATTACGTGCCTTTGAAAAAGAACTTGATTTTTCTTAAGTAGAATTAGCTACCACCACATTTCGTGGTGGTAGTTTTATCATTTTGCTAAAATAACTAAATGAACATTATTATTTAATTTATTGATTTTTATCCGCAGTATTATTTTTCAATTTGGTCGCATAATCTACGCCATGTGATTGTAAGTATTCACGGATCAGTTGACGTACAACTTGCGATGGTGTGATATCTTGTTGGTTACATAAGTCTTCAAATGCTTTCTTTTTGATCGGATCAATCAAAATAGTCAATCGTGCAGTTTTATTTTCCATGCGTCTCTCTTGTATGATTGATTATAACTAAATTATAATTTAATTATAATTCAAATTCATCTATTTTTTATACACTTTACATTTCTTCAATATTTTTGAATAGCGAAAATTTGCAAAAAAAAATTATTCAATATTATCTAGGCTCTAGACTAGCAAAATGATTATGTTAGTCTAGAATCATGATAGAAAACAGTAAATTAAGTCACTACAAGATTAAAAAAATTATTCAATGCTTTTGTGTTGATATTCCTGCTTCCAAAACAGCCTTATTACTCAATTTAAATCGTAATACGATTAACTATTGGTACATGCTTTTTAGAGAAACTATCTATGATCATCAAACAGATTTAAGAGCTAAGTTTGTTGGTTCAATAGAAGTAGATGAAAGCTATTTTGGAGCGAAAAGGCAACGTGGGTTTCATGGAAAGTTAAAGCGTGGTCGTGGGACTCTAAAACAGCCAGTATTTGGAATATTCGAACGTAATGGGCGCGTCTATACTGAAATCGTACCTGACTGTAAAATGAAGACTTTACAAGAGGTTATCATTGGTAAAGTTTCACTTGAGAGTGTGATTTATAGTGATGGATGGCGTGGCTATAATGGTCTTGTTGATGTGGGCTATTCAAAGCATTTTAGGGTAAATCACGGAGCAAATGAGTTTGCTAGAGGAGAATGTCATATAAATGGAATAGAATCATTTTGGAGCTTTTGTAAAAGAAGGCTAGCAAAGTTTAACGGCATATCAAAAGAGTACTTTGATTATCATCTTAAAGAAACTGAATGGCGTTGGATGAGGGAACCTAATGAGTTAGCAACTGAGCTGTGGAACCTCATTAGGTAAAATTAAGTGTAAATCTGCTAGTCTAGAGCCTTATCTATTTTTTGAAGCGTTTCTAGCTGTCCAATAACTTCAGCAAAGTCTTCTGTGGTTTTCCGTCCTATTTTTTTAGCGCGTGCATCACATTCTTTATGACGTAATTGCTTCACAATCCCCCATTCTAGCTTAAAAATTGCTGCCATTACTGCTGTATTACCCTTATGGTCACGTAAACAACGATCCGCACCATATCTCAATAAAGTACTGACTATTTCTTGCTGACCCGCATATGCCGCAATCATCAATGCACTAAAACCTTTTTCATTTTGAACATCAACAGGAAAGCCATATTGTAAAAATTCCTGAATCACGTCATTTTGTCCCGTGCGTGCAGCTGCAAAAAATAGATCCATCAATTCATTTTGTGCGTTCTGTGTGACTTTAACTTGCTGCTGTTCAAACTCTTTTGCAGAAGCGGTACTGATCCCCAACGTGAGTAATGTCATCATTGCAATACTCAACAAAGATAGCATGATCCCTTGTAAATATATTTTCATTTCAAACACTCCACATCAATATAGCAAGTGCCTGTAAAACTCCCCTAGGGTTGCAGGAAAGGATTCGAGTTTTACAGGACTTTTAGGAGGTGACATCCTTGATGCCCTAGTCACCAATTTGATTGGTCAATCGTAATTGACCCTTTACAATAGTATTAGTCTTTCAACTGAGCTGCTTTTGCTTTAACCGTGGTAAGGTTGCCATTGACAGCTTTCGTCATACGTGTACCGTAATCTGCATCAGCTTTATAGAAGTAAGACAACATAATGTGCTTAGTTTCTGAATCTTTTACATTACCTAGATCAGCCGCTAAGTTCATGATTAAATCGTCTTTCTCTTTTGCAGAGTAAGAACGGTATAAATCACCCGCTTGCTTAAAGTTTTGCTCTTTCACACCAATTTGCTGAACTGTACCTGAAAGTGGTGTTTGTACTGCACGCGCTTTCGCAGTCGATGGTTTTGGCTCTTTACGGCTTGGTTCGTAATTTACATCAGAGCTTGTTGCACCCACGTTCATGTAACCATCTTGGTTGTTGTTGTTCACAGCAACAAGTGGACGGTTAACCGGAATTTGCTGATGGTTAGCACCTAAACGGTACATTTGCGTATCAGAGTAAGAGAAGATACGACCTTGAAGTAGACGATCTTCTGATGGCTCGATCCCTGGTACCAAGTTACCTGGTGCCAACGCCACTTGTTCCGTTTCTTGGAAGAAGTTTTTCGGCATACGGTTCAGTGTCAATGTACCCACTTTAGTTTCAGGCACTAAATCTGTAGGCCAGATTTTTGTTGGATCAAGTGGATCAAAGTCAAAGCTGTTTAGATCTTTAGGATCCAACACTTGGATGTAAAGATCCCATTTCGGGAAATGACCCGCATTGATGTTTTTGTAAAGATCGTTGGTTAAGTGGTTGAAGTCTTTGCCTTGTAATTCAGCAGCTTCTTTAACGTTCAGACCTTTCACGCCTTGTTTAGAACGGAAGTTACATTTAACGTATTTGTATTCGCCTTTGTCGTTGTACAATTTAAATGCATGTACACCGAAACCATCTTGTTCACGATAGCTGGTTGGAACACCTTGCTTACCATAGACATAGGTCAACATATTGGTTGCCCATGGTTGACTTGATAAGAAGTCAAATACACGGTTAGCATCTTGAACGTTGTTGATTGGGCTTGGCTTCATTGCATGAATGAAGTCAGGGAATTTAATCGCATCACGGATAAAGAACACTGGAGTCTGGTTACCCACTAAATCCCAGTTACCTTCTTGCGTGTAAAACTTGATCGCGAAACCATGCGGGTCACGTAAAGTTTCAGGCTAGTGCTTACCGTGAATGACTGTAGAGAAGCGTAAGAAAACTGGAGTTTTAGTACCCGCTTTGAACAATGAAGCAATGGTTAAATCAGATAAATCTTTAGTTGTTACAAACTCACCATAAGCACCTGTACCACGTGCGTGTACCACACGCTCCGGGATACGCTCACGTCCAAAACGTTGTAATTTTTGGATCAACTGAACATCTTGAAGCAATACAGAACCGTTTGGACCTGCAGTGATTGAATTCTGGTTATCACCAACTGGTGCACCGTTGTCTTTTGTTAATGGCGCAGCTGTTGCAGCTGTCGCTGTTGCAAGCATTGCAACCAATAAAGAACGCTTAAACATTGTTCATCTCTTTTCATTTAACCTTTCCTGCGAGTGCTAATCTAACCTTTTTGTAATAATTGGTAAAAAAGATTATTATTAATCGACTAAATAGATTAAAAATTTACTCTCAATCAAATCTATATACAAAACACCACATTAGAGAATGTTCTAATTATTGAGATTTGATAAAATAAGCACTCGTTCAGCCGATTTATATCCTAGCAATGCGTGCATTATTACAAAGAGTTCTCGAAGCAAAAGTTGTTGTCGATGGTCAAACTACAGGTCAAATTGAAAAAGGAATTTTAGTTTTTTTAGGTCTAGGAAAAGATGATAATTTTGAAAAAGGCAAGAAGCTGATTGATAAAATTTTGAAATATCGTTTTTTTGATGATGAACAAGGCAAAATGGGCTGGAATGTCAGCCAAGCTGGTGGTGGCATTTTACTGGTTTCACAATTTACCCTCATGGCACAAACTCAAAAAGGCTTACGCCCTGATTTTGGTCCTGCGATGCCCCCAATTGAGGCTGAAGCACTCTATGATCAACTGGTTGAATATGCCAAGACCCAATTTGAACATATACAAACGGGTATTTTCGCTGCCGATATGAAAGTTCACTTGGTCAATGATGGACCTGTGACCTTTAATTTAGAAGTGGAATAATCCATATGATTTCGATTGCACAGAAAAATTGATTGAAATCATAACTTCCAATGTTAGGTCAATTTTCACTTGGAGTTGACCTACTTGTGCTCTTTTCAATCACAAAGTCCATATGCTTTCGATACGTCAGTCCTTGCTGATCTATCACCTCAATCATCAAGTCTGTATCTTGTAAACTTAGTCAATACTGATGCAGTGTTAAAAATGCAGGTAACTATTTATTAAAGTAAAACTGACCTTTTGATAAATCCCCCCTGACTTCAACAATGTGTGTCACGGTTTTATTCAAAATATAGAGATCAATAAAAGTTATGGCGGGTGTTGGTTGTAACTAGCTACATCCGTTGAATAGATGATTAGCAAATAAAATTAAATACGTATTTTTTATTTTCATTCTTTTATTTAGTAAGAAACTGATGCGTTTTAATCACCAGTTTCTATACGTCAAGCAAAATTAGCGACCTGTCTTTTCTTTAAGAAACTGACGCGCCAAGGCAATTTTTTCTTTCACTGGTTTTGGCACTTTAGGTGGAATCAATTTAGCCACTTGGTTAAACCAAACCAATAAGCTGAAATCACCTTCCATTTTGATGCTGCCATTTTGCATGCCTGTCATGAATGCACTTGGATCACCTTTGACTAAAGTTTTGACCCCTTGCTCACTGTCTGCAAACTGTAGAATAAAGTCAGCTTTTTCTGCATTTCCTGTAACGGATTCGATTTGACCGTTATTGACAATAATTTGACGAGCAACGCCTGTATCTGTGCCAATTTCAATACGGAATTGACGGTCATGGGTCAATTCAATAAATTTTGGACTTGTACGTGCCAGTTGTTTCATACGTAATGCTAAGCCGAGTACCAAAAGATCTAAAGGATCAGTACTTGCATCAACAATAGGTAACTTTACAACGGGTATTGAAGAAAGTTTCATGACATTTTAGCCTGTTGTTTTAATATAAAAAATCTACTCATTATCCTAGCATAACTTATTATTTCTAAGACAAAGCTTCTAACAAAAGTATACGCAGAAAAAAGGTATATCATTCGATATACCTTTTAAATATCTTTTATGATTATTTTATTGAACTCTAAAGTCAGTCATGCTCAGAACATCGGCTTTTATTCATCTTCATAAACAGGCGTATGCTCAATATATTGGCGATTTTGCAATGCCTTTTGTGCCAATTTGTCTGCGCGTAACAAAACCACAATCAGTGCACTCATTGCCACAAGGATCGCTGTTAAATAACTATAAGATACCGATAATTCAAAAAAACTTTGCACATTAAACCGTATCGCCTCTAATATGCCCCAGAACACCATTCCAGCAAACATAAATCCCAACCAATGACGATAAGGAGAAAAGAACACAGTCACCAACGCTACGGCAATCAGACCAAATCCAATCAATGTTGCCCATGTCGCTGCTACCATAACAACCTCCGTCAAAATGAAGTGTCCACTTCTGAATTAAAGTGATAAACCACAATTTTCATCAAGCCAATCTTTTTTTCTTTGCAATTTTACCAAAGCTTATGTTGTGCATTATGGCGATTTTTTTTTAGAAGAAAATACCTGTTTTTAGGTAAAACGACATACTTTGTCGTCATATTATTTTGTCATTACATTTTTTTATTTTGTATTTTGCATGCATGCTAATCTTTGCCTGTGCTCCCGTGTCATTACAAAAAAATACAAAGCTATTTTTTGATAAAAATAACTTTTTCCTATCTGCTCAATCTATAATCTGAATATTGAGATAATTTTTACATTCACAATAAAAAACAATATTTTTCAATAAAAAAAGAGCAACTTTACGCTGCTCTTTTTCATCAGACTGACATATTTAGAGCAACTTAAGCACGACTTAAATCTTTGTCATGTACACCGAGTAAATATAAAACACCATCTAAGCCGACACTTGAAATCGCTTGATTGGCATTTTGACGAACCAATGGTTTTGCACGGAAAGCAACGCCTAAACCTGCAATTGAAAGCATTGGCAAGTCATTTGCACCATCCCCTACCGCAATTGCTTGCTCAAGTGAAATACCCATTTTTTCAGCCAATTCAGTCAATAAAAGCGCCTTGCGTGCGCCATCCACAATATGACCTTTGACTTCACCTGTCACTATGCCATCTTGCACATCTAAAATATTGGCATGCACTTCATCAATACCCAGTTTTGCTTGCAAATATTCAGCAAAATACTGGAAGCCACCAGAGAGAATAGCTGTTTTATAACCCAATGATTTTAAGGTTTTAATTAAACGCTCAGCACCTTCGGTTACAGTTAAACGTTCCGCAATTTTAGGTAAAACTGCCGCATCTAAGCCTTTCAACAAGGCGACACGAGCACGGAAACTTTGCTGAAAATCCAATTCACCTTGCATGGCACGCTCAGTAATTTCAGCGACTTGTTCACCAACACCCGCTTCGATGGCAAGTTCATCAATGACTTCTTGCTCAATTAAAGTAGAATCCATGTCAAAACAAACTAAACGGCGGTTACGACGATAAGCGTTGTCTTCTTGAACTGCGACATCGATACTCGATTCTGCAGAAAGTCGTAAACATGCTGCACGCATCGCTTGTGCATCCAACATTTGACCTTTCAAACCAAATTGGACACAAGAACGTTTAGGTTCATGATCATGTTCTTCTCTTTCAGGGCGTCCTGAAAGACGAGTGACTGTTTCAATATTAAAACCTTGACTCGACACAATATTTGTTACTGCTTGTAAATGAGCAGCCGTCAGTTCAGGCGCTAAAGCCGTCACAATATAACGGGTTCGGCCACCTTCGCTTACCCATTGATCATATTCCGCACCTGTAATTGGCTTAAATCGAACAGTGAGTCCAATATCGTGTGCTAAAATAAGGATATCTTTCATGGCTAAAGCCGTGGCGGTTTGGTCATCTGACGAAACCACAATCCCTAAAGTTAACTGGTTATGAATGACTGCCTGCCCTACATCTAATATTTGCAAAGAATGTACGGACAACACTTGCATTAATCGAGTAAACTGATTGGGTTGGTCAGGTCCTAAAAATGATATAAGAATGATTTCTCGCATGAATTGACTCGGGTCTGAGCTACAACTATTGTTAGAATCATAATCGAAATCGAATATTTTTTCTTTGGAAGTTTAAGTTGAATGCGCCAAGACAAGGGCTATTTGCTAGCCTACTCATTATAAGTTTTGCTTTACATACCTTTTTGATGGTAATTGCAACAACTCATCAACTCAATGCGAACCGCGCAAACCAAGGTCAACTCATGACCAGTCAATTGGTTGCAGATAGTCTTTCTGAGCTTGAACCTGCCAATACAGTCTCTTTAGCCCTGCTGGCAAATCGTTATGCCACGAACCCTAGTGTCGCTTCGATTCGCATTTTAGATGCGCAAAAGCAAGTACTTGCAACAAGCGGTTTAGCCAAAACACGTCAAGGTGAGGTGTTTGTACGTGATGCATTACAAAATGAGAAAAAAGTGGGTAGCATTGAAATCACCTTAATTAAACCTAGCATTGGTGAGATTTTAAGAACTCAATGGTTGGCGATTTTGGTTTCATTTATTATTCATGCTTTGATTTGGCTTGCTTATCGTGCCATTGCTCGTCCAACACGTAGTGAATTATTAGCACGTTTCAACAAAGAAGCTCGCCTAAAACATGAAATTCAACAACTTTTAGAAGCTTTAGAAGCTGAAAAAGCAGATAAAACCTTAGCCATTGCACAAGCTAAACAACAGGTAAAACCAAAACCACTAAAAGTAGAGATACCAGCTGATTTTGATCACCAACAAGCAGTAATTGCGTTAAATATCCAATACTATGATCCAAAACAGTTAATGAATACTGTTAACCAATCAGTGTCGGTACCCTATTTTAATTTATGCCAAATTTTCTTAAATAAAAGTATAGAGTTATCAGCACAACACTTTAAGCTCAACTCTAAAGACTTTGTGGTACATCAAGAGTTTAATCAACAAGGTGCTTTGCTCACTGTGGCCGCAGATAAACCAAATGCTGCACATTGTATTCTAATGATTGGATCTGTATTTCAACTTTTATCAGAGGTGTTATATAAGCGTTATCGTGAAGATAAACGTTTTGTTTTACAAACACGTTGTGCTGTAACTACCGAAGTTGAAGCTATGCAACTTGATGCCATGCAAGCTGCAGATCGTTTGACTCATCATTTAATTGCCAAAGAAATGGCACTCTATTTAAGTAATGACTTACTCAAACAGATTGGTGAAAATTATCAATTGGTGTCTATGCCAAATCCTACCAACGTACTGACACGCCATGCCTTTATGATTAATGGAATGAATGCCGAATCTGCAGAAATTGCACAAAATCTTCGCACTGAAATTTTAAAAGGTAAAAAAAGAAACGTAAGTACAGCGGTTTAAAATTCTATTTAATCAACAAATAAAAAAGCATGTTCAAAATGAATGTGCTTTTTTATAGATATTTATTTTTATAATATTCAATAATGATTTTTTGCTAAACAAATGTTGAAAGATTAAACAAATTTGCACTAAAAAGAACTGTATCTACTTTTCATTTCCCTACAGCCTTGTGTATAACTATGTTTCTCAAAGGAATGTGATAAGCATAGGCAAACTACCATAAAACACGGTAGACTATGTCACAATGAATTAAATGAAAATGTCACATAGACAGAACAAAAAGGTGAAGCTTGATGGCGCTCAATACTGTTGAAGAGCTTGTAGCAGATATTCGTGCAGGAAAAATGGTCATCCTGATGGATGATGAAGATCGTGAGAATGAAGGTGATTTGGTCATTGCTGCAACTCATGTACGTCCTGAAGACATCAACTTTATGATTACCCATGCTCGTGGATTGGTTTGTCTGACTCTAAGCCGTGACCGTTGCAAGCAATTAGACTTACCTTTAATGGTTGATAGTAATGGCGCGCAACACGGCACCAACTTTACGTTGTCCATTGAAGCCGCTGAAGGCATTACTACAGGTATTTCTGCTGCAGAACGTGCGCATACCATTCAGACAGCTGTTGCTGCACATGCCAAACCAACTGACATTGTTCAACCTGGGCATATTTTCCCGCTCATGGCGCAGCCAGGTGGCGTATTGCACCGTGCAGGACATACTGAAGCAGGCTGTGATTTGGCTCGCTTAGCTGGACTTGAACCAGCATCTGTCATTTGCGAAATTATCAATGAAGACGGTACGATGGCACGTCGTCCTGATCTTGAAGTATTTGCTGAAAAACATGGCATAAAAATGGGGACGATTGCCGATCTGATTCATTATCGTATGACCAATGAACAGACCGTTGAACATTTAGACCATCAAGAAATTGAAACCGAATACGGTACATTTAATTTGCACCGTTATCGTGAAATTGGTAATCCAGACATTCATCTTGCTTTGGTGAAAGGCGAGCCGAAAGACGGCGTAACTACAGTTCGTGTACATGGCTTTAATCCAGCTCGAGATTTGTTAAAACTCAACAAGAAAGATGGTGAGCCTGCATGGAACTTAGACAAAGCACTCAAAACCATTGCCCATAGTGAACGCGGAATTTTGGTGTGGATTGGTCAACGCCATTTGTCTGATTTAGGACCTGCGCTAGAAGCATTAAGCAAGCCAAAACCAACCAAATCCAATGCTGTACTTTCTCAACAATATCAAACCATTGGTGTCGGTGCGCAAATTTTACGTGATTTAGGTGTTGAGAAAATGAAATTGCTCAGTTCACCATTACGTTTTAACGCATTATCAGGTTTTAATTTGGAAGTGGTAGAATACGTTACCGCTGATCAAGCTTAAGCATTTTGCATATATTCAATTATTGATCTATTAAATCATCGAGGTTGCTATGGCGATTCGCCGAATTGAAGGTTTGTTACATCTCGCGAGCGAAGACCGTTACGCGATTTTAGTTGGTCGTTTTAACAGCTTTGTTGTTGAACATTTATTAGAAGGTGCAATTGATACATTGCATCGCCATGGTGTTAGCGACGATAATATCACTGTCGTTCATGCACCTGGCGCATGGGAGCTCCCTGTAGTTGCAAAAAAACTTGCAAGCTCTGGTAAATTCGATGCTGTAATCGCACTTGGCGCAGTCATTCGTGGGAGTACACCACATTTTGACTTCGTTGCAGGTGAATGTGCCAAAGGTTTAGGTGTGGTTGGTCTCGATACTGGCTTACCTGTGATCAATGGTGTATTGACTACGGACAGTATTGAACAGGCGATTGAACGCTCTGGTACAAAAGCAGGTAATAAAGGTGGTGAAGCTGCCCTTACTGCAATTGAAATGGTTAACCTGTTAAAGGCAATTTAAAGCATGTCGCAAACACTCCAAGCTACTTATGCAGCAAAACGTAAAGCACGTCGTTTTGCTGTACAAGGGATTTATGAATGGCAAATGAGCCACAACCCTGTGCATGAAATCGAAGCACGTACGCGTGCTGACAATGCGATGCATAAAGTGGATCTCAGCTATTATCATGAGTTGCTCACAGCCGTGATCGCAAACCATGAGGCATTGGATGCTTTACTTATTCCAGTTCTTGATCGTGAGATCGAAGCATTGGATGGCGTTGAACTTGCAACATTGCGTTTAGGCGCATATGAACTCAAAGATCATCTTGAAGTTCCATATCGTGTTGTTTTAGACGAAGCAATTGAACTTGCAAAACACTTTGGTGGTGCAGACAGTCATAAATACATCAATGGTGTATTAGACCGTTTAGCAACAAGCCTGCGTGAAGCAGAAAAGCAACAAGCAAAATAACTTGTGGTTATGGCTGAGTTCTCAATTATCGATACCTATTTTAACCGTCAATCTACGGATGTAGATTTAGGTGTCGGTGATGACTCAGCACTGCTTTCTCCTCCATGTAATCAACAATTAGTGATTTGTACAGACACACTGGTTGCAGGTCGGCATTTTCCTTTAGAGACTTCTCCTCATGCCATAGGCTGGAAATCTGTTGCTGTCAATTTATCTGACATTGCTGCAATGGGTGCAAAACCGCATAGTATTCTGCTCGCATTGAGCCTACCCCAAATTGATCATTCTTGGCTCAAAGATTTTAGTCAGGGTTTATATGATTGTTGCGATCAATTTGGTGTACGTTTAATCGGTGGTGACACCACACAAAGTCCACATCTCACCATTACAGTGACTGCACTCGGCTGGATTGAGACAGGTCAAGCCGTGACGCGTTCAGATGCACAAGTCGATGATCTTATCGTAGTCAGTGGTACTGTGGGCGATGCTGCATTTGCACTCGAGCATTTAGGGCATCCCTTACAACAACGTTTGGACTACCCCACTCCCCGCTGCGAACTGGGGATGCTGTTAAAAAATCTTGCACATAGCATGCTTGATATCTCTGATGGTTTGGCACAAGATTTAGGACATATTCTGGATGCATCAGGTGTTGGCGCAAGTTTAAACTTAGACCAACTCCCTATAAATGCAGCACTTCACAGCTTGGCCTTAGAAAAACAGTGGGAATACGCGCTTTCGGGTGGCGATGACTATGAGTTATGCTTTACAATAAGTCAGCAAAACTATCAAAAACTTTTGCAATTACAACCCAATGTTAAGACTACAATCATCGGGAAAATTAAGGCACAACACGGACTCACATTTGAAAAAGATGGCTTAGATCATCCTCTTCACTTTCATGGATATCAACACTTTGCATAAACCTCCTATTATCTTTAAAGAGATGACTTGGTCTGAACGCTTTATTGTGTTCTGCGGTGTTGGTTTTGGCTCAGGCCTAGCCCCCAAAGCACCCGGTACTTTCGGTTCAGCCTTTGCCTTATTATTCATTCCTCTTTGGCTTATGCTTGGCTTTTATGCTTCTGTAGCCGTTATCATTCTCATGTCATTCATTGGTATTTATATTTGTGGGCAAACTGCAAAGATTATTCACGTGCATGATGATGGACGCATTGTTTGGGATGAATTTGCAGGGCAATCAATTACTTTTCTTCCTCTGATTTATTTAGGGGAAATGAGTTGGTTATGGGCATTGATTGGTTTTGCTTTATTCCGTTTGTTTGATGTGTGGAAACCTTGGCCGATTCGTGTCATTGACCAGCGAGTTGATGGCGGCTTTGGCATCATGTTTGATGACATCATTGCTGGAATTTGGGCTGCGTTGTGTATTGCGATTTATTTTTATTTTATTTGATTTAAATTTATTATCAGGTGTTATATGTCAACAACTGTAATCATTCTTGCTGCTGGTAAAGGAACACGTATGCGTTCTAGCCTGCCTAAAGTGTTACAACCTTTAGCTGGACGTCCTTTACTGGGTCATGTGATTGAAACAGCAAAAAAATTACAAGCAAAAAATATAATTACAATTTTTGGGCATGGTGGTCATTTAGTTCAAAATGCATTTGCTAATGAAAACGTGCAATGGGTTGAACAAACTGAACAACTCGGTACAGGACATGCGGTAAAAGTCACTTTACCCGTACTTTCTACAGAAGGGATGTCTTTAATTTTGTCAGGTGATGTACCTTGTGTACAATACAGCACTTTGCAACGTCTGATTGATGCATCTCATACATCTGGCATTGGTTTAGTCACGCTCACTTTAGATGATTCTACAGGCTATGGTCGTATTGTTCGTAAAGATGGAAAAATTCAAGCCATTGTTGAACATAAAGATGCATCTGATGAGCAACGCCAAATCAAAGAAATTAACACAGGTATTTACTGTGTCAGCAATGCTAAATTGCATGAATGGTTACCAAAACTGAGTAACGACAATGCCCAAGGTGAATATTACCTCACCGACATCGTTGCTATGGCATTGGCTGATGGCATGGAAATCGCCTCAATTCAACCTGAACTCGCTTTTGAAGTTGAAGGTGTGAATGACCGTCTACAACTTGCTGCATTAGAACGTGAATTCCAAAATCACCAAGCAAAATTGTTGATGCAACAAGGTGTACATATTATTGATCCACAACGTTTTGACCTTCGTGGAAAACTCAAAACAGGCAATGATGTTCGTATTGATATCAATGTGGTCATTGAAGGTGACTGTGAGTTCGGCGATCATGTCGAAATTGGCGCAGGTTGTATTATTAAAAATACTAAAATTGCGGCTGGCACCAAAGTTCAACCTTATAGCATTTTTGACAATGCCATTGTTGGAGAACAAGTTCAAATTGGACCATTTGCACGTTTACGCCCAGGTGCAAAATTAGCCAATGAAGTACATATTGGCAACTTTGTTGAAGTGAAAAATACGTCTATTGGTTTTGCATCTAAAGCCAATCATTTTGCTTATCTTGGTGACGCTGAAATTGGCGCTGAATCCAATATTGGTGCAGGGACAATCACGTGTAACTATGACGGTGCCAACAAACATAAAACCATTATTGGTAATCATGCCTTTGTCGGTACAAATAACTCATTGGTTGCACCTGTAACGATTGGCAACGGTGCAACAACAGGTGCAGGCTCAGTGATCACGCATGATGTTGCAGACAACAGCCTTGCATTTGAACGAGCAAAACAAATTTCTAAAGAAAATTATCAGCGTCCCCAAAAGGTCAAGAAATAAGAGGATATAACTATGTGTGGTATTGTTGGTGGCGTTGCAGAACGTAGTATTACAAATATTTTAATCGAAGGTCTAAAACGCCTCGAATATCGTGGTTATGACTCTGCGGGTGTTGCACTCGTTGATCACGGTCAAATTTTACGTGAACGTCGTGTAGGTAAAGTTGCAAACCTTGAACAAGCCGTGAATGAAGCAGATATTATCGGTTCTCTTGGTATTGCACATACACGTTGGGCAACGCATGGCAAACCAACTGAAAATAATGCACATCCGCATATTTCTGGTGATGTAGCCGTTGTTCATAATGGTATTATTGAAAATTATCAAGAACTTAAAAATGAATTAGAAGCTTTGGGTTATGTATTTACCTCACAAACAGATACTGAGGTTGTTGCGCATTTAGTCCATGAAGCACTCAAAACAATTCCAGATTTATTGAAAGCGGTAGAGAGCATCGTACCTCAACTCAAAGGTGCCTATGCCTTAGGTATTGTACATACTGCACATCCTGATGAATTGATTACAGTTCGTGAAGGTTCTCCACTTGTGATTGGTGTCGGTATTGGTGAAAACTTTATTAGCTCTGATCAATTGGCTTTACTTCCAATTACCAATCGCTTTATGTACCTTGAAGAAGGTGATATTGCACGTTTAACACGCAATAGTATTGAAGTATTTGTAAATGGACAGTTGGTTGAACGCCCAATTAAAGAACTAGATGCAACGGTCAGTAATGCATCAAAAGGTGAATACAAGCACTACATGCTCAAAGAAATTTATGAACAACCCGAAGCGATTCAGCAAACCATTTCTCAAGCACTCAATGGCAATGCGCTACGTGATGATTTCTTAAAAAATGCAGAAGTTGATTTCAATAATATTCAACAAGTTCAAATCATCGCTTGTGGTACCAGTTACCATGCAGGCATGATTGCCAAATATTGGTTCGAGCAAATTATTGATTTACCTTGCCAAGTTGAAATTGCAAGTGAATTCCGCTATCGCTCACCTGTCATTGTAGGCAATACATTATATGTATGTATTTCT
The DNA here is from genome assembly GCF_015218165.1 of Acinetobacter piscicola. Classification (NCBI taxonomy): domain Bacteria; kingdom Pseudomonadati; phylum Pseudomonadota; class Gammaproteobacteria; order Moraxellales; family Moraxellaceae; genus Acinetobacter; species Acinetobacter piscicola. Next base: position 163,555 of record NZ_CP048659.1, on the reverse strand, counting down.
CAATCAGGCGAAACAGCGGATACTTTAGCCGCATTACGTGATACGCAAAAACGTGCAGCAGCGAAAAATCTATCTATTTCAACCATGACGATTTGTAACGTTGCAACATCATCAATGGTCCGTGAAACCAATCATCACTTACTTACACTTGCTGGTCCTGAAATTGGGGTTGCTTCAACAAAAGCATTTACCACTCAGCTTGCTGCGTTAATGTTGTTGATCTTAAAAATTGGTCAAGTGAAAAATTCAATTTCTGCTGAAAATATGGCAGAAATTACAACCGCTTTATGGCATACACCAAAAGTTATTTTAGATACTTTACAAGGTGACAAAGCAATTTTACGCTTGTCAGAACTCTTTAAAGAAAAACAACATTGTTTATTCTTAGGGCGCGGCACGGAGTTCCCTATTGCGCTTGAAGGTGCTTTAAAGCTCAAAGAAATTTCATATATTCATGCTGAAGGTTATGCTGCTGGCGAACTTAAACATGGTCCACTGGCTTTAGTGGATAATGACATGCCTGTGGTTATTCTCGCGCCAAACGATGATATGTTAGATAAGTTAAAATCTAATATGGAAGAAGTTCAAGCACGTGGTGGTGAACTCTTTGTCTTTGCAGATGAAAACAGTGGTATTGTAGAAAAAGATCGCCAACATGTTGTGCATATTCCAACCACAAATCATTGGTTAGCCCCTATTGTTTATAGCATTCCAGTACAACTTTTGTCGTATCATGTTGCTGTATTACGTGGTACAGATGTCGATCAACCTCGTAACTTGGCAAAATCTGTCACTGTAGAATAATTAAGTAATACTGAAAAATTACTCTGATATAGGTGTGGTCAGACAAAATAGTTATTAACTATACAAAACAGTTGCTAACTATGACATTAAAGTTATTAACTACACAAAATAGTTGTTAACTATAAAAAGCCCAAGCATACTGATTAAAAAGTATACTGGGCTTTTTAATGGCTAAATCTCTGAATGGCTTAACCGAGATACAGATTGCTAAACGAATCAAAGAAGGACGTGGACAAGGTTCAGGTGCTAACTAACGTGAATTCGGGATAAGAAATTTGATAAAGAATAGGCATTTGAGTCACAATTTAATCACGACAAAAAACTGAATAACCTCAAATGCCTATCGATACACAGCTTACAACACTTTTTTTGTTTAATTGATGATTTTTGTGCTGATATTACCAACAATGTTGAACAATATAGGCTTACTTCAGGACAAGCTAAGCGATTGCGCCAAAGTAAAATCCGTGCTTCTGAAGTTCTCACTTTATTATTGTGGTTTCATCTAACAGGGAGTAGAAACTTCAAGGCTTTTTATCTTTATTGGGCTAAGCCTTTTCTTTGCTCTTACTTTCCAAACCTACCTAGCTATAACCGATTCATTGAATTAAAAGCAAAATATGTGATGTATTTTTTCGCTCTTATTGAGAGTTTAAAGGTGCAATCCTCTGGAATTGCTTTTATTGATTCTACCAAATTAGCTGTGTGTCATAATAAACGTATTCAGCAACACCGTGTATTTGTAGACAGTGCAAGTCGGGGGAAAACCTCTGTAGATTGGTTTTATGGTTTCAAAATTCATTTGATTTGCGATCATGTTGGACGCTTAGTTTCTTATTGTATAACAACAGGTAACGTTGATGACCGTAAAGTATTACCAGAATTAATAGAACACTCAAAATTAAAAGGTAAGTTGTTTGGTGATCGTGGCTATATTGGTAAGAATTGGAAGGATCGCCTTGCAGAAGTTGGTGTTCAACTGATTACACGTGTAAAAAGAAATATGAAACCACAAGTTTTAGATCCATTTGATCATGCTGTATTAAAAAAACGTGGAATTATTGAAGCACCATTTAATTTGATGAAAAGTCAATTTGATCTTGAACACACTCGCCATAGATCAAAAATAGGATTATTGACGACAATATTCTCAGCTTTAACCTTATATGCGTTGGTACTTGTGAATGGATATAATTCAGGAATTCAGCAGATTTTAAAACCTATTGAATTAAAATCTGCTTAAGCCGAATTCACGTTACAATAGTAGTGAAGTCTTACGAGAAGGCTGGTTACATCGTAGTGATGAAATACAACGTCCTCAGAACCTAAAAGCAGTATATGACCTTCAAAACACAAATAAAATCTATCTTTTCCCAAATTCTGCTAGCCAATCCTATGGGACTTGTTCCTTAAATATTCGGAGTCGTGCTTATGCAAATATGAGTTTCTCGGAGGTTTGGGATAAGCAATATCTTGAGAAATATGCGCAAGCGAATGCTAAACATGCAGAAACTCCACACAGTATCGCCTTTAAAAGATCAGTTCAGGCAATCATTGATAACGCCAAAAAGCAAACTCCTAAATCAACTCAATCAAGCCGTGAAAGAATTAGCCAAATTCGAGCCAATAAAAAGGAACAAAGGCAAGAAACTAATTTAACACCTTTACCAGAAAGTCAACAAATGGCTAATATTATAAAGTTTAATAAATCAGTAGAAGATGATGACTATAGTCTCCCATTCTCTCCTGGACTATTCAGTGATGATGAGGAGTAAATTTTCATGCATCCATTAAAAGTTCAAGCTGTTTACCAAGATACAGGTGTTCCTGCCTATAAGGGCAACCCATTCATTGAAGCTTTACCTCCTTTACTGGAAGCTTATACTCAGACTCGTCATTTAAGATCTAGTTCAGACCCTTCTCTTCAAGATCTCAATGCCCCACGAGTCGTCCGCTCCCATTCAATTGCTCGTCTTAGTGATGAGTTTTTCCAACCACTTAATAACCACATCCTTTTAACAGAAAGAATTTCATTGATGATTCGTGGAGGGTATGTCAGAAGGAATCCACGTACAGGTGATCTTCAAAAACACCTACAAAACGGATACGAGCGCATACAGAAAGGTGATCTTCAAGCTTTTAGATTTGAAAGTGTGAAATCAACAGCTCAAAGTATGGTTCTGATTGGCTGTTCTGGATACGGAAAAACGACGTCATTAATTAGAACTCTTTCAGCCTATCCTCAAGTTATTTATCACCCTGATCTAAATATTGAGCAAGTCGTTTACACTAATTGATTGTTCACATAATGGTTCCTTAAAAGAAATTTGCTTAAATTTCTTCCGAGCATTAGATCAAGTCCTTGATACTCAATATGAGAAGCAATATGGGCTAAAACGCTACAACATTCAGGCATTACTCACTAAAATGTCACAACTAGCGAATGCTCATGCATTAGGGCTATTGGTCATTGATGAGATCCAGCATTTAAGTCGCTCAAAATCTGGTGGCCCTCAAGAAATGTTAAATTTCTTTGTCACTATGGTAAATACTATTGGTGTACCTATCATGTTAATTGGTACACCTAAAGCCAGAGAAATTTTTGAGGCTGACTTTCGCTCAGCACGTAGAGGAGCTGGTTTTGGAGCTATTTTCTGGGAGCCATTACAAGAATACATTGATAATCAGCTTAACCCTGAATGGATAGCTTTTACAGATAAGCTTTGGAAACAGCAATTACTTAACCAAAGAGATGAGTTCCTATCAGATGATATTCGACATATTTGGTATGACTTGAGCCAAGGCATTATTGATATTGTAGTTAAGTTATTTGTTCTTGCCCAATTAAGAGCTATTGCAACAAATAAGGAACGAATTACATCTAAGCTGCTGCAACAAATTTATAATGAAGAATTGAAACCTGTACACCCCATGCTAGATGCATTACGATCAGGAAATATTGAGAAAATTTCACGCTATTCTGATTTAGTTATCCCTGATATGGATCGTAAAATTTTTGATCTTCAACAAAAAATCAAAAGTATACCTGTTGATAAATCATCAGAAGATTTTTTTAGACAATTGGTTACTGAGGATGAGCGTCGTATTTATACTATGTTCAAAGATGAATATAAGCCCCAACACCTGATCGAATGTATCAAGACTGCATATCAAGAGCAGCCGACAGCTTCACGCCAACAGATTATTCCAATTATTTTTAACTTATTATCTGCTGATAGCTATTCATCAAGTGATATTGTTAAATTAATACCCCAAAAATCAGAATACTTAAAGCCTAATCAATGGGATACATTGTCCCAAGATGATTTACGCTTTATTCATTCTCAATTGCTCACAGAAAAAGATTTACATAAATCACTTTTAGAAAAAAATTTGATTTTAGAGATAGAGAAAGTTTTATTAAAGACTGGATAATTACTGGACGCTATTTTAAGTATCTGATGACCCCTTATTGTGCTTCCAAAAGACTTTTACATTATGTAAAGATTGGTGAATTTGTGACATATACTACCTTCAGGGAAAACCATTGTATCAGAGGAGACATTAGCTATCCTGCTAAAGTACATCATACAATTTATACAAATGAGTCATTGAATAGTGTGATCCGTCAATCAAGAAAAGAAAAATCTTTTCTTCCGATGATTCTGTGAAGAAAGAAGTAATTTACTTCGTAACATTAAATCTTGCTAAGAAATAGACATTGCCAATCTTATGTGGCATTACTACTCATGACTTTAAGCAATGAATTGATTTACTATTCATTTCGATGGTTGATTAAATGATCATTTATAAAAAATCGGACTTACACAAAATGAGTTACAGACTCTAATATCACCCTCACTTTAAGTGGCATAAGTTATATTACTGCTTTTATCAGACTTATGCTGCAATATATGAGTGTAGGACAGTAGGCTTTTTTACCTCTGTCGCTATATAGCCATAAGTAGTTATGGCACCCCAATCTTCAATTTTAAAAACTAGTTCTCAGCCCATTAAATAGCGTCATTATTTAGTTCTGCTGGTTAAATTCAATCCTAACCATAAGACCACCAATAGCATTTGTCCGACGTAACTCAACTTTTCCGTGATATAAATCGACAATTTGCTTAACAATCGATAAGCCGAGACCACTACCAATAATGACACTGTTCTGATTCACCCTATAGAATCTTTGGAAAATCAGCGGTATTTGTGCTTCATCCAAACCAATTCCATTATCCTCAATCTGCACAAAGCTATAATTTTTAACACAGCCACAACTGATTTTTATGACACACGGGCGTTCATAACTACGATAGATGATGGCATTCTCTAAAAGATTACGGAGCATAATTTCCAATTGATCCATTTGTGCCATGACCAGGGCCGACTCCAGTTGTAACTGTAAGTCAATCTTTGCCTGACGAAGCTGAAAATCCATCATCGCAAGGGTACTTTGAATCACATTAACGAGATCAACCGAGCCTTGAGCTTGATGAGCATTGGGTTCAATCCGTGCCAAGGTTAGTAACTGCGTAATCATTCGCGAGGTTTTATCAATGCCAATCATGATGTCCTCAGTTGCTTCTCGCGCCTCCTCGGTAGAACGTGCGCTCTGCAAAACTTGTGCATGCAGGCGGATCGCAGCTAGAGGTGTACGTAACTCATGAGCTGCATTTGAGGTGAAACGTTTTTCACGTTGCAAACTTTCTGCAATTTCACTCAATAATGTATTTAATGAATTCACCAAAGGTTCGATTTCTTTGGGTACGACAAGATTAATAGGTTTTAAATGCTCAATCGACTGCTTTTCCAAGTTTTGACTGATGCTGAACACAGTAGAAAGATGGCTGCGTATGGTCTGTAAAATCAGCCAGGACAGTAATGGTAAAAAAAATGCTGAAATCCCTATTAAAAATAACAACATATCTCTCTGGATATCCTGACGGATCGTCCAAACCTGTGCAATTTGTACTTGTATAGTGTGGGTGCTGTCCCAAACCGAATAACTGCGATAGGTTTTATTACGAATCTGAATCCAGCCAAAGTTGGCTTGCTGGACAAACGGATGTGTGCCAACGCCAACCGAACGATAAATCAACTTGCCATTACGATGCCAGATCTGGAAAATAATCTGATTATAATGCTCCCCTTGAGCTTTCTCGATGACCGTATGATCCGGGATTTGCCCCGCCAGTGAACTTGAAGTAGTCGAAAGTAAAGCATGGGCTGTTTCAGCCAGTGATTTATCAAAAATATTGTTCGCGGTACGCTGCATTCCCCAGTAAATACAACCTAAACTACCCACCCAGACACTGGCGGTGATGACCATTAAAATAAATGATAGACGTCTGGTCAGTGAATAACTGCGAATGAAATTGGCCATTAATAATTTTCATCCATAATATATCCAAAGCTTTGTACAGTGCGCACGATATTTTTTCCCAGCTTACGCCGTAAATTATGAATATAAACCTGTATCACATTACTGCTCACATCTGCATCATAGGCATAAAATGAGTTTTCTATACTCTCCCGTGAAATGATCCGGCCACGGTTAAGGATAAATAGTTCTAGCAAGTGAAACTCTTTCGGGGTTAATTCAACTTCAGTGTGATCTCTCAGTACCTGTTTAGTCGCTTTATTAACCGCAATATTGCCAATCTGAATCAAATCACTCACTTCTCCTGAAATACGGCGTAATACTGCTTGAATCCGTGCAATAACTTCATACAAATCATAGGGTTTAACTACAAAATCATCTGCCCCAGCATCTAAACCGGAAATTCGCTCCTGAATTTTATCCTGAGCAGTCAAAATAATAACGCCTACTTTATTCTTTTTACGACGCAGTGACTTTAAAATTTCCAATCCATTCCTGTCTGGCAAACCTAAATCAAGCAAAATAAACTGATAATCATAACTCGCCAAAAAATGATAGGCTTGTTCTGCTGTGGTGGCGATATCAACAACAAAATTCGCTTGGTCTAAGCCCCGTGCTGTCGCCTTAGCCAGTAAGACATCGTCTTCAACTAACAATATTCTCACGTCTGAGCTCCCCCTCTCATTCTACTTCTTGCAAGCCTAAATTTTATTTCCGTGAAAACGACAGCTATAGCTGAATTCTGAAAGACATAGCACCGAAATATTTTCGTAAAATACTATTTTATCAAGATTTTACCGTGCTGCTCAATTAAGTAATCAGCTATACTCTTGCCCCAAAAAGACAGAATACCAGCCGAATAATGACCACACAGGGCATTGATGTATCAGCACTCTACTATATTTTACTCTGCCTGATGATCCTCATGTAAAGGCCATAGTTGATGTGAATTCAGCAATAGCAAACTCAAGCTTTCTGCATAATCAATTTTGGCTTGATCAATTCGACCACGCGCATCAACCAGTTGCTGCGAATGGAGTAACAGTTCATTTAAACTCAATTCACCGAGCTTATATGCTTTTTGCATCAATCCATGTTGTTGCTGTAACTGTGCCAAATTCTGTTGAGCCTGCTCACTCCGTACAGTTGCCGACTCCATCTGCGTGAACCAGTATTGCGTTTCCTGACGCAAACGGTTTTCTACTCGTCCGATCTCAAAATTGGCCTTTTGAGCTTCCGCCATGGCCATACCAGAAGCTATCCGCACTTGCCGACTGGCGAGTGGAATTGAAACGCTCACACTCATCAAATTTTCAATGCCTGACTGCTCACGACTATAGCCCACTCCGACCGTAGGATTAGCTACCCGATTGAGTTTCTCTCTTTTGACTAACGCATCTTGCTGTGCTGCCTGCGTTTTGGCCAACTCAAGCTCATGGTTAGCAGACAAAACCTGCTGTATCCATTCAGTCTGTGTATATTCGAGTGGGCGAATTTTGATGACATCACTGCTCCAGTGTTCTGGAATTTTCCCCTGATAATCACGTGACAATAGCTGCTGTTCTTGGTAGTAAGCTGTTTTAGCCTGCATATATTGTTCTTCGATTTGCCGAGATTCATTGCTGAGCAGCATCAGTTCCAGTCGTGGGGCATCTCCAGCACGGATACGCTGCTGGGTCATTTGCATATAGTGTTGTATTCTTGCCTGCTGTTCCTCTAAGCGGGTCAATTGCAAAGCACTACGCATATAGGCAAACCACTGATTCAGCAAGGTTTTGGCAACTTCATGTTTGGCATCTTCATATTTTAATTCTGCAATACTCATCCCTCGTTGCGCCAAATCCTGATCCAGCCGGTATTTGCCAGGCAAACGAATCTGCTTTTCAACACCAAAGTTCGGCTCATAACTATTGGACTTTGTTTGACCATCCTGGGCATCGGTGTTACGAAGCTGCATCCCCGCACGTACGGTCCAGGGATGGCCCAGTTTTAGCCCTTGTCCTGCAAAATTGGCATAGTCCTGATCCGAGACTGCCGACCGAACAGTTGGATGCTGTGACAAGCTCTGTTTGATCGCATCGAGTGGTGGCAAGACCTGATCCAAAGCGGGTTCCGCGGAGACGACAGAAGCCATCATCACACAACAGCCCAAGCCTATTAAACATAAGGCTTTACCCAGCAAACGGGGTTGAGTAGCTATCTCTGGTTTCATTCGTTCACCTTTCCTTGACCAGCATAACCCGATGCTATGGTTGGTAATACCCAATAGAAACAGTCACTTGATTTAAATTTCTTTTGGATATGGGCTAAAATTAAAGGTACAGTTGCGAGGGGTAAAATCAACAGAATCAAATTACGCTCAGTTGCACCCCGAATTTTTTCTTGAATGTTGCGATAATGTTGGTGGCTACCGAAACCTTGTGCCGGGATACAGGTACATCCTGTCACAATCTCGGGAATGAGCCATAAATGGCTCATTAATTCTTCCGCAATATCACTGGAGATGTTGATAGAGAGTTGGCACATTTCAGACATGAATATCTCGCACTAAACCAAATTGTTTAAACAAGTTAGGAAGTAAAATCAGCGTCAGTAAGGTGCAGGAAATTAACCCGCCAATTACCACGATCGCTAATGGACGCTGAATTTCAGCACCTGGCCCAGTGGTAAAGAGCAAGGGAATTAAACCCAAAGCCGCGATACTTGCAGTCATCATCACTGGACGTAAACGTCGCATAGCTCCCTCACGAACCACCTCTTCAATTGCAATGCCGCGTGAAATGAGCTGGTTAAAATAACCGATCATCACCAAACCATTCAGTACAGCAATCCCCATTAATGCAATAAATCCGACCGAAGCAGGCACCGATAAATATTCACCGGTAATGGCTAAGGCCACGACTCCACCAATTAAAGCAAAGGGAATATTCACAAAAACCAGTACTGCCTGACGAACAGAACCTAAAGTTGTAAAGAGTAGGAAAAAAATCATGGTCAACGCTGCAGGGACAACCAGCATCAGACGCGCTGCTGCACGTTGTTGATTTTCAAACTGGCCACCCCATTTCAATGAATATCCTGCCGGTAATTTAACTCTCTGGGCAACCTGCTGTTTTGCTTCCTCGACAAAACCGACCAGGTCGCGGTCACGCACATTGGCACGGACAACGGACATTCTTGAAGCATTTTCCCGGTCAATTTTAACGACACCTTCAGTCTTGACCATTTCTGCTAAAGAGGACAATGGTACAGCCGCTGAGTTTTCAACAGGTAAATTCATATTTGCAAGGGCAAAACTGGATTGCCCCAGACGCAGATCACCTTTGATCATCAACGGAACCGGTCGACCCTGTTCAATAATCGAACTAATTTGCTGCCCTTCGATGAGCATTTTGAGTTGTGCCTGTATGCTTTGACTATCTAGCTGATTGCGAACAGCCATATCACGACGAATACGTAATTCCTGATATTGGACCCCGGAATTTTCCAACGTCATGACATCTTCACTGCCTTTGATCCCTTGTAGAACGGTAGAAATTTGCTTAGACAGCTGATTTAGCTGGTCTAAATCGGTACCAAAAATTTTGACTGCTAAATCTCCACGTACACCTGATAACATTTCTGAGGTCCGCATTTCAATCGGCTGACTAAAGGTCAGATTGACTCCAGGAACGTCAGCCAATACATGGCGAACTTTGGCTAAAATCTGCTCCTTACTTTGTCCCTGCCACTGATCTTGCGGTTTCAAAATGACAAAGCTATCAGTTTCATTTAAGCCCATGGGGTCCAGGCCCAGTTCATCCGAGCCTGTTCTTGCCACAATGCGGGCCACTTCTGGAACTTGTTTTAGAATTCTTTTTTGAATATCCAGATCAAGTGCAATTGAATTTTGCAGACTGATCGATGGCATTTTTTCCAGCTGCAATATGGTGTCACCTTCATCCATGGTTGGCATAAAAGACTTACCAATGAGTGGGAAAATAAGTGCAGCAACCACCAAAGCACCTCCGGCCAAAGCATAAACACGTTTCGGATGAGCTAAACTTGCATTTAATACCTTGCTATATGCCTGTTCCAGCTTAGCAACAATATACGGCGTGTGATGTGCTTGAGATTTCAAAAAATAAGAACACAGCACCGGAATAATTGTTAATGAAAAAATCAGTGAGCTCGACAGTGCAAAGACAATGGTCAGCGCCACCGGAGAGAAAAGCTTCCCTTCCAGACCCTGCAACGTCATCAACGGAATGAAGACCAGCATAATAATGATCATTCCTGCGGTCACCGGCACCGCCACCTCACAAACCGCGCGATAAATGACGTTCAGCGACGGTAAAAACAAACGGTGTTTGGACTCGTGCGCATCTGCCAGTTGCATTTCGATATTTTCCACCACCACAACAGCCGCATCGACCAGCAAACCAATAGCAATGGTTAAACCACCCAATGACATCAGGTTGGCACTTAATCCAAACTGACGCATCATTAAGAAGGTACTCAACGCAGATAAAGGTAAAATCGCGGCAACAACCAAAGCGGCTCTTAAATTGCCTAAAAATAACAGCAATAAAATCAGGACCAGTACAATCGCCTCGATCAAGGTTTTACTCACGGTATGAATGGCACGATTCACCAGTTCACCACGGTCATAAAAAGGCTTTATCGTAACGCCCGGGGGTAAGTTTTTCTCAATGTCCTGCAAATGTTCACGCACACTTTGCACAACCTGACGTGCATTGGCGCCTTTTAAAGTAAGGACAATCCCTTGAACAGCTTCACCCTGACCATTTTCGGTCACTGCCCCGTAACGGGTAAGTGCACCGGTATGGACATCGGCAATGTCCTTCACTTTCACCAGTGTCCCTTGATGATTGGAAACAATAATCTCACCCAGCTCTTGTAAATTGGTGACACGACTATCGCTACGAATCAGTAATGATTCTCCATTTTCATTCAGACGACCGGCACCGTCACTTGCATTATTTAATTCAATTGCTTGTTTTAACTGATCAAGAGATAGACCTCTTGATGCCAGAGCATCCAGGTTGGGTGTCACTTCAAAGGTACGTGCCAAACCACCCAGGACATTGACATCCGCTACCCCTTCAATTTTTCTGAGCTGTGGACGGACTACTCGATCGAGCAAAGTTCGTTTTTCCATATCACTCATAGGGCCATGTAAAGTGAACATAAAAGATTCACCTAATGGCGTCGTCATAGGCGCAATCCCGCCAGAGGCATTGCCAGGCAAAGCTGGCATGACTCCAGTCAAACGCTCATTGACCTGTTGTCGGGCCCAATAAGGATCTGTCCCTTCTGCAAAATCCAGGGTAATGATTGCAATGGCATATTTAGATTGTGAACGTAATACAGTCTGATGAGGGATTCCCAACATTTCCTGTTCTATCGGTACCACAATACGGCTTTCCACCTCTTCTGGCGTCATGCCAGGAGATTTCATCACAATTTGAACCTGTGTGCTTGATACATCGGGAAAGGCATCAATCGGCAATTTTGTAAATGCCAAATAACCTGCAACACTGATTGCCACACCCAATAACAGCATTAGGATTCGTTGACTCAGTGAAAATGCAATAATACGTTTTAACATGTGCCTAACCTCATTTCATCACAGTGCTACTACTGGCAGGTGGTGCCTGCTCTGCACCGAAACCTGACCAAATGGCTTTTAGACGTTCGACACCATTCACAGCAACTTGAGTTCCAGGTTTTAATGTGTTTCCAATCACATGACTTTGCTGCTGGTTCGCACCCACCAATTCCACCGGCATTGCAAAGAAACCATTTTGATTTTTGATAAAAATGAAGTGCTTGTTATCTTTTAAAGTCAAGGCAGTACTTGGTATTACCCATGCAGTTTCTGTTGTCGGGTTATGGCTTTGAATATTCGCTTTAATAAACTGTTGTACTTTTAAACAGTTATCCTTGGCATTCATCTGAACTAAAATATTTTGAGATTGCGTATTGTCTGAAAGTGCTGGTGCAATTTTTTGTACCTGCCCAGTAATTTCACACCCCTCAACTTTAACCAGATCGCCAATCTGGATATATTTGCTATCCGCTAAAGGGGCTTGCAACATTAATTGCAAAGGTAGATCACTATTCACCAACTGACCCAGTACTGCGCCGGTTTCTACATATTGACCTGCAGATACCTGTAAACTTTCTACACTACCTTTGGCGGGACTTTTAACATACACTACGGAATTCAGTCCCTGACTGCTACTTCCTCCCATAAACTGCAACATGCGTTGCTTGGCACTCAAATCAATATTCAGTCGTTGCACTACATTCTGGGCTTCCTGTACACGTTTTTCAGCAATAATCCCTTCAGCATATAAACTGCGTTCACGTGCCAAATTTTGGCTGGCCAATTGCAGTTGTGCACGAATTTGTAAAATTTCATTTTGAATCTGAATTAAATCAGGGCTATGAATGGCCAGTACAGGACTATGGAGACCAACTTCTGCTAAAGGTTGCACCAGTACCTGTTGAACTATCCCCGCTATCGGGCTGGTTAAGACCACTTTACTTTGAGGTGACCACTGCGCTTGCCCCTGCAAAGTCAGTGCAAGTTGTACATCACTTGTCGCTTGTCCTAAAGTTTGTAATTGAATACCTGCCTGTTGAATCTGTGTGGGCGAAATTAAAATCTGATTACCAGAGACATCTATGGTTTCTGTTTCATTGGCGGTTACATTTTGTGGCTTTGATTTTTCCGCTTTATTTTTATTAAATAGTGAACTGCTCGCCCACCAAACTCCTAAAATTACCAAGACCAATGTGCAAATACTGAGAAATATTTTATTATTTCGTAATACACTCACTTGTTGACTCACTGATCTACCCTCAAAAATATTTTCTCTCAGGATAAATTTAAGTTCTTAAGATCTAATTAAGTTTGGAAATCCAATTTTTTCAGGATCTAAAGGGTAATTTCCACCTAAGCATAATATCTCGGTTATTTCTAAAGAGCAGATGAAGGCGGAAAAAGAAAACCATATCCCCCTTATCTCGAGAAGCAATGAGTTTGCTTAAATCAATTCAAGAATATACTCAGTCACAAAATTTCATCTCCGTTAAAGGGCCAGTTAATAAATATCCCTACAATGTCGTGAAAATACATTCATCTACTTTACTTTATAAATTTTAATCATTATTTTTTTAGAGCAAAATTAATCATGCACGATTTCAATCTGAATTGATTCAGATTGAAATCAATTATTTTTACTTTATCCTAAAAATTATTACGCTGGATTAAATCAAAACTATTAAATTAATATCGCTTATACTTTTAATAAATAGTAATTCTGCTACAATCTAACCATCTTACTTGGATAATTGAGACAATCTAAGTGATCATGGTTTTAGGAAGATTGCTCGCATTCTCAGCAATCTTGTTACAGATTGCTGTTTTTATACAGCCTTTGCTTCCAGAGAAATATCAAATTTCTCCTGTCTGTGAAACTATTGTCTATGCACTTCAATTAGATACTTCTTACCATAAGCATAGCTCAGATCATTCTACGCATAATCACTCTCATCAAGAGCTGGATTTAGCTAATCATGATACTGAAAAGCTTAATCATGCAAATCTTGAACAAAAAACTTCATCTAGCCATCATCACGATGCAAATCATCAATGTCAGTACTGTGTTGTTTACGCACATGTCGTTCCACTACCAGACATGGGTGTTAAAGAAGTAGTCGTGAGAATTCAAGTTCGGTTATTAGCTTTTAAAGAAGCTTTCTTTCATATCTTCTTTCTTTTAAAGCAATTATTTCTGATCCCTCAAGGTCGAGCACCTCCTCTCTCTTTTGCTGTCTAAATTTATTGGCAATTCCTTATTGTTTTGAAATTTAATTAGTTGAAGAGACTAATCGCTATGTTATTACTTTTAAAAAATGCACGTATCTGTGTAGGCACACTCATATCAGAGCATATGCAATCTAGAGCATGCTTCGGATGTGGAGAGTTGCTATGACCTTAGGTTTTACGGCACTTGAGTTAGCACGTATTCAGTTTGCATTCACGGTGTCATTTCATATTATTTTCCCTGCGATTTCTATTGGGCTTGCAAGCTTTCTTGCAGTTTTAGAATGGCGATGGCTTAGAACAAACGACTCTATTTATCATGATTTATTCAAATTCTGGGTGAAAGTATTTGCATTATCATTCGGTATGGGTGTCGTTTCTGGTGTCGTGATGAGTTATCAGTTTGGTACAAACTGGAGTGAATTTTCTCGATTTGCAGGAGGCGTTACAGGCCCGTTACTGAGCTACGAAGTTCTAAGTGCTTTCTTCTTAGAAGCAGGATTTTTAGGCATTATGCTTTTTGGATGGGGGCGTGTCGGTAAAAAAGCACACTTTTTTGCCACACTGATGGTCGCCATCGGTACATGTATTTCAATGTTCTGGATTTTGTCTTCAAACAGTTGGATGCAGACACCACAAGGCTTCACGATTGAAAATGGGGTTGTTGTACCTCAAGATTGGTTTGCTATTGTTTTTAACCCATCCTTTATCTATCGCTTATTCCATATGGCACTTGCAGCCTTTTTAGTAGCTGCTCTTCTTGTTGCTGCTACTGCTGCGTGGCACTTGCTCAAAGGCCGTAGAGATGCATTAGTCAAAACATCATTTTCAATGGCGCTTTGGTTAATCCTTATTTTAGCCCCCCTCCAAGTTTTTATTGGTGATGCCCATGGTTTAAATACCCTAAAACATCAACCAGCTAAACTTGCTGCTATGGAAGGCCATTGGGAAACGAACCATGATCATGGGATGCCCTTATATTTATTTGGTATTCCTGATATGCAAGAAGAACGCACGAAATATGCGATTGCAATTCCACATTTAGGAAGCCTAATTTTGACCCATTCCATGAATGGGACGGTGAAAGGATTAAAAGATTTTGCACCTGAAGATCGTCCAAATTCAACAATCGTATTTTGGAGTTTCCGTATTATGGTTGGGCTTGGCATGCTTATGCTCTTCCTTGCAGTCACGGCCCTATGGCTCAGAAAAACAGGCAGCCTCTATGAGAGTAAGTGGTTTCATCGCTTTGCAATCCTAATGGGTCCTTCAGGCTTCATCGCGTTACTCGCAGGTTGGTTCACCACAGAAGTAGGACGTCAGCCATGGATTATCTATGGCGTTATGAGGACAAAAGATGCCCTTTCTCCAGTCTCAGCAGAACAGGTGGGATTAACCCTCATTATTTTT
Source organism: Acinetobacter piscicola (assembly GCF_015218165.1). Lineage (NCBI taxonomy): Bacteria > Pseudomonadati > Pseudomonadota > Gammaproteobacteria > Moraxellales > Moraxellaceae > Acinetobacter > Acinetobacter piscicola. The sequence goes on along the minus strand of NZ_CP048659.1, from coordinate 148,121 downwards.
GTGATCGTGTATTTCATTGTCTTTGGTGTTGGCATTTATTACATGCTCAAACTCATGCATAAAGGACCTGAGTTTTTACATAACGCACCTGAAGAAATTGGAGGTGTTGGCCATTTCAAAACACCAATGCGACCTCTGAGTGCCATTGATGAAAAAATTGATGATCAGGATCAAGGAGCATCTTTATGATTGATTTATCGTTAATCTGGATTGTCATTATTGCAGTTGGTGTTTTTATTTACGTGGTACTTGATGGCTTTGATTTAGGGATCGGGATTTTATTCCCCTTTATTAAAAATCAGCAAGAACGTGATGTCATGATGAACACCGTTGCCCCTGTTTGGGATGGTAATGAAACATGGATGGTTTTAGGTGGTGCTGGTCTTTTTGCGGCTTTCCCTATTGTCTATTCAGCGGTTCTGTCAGCCTTATATTTACCTATCATCTTGATGGTAATAGCTTTGATTTTTAGAGGCGTGGCTTTTGAGTTTCGTTTCAAAGCTACACGAACAAAGTACATTTGGGATAATGCATTTATTTGGGGCTCTATTATTGCCAGTTTCTTACAAGGTGTAATCTTAGGAGCTTATATTCAGGGTATTGATATTGTTGATAATCGTTACGCTGGTGGTGGCTTTGACTGGTTAACACCTTTTTCATTATTTACAGGTTTGGGGGTTGTAGTCGTTTATGCAGCATTGGGATGTGGTTGGCTCATCATGAAGACTGATGACATACTACAAAAGCATATGTATAAATTAATGCCCAAGCTTTTGATTGGCTTATTGGTTATTTTCATTGCTGTCAGCATCTATACGCCTATCGCACATCCACAAATTGCTGAGCGCTGGTTTGCCCCCAATCAATTGATTTATTTTAGCCCAGTACCTTTGCTTGTTCTAGTTTGTACCGTTTTAGCAGTACGCTCATGTATTAAGCAAAATGAGGCTATGCCCTTTTTATATACCTTAGGACTCGTATTTCTGGCGTACTCAGGATTTTGTATCAGTATTTTTCCTTACATTATCCCGCCCTCAATTACCATTTGGGATGCTGCTGCACCTACCAATAGCCAACTATTCGCACTGATTGGAGCACTGATCTTGATTCCAATCATACTTGTCTATACCGCCATATCATACTGGGTATTCAGAGATAAAGTTCGTATTGGGGATGAAGGTTATCATTAAAGGAATTCCTAATGAAATTATCTAAATTTCAATGGTTCATATTGTTATGGCTAGTCGGTTTCTTAAGTTTATTGGTCATTGCTATGAGCTTTAGATTCTTACTTCAACTTGCTTATTAGGTAATTAGAAAGAAGAGGATATTATGCATCTACTTCAACAACACCATATAAATTTTAATCATGATTTCCCATATATCGTCAATTTAACATTAGCTCAGGAAATTATAAGAGTGCGTAAAAAAATGAATATTTCTCAACAACAGCTAGCCTCAAAACTTGGCATATCTCCAAAAACACTAGAAAGTTGGGAACGCGGAGTTCGCCATCCTTCAAGTGCAGCACAAGCCTTGCTCAAATTATTTCTAAAATCTCCTCAGTTTGTATTGGACAATCTTTCCTAAAAAGCCTGAGCTATATTTTGAGTAATTTATAAATCGTTAAGAACTGGTACGAACCTGTAAAAAGGTAACCGTATCAGTTTGGAGAAATTTTCATGTTTATTGTAATCACATCTCAGCATCAGCATCAGCGTAAACGTCCGCTGAACCCCACTTTTTCTAACTCATTAATACCGCGATAGTGTCCACTTAAATTTAAGTGGACACTTATTTATGGATTTAAAGACAGTTATAGACAGCGCACCAACGCTAAAAAAGCCCCGTGGAACCTTCACGGATGAATTTAAACATCAACTTATTCAGCAATGCCAGCAGCCAGACACATCGGTGGCTAAGGTAGCAATGCAACATCAGATCAATGCCAATCTTTTGCATAAATGGATTCGTCAGTTCAGATCAATGCCCCCTGCATTAACAACCCCATCCAGTATACAGGTCGACTTTCTTCCCATTGTGCTATCTTCGACTCCAGTCAAACAAGAAGCACCTCCGCCACCTATGCCAGAGAATAAAGCAGTCGCTCATATCAGGATTCCACTACGTGAGGAACAAGGTTCCGCAAGGGATCAGATGATCGAGATCGACTGGCCTGTGGAGTCAGTAACTGAATTACTGTTGCTGATCCAGGGTTTGACTCAATGATCCGCATCGATGAAATCTGGCTTTCTACCCAGCCGATGGATATGCGTGCGGGGATGGATACTGCCATGGCTCAGGTGGTGAGAGCCTTTGGCTACATCAAACCGCATTGCGCCTACCTGTTCTGTAATAAACGTGGCCATCGCATGAAAGTACTGGTGCATGATGGGCTGGGTATCTGGCTGTGTGCCCGGCGGTTGGAACAGGGTAAATTTCACTGGGCTCAGATTCACCAGGGTGAAACCGTAGCTCTCAGCCCGGAACAGTTACAGGCACTGATTCAGGGTTTACCCTGGCAGCGCATTGGACGACAGCAAGTGGTCACTATGCTCTAAACCAAGCTCGTCTATTCTGCCATCCTCCGAACGTCCTATTTCCTCTGCGTCATGACCTCAGGCATACTGCGGTCATGAATACGCTGCCTGATTTAAGTAAGCGTCCGCTGAACACACCTTATGAATTCATCCTATAAGCCTTAATTTAGTCCCCACTTAGAAACAAGTGGGGACTTAAATTTATGACTACAAATAATCAGACATCCATCGCATCTCTTGCGAAAAAACGAAGAACATACAGTCCTGAATTTAAACAGCAGATCGTTCAGGCTTGTAAAGCACCGGACGTTTCAATTGCTTCAGTCGCTTTGCAACATGGATTGAATACAAATCTTGTATCCAAATGGATTCGCTTAATTGATGCTAAGCCAGGGAGTGATCGCTCACCACTACCGAATAAACCTGCATTTATTGCCTTATCTTGCTCTGCACCATTAGATCCTACTCCTACTGACATGTTAAAAGTTCAAATTACTTTACCCAACTCAAAAGCAGAAATTGGCTTGAAATGGCAAGTATCAGAAATATCTGCTTTAGCAGAATTACTCAAGGCACTTGCAACATGATCCGCATTGATGAAATCTGGTTGTCTACTCAGCCCATGGACATGCGTGCAGGAATGGATACTGCCATGGCTCAGGTGGTGAGAGCCTTTGGCTACATCAAACCGCATTGTGCTTACCTGTTCTGTAATAAACGTGGCCATCGCATGAAAGTGCTGGTACATGATGGACTGGGCATCTGGCTGTGTGCCCGGCGGCTGGAACAGGGAAAATTCCACTGCTAACCCTCCGTATCGAGCATGAACCTGCATCAACGCAATGCAGTTGTGGCTGCCAGTTACGTCGTATCGGCGAAGATATCAGTGAAAAACTGAATTTCAGACCGGCACAGTTCTATAAGGAACAGCATGTGCGTGGTAAATGGGTCTGTGATCAGTGTGACACTCTGACTCAGCAAGCGATGCCAGCCTATGTGATTGATAAAGGCATTGCTAGTCCTGAACTGCTTAGCCATGTGTTGGTCTCCAAGTATGCCGATCATTTACCTCTTTATCGCCAGCGCCTGATCTTTCTACGCGCAGGTGTTGATCTGTCCAGATCCACATTATCTGACTGGGTTGGTCGCTGTGGTGTGGAACTTGAACCTCTGGCTAATGCCTTAAAACAGTTGGTGCTGCAACAGCAGGTGATGCATGCAGATGAAACACCGGTCATCATCATGCAGCTTGGTGATGATGAGAAAAAAACAAAGAAAGGTTATGTCTGGGCCTATGCCACCACACAGTACAATCCAGTTCAGGCAGTCATCTATGAGTTTCAAGATAGTCGTTCAGGTCAGCATGCTGAAGACTTCCTGAAAGGCTGGCAGGGTCATTTGGTCTGTGATGATTACAGTGGTTATAAAGCACGCTTTAGATCAGGCCAGGTCATTGAGGTGGGCTGCATGGCACATGCACGTCGTAAATTCCATGAACTACATGTGACAGGGAAAAGTCAGGTCGCTGAACAGGCCTTAGTGCTGATTCAAAAACTCTATGCTATAGAAGCAGAACTCAGAAAAAAGACCGATAGTACAGCGGAACACCGCCGCGAATACCAGCAACAGCATAGTCAACCGGTGATGCAACAATTATATGAATGGCTCAACCAACATCATCTGACGGTGCCATCGAGTTCTGCCACCGCCAAGGCCATTAATTACACTCTGAAGCGTTGGCCAGCCTTAAGCCGCTATCTGGATGATGGCAATTTGCCAATTGACAATAACTGGGTGGAAAACCAGATGCGGCCTTGGGACGCAAGAACTGGCTGTTTGCTGGGTCACTGCGTAGTGGTCAGCGAGCGGCAAATATCATGACTTTAATCCAGTCAGCAAAACTGAATGGGCTGGATCCGTATGCCTATCTCAGTGATGTGTTGAAAAGGCTGCCGACACATAAAGCGACCCAAATAGAAGAATTACTGCCACACCGCTGGAAACCTGAACCGAATTAAAAAATAGGTATGGGGTTCAGCGGACGCTTACGCATCAGCATCAGCATCAGCATCAGCATCAGCATCAGCATCAGCATCAGCATCAGCATCAGCATCAGCATCAGCATCAGCATCAGCATCAGCATCATATTAAGCCCCATGCGGGAAAATGTCGGAAATTTTGGAAATATGAATTAAAAGATGGAGAAGTGACTGACAAACAACTTATCGAAGTTGGAAAGGAGCAATCCTTTTCCCAGTCTGGTGAAGTACTCGAAAAACTGCTGCCTATGGATATATTCGTAACTACGGGAATGGGCGATCGATTACGAGAAAAACTCAGAAATATTGGTGTTCATGTCATGGTAACAGCAGAAATTGAACCAGAACAATTTATCTGCAGTTTAATTTCAACCAAATAAAAGTCTTGATAGAAGCTGTAATTTATCATGAACAAAATAAGAAAACCCTGCATCTGCAGGGTTTTCTTATTTCATTTATTATTGTGAAGTATAAGAACCATCAACTGTATATTGACTGCCGGTCACAAATGAAGCTTCATCAGATAATAGAAAAGCCACTACTTGAGCAACTTCTTCTGGTTTACCCAATCGACCAACTGGATGAAGTTTCACTAATTCTGATTCCTCAAATTCTCCAATTAATGGGGTTTGGATATAACCTGGGTGAACAGAATTTATGCGTATACCTTGATCAGCGTACTCCAATGATGCAGTCTTTGTCAGACCAGTCACACCATGCTTCGCTGCAACATATCCTGAAATATTCTTTGTCCCGACTAAACCTAAGATTGATGCGGTATTAACAATTGCTCCACCACCTGACTTAAGTAGTGCTGGAATCTGATAATGCAGCCCATAGAAAACAGCATTCAAATTAATATCGATGACTCTACGCCAAGCGTCAATACTCAACTCAGCAATCGGATTGACTTCACCTAAAATACCCGCATTATTAAATGCTAAATGCAGAGCCCCAAAGCTTTCCACGGCAAACTCAACAGCTTGCTTCATTTCCTCAGGATGAGATGTATCTGTTTTATTCGCAACAGCATGACCGCCAGCAGCTATAATTTCAGCTGCAACTTTCTCAGCCGCATCAAGATTAATATCTGAAACAACAACTTTTGCCCCTTGTTGAGCAAGAAGCAATGCTGTACTTCGCCCAATACCTGAACCTGCACCTGTAACTAAAGCCACTTTATTATTAAAACGTGTTGACATCATAAACCTCTCTTTTTAATAAAATGAGCATGTGAGCCATACTCGTGCTTGAAACTTTTTAGACCCTATTTCTTCACTTGAATTGCAAATTGAACTACATGACATTTTCCGTTATGTAACTTGCCTTCATGACGTTCTTGTTCTCCCACATAAAAATGATAAAGATGATCATTTTTAAATACTGAAAGAAACGACATTGGATCGTACAAATAGTTAATATCTTTCGGACCACCGGTTTGATAATCAATCTGCTCTTTAGAATAAAGCTCTCCAATAAACCAGCCATTGTTTGTCAATGCTTGACGTATCCCTGTGAGAACATTGAATTGAGTATTTTCGTCAAAATGCCCATACACACACATCACATTTTGATAACACTCTCTTGGCCATTCGACATCATTGAGATCAATATTTCTAAGTGTGAAGTCAAAACCTGCTTGTTGGGCTTTTGCAGATAAGTGTTGCAAAGCAACTTTTGAGTAATCCCATATTTCTGCTGAAAATGAATCATTTTGCTGTTTCGCTTTATTAGCCAAATAAAGGATATTCCTCCCCTCACCCTCTGCTATAGCAAGAGTTTTTCCCACAATTGGAACCTGATCTGCTATCTGTTGAATAAAATGATTGGGCGAAATGCCATACAGATCCTGTGTTTGCGAATAAAGATTATCCCAATGCTGATTCATATCGTTTCCCAATGATTGAAAAAATTAAGCTGTGAATTCTTTAAATGCTTCCAATGCATTAGTGGCATACATCAATGAAGGACCGCCCCCCATATAAACTGCAACACCAAGCACTTCCTCTAATTCTTGCAATGTCATTCCCATTTTGACTAGGGTTCTGACATGAAAACCGATACATCCATCACATCGTGCTGCAACACCAATCGCTAAGGCAATCAGTTCTTTTGTTTTAGGCTCAATAACACCATCTCGCATTGCAACTTGTGACAATTGATTAAAACTTTTCATTAAATCAGGAGAATCCTGCGCTAATGTCTTTAAACTGCCTGAAATATTTTGAGTTAATTCTTTGTATTTCATGATTTTCTCACTTGAATGTCCATAAACTTAAGTTAGACTTAAAATAGAAATCTAGTTATTTCTCTACTGGATAACCCTGCTCTAGCCATGCTTGGAATCCACCCTGAACAGATTTCACCTGAGTAAATCCCATATTCTGTAAAGTATCTGTAGCCAGAGCTGATCGGCCACCCGTCCCACAAATCAAATAAATCGGCTGATCTTTAAGATGTTCTAGTGCTTGCAAGGTATCGCAATGATGGCTTGCCACAGGATGCTGGTGAATTCTCATTTCTAAAACACCACGAGGATAATTCACGGCTAGGTCTATCGCTGCCGCCTGAAATTCATCCGGTTCCCGAACATCAATCAGAATTGTTTTATGATTTTTCATGGCTTCAAGTAAGTCTGCGACAGTCACTTCTTGAATTCGGTTTTTTGCCATTGAAATTAATTGTTCTGCTGTTTTCATTACCCTTCACCTCTTCCGATCTATAAAAATCTGGTCTCTGATTAAATATTCATGTCTTTAAAACGCAGTTTTTAAATTTGAATCTAATCTCTTGCTTGTATTAAGTTATGAAGACTGTAGAAATTAAATAAAATGCTACGCTTATGACAGTTATGGCAAAAACCTTTTGGATTTGACTATTCTTAACTAAAGGCATCAAAGTTCGACCAATCAACATCCCAGCCATGCAAGCTAAAACGAAAGTCAGCGTGACCGAAATGGGGTATTGAAAACCATCTAAAATATGAGCTGAAATACTGACACCACCTATCAAGAAAATAATCATCAGCGAGGTCGCAACAATACTTCGCATATCAAGATCAGTTACTTTACTCAGTGCTGGAACAATCACGAAACCACCTCCAACTCCAAGCAAACCGGTAAGTAACCCTGCAACCAGACCAATACTGCCGAGTGACAATGCAGTTTTCATGTTCCAAATCAGACGACCAGTTGTTTGGTTAACTTTACACAGCACACCTATATGGTCATTCACTTTTTTAAAAAAAATCCGGTAAGCAACAACGAGCATGACTAAACTGAATGCCAATGTAAGCCATACAGGAGAAATTATTCCTCCCAGATGCACACCATAACGTGCTGAAGGAATGCTGATCAGTGCAATCCAAAGCGCAGCCCGATAACGTACTATCTTCTTAAATAAACCTTCAAATGTACCAACCAGGGCAGATAAAGTGACTGCAAGCAAGCCAACAGGTGCAGCTTGTGCGACCGTCCACCCTTGACTTGCCATCAGTGCGGGTACAGCCAGAATGCCGCCACCTGCACCGGTTAACCCTAGCAAACCACCGATGGCCAGACCTTCAAGTGTTAGCATCCACATCGCTACTGTCCCCCCCCTCTCTTACCAATCCAATTAAACAAAACTTGTTGTTTAATCTAAAAATTTGCCTATTTGAAGTAATTAAGTGGAAGCTTTAAATAAGAAACACCATTCTCTTCTGGTTCAGGGAATTGTCCTGCTTTCATATTGATCTGTATTGAAGGTAAAATCAGTTTGGGCATACTTAAACACGCATCGCGTTTATTACGCATTTCAACAAAATCATCTTTGGTCGTGCTATGGTGAATATGGATATTCTGATTTTTTTGAGTATGAATATCCGTTTCACACATATAGGTATCGCGCTTTTCTGGCAAATAATCATGGCAGAGAAATACACGTGTTTTCTCAGGCAATTGATATAAGCTTTGTATTGAATCAAAAAGAATTGATGCGCTTCCCTTCGGGAAATCACAGCGTGCCGTACCATAATCTGGCATAAACAAAGTATCGCCCACAAACACGGCATCACCGATGACATAACTTAAGCAGGCTGGAGTATGTCCAGGAGTGGGGATGTTATATGCTTCGATTGAACCAATTAGAAATTGCTCATGATCATCAAACAAATAATCAAATAATTGTTGGGTATTCCACTGTTTGATATCCAAATAATAGATCGCAGAAAAGGTCTCTTGTACCGCAGCAATTCTCTTGCTCATGGCGATTTTTCCGCCTAATTTGGTTTTGAGATATTGTGCAGCAGTTAGATGATCGGCATGAACATGGGTTTCTAAGACCCACCCGACTGTTAAACCCTGCGCTTTGACATAGGTAATGATCTGATCGGCATGTGTGGTAGAAGTTGTGGCTGATGCAGCATCATAGTCCAGCACACTGTCAATAATTGCGCATGACTTAGTGGCTGGATCACTCACCACATAACTGAACGTATTGGTATCTTCATGAAAAAAATCTTTTACAACAGGTGAATTTGACATGATTAAGCTCCTGTCCACTTACGATGAAGCAAGATGCCTGCAAACATTGAGACAATAAAATACAGAACCTGATAATGCCCAAGACCAATCAAGGTAAAACTGGGTGCAGGACATATCCCAGCAATCCCCCAACCAATACCAAATAAAAGGCTGCCCGAGATCAATTTAAAATCAATTTTATGATTGCTAGGTAACTCAATTGGTTCATTAAATACGGTTTTAGGTGCCTGACTGCGTACCACCTTTTGAAAAGGAATAATTGCAATCATAATCGCCCCAATCATTACAAAAGCTAGGCTTACATCCCAATCACCAAACAAATCTAAGAAGTTTAGAACTTTTTCTGGATTGGACATCCCTGAAAGCATCAAACCTATAGAAAATAAACCGCCGAAAATGAAAGCAAGAAAATTCTTCATTTAGAAAGCTCCTGTGACATGGCGAATCATATAAACCGTAACAAATCCAGCGAACATAAAACTCATGGTGGCTAGAATAGAACGTTTAGATAAGCGGCTGATTCCACAAATGCCATGACCACTGGTACAGCCTGAACCTAGGCGTGTCCCAAAACCCACCAATAGCCCAGCAATGATCATCATCAACGGACTGGCATTCAATTCAATTTCTGGCTGAACAAATCGCCCATAAATGAAAGGTATAATGATCAAACCTGACATAAACCAAATAGCAGGTGTCTTAAATATCGTTTGAGGGTTTAGAATTTGTGCAACTAATCCACTAATTCCAGCAATACGACCATGTACATATAGGTAGCCAACTACAGCTGCACCTAGCAATAATCCACCCATAAAGGAAATCAAATAGTCATACATACAATTCAAATCACGCCAAACAATATACTTATTAATATTATATAATTAAATAATATACAAGTATTACTTTATTTTTTTGTATAATAATAAGATGATTTTTAGGATACGCTTATGAAAACCAATGAATTAAAAATGAAAATAGATCTTTCAAAAGTCGACCTTGTCACTGATTGTCTAAAAGTCTTATCGAATCCTGATCGTCTTAAAATTTTATGTGTCTTAATTGATGGTGAGCTGAATGTTCAACAAATTGAAAAAACCGCTCAGGTATACCAACCAACATTGTCCCAACAACTAACGATACTCAGAAAAAGTAAAATGGTATCGACACGCCGCGAAGGCAAACAAATCTTTTATCAATTTAGTGATATGAGAATATTACAAATCATGCAGACCCTATACGGTTTATATTGTATGAATGACATGGACTCGGACTAGAAATGTTAACTCCCTAAAAATATTTCACATTTGGAATAACAGACTCTTCTGCTAACTTTTCAAGCAAAAAAGTCTGTTACTTTTTTTCAAATCAATTATCTGAAGATTGCTCTAAGTTCTCCCACTCAGGAAATGGATTAACTATAAGTTTCCACTGCTCAGGTCCTCCTGCCATTTCCTCATCCGTCAGTAAACATTGGTCAAACTGTTGGATTAAACTCTGTTCATCCATATCCATTCCAATCATTACAATTTCCTGTCGTGCATCCCCAGTACGCTCATCCCAATTTCTGATGATTTCATCACGGCTTTGCTGATCCTCTGGCCAATGCTCGTCAGGAACCGTTGCCCACCAATAGCCGGCAACGCCATGTCTAGCCATTGCACCCGCTTGTGACCAAGAAGCAGCAAACTCTGGGTTTGAAGCCAACCAAAAATAGCCTTTCGAACGAACCACACCTTTCCATTCGGAATTGATGAAATCATAAAAGCGTTGTGGATGAAATGGACGTCTTGCGCGATACACAAAACTTTTAATTCCGTACTCTTCGGTTTCAGGTGTATGTTCCCCACGCAATTCCTTCAGCCATCCTGGGGCTTGAGAGGCTTCATTAAAATCAAAAAGCCCTGTATTTAAAACTTTATCTAAATTGACTTTACCAAATTCAGAAATTTCAATTTTTGCTCGTGGATTAAGTTTATTTAGAATTGCAAATAAACGTTGTTTATCATCCTCATTGATCAGATCTACTTTATTTAAGATGATGACATCACAAAACTCAATTTGATCAATCAACAGGTCAACCACAGTACGCTCATCTTGTTCACCCAACGACTCTCCGCGTTGTTGCAAACTATCATACGAGCTGTAATCTTTTAAAAAATTAAAGGCATCTACAACAGTCACCATGGTATCAAGTCGTGCAAACTCATTCAGTGACACACCATTTTCATCTTCAAAAGTAAAAGTTTCGGCTACGGGCAATGGCTCAGAAATTCCCGTTGACTCAATGACTAATTGATCAAAACGATACTCTTGAGCAAGGCGACGAACTTCTACCAGTAAATCTTCCCGCAAAGTACAGCAGATACAACCATTACTCATTTCTACCAGTTTTTCATCAGTACGGGAAAGTTCTGCGCCACCATCTCGTACTAAAGCAGCATCAATATTTACCTCCGACATATCATTAACAATGACCGCGATACGACGACCTTCGCGGTTATTTAAAATATGATTGAGTAACGTCGTCTTACCTGCACCGAGGAATCCCGACAGCACAGTTACAGGTAATTTGGCTGGAGTGGCTAAAAAATTATCCATTGGCTTTCTCACTTATCTTAATAAAAGGCTTGTTACGTTTGGAAAAACATAAAGCACATTGACCTAATAGCTCTAAACAATGATGTTTAGGGCTAAAATCCTGATGAACAAGTGATTGTTCAATCACTTGAGTAAACTGAGGTGAATCAAGAATTTGAACTGTCTGACACTCTGTACAAATTGTGACGAGTAAGTAATTTTGTTTATTTTTCAATTCATACGCTAAATATTTATTCAATGTATCAAGTCTAAGTATTAAGCCATAGCCTGACAGTTTTTTTAAAATACGATAAATTTGTACTGGAGATTGCAAGCCATAAGGTTTTACCTTTTCTAATAAAGCATAAGCACTTATTGCTTTCTGCTCATTTTGCAAAATTGTTAATACCCTTTGCTGTATCGCACTAAGTTTTAATTCACTCATCTACATTTCCTTTATCATTTCGATTAGATAAAAGCTGGGTGATACAGGGAGATGAGGTACTTCTATGATCCGGTCCCCATGTGCGATATCCAGCACTATCAATATGAATTTGACCAGAAGCATAGACTCCGAGTCCCATATTCAAGCGATCACCATTTTTGACCCAAAATTGACACAAATTTGTTTTTGTTTGCTGAATCGTTGTAAGTTCTTCTGGTATTGGCTGTTCTGGACCAATCCTAAAATCGAGTGCAGCATTAAAAACATGTCTGGAAGAATCTGCTCCTTTCGAACAACGATTTAAGGCATAGTTACGGTAAACAGAAGTGACTGTAAAATCATCAATCACATTGTCATTAATTAATTCCTTCAAAATATTTAAAGTCGGTACGATATTGTTCCAAATTTCTTGCGGTGGAATTTCATATTCAGATGCATGGCAGTTTTGCCAATCTCGCGCTGTTTGAAATAGTTCAAATTCAGGCACTACATTCTGCAAGTCTTGATTTTTTAAAAAAGATTGATAACGATGAACTTGATTTTTATTAAAAGGTTGAGATAACCAGTTCTGATAAGAAGCAGGTGTAATTTTCTGAAGTGTTGGACGAGACTGCACAGATTTATGTTTGAATGTGTCATCTTCTTCCGAAGAGTAGGGTTGCGAAACCAAATGCCGTATTGGTTTTTGACTACATGCGATAAGACAAAAAAGTACCCCGAAAATTAAAAAATGTTTCATTACTCATTTATACCCTAATATCACAGCTCTCAATCTTATTGAGATTGCTTCAGTATTTGTTATGTTATAACATAACAAATATATTTAAAAGCTGTTCTTCTTAATTTAAGTAGGCGGAATGAGATTTTATTTAATAATTTTTTGCAATTTATAGAGGGTTAATAAGGAAAAAATAATGTCTGATTTGTATGTTTATAACGCTGAAACTCGCTCAAAAGAGCACTTTGAGCCCATCGTAGTAAACGAGATCAAGCTCTATGTCTGTGGAATCACCGTTTATGACTACTGTCATATTGGACATGCCAGAACCATGATTGCATTTGATTTGATTGTGCGTTTTTTAAGATCACAGGGCTGGAAAGTAAAATACATTCGTAATATTACGGATATCGATGACAAGATTATTCAAAAAGCACAAGACAACCACGAATCCATCGGCGAATTGACGGATCACTTTATTCAAGCAATGCATAAAGATTTTCAGACTTTAGGCTGCCTCTCTCCTGATGCAGAACCTAAAGCAACTGATTCTATTCAAGATATTCAAACTATTATCCAAACCTTATTCCAAAAAAAATACGCCTATCAAACATCAAATGGTGATATTTATTTTTCCATTGAAAGCTATCCTGACTATGGACGATTATCTGGCCGAAAATTAGCACATATGCAAGCAGGCGCTAGCCAACGCATCAACATAGAAACTGAAAAGCGTCACCCTTTTGATTTTGTACTCTGGAAAGCTTCAAAACCCAATGAACCTTTTTGGCAATCGCCTTGGGGAAATGGGCGACCAGGTTGGCATATTGAATGTTCGGCAATGTCAATGTGTCATCTTGGCAGCCATTTTGATATTCATGGCGGTGGGGGTGATTTAATTTTCCCACATCATGAAAATGAAATTGCGCAGAGTGAAGCTGCAACTGGAGAAAAATATGTGAATTACTGGTTGCATACAGGCTTCATCAATGTCAATGGAGAAAAAATGTCGAAATCATTAGGTAATTTTCTCACCATCCGCGATGCATTCAAGTCTTATCATCCTGAAGTCATTCGCTTATTAATGATGAGTTCTCATTATCGGAGTCCTATTGATTTCTCTGATCATATTTTAAAAGATACACAAAAAGTATTGTCTCGATTCTATCAAGCAATTTACCACGCACAACCCTTTATCACATCAAAAGATGATGCTATTAAAACAGAACTAAATAGTAATCCTTTTATACAAAAATTTAACCAAGCCATGAATGATGACTTTAACACCCCTGAAGCACTCGTCATTTGTTTTGACTTATTGAAGCAGTTAAACATAGCCTTAAAAGAAGAGAGCCCAGAAAACGTTATTAAAAATTATCAGTTACTTCTTTGGATCGGCAATATTCTAAATATTTTTCAGTATGATCCTGAGAAAATATTAAAGCACTCAGCTAGTGAACAAGATTCACCCCTTTCCGAGCAGGAAATCCAAGAAGCGATTCTGGCAAGAAATACAGCACGAAGCAATAAACAATATGCTTTAGCAGATCAAATTCGACAGAAATTGCTTAAAAGTGGCATCCTTTTAGAAGATACCCAGACACAAACAATTTGGAGACTCAATCAATAATGAATGATGTTTACTTATTAAGATTCATCCTTCCCACCTTTATCAAATACGGATTACACATATGGCAATTAGCAATCAAGACCTGAGAAAAGCAGGACTAAAAGTCACTCTTCCGCGAATAAAAATTTTAGAAATATTGGAAAACTCAATTCCTCACCATCTGAGTGCCGAGGATATTTATAAAAAACTATCGGAGCAAGATGAGGATGTTGGACTGGCAACGGTCTACAGAGTCTTAACTCAATTTGAAATGGCAGGTATTATTCAACGCCATAACTTTGATCACAATCATGCTGTATTTGAGATAAAGCAAAATACTTCGCACGATCATCTTGTCTGTCAAGAAACAAACCAAATCATTGAGTTTAAGAATGAAGAAATTGAAAAATTGCTTCTAGATATTGCAACAAAGCATGATTTTCAACTCACAGGACATTCTCTGATCTTATTTGGATATTGTAGAAATTCAACTCAGTAAAATAAAAATCGACTATTTATCAGTTCTTATCACAAGCATACTAGAAATAACACCCATTAAGTGTTATGTTATAACATAACATTTAACACTTACTTTCAATTATGAATGCCTTGCAGCTCCCAGATGTCTCATCTGAACCTTTTCTGAATATGCATGCCTATCCTCTCGATTGGGTCGGAATGGAGAATATCGCCTTACCTATTCACATTCAAAATACACTGTGCGCAAGTAAAGTGAATGCCTATGTCAGCTTAGATGATCCTCAGGCTAAAGGTATTCATATGTCTAGACTGTATACTCGACTGCTGGAACTCCATGCCCTACCTGACCTAACTTTAAGTAAAATTTATCAAGTGCTTCAAGATTTTTTAGCGAGCCATACTGAGCTCTCTCAACAAGCCCGCCTTGATATTCAAGCGGAGTTTAATTTAGAACAACCTGCTTTAGTCAGCGCACTATCGGGCTGGAAAAGTTATCCATTTAGCTTATCCTGTAAGTTAAGTGAGCATACTTTTGAAGCAGAATTAGCAATAGAAATCACCTATTCCTCAACCTGTCCTTGTTCTGCTGCTTTAGCACGTGACCTCATTCAAAAAAGCTTTCAAGATGCCATTGATACAAAAAAAATAAATCCACAAAACACCGATGAAATTATGGCGTGGTTAGGTACAACAGATGCGATTGTAGCAACTCCACACAGCCAAAGAAGTTTTGCTCAGCTACGTTTTAACTTAGACCCTTGTTTACAGTCCATTCCAATTCGGCAATTCATTTCACATGCAGAAAAAGCCTTGACAACACCTGTTCAGACAGCTGTCAAACGCGTAGATGAGCAAGCATTCGCATTAGCAAATGGTCAAAATTTAATGTTCTGTGAAGATGCTTTACGCCGCTTATACCACGCATTTGTCAACTACTCAGGTATTTCAGGATTTAACTTCAAAGTCATCCATGCTGAAAGTTTACATGCTCACGATGCAGTCGCTCAGGGATCATGGCAATGGTAGGTTCAACAGTTTTTCTAGACATTGAACAAGGAAAGATGGGGCAATGTTATGAACTGAAAAGCATTATTGATGCTATTCCCTGGAACAAGGATGGACTAATCACTGCCATTGCCCAAGATGGACAAAGTAAAGATGTCTTAATGCTTGCTTGGATTAACCGTGATGCACTACTTGAAACCCTAAATACAAGACAGGTTTGCTATTGGTCTCGCTCGCGGAAGTGCTTATGGCGAAAAGGCGAAAGTTCAGGACATCGTCAAAAACTCATTGAAACCAGACTTGATTGTGACGGTGACAGCATCCTTTTTTTGGTCGAGCAAACTGGACCAGCCTGCCACACTAATCGCCCCAATTGTTTTTATCTTGGATTAAACACACAACACGCCACAATTTTAACTCAGCCCATTATTTAGCTAATTTATATAACATTGAAGACATTACCATGATTCGTAAAAATCCAACTGGTCATCTCCCTGTCATTGACCAATCCGCTTATATTGATCAGACCGCAATTATTTGTGGAAAAGTCATTATTGAAGCGAACGTATTTGTCGGTCCTTATGCGGTGATCCGTGCAGATGAAGTGGATGAAAATGGCGACATGCAACCCATCATCATTGGTGAAAATTCAAATATTCAAGATGGTGTTGTCATTCATTCAAAAGCAGGTGCACAAGTCACGATTGGAAAAAACTCATCCATCGCCCATCGTTCGATTATTCATGGTCCATGTGTGGTTGGTAACCGCGTATTTGTCGGCTTTAACAGTGTCTTATTCAACTGTAAAGTCGGTGATCATAGTGCCATCCGTCATAATGCAGTTGTCGATGGTCGCGATTTACCTGAATCATTTTATGTCCCTGCGATGAGCTATATCAATGCCCGAACCGACTTAAGCCTGTACCCACCGATCGATATTTCTATCAGTGAATTTTCTGAAAGTGTGGTGAGCACTAATATTGAGTTAGTACAAGGTTATAAGGCATTACAAAATGAATTTTAGACAACTCCCAAATCTCATCATACGTAATGCGAATATAGTTAATGAGGGGCAGCAACAAATCGGTGATGTCCTTATTCAGCAAGGTCGTATTCGTAAAATACAATCTAATATAACGGGTATCCACAATGCCAAGAGCATCGAGGCTGATGGCGCATGGTTACTCCCAGGCATGATTGATGATCAAGTCCACTTCCGCGACCCAGGCTCACCAAAAAAAGGGAGTTTTGCCTCAGAATCTTTGGCAGCTGCGATAGGTGGAATTACCAGCTTTATGGATATGCCGAATACCAATCCTGCTACATTGGACTTAACTGCACTACACGATAAAAAAGCAATTGCAGCTCAACATAGCATAGCCAATTATGCATTTCACTTTGGGGTAAGTGCACAAAATTTAGATATTGTTGAAGCGCTTGATCCTAAATTGGTTAGCGGCGTGAAAGTTTTTATGGGAGCATCAACGGGTAATATGTTGGTTGATGATCCAAAAATTTTAGAGCGCCTATTTGCGAATGTACCCACTATTTTATTAACACATTGCGAATCCACGCCCCGGATCAAACAGCTGGAAGAGTTTTATCGTGATAAATATGGCAAAGATATTCCAGCAAACTTACATCCTAAAATTAGGGATAAACAAGCCTGTTTTGAAAGCTCTCGATTAGCCGTATCACTCGCTGAGGAATTTGGTACACAGCTACATGTGTTGCATCTGACGACAGCAAAAGAGCTTTGCTTATTTAAAAATTTACCATTAGATAAAAAGCATATTACTGCTGAAGTATGTATACATCACTTAACTTTTGATGAGTCTGATTATGCAGATTTAGGACATTTAATTAAATGTAATCCAGCAATAAAAACTGCCAGTGACAAGCATACCCTCATTGATGCTGTCGCCAATAGTGAGCGTTTAGATATTATTGGCACAGACCATGCGCCGCATACTTGGCAAGAAAAACAGCAAACTTATTTTAATGCCCCTTCAGGGTTACCGCTAGTTCAGCATGCCTTACCCGCATTATTAGAATTAGTGGCAGATCAAAAGCTATCAATTGAAACGCTGGTAAGAAAAACTTCTCATCAAGTTGCCGATTTATTCCGTATTAAAGATCGAGGCTATATCCGCGAAGGCTATTGGGCTGATTTAGTCCTCATCCGCGAAAATCAGAAAAAACAATCAGTAGCTGAACAGACTAATTTTATGCGTTGCGGCTGGACACCCTTCCAAGATAAAACGTTCCGCTATCTGGTGGATACAACCATCATTTCTGGTCAACTCGCATGGCACCAACAGCAACCTTATCTTAACTGTCAGGGTCAAGCCTTAGAAATTGACCGTTAATCTGCAATAACCCAACCTGTATTTAGACGACTCTACATGAATATCCAGCTTAATTTCCTTGGTTCAGCACAGCATCTTCAACTTGAGCAACCAATGTCGATTTTTGAAACCTTATCCCGTTTCAAAATTCAAGGCTATAAAAAAGCTTTTCTCGCCAAAATTGATGCTCATTTCGTTGATGTGCATCATGTCATCCAACATGACTGTCACATCGAACTTTTCAGTCTGAACGATGACAATAATTTAAATCTACTACGACACTCCTATGCTTATTTATTAGCACAGGCTGTCCATCAGTTATACTCTGCTGCTCAACCTGTAGAATATCAAATTACCAATCAAGGTATTTATTATGATTTCGCCGATACGCCGCATTTTAATCAGGATGATTTACAACACATTGAACTGAAAATGCATGAGTGGGTACAACAACATTTAGATATTCGCACTGAAAAGATTACAGCCGATCAAGCAGCTAATTTTTTTAAACAGCAAGATTTGGATTTTAAGTATCAATACTTAAAAAATACGAGTAACTCAAGCGACTTATTTTTCCATCAAAATAATGATTTCTCAGACGTTTACTTATATCCACTTGTTCCAAATACTGAATTTTTAGAATATTTTAAAGTGACTCATGTTTCTGGTGCATATTGGCAAGGCGACGCTACACAACCGATGTTACAGCGGATTTATGTCACATGTTGGGCTGACCAAAAACAATTAAAAAAACATTTAAAGCAAGTTGAAGAAGCCGCAAAACGAGATCATCGTAAATTAGCACAACAACTTGATTTACTACATTTTGATGATAAAGCACCAGGTGCCGTGTTCTGGCACGCGAAAGGATGGAAATTATTTCAGTTATTATCAGATTATTTACGCCAGCAACAAGATGATGCGGGTTATATCGAAGTTAATACTCCCGATGTCATGGATCGTGAACTTTGGGAAATTTCGGGACACTGGCAAAACTATCAGCAGCATATGTTTACCACCGTCACTGAAGATCAGCGAAGTTATGCACTTAAGCCTATGAGTTGTCCTGGCGCAGTTTGTCTATATGCACATGAATTAAGAAGTTATCGTGACTTACCATTACGTATGGCGGAATTTGGTAAAGTTCATCGCTATGAGCCATCTGGATCTTTACATGGATTAATGCGTGTTCGTCATTTTACCCAAGATGACGCCCATATTTTTTGTACTAACAGCCAGCTTTTATCTGAATGTAAAAATACAATTGCCCTCATTTATAAAATTTATGAGCAATTTGGCTTTAATGAAGTTTCGCTTAAATTATCGACAAGGCCTGATCATCGTGTCGGCACGGAAGAAATTTGGGATTTCTTAGAAAACACACTAGAACAATCTCTCGAACAGCTTAATATTCCTTATACATTAAATATCGGTGAAGGTGCATTTTATGGCCCTAAACTTGAATTTACCTTAAAAGATGCCATTGGTCGTGAATGGCAATGCGGAACAATTCAGGTTGATTTAAATTTACCAGAACGTTTTGATATTCATTACATTGATGAAAATAATGAAAAACAACGGCCTGTGATGTTGCACCGTGCTTTATTTGGATCTCTTGAGCGCTTTATTGGTATTTTGATCGAGCATTATATGGGGCACTTCCCATTTTGGCTTGCACCTGTCCAAATCGCAATTTTACCGATTACAGATGCACAACATGATTACGCTAAACAAGTCCAAGAATCACTTAAACAGAATGGCTTTAGGGCAACATTAGATTTAAGTCAATCGAAATTGAACTATAAAATCCGTGAAAATACGCTACAAAAAATACCTTATCTGATCATTGTTGGGGAGCAAGAAATGCAACAATCATCTATTCGAATACGTGCGCAAAATGGGCAGGATTTTGGGGATATCCTGATTACAGATCTGCATGATTTCTTTACGACTCAAGCACATTTTGTGAATTGATTGCTTATGTGGCATCAAACACATAATCAGGTTAAAAATTTACAGCAGGAAAAGAAGATTTTTAACCTGAGAATCTATTTTGCAATGGCTCTAGTGGGAATTTGTCTTGCTGTCTTGATCATTAGATATGGTTATTTGCAGCTCTATCAGCATCAACATTTTCAAACTATCTCAGAATCTAACAGAATTCGTTTACAGTCAATCCCACCTGCGAGAGGAAATATTTACGATCGTAATGGAATATTACTCGCCCATAATTATCCTATTTTTTCAATTACTGTAAATAAAGCTCAATATCCAAAAATTAACAATTTAATCAAAAATTTACAACCAATATTAAATTTATCAGCAGAAGATATTGGACAAGTTCAAAAACGTTTTAAAGATGCACGAAAAACTGACAAGTCACCATTAAATTCCATCTTACTGATGAAGATATTGCACGATTTAGTGAAGTTAAATATCAATTTCCTGATGTTGAAATTGCAACCCAAATGACACGAATTTATCCTTATGATGATTTGTTTGCTCATTTAATTGGCTATGTGGGACGAATTAATGATAAAGAGCTAAAAGTTATTGATAAAGATAAATATGCAGGTACAAACCTGATTGGTAAAATCGGTATAGAAAAATTTTATGAACAACTTTTACATGGGCAAAAAGGTCATGAATCTGTTGAAGTCAATGTACATGGGACAGTTTTAAAACATTTAGAAGATCAACCTGCAATTCGTGGCAATGATCTCTATCTTTCACTTGACTTTCATTTACAAAAGTTTGCATCGGAACAACTTGCACAGAAACGTGGAGCGATTATCGCCTTAGATCCTCGTAATGGTGAAGTACTGGCAATGGTATCTAGCCCAAGTTTTAATCCGAATTTATTTGTGACGGGTATTAGCCATAAAGATTATAACAATCTCAATGAGAATCTTGATCAACCATTATATAACCGAGCATTACAGGGGACTTATCCACCAGCATCAACAATTAAACCTATGGCTGGATTGGGCGGTATTCATTATGGCTATATTGACTGGAATACCAAAATTTTTGATCCTGGCTATTTCCAAATCCCTGGTGATAGTCTTGACATCCTCCCCGACCTAAAGGACGGAGATTCCTCCTGCGAGACGCTCATGTCCGAGCGCAAGAATATTCAGTGCGGCATTTATATCCCGATCCCATGAGCTACCACACTCACAACACTGCCATTCTCTTATTCCTAAGCCTGCTCTACCTTTCGGACTACTGAAGCGTGAGCCACAGCACGAACACGTTTGGGTGGTATACGCTTCATTGACTTCTTCATACCATACACCTGCGTTCTCGCATTTATACTTGAGCATGGTTCTTAGTGTTGTCCAACTTGCATCTAACACTGACTTAGCTAATCTAGTCTGTGCTAATGCTTTGGCATTCACATTGCCAACGAAGATTGCTGCATGTTCATTCACCAATTTATGGCTGAATTGATGCAGCATGTTTTGACGAATATTTTTGATCTTGGCGTGAATCGCTTTAACACGTTTCTTATTTTTTGCACGTTGTGCAATGCCAAGTTTTTGTTCATATTGCCGATAGATTTTAGGCGCTTTCAACTTTACGCCATCTGAACAAGTCGCTAAATCTTTTAAACCTAAATCTATGCCAATCGAGGTTTTAGCGGTGGTTTTCTCAGTTTTAATTGAATCAATCACAAGGCAAACATACCAACGCCCACGGCTATCCTCGACAAATGAGCCTGTTTTAACATTGTATTTGCTGAGTCCGTAACTATCCCATAGTTTGAATTGATGCTTACCATATTGAACATAGCCATCAGCATATTTGATTGCTACTTTCTTGAATGGTATCCATCCTAAAGAGCGTCTAGCTGATTTCTTATTGCTGACACGCCATTTTAATTTTGATTTCTTGAATTGCTTGCGTCTTGTCACTAATTCTTCTGCAACTGCCTGTATGGTTTGGCTGTGCAAGTTACATTCCTTAGATGCACCTTTTGTATATTTTGCAATATCGTATGCTGAAAAGAATTGTTGTTTTCTTTGCAAGTGTTTAAAACACAAATCATTGACATAATTCCAAACAAAGTTTACCTCTAACGCTAGTTGGTCTAGTATCTTGCAATGTTTATCTTTTATGCGTAATTTAAGTGTCTTCATACTTAAAATATATTTGGCGTATGAGTACTAGTCAAGAAATTAGAACAGGTCGCCATTGTATTTTTAATATGCATGTACATTTAGTCTTTGTAGCTAAATATCGTAGAGATGTTTTTACCAAAGCAATGCAAGAAACGATGCGTGAAGTATTTGAGCGTGTCTGCTTAGACTTTGAAGCTGAATTGATGGAATTTGATGGAGAACATGACTATGTTCACTTACTTGTGAATTATCCGCCAAAAATAGCAATTTCTAGCTTAGTAAATAGTTTAAAGGGTGCTTCTAGTCGAATTTTACGAACCAAACACCCCGAAATTAAAAACAAGCTATGGGTAAATGCTCTGTGGTCACCTAGTTACTTCGCTGCATCATGTGGCGGTGCTCCGATTTCAATTATTAAACAATATATTGAGAGTCAGCAGACACCGCATTAGCAATCCTAGCTAATCCCCACAAGGAGGACTAGCGGATTGCAGCCTTATATCCCCGCCCTGAAGGGCAAGGTTTTACGGCTATTCAGATAAATTTCGTGATTGGAAAAAATCTGGCCATGGCATTGTCGATTTACATAAAGCGATCACACAGTCTAGTGATACCTATTTTTATATATTGTCTTATCAAATGGGTATCGACAATATGTACAAATGGATGACCCAGTTTGGCTTTGGTGAAAAAACAGGAATTGACTTACCTTATGAAGGTTCGGGATTATATCCATCACCCGAATGGAAAATGCGAACCCGTGGGACAAAATGGTTAATGGGTGAAACAATTTCCGTAAGTATTGGTCAGGGGGCATTCACCGCTACACCATTACAATTAGCCCTTTCGACAGCAATCGTTGCCAATTCTGGTAAGCATATTACCCCTCATTTACTTAAAGAAAGTAAAGGTTCAACACCCTACCCAATCCACCATGATACAGATGGTAAAATTCTCTTTAATGGCACCCCTAACGATTGGGTAAAAATGCATCACGCCATGATTGATGTGATTCAGTCTGGTACAGGTCAAGGTATCAAGTCGGGACTACAATATCAAATTGCAGGAAAAACAGGTACAGCCCAAGTTAAAAGTATTGCACAGGGCAAACACTACAATGAAGCCTTACTCATTGAACGGCATTACGATCATGCTCTATTTATTGGCTTTGCTCCTGCGGATAACCCTCAAATTGTTCTTGCCATTATTTTAGAGAATGGACGCAGTGGTAGTGCTGCTGCCAAAGTTGCTCGTCCAATTTTTGATTATTGGTTGAAAGAAAGTATTCCCAGAGGTGGATCCAGAAATTTGAACAACTGCTATAAGTGATATTCTGCTCCTCAAATGATGTTATAAACATCAATATATGGAGTATTTTATGGCACGTAGACCAAGAAGAAATCATTCAAACGACTTTAAGGCTAAGGTAGCACTTGCTGCGATCAAAGCAGAAAAAACACTTGCTGAATTGAGTTCTGAGTTTGATGTTCATCAAAACCAAATTATTGACTGGAAAAATCAATTGATCTCAGCTTCCTCACAAGCTTTCGATCAATCAAAAGCTCCATCAGAACCTCCCATTGATCTTAAAAAGTTACATGCAAAAATCGGTGAGCAGGCATTAGAAATTGATTTTTTAGAAGGTGTGTTGAAGAAACTGGGCCGCTTCAACCACAAAAGTTAATCGACGACTCACTTCAGATTTCAGTATCTGGTGGTGTTTCAAAAAGTATGCTGCCATTAAACGAATCCATTGTTAATATAAAAGAACACTAAATCAAAGGCTTTGAAATGATTGTCCAGATTTTTTGAGAAGTTACAACTCCTCCTAAACCCTCGTCTAATCCGATGGCGTAAGCGACAATTATTGCCCTCAATACCTACAGTGAAAAACTTACCTATCAACTGTTTACATTTTTTAAAGGTCGTAACAAAGCTATCCCAATCGTCACTTGATATACGGGTATAGCTCACACCTAGCTGCTTTAATTTTAATTTAAGTCGTTTTGCTGTGGTTAAATCTCGTTTACCCCATACATAAGCAACGATTTCACCTGTTTCTCGGTGATAGGCGTAAATCAACCATTCTTTATTTTGCTTATTACCGACAAAAGTCCAAAACTCATCTACTTCAATGGTTTCATAATGAGTTTGCCGTGCTTGAAGTTGATAGTTTGATTGGCTGAGCGTACGTAAAACCTTACCAATACTCACTCGCTCAACTTTGGCAATGTCTCTAACACCACTGCCTCGTACCATCAGATGTAGTATTTTACTTTTGATACCAAAGTGACAACCTTGGTAACTCAGTGCATGATCACCGATAAATTGACGTTTGCATATTTTGCATTGGTAATTTTGCTTACCATATAGTTTTATGCCATTTTTCTTTATACTGTCACTCAGGCAGGTAGGACATTTGATTTCTAGAGTTATTTGCATTTCCCTATAGTATCAAATTCTTACCTGTCTTTCTTTCAGCATACTTTTTGAAACACTACCCAGTATCTAAGCAAGCTAAGCTGCTGAAAGTCTCTCGTGGTTGTTATTATTATCGCCCAAAACCTGTTAGCTCATCAGATCTGAAGCTGATGCGGTGTATTGATGAATTACATATGCAATATCCTTTTGCAGGTAGCCGTAGGATGCGTAATTTGTTGAATCGTCAAGGACATCATATAGGACGACGTCATACACGTACTTTAATGAAGAAAATGGGTATTCAGGCGTTATATTGCAAACCAAATTTAAGCCAGGCTAATCAAGCTCACAGTAAATATCCATATCTGCTCAAAGGATTGGCAATTCAGCGCAGTAATCAAGTGTGGCCTACGGATATAACGTATATCCCTATGGCAAAAGGCTTTGTTTATTTATGTGCTGTGATTGATTGGCATAGCCGCAAGGTACTTGCGCATAGGGTATCGATTAGTATGGAGGTGGATTTTTGTATTTCGGCTTTAAATGAAGCGATTGAAAAATATGGATCACCTGAAATATTGAATACAGACCAAGGCAGTCAGTTCACCAGTGATGCATTTATTGATGTATTGAAATCAAATGGCATTCAAATCAGTATGGATGGTAAAGGTCGATGGGTAGATAATGTGATGGTTGAACGATTATGGCGGAGCGTTAAATATGAAGAGGTGTATCTCAAAGCTTATAGCAGTGTCACAGATGCGAAAAAGCAATTGAGTGCATATTTTGAGTTTTATAATCTGAAACGACCTCATTCGAGTCTAGACAAAATGACACCAAATGAGTTTTACTATGATCAGCTACCCCAACAAAACAAGGTGGCTTAACTAGAGCGGAATATCACTTATAAATATGCTTTTAGTTGTTCAAACAAGTGGGACCACCTCTAAACTAAGCGTCCAACATGATCGCAAATCAAATGAATTTTGAAACCATAAAACCAATCTACAGAGGTTTTCCCCCGACTTGCACTGTCTACAAATACACGGTGTTGCTGAATACGTTTATTATGACACACAGCTAATTTGGTAGAATCAATAAAAGCAATTCCAGAGGATTGCACCTTTAAACTCTCAATAAGAGCGACAAAATACATCACATATTTTGCTTTTAATTCAATGAATCGGTTATAGCTAGGTAAGTTTGGAAAGTAAGAGCAAAGAAAAGGCTTAGCCCAATAAAGATAAAAAGCCTTGAAGTTTCTACTCCCTGTTAGATGAAACCACAATAATAAAGTGAGAACTTCAGAAGCACTGATTTTACTTTGGCGCAATCGCTTAGCTTGTCCTGAAGTAAGCCTATATTGTTCAACATTGTTGGTAATATCAGCACAAAAATCATCAATTAAACAAAAAAGTGTTGTAAGCTGTGTATCGATAGGCATTTGAGGTTATTCAGTTTTTTGTCGTGATTAAATTGTGACTCAAATGCCTATTCTTTATCAAATTTCTTATTCCGAATTCACGTTAAATAGAAATCCTTTCGGTATTTCAGCCATAGATATCAAAGCTCTTTTTATGGGCGCTACAAAATGTAGTTGGCACGATACAAAATCAAGCTCAATAGATAAATATGTACATCCGACCTTACAAGGTGATCATAATGCTTTGCATGATGCAAAATACCAAGTAGAGCTATTCAGATTAGTTTATGAGTTAAATCGCTCAAAATAAATAATATTTTGAGTTCTGAAATCATATTTTAGTATCTGAATTAATTTAGATGCTAAAATATACTGAGTATCAAAGAGAAAGGCTGGTAACTTCAGCAGTCAGTTAATAACTATTTTGTCCTTTAATTTTTTAGTATCAATTTCATGACATTTATTAGTTAATAACTATTTTGTAATAAAAGACAATTTAACTAAGTTTAAGTTATTGATTTTTAATAGTCACTAGTTAACAACTATTTTGTCTGACCACAATAGGCTGGATATAAACCAGCCTTTTCTTTATCAAACGAGAGAAGATATGAGCCAACTCACTTGCTTTAAAGCTTATGATATCCGTGGAAAACTCGGCACAGAACTCAATAACGATATTGCATATAAAATCGGTCGTGCTTATGGGCAAATTTATCAACCTAAAACTGTAGTTGTCGGTTGTGATGTTCGCTTAACCAGTGAAGCACTCAAACAAGCCACCATCCGTGGTTTAAATGATGCGGGTGTTGATGTCCTTGATTTAGGTATGACAGGTACGGAAGAGGTTTATTTCGGTGCTTTTCACTTAGATGTTCAAGGTGGGATTGAAATCACAGCCAGTCATAATCCGATGGATTATAATGGCATGAAATTAGTGCGTGAAAATGCACGACCAATCAGTGCAGATACTGGCTTAAAAGACATTCAAGCTTTGGCTGAAACAGAACAATTTAAAGACGTTGCCAAAAAAGGAACCACTCAAAAATATAATATTTTGCCTGAGTTCATCGAGCATTTAATTACCTATATTGATCCAAGTAAAATTCGTCCATTAAAATTAGTCATGAATGCAGGCAATGGTGCAGCAGGTCATGTTGTTGATGCTATTGAAGAAAAATTCAAACAGCTGAGTATTCCTGTTGCATTCATTAAAATTCACAATGATGCAGATGGTCACTTTCCAAATGGGATTCCTAACCCAATTTTAGTGGAAAACCGCGATAGTACCCGTAATGCTGTACTTGAACATCAGGCAGATATGGGGATCGCATGGGATGGTGACTTTGACCGTTGCTTCCTTTTTGACGAAAAAGGTCAATTTATCGAAGGCTATTATATTGTAGGTCTACTTGCCCAAGCATTTTTACTGAAACAGTCAGGCGAAAAAATTGTGCACGATCCTCGTTTAGTGTGGAATACGTTTGATATTGTTGAAAAATATCAGGGAACAGCAATTCAATCTAAATCAGGGCATGCCTTTATTAAAGATGTGATGCGTGAACATAATGCGGTTTATGGTGGAGAAATGAGTGCACACCACTATTTCCGCGATTTTTCATATTGTGACAGCGGTATGATTCCTTGGTTATTGGCAATTTCAGTGCTTTCAGAGACCCATCTATCTTTATCTACACTGGTCGAAGATATGATTGAAAAATTCCCTTGTAGTGGTGAAATTAACTTTAAAGTCGTTGATACTCAACAGACGATTCAAAAGATACTTGACTATTTTGCGGATCAAAATCCAAAAATTGACCAAACCGACGGTGTGAGTTTAGATTTTGGTGCTTGGCGTTTAAATGTTCGTGCTTCAAATACAGAGCCTTTATTACGCCTCAATATTGAAAGTCGTCAGGATAAAAATCCAAAACCAATGCAAGCTTATGTCGATGAATTAACGACTTTAATTCAAGGATAATCTGATTTTCATTAAAAATCTTGATAAAAATGGGAGCAATCAGCTCCCATTTTTAAATACTTAACGTGAATTCGGCTTAAGCAGATTTTAATTCAATAGGTTTTAAAATCTGCTGAATTCCTGAATTATATCCATTCAAAAGTACCAACGCATATAAGGTTAAAGCTGAGAATATTGTCGTCAATAATCCTATTTTTGATCTATGGCGAGTGTGTTCAAGATCAAATTGACTTTTCATCAAATTAAATGGTGCTTCAATAATTCCACGTTTTTTTAATACAGCATGATCAAATGGATCTAAAACTTGTGGTTTCATATTTCTTTTTACACGTGTAATCAGTTGAACACCAACTTCTGCAAGGCGATCCTTCCAATTCTTACCAATATAGCCACGATCACCAAACAACTTACCTTTTAATTTTGAGTGTTCTATTAATTCTGGTAATACTTTACGGTCATCAACGTTACCTGTTGTTATACAATAAGAAACTAAGCGTCCAACATGATCGCAAATCAAATGAATTTTGAAACCATAAAACCAATCTACAGAGGTTTTCCCCCGACTTGCACTGTCTACAAATACACGGTGTTGCTGAATACGTTTATTATGACACACAGCTAATTTGGTAGAATCAATAAAAGCAATTCCAGAGGATTGCACCTTTAAACTCTCAATAAGAGCGACAAAATACATCACATATTTTGCTTTTAATTCAATGAATCGGTTATAGCTAGGTAAGTTTGGAAAGTAAGAGCAAAGAAAAGGCTTAGCCCAATAAAGATAAAAAGCCTTGAAGTTTCTACTCCCTGTTAGATGAAACCACAATAATAAAGTGAGAACTTCAGAAGCACTGATTTTACTTTGGCGCAATCGCTTAGCTTGTCCTGAAGTAAGCCTATATTGTTCAACATTGTTGGTAATATCAGCACAAAAATCATCAATTAAACAAAAAAGTGTTGTAAGCTGTGTATCGATAGGCATTTGAGGTTATTCAGTTTTTTGTCGTGATTAAATTGTGACTCAAATGCCTATTCTTTATCAAATTTCTTATCCCGAATTCACGTTACTTAAAAAATTATTTTTTATATCCTTCTGGATTTTGCTTTTGCCAATTCCAACTATCTGCAAGCATATCTTCAAGTTTATATTGAGGTTTCCAACCTAACTCTGCAACAGCACGCGCATTGTCTGCAAATGAAGTTGCAACATCTCCTTCACGACGTCGAGCAAATTCAAATGCAATAGCCACACCATTTACTTGTTCAAATGTGTTTTTGACTTCAAGTACAGATGAACCATTACCTGTACCAATATTCCATGCACGGCAGCCTTCAGCATCTAGGCGATTATTTAATGCACATAAATGTGCATTCGCTAAATCTACGACATGGATATAGTCACGTACACCCGTACCATCGACCGTATCATAATCTTGACCAAAAATAGACAGCTTTTCACGGCGACCTACAGCAACTTGCGTTACATAAGGCATTAGATTATTAGGAATCCCTTGCGGATCTTCACCAATACGACCACTTTTATGCGCACCCACGGGATTAAAATAACGCAATAATGCAATTGACCAACGTGCATCAGCAATCGCTAATTTTTGCAGCATTTGCTCAACAATGAGTTTGGTATACCCATAATTATTGCTTGGCATACCTGTAGGCATATTTTCATTCAGCGGTGAAATATTGGCTTCATCATACACCGTTGCAGATGAACTAAAGACCAAATGAAAGACTTCAGCACGTTGCATGGCTTGAACCAAGCTAATCGAACCCGCAATATTATTATCAAAATAAGTCAATGGAATTTGCTGACTTTCACCAACAGCTTTCAAGCCCGCAAAATGAATCACAGCATCAATTTGATGTGATGCAAACACTTGATCTAAAGTAGAGGCATCTCGAATATCCCCCTCAACAAAAGTCAAACTTTTTGCTGTGAGCTCTTGCACACGGAGTAGCGCTTCTTCAGAACTGTTAGATAAATTATCGAGTACAACAACAGAATGACCCGCATTCAGTAGCTCTACACAAGTATGTGAACCGATGTATCCTGCACCACCTGTCACTAAAATGTTTGCCATAATAAAACTCTGTTATTTTTGAAGAAGGATTTTGATTAAACCTTGTGTTGATGCATCCAAGGCAGATAAGTCATGTTGCTGCTGATTTAAAATAGGCAATAATTGATTGGCAATTTCCTTACCTTTCTCAACCCCCCACTGATCAAAAGGATTAATATTCCATATCACAGATTGTACAAACACTTTATGTTCATATAAAGCAATTAACATCCCCAAACTGTAAGGACTTAATTCTTTCATGAGAAGTGTGGTACTCGGTTGATTCCCTGTATATTGTTTATATTTAGGTAAATCGGTCAGCTCTTTTTGATCCAGTGCTTGATTACCGAAGGCCAATAAACGTGACTGTGCTAAACAATTCGATAATGCTAAATGATGTTGTTCAATCAATGCTTCTGCATTTTGAGCATAAGTAAATTGATTGGCATTGTAACGATGAACAGGTGCAATAAAATCACAGCTCACTGAATGCGTGCCTTGATGCAATAATTGATAAAAGGCATGCTGTGCATTTGGCCCCACTTCGCCCCATAAAATCGGACAAGTATCATATTCTACCTGTTCATTATTACGCTGAATGGATTTCCCATTCGATTCCATTTCTAATTGTTGTAAATAAGCTGCAAAATATTTTAAACGCCCATCATAGGGCAACACAGCATGGGTCTGGATGTTTAAAAAGTTATTATTCCAAACACCAAGCATACCCATCAACACAGGTAAATTTTCTGAAAATTCAGCATTTTGGAAATGCTCGTCGATCGCATACGCACCCGCAAGGAGTTGTTTAAAACCATCTACACCAATCGTCAATGCAATCGGTAAACCAATGCATGACCACAGCGAATAACGACCCCCCACCCAATCCCACAGCAGCAACTGATTTTCAGGCGCGATCCCCCATGCCGTCATTTTTTCAGGTTTGGTCGAAACACCAATAAAGTGATTTTTTAAAACTCCTTCACACTGCCCTAAAGACTTTTCTAACCATTGGCGTACCGTTTGTGCATTCGATAATGTATCGATCGTACCAAAAGACTTGGAAGAAATAATAAATAACGTCGTTTCAGGACGTAACTGATGCAACAGTTCTGAAAGCTGACTGCCATCCATGGTTGAAACAAAATGAACATGCAGAGGCTTGGTCGTATGTACCTGATAATCAGATAGCGCATGTGTAACCATTAAAGGTCCTAAATCTGAGCCACCCACACCAATATTCACCACATCTTGGATTACTTCACCGGTTACTCCACGATATTGTCCCGCATGAATTTTTTCAACAATGCGATACATGCGTTCTAACTGTTCATGTACAGCCTGTACAATTTTACTATTTTTTTTATTTTCAGATGGTTGTCGCAAAGCCCAATGCATTGCAGCACGCTGCTCGGTATAGTTAATCAGCTCTTCCGAAAATAAACGCTGAATCCATTGCGCTAATTTTTTTGATTCAGCAAATTGTATTAAATTTTTAAAAATCGCCTGATCAATGCGATGCTTACTGAAATCAAAAGTTAAATCTTGATACTGTACAGAATACTGTTCAAAACGCTGTGTTTCTTTTTCAAATAATTCATTTAAATGAATATTTTTTTGTGCTTCAGCCAATTGGTTCAGTTGTTCTCTAAGCTCTGTCACTACAGAAAATTGTTCGATATGACTCATGAACGCCCTACTCCTTGGTATGCAAAGCCTTGTGATTTCACATAAGCGGGATCATAAATATTACGACCATCTAAAATCAAAGGATGCTGCATTTTCTGCTTGAGTTGCAGATAATCTGGACTCCAATATTGCGCCCAAGCGGTCATTAAACACAGTGCATCTGCATGCTCAACGGCTTGATATTGATCTTCACATAAAATCAGATCAGCACGCGTGCCATACATATTTTCAATTTCTTTTAATGCTTGGGGGTCATGTAATTTTACGATTACACCTTGTGCCCATAAAGCTTGTAGCATCACATGAATTGGTGCATTTTGAATACTTGAGGTATTTTCTTTAAAAGAAGCACCCCAAATAGCAACAGTTTTGCCTTTTAAATGGCTATGGTAATAATTCCATAACTTTCTAAATAAAACTTCTTTTTGTTGCTCGTTAATTGCCCAGACTTGTTCCAATAAATGACTATGAACCCCCATATACGCCACAGTATTCGACAAGGTTAAGATATCATGCGAAAAATTCTCACCACCAAAACCTGCACCGGGAGATAAATACGTTGCACCAATGCGTGTATCAGCGGCTAAGCCTTGACGTACATTACTAATATCTATTCCTAACTTTTCAGAGACGACAGCCAAGTCATTCATATAACTAATACGTGTCGCCAACATACCAGAAATACTGAGTTTGGTAAATTCAGCATCTAAAATCGGCATAAATAAAAATTGATGTTGTAGCTGAAAAATAGGACGGAGTAATTCAGACATCAGATTTTGAGTTTCTTCTTGCTCCACACCCACAATCACTTGTTTAAGCTGCGTAAAACTCTGAATTGCATTACCTTCTTGAATGACATCAGGTAAATATGCCCAATAATCCTGAGATAAAATACTTTTTAATTTTTCAGTGCCCTGCAACCCAAAGGTTGAACCATTAATCATCAATTTAGGATGAATGAACGGAGATAAGCTAATCTTTTTTGCAATATTTAAAGCAATATCAACTTCTGTCGGTGTAAATGAAAATAAATAAACATCTTGATCTAAATTCAGTTGATCTACATCAACAATATTTAGAAAACCAAGCTGAGCTTGGCGTTCAATCAACTGGTTGACTTGCTCATCCTGATAATTCAATGTTTTTTGTGAATTTAAACACCACGACACTTGATGACCAAATTCAGCCATCAAACCTGCCAGTACGCCTGCTTGTAAAGTCGTACCAAAAACACTAATTTTCATTGATCACCTAATTTTGAATCTTTATAAATCTAATTCTTGAATGAGCTGTTTGAACTCTGCACCCAATTTTGGATGTTCAATGCCATAGTGTAATACAGCTTTTAAATAACCGATTTTACTGCCACAGTCAAAGGTTTGACCTTTCATACGATAAGCTTCAACGGTTGCTGTATTTTGTAATGCAGCAATCGCATCGGTCAACTGAATCTCATTACCTGCACCTTTGGGTGTATTTGCTAAAAGTTGCATAATTTCAGCAGGTAAAACATAACGCCCCACAACCGATAAATTTGAAGGTGCAGTACCTACTGCAGGTTTTTCTACAATCCCTTGCATTACGATGCTTTCACCTTCATTCGGTGATTGAGCAACATCAACAATACCGTATTGATCGACTAAATGATCAGGCACAGCTTCAACCATAATCTGTGACGCATTTGATACTTGAAAACGTTCAATCATTAAAGCCAAATCATTCTTTGTATCTGCATCTTTTACTAAAACATCGGGTAATAACACAGCAAAAGGTTCATTTCCAACAATATCTTTAGCACACAGTACAGCATGTCCTAAACCTAAAGGTTGAGGTTGACGCACGCTCACAACACTGACATTTTTAGGCAAAATATCGGTAATTTCTTTGAGTAAATCAAATTTCTTTTTATGTTCTAAGGTTGTTTCTAACTCAAAATTACGATCAAAATAATTTTCAATGGATGCTTTAGATGAATGTGTTACAAGAATAATTTGTTCGATTCCTGCAGCAACCGCCTCTTTTATAACATATTCAATCGCAGGACGGTCTACCACTGTGACCATTTCTTTAGGAATAGACTTACTTGCAGGTAAAAAACGCGTGCCTAAACCTGCTACAGGAAGAATTGCTTTTTTGATCATAACTTAATTTACTGACACTTGGACTTATTGATGAGAATGCGGTTTTGAATTTGAAGAAGTATTACTACCAGAAAAACGTTCAGCACCCACTTCTTGGTCAGGTGCATTAATACCTTCTTTCTTCAGCATCACTTCAACTGTTTTAAACATAATTTTAAAATCAAGTAAAGTAGATTGTTTTTCAACATATTCTACATCTAAATCAAACTTCTCTTCCCAAGACAAATTATTACGACCACTCACCTGCGCCAATCCAGTCATTCCAGGTTTTACTTCGTGGCGACGCATTTGATGCGGTGTATAGTGATCTAAAAACTCTTTCATTTGTGGGCGTGGACCAACAATACTCATATCACCTTTTAAAACATTAATGAGCTGCGGCATCTCATCCAAACTCGTTGAGCGCAGTTTCTGTCCAAAAGGCGTAATACGTTGATCATCAGGTAAGGGATTACCATCTTTGTCAAATGCATCTTTCATAGAGCGGAATTTAATCATTTTAAATAATTTCCCATCTCTACCTGGACGTTCTTGATAGAAAAAGATGGGGGAACCTAAGTTCTGACGAACTTTATTTGCAACCAATAAAAAAATAGGTAACAAAATGATTAATGCCATCAAAGAAATAATAATATCAATTAGTCTTTTCATTTGGTTCCTTTAAACCCATAATCTCTATAAGTTTGGAATTTACTTTTTTAGCATCAAATTTTTCTTGAGCGATTTCATAGCTCTTCAATCCCATTTTATTCACTTGCTCAGGATTTTCGATAAAATAACACATTTTCTCTGCTAAAGCTTTCGCATTCCATTTCGGCACAAGAAAACCATTCACGCCATCCACCACAGTTTCACGACAACCTGGTACATCCGTCGTGATCACAGGACGACCTATAGCCATCGCTTCTTGTGTACTACGTGGCACACCTTCACGGTAATATGAAGGTAATACAAAAACTGCAGTATCTTGTATACGTTTAGCAACATCTGTTACAAAACCAGGATACTCCACTACCGCAGATGATATCAAGTTATCTAACTGTTGCTGAGTCAAACCATAAGGATTTTCTGTATCTAGCCCACCAATTATTTTAAATATTATATTAGGATATTTTTGTTTAACTAATTTTGCAGCTTCAATATATTCAAAAATACCTTTTTCTGCTAAAAGACGTGCAATAAAAATAAATGATACTTCTTTACTTTCATCCCATCGACTATATGAATACTCTTCAAGATTTAATCCAATTGGCCCTAATATTTCCACAGCATTTTTTTTATGTCTAATATGATTTTTTTCAATTAGATCAATTGGATCATCAGGATTTAAAAAAATAATCTTATCCAAAAATGGAAAAACAAATTTATATAAACGTACTTGTATAAAACGAATAATTTTGACTTTGATACTTTGACCATGTTTATGAATGGTAAATGGCGTTCCCAACCCTTCAACCATGCCAATAACTTTTGGTGTTTTACTCATTTTTGCAGCCAATGAACCATATATCACAGGCTTTGTAAAATACGAAAAAACAATATCTGGATGGATTTCACTAATTTTACTTTTAAGTTCAATTAAAGATTTTAGATCTGCGAAAGGATTTAATCCACCTCGTTGCATATTGTATATAACAGGAATCGCACCAATATCGTTAATCGCTCTTAAATCTTTATCATTGTATTCACAAACAAAAGCGTAGACTATAAAGTTTTTACTTTTCAAGTCTTTGATCAAATCAATGCGGAAGCCTAAAATACTTGTAGCAGTATTTCCAATGATAATAACTTTAGATGCCACCTCATTTCCCCATTTGTTGAATACGATCTAAATTTTTAGAATATCTAATCAAATCATCTTCATTCAATTTTGTGACACGTCTTTTTTGTAAAATTGACATTAAATTTGTTGCGCTTAATATTTTTACAATTGCTTTTTTGACTTGAAACTTTCTTATTATTTTATGACGATTAGCATCTGAAATGACACCCTTTGAATACTGGTTAATAACTTCAATTTGAGTATTATAACCTTTAATCATTTTTTCAATTTTCACATTTTCTACTTCTCTATAATAATATAATGGCTCTTGTATCACATGATATTTTAGATCTTTTTTTATAGCTGAAGATAACCATAATTCATAATCTTCGGCAAGAGCATTATCAACTTTATATGGATTACGCAAACACCAAGTTTTTCTCGCTAACATTGAGGCGTGTAGTAAATTTGTAACTCCTTGTAATATTTCACTTGCACTCATCATATAGTCTTGAGGAATACGTTTTCCTAAAGCTTCATTTGACTTACCAATTGAATACATACCAGTTGTCACCAGATCAATTTCAGGATGCTTTTTTAGATGTTCTATCTGAATTTTTAAACGATTTATATCCATTAAATCATCTGCATCCATCCGAGCAATATAGTCATATTTTGCTAATTGAATAATTTGATTTAGACGATATGGTAATCTTTTATTTGTTCCATCTGCATAAATACGAATTCGAGGATCATTAAATGATTGTGCAATAGTTAAAGAATTATCTGTAGACCCATCATCTATCAAGATAAGCTCAAAATCTTTAAACGACTGAGCTAAGACAGATTTTATAGCATCTTCTAAATATGTCTCAGCATTATAAATAGGAATGCCTATTGTAATCATAATTTACTAACGTCTCCATAATCTGTACTAGTTAATCTAGAATACATAAAAAATATTAAAATTAAAAAAGTTAAATTAGCTAAACCTTTAAAATTCAAAAATAAAATCACCAAAAGTAATGCGATTAAGGATAAAACTAATCTCTTAAATTTAATATTATATAGTAAATATACTTGCATCGATAAGAATGTAATTAAGCCCAACATACCGTTAGCAAAAATAATTCTCGTATATCCTACATCAATTCCTTTATAATAATAACCATTTTGATCTATAAAGAAATTATCACCAACTAACCACGTAGATACTTTACTTGGTAAAATATTCCACATACTTACTAATTCACTAGCCGAATCTGATGCTTGAGAGTTTTTAAAATCAAAAATAAAACTAAAAGAGAAGTCTATAATTGTTTGTATTCGCTCATTTGTAAAATAGGCAAAGTTTAAAGAAATTAAGAGAATAATTAATACTGCAAGTAAATACCTGTAACTAGACTTATAATCTTTAAGCAGAATAATTAATGATAAAGTAATACCAAAAATTGTAGTTCTTGCTGATGCAATTCCTAAAATTGCTATAACAACCCATAAAACAATAAGTATTTTTTTGTATTTTGAAAATTTAAAGTGCACTGCCAATAAAACTAAAGTAAAACAATTTATTATTGCCGATCCAAAAAAAGGATTACCTATAGCAATCATACGCTGTTCATTAAATTTATCAACAGCATCACTATCTGCATATCCAATAGCTGTATCAAATATACTAAAAAAAGCATCGAATAAACTCGGACTCATAAACAACACAAATGAAAAAAATAATTGAGTAGCTACTGAAGTTATAAAAAATAAAACAAGCTTATCGAAATCATTATTCTGATTTATTAAAAAAATTTTAATTATAAAAAATATATAAAAAAAGGAAATTATAGAATATAAATAAATTTGACGAACATAAAAAAAATCCCCTATTTGATTAACTAAAAGTGAAATAGCAGAAATAATTAAACTCAAAAATATAATAAAAAAGAAAGTTAAAAATTTTCTATCTAAAAGAAATTTAGACACATAAAAATCTTTCAGAAATAAAAACAAACCAATTGGTGCAAAAAAATAAAATATTGGGAATGAAAAAAAAACTGTTTTCAAGTTAACAACAAAAATAAACAAAAATATGAAAAATATAAAATTAAACATCACCTAGTGCCTCTTTATATAAAGTTTCATATTTTTCCAACATAACTTCAGATGAGAAGAACTTTTTATAATATATATAGTTTTCTAACTTTATATCCTCCTTAGCTTCTTTATTTAAATAAAAAGCAAACTTCATAGACTCACAAAGTGAATTCACATTATTATTTTCAGCAATAAAACGAGTATCTTGAATTATTTCTTTGACTCCTCCACAATTAGTAGAAACAACCAATACCTTTTGTACATAAGCCTCAAGAATAACCATTGGTAAACCTTCAGTTAAACTAGACAATACCAAACAATCTATAGAATTCAATATTTCAGTTATATCTTGCCTAAATCCTAAAAAATAAATATTTTTTATATCATTCTGACTACAATAGCTTTTTAAAAAAGATTCTTGTTCACCATTTCCAACCAAATATAAGCTTATTTTTTGTCCTCTTTGTTCTGCTTGAATTCTCTGAAAAGCTTGTATTAATAAGATTACATTTTTTTCTGGTGAAAACCGACCAATATAACAAAATTTAAAACTATCATCTAAATCTACATCATTAATCTTACTAGTTAAATTTTGACTTAGACCTATTCCATTATAAACAACTTTTATCTTTTCTTTTGAAATGATATTACTATCTAGATATGTTTGGGCACTAAACTTACTAACAAAAGTTATTTTATTTGCAGAACCTGATAAAATTTTATATAGTTTAAATATTAATTTATCTTTTTGATCATCAACTAGAGAACCATGCTCCGTATTAATAATGATAATTTTTCTATTGAATAAAAACTTATACAATAAAACAATCAAATGTGGAAATATAGTGTGAGAATGAATTATATCAGGCTTATATTCTGATACAATTTTTTTCAGCCTTAATAGTGCTAAGATTAAATCAAGTTTTGAATTTATATTCAAGCTATCCAACTGATTCTCAGATTGTTTTAAACATATAATTTTAGAGTCACAACCTCTTGACTTCATCTCAGCGTCAAGACTTTGGACAACTGTTGTTACCCCTCCAACTTTAAAATCAGGAACTACATATAAGATTTTCACAAGAATTTAATTTCCAAAAAATTTTAATTTAACCAGTTTCACTAAAATCACTAAAGCATTTAAAAATTCTTTATTTTTTTTATAATATGAAAATTCCATACGATATACTTTAATTAATGCCTTTTTATATAACTTACTATCTCGATAATCCTGTAATATTGATATCATTTCAATACTCATCAACTTCATGTTTTTTGAAAAATTTTCATTATGAAATCTATACATACACATTAATTGATCTAAATAGTGTACCTCAAATTGCTCTTTTACTGTCATCTTAAGCAACATATACCAATCTTCTATTTTTATATTTGTATTATATCCCCCTATTTCTTTAATTATTTTTAATCTTGCTAACTGTGTTGAAGCAGGGAGATCATGCTGATTTAAAATTATCTCTTTAAAAGAAAAAACTTTAGTTTCATTTAATCGTTTACCAATTATATTATTACTCTCATCTATAAGTTCCACCCCACCAAATACTGCAGCACAATTTTTATGAGCTTTTAGATAGCTGACTTGTGACTCAGTTTTTTTAATACACATCATATCATCTGAAGCAATAGCAGAATAATACTCCCCACGACACCACTCTAACGCCTCATTTAATGTTGCAGTTAATCCTTTATTTAGTCTATAACGAAACTCAAAACGCACAAATCTTTTTTCACAACTTTCTATCATTTGTTGTATTTTTTCTACTGAGCTGTCTTTTGAGCCGTCATCTATAACAATAAGCTCAATGTTTTCATATGTCTGATCTATTACACTTTGAATACAGTCTTGTACAAAATTTTCATGGTTATAACAAGGAATAACTACTGAAACCAATGGTTGATTATTTAGACTCATCAATCACACCTTTTCTCTCAAAACTTTAAACACAAAATAACTCATAACAGCCCAATACATTCCATAATTTAACATGTGAGCAAGCGAAACACCTTCAAACCCCATGACTTGTGTACAAATATAAGTGAGCGCAATCGATGTTAACGCAAATATAATTTCAGTCTTTATAAATAGCTTTGTCATCGCCTTACTTAACATCAAGTAAGCCAAAATCCAACTCCCTATTTTTAATGTGTCACCGATCATTTGCCAAAAAAACAGATCGCGCATAGGTAAAAAGTTTTTTGTAAACAGCAAAGCAATAATCCAGTCCCTTAAAATATAAACTGCAAACCCACCTATGACAGCAAGGGGAAAGATATATTTATATCCTAAGTAAACCTCAACCTTAATCTCTGTAAGATTTGATAACTCTGATAGTCTAGGTAGGTAATATACACCAAGTGTTGTAGTCACAAGCATAAGATATGCTGCACTCAACCGAATCATTGCCTCCCAATAACCTGCATAGGTTGCGCCATATTCATGACTTAAATAGCCACGAATAACCATCTGTGATACTGGGACACAAATAGCACTTACCAATGCCATTAGCGCAAAGGCTGCAAATTTTTGAGCAATCTCTTTATCTATTTTTCCAAATAAATAATTCAACTGAAACCAATCAGACTTATAGCATAAAAATAGCGTTATAAAAAAAGCCAATGACTGATAAATCGAAATCGCAACTAAAGCACCATATAAACTATATTTTATTGCTAGAATACTTGTGATCGCGAGAGAAAATAAACTTCCAAAAATATTAGCAACAACTAATTTAAGAACTTCTTTCTTACCATTAAGAATTGCTAAAAATAGTGCGTTAAATGTAAAAAAAGTTAAAAATACAGCAAACCAAACAAAAACTGATTGGTACATATCTGTATGAAAGATGTAAAGTGATAGTTGCTTTTGAAAAACAAGAAGAGTTAAAGAAAATAAAACACTAAAGAATAGAACAATACTACCCGCTGTTTTCCAAATTGTACGTTGCTTAATTTCATCATCATAGTACTCAGCAGTATATTTAATCACTGCTGTATTAATCGCACTACCAGCAAAGGTCGTCACCATTTGGATAAAGTTTTGAAACTGACCAATTGCAGCATACCCTGCTGGACCAACATAGACAGCTAAAATTTTATTCAAGATAAACATTGTGACTGTTTTAATTAAAACAGCCACACCATTTAAAACACTGGTTTTAAGTAAATTCATTTTATACGGTAAAGCGATTGCAAAGCTGAATAACTTTCTTAGTCTCTGCCAAACTTAAAGTTGGTCCCATAGGTAAACTGATCACTTCGCGATGAATCCGCTCAGAAATTGGGAAACTTAAATCATTCCAATCTTTATACGCTTGTTGCTTATGCGGAGGAATCGGATAATGAATTAGCGTTTGTACACCATTTTCAGAGAGATACTTCTGCAAAGCCTCACGATGTTCTGTACGAATTACAAATAAATGCCAAACATGCTGATGATCATCTTCTACATTTATACCATTCAAAGGTAATTGAATGAGAGAGTTTTTGATATTTTTTAGATACAAATCAGCAATTTTACGGCGATGTTCAACTTCATGATCCAGAAACTTAAGTTTAATATCGAGTATTGCTGCCTGAATTTCATCAAGACGACTATTCACACCGGGCACTAAATTTTTATATTTTTCATGTGACCCATAATTACGCAGTGCTTTTAGCATATTTGCCAGTTCTTCGTCATTGGTCGTTACTGCACCAGCATCGCCCAACGCACCTAGATTTTTCCCAGGATAAAAACTAAAGCCAGATGCGTCCCCCCAGTTTCCAGCTCGTTTATTATCTATTTCTGCACCATGTGACTGAGCGGAATCTTCCAGAACTAATAAACTGTATTTTTTAGCAATCGCCATAATTTTTGGCATTTCAGCAAGTTGCCCATATAAGTGTACGGGTAAAATTACTTTCGTTTTAACTGTAATAGCTGCTTCGATTTTTTCTGGATCAATATTATAGCTATATATGTCTGGCTCAACTAACACTGGTGTTAAATTATTTGCTGTGATCGCTAGAATACTTGCAATATATGTATTTGACGGGACTATTACTTCATCACCATCTTTTAATTTACCAAGTTCTTTCCATGCTCGTAATGTAAGAATAAGAGCATCTAAACCATTCGCAACACCTATTGCAAATTTAACCCCACAATACTCCGCAAAGTTTTTTTCAAATTGTTCTAATTCCTTACCACCGATATACCATCCAGAATCAATAACACGTGTACATGCCTCTACTAATTCAGCTCTATATTGCCCATTAATATTTTTCAAATCAAGGAAAGGAATCATTTTTCTACATAACCTTTTATTATTGCTGGATTTCCAACCATTATTGCATTTTCAGGAACATTCTTTGTCACTACAGCACCTGCGCCAATCAATGCATTTTTACCAATTTGAATGCCAGGTAATATTGTTGCATTTGCACCAATACTTGCACCTTGTTCTACTACAGTTTTAG
Organism: Acinetobacter piscicola; assembly: GCF_015218165.1. NCBI lineage: Bacteria > Pseudomonadati > Pseudomonadota > Gammaproteobacteria > Moraxellales > Moraxellaceae > Acinetobacter > Acinetobacter piscicola. Next base: position 105,657 of record NZ_CP048659.1, on the reverse strand, counting down.
GAAACTCATCAGGATACTGTTTCGAACGGGGCTTTTTATCATTAGTAAAAGTGACACTAGGCCCAACAAAAACATTATCTTCTAATGTAATACCATCCCAAAGATAGACACCTGATTTGACAGTGACATTATTACCAATTAATACATCATTTTCGATTAAAGTATGCGCGCAAATATTGCAGTTTTCCCCAATTATAGCCTTAGAAAAAACCACACTAAATTGCCAAACTTTGGTTTTCTGACCAATATTTACAGACTTTACATCAGCTAAAGGATGAATATATGGTCTGTTGACTATACTTATAAACTCATCATAATCTCGAATATAATCACTTTCATCATAATGATCGCTCGCCAATACCAACATAATGCAATCTTCTGAAAAATCATGCATCTCATGCCACACCATAGGCGGGATCACCAAACCTTTATCCGCTTGATCGATCCATACTTCTTGCTTATCCACCCCATTATCCATAAGCATTTTGCATTTACCTTTTATACAAAATGCTACTTGGCTTAATTCTTTATGTGCATGAAAACCACGAGGTACATTTGGTTTTGCATCAAAAATATAATAAAGACGTTTAATATCAAACGGAATGTTTTTATTTGCTTCGGCTATAACCAAAGCACCTCTTTCATCACCTCGGTTAGGTAAATCAATCCATTGTATTAAACTCATAGCTGATCACTCACCAAAGAAATCAAATACTGACCATAGTCATTTTTACTCATACTTTGACCAATTTTCAAAACTTGCTCTTTACACAACCAACCATTATTCAGCGCAATCTCTTCAAGACAAGCCACTTTATACCCTTGTCGTTTTTCAATGGTTTCAACAAATTGAGCAGCTTCCAGTAAACTTGCATGTGTTCCAGTGTCCAACCATGCAAAACCACGTCCCAATAGTTCAACATTTAAATCACCACGTTCCAAATACAATTGGTTTACCGTCGTAATTTCAAGTTCACCACGATCAGAAGGCTTCACTTGCTTGGCAATCTGTATTACATCATTGTCATAGAAATACAGACCAGTTACAGCATAATTTGATTTTGGATTTTTAGGTTTTTCTTCAAGAGACACGGCTCTACGCTGCTCATCAAATTCAACGACGCCAAAACGCTCAGGATCTTTGACTTGATAACCAAAAACTGTAGCTCCTTGACCTCTTGCAACAGCCTGTTTCAACATTGGTGTAAAGCCTTGACCATAGAAAATATTGTCGCCAAGCACTAAGCAGACATTACTATCACCAATAAACTCTTTCCCAATAATGAAGGCTTGAGCTAATCCATCAGGACTTGGTTGAATTGCATATTGCAAGCTGATACCAAACTGAGAACCATCCCCCAACAAGCGTTCAAAACTTTCCTTATCTTCAGGTGTAGTAATAATAAGAACATCCTGAATCCCTGCCAACATAAGTACAGAAAGAGGATAATAAATCATAGGTTTATCATAAATAGGGAGCAGTTGTTTTGAAATACCCTTAGTAATAGGATACAAACGAGTTCCTGAACCACCTGCTAAAATAATACCCTTTGTATTCATTATGCATTCACTCCCAATCTTTCACGTTGGTAACTGCCATCCTGAACACGGCGACACCACTCTAAATTATTCAAATACCACTCAACTGTTTTACGAATACCCGTTTCAAATGTTTCTTCTGGCTTCCACCCTAAATCATGAGCAATTTTTGTAGCATCAATCGCATAACGCAAATCATGTCCTGGTCTATCTTTTACAAAAGTAATCAACGATTCATATGGTTGCTGATTTTTTTGCGGCTTGAGTTCATCCAAAATTTTACAGATGATTTTAACAACTTCTATATTCTGCTTTTCATTATGACCACCAATATTATAGGTTTCACCTACTTTACCCTCAGTGACCACTTTATAAAGTGCACGTGCATGATCTTCTACAAATAACCAATCACGAATTTGATCACCTTTGCCATAAATCGGTAAAGATTTGCCATCTAAAGCATTTAAAATAACCAAGGGAATCAATTTTTCAGGGAAATGATACGGACCATAATTATTGGAACAATTGGTAACAATCGTAGGTAAACCATACGTACGATACCAAGCACGAACCAAATGATCAGAACTAGCTTTACTTGCTGAGTAGGGTGAGCTTGGTGCATATGAGGTTGTTTCGGTAAATAGATCTGTTGTACCTTCTAGATCTCCATATACCTCATCTGTAGAAATATGATGAAATTTAAACTTCGCTTTCGCTGGTTCATCAAGCTGCATCCAATATTTTCGAGCAACCTCTAAAAGTGTATATGTTCCAACAATATTTGTAGTAATAAACTCAGCTGGACCATCAATTGAACGATCTACATGTGATTCAGCTGCTAAATGCATTACTAAATCGGGTTTAAACTCATTAAAGGCTTTTATTAAATCATTTTCATTACAAATATCAATCTGCTTAAACTGGTATTTTTTATCTTGATCAATTTCTATGAGTGATTCTAAATTACCTGCATAGGTCAATTTATCAACATTTAAAACCTCATCTTGGGTATTTTTTATAATATTTCTTATAACAGCAGATCCAATAAAACCAGCTCCACCTGTAACTAAAATTTTCATAAAATTCCTGTATTAGTTGTTACAATCTGATATCACTTTCTTGTTTATCTAAAACATATTTTAAATCATATAAAACATGTTTATCTTTGCCTAAAAGATCAAACTCTTGTTTAGACATACTTTTAAACTGGCCATGTGCAACAGCAATTACAATTGCATCATATTGACCTTGCTTAAGTTCTAAAACTGGCGCAAGACCATATTCTGCTTCAACTTCTGTGCTGTCTATCCAAGGATCATAAATATCAAGATCTAGTTCATACTCTTTGAGTGCCTTAACCATATCTACTATTTTGGTATTACGAATATCAGGACAATCTTCTTTAAAGCTTAAACCCATAATTAAAATTTTTGAGCCTACCACCTGAATTCTTTGCTTGACCATTTCTTTTATCAACTGGGTTGCAACATACTCTCCCATACGGTCGTTTAAACGCCGTGCAGCTAAAATAATTTCAGGATGCAATCCAATTGATTGTGCTTTATGAGTTAAATAATATGGGTCAACTCCAATGCAATGCCCACCAACCAAACCAGGTCTAAAGTTTAAAAAATTCCACTTCGTTCCTGCTGCTTTAAGCACATCCTCTGTATCAATACCCATTTTATTGAAAATTAGTGCCAACTCATTAATAAGTGCGATATTTACATCACGCTGCGTATTTTCAATAACCTTTGCAGCCTCAGCAACTTTCATGGTTGGTGCTTTATATGTACCCGCTTTAATAATCAAGTTATAAACTTGATCAATATAATCAGCAACATCAGGCGTCGACCCCGATGTGATTTTCAAAATATTTGTTACATGACGAGTTTTATCCCCAGGATTAATACGTTCTGGACTATAACCCACAAAAAAATCTTGATTAAATTTCAAACCAGAATATCGCTCTAGCTCTGGAATACATATTTCTTCAGTCGCCCCAGGATAAACCGTTGACTCATAAACAACGATATCGCCCTTTTTAAGAACTGTTGCAATGCTTTGGGAAGCCTTAATCAATGGTGTCAAATCAGGTTGTTTAAAATTATCTATTGGTGTCGGAACAGTAACAATAAAAAAGTTGGCTTCTTTCAAGTCTTCGATATTAGAAGTATATGAAAGATTCTGAACTTGCTTTAGCTCCTCGGTATCAACTTCTAAGGTATGATCATGTCCATTTTGTAACTCAAAAATACGCTGTTGATTGATATCAAATCCTAAAGTTGGCTTATATTTACCGAATTCAACGGCTAAAGGTAGACCAACATAGCCTAGACCTATAACTGCCAATTTAAGTTGTTCAAGTTGAAACATATATGAAACCTAGCCATTTATTCTAAATGGACTCACATTATAGATACGTGCTACTATGATAATATAGCAGACTTTAAACAAAGATTTCTTGCAATATACATTTAATCCCTTAAAAATAAAGTATGATTTGGGTTAATAGTAGACTACAATTCTAGATACTCATGTAAGCTACCGTTGGATTACAGATATTAAAGGGTTTAAATGTGAAGTATAAGAGCACATTATTATTTTTAGCAATTTCTTTATCATTTACAGGATGCATGATCACTTCAGGTTTACAGACCTATGATTTGCCTGAAAATGGAACTTTTAAGACAGACCAAGGGGCTGAGGTTGCTGTTGTTCAATTAACACAAAATAATATACCTGACATTAGTTTAAATATTTCTCGCCCACAAGAAAATATAAGTTCTCTTTTTAATACACCTTTTTATCAGTATCGTTTAAGTCCTGGGGATGTTCTTTCTATCCAACTGTGGGCATATCCTGAGATTACTCCCCCTATTCAAGGATCATCTGCAGATATTAAAGCATTCGGTTATCCTATTGACTCTAATGGGAATGTACAATTACCGCTTATTGGGCAAGTCCATATTTCAGGGAAAACACTTGCTGAATCAAATCGTTATCTACGCAGTCAATTTGCCAAATATTTAAAAACACCAGATGTAGTTGTTCGTGTATTGTCTTATGAGGCGAAACGGTATTTTGTCAATGGTCAAGTCATGAAAAGTGGTCAATATACTTTAGATGATCGACCAATCAGTATTTATACCGCATTAAGTATGGCGGGTGGTGTAAATCAAGAGTCAGGAGACAATACCGATATTCAGCTTATTCGAAATGGTCAAGTCTATAATCTAAATGTAGTCGCATTAGAAAAACAAGGTTATTCATTACACAAACTTTTGGTTCAACCTAATGATACAATATATGTAAATACAAAACAGAATCAAAAGCTTTATGTTATGGGTGAATCTAATAAAAGTTCAGCTATCCCTCTGCGTGACCAAGGTATGACCTTGAGTGATGTATTAGGTGAAAGTGAAGGGGTAAACCCTTATTCTGCAAGTGCAGCACGCATTTATGTGATGCGAACTGATTTGCAAAATCGTAAGTCAACCATTTACCAATTAAACTTGAGTAGTCTTGGTAACCTTGCTTTATCCAATCAATTTCAGATGCAAAAAAATGATATCGTATATATCGATGCAACAGGGTTAACTCGTTGGCAACGTATCATGAATCAAATTGTGCCATTCTCAAGTGCGCTTTATACATTTGATCAATTGGGTAAAAACTAAAATGCAGTTTAAAAATATTTTAGTTGTTTGTGTAGGAAATATTTGCCGTAGCCCGATGGCTGAGTATTTTTTAAAAACTCAACATCCAACATTAAATATATCTTCAGCAGGTATTTCTGCACTTGTTGGACATCCCGCAGATGACAAGGCTATTTATTGTATGGATCAACTCAATATTGATCTCAGACCGCATATTGCCCGTCAGCTGAATGCTGATTTAATTAAGCAAAATGATCTGATCTTAGTGATGAGCCATAATCAACAAAAGCATATTGAACAAACTTGGAATTTTGCTAAAGGTAAAGTTTTTAGATTGGGACATTGGCAAGCTCAAAATGTTCCAGATCCATATAAACATGACCAAGCTTTTTTTGATCAAACTTGTCAAAATATCCAAAAATATGTGCAAGATTGGCACTCTCAATTATAATTTTGTATTAGTTGTTAACTTATGAACGAAAACTCTAAAACTAGCGAAGATACTATTGACTTAAAAGAGTTATTATTTTCTCTAATTGCTCAATGGAAAGTAATTGCGCTCTGTATTATCTTAAGTTTGATTTGTGCATTGTTATATTTACGAGTCACACCAGATACTTATTCAGTGGATGCTCTTGTCCAAGTTGAAGATAGCAAAGGTGCTGCCTCAGCAGCTCTACTAGGTGATCTATCTAAAGTGGCTGGTGGGTTCTCACAAAAATCTCCTGCGGATGCAGAAATTGAGATTTTGAAATCTCGTATGGTTTTAGGGACAGTCATTCGCAACTTAAATCTTGATATTGATATTGAAGATAATAATCATAATTTAATCAACCGCTTTATCTCAAAAGATAAAAATAAAATAGAATATAAACCTGATTCTGTTTTATATACCTATGGTGATTCTAGTCTTCTAGTCAAACAACTGAATGTTCCAGAGTATTATCTCGATAAACCATTAAAATTAACATTTAAAAATAATAATCAGTTTGATTTAACGTATAAAGATCAAGTCGTGTTTAGCGGGAAGCTAAACAGCAAAAATATGTTAGAAACCACAAAAGGTAAATGGTTGGTTGAACTCAATGCACAAGGTAACTTAAAAGATCAAAGTTACAATTTAACCAAAATAGCATTGCCTACTGCTGTTTCTAATTTTAATAGTATTTATAGTGTTGCAGAAAGAGGAAAAATGACAGGTGTAATTGGTCTCAGTTATCTTGGCTTAAACCCTGAACAAATTACTCAAATTCTCAACGATGTACTCGCTGTTTACCAAGAACAAAATATTGAACGTAAATCGCTTGAATCGAAACAAACGTTAGCATTTTTAGATAAACAACTTCCTGAGCTCCGTAAGCAACTTGAAGAATCTGAAATTAAATTTAATCAATTTCGTGAAAAATATAAAACGGTTGATGTAAACGCTGAATCTGAGTTATTACTCAAGCAAAATATTGATCTTGAAAAACTGAAAATTGAGCTTCAACAAAAACAAGCTGAATTATCAGCGAAGTATACAAACGATCACCCATTAATTCGTCAAATTGATGCACAAGTGACTGAAATAAACAAAAAAATTGGAGAACTTAACAACCGTTTAACACAATTACCTGAAACGCAACGATTATATTTACAACTCTATCGTGATGTTAAAGTCAATAATGAACTTTATACCGCATTACTAAACAGTTATCAGCAGTTAAAAATAGCCAAAGCAGGTGAAATTGGTAATGTGCGTATTATTGATACTGCTGTAGAACCTGTAAAACCAATTAAGCCACGTAAACTCATTATTCTGATTCTCTCTATTTTTGTCGGTGGTTTTGTTGGTGTATTAATTGCTTTATTACGTAACCTCATGCATACAGGCATTAAAGATTCAGCACAAATTGAAAATGAGTTAGATCTTCCTGTTTACGCCACAGTTCCACGTTCTCCTGTACAAGAAAGTCGTATTCAAATCCTCAAGAAGAAAAAGTCAATTCCTATTCTTGCAGTGAAAAACAGTGATGATATTGCCATTGAAAGTTTACGTAGTATTCGTACCACGATTCACTTTTCTCTAGCAAATGCCAAAAATAATATCATTGCGGTATCCGGTCCTGCACCAGAAGTCGGTAAATCATTTATTTCGACAAACTTGGCGACTATTTTTGCGCAAAGTAATAAACGTGTCTTGTTAATAGATGCCGATATTCGTCGTGGGTATTTACATAAATATTTTTCTCGTGAGACTTCCCCTGGTTTGACTGAACTGTTAAACAATCAAAGTTCACTAGAACAAACCATTTTTAAAACCCAAGTGCCAAATTTAGATTTTATTGCGCGTGGTAAAAACCAGAGCAATCCATCTGAAATGTTAGCTTCAAGTCAATTTAAAACATTACTTGAACAGTTGTCTCAACAATATGATCATATCATTTTGGATACACCACCTGTATTGGCGGTGACTGATGGTATTATCATTTCACAATATGCAGGTGTGAACTTAGTTATCGCTCGTTATGCTAAAACTCAAATGAAAGAGCTTGAAATAACGCTTACACGTTTTGAACAAGCGGGTAGTAAAGTCAACGGTATTATCTTAAATGATATTAACCGTGCATCAGGTGGTAGCAGCTACGGCTATAACTATGCTTATAGCTATACATCACATAAAGATGATTAAGTTAATTGAATGTCGAAAAATCCAGATCTATGATCTGGATTTTTTTTGGGAAATCCCTGTATATTTTTCGTTGATTTCATTGAATAAGTATATCGTTTCAGAGTAAGACGTTATATGCTTTGAGAGTTCAAGCTATCATTTAAAATATTTAGCTTTTTGCACGATAAAAATTTTAGGAAAGACCATGAGTAAAGCCTTACCCATCGCTGTTGCTGTATTATTAGGCGGTGCTGCACTTGTTCCTGTTTACTATGCAACACAACATCCTGTGGATGTAAATGCAAGTTCTATCTCCAAATCAGCAAAACCTGTCGAAAAAATCAGCTACGCTTTAGGCTATGAAGTTGCCAGCCAAACGCCACCTGAAGTTGATGTAGATACATTTATTACAGGGATCCGTGATGCACATGCGAAAAAAGAACGCATCTTCACTGATGAAGAATTACAAGCTGCGTATATTGAATTCCAAAAAGAAATGCAGACGAAACAAATCGCTGACTCAAAAGAAGAGGTATCTAAAAGTGATAATTTCTTAGCGGAAAATGCGAAAAAAGAAGGGATTAAAACCACTGCTTCTGGTCTACAATACAAAATCACTAAACAAGGTGATGGTAAAGCACCCTCTGCCAATTCTGTTGTTACTGTCCACTACAAAGGTCAACTTCTTGATGGTAAAGTCTTTGACAGTTCATATGATCGTAATAAACCTACTGAATTCCCACTAAATCAAGTGATTCCAGGTTGGGCTGAAGGTTTACAATTAATGAAAGAAGGTGGAAAAGCGACCTTATATATTCCATCTAAATTGGCTTATGGTGAGCAAGGTTTCCCTGGTGCTATTCCTCCAAACAGTACCTTAATTTTTGATGTTGAATTAATTAAAGTAAAATAAAAATAAGGAGAGCATCTGCTCTCCTTTTTGGATGTATATGATGAAGAAAATAATTTTAGGGTTAAGCATTTTAATGGCAGTAAGTCATAGTCAGGCTGCAACTGTTAATAATAAAAGCACACAAAAAGATCAATTTAGCTATAGCTATGGTTATGCTATGGGTAAAACGTATGCCGATATTTTAAAAGATATTCATCCAGAGGCTTTTTTACAAGGCTTACAGCAAGGTGCGCTTGGACAAAAAACCAGTTTAACCGATGAAGAAATGGCGAAGGCTTTAGCACAGTATAAACAACAAAGTGAAGCCAAACAGCTCATAGCATTTCAACAAACAGCACAAGAAAATGGCAAACGTGGTGAAGCTTTTTTAGCTGAAAATGCAAAAAAATCAGGCATTATGACCACAAAATCAGGTTTGCAATATCAAGTTTTACAAGCAGGTCAAGGAAAAAAACCAACTGCGACATCTAAAGTATTCGTCAATTATGAAGGACGTTTGTTAGATGGTACGGTTTTTGATAGCTCAATTGCACGTGGGCAACCTGTTGATTTTCAAGTCAGTCAAGTCATTTCGGGCTGGACGGAAGGTTTACAACTGATGCAAGAGGGCGCGAAATATCGCTTCTTTATTCCTGCAAAATTAGCATATGGGGATATAGGTGCAGGCGATAGCATAGGCCCGAACAGTACCCTGATTTTTGATGTTGAATTATTAAAAATTTTTCCTTAATTTTATTTATCCGAATAGCCGTAAAACCTTGCCCTTCAGGGTGGGGATATAAGGCTGCAATCCGCTAGTCCTCCTTGTGAGGATTAGCTAGGATTGCTAATGCGGCGTCTGCTGACTCTCAATATATTGTTTAATGATTGAAATCGGAGCACCGCCACATGATGCAGCGAAGTAACTAGGTGACCACAGAGCATTTGCCCATAGCTTGTTTTTAATTTCGGGGTGTTTGGTTCGTAAAATTCGACTGGAAGCACCCTTTAAACTATTCACTAAGCTATAAATTGCTATTTTTGGCGGATAATTGACAAGTAAATGAACATGATCATGTTCACCATCAAATTCCACCAACTCAGCTTCAAAGTCTAAGCAGACACGTTCAAATACTTTACGTATCGTTCCGAGCATCGCTTTAGTAAAAACATCTCTACGATATTTAGCTACAAAGACTAAATGTACATGCATATTAAAAATACAATGGCGACCTGTTCTAATTTCTTGACTAGTACTCATACGCCAAATATATTTTAAGTATGAAGACACTTAAATTACGCATAAAAGACAAACATTGCAAGATGCTAGACCAACTAGCGTTAGAGGTAAACTTTGTCTGGAATTATGTCAATGATTTGTGTTTTAAACACTTGCAAAGAAAACAACAATTCTTTTCAGCATACGATATTGCAAAATATACAAAAGGTGCATCCAAAGAATGTAACTTGCACAGCCAAACCATACAGGCAGTTGCAGAAGAATTAGTGACAAGACGCAAGCAATTCAAGAAAGCAAAATTAAAATGGCGTGTCAGCAATAAAAAATCAGCTAGACGCTCTTTAGGATGGATACCATTCAAGAAAGTAGCAATCAAATATGCTGATGGCTATGTTCAATATGGTAAGCATCAATTCAAGCTATGGGATAGTTACGGACTCAGCAAATACAATGTTAAAACAGGCTCATTTGTCGAGGATAGCCGTGGGCGTTGGTATGTTTGCCTTGTGGTTGATTCAATTAAAACTGAGAAAACCACCGCTAAAACCTCGATTGGCATAGATTTAGGTTTAAAAGATTTAGCGACTTGTTCAGATGGCGTAAAGTTGAAAGCACCTAAAATCTATCGGCAATATGAACAAAAACTTGGCATTGCACAACGTGCAAAAAATAAGAAACGTGTTAAAGCGATTCACGCCAAGATCAAAAATATTCGTCAAAACATGCTGCATCAATTCAGCCATAAATTGGTGAATGAACATGCAGCAATCTTCGTTGGCAATGTGAATGCCAAAGCATTAGCACAGACTAGATTAGCTAAGTCAGTGTTAGATGCAAGTTGGACAACACTAAGAACCATGCTCAAGTATAAATGCGAGAACGCAGGTGTATGGTATGAAGAAGTCAATGAAGCGTATACCACCCAAACGTGTTCGTGCTGTGGCTCACGCTCCAGTAGTCCGAAAGGTAGAGCAGGTTTAGGAATAAGAGAATGGCAGTGTCGTGAGTGTGGTAGCTCATGGGATCGGGATATAAATTCCGCACTGAATATTCTTGCGCTCGGACATGAGCGTCTCGCAGGAGGAATCCCCGTCCTTTAGGTCGGGGAGTATGTCAAACTTTGAGAGCTTTTTAGCTCTCTTTTTATTTACACATATTCATGATCTCAGCCATACTGCGGTCATGAATACACTGCCTGATTTAATCCAACTACTCCATAGACAACTGCTGGAATTTACGCAGCAGTTTTGTAATAAGTGGGTGGGAAATCAAATGCACCCATGGGCTTTAGGAAGAAAGAATTGGCTATTTGCAGCATCACTGCGTAGTGGTCAACGGGCAGCCAAGATCATGACATTCAGTTAGCCAAGCTGAATGGCCTAGATCCATATGCCTATTTAAGTGGTGTGTTGAAAAGATTACCAACACATAAAATGAAAGACATCGAAAACTTGTTGCCTCATAAATGGAACCCTACTTGAGTTCAAGTACGGTTCAGTGGATGCTTGGAAATAAAATAACTATTTCTTATTCTTAAAGATTCAGTGGTTGCTTACCAAGAATTTAAGAGTGGTAAAGAAACTTGGCCTTACGTTATGCATTTTTGGAAAAATGGAAATACTGCAGAAAGTTGGATGCTAGAAAAACACCTTAAAATTTCAGGTCGCATAACGCCTTAAGTAATTTACTTTCAAGTTTTAATCTAGAAGATAGATACTATAATTTATTGAAATAAATCATTTCTTTTGATTTTAAAATAGAATATTGTACAGATACTAAGATAACCAAGTAGTCAATCATGAAAAAAATAGCATTATTAACATTCCTTTTATTCGGTACGCTTAGCAATGTATATGCAAAAAACGACGATCTAAGAAAAATACAGTTGATCAAAAAAATTTATGCAACAGAGCTAAGTTTAAACCCACCAAATAACATGTTGGAAAAAAATGCTACTCCTGAGTTAAAAAGTCTATTAAATTCACGAGATAGAATCCATTCTAGGTTCGGTGGTGAATATTGCGATTGGGCTAGATCACTTTATGTTCCTGGCAATGACTTTGATACAAAAGTAGGACAAATGAAATTTACTACTTTAAACAATGGATTAATTAGAGCGAGTGGAACTAGTTTCGGAGAAAAATTTCATCGAGACTTCAAAGTACAATGTGATACTAGCTCTTGTAAAATAGATGATATATACGATCCAAATAGCTATAAAAAAGAAATGCAACAATTAGTTAAAAAACCATACTGTTAATGCATATTGAGACTATTTACTATGAAATTATCAAAAAAAATGACCTTGACTTTAGTAACTCTAATTCTTGGAGTTTGTTCACAAACAGTTTCAGCAAAAGTTTCTTCATGTGAAATCGTTGAACAAGGGAAAATAACTTTTAAGAACAAGTGTAACTTTAATCCAATCGGTGGCGGCTCATTCTACTTAACTAATTTAAATTCAAATAAACCATTCATACGTGACACAATGGATGTATCTGTAAATGTTATAGAAACAGGTTCTGCTGAAGTAATAGGATCTAGAGTTGGTGGTACTAATACTCGGTGGGGTAAAGCAAAAAGAGTTCGAGCATGCTGGGTAGGTACTGATTTCAAAGTATGTGCTCGTTGATTTAATTCAAATATTCATCTCTAGAAAACTTTATCAAAGATTAATAATGCTTTAACAAAGTAACAGCTTTGTTGCATAAGCCTACCGTTAAAGGCTTATTCAAAGGTATAATTCTCAAATGAATAAGCCCACACCTAAAATCTGTCGTACAAGCAATTGGTCTTCTTATAACAGAGCATTAATAAATCGAGGAAATATCTCTATTTGCTTTGATCCATAAGCATCCGCTGAAAACACCTTATGAATTCATCCTATATTTAAGTAATGTGCTGAAAAGATTACCAATACATAGAATGAAAGACATCGAAGACTTGTTGCCTCATAAATGCAATCCTGCTTGAGTTGGAGTAAGGTTCAGCGGATACTTACACTCAATGTTTTAAATGACGTGGTCTAAATCCGCTTGCCACTAAACCAATCGCATAGGCCAACACACCGACGACACACAATCCAACTACTTCAAGTATACGAATCCACTGCGCAGCACTACCATCATACCAAGTTAATGCACACCACAGCACAGCAATCATGCTGATATTAGCAATGAAAAATTGTACAAATAATTTTTTCCAATGTGCACCAAAACGGAAAATATTGCGTTTATGCAAATAGAAATACAGCATACCTGCATTCACCAATGCAGAACCTGAAGATGCAATGGCAAGTGCCATATGCTCAGCATGCCAATCAATCAGTTTAAAAATACCAATAAAGATCACGTTTAAAATTGCATTCGCTGCAACGGCCATTAAACCAACACGTACAGGTGTCTTTGTATCTTGAATCGCGTAAAAACCAGGTGCAAAGACTTTAATCAACATAAATGCCAATACCCCTGCACTCATACATTGCAACGCCATAGCCGTCATTTGTGTATCACGTACATCAAAAGCACCATGTTGGAAAAGCGCTTGAATAATCGGCGTAGACAACATAAACAGTGCAATACTTGCAGGTACACCCACTAAAACAATGACACGGGCTGCCCAATCTAGCATTTTTCTAAATTTTTCTTGGTCTTGTTCAGCTTTACTCATCGACAAAGACGGTAAAATGACAGTACCGATTGCGACACCAATTAAACCTAATGGTAGCTCTGTCATTCGCTCGGCACTATATAACCAAGACACTGAACCATCCTGCATAAAAGATGCCCAAATGGTATTGAGTAATAAATTAATTTGCGTGACCGAAACACCAAACAAAGCAGGCAACATTAATTTTAAAATGCGTTCCACACCTTCATGTTTAAAATCAACTTTTGGTGGAATCAATAATTTTTTACGCCACAATTCAGGAATTTGAATGGCAAGTTGTAAAATGCCTGCTGCAACCACAGCCCAACCCAGTGCCATGATGGGTTCAGCCATATGTGGAGCAAGCCACCAAGCCCCTGCGATCATCGCAACATTTAACAATACAGGTGAAAATGCAGGTGATGCAAATGAACCGTAACTATTTAAAATACTGCTGGCAAATGCTGTTAGTGACATAAACATCAAATATGGAATCGTTAAACGAAACATATCAACAGCTAAGTCAAATTTAGCAGGATCATCATGGAAACCAGGTGCATAAATATACAAAATCACAGGTGCCGCAATCATAGAAAATAGCGTCAATAATGACATAACCGTTAATAAACAACCAAAAACACGGCTAATTAAAATCTGTACTTCGGCATGTAGTTTTGTAGTTTTATATTCAGTTAAAACAGGAATAAAGGCTTGTGAAAAAGCTCCTTCAGCGAATAATCGCCGAAAAAAATTGGGGATGCGAAATGCAACAACAAAGGTATCAAAATCCTTACCTGCACCAAAAACATTTAACAACACCATATCTCGTACGAGTCCTAAGACCCGAGACAACATGGTCATAGAACTGACAATAAAGGTGGATCGCCACAGCGCCATTGCATTTACCTAGTTAAAATAAAGTCGTTATTGTAAAGAAACTCAAAACAAATATCGTTGTAAAATCTTGACATCCTCCCCGACCTAAAGGACGGAGATTCCTCCTGCGAGACGCTCATGTCCGAGCGCAAGAATATTCAGTGCGGCATTTATATCCCGATCCCATGAGCTACCACACTCACAACACTGCCATTCTCTTATTCCTAAGCCTGCTCTACCTTTCGGACTACTGAAGCGTGAGCCACAGCACGAACACGTTTGGGTGGTATACGCTTCATTGACTTCTTCATACCATACACCTGCGTTCTCGCATTTATACTTGAGCATGGTTCTTAGTGTTGTCCAACTTGCATCTAACACTGACTTAGCTAATCTAGTCTGTGCTAATGCTTTGGCATTCACATTGCCAACGAAGATTGCTGCATGTTCATTCACCAATTTATGGCTGAATTGATGCAGCATGTTTTGACGAATATTTTTGATCTTGGCGTGAATCGCTTTAACACGTTTCTTATTTTTTGCACGTTGTGCAATGCCAAGTTTTTGTTCATATTGCCGATAGATTTTAGGCGCTTTCAACTTTACGCCATCTGAACAAGTCGCTAAATCTTTTAAACCTAAATCTATGCCAATCGAGGTTTTAGCGGTGGTTTTCTCAGTTTTAATTGAATCAATCACAAGGCAAACATACCAACGCCCACGGCTATCCTCGACAAATGAGCCTGTTTTAACATTGTATTTGCTGAGTCCGTAACTATCCCATAGTTTGAATTGATGCTTACCATATTGAACATAGCCATCAGCATATTTGATTGCTACTTTCTTGAATGGTATCCATCCTAAAGAGCGTCTAGCTGATTTCTTATTGCTAACACGCCATTTTAATTTTGCTTTCTTGAATTGCTTGCGTCTTGTCACTAATTCTTCTGTAACTGCCTGTATCGTTTGGCTGTGCAAGTCACATTCTTTGGATGCACCTTTTGTATATTTTGCAATATTGTATGCTGAAAAGAATTGTTGTTTTCTTTGCAAGTGTTTAAAACACAAATCATTAACATAATTCCAGACAAAGTTTACCTCTAACGCTAGTTGGTCTAGCATCTTGCAATGTTTATCTTTTATGCGTAATTTAAGTGTCTTCATACTTAAAATATATTTGGCGTATGAGTACTAGTCAAGAAATTAGAGCAGGTCGCCATTGTATTTTTAATATGCATGTACATTTAGTCTTTGTGGCTAAATATCGTCGAGATGTTTTTACTAAAGCGATGCTTGGAACGATACGTGAAGTATTTGAACGTGTCTGCTTAGACTTTGAAGCTGAGTTGGTGGAATTTGATGGTGAACATGATCATGTTCATTTACTTGTCAATTATCCGCCAAAAATAGCAATTTCTAGCTTAGTAAATAGTCTAAAGGGTGCTTCCAGTCGAATTTTACGAACCAAACACCCCGAAATTAAAAACAAGCTATGGGCAAATGCTCTGTGGTCACCTAGTTACTTCGCTGCATCATGTTGCGGTGCTCCGATTTCAATTATTAAACAATATATTGAGAGTCAGCAGACACCGCATTAGCAATCCTAGCTAATCCCCACAAGGAGAACTAGCGGATTGCAGCCTTATATCCCCGCCCTAAAAGGCGAGGTTTCACGGCTATACGGATAAATAATGATTACTTTTGCTTATATGTAGCAATGCTCTAAACTCATTCCATTGAAAATGCGGGCCAGGATCTGTTTTACGATGTGGTGCGATATCTGAATGCCCAGCTAAATGCTGATCTGTTTTAGGATAAACTTTTTGTAAAGTCGCAACCACTTGCGCCAATGTTTGATATTGAATATCTTCAAAATCTAAATCATCACTCCCTTCGAGCTCAATGCCAATTGAATAATCATTGCATTCTACTTTACCCAAGTAACTTGAACGTCCTGCATGCCAAGCACGGTCTTTAAAATTGACAAATTGCAGTACTTCACCTGTTCTTAAAATCAGTAAATGTGCTGAAACTTGCATCCCTTCAATGCTTTGAAAATAGGGATGTACTGACCAATCCAATTGATTTTGAAAAAATTGTTCAATATAACCTCCACCAAATTGCGAAGGTGGCAAGCTGATATTATGAATCACGATCAGCTGAATTTCAGTATTTTCAGGACGTTGATTATAGTTTGGTGACGGTACTTGTCGTGCACCAATCAATTGACCATCTTTAACTTGGAATGGTGAACCCGATTGCATGTAGATTTCCTAAAAGCAGTATTTTTTGCTGTCATTTTCTTGTATTGCATTCAAAGTAGACCATCAACACAAGCTAAACTGAGTGTACTCTGTTCTGCGTTAAATGAAAAACTTCTTCAATATTACAACCACAATGCTAATATATCGCTCAAATTTTAGGGTGAACCGAAAGGGAATTTCCATGAGCATTTCGCAAGCACTGCTTGAACAATCCATACAAATCAATATTCAACAAGCACTACAAGAAGATATTGGCGAAGGTGATATTACTGCCCTACTCACGCCCGAAGATGAACAAGCAACAGCGACGATCATTACCCGTGAAGACATGATTTTAGCAGGTCAGCCTTGGGTCAATGCCTTGATTCAAGCTTATGATCCAAATGTACAGATCACATGGTTGAAAAATGATGGTGACATGGTCAAAGCCAATGAAACCATTTATAAACTTGCAGGTTCTGCACGTAGTTTACTCACTATAGAACGCCCTGCTTTAAACTTCATCCAAACCTTATCGGCTGTAGCGACCAAAACTGCAGATTATGTCAAACAACTCGAAGGGTTGAACACCAAATTACTGGATACACGTAAAACCTTACCAGGCTTACGTATTGCACAAAAATATGCGGTTGCAATGGGTGGTGGTCAAAACCATCGTTTAGGTTTATTTGATGCCTTTTTAATTAAAGAAAATCACATCATGGCAGCAGGAGGCATTG
This sequence comes from Acinetobacter piscicola, assembly GCF_015218165.1. Taxonomy (NCBI): domain Bacteria; kingdom Pseudomonadati; phylum Pseudomonadota; class Gammaproteobacteria; order Moraxellales; family Moraxellaceae; genus Acinetobacter; species Acinetobacter piscicola. Next base: position 88,170 of record NZ_CP048659.1, on the reverse strand, counting down.
CACAAGCGATTGCTAAAGCACATCAAATTGCACCCAATAAACCTGTGGAAGTGGAAGTAGAAACATGGGATGAACTTAATCAAGCCCTTGAAGCCAAAGCAGATATTGTGATGTTAGATAATTTTAGCCAACAGCAAATGATTGATGCAGTCAAACATGTTGCAGGACGCTGTAAATTAGAAGCATCGGGTAATATTACCATTGATAATTTACGTGAAGTGGCAAGTACAGGCGTTGATTATATTTCTATGGGTGTACTGACCAAAGACGTCAAAGCCGTTGACTTATCGATGCGTTTTAATGCTTAACTGATTTGAATATCATGTATTTCTCCTTGGGCTTATCTCACCAAGGGGAAATAATGATTGCATTTTGATTACAATTTAATCTAATTAAAACTTTGAAAACCCTCTTGAGCGGCTTATAATTGCCATCCTCCTAAAATCAAACTTCTCTCTGCAAATGAAGACTTTAAGACAACAAGTACTTTTTCTACTTGTGGCTTTTGTATCAGTATTGGCTTTTTTTCTGTATCAAGAAAATATTCAACATTTCTTGAATTTACCTGAAGCTTATCGAAAATTACGTCTATTTAAATATGGCTTTTCTGTACTGTTAAATTATGCCCTGATTAGTTTGATTTATTTGATATTCAGACGTACTTTTGCCACGATTCTGGTCAGCCAAGTGTTGATCTTTGTCTTAACCTTTATCAATATTAAAAAAGAGCAATATCTATCTGCAAGTTTGATTCCAAGCGATTTTTTATTGCTCAAAGAAACGCTCATTGCAGCACCAATGTTACTCAAATTTGTATTTTTTGCAGGACTGCTTGTCTGTATTGCACTGATAGTATGGTTATATAAAAAAGAACGCGCCGAAAAAAATATCTTACTTTGGACGAATGCAGTATTATCCCTATCAATTTTAGGCTTCTTCGTTACTGCTAATTTTCAAAATAATTTTAGTCAAACCTGTTCAGGTGACAATAAGCCAAGCTTATGTAAATACAATATTTATTTACCAAATACTCACAGTGATTGGGTTGGCGATCATATGAATATTCGCCAACTCGGTTTTAGCGCATTTTTCTTTTCTAAAACAGTCGATGGCATTAAAGCCAAAATTTCGAATACTGCAAATATTCCTGAAACGAAAATTCAGAGTTTACTCACTGCTCCCGCTACAACGCTAGATGTAGACAATCAGCCGAGTTCAGCGACAGACAAAGTATTACCCAATATTATTTTTGTCATGAGCGAGTCACATTGGGATGCAACCAAGCTTGATTCCAGTATTCCTAAAAATATTACCCCAACCATTGCAAAAAATCAGGTGAGTCAATTGTTATCACCGAGCTTTGGTGGTGGCACTGCCAACGTTGAATTCGAAGTATTGACCAGTTTAAATACCTATTTAAACCAGAACCAATTGGCTTATGTGGCAAAATTAAAACGCCCGACCTATTCATTACCTATGTATTTAAATAGTTTGGGCTATAACACGACTGCCATGCACAACAATGGTAAATATTTTTATAATCGTAGCAGTGTCTATCAAAATCTGGGGTTTAACCAATTTACCTCGATTGAAAATATGGTCAGCGCTGCTCAACGCAGTCAATATATCAACAAAGCAGGTTGGGCAAATGATGATTTGATTTATAACAGCATTCAACAACAGCTCAGACAACAGGATCAGCCACAATTTATCTATGCCATCAGTGTCGAAAATCATCCAATGTATAATGATGACCGTTTTGGCGCGGATAATTTTAAAATCACCAAAAAAGGCATTAGTGATCGATCAAAACGTGCGCTAAATACCTATTTATCAGGTATGCAACGTGCCGATCAGCATTTAAAAGCTTTACTTGATTCGGTCAAACAGTTACAACGTCCAACCATTGTCATTTTCTTTGGCGATCATTTACCTAATTTACAAAACGTCTATGATGAATATGGTTTTTGGGGGTCTGAACAAGCCAAAACTGAAAAAAACGATGTTCGTTTTTATGAAACACCTTTGGCAATTTGGAGTAATTTCCCAATAGACAAAAAACAATGGGCTGAACCTTTTATTCCTGCGCACTTTCTCGCACCCCGTGTGTTAGAGGCTGCTCATGTCCCACTGTCGCCGTATTATCAATTTATTCAAAAAGTGAATCATTGCTATACCGCGATTCATAAAACAGGGAATCACAGCAATCAAAATTGTGAAGGCAATGCAGCACAATTATTGAATGATTACAAAGCTTTGAATCTTGATGTTTTAGATGGGAAAAACTTTAGTTATCAGTTGATGCATCCGAGTTTGGCAGCAAATCAAGCGGCTTTATAACATTATGTTGACATTAAACTTCTGAATCCTGTTCTATAGATTGAGAAGTTTTTTGATATTTTTGTACTGAAATCTGTTCAACTTCTTGTGTTGAACGTGGTGCTGTGGTCATTAAAAGAAAGGTCGTCACCATCAATCCGATAATCAATAAATTCATATTCCCTCTCGTCATCGTTTCTAAAGGCAAGCATTGTAAAAATAAAGCATGCTGATTTTTTTAAAGATGACGTTACACAAGCCCTATTTTTATCTGAATAGCCGTAAAACCTCGCCCTTCAGGGCGGGGATTAAGGCTGCAATCCGCTAGTTCTCCTTGTGGGGATTAGCTAAGATTGCTAATGCGGTGTCTTTTAAGTGTCAGTGACACTCATGCTGAATGTATTGTTTAATAATCCCAATTGGTGCACCGCCACATGATGCAGCGAAGTAACTAGGTGACCACAGAGCTTCCCCATAGCTTGTTTTTAATTTCGGGGGGTGGTTCGTAAAATTCGACTGGAAGCACCCTTTAAACTATTCACTAAGCTATAAATTGCTATTTTTGGCGGATAATTGACAAGTAAATGAACATAATCATGTTCACCATCAAATTCCACCAACTCAGCTTCAAAGTCTAAGCAGACACGTTCAAATACTTCACGCATCGTTCCGAGCATCGCTTTAGTAAAAAAATCTCTACGATATTTAGCCACAAAGACTAAATGTACTTGCATATTAAAAATACAATGGCGACCTGTTCTAATTTCTTGACTAGTACTCATACGCCAAATATATTTTAAGTATGAAGACACTTAAATTACGCATAAAAGATAAGCATTGCAAGATGCTAGACCACCTAGCGTTAGAGGTAAACTTTGTTTGGAATTATGTCAATGATTTGTGTTTTAAACACTTGCAAAGAAAACAACAATTCTTTTCAGCATACGATATTGCAAAATATACAAAAGGTGCATCCAAGGAATGTAACTTGCACAGCCAAACCATACAGGCAGTTGCAGAAGAATTAGTGACAAGACGCAAGCAATTCAAGAAAGCAAAATTAAAATGGCGTGTTAGCAATAAGAAATCAGCTAGACGCTCTTTAGGATGGATACCATTCAAGAAAGTAGCAATCAAATATGCTGATGGCTATGTTCAATATGGTAAGCATCAATTCAAACTATGGGATAGTTACGAACTCAGCAAATACAATGTTAAAACAGGTTCGTTTGTCGAGGATAGTCGTGGGCATTGGTATGTTTGCCTTGTGGTTGATTCAATTAAAACTGAGAAAACCACCGCTAAAACCTCAATTGGCATAGATTTAGGTTTAAAAGATTTAGTGACTTGTTCAGATGGCGTAAAATTGAAAGCGCCTAAAATCTATCGGCAATATGAACAAAAACTTGGCATTGCACAACGTGCAAAAAATAAGAAACGTGTTAAAGCGATTCACGCCAAGATCAAAAATATTCGTCAAAACATACTGCATCAATTCAGCCATAAATTGGTGAATGAACATGCAGCAATCTTTGTTGGCAATGTGAATGCCAAAGCATTAGCACAAACTAGATTGGCTAAATCAGTACTAGATGCAAGTTGGACAACACTAAGAACCATGCTCAAGTATAAATGCGAGAACGCAGGTGTATGGTATGAAGAAGTCAATGAAGCGTATACCACCCAAACGTGTTCGTGCTGTGGCTCACGCTTCAGTAGTCCGAAAGGTAGAGCAGGCTTAGGAATAAGAGAATGGCAGTGTTGTGAGTGTGGTAGCTCATGGGATCGGGATATAAATGCCGCACTGAATATTCTTGCGCTCGGACATGAGCGTCTCGCAGGAGGAATCTCCGTCCTTTAGGTCGGGGGAGGATGTCAAATGGAGAAATGTAAAGGGTAGTGTTTCAAAAAGTATGCTGAAAGAAAGACAGGTAAGAATTTGATACTATAGGGAAATGCAAATAACTCTACAAATCAAATGTCCTACCTGCCTGAGTGACAGTATAAAGAAAAATGGCATAAAACTATATGGTAAGCAAAATTACCAATGCAAAATATGCAAACGTCAATTTATCGGTGATCATGCACTGAGTTACCAAGGTTGTCACTTTGGTATCAAAAGTAAAATACTACATCTGATGGTACGAGGCAGTGGTGTTAGAGACATTGCCAAAGTTGAGCGAGTGAGTATTGGTAAGGTTTTACGTACGCTCAGCCAATCAAACTATCAACTTCAAGCACGGCAAACTCATTATGAAACCATTGAAGTAGATGAGTTTTGGACTTTTGTCGGTAATAAGCAAAATAAAGAATGGTTGATTTACGCCTATCACCGAGAAACAGGTGAAATCGTTGCTTATGTATGGGGTAAACGAGATTTAACCACAGCAAAACGACTTAAATTAAAATTAAAGCAGCTAGGTGTGAGCTATACCCGTATATCAAGTGACGATTGGGATAGCTTTGTTACGACCTTTAAAAAATGTAAACAGTTGATAGGTAAGTTTTTCACTGTAGGTATTGAGGGCAATAATTGTCGCTTACGCCATCGGATTAGACGAGGGTTTAGGAGGAGTTGTAACTTCTCAAAAAATCTGGACAATCATTTCAAAGCCTTTGATTTAGTGTTCTTTTATATTAACAATGGATTCGTTTAATGGCAGCATACTTTTTGAAACACCACCATGTAAAGCAGTCAATATAGGGGAAATAAAAAAACGCATCCGAAGATGCGTTCATTTTCAAGCGAATTAAATTACCAACCTAATGCTTCTTGTTGTTTTTTCACAAGTTCTGCAATGCCTTTTTCAGCCATTTCGAGCATGGCATTTGATTGCGCACGGGTAAATGGTTTTTCTTCTGCAGTACCTTGAATCTCAATGAATTCGCCAGATTGTGTCATCACTACATTTAAGTCAGTTTGGCAGTTTGAATCTTCTTCATAGCAAAGATCAAGTAATACTTCATCTTTATAGATTCCCACTGAAATTGCAGCAACTAAACCTTTTAATGGGTCTTGTTTAATTTTTTTCTTTTCAAGCAATACATTCATTGCATCGATCAATGCAACCGCAGCACCTGTAATCGATGCTGTACGTGTACCGCCATCTGCTTGGATTACATCGCAGTCGATTGTGATTGTGTTTTCACCGAGTTTTTTCAAATCGACCATTGCACGTAGGCTACGACCAATCAAACGTTGGATTTCCTGAGTACGACCTGATTGTTTACCACGCGCTGCTTCACGGTCACTACGGGTATGTGTCGAGCGTGGCAACATGCCGTATTCTGCAGTGACCCAACCTTGACCTTGACCTTTGAGGAAACGTGGTACTGAGTTGTCAATACTTGCAGTACAAAGCACTTTGGTATGACCAAATTCAACCAATACAGAACCTTCCGCATAACGTGTGTAATTACGGGTAATTTTAACGTCACGTAATTGGTCTAATGCACGTTGGTCAAGACGCATAGTAAATCCTTAGTTTGCTCGAAAATAATGCGAGATAGTATAACAGATGATAAGGTGATGGTTTTGTTACAAGTTGAGTTTTTAGGTTTGGTTTATAAAAATGCAATTTGTCTAAATTTTTTGGTTTTGGATCTATGATTGGAAAACCATCATAAACTAGACATTTTTATTGGTGAGAATATAGACACTTTAAATGGTGAGTAACACACACTTACATTAATATTTTATTTCAATAACTTAAATACAATTAAAAAGCCTAGATTATTCAAACTAGGCTTTTTCATGATTAATAGCGTTTCACAATTTTTATTAGCAAAACTAAGCAAAAATCCCCTTCACTTTTGCAAAAGACTGCGTAATTTTAGCCGTCATATTATTTGGCAAAGAACACTTCGCTAAACGAACCCAGACACTCCAAAACTGCTGAAAGAAATTGGCTTCATTGTAGTTAATGCCATATTCAGCACATAAGGCTTTAATCTTTGGGGCAACTTCCGCATAACGGTTAGCAGGCATATCAGGGAATAAATGATGCTCAATCTGATGGCTCAAATTACCACTCAGAATATGCAACCAATCTGTCCCCGTAAAATTACTCGAACCACGAATCTGACGTAAATACCACTCAGCACGGGTTTCATTTTCAGTATTATCGGGCTCAAAAGTTTCAGCATCTTCAGTGAAATGACCATTAAAAATCACAGCCGAAGACCATAAACTACGGATCACATTGGCAATCGCATTACCCGCTAAAACAGGCAAAGCATTTGGACCTGCAATCACAGGAAAAAATACATAATCTTTTAAAATTTGACGGCGGGCTTTTTTACGGAACTTGGTCGCATCTGCCCACACTTGTTTCCAAGTTTTAGTTTTATAGACCAATGCATCTTCTAAATGTAGATTTTGCACACCCACATACCACTCAAAAAACACCATAAGCTGAATTGCTAAAGGAATATTCAATAAGAAACGAGGCTCCCATTTTTGCGACTCACTCACACGTAGCAAACCATAGCCCACATCATGGTCTTTACCGACAATATTGGTATAAGTGTGATGCACATAATTATGCGTATATTTCCAGTCATCACCTGAAGCAATAGTGTCCCAATCATAATTGGCACCATTCAAACTTGGATCATTAAGCCAGTCGAATTGTCCATGCATCACATTATGACCCAGTTCCATATTTTCCACGATTTTGGAAATGCCGAGTAAACCTGTACCCACCACCCATACAGGTGGAATCCAGCCGCCAAACATCAACATGCCACGTGATGCAATCTCGCTATAACGGACAAAATTACGGATTTTATAAATATATTGGGTATCCGACTCTCCTAAGCTGTCCATCACCTCGCGACGGATTTCATCGACACGGCGACCAAATGCTGCTGTGTGTTCAGCATTTAAATGCTTTGATTTACTGTTTAAAAAATTCACTGATATATTCATTGTTTTACTCCTCAGCGCTTCATTTTTTAGAAGCCTGTGCTGAATTTTGGCCACAACGTCCCCTGTCTTAATGGATGAGACAAAGATCGTGTTTAAATAAAAATTTGGAAAATAGCTTTTAAAATTAACTCTGACTTAAAGATTGATCACCACAGGACTCACTGCTTGGCTAATACATAGTTTGATTTGTGTATTGGCAGTATGATCAATTTCACCTGTCAGCATATTTTTGGTTGAACCACTGACTTTGGTACATGTACAGGTATTACACATGCCCATACGGCAACCATGTGTCGGTTTTAAACCTGCTTGCTCAGCACTTTCAAGCAAGTTAGTTTTGGCAACAAATTCCTGCTGTGAGCGTAAAAAAGTTACAGGTTGCTGATTCAGGCTCTCATCTGCAACTACCTGAAAATATTCTTGTTTAAGCTGATGCTGAATATTCAACTCACGATATATTTGCTGAATACTTTGCATCATTGCATTTGCACCACAGGCATACGTTTGACGTTGCTGAAAGTCTGTCACATGTTCATTTAGCAAGGCTAAAGTTAAACGCTGCTGAGTTTTTAATGTATTGAAATATAAGTAATTCAACTGTGAATGCTGCACGGCAAGTTGCTGTAAGTCAGCATGAAAAGCTTCATCTCGACTAAAATACAACACAGTAATTTTGCGCTGTGACTGTTTTAAAGCGGCATTGAGCAATGCATAAATCGCACTGATCCCACTTCCCGATGCAACCAACAAAAGCGGCATGCTGTTTTGATCAAGAATAAATTCTCCTTGTGGTTGTGAAAGCTCTATGATGCTCCCAAATGTTAACTCGCTCAAAGCTTTAGACACTTTACCCTGACGCTTCACCGCCAAAACAAGGTCACCATTCGCCAATGTTTTCACAATGGAATAATGCCGTTGCTGCCGTACCCCTTCAATCAACACAGTGACTAAAACACTTTGCCCTGCTTTTAAATGTTGATTCTTAAAATTACGGTTAGGACGTAATTCAATTTGGAAAAAATCTGTGCTTAAACTGCGTATTTTGACCACAGATGCTTTGACTTTTTTCCATGCCCATAAGGGATTGATCTTGGCTGCGACAAAATCAACAAAATCCTCACGGATCCATTCAGGTTGATATGACATCGTTTGTATGGTTACAGATTTACTCATGTTGCGTTCCTCTTTATGCTGGCTATTTATTGAGTGAACATGCGTTCTTTTAGTGAACAGTCGTAAACTATACTTATTTTTAAATTCAGTCAACACCTGTGCACTGACATTCGTCGTTTAATTTGTAGGTTTATTTGTTAAACTCTTGCCATCACAAAATTTAAGGTCACACAATGTCAATACGGGATGAACGTAAACAGCAAAGTCGTCAGGCTTTACTTGATGCTGCACTCACACTCAGCACATCAGGTCGTTCATTTTCAAGTATCAGTTTGCGAGAAGTTGCGCGTGAAGTGGGTTTAGTGCCTACTGCCTTTTACCGACATTTCCAAGATATGGAAGAACTCGGTAAAGAGTTGGTCGATCAAGTTTCCTTATATTTAAAAAATGTCTTGCATCAACTCGGACATGGTCTCGCCTTGCCTGAAGCCAAAACCCAGACCACCATGGATTCATTTTTTAAAGCCGTTGAACAAAATCCACAGCAATGGATTTTTATGATTGCAGAACGTTGGGGCGGTTCAGAAACGGTGCGCCGTGCCATTGATCGAGAAATTCGTTATTTAAATGATGATCTCAGTAATGATCTAAAAAAATTACAAATTTTTGAACATTTTCAAAATGAAAATGATTTATATGTGTTGACCAGTTTATTGATTAACTCTGCTTTTACTTGGGCAATGTCATGGCTCAGTTTAAGCCGCCAGTATTCTGGGCAAGAATTAGAATTGCAAAAAATAATATATAAAAAACAATCTGTGACCCAAATCCGTTTTATTTTTAGAGGCATTTTAAATTGGGAAACACCCAAAATGGATCCTTTAGATTAATGCCACAATATTGAAGAAACAAAAAAACCCGCAATTTGCGGGTTTTTAATTCATCACACCATCAGATGCTTATTTACGTTCTTTATTGATTAAGTAATCAACTACTTGAGTGACTTTACCATCTTCACCTTGCACCACGTATTTACCATTTACAACCACCGCAGGTACACCACTGAGCTGATATTGTTGCGCCAATTTATTGGCTTGCGCAATTTTTGCAGTGATCGCAAATGAGTTATATGTACTGTTAAATTTCGCCTCAGGAATGCCATATTTTACAAAGAATTTTGCAAATTGATCTTTTTGTAAAATTTGCTGACCTGTACCATTGGCATGGAATAAAGGTAAATGCGTACGTTTGCGTACACCCAAAGCCTCAGAAACAAAATATGCACGTGCACCTTGTTCCCAAAGTGGATTCATTGATGCAGGGGTACGGATAAAGTTCACATCTTTTGGAATTTTTTTGAGCCAAGCTTGCATATGTGGCTCTAATTTAAAGCAGTGTGGGCAACCATACCAAAAGAATTCACGTACTTCAATTTTGCCAGGAACCTCAACTTTACCTGGGTTTTGCACCACAGTGTAGTCTTTTCCTGCAACAAAATTTGCTGCCATAGTATTTGCAGAAAATGCCATGAGCATTGCAGTTGCGCTACCCAAAAGTAATTTTTTCATTCAGTTTTTGTCCTCTAATATCATCTTGTCTAGCTTATGTACTAACTATAAAACAAATATGGGAAAATCGTTTTCCTTCTGTGAAGTTTTTTACACGATTCATCGCTTTTTTCAGAATTATGGGTACACTAGCATAGTTAAACTTAATTTTTGATTAAAACAAATGACCCAGAGGTGGCTCCCATGTCGCAACTCAATGTTGATCCACAAGAAATTGTAAAATTCGAAGCACTTGCAGCCTTATGGTGGGATCAGCACTCAGAGTTCCGCCCATTACACCAAATTAATCCACTCCGTTTAAACTGGATTGATGAACATTCGGGTGGTCTAACAGGTAAAAAAATTCTTGATGTCGGTTGTGGCGGGGGGATCTTGGCTGAAAGCATGGCACGCCGTGGTGCCGATGTACTTGGTATCGATATGGGTGCAGCGCCGCTCAATGTCGCGCGTCTGCATGCAGAACAAGAAAATGTACACAATATTGAATATCGTCAAGTGCCTGTAGAGCAACTTGCTGAAGAACAAGCAGGTCAATATGACATCGTGACCTGTATGGAAATGCTTGAGCATGTACCTGATCCTGCATCGATCATTCAAGCGTGTCAAAAACTGGTAAAACCAAATGGTCATGTGTTTTTTTCGACCATTAACCGTAATCCAAAATCTTATTTATTTGCCATTGTGGGTGCTGAATACGTCTTACGTTTACTCAAACGTGGCACACATGATTACCACAAATTCATTAAACCTTCTGAGCTTGCACATGACATCCGTAGTGCAGGATTAAAACTCAAAGACATGACAGGTTTACATTACAACCCATTGACCAAGCATTATTGGTTAGCACCAAATGTTGATGTCAACTATATGGTATATACAATCAATGAGTCTGCACAATGAAAGCAGTACTCTTTGACCTCGATGGTACTTTGATTGATACCGCTGCTGATTTCATTCGCATTATTCAAAATATGTGCCGTGAAAAAGGCTGTGCGGTTGTCGATGCCGCATTGATCCGCACACAAGTGTCTGAGGGGGCACGTGCGATGGTGAAATTGGTTTATCCCGAACTAGAAGTGGATGATCCTGTATTTTTAGCCCATCGCCAACGCTTTTTAGACATTTATGGTGCAGACATTGCTGTTGATACCGATCTTTTTGCAGGCATGTATCCCCTTCTAGAAGATTTAGAAAAGCATCATATTCCATGGGGCATTGTGACCAATAAACCACGCTGGCTCAGTGAAGCATTACTTAAAGCACTCAATTTAACAGAACGCTGCGCCGTTTTGGTCTGCCCTGAGGATGTTCAAAATACTAAACCTGATCCAGAGCCGATGTATTTAGCAGCAAAGCACTTGAAGATTGATGAAAAACAGATTATTTATGTAGGTGATCATCCACGCGATATTGATGCTGGTCGCAATGCCAAGATGTATACCATTTTAGCAGCCTATGGCTATTTACCTTTACAATATAAAGATGACTTAAATGCATGGCATGCTGACTGTATCGTCAATGATGTGACAACGCTTCATCAGGTGGTTAATCGCTTGGTTCAGATCGAAAAGAGCACTTAAACAGCAAAGTATAATGACATCATAACAATTAAAGGAGGTCTCCCATGAAATATTCTGAATATCAACCTCGTCCTGACTTACTGAAGGATAAAATCATCCTAATTACAGGTGCAGGAGATGGTATTGGACGTGCAGCAGCACTCAGCTATGCACTACACGGTGCTACCGTGGTTTTACATGGTCGTACACTCAATAAACTTGAAGTCATTTATGATGAAATTGAATCTTTAGGTGCACCGCAACCTGCTATTTTACCGCTTCAATTATCGACAGCCTCACCACGAGACTATGAGCTTTTGGTACAAACCTTAGAACAACAGTTTGGTCGTTTAGATGGCATTTTACATAACGCAGGGATTTTAGGTGAACGTGTTGAATTAGCACATTATCCTGAAGAAGTGTGGGACGATGTCATGGCGGTAAATTTACGTGCACCTTTTGTCCTTACACAAGAATTAATGCCACTTTTACAAAAGTCTGAACACGCTTCTGTGGTTTTTGCCAGTTCAGGTGTAGGACGTGAGGCACGTGCTGAATGGGGTGCTTATTCGGTATCTAAAATTGCAATTGAAGCGGTAAGCCAAATTTTTGCAAAAGAACGAACTTATCCAAATATTCGTTTTAACTGTATTAATCCAGGCGGTACACGTACTGCAATGCGTGCTAAAGCTTACCCAGCAGAAGACCCAAAAACTTTGCCTACGCCTGAAAATATTATACCTGCCTATTTATATTTAATGGGTGAAGACAGCTTACACATGAATGGTGAAAGTATTGATGCTCAGGACTAACCATTAACAGCGCTATTGTTCAATACCAATACCCTCCTGTTTTAAATTAGAGGGTATTTTTTATTCAACAAAATAAAGACTTTACTATCTGCATTTAAAATCTGTGTATTATTTTTTAATGTCACAGTCTGCGAAGTATTCCAATGTGAATGCCCACAAAACAATAGATTATCCGCATATCTTTCAAGGATTTTCGTCAACTGTGGTTCACCTAAAAAAGCATATTCTTCAAGATGCGGTGACAAATGCGTTAATACGATATCGGGTTGCTGTTTTAAGAATTTTTCCAAGCTATTTAAATAAACATGTGCTTCTTGTCTAAAGTTTTTATCTGTTCGTCCAATGATGCCACTAAGTCCTGCAATGTTTAATCCATTCATTTTTACAACATCATTTTCTAAAAAGTGTACATTCTCAATCTTCTTGAGTTGGTTTAAATTTATGCCAAAGTCATCATGATTGCCAGCTATGCCAATTACTTGCTCAAAATATTGTGCAAATGTCTGCCACACTTGGATTGGATTACCGCTACTGCCTCTTTTTTCTAAATTAGCGTACAAATCACCACACAAAAAAGCCCACGATTTTTTAATGCTAAATCCTGTCAAATACATCTCATAAATTATTGGCAAACTTTCAGCTAAAACTTCACCAAGTAATATGCTCGAGGTTTGATCAAACTGACAGACTCCTTGTAAATCTGAACTCACTACAATTGAATCAATATTCTCTGCTAATCCTTCGATTTCACCAATATAAATAGGTAGTTGAAATTTTTGCGCTATCAAATCACCATGCGGTATGGTTAAATAATCTATATATTCAATAGGATGCTCATTAATCTTTAGAATTTTTAATACTGTACCTATTTTCATTTATACCTACTGTTTTTTATTCAACCACCACTTTGATCGGTCTTGAAACCAAGTGATAGAAATTTTGTGCATCTAATTGTACTTTATAGCTTGCCAATACATAGCCCACACCTTTTTGAGTGAATTTTAGGCTGGTATTTTCCAAATGATGTGTCGGTGAGCCCGCCAAAACCACAAAGTTTTGCACTTTTGCATTCACTATTTTTTTATCTTGCTGCTGCAATTGGACATCTAAACTCAATGTTTGTCCACGTGCCACTTTCACTGTTTGAGGCGCTCGAATATCAACAATATAATGTGAATATTGCTGTATAAAATTGGTGGTAACCCCATTCAAACCCGCAATATAAAACTGTTTAAATGCTGCATCATTAAGATTCCAAGGCCAATAAGTCACTCCACGTTGTTGAGTATCTTGCACCACTGCCAATAATTCTTTTTGATAAACAGGATGATACGAGGCTGTATAATTTTGTACACTATTTAAAACAGTTTTCACATGATCTGCTGTGCTTTGCTGACTTGCAAATGCACCCGCCAACACACCTATTGAGACATCTGCAATTTCCCGATGCGCACGCTGTAACTGTTCTCGATTAAAAGAAGTAATCACCACTTGATCTGCAACTTTGTAACGTGCAATTTCTTGTTTTAATGCAGGAATAATCAAAGGATTATTACTTTTAATTTCAATCATTAAAACCACGTTCTTATTATTTTTAAATGCCTTAAAATATTCAGCGAGTGTTGGAACATGACGATTTTTTGTTTTGGTACGGAGTTGCTGAATCTGAGCAAGAGTCATGTCTTCGATTTTGCCTGTTGCATAGGTCGTCCGGTCAACCGTTGCATCATGCATAACAATAATCTGATGATCTTTACTGAGATAAATATCATTTTCAACAAGATCTGCCCCTAGATTTACTGCACGTACAGCACTTTCTAGCGTATTTTCATCCTCTAGACTCGGTACACCCCGATGTCCAATAATCAACGGTTGATGTAACAAAGTCTGTGCAGGAAGTTTCTTGAGCACTTGATTCAATAATAAATAATTGGAACTGATGACACCATTGGCACCTGAAATCATGACAGAAGCTGCTTCTACCTCATTCTTGGCAGAGCTCATGACCCAAACATTCATTAAACGTTGTTGGATATATTGCACAGACTTTTTAACTGCCAAATGTTCAGGCAAAATTACAACTTTTGCATGCGCTTGATTACTTTGTTGCACAATTTGATTTAAGTCACTCAAAGCATGACCTAACTTTTTGTTCTGACTAAAATCTAAAACCATTCGCACCGTAGGCAGTAAATCATGTGCTGTTTTTAAAAGATCAGAGGATGACGATACGATCATTAGATCAGAAATATCACGTGAAGCTGACCATTGTTTCAGTGCATTCAAAGTCGCAACATCTGAAACTTCTAAAATTGCTAAGCTTTTACGTTGCGGGTCTAACCAATATTGAGCAAATGACGCCTGTACTTGACCTGAGGCATTCAACAGATTGAGTTGTTGATTTAACTTAAGATAAAGCTGACCTGTCTGTATTTTTTGCTGCTCAGCATGGATCGTCACTTTTGGAATAATGGTTATCGCAGCAAATCCTTGATGATTTGGTGCAGTGGCCACATTTTGAATCGGTGTGATTATGGCAATCTGTGGTGTTGTTAATTTCACAGATTTTATTTTCATTTGTAAGCCTGCTGCAGAAAATCCGATCTCTCCCAAATCTTTTCTTTTTATTTCAGTATTTTGTAGTAAAACATCATTTAAATAATGTTTCACTTGCTGCCCTGAAACCCATAACGTTGCTTTATAGATTTTATTGGCTTGAATATCTTCAGAAAAAGCTGCTTTTGCTCGCACATGCCACTGACCATTTGCCAATTTTCCGCCCAGCTCAGTGCCGTTTTGTGCACGTGCATTTTGCCGTAGCGTAAACTGAGTATAAGCTTGTGGAATCACACCTTGTCCAAGTGCGATATCATAAATCAGTGCGCCCCAACGACTCGGATTGTTCACATCTTGCAAAGAAAACTCAACATCTAAACGATAATGACTTAAGTTTGCTAACTCAGAAGGCAATAAAATAGAAGTCGGCTCAAAGCTTTGTTTGCGCCCATCAACCCATAAAAAGCCATCTTTTATATAAATGCTACCTGCATTATTTCCGGGAATTTTCCAACCTTTGGGTAATTGTTTTATCTTAGAAAAATCAATTTCATAACGTATTTTTTCTAATTGTTCAGGACTTTTTTGTGCCGTTTCTTGCGGTTGAACAAGCACAGCTTGTGCCATACTTTGCTGTGAAAAAATACTCAAAACGAATAGGGCAGGAAAAATATAAACATGCATAGATCAAAATGATGCCGACCAAAATACACATTGTTTTAGGCTGATATTTTGGTCTTTCATTCCTTATTATCAATGAAGTGATTATTTTAAACCCATCTATAACAAAACACAGTATCTTAAATACCAATCGCCATTAAAATTACTGTTGTTGCTGTTCTTGTTGCCAACGGCGTTGCTGTAAACGCTCTCCTTCTACTTCACGTTTATTACGTGCAGATTCATATAATTTTGTGCCTTTAAGTTCAGGTGGCATGTAGTCCTGCAACACAAAATGTTCAGGATAGTTATGTGGATAGAGATAATCTACACCATAGCCTTGTTCTTTCATCAACTTCGTCGGTGCATTTCTTAAATGTAAAGGCACAGGCAGATTTGAGGTTTTTTCAGCGAGTTCTAGTGCTTTATTGATTGCTAAATAAGTACTGTTACTCTTGGCACTAGTTGCCAAATAAACCGCACATTGTCCTAAAATAATACGGCATTCAGGCATCCCCACCGCTTGTACTGAACGGAAACACTCTCCTGCAAGTAACAATGCATTGGGGTTAGAATTACCAATATCTTCCGATGCAGCAATCAGCATACGACGCGCAATAAAAACGGGATCTTCACCACCTTTGAGCATCCGCGCCATCCAATACAAAGTAGCATCAGGATCACTGCCTCGAATCGACTTAATAAAAGCCGAAACCAAATCATAATGTTGCTCACCTGATTTGTCATAACGGGCAATATTTTGCTGTGCCACTTTCACGACCACAGCATTTGTGACGATATTCTCTTGGTCTGGCTCAAATGTACTTGCCACTAAATCAATTAAATTGAGGGCTTTACGGGCATCACCTGCAGCAAACTGTATCAGTGCATCAAATTCTTCAATTTGAATATGACGGTCTTTTAAAAATTGATCCTGCTGAATCGCATTTTCAATCAAGCTTTGAATCGCCTCATTACTTAATGCATTTAAGCTATAAACCTGACAACGTGACAGCAACGCACTGTTGACTTCAAAAGATGGATTTTCTGTGGTTGCCCCTATTAAAGTGATTTTGCCTTTTTCTACAGCATTGAGTAATGCATCTTGTTGTGACTTGTTAAAACGATGAATTTCATCAATAAAAACCACAGGCGTAAGCAAATCACCACTTTCAGCAATCACCTCACGCAGCTCTTTTACCCCTGTATTGAGCGCAGATAAACTCACAAAAGGTCGATCAACCGCTTGCGCCAACAACAATGCAATCGTGGTTTTCCCTACACCCGGTGGTCCCCAAAAAATAATGGATGGCAAATGCCCTTGATCAATCATTTGACGCAAAGGGGCTTGTTCTCCAAGTAAATGATCTTGCCCAATAATTTCAGACAAATCACGAGGACGAAGGCGTTCAGGTAAAGGAATATGGGTGTCTGACATAGTTGTTTTTGCAAAATAAGAGCTGTTCATAGTCTACTATGGTTTAGACAATTGTCGATAAAATTCCCATGCGATGCCTTGACATCCTCCCCGACCTAAAGGACGGAGATTCCTCCTGCGAGACGCTCATGTCCGAGCGCAAGAATATTCAGTGCGGCATTTATATCCCGATCCCATGAGCTACCACACTCACAACACTGCCATTCTCTTATTCCTAAGCCTGCTCTACCTTTCGGACTACTGAAGCGTGAGCCACAGCACGAACACGTTTGGGTGGTATACGCTTCATTGACTTCTTCATACCATACACCTGCGTTCTCGCATTTATACTTGAGCATGGTTCTTAGTGTTGTCCAACTTGCATCTAACACTGACTTAGCTAATCTAGTCTGTGCTAATGCTTTGGCATTCACATTGCCAACGAAGATTGCTGCATGTTCATTCACCAATTTATGGCTGAATTGATGCAGCATGTTTTGACGAATATTTTTGATCTTGGCGTGAATCGCTTTAACACGTTTCTTATTTTTTGCACGTTGTGCAATGCCAAGTTTTTGTTCATATTGCCGATAGATTTTAGGCGCTTTCAACTTTACGCCATCTGAACAAGTCGCTAAATCTTTTAAACCTAAATCTATGCCAATCGAGGTTTTAGCGGTGGTTTTCTCAGTTTTAATTGAATCAATCACAAGGCAAACATACCAACGCCCACGGCTATCCTCGACAAATGAGCCTGTTTTAACATTGTATTTGCTGAGTCCGTAACTATCCCATAGTTTGAATTGATGCTTACCATATTGAACATAGCCATCAGCATATTTGATTGCTACTTTCTTGAATGGTATCCATCCTAAAGAGCGTCTAGCTGATTTCTTATTGCTGACACGCCATTTTAATTTTGATTTCTTGAATTGCTTGCGTCTTGTCACTAATTCTTCTGCAACTGCCTGTATGGTTTGGCTGTGCAAGTTACATTCCTTAGATGCACCTTTTGTATATTTTGCAATATCGTATGCTGAAAAGAATTGTTGTTTTCTTTGCAAGTGTTTAAAACACAAATCATTGACATAATTCCAAACAAAGTTTACCTCTAACGCTAGTTGGTCTAGTATCTTGCAATGTTTATCTTTTATGCGTAATTTAAGTGTCTTCATACTTAAAATATATTTGGCGTATGAGTACTAGTCAAGAAATTAGAACAGGTCGCCATTGTATTTTTAATATGCATGTACATTTAGTCTTTGTAGCTAAATATCGTAGAGATGTTTTTACCAAAGCAATGCAAGAAACGATGCGTGAAGTATTTGAGCGTGTCTGCTTAGACTTTGAAGCTGAATTGATGGAATTTGATGGAGAACATGACTATGTTCACTTACTTGTGAATTATCCGCCAAAAATAGCAATTTCTAGCTTAGTAAATAGTTTAAAGGGTGCTTCTAGTCGAATTTTACGAACCAAACACCCCGAAATTAAAAACAAGCTATGGGCAAATGCTCTGTGGTCACCTAGTTACTTCGCTGCATCATGTGGCGGTGCTCCGATTTCAATTATTAAACAATATATTGAGAGTCAGCAGACACCGCATTAGCAATCTTAGCTAATCCCCATAAGGAGGACTAGCGGATTGCAGCCTTATATCCCCGCTCTGAAGGGCAAGGTTTTACGGCTATTCAGATAAATCCTTCATCTTTAAAATAAACGGTTATATAACACCTCCATTAAGGAAGCTTGAAAAACATCACCATGACTAAGATTTGGATAAAGCAATAATTGGGTTTGGGTTTTTTTAGCGGCTAATGTACGAATCACTGCTCGATTATTTTCAATCAAATTAGCATCAAAGTTTTGACTTTGCTGTTGTCCATGTTCACTTGCAATATCACCTTCCATGATCCACAATTTCTTATTTTCAACCTGATGACCCGCTACATGCTGCAAGCTTTTTAACATTCGGTGCTCAGCCCAAGAAAGTGATGGGCTTGCTGCAATATAATAACTAAATGAATCACTGTGCATAAAACTATCTAAGACGAATAAACCACCATAAGAATGTCCCCACAAGACTGTACGTTGAGCATCGAGTTGCACCTGTTGATGCACCCAAGATTTGATTTGTTTTAAAATAAGTTCACGAAACTGCGCACTGCCGCCCGTCATACGCTCTGGATTTCGTGGATCAGGTTGTATGTTTCCTGTTGCATCTGCAGGCGTATAGTCCAATGCTCGTGCTTTCGTTTCAAAAGGCAAATTGGTGTCATAGCCAATCGCCACTAAGACAGGTGCATCACCCTGTGATAAATCTTTTAAGATATCGTCATTCAAACGAGCCATCACCGAATTACCATCGAGCATAAAAATGGCAGCTTGCTGCGCTTGACTAGATTGCTTGGGGATACCCAACCAAACTTTATACGTTCTTTTTTGGTCAACAGACTGAAATTTCTGTATTTTAAACTGATAGTACTTTGAGCCTTGCTCTGCGATATTTGCCCCCAAAGGCTGTAAATTCGGCTGTGCATGCAATGAAATATTTACAGTCAAAATCAATGTAAATAGCAATAAAATATGCCCAATCTGAATTTTATTTGGTGACTTTGACATCTGCAAGGCTCGCAATAGACAGCCTCTATTTTAATTTTATTTGATAATGATTATCAATATCTATCTCACCCAACGTACAACATACTCGTCAATATCCTCTTCATCAACTTCAGTTTCAGAAATACAACGCCCTGCTGCTGATTTTCGTGCTTGGATAATATTTTCTCTTGAGCCTGTATTTAAATAATGCCAGGTTGGTAATTTTTTACCTTCTTTTAAGCGTTGATATGCGCAACTCGAAGGCAACCAATAAATATGCTCTAATTTTTCAGGAGTCAATTGAATACAATCTGGAACATGTTGCATACGATTGGGATAATCTGAACATTGCGCCGTTTTACAATCTAATAACTGACATGCCACTTTGGTATAGGCAACTTCATTGGTTTCATCATCTTCAAGTTTGACCAAACAGCACAATCCACAACCATCACACAAAGCTTCCCACTCTGCTGGATTGAGTTCTGTCAGCGCATATTTTTTCCAAAATTCAGGACGTAATTCGGCAGGCATAATTCAAATTTAATCTGTGATTTAACCGTAAATCATAGCATTTTTAGGTGAGAATTATTTTAGATTTTCAAATTACAAATCATTTACTTAAATTTATACAATTTATACCTTTGCAACAAAACTCAGCTACATTGCAATCCTGCAGATTTTTATACTCGTATATGAACAGTATAAAAACATGGGAGAATAATTATGTTTCGTTGGGCGATTATCTTTGCAGTGATTGCACTTATTGCAAGTCTGTTAGGTTTTGGTGGTGTCGCTGGCATGTCTAAAGATTTTGCAGTGATCTTATTGGTTGTCGCAGTGATCCTTGCCATTGTAGGATTTATTTCACGCGGACGTGTCTAAGTTTCATTCCAGTATCATCAAAAAAAGAAGGAATATTCCTTCTTTTTTTATTTCTATATACGGCTCTTTGCTCATGAATGCTCATGTTTTTGCACGCCATCATGACAATTTTTTTAGAAATATGGAGTCATTTTTCTAAAACATCATTATATTATGTGATTATTCAATCAATAAATAAGATTGAACACCACTGCAATGCACATAATAATTTCTCACATTTCTATGTACATTATTGTGTATAAAGTCATTTGAAAACTCAAAAACTATGTTTTAATCAAAGTATTCTCAAAATTATACAAGGATTTATAGCATGGCAATGACGATTACAACACGTGAAATTTCTTATCAAGCCCAAGACGGCACAACGCTGATTGGTTATTTTGCAAGTCCTGTTTCTGATACACCAGTAGCAGGTGTGATCGTTGCGCCAGAATGGTGGGGTCGTAATGAATATACAGAACAACGTGCGCGTGAGCTTGCTGAACATGGCTATGCTGCCCTAGCCATCGATATGTATGGCGACAAGAAAGTCACCACAAATGTACCGCAAGCCAGTGAATGGATGACACAAACCTTTGAAAATGAAAATACCATTGTTGAGCGTGCAACTGCAGGCTTAAATACTTTGGCAGCTCAATCGGAAGTAGATGCATCACGTTTGGCTGCCATTGGTTTTTGTTATGGTGGCAAAGTGGTACTTGATCTCGCACGTACAGGAGCAGCACTTAAAGCTGTCGCAACCTTCCATGCTGCCAATGTTGCACCACGCCAAGCAGGTGATGCTCAAAATATTCAAGCTGAATTATTGGTTTTACATGGTGAATTAGACAGTATGTTATCGCTCGATGCGATTGCTGAATTTAAACAGGAAATGCATGCTGCTCACATCCCACATGAAGTTATTGTATTTGAAGGTGCTAAACACGGCTTTAGTAACCCTTTAGCAGATGAACGTGCAAAAGCAAATAATGTGGATCTAGGTTATAACGCTGAAGCTGAACAACAAAGTCTAGCTGCAATGTATGAACTGTTACAGCGCCAACTGAAATAAGGTTTACATTATATTAGACATTAAAAAATCAAATAATTTCGAGAGGATATTGAGATGACTGACTTAAACTGCCCTTATTGCAATTTTGACGAATACGATATTATTGCCAAAAATGAGTTTGGTGCAATTTTGCCTGAGCCAAATCCACTTTCGAAAGGGCATTCTGTGATTGTTCCTTTACGCCATATCACTTCTTTTTTTGATGTCTCTGAAAAAGAAAGAAAAAGCTTATCTAGCTTACTTGAACTGGCACGTAATGAATTAAAAATCCGTCATCAGCCAGCAGGTTTCCACATTGCATTTAATGATGGTGATGTCTTTGCTGATGAACATACTGAACATTTTCACATCCATATTATTCCCCGTTATCAAGATCAAGTTTTGGTCCTAGATCAACGTTGGGGCGTGACCTCTAAGCAATAATTTTTTTCTTTAAACTATCAAAGACGCTACGGCGTCTTTTTTAATCTCAATATTCTCTCACATGCACTCTCCTAAGTTTCGCTATACTAATACCCTCTTTTTCATTCGAAGTCAGCATGTCGCAGTTTTCATTTTCAGATGCACTCCTCACATGGTTTGACCAACATGGTCGTCATGATTTACCTTGGCAAGTCGCGGATGATCCGTACAAAGTATGGGTCTCCGAAATCATGTTGCAACAGACGCAAGTGAAAACTGTCTTACAATATTTTGAGCCTTTTATTGACCGTTTTCCAACTGTAGATGACTTAGGCAAAGCTTCTTGGGATGACGTTGCTCCGTATTGGGCAGGTTTAGGTTATTACGCTCGTGCACGTAATCTGCATAAAGCAGCGGCTATTGTCAGCCAACAAGGACATTTTCCTGCAAAGCTTGAACAATGGGTTGAGCTACCTGGTATTGGTCGTTCAACGGGGGGCGCGCTGATGTCTCTCGGTTTACGTCAGTATGGCGTGATTATGGATGGCAATGTCAAACGTGTATTGGCACGTTTTTTTGCCATCGAAGATGATTTGAGTAAACCCATTCATGAACGGGAAATGTGGCAACGTGCAGAAGCACTGTGCCCAACTGAACGTAATCATGATTATACGCAAGCCATTATGGATTTGGGTGCAACCATTTGTACGCCGAAAAAACCGCTATGCCTATATTGCCCAATGCAACAACACTGCCAAGCGCATCAGCAAGGTTTAGAAACAGAACTGCCTTATAAGAAGCCGAAAAAGCCTGTCCCTGTAAAAACAGCCAAAGTTTTACTGATTCAGTCAGACCAACAATGGTTATGGCAACAACGTCCAAACAGTGGTTTATGGGGTGGTTTATGGAGTTTACCTATTCTTGAGGATGATGCTGAATTTGAAAACATCTGTAAGCGTTTTAAGCTGATTTCTAAAGTTAAACCTGTACAAATTTCACATAGCTTTACCCATTTCACCTGGATTTTAAATGCTCATATTTTCCAGATTGAGCCTGATCAACAGGAATATCTGCAAGCAGAACTGAGCGGTGAATGGCTTTCGCCACAAAAAGCTACACAAATGGGCATTCCAACTGCCATGAAAAAATTGATCTCAGCGGTTGAGATATGACATAGTCAGACACGGGTATTCACCACTTATTTTCAATTTTCATCTGTACTTTTAAAACTTGAACAATGAATAAATTAGGATTTCTCGTGTCATTTTATTTTCGTTATAGTTTGCTTGTATGTTTTGCAATGTTCATCAGTGCTTGTACCACTACACCTAAAAAACCAAGCCCTTTACCTCAAAATACGATTTTAAAACTAAAATCAATGTCGATGCCAAACCGCTTACCTATTCCTGTAGAAGGAATCAAAGCAAAAAATTTGACTGACACTTGGGGAGCATCTCGTAGTGCAGGACGTAGTCACGAGGGTATTGATATTTTGGCTCCACGTGGAACAAAAGTTTATAGTACCACTGAAGGCTTAGTGACTAGCCTCAAAGGGAATAACTTAGGTGGCACAGTCATTTGGATCATGGGGCCGAGTGGGGCTTATCATTATTATGCACATTTAAATGGACATAAACGTGGTTTAAAAGAAGGCGACTATGTCCGTCGTGGTGAACTAATTGGCTATGTCGGCAATACAGGAAATGCACGACATACTGCCCCTCATTTGCACTATGGATTATACTTAAACGGTAAAGGGCGTGGCGCAGTCAACCCTTACCCTTATTTAAGATAGTTTTTTATTTAAAAATCAGTTAGGAATATTCCATGTCAGAAGCAGTGCTTGAGCGTTTGGTTGAATTTGCAGAATCAGGCAATCAACAAAAAATTGTCTTTAATGGACAAAGCCATCAAGGCTGGATTATGGAAATCACCGATGAAGCTTTGCTGATCAGTACAGGTTTTGCAGATAAGACAGGTAAAGATTTGTGGCTAAATTTCAACGAGCTGCAACAGTCTGAATTATTTTATTGGGACAATAAAACCGATCAATGGGTCGAATTTAAACTTTAAAAAATAAAATTCAGGAGCACTTAAAAATGACAAATAAGCGTTGTGGCTGGTGCTCCAATGACCCGATTTATATCCATTACCATGATCATGAATGGGGCAAGCCCAATCACAATGAACAGCATTTATTTGAAATGCTGTGTCTAGAAGGACAGCAAGCAGGTCTGTCATGGATTACCGTCCTGAAAAAACGCGAAGCTTATCGGACGCATTTTTTTCATCGTCCTATTGCTGAAATTGCGCAACTGACCGATCAGCATCTTGACTATAAATTACAGGATGCAGGTCTAATTCGTCATCTTGGTAAACTCAAAGCCATTCGTGACAATGCCATCGCTTGGCAAAACATGAAAGCTGAAGGTTTAGATCCTGTCCAATGGCTATGGGATTTTGTCGATCAGAAACAGCAGATCAATGATGTACCTGACTACAAACTCGCCCCTGCTCAGACTGAAATCAGTCAGCAGTTATCGAAAACCTTAAAGAAAAAAGGCTTTAAATTTGTTGGACCAACCACAGTCTATGCTTTTATGCAGGCGGTAGGTATGGTCAATGACCATGAAAATGATTGCGCATTTCGCTGATATTTTTCATTAAAAACTCAAAATAACAGGAAGGATTCACATGACAGATAATACCATCCATGCTTATGCAGCTTTGCAAGCAGGTGCCACACTTGTACCTTACACATTTGATGCAGGCGAATTACAAGCGCATCAAGTTGAAGTCAAAGTCGAATATTGCGGACTTTGTCACTCCGATGTTTCCGTGATCAACAATGAATGGGGCAATGCTGTTTATCCTGTGGTGGGTGGTCATGAGATTATTGGTACGATTACTCAACTTGGTTCAGAAGCCAAAGGCTTAAAAGTCGGACAGCGTGTCGGCATTGGTTGGACTGCGGAAAGCTGCCAACACTGTGACCCTTGTGTCAGTGGTCAACAAGTCCTTTGTACAGGGGGTAAAACAGCGACCATTGTTGGGCATGCAGGTGGTTTTGCCGATAAAGTCCGTGCAGGTTGGCAATGGATTATTCCTCTACCTGAAGACCTAGAACCTGAAAGTGCAGGACCTTTACTGTGTGGGGGGATCACTGTATTTGACCCCATTTTAAAGCATCAGATTCAAGCCATTCACCATGTTGGTGTCATTGGCATTGGTGGTCTAGGTCATATGGCGATTAAACTACTGAAAGCTTGGGGCTGTGAAATTACAGCTTTTACCTCAAGTCTGGATAAGACCGATGAACTCAAAGCCATGGGCGCAGATCATGTGGTCAATAGCCGTGATGTTGATGCTTTAAAAACACAACGTGGCAAATTTGATCTGTTACTGTGTACAGTCAATGTCAGCCTAGATTGGAAAGCCTACCTGAACACACTTGCACCCAATGGTACGATTCATATGTTGGGTATGGTTCTTGACCCAATGCCAATTCCTGCGGGAACTTTAATCAGTGGCGCAAAATCAGTGACAGGCTCACCAACGGGTTCACCATTTGCCTTACGTCAATTGCTACAGTTTGCTGCGCGTAAAAACATTGCACCACAAATTGAGCTTTATCCGATGTCAAAAATTAATGATGCTTTGGAGCGACTACACTCAGGACAGGCACGTTATCGCATTGTGTTAAAGGCGGATTTTTAAGTCAGATATCCAAATTACAGATCATTTTAAAATACTTATAATTCATAATTAAAATTCCCTCTCCTTTCAGGAGATGAGAAACACTGTTTCGTAAGGGGAAAGGTAATTAAAAACCTTCCTCCTCTTGCTACTCATCTTTTTCAAAGAGGAGAATGTTACGTATTGGCTAGACGTCTAATTCGCAAAGCTCCTCCCTTTTTCAAAGGTGAGCAGTATTACTGCGCAAGGGAGGGATTAAATGTATAAATTAAGCCACATTTTCAGAAGCTAACTCCCCTCTCACCCAATCCGCTAACAACACAATCGCCGCTCGAATCTCATCCGATAACTGATGCCCTGCATTTAAACGAATACAATTGTTATAACGATTATCTTCACCAAAAATTAAACCCGGAACAATATTAATACTGTGCTTTTGCGCATGATAATACAGCGCCAAACTATCCACCTGTTCAGGAAACTGTAACCACAATGCATAACTGCCCTGCGGTTGATTCAATCGAATCTCCACGCCCTGAAAAGCCTGTGAAATAAACTGACGATATTGCTCCACCTGTGCCATCAATTTAGGTCTTAATTCACTTAAATGCTGACGATACGCCCGACTAAAAATCAAATCGGCAAGCCCCAACTGCAACGGCGTATTCACCGACACATTTTGTAAAATCAACTTGGCATGCAAATGCTTCAAACGCTGTGGCAAACAAAACCACCCCAAACGATAAGATGGTGATAAAGACTTGGAAATCGAACTGCAATAAATCACATAACCTGCACGATCCCAATATTTGATCGGTAAAGGACGTTTGGCATTGAAACTACATTCGGCATAAATATCATCTTCAATTACATAACACTGATATTTTTCAGCAAGTTGAGCAATTTTTTCTTTTTCAGCATTACTCAGACAAAAGCCCAAAGGATTTTGAAAATTTGCAGTCAATAAACAGACTTTTGCACCTGATTTTTGCATGGCTTGTTCTAAACGCTGCAAGTCAAAACCCTCAGTATCGGCAGGAATTTCAATGATCTTGCGCTTTAACAATGCCAACAGTTGCAATTGCCCATTATAGTTGGGCGTGGGCACGATAATACTATCACCTTCATGGCTGACACTCTGAATCATCATGGACAATGCAGGCATGCAACCATTGCTGATATAAATATCCTCTTTGGCAATATAAAAGCCATCTTCCGCCCAATGCGCGGACAGCGCTTCACGTAAAGTGGGATGACCTTGCCGATTATTATATAAAAAATCCTCAGGTTTACAGTGTTTTAGTGCACGTTGAATCGAACGTCTCAGGGCTTCTACAGGCACGAAATCAGGTGACAACTGGATCGAACCTAAATGTACCAAACGGTTATTGGCAGAGGCTTCATGAATTTGTATTTGTAATTCTAAATTTGACACTTCACGTGGTCGGGATGGAAAACTCGGATGATCAGGTACAGCAATGCGTTGTGCATCCTGTTGTGATTGCACAAAATAACCTGACTTTTCCTTCACATAAATCAAGCCTTGTGCTTCAAGCAATTCATAGCAACTTTTTGCAGTATTCAGACTAATGCTTTGCTGCTCGGCAAATTGACGTAATGAACTCAAACGCTGCCCGACTGTCAATTCACCACTATAAATTTTCTGTGCAAGTTGCTGTGCCAAACTTTGGTATTGAAATGCCATATCTGTACCCAAATTTTAGTATTTGTTGTATCTGTACCCAGAAAGCTATCAGATTTATGCTTCTTTCACAGCCCCATCTTGCAACTGAAATGATTTGAAAGGAGAAAATAATGAGAATATTCACGTTACTGACGACAGCTTTATTGCTCAGTGCCTGCCAACCCCAAGCCACCAATCAAATCGCACAGCAACAACATTTTATCTGTAAATCATTGATTGAAGGATTTTTAAAAACGCAACGATTGGGCGAATATCAACTTGAACATTTACAGCCGACTTTACAACATACAGCACCGATTAGAGCATACACTTACCGTGTCAGCAGTGACATTACGATGCGCCTCAACATGCCGACACAGCAGAATTTAAATTTTGAATGTCAGCAGGATACTGCTCAACATTTTGAAGTGCGTTTGGTCAATCAAACACAAAATAGCAAACAAAATTTGCTCAGTTTGGATTTACCGCCACAAAAAACTATCGATACTTTGACAGCTTTTGCGCTAAAAACTCAATGAATAAACGGACACGCTTCGGCAAGTGCTCTTGCTGATAATACACGGCATGGATGCTCTGCTCATATAACTCGATTTGATCTTCAAATAAAGCCACCAATCGCCCTTGCTTTAAATCTTGCATAATTTCAAATGCAGATAAGCGTGCGATCCCAAATCCACCCACGCATAATTGCCGTACTGTTTCTCCACTTGACGCCTTAATTTGAGGCTGAATCGTCAAATACTGACCATCAACCTGAATCGGCCAAGTATTGAGATGCGCCACTTTACTAAAACCGATTTGTTGATGGCTGAGAATGTCCTTTGGCGTTTGCGGCTTGCCATTTTTTGCTAAATAACGTGAATTCGGGATAAGAAATTTGATAAAGAATAGGCATTTGAGTCACAATTTAATCACGACAAAAAACTGAATAACCTCAAATGCCTATCGATACACAGCTTACAACACTTTTTTGTTTAATTGATGATTTTTGTGCTGATATTACCAACAATGTTGAACAATATAGGCTTACTTCAGGACAAGCTAAGCGATTGCGCCAAAGTAAAATCAGTGCTTCTGAAGTTCTCACTTTATTATTGTGGTTTCATCTAACAGGGAGTAGAAACTTCAAGGCTTTTTATCTTTATTGGGCTAAGCCTTTTCTTTGCTCTTACTTTCCAAACTTACCTAGCTATAACCGATTCATTGAATTAAAAGCAAAATATGTGATGTATTTTGTCGCTCTTATTGAGAGTTTAAAGGTGCAATCCTCTGGAATTGCTTTTATTGATTCTACCAAATTAGCTGTGTGTCATAATAAACGTATTCAGCAACACCGTGTATTTGTAGACAGTGCAAGTCGGGGGAAAACCTCTGTAGATTGGTTTTATGGTTTCAAAATTCATTTGATTTGCGATCATGTTGGACGCTTAGTTTCTTATTGTATAACAACAGGTAACGTTGATGACCGTAAAGTATTACCAGAATTAATAGAACACTCAAAATTAAAAGGTAAGTTGTTTGGTGATCGTGGCTATATTGGTAAGAATTGGAAGGATCGCCTTGCAGAAGTTGGTGTTCAACTGATTACACGTGTAAAAAGAAATATGAAACCACAAGTTTTAGATCCATTTGATCATGCTGTATTAAAAAAACGTGGAATTATTGAAGCACCATTTAATTTGATGAAAAGTCAATTTGATCTTGAACACACTCGCCATAGATCAAAAATAGGATTATTGACGACAATATTCTCAGCTTTAACCTTATATGCGTTGGTACTTGTGAATGGATATAATTCAGGAATTCAGCAGATTTTAAAACCTATTGAATTAAAATCTGCTTAAGCCGAATTCACGTTAAATATTCAGGACTTGCCACAATATATAAACGACTCTTACACAACAAGCGAGCATGCAGACTTGAATCGGTTAATTGTCCAAAACGAATGGCAACATCTGTTTTATGTTCAAGCAGATCAATAATTTGGTCATTACTGTTTAGTTCAATCTGAATATTGGGATATAGCGCGAGAAACTCAGGAATCAACGGCGTAATCACATGCAATACAAAAGGCGTTGCGGAGTCGACCCGTACAATGCCTGAAGTATCGTTGTCTGATTTGAGTAAGGCATCCTCTGCTTCATTCAGATCGTGAACGATTTTTCGGGCTTTTTCTAAAAATATTTGTCCTTCCTGCGTCAATTTTAATTTGCGTGTGGTGCGTTCAAGTAAGGTCACATTCAACTTGGTTTCAAGGCGTTGCAAGGCTCGACTCACGCCCGAAGTGGTTTGATGCAACTGCTCTGCCGCCCCAACAATGGAGCCACTATCAACAATAGAGATAAATGCCTGTAATTCTTCTAAGGTGGATTTCATGACTATCACAGTTTACTGTTGACTAAAAATCAATAATATTTTGCAGAATCTTAGATTTGTCCGCAACAATAAATCTTGCACAATACTCATAATCTCAAAAACAATGTGAAATATCCATGAATACGATCATTCCGCAATTCGGTGTCGGAACTTTCCGTCTAACAGGTCAAACCGTCATTGATTCGGTAAAAACGGCTTTGGATGTCGGTTATCGTGCTATTGATACGGCACAAATCTATGGCAATGAAGCAGAAGTGGGGCAAGCGATTGCTGAAAGCCACATCAACCGAAATGAGTTATTTATCACCACAAAAATTTGGACAGAACATTATTCACCAGACAAACTGATTCCAAGTTTAAAAGACAGCTTACAAAAACTCAGAACGGATGCGGTAGATTTAACGCTAATCCATTGGCCTGCACCAAGTACAGGTATTTCCGTGGCTGAAATGATGCAAAACCTGTTACAGGCAAAACAGCAAGGTCTGACCAAACATATGGGTATTTCAAATTTCAATATTGATTTGACCCAACAAGCGATTGCTGCGGTGGGTGTGGAAAATATTGCCACCAATCAGATTGAACTCAGTCCGTATTTACAAAACCGTAAAGTTGTTGAGTTTTTACAAGCGCAAAATATTGATGTAACTTCATATATGACTTTGGCATATGGCAAAGTCTTGCAAGACCCTGTTTTGGCTGAAATTGCTCAACATCATCAAGCATCGACTGCACAAATTGCCTTGGCTTGGGCATTGCAAAAAGGCTTCTCTGTGATTCCATCATCAACCAAACGTGAAAATCTGATCGCCAATCTAAAAGCACAAGACATCCAACTGACTGCTGAGGAAATGCAGATGATTGCAGAGTTGGAACGCAACGGACGAGAGGTTAATCCTGAAGGCTTAGCGCCGATTTGGGACTGATCCACAATGAAAATTAATTTCCCTTTATTTGCGCTTGCCATTGGGGCTTTTGCCATTGGCACCACAGAATTTTCCCCCATGGGCTTCTTGCCCCAGATTGCGGAAAACCTGAATATTTCCATTCCCACCGCAGGTATGCTGATCACCGCCTATGCCTTAGGTGTGATGATTGGAGCACCGATCATGACGCTTTGGTTTGGACATTTTTCCAAACGTAAAGCCCTGATTCTTGCTATGAGTATTTTTACGGTCGGAAATATTTTAGCTGCCATAGCACCCAATTATTGGGGACTGATGAGCGCACGAATTCTGACCAGTTTGAATCATGGCGTGTTTTTTGGGATAGGTTCCATTGTTGCAACCAGCGTCGTTCCAAAAGAAAAGCAAGCCAGTGCCGTTGCCACCATGTTTATGGGGTTGACCATTGCCAATATTGGCGGTGTTCCGCTTGCCACATGGGTTGGGCAAAATATTGGTTGGCGCACGTCCTTTGCCACTATTGCTGTTTTGGGTGTCGTCACTATGTTGTGCCTATGGAAGGCATTGCCTGAGGGAACTGCGGGACAACGTCCCAATGTCAAAGCTGAATTAAAGGTGCTGACCCGTCTACCTGTCATGCTTGCCTTACTCACCACGGTGATGAGCGCAGGTGCAATGTTTACCTTGTACACCTATATTGCCCCAACACTGCAAAATATTACCCATGCAAGTCCAGGCTTTATTACGTTCATGCTGGTGCTGATCGGGGTGGGTTTTTCGATTGGGAATCATTTAGGCGGTACACTTGCAGACAAATCTTTAACTAAAACCCTGACCGGCTTTTTGTTATTGCTGATGCTGTCCATGTTGCTCTTCCCTATTTTGGCAACTACGCATATCGGTGCAGCTTTGGCATTGGTGGTGTGGGGCACAGCCGCTTTTGCTGTAGTTCCTCCCTTACAAATGCGCGTCATGTCTGTGGCACATGAGGCACCTGGTTTGGCATCATCTGTCAATATTGGGGCATTTAACTTAGGAAATGCTGTGGGTGCAGCAGCAGGCGGTGCCGTACTCAGTCTAGGCATGAGCTATGTTATGGTATCGATTACAGGTGCGCTACTCACCGCTCTAGGGCTACTCTTAGTTTGGCTGCAAATGCGCTTACCTGAGGCAAAACTTCAGTATTCATCTAAATCGTAAATAAAAAATCCCACTATCAAATGGGTGGGATTTTTAGATCTTCACTTTTGTACGATTTATTTTAAAATTTCAGGTAACGCAGGCAATGCCTTATTTTTAGCCAACTCAGCTTTCATTTTTTGCAACATCTGATACGGCTGCTGCTCGACTAGCATGTTGGTCACACTTTGTGGAATAGCGCCTTCGGGATCGGCAAATCCTGTGGTACTGACTTTAACTTTATTGGCTGCTAATTTTTGGAAAGTCCAATCACCTTCATAGTTCCTTAAACGTACAAAGTTCGCATTCGGGGCTTTACCTTGTGTAATCGCTTTATTTTTAATGCTGATTACACCATTACTGTCTTTGGAAATTTTTCCTTTCACCACCATATCACGGTCTTTGAGTGGAAATGGAAAATCCAAAACCATATAGAGCGTAAATTCACCTTTTTTATCATCACGGGAAAGTACTTCAGCTTTCGCCACATTCGGCACCCATTTTGGCGCATTATTCACATCAAAAACCAATGCAACCGCACGTTCAATCGGCACATCCAAAGTGGTTTCTGCTTTATAAGACATCACCGTATTGTTCGGGGCTTTAAATGTCCATACTTTGATATTGTTTTTGTCAAGGCTAAGCTTGATATCATTTGGAGCAGCAGCCTGTGTAGTCAGGCTCATGGCACTGACTACACCTGCAAGAAACATCACTGTTTTTTTCATTTTTTTTATTCAAATTGATTTCGTTGTTTTAGATCATAATGGATTATGCTTTAAGCTTGAATATCATTTAAACCTAAAACATCTTTCATATCGTATTTTTTAGCATCTTTACCTACAACCCATGCCGCTGCACGTACCGCACCCGATGCAAAGTTCATGCGACTGGTGGCTTTATGGGTCACTTCAACACGCTCGCCTTCACCAATAAACATCACCGTATGTTCACCGACAATATCACCACCACGGATGGTTTCAAAACCAATAGTTTCACGTTCACGTGGACCTGTATGCCCTTCACGACCATAAACAGCGACTTTCTTCAAATCACGACCTAAAGTATCAGCAACCGCCTCACCCATCATCAGTGCTGTACCTGATGGTGCATCTACTTTATGGCGATGGTGTGCTTCAATGATTTCAATATCCACCGTATCACCAAAAACTTTTGCAGCAAGCTCAAGTAATTTAATCGATACATTCACACCCACAGAGTAGTTTGCGGCATAAACCACAGGTGTTTGCGTTGCTGATTCATTTAAAACTTGTTTTTGTTCTTCTGAAAAGCCCGTGGTACCAATCACCATCGCCACACCTGCTTCACGGCAGAGTTTTAAGTTATTTTCAGTTGCCGCAGGTGCAGTAAAATCAATTACAACGTCCACATCTGCAAGTACTTCTTCCAAGCTACCCACGACTTTCACGCCAACAGCACCAATGCCTGCAAGCTCACCTGCATCTGCACCAATTAATGAACTTTCTGGGCGCTCAACGGCTGCTGCCAATTGATAACCTGCTTGTTGTACCGCTTGGATCAATGTACGACCCATACGACCACCTGCACCCAAAATACCAATGCGTGGAGTAGCTGACATGCTGATCTTCCTAAATCTATGTTTAAAATTTTATCTACTATAACAAAACTCTGCGAAGAGGCTAAGTTGCGTTATTGAAAATTCGGCAAAAATATCTCAGCTATTTTTGCATTTCACTCGAAATAGTTGACCGAAATGCGCAATTTTTTTCAAAATGACACACTTGTAAAGCGAAAAATGTTTTTCTATATTTTTGTTGAAGTTTAAATGATAGCGAAAATGAGAACTTCATCATTACAATAAAGATATAGGATATTCCCATGAATTTGAAAAAAATTGCATTTGTCATCTTCTTTTCTAGCATCATGTCTAGTGCATGGGCAGATGATGCGCTCGATGCCGCGATGGCTGCAGCAAATGATGTAGTTGAAACAGCAAATATCGAGACCACAAATACTGAAACTAAAACATCTACAACAGATGACACTTCAGATCCCACAGTAATTGATGCACCTGTGATTGAGGATGCTGCCGAATAATTTGCTTGTCAAGGCTACAAAATTTTCCTTCAATCATAGAGCTTCGACAAAGAACATTACGGTGTGCTTTGTCGTTATGTCCAAAATTTCTTTGATGAACATACAAGAACACTGCGCTATTTCAACAAAATCCTGTTTAATATATGAAAAGCCCATTTCACTGTTGTTTATTATGCGTTTCGACTTTTTCGATTTACATTTATTTTTAAATATTGTGGATACCGGTAGCCTGACTAAGGGGGCTGAACGTTCTGCCATTTCATTACAAGCAGCCAGTGAACGTATTAAAAAACTTGAACAACAATTTAATACCACGCTCTTTACCCGTCATGCATTGGGTGTGAAATTAACTGTTGCAGGTCAAGTCTTTACTGAACAAGCACAACGACTGATTCAACAAGAACAGCAGCTCCAACACGCCATGTCTCCCTTTGCGCAAGACTTAGCAACACAGGTGACTTTATGGTGTAATTCATCGGCACAAAGTGAATATTTACCGATACTTTTACCACAATATTTAGTCGAAAATCCGCATATTCAAATTGAACTCAAAGAAGCTGAAAGTCACGATATTATTCAAGCAATTGAAAAAGGCACTGCTCAGCTAGGCTTAATTTCTAGTTTTTTTAATTCCCGAAATCTACACACTTTAGACTTTTCACCCGATCCTTTGGTGCTGATCTGCCCACAACAACATGCGCTCACGCAGCATAAAACTTTAAATTTATCCGAAACTTTAAATTTATCCGAAATTTTAAATTATCCCTTTGTGGGACTGATGCAATATCATTCTTTACAACAGTCCATTGAAGCACAAGCCAAACGCTTAAATTGCACGATGCAATATCGCTTACGTTTACCCAATTTTGCAGCGATTGCACACGTCGTTGCTGATGGTGTCGGAGTGGCTATCATTCCAAAACGTGCAGCACAACGTTTGAATAAATTGTATAAATTTCATCAAATTGAACTGTCAGGTGCTTGGGCAAATCGTAAATTATTATTGGCGGCTACACAGTTCGATATACTTCCTACCGCTTATCAACACTTTGCTCAATTTCTCATTTCACAAAAAACTAAATTGATTTTGGACTGATTCATAGCATTGTTAAAGCACACCCAATTGGTGTAAAACCGAGTACATACCAAAAATTACTAAGCCGAAGAAAAATACTTTACGGAACTTTTGTTCGGAGATGCGATAACGGATTTTTGTACCTAACCACATCCCTATGAGTGCAGGAAATAAGGCCATCAAAGACAGTTGATAATCGATGGGCGTATCATCCACGGGGTTGAAGTGTAAAAAAGCAGCTAAACAAAAAGTCGATACGGTAAATGCCAAACCTAAAGACTGTACCAAATCGTCACGTTTTAGTTGTAAAGACTGTAAATAAGGCACCACAGGAATAACCACTACACCCGTTGCCACAGTTAATGCACCTCCCAAATAGCCCATCACAGGCGATAACCATTTTTCATAGGGTGCAAGATTTGGCATCTTTTTAGCAAATAAACCATAAAGCCCATACAAAGCTAACATGCCTCCCAATAACGCTTCACTGTGAAAATGATCATTGGCATGTCCTAAAGTGGGAAAAATACTGAAAACTGAACCAAGGATAATGCCGAGCAATAAGGGATAAAAACGGCGCACTAAACGCCAAACCTGCCCTTCTGCAAAAAGTTGCCAAATATTGGTCACTACGGAAGGAACAATCAACAAAGTCGCTGCTTGAAATGGGCTAATCATTAAGGTTAATAACCCCATCGACACAGCAGGTAAACCTAAGCCGATCGTCCCTTTAATCATCCCTGCAATCGCAAAGACAGCAATAACAAAACCTAGCACGACATGCGCCTCATCATATTTTAGGTCATGCTACAAAAAATTTTTAAAATGAAATATCAGCTTTTTTAGAAGTCAGCCTCAATAAAATATTGAGGCTTCGAATATCCTATTTTTGATATTCTGCATATTATTTCCCAACTTTATTTTGGGATCCTATTCACAGCATAATGATCATCACATTCATAATTTTTATCATCACAGTAGGTGGATCCAATGTCGAATGATTTGATTGAAAATGCATTAAAAACAAAAAATCCTAAAGATGTGGTCTTAGCTTTCTTAGCCAATTCATCAAAAGAAAATGTTAAACATGCCGCTGAAAAATTGGTTGCAGAAGATGCAACTTATATGTCTCTAAGTTTTGAAAATAAAGAACTTGAAGCGATTGAGCCATGGTGCGGCGTGCGTAGAGGCCGTCAAATTTATATTGATACGTTTTCCAATGTCGGCACATATTGGGAAGTGAATGATTTCCAAATCACCCAAGCTTTGGCTGAAAATGAAGATGTAGCGGTCTTTGGCCAATTCACTTATACCTCAGTCGAAGTAGATTATCGTTTTACCTCGCCATTTTCAATTTGGGCAAAAGTAGTTGATGGTCAAATCATCTATTTCCGCTTTATGGAAGATACCTATCTTTCAGCTCGCTCGTTCCGTAAATCTGGAACATGGGAAATTCAAAATAATGGACGTGGCTTTAGTGTAGGTGAATAACCCCTAAGATCATTTTCTTACGTTCAAATGAGAAAGCTGTAGTAAAACTACAGCTTTTGATTTATGGGCGAATTTCTTTTAATTCTCGTTGAATAAAATGCTGAATCATTTCACGATAAATCTTTTCAACCAAATCTGGGTCGGTGTGTAATTGATTGGCTTTTTCTCGGACTTTATTAATGACCTGTTGCACACGTTCAGGAGACTGAACATCTTCAGCAGTACGCTTAAAACGAGTCGCTTGATCGACATAAAACTGGCGTACAGCAATCATTTCAATTAAAGCCTGATCAATTTCATCAATATGCACTCGGGCTTGTTCAAGTGATTCACATTTTTCTTTTTTCATTGCTGAGGTGTTCTGCATCTTTTAGCTCTGTATCATTATCACTTTTGTACTTCTGTTCTAACACATTACTGAAAATACTTTCAATCATCCAAACGCGATATAAGCTATTAAATACGTAACGTTTTCCTTCAATTGTCAGTTCTAACACTGGAAAATCAGGTTGATGCTTCTCTGCACAACGTTGATCATTTTCCTCTAAGAACGATGCGACATCTACATCTGCAAGTTTTTCAATTCCTAGATCTTGTTGTAATTTTTGTAAATGTGCTTTACATGAAGGGTCTTTGCCCTTTGTCCATACTGCCTCTAAAATCGTATACATCGCATCGGTGCGCTGTTCTTCATCCACACTATAGAAAAGCTGTGCCATATTTAAAATACTGTCCGCCGTTGGACGACAAAATGGCGTAAACTTTACTTCGGTACGTTTTGACAAACGGCTTGCCAAGCTCCAATCAAAAAAGTCCCGTCCATGATACGTTAAAGGACAAACATTCAACTGAATATTATAATAATTAGCGAGTTCTTCTTTAATATACGCGAGCAATAACCAACTGATCGGATCTTCAAGCGCAATATACAAATTTAACTCAGGATGCATCGCTTGAATTTCAGCAAGCTCCTCAGCATCACTCATCAGATGTTCACGCCACTCGATGTGATTAATCAAGAAAATAGGATTATCAATCAATAATTTTTGCTGTTTTAAACGGCGTGTTAAACGTAATAAATCATCAACTGCATGATATTTACGCCCACCAAATTCAAAATAGCTTTCTAAAACAGGCGTATGATCAAAGATTCTTTCTGGAAAATGTTGTTCTTTTTGTTGTTTACTTGCCATTACAAACAGCATTCGTAATTTTCCGTATTGTTGCTGCCACAACATATGGAACACATCTTCAAGTAAATACAGAAAATTTTGACCTGTTAATGGGGTATTACGCAAAATAATTTCGGCTTGCTGTAAGGCTTCTTGTGTGGGTTGTTCTGGTTTTTCTTCGTCATAACTAAAGCGGTGCTGATTGGCTAAAATCTTGGCATCATTCAGACTATAATTCCGCCATTCCTCAATACTCATACCATTAGGTGGTTCAGCGGTCGTATCCGAAATAATGATTTTCAGTGGCTTCAAATCATCATTTAAAATATCATCCAATTGGGTTAATTGTTGCACAGCTAAATAGCTATACACATCATCTAAACGTAAATAAATTTTTAGCCCTTGTGCCGTGGGTAACACCTCTTGACGGGTGGGTTTTGCATAAAACCAACTCGATCGGATTGGATCAAACCAACGGCGTAACAGTGACATGGAATAAGCCTCGGAAAAGCACTGAGTCATGGAAAAAAATGTGATTGAAACTCGCTCAAGGATATCATTCATTGACTGAAGATGCTGAAAAAATTAATCCCACTCAGTCAAACAAAATTTATAGCAATTCAATAGCAAGTGA
Source organism: Acinetobacter piscicola (assembly GCF_015218165.1). Taxonomy (NCBI): domain Bacteria; kingdom Pseudomonadati; phylum Pseudomonadota; class Gammaproteobacteria; order Moraxellales; family Moraxellaceae; genus Acinetobacter; species Acinetobacter piscicola. The sequence continues at coordinate 49,985 of NZ_CP048659.1, read as the reverse complement.
TCAATAACTAAAAATTCAATAAAATTTAAACGATTAGGTCAATTATTTTTTTATCAGCAAACAGTTATTGAGCATGTATCTAAATTTTGAGCTCTTAACGTATCGTAAAATGATTTCAATTCTAAATAAAGTTGTTCACTCATTGGAAAATCATCATATACAAATAATTGATTCAAATTAGATTGTTGCTGTCCCACGCTGAGCAAAAGTAATCTCATTTCCAATATCAGTTCCATTAATACTGTTTCACCCGATAAACTTAATGGCTCATCTGTTCCTGAATCAGCAATCAGTTTTTCAAATAATGGGAAAGTCACTAAAAGCTTTTTCGGAATCTGTAAATAAAAAGCGCTATACGAGCCTAAATAAAATCCATGAATCATTTTATCTTTTTCACATATGATGATTTCAATTCCCATTTTCATCCCTTAAAAAAGCACTCAACCTGTGAGTGCTTTTATATAGTGTGAATAAACTTTAAAACTTAGAGTTCACGTACTGCGCCTTTTGAAGCACTTGTGGTATGCATTGCATAAGCCTTGAGTGCTTTCGAGACTTTACGTGGACGCTCTTCAGCAGGATGCCAACCTTTAGCTTCTTGTACTTCACGACGCGCAGCCATGGTTGCTTCATCAACCGCAAGGTGAATGGTACGATTTGGAATATCGATTTCGATACGGTCACCATCTTCAACCAAACCAATTGCACCACCTTCAGCCGCTTCTGGTGAAACGTGACCAATGGAAAGACCTGATGAACCGCCAGAGAAACGACCATCCGTCAACAAGGCACAATCTTTGCCCAATCCTTTTGATTTTAAATAACTAGTTGGGTAAAGCATTTCTTGCATACCTGGACCACCACGTGGACCTTCGTAGCGAATCACCACTACATCACCTGCAGTAATTTTTCCACCCAAAATTGCGTCTACAGCAGCATCCTGACTTTCAAAAACACGTGCTGTGCCGTTGAATTTCAAGATTGAATCATCCACACCTGCAGTTTTAACAATACAGCCTTCCAAAGCGATGTTACCGTAAAGTACTGCCAAACCACCATCTTGTGAGAATGCATTAGCAACATTACGAATCACACCACCCTCACGGTCACCATCCAAACGTGAATAGTAACGATCTTGAGAGAATGCAGTTTGCGTTGGAACACCGCCCGGTGCTGAACGGAAGAATTGGTAAACCTCTTCGTCTTCAGTACGGATAATATCCCATTTATCTAAAGCATCTTTTAAGGTTTTTTCATGTACAGTTGGAACCGAAGTATCAAGCAAACCTGCTCGATCTAACTCGCCAAGAATTGACATGATCCCACCTGCACGATGTACATCTTCCATATGGACATCTTGTTTTGCTGGCGCAACTTTACATAATACAGGCACTTTACGAGATAAACGGTCAATGTCTGTCATGGTAAAGTCAACTTCAGCTTCATTCGCCGCAGCCAATAAATGTAGAACTGTATTTGTAGAACCACCCATCGAAATATCAAGCGTCATTGCATTTTCAAAAGCAGCTTTGGTCGCAATTGAACGTGGTAACAAACTATAGTCATTTTGTTCATAATGACGTTTGGTGATTTCAACAATCAACTGCCCCGCTTTTTCAAATAATTTTTTACGGTTGGCATGTGTTGCAAGTGTTGAACCATTACCCGGTAAAGATAGACCTAAAGCTTCCGTCAAACAGTTCATTGAGTTTGCAGTAAACATCCCTGAACATGAACCACAGGTTGGACATGCTGAACGTTCGTATTCAGCCACTTCTTCGTCAGTAAAGTTGTCATCTGCTGCAACAATCATGGCGTCAACAAGGTCAATGGCTTTTTCATTACCACGGATTTTGACTTTACCCGCTTCCATTGGCCCACCAGACACAAATACCACTGGAATGTTCAAGCGCATAGATGCCATCAACATTCCCGGAGTGATTTTGTCACAGTTGGAAATACACACCATCGCATCTGCACAGTGTGCATTCACCATGTATTCCACGGAGTCTGCAATCAAATCACGTGAAGGTAGTGAATAGAGCATACCGTCATGCCCCATTGCAATGCCATCATCAACCGCAATGGTATTAAACTCTTTAGCTACACCACCTGCTTGTTCAATTTGACGAGCAACCAACTGTCCTAAATCTTTAAGATGTACATGACCTGGTACAAATTGGGTAAATGAGTTGACCACCGCAATAATCGGTTTACCAAAGTCCTCATCTTTCATTCCTGTCGCGCGCCATAAGCCACGCGCACCAGCCATGTTTCTTCCGTGTGTCGATGTTTTTGAACGATAGTCAGGCATTGTTATCTATTTCCAATGAAAGTTATGCTTGAGTTAAATCTAATGATTCACTCTGGCCAAATAATATGAATATAAGTTTAAATCTGATGAAATTTGCATCATTATACTATAGGTCATTCACAAACAAATGAATATGTAACCCTTTTCATATCTATGATACATCTTCAATTGGAGATTTAAGAACAATAAGGAATGAGATTAATATAGCGCGATCAAGATAAATTAAATACCAAACTTTCATGAATATTTTTTAATTTTTTAATAAGTAAATTTTATAATTAAATCACCTCTAAAATGTTAAAAAGCCTAATCATTTGATTAGGCTTTTAAAAAATATTAAAGCTTTGGTCTTAAATATACAGGACAATTTTTTCCCGTATAATCAGTGCATAAATAAATTTTATCTTTCGACGCTTTCTTCAAAAAATTTACGTTGGATATATTTACGTCATTATTTGAATTTCCATTACAATCCTCTTTAAGATTATCTGTTTCAAAGGTAATTCCTAAAGCGGGTAAATTATTTTCATCCTGAGGCAAAATATATTGATAAAATCCAGTGACCTTTTCTTTATTACTTTGAATCGTAATATCGCCCTTAGGTAAAAATTGATAGCTTTCTTTACAGGCTGTATTGGGTTGAATTAATTCCCAATTTTGCACCTGTTGTAAAATATCAACAATCTGTTGAGGTTCTACTATTTTTTCTTCAGCTTGTATTGCTGAGCTAAACAGCAAAATTAGACTCAATGCTAATAATTTTACACGCATATATTTCTACCTTAAAACCTTAAATTTAATTTTACCACTGTATATTTACACGGCGGTTAGGTGCCAAGCACTGAATTAATCCTGATGTTTTCGCTTGTGCAGAACATTCTTGATAAGCCGTAGTAGAACCGTTACCTTGTAAAGAAATAATATTTGGGTTTATTCCCTGCTGTACGAGTAGCTGCGCTACCGTATTGGCACGATTTGCAGATAGACGTTGATTATAGGCATATTTCCCTAAACGATCTGCAAAGCCTGATATTTCTATACGCTCAGGATTATCTGCCTTAATCTGTTCAACAATAGTTGATACTGAACTATAGTTTTGGTCAATTGCTTGTGGATCATAACGATCAAATGCGAATAAGACATTTGCATTTTTACGTTGTTTATCTACAGGATAGACCATCTGTGGAGGAACTTGATTATTTGCACCATAGACCATTAAGCCTTGGCACTCTTCACCTTTCCAATATAAATTTTCAGATAGTTTATCTTTATTAAAATCTATACGTAACTGACAACGTTTATATTCATTCGTATTTGGTTGGCGGATATCTAAAACATAGTTCCATGTTTTAACAAAAAATAAGCCTTCATTAAATTGAGGATTACCCAAAATAAAGCGGATTTGATCTTTTGTTAAGCCTTTATCCAAACGTGCAACTTCGTCATATTCATAACGATGAACTTGTTTTAAATAGCTGTCTTTAACTTCAGGAAAATTAATTTCTTCTGGTGTATTTTGTGGATCAATTTCAGCAGCAGAACTCATTGTTGTCACTAGACCGCTGAGCACACTGAACAGCAAAATTGTGTTTAATGTTTTCATTAATTTATCTCTCTTAAAATAGGGAAAAACCAAGGAAGATCCGAAGATCTTCCTAGTCTAGTGAATTAGTCAATTACACCACTGATACCGATACGTACACTTGGATCACCTTCGCTCGCTGCCGCAATACCACCAGTCAATGACCAACGACCATTATCAGCAGTTTTACGTAAAGTCACACCGATTGCACTTTCACCACCGTGATATGACGCACCTGCTGCGTAGGTGTATTTACCTGGAATATACGGTGCATTTTCAAGAGCCATTGCTGCTGCAATACCTGCATTTGCACGTTTTTCAACATCATCAATACGTTGGTTAGTCGATTGGAATGCTTGCTCTAAACGGTTGCTCACATTGTTAATCTTATTACCAAGCTCTTGATCTGCTTTATTCAACGCATCAATCGCACCACCAACATTATTGTACTTACTATCTCCGACTGTGTAAGACGGCGCAGTTGTGAAGCTACCTATAATGTTGTCAATCGCAGCACCACCACCTAAGTACTCAACAACTTTTTGATTCGTTTCAACTTTTTGTGCATGTAGTTGAGAACCATTAATTGCATCTTTAGAGTCTTTATTCACAGCACCATCAGCAACACCAGTGACAATACGATCACCATCCTTACCAGCCATATTCACTGTTGTACCACCTGTATTCTTACCTACAGTGATATCAGCTTTTGAGCCTCCAGTTTGTTGAACTAAGCCAAGCGAACCATTGTTAATCTCATTTTTGATATTGTTAATATCACTTGTATTTTGATTAACCTTCTGCTCCACACTCCACAATTGACCACCATTAACGGCATCTTTGGAGCCTTCTTGAACTTTACCTTCAGCGACATTAGTTAAGGTTGTACCATTACTACCGCCACCTAAAGTTACACTGTCTTTATTTACGCTACCATCAGCTTTTTTATCATACTGAACTGAGCTGTTATTGGCTTGATCAACTTGGTTCGTGATATTGCTAATTGCGCTATCTAACTGACCTTTATTCACTGCATCAGAATCTTTTTGACCTGCTGCAACATTACTAATTACTTTGTTACCTGCATTAATTCCTGTTGTTGTTACACTTGGACCATTTTGGATAATGAGGCCTGTGCCGCCTAACTGTACAACTTGTCCAATTGATACTCCACCGTGATTAATTACAGTATCACCAGCTTTTAACTGTTCAACATCAAGCTTTTTATTCAACTCGACAGCAAGTTTTGCATTACCCTCTTTGTCGTTTTCTTGAGTTACAGTGATATTGTCATCTCCAACAAACTCAACCGTTGCTTTCGGTTTAATAGTTTGGGATTGATCACCAGCTTTCACTGTCCAACCTGCATTTGCAGTGGTATCTACATTATTCACTTTAGTATTTAAAGCATCTAATGCATCGCCCACATTAGTTTGTGTGCCACCACCAACATTATAAGTTGGGCCAGTGATTGTGCCATCTTGGTTAACTTTCGAACCACCACCTAAACTATCAACTAAAGCACCTTGAGTTGTTGTGACTTGATGATCAACTGCTTTCAACTGCGCAACGTTGACTGCATCAGAATCTGCTGTACCTGCTGCAACACCGGTAATTTGACGATAAACACCATTTGTTGCATCACCAACAGCAACCGCACCTGTAGTACTTGTCGTTTGAGTAATTGCATCACGATCCGCAGTCGTTGCTTGAGCAAGTGTATAACCTCCAACACCAGCGCCTGTAGTTGCTGCTGATTTATTACCCAACACCACAGAACCATCAACAGTTTGAGTCACATCATTACCAAGAACAAAAGTATTATCTGTAGCAACTTTATTGTTATTACCTACAGAGTAACTGCTATTTCCATCAACAATACTTGGATCACCCAAAGCGCCAGAATTATTGCCGGTCACAATATTGCCAGTACCGATACTAATTGATTGTTGACCCAATGCTTGCGCATTATGACCAATTGCAATCGTTGATGCTCCTCCAACTTTAGAACCCGAACCAACAACGACTGCGTTAGTTGCTTCATCTGTTGCTAAAGTATTATGACCAAGTGCTGCTGTACTTGTTGCGCCTGCTGCGACAATTGCATTAACACCAATTGCTGTAGAGTTTTTACCTCCTGCACTTGAGTCATTTGTTTCACCAACAACACCAGCTTCAACACTTTCATCTACTGCATTAGTATGGAAGTATTTTGCACCCTTCGTATTAATGCTTGTTACAGTTTCTAGAATGTTACGACGATCAGTTGTACTTTGACCTGACACATTATAGGTTTCAAATAGTTCACTTGGTTGACCATCAGTTGTACCAATAATACTCGTCACATCATTTTGAATTTTGTTATTAACAACATCATTCAACTGACTCACATTCACAGCATCACCAGCTGCTGTACCTGCTGCAATGTTTTTAATTTGTGTATTTCCTGCATCAATACCATTTTTCGAAACAGTAATAGGACCTACAGATAAATTATCAAACTTGACATCTTTTGCAGTCGCAACTTCATAGTTGGTTGAACCATCTGCATTGGTGCTTGACGTTATAGTGATGTTGTCGCCTTCAGTCACTGTCGTTTTCGCTTTAGTCGCTGCTGTATTTACACTAGAAATTGCATCATTGATGGTGTTTTTACCCGTACCACCAATATTGCTTGTAGTTACATTACCGCCAACATTGGTTGCATTACCACCCAAGATTGTAGTCAAGTTATCAGCGGCTTTATTCAACTGATCGCCTGTAACAGCATCAGTTGAACCTGTTGCTATCTTGCCTGCACCGACATTCGTGATCTTATCACCACCCACATCTAAACCATCTTCGGTGCTGGTCAAGATTGTTGTGTCTGCGCCTTTACCTACAGTCACGCTATCAAAGTTCACGTCTTTCGCTGTTGCAACTTCGTAGTTCACTGAACCATCTGCATTCGTCCCTGAAGTCACAACAATGTTGTCACCTTGAGTAACTGTGGTTTTCGCTTTAGTGGCTGCTGTATTTACATTTTTGATCGCATCATCAATTGTACTTTCACCTGTACCACCAATATTGGTGTTGGTTAATGTACCAGTTGTTGGATCATAAACTGTTGAACCGCCGATGATGTTTTTAACACCTTCGCCTTGTGCATTCAACTGGTTACCTGTCACAGCCTCAGTTGAACCTGCGGCAACCGTACCATCCGTTAAGCCACTGATTTTACCTGTTGCACCATCAGTCACTACATTGCCTACAGTGACTTTATCGAAGTTCACGTCTTTCGCTGTTGCAACTTCGTAGTTCACTGAACCATCTGCATTCGTCCCTGAAGTCACAACAATGTTGTCACCTTGAGTAACTGTGGTTTTTGATTTCTTCGCTTGGTCTTCAATCGCTTCAGCAATGTTGCTATAGCTGTTGCCATTGGTCGTGAATGGACCCGTTAAGCTACCTGCATTGTTGGTCACACCACCACCAATAATACTGCTTGTACTATTTTGTGCAGTATTTAACTGGCTACCATTGATTGCTTCGGTTGATGTTGATGAAACATCGCCTGCTGTTAAGCCACTGATTTTGCCTGTTGCACCATCAGTCACTACATTGCCTACAGTGACTTTATCGAAGTTCACGTCTTTCGCTGTTGCAACTTCGTAGTTCACTGAACCATCTGCATTCGTCCCTGAAGTCACAACAATGTTGTCACCTTGAGTAACTGTGGTTTTTGATTTCTTCGCTTGGTCTTCAATCGCTTCAGCAATGTTGCTATAGCTGTTGCCATTGGTCGTGAATGGACCCGTTAAGCTACCTGCATTGTTGGTCACACCACCACCAATAATACTGCTTGTACTATTTTGTGCAGTATTTAACTGGCTACCATTGATTGCTTCGGTTGATGTTGATGAAACATCGCCTGCTGTTAAGCCACTGATTTTGCCTGTTGCACCATCAGTCACTACATTGCCTACAGTGACTTTATCGAAGTTTACGTCTTTCGCTGTTGCAACTTCGTAGTTCACTGAACCATCTGCATTCGTCCCTGAAGTCACAACAATGTTGTCACCTTGAGTAACTGTGGTTTTTGATTTCTTCGCTTGGTCTTCAATCGCTTCAGCAATGTTGCTATAGCTGTTGCCATTGGTCGTGAATGGACCCGTTAAGCTACCTGCATTGTTGGTCACACCACCACCAATAATACTGCTTGTACTATTTTGTGCAGTATTTAACTGGCTACCATTGATTGCTTCGGTTGATGTTGATGAAACATCGCCTGCTGTTAAGCCACTGATTTTGCCTGTTGCACCATCAGTCACTACATTGCCTACAGTGACTTTATCGAAGTTTACGTCTTTCGCTGTTGCAACTTCGTAGTTCACTGAACCATCTGCATTCGTCCCTGAAGTCACAACAATGTTGTCACCTTGAGTAACTGTGGTTTTCGCTTTAGTGGCTGCTGTATTTACATTTTTGATCGCATCATCAATTGTACTTTCACCTGTACCACCAATATTGGTGTTGGTTAATGTACCAGTTGTTGGATCATAAACTGTTGAACCGCCGATGATGTTTTTAACACCTTCGCCTTGTGCATTCAACTGGTTACCTGTCACAGCCTCAGTTGAACCTGCGGCAACCGTACCATCCGTTAAGCCACTGATTTTACCTGTTGCACCATCAGTCACTACATTGCCTACAGTGACTTTATCGAAGTTTACGTCTTTCGCTGTTGCAACTTCGTAGTTCACTGAACCATCTGCATTCGTCCCTGAAGTCACAACAATGTTGTCACCTTGAGTAACTGTGGTTTTCGCTTTAGTGGCTGCTGTATTTACATTTTTGATCGCATCATCAATTGTACTTTCACCTGTACCACCAATATTGGTGTTGGTTAATGTACCTGTTGTTGGATCATAAACTGTTGAACCGCCGATGATGTTTTTAACACCTTCGCCTTGTGCATTTAACTGGCTACCATTGATTGCTTCGGTTGATGTTGATGAAACATCGCCTGCTGTTAAGCCACTGATTTTGCCTGTTGCACCATCAGTCACTACATTGCCTACAGTGACTTTATCGAAGTTTACGTCTTTCGCTGTTGCAACTTCGTAGTTCACTGAACCATCTGCATTCGTCCCTGAAGTCACAACAATGTTGTCACCTTGAGTAACTGTGGTTTTTGATTTCTTCGCTTGGTCTTCAATCGCTTCAGCAATGTTGCTATAGCTGTTGCCATTGGTCGTGAATGGACCCGTTAAGCTACCTGCATTGTTGGTCACACCACCACCAATAATACTGCTTGTACTATTTTGTGCAGTATTTAACTGGCTACCATTGATTGCTTCGGTTGATGTTGATGAAACATCGCCTGCTGTTAAGCCACTGATTTTGCCTGTTGCACCATCAGTCACTACATTGCCTACAGTGACTTTATCGAAGTTCACGTCTTTCGCTGTTGCAACTTCGTAGTTCACTGAACCATCTGCATTCGTCCCTGAAGTCACAACAATGTTGTCACCTTGAGTAACTGTGGTTTTTGATTTCTTCGCTTGGTCTTCAATCGCTTCAGCAATGTTGCTATAGCTGTTGCCATTGGTCGTGAATGGACCCGTTAAGCTACCTGCATTGTTGGTCACACCACCACCAATAATACTGCTTGTACTATTTTGTGCAGTATTTAACTGGCTACCATTGATTGCTTCGGTTGATGTTGATGAAACATCGCCTGCTGTTAAGCCACTGATTTTGCCTGTTGCACCATCAGTCACTACATTGCCTACAGTGACTTTATCGAAGTTTACGTCTTTCGCTGTTGCAACTTCGTAGTTCACTGAACCATCTGCATTCGTCCCTGAAGTCACAACAATGTTGTCACCTTGAGTAACTGTGGTTTTCGCTTTAGTGGCTGCTGTATTTACATTTTTGATCGCATCATCAATTGTACTTTCACCTGTACCACCAATATTGGTGTTGGTTAATGTACCAGTTGTTGGATCATAAACTGTTGAACCGCCGATGATGTTTTTAACACCTTCGCCTTGTGCATTCAACTGGTTACCTGTCACAGCCTCAGTTGAACCTGCGGCAACCGTACCATCCGTTAAGCCACTGATTTTACCTGTTGCACCATCAGTCACTACATTGCCTACAGTGACTTTATCGAAGTTCACGTCTTTCGCAGTCGCCACTTCGTAGTTCACTGAACCATCAGCATTCGTCCCTGAAGTCACAACAATGTTGTCACCTTGAGTAACTGTGGTTTTCGCTTTAGTGGCTGCTGTATTTACATTTTTGATCGCATCATCAATTGTACTTTCACCTGTACCACCAATATTGGTGTTGGTTAATGTACCTGTTGTTGGATCATAAACTGTTGAACCGCCGATGATGTTTTTAACACCTTCGCCTTGTGCATTTAACTGGCTACCATTGATTGCTTCGGTTGATGTTGATGAAACATCGCCTGCTGTTAAGCCACTGATTTTGCCTGTTGCACCATCAGTCACTACATTGCCTACAGTGACTTTATCGAAGTTTACGTCTTTCGCTGTTGCAACTTCGTAGTTCACTGAACCATCTGCATTCGTCCCTGAAGTCACAACAATGTTGTCACCTTGAGTAACTGTGGTTTTTGATTTCTTCGCTTGGTCTTCAATCGCTTCAGCAATGTTGCTATAGCTGTTGCCATTGGTCGTGAATGGACCCGTTAAGCTACCTGCATTGTTGGTCACACCACCACCAATAATACTGCTTGTACTATTTTGTGCAGTATTTAACTGACTACCGTTAATTGCATCTGTTGACGTTGCAGATACATCTCCTTTGCCTACATTAGTGATTTTATCACCACCCACATTGAGACCATTTGCTGTACTGGTCAATGTAGTATTGTTGATTGCGTCACCAAGTTTAATCGTATTACTTTCTACACTGTTTAAACCTGTTAAATCTTTTGCAAGTTGTATCGTTAACTTATCTGTACCATCTGCAACAACACCAATATTATTTGCAGATAGTTTTGTTGGGTCAGTTATACCGCCCACAATTTTAGTTGTTTCACCTAACTTACGTTGTACATTAGTTCCGGTATCACCAGCAAAAGTTAACGGGTTATTTGCAACAGACTGAACTTGACCATCAACATAAGTTTTATTGGTGGCATCCGTACCTGCAGTCGGTGCATTTTTTACCGTGACTTGATCGGCTGTGACGTTGGTAAATATTGGCGTATCAGACATGCTGATTTTCGCTTGCCCTGCTGTCACAACAGTTGAAAGATTTTTACCATCACCCACAATCGCAAATGTCGAACCTAACTTTTGAACACTTGTACCTGTTGCAGCGTCTTTAAATGTAATCGGCTGATTCACTGCCGTATCTAAAGTTGTTAAAGCCCCACCTACATTATTTGATGTAGTTTTGGTTCCAGCATTCGGATTATTCGTCAATGAGTAGGTTGGTGCCAATATCGCACCATTTGCCGAATTTACACTTGCCCCGCCGCCTAAAGCAGCGGCAGTAGAGCCTGCTAAATTACTAATCACCGCCTGAGTTGCGTATAATTGGCTACCATTGATTGCATCCGTACTTCCTGATGCAATCTCACCTGCAGCAACATTAATAATTTGACGCTCATTTCCTACAGCGCCAACACTGACCACATCACCAGTATCTGGTGTTGCTCCAGCAAAAGTACCATAGTTAATTGCTTTAGCATTTGCTGCTGTACCTGTCACAGTCGCATTTGCTGTCGGTGTTGCACTGGTAACTGTTGAACCATCACCTAGAACTACAGCACCATCTAAATTTGCACCAACAGTAACACCATTGCCAAGAACCATCACCTTAGTGGAGTTGATGGTATTTTTATTACCAATAACACGCGTATCTGTAATACCTAAACCCGTAGTAATGGTATTATTATTCCCCATAATTCCAGATTCAGAAGCATCTACAGTACCGTTGTTATTACCGACAGTATAAGTGCCTGACCCTGTAATAGTAGTTGGATCACCAATAGCACCAGAGTTGTCACCAGAAACTGTATTACCTGTACCAATACTGATCGCATTTTGACCTGTCGCTTTTGCACCTTTACCAATTGCAACAGCATTTGCTTTGCTTGTTGAACCTGCTATCGACTCACCACCCAATGCAATTGAATCTGTACCAAGAGCTCTTGCACCTGCAGTTGTATTACCACCAATGGCAATTGCACCCACTGCTGAAGCTGTTGTTTTGGTTGAATTCGCATCTGTTCCGCCTGAACCAATAGCAAGCGTATTACTTGCTGAAGCGACTGTATTTTTACCTACAGCTGTAGACTCTGAACCAAGTGCTTGAGAAGCATATCCCACAGCAACCGCATTCGCACCTACCCCTTCAGCACGACCAACTGCAACCGCATTTGCCCCTAATGCTGATGCACCACCGCCCAATGCTGTAGCAGCTGCGCCTGATGCAAGGCTGCTATAACCTACTGCAGTTGAGTTATCTTCTGTGGCAATTGCTGAACCCATAGATAAAGCATTATAAACAGCCAATGCCTGCTCTTTATTAAGAGTTTTAGTACCTAATGTACCACCAGTCACTGCACCCGTAGTTCCATCTAAAGTAAATGTAAAGTTTGTAGGTAAACGACTATTATTTGAAAATGAACCAGCAATTGAAGTTTGAGTCGGGCCTGTATATGCCGTTGACATCGTAACTGATCTAAAGCCACTTCCCATAGGAACTCCAGCAGCTAAGCCTTTTAAATCATTTGAAGCTGCACCTGCACTTACAACTGTACTCCCTGTTCCTAATGAAGCAGTACCTGTTCCGACTGCCGCACTACCTGAACCTGCAGCCCCTGCTTTATAACCTAATGCTGCAGCTTGATTTGTGGTAGCTCTTGCGCCCGTTCCAACAGCCGTTTGGTACATGCCTAGAGTATATGCATTTGCACCCATCGCAATAGAGCTACCTATAGTATTTGAACCTGTATCCGCAACTGCGTTGGTACCAATGGCAATATTGTCATTAAATTTAGAAGATGCCCCTCGGCCTATTGCTACAGTATTAGTAGCCAACGCATTCGCTTGATTACCAACAGAAATTGAAGATACACCTGAAGCAAGCGCTTTATAACCTTGTGCAAGAGCATAATCTGCATTCGCATTTGAACGATGACCTATACTTAAGCTACTAAGACCATTTGCTTTATTATATGTACCTAACGCAATTGCTTGATTACCTGTAGCATTAGCAACGTTTCCTAATGCCATTGAGTTTTCACTGTTACTTTGTGCACCATTACCCAAAGCAAGAGAGTTTCTCCCGTCAGCTTTAGTGTTAACAGTTTGAGTACCACCATCAGCAGCATCAAAAGCCCAATCTAATTGCGAACCAATTGCCATCGCGCCAGTCGCATTAGTATTAGTGACTTGTGCTTTACGTCCAAAAGCAAGAGAATTTGTAGCTAAAGCTTCAGCTTGTGTACCTAATGCAATCGCACTAACTCCCGAAGCAACAGACTCACCACCTATTGCAGTTGCATTTATATTTGAAGCTTGCGCACCTGCATTGGCATTACCACCTAATGCCAATGCACCATCTGCAGTTGCTTGGGTCGCTTTCGAAACTGTATTACCACCTGAACCTATAGAAGTCGCATACTCACCTGATGCAGTACTGTTTAAACCAATTGCAGAAGCATATTTCTTACTCGCTGATGAATTTACTCCAATAGCCGTGGTTGCATCTGATGAAGCAGTTGCTTTAGATCCAATACCAACTGATAGATTACCCGTCGCAGCTGAAGCCATACCAATTGCAGTACCATAATGCCCACTTGCTTTTGCTTGCACCCCAACTGCAGTAGAAGCATCACCAGAGCTTTGTGTAGAAATATAACCTGATGGTAAATCGACTCCGGTCAGCGCTTTATAAACTGCATTATTACCACGTGCTGAGTCAATATCATCCCCCCCAATGGCAACTGAAGCCGCACCAGTAGCACGGCTATTAGCACCTAATGCTGTTGATTGATCTCCTAAAGCCAATGAGTCTGCACCAATTGCGATGGATTGATTTCTAAGCGCCAATGCTGATGAACCTATGGCAACTGATTGCCCTGCCCCCCCCCCCAGCAGCAGCACCACTTGTTAGTGATTCATATAGCACATGAGCTGTTGCTGCATCCAAGGTACTTGTTGTACCAGTAATTGGATTATCACTTGAATCTAGTAATGTATATGTTCCACCTGTTGCCGAACCATTAGAAATATTTAAATCAAAACTATAACGCCCATTTGTAGAGCCTTGTGTTTTTCCAACAAATTTAGTTGCGCTATTTGTTGTAATGTTTAGGGTTCTAGAACCAGGTATTTGATTTCCAGTAGAACCTGTAACCGTTGATGTTCCTTTCGTAATTGCAGAATTCTGTGCACCACCAATTGCTACAGAAGCCGATCCAGATGCATAAGCATCTTGTCCTATTGCTGTAGTACGAGAAGAGGTTGCTTGTGCACGATAACCAAATGCACTTGCACCAACAGCAGATGCTTTACTGTCAGCACCAAATACAGTCGCATATGCCGCTGTCGCTTCAGCAAAAGAACCAACAGCAGTAGCACGCCCTCCATCGTTAAGCGTAGTTGTTGCTTTAGTATTGTGACCAATGGCTATATTATTTCCTGTGCTATTGACTCCACCACTAGTCGCTGTCGCACCAGACATTATTGCTAAATTATCATTCCCAATGGCAGTTGTTGTGTTATAGCGATTATCACCTATCGCAATAGCTCCCCCAATACTTGCTTGAGCTAAAGCAGCACCACTACCGCAGTTAGCATCTAAACTTGTGTTAGTTGAATTCCCTACGACAGCACCTGTTGTTCCACTTGCTGCGGTAGTACCACAAACAGATAAGTTTGCAGCAGCATCTGGACTAAACGTCACCATCAAACTGACTGTCGCAGCACCCATGATTTTTGTCACTTTAGATGACTTGGTTTTTCCCTTTGCAACTTCAGACACTGCCACCCAAATACCTAAGGTTGCGTTCCAAATTACTTTGTAAATCTTATTCATTAGATATTCCTCATTGGGTGGCACTTAGAAGTTTTTAGTATTCTTTCTGAAGCGCACACAAAACATACAAAATTAACTACAATTAAATAACGAATGCAGTCAAAAATCAACAAAATTATGCGACTTTGATCACACTAAGACTTTAATTCACTCTCTTAGTTCAATTTTTAGATTAACTGCTTAATATTCAACCATATTAATCAAAAATTTACTATTATTCAAAATATTAACAATCCATTAACATTGATTAATTTTTCTTACAAATGTTGAAATTTAAAATTTAAGCTTTTGTTTTCAATTGTTTTTTTAATTAAGCAATTTTTATTTGTAATATTTATACCTTTTATATTTACATTTTTTTTATTTTATTATGAAAATTGATCAAAATCGTCTGATTTGATGTAGCTTTGATATACTGCTTTTTAATTTTTCTTAGAGCTCCTATCTTGAAAATAATTTTTGCAGGTACCCCCGAATTTGCAGCACATGCACTCAGCGCCCTTTTAAAAACTGATCATGAAATTGTTGCAGTTTACACTCAACCTGATCGTAAAGCAGGACGTGGACAAAAGCTTACAGCCTCTGCCGTCAAACAACTTGCTCTTGAGCATCACTTAACGGTTTATCAACCTGTAAATTTTAAATCATCTACTGAAGAAGGTTTGGCTGCACAAAAACAATTAGCGGAATTGAATGCTGATGTCATGGTCGTGGCTGCGTATGGTTTAATTTTGCCACAAGTCATTTTAGACACACCCAAATACGGATGTCTTAATATTCATGGTTCCTTGTTACCACGTTGGCGCGGTGCAGCACCGATTCAGCGTGCCATTTCAACAGGTGATACTGAAACAGGCGTGACTATCATGAAAATGGCAGCAGGGTTAGATACAGGCGATATG
Organism: Acinetobacter piscicola; assembly: GCF_015218165.1. Lineage (NCBI taxonomy): Bacteria > Pseudomonadati > Pseudomonadota > Gammaproteobacteria > Moraxellales > Moraxellaceae > Acinetobacter > Acinetobacter piscicola. The sequence goes on along the minus strand of NZ_CP048659.1, from coordinate 34,120 downwards.
ATGTATAAAACCATCTGCCCTATTACAAATGAAGATACCTCTGCAAGCCTACATGACAAACTGGCAATTCAAGGTGCTGAAGCAATTTGCACGGTATTAGCGTCCGAACAAAGCTTACAAAAGTATCTAGCTGAACGTGAAGTTCAAGATGAAGCCTTGACTGTATATGCCACTAAATTATCTAAAGCAGAAGCACAGATCGATTGGTCACGTTCTGCTGTAGAGATTGATCGTAATATTCGTGCTTTTAATCCTTGGCCTGTGGCATTTACCCCGATTGATGAGAATAACAATTTGCGGGTATGGAATTCTGTTTTATCAACTTTAGATGCTTCAGATAAACAAGCAGGTGAGATTATTGCATTGGATAAAAATGGTGTGCATGTGGCTTGTGGCGATCAGCAAGCTGTCTGTATAACCAACTTACAATGGCCAGGTGGTAAAGCATTGAATGCTGTTCAAATTAACCAAACTCAAAAATTAACTGTAGGACATCTCTTCGCATGAGCCAAAAACATTCCTCTGCAAAATCAACAGTGAATTTACGTGCACAAGTGGTTCGCACTTTACTGTCTGTACAAGATGGTAAATCACTGAATAGTTTTTTGCACCAAAATTTGGAGCAAGTAGCGGAGCGTGATCGTGCGTTATTTCATGAGTTAGTTTTAGGCACATTGCGTCAATGGTATGCGCTCAAAGCCATTACTTTGCCTTTGCTCAATAAACCTTTAAATAATCCATCGATTGAAACCTGTTTGTATTTGGGTTTGTATCAGTTACTGTGTACTCGTATTCCTGCCCATGCTGCAATTTCTGAAACAGTGACTGCGACCAAACAACTGGGTTATGAAGCAATGGGCGGTGTGGTGAATGCAATTTTACGTCGTGTTTCACGTGAAACATCAGAATTTCAAGCTGCTTTAGATCAAGCACATGGTTTGCCAAGTTGGTTATTTAAACGTTTAAAGAAAGATTGGGCTGAGCATGTTGATGAGTTATGTCATAACTTAAAACAAAGTGCACCTTTAACATTACGTGTGAATGATCGTCAAGTCAGCCGTGATGAATATCTTGAGATTTTAGATGAAGCAGGCATTCAAGCACATGAATGTGATTTGTCTCATGTGGGCATCGTACTAGAACAAAATACCAATATTACCCATTTACCAGGTTTTGCAGAAGGTGGCTTTTCGGTTCAAGATGAACATGCACAACTTTGTGCAACTTTGCTACCTAATTTAAATGACAAAATTGTCGTCGATGCCTGCGCCGCACCAGGTGGAAAAACTGCGCATATTTTGGAAAAATTCCAACCTAAAAAATTGATTGCACTTGATCATGATACCAAGCGTTTACTTCGTGTTTCAGAGAACTTAGAACGTTTGCAACTCAACAATATCAGTGAGCTTGAAATTCTCACTGCGGATGCAACAACTTGGACAGCTCCTGAACAAGTTGATTGTATTGTGCTTGATGCACCATGTTCAGCCATTGGGGTAATGCGTCGTAATCCTGATATTCGTTTGTTGCGTCAGTCAGGTGATATTCAACAGACTGTAGATTTGCAACACAAGATTTTAAATCAGATGTGGCAACAGCTTAAAGTTGGTGGAACATTGCTTTATATCACCTGCTCGATTTTGAAAGCTGAAAATGAACAACAAATGGTTCAATTCTTTGCAGATCATACAGATGCCAAAGAAGTCAAAATTGAAGCAAATTGGGGATTAAAACAAATTCATGGTCGCCAGTTATTGCCTGAAACGGATTTTGGTGACGGCTTCTATTATTGTCGAATTGAAAAAATCGCGTAAAGATTTATCGATCTAATGTTTCGTTTTTAAATACCATAAAAAATGCCCAATCATGTGATTGGGCATTTTTTATTCTGATGATAAAGAATTAATCTTCTGCCTCATCAGGGTTTTTAACCAAATGAATGGTTGCCAAAATCAACCCACCCCATAATAAAACAATCGATAGAATCATCATCACAATCGCAGATGTATTCATTTTAATTCTCCTTCGACGCTGTGTCTTTCGTCAAACTTAAAAGGATTGCACCAAGGACAAAGAACGCCACGACACCACCACCAATCAACCATAAAGTTAATGCAGGATAACCACCATACCCTTCTGTGATGATTGCTTTAATCGTCAATAATAATGCAACCAACAATGAAATCGGTGTAATAATAGTCAGAAGAAAATTCCAACCAGTACCCAGCTTAATACTTGAGTATTGATTCACATGAGCTTCTAATTGAGCCATCAATGGACGACGGAACCAAGACACTAAAATAATCGACAATAAACCACCACCGACAATACCAATGTTATTGGCAAAGTAATCGATGATGTCAACAAAAGTAATTGCACTGTGTGTAGAGAATAAAATCGTTGAAATGACAGCAGATACACCACCAATAATAGTTACAGCTTTATTTTTAGACCAACCAAATTTATCCTGAAATGCGGCAATAGGCACTTGTAAAATACTCACCATAGAGGTAATCCCTGCTACGACAAGTGAAGCAAAGAATAAGAAGCCAAATAAGTCACCGCCTGACCCCATACTTGAAATGATTTTTGGGAATGCGATAAAGGCTAAGCCAATTCCCCCTGAAACCACATCTTTTACGGGAACACCTGAACTTTGTGCCATAAAACCAAGTGCAGCAAATACCCCAATCCCTGCCAGAATCTCAAAGGATGAGTTTGCCAATGCCACAACAACACCTGAACCCGTCATATTGGCTTTTTTATTTAAATAAGATGCATACGTCAACATAATCCCGAAACCCACAGAAAGTGAGAAGAAGATATGACCAAATGCAGCCAACCATACTTTATAATTGGTCATGGCTTCCCAATTTGGCGTGAAAAAAGCATTTAATCCTTCTGTTGCCCCTGGCAAGCGTAATGCTTGAATCACAAGGATAGAAAATAAAATGACCAATAAAGGCATAAAAATTTTATTGGCAAGTTCTACCCCACGACGTACACCACCATAGAGAATAAACATCACTACAGCCCATACAATGACTAAACCAAAAAACAAAGTGGGTACAAAACCAAATGCCAGACCTTCCCCATTTGCTAAATAACTTTTAAAGAAAAAGGCCTCTGTATCGTTACCCCATTGTTGACCAAAGGAATAGAACATATAACTACCTGCCCATGACAAGACACTGGCATAGTAAATCCCGATGACCAAAGTCACCATGACTTGCCACCACCCCAATGCTTCACTATTCATTAATTTTTTATACGCAATTGGTGGCGCTTTACGATATTTGTGCCCCACTGCGTAGTCTAAAAATAATAAAGGCAACCCTGCTGCAAAAATTGCAATTAAGTAAGGTACTAAAAATGCACCTCCACCATTTTCATAAGCGACATAAGGGAAACGCCAAATGTTACCCAAACCTACGGCTGAACCAATCGCCGCCAAAATAAAGCCTGATCGTGCAGACCAACTTTCACGATTATCTGACATAGAAAATACCTACGATGTGTGGACTCCACATTGCCGCATATTGTGTTTATCTTTAACATGCAAAAGGAGTCCAATTCCTAAATTCTTTTTGTTTGAATAAAACAGCACCTTGTGAGCACTTTGTTGTTATTACAAACCAATATTTTTTGTGATTTCTTGCTTAAAGAAAATCTTAAAAAATATTGTTTAATGGCGCAACAATACCTGTTTTCCTTGCCTTTTACTGTAATTTCTACACTAAATTCGACTTTAGAATGAACATTTTCTAATTAATTGCTTATTTTTTTATCCTTTCCCCCCTTTAGTAGATTTTTATTTTTTAAGCCTTAAGTTTTATTTCGCATTGCTCGGAATTCGATAATGCCCAATAATTTTATATTCATTTAAAATATCATTTTCACGCGTTCCATAACCAATGTTATGAATCACCAATGGCACTTTTGAAAGTACCGTAGTTTTGTCAGAAATAATACCGATATGTGTCAGCCCTTTGCCTAAATCCCATGCCACAATATCGCCTGCTTTATAGTGCTGATCCTGAACTGCATAACCTTGTCGTTGAAAATAGGTCATAATGTTCGGAACACGACGATGATCAATATTTTTATCTGTTGCTTTTAATCCCCATTTTTTTGGGTACTTAGAAAAATTAGCTTTCATGTCTTCGTGGATACGTTGTTGTAAATCAATCCCTTGATGACGTAATGCTCGAATCACCACATCTGTACACACACCTTTGACCAAAGGTACATCCCCCATGGGATATTTGAGCTGTGTATAGGCTGAGTCGTAATAGAGTGTTTTCCAAATTTGTGAACGTGCATCGGTTACCAATTTATCAGATTGAAATGCCCAAATTTGCACACTGAGTAACGATACAACGAATAGTACAGATAATTGTTTAAATGATTTTATTGTCATTAGAAAATACCTAAGAAAAACAAGGAGCCGAGACTCCTTGATAAATGAATTACTGTTAAAAATATTATTGTTTAATCACCAAAAGGCGTTCTTCCTGCATATCACGAATCGCCGATTGAATGCCCTCACGACCTAAGCCTGAATCTTTCACACCGCCATAGGGCATGTTGTCCACACGGAAAGTTGGGATATCATTAATAATCACACCACCCACATGGAGATGATCCCATGCATAGAGCATCTTGTTTAGATTTTGAGTATAAACACCTGCTTGTAAACCAAAACGACTCTTATTGATTGTGGCAATCCCTTTTTCAAAATCCTTATATTTTTCTAAAATCGCCACTGGACCAAAGGCTTCATTTTGGTAAATTTCAAGAGACTCGTCGACATTTTCCAACAAAGTAGGCTCAAATAAAACACCATTTAGAGTACCACCAGTTAAGATTTTAGCACCTTTCTTTTCAGCTTTATCTACCCATTTTTTCAAACGAACAGCTTCAGACGCTTTGATCATTGGGCCAACAATCGTCGTTTCCAAGCTTGGATCTGCCGCATGAATTTTCTTCAATTTCGCTAAAACTTTCTTCTTAAACTCGGCATAAATATCTGAATGCACCAAAATCCGTTGTACACTAATACAAACTTGCCCTGCATGACTATATGCACCACTGATCACACGATCCACCAATGCATCAGTCATTTCAGTATCTGGTTCAATCAAAACCGCTGCGTTGCCACCCAATTCTAAAGTGACTTTCTTACGGCCTGCACGTGCTTTCATATCCCATCCCACTTGGTCAGAACCTGTGAAACTTAATAGTTTAAAACGGTCATCCGTCACTAAAACATCTGCATGTTCACGTGGGCATGGCAATACAGAGAAAGCCCCTTTAGGCAATTCTGTTTCTGCCAATACTTCAGCAATTTTCAAGGCTGAAATTGGTGTCAAACTTGCAGGTTTTAAAACAAATGGACAACCTGCAGCAATTGCAGGTGCAATTTTATGAGCAGTTAAATTCAATGGAAAATTAAATGGGCTAATCAAAGACACTGCACCAATTGGAACATGTTGTACCATCCCCCGATAAGCCGAAGCTGCTGCAGTCACAGCCAAAGGCATCAAGCGACCATCATCGATTGTAGTAACAGCATCAGCTGCGATTTGAAAAGTATTAATTAATCGTTCTACTTCTGCTGCGGCAGCAAGTTTAGGTTTTCCACCTTCTGCGATTAATAATGCCGTCAATTCACTACGCATTTCTTTAAAACGATTGACGCAATGTAAAAGAATTTTTTGCTTTTGAAATGGTTTTAAATTTGCCATCTCTTGTTCTGCTTTGACTGCTGAACTGATCGCTTTGTCTAAGATTTTGTCATCGGCCAAAGCAACTTTTGCATAAAGTTGACCCGAAAACTTATCATTAACCTCAAGCCATTGTCCTGTTTTTACAGGCTTCCCTGCCACATATAATGGGAATTCTAACCCTGCCATACTTCATCTCCTTTATTATCTATATTCTCATAATGCAAAATGGCTGAAACCTCTATATCATGCCCTTAGTTTATAAAACTATGAAATGTATTTAAGTAACAATTCAGCACAATACATCTATTCAGTCAGAGGATCTTATGAAGTTAAAACAATTACCTGTGTTTATTGCAGTTTTAGGATTAAGCTCATTCGCACAAGCCGATTTTATTGGCTTAAAAGGTGACATCAGCTATTGGAATGTAGATGGCAAAGCCAATATTGATGAAAAACGATTAGCAGATCAAGACTTAGATCGTAAAGGCACTGTACAAGCCTCTGTTGCATTTGAGCATCCTGTGCCAATCATTCCAAATGTAAAAGTGAAATACACAAAATTAGATACCGAAACTGAAGCCAATACCATCAATAAAACAGATATTAATTTAGATCATACTGATTTAATTTTATATTACGAAATTCTGGACAATATCGTTAAAGCGGATGTCGGTGTAGGTGCAACACGCTTAAATGGTGATGTAAAACAATTCGGTCAATCTGTTGATGTAGATGAATATTCACCGATTATTTATGCAGAAGTTGGTGGAAAATTACCATTTACAGGTTTCAGTGCCAAAGCTGAAGCAACTTATACCAATGTCAATGATGTCAAAATCACCGATGCGCAAGCAGAAGTTCAATATAACTTTGTACAAAGCATATTATTGGATTTAGGTGCAAAAGTTGGTTACCGTGTCATGAATATCGAATTAGACGACATGGACAAACGTGATATGAAATTTGAATTCAAAGGTCCATATATCGGCTTAGATGCACATTTCTAAGATTTAACAAACCAAGAAGAAAACAAAGAGCAGATCATAGGATCTGCTTTTTTATTGAAAACTTATAATATGACGATGTAAGCAAATGCTTACAGTTAGTGGTGCAAATTGCATCTTTTCGGAGAAGCATGAATTTCATATTCTATAAACATAGGGAACAGGACGTTTCCCAGACACAAAACAACAATGAACAGTCTGAGCATCAGGAATGTGAGATTCGACAGGAGTCAGATCTAACTCACTAATATGAAAGAACCCCATCAGGATGATGGGGTTTCTTTTTTATATCTAATTTATTTTAAGGACTTAGGAAGATTTAAAAAATATTTCAATTAAAATACTTTTTAGCATAATTTTTATCACCTGTTTCTGTTATTGATGGTTATTTAATATTCATTATATTCTAATCAGTCTAAAACTTTCCCACCCGCCATAAAAAACACCCCCAACCTTTCAGTTGAGGGTGTTTAAATTTAAAAGCTGGCGATGACTTACTCTCACATGGGTAATCCCACACTACCATCAGCGCTAAGAGGTTTCACTTCTGAGTTCGGGAAGGGATCAGGTGGTTCACTCTTGCTATTGTCGCCAGCAAACTGTTATGGATACTCGCTATGGTCTTATTTAGATGCCACGGCTTTCAACCAAATGAGTTATTAACAGGATAATTTGAGTTGCTATTGTAACTAGCTTTTGAACTAAATCAAGCATTTTGCTTTGAATTCATTGAAACATACAACTGTTTGGGTGTTGTATAGTCAAGCCTCACGAGCAATTAGTATTGGTCAGCTTCATGCATCGCTGCACTTCCACATCCAACCTATCAACGTCGTAGTCTTCAACGGCTCTTTAGAGGACATAAAGTCCTAGGGAAATCTTATCTTGAGGTAGGCTTCCCGCTTAGATGCTTTCAGCGGTTATCCCTTCCGAACATAGCTACCCGGCGATGCGACTGGCGTCACAACCGGTACACCAGAGGTTCGTCCACTCTGGTCCTCTCGTACTAGGAGCAGATCCTCTCAAATTTCCAGCGCCCACGGTAGATAGGGACCGAACTGTCTCACGACGTTCTAAACCCAGCTCGCGTACCTCTTTAAATGGCGAACAGCCATACCCTTGGGACCTGCTTCAGCCCCAGGATGAGATGAGCCGACATCGAGGTGCCAAACACCGCCGTCGATATGAACTCTTGGGCGGTATCAGCCTGTTATCCCCAGAGTACCTTTTATCCGTTGAGCGATGGCCCTTCCATACAGAACCACCGGATCACTAAGACCTACTTTCGTACCTGCTCGACTTGTGGGTCTCGCAGTTAAGCGCGCTTTTGCCTTTATACTCTACGCGTGATTTCCGACCACGCTGAGCGCACCTTCGTACTCCTCCGTTACTCTTTAGGAGGAGACCGCCCCAGTCAAACTACCCACCAGACATGGTCCTCGTCCCGGATCACGGGACAGAGTTAGAACCTCAATATTACCAGGGTGGTATTTCAAGATTGGCTCCACCGAAACTAGCGTCTCGGTTTCAAAGCCTCCCACCTATCCTACACAAGTAAGATCAAAGTTCAATGTCAAGCTGCAGTAAAGGTTCACGGGGTCTTTCCGTCTAGCCGCGGGTACACCGCATCTTCACGGCGATTTCGATTTCACTGAGCCTCTGCTGGAGACAGCGCCCCCATCATTATGCCATTCGTGCAGGTCGGAACTTACCCGACAAGGAATTTCGCTACCTTAGGACCGTTATAGTTACGGCCGCCGTTTACTGGGGCTTCGATCAAGAGCTTCGCTTACGCTAACCCCATCAATTAACCTTCCAGCACCGGGCAGGCATCACACCCTATACGTCCACTTTCGTGTTTGCAGAGTGCTATGTTTTTAATAAACAGTTGCAGGGGCCTAGTTTCTGTGGCTGCTCTCAGCTCAGGAAGCAAGTTCCATCACCAAAAGCAGCGTACCTTCTCCCGAAGTTACGGTACCATTTTGCCTAGTTCCTTCAGCAGAGTTCTCTCAAGCGCTTTGGTCTACTCGACCTGACCACCTGTGTCGGTTTCGGGTACGATTCCTGTGTAACTGAAGCTTAGAGACTTTTCTTGGAAGTATGGTATCAGCCACTTTACTGTACAAGTACAGCTTGCTATCAGTTCTCAGCATAGAGTACCCCGGATTTGCCTAAGATACATGCCTACAACCTTTCACCTGGACAACCAACGCCAGGCTGACTTAACCTTCTCCGTCCTCTCATCGCATTACACAGAAGTATTGGAATATTAACCAATTTCCCATCGACTACGCCTCTCGGCCTCGCCTTAGGGGTCGACTCACCCAGCCCCGATTAACGTTGGACTGGAACCCTTGGTCTTTCAGCGAACGGGTTTTTCACCCGTTTTGTCGTTACTCACGTCAGCATTCGCACTTCTGATACCTCCAGCAGACTTCTCAATCCACCTTCATCGGCTTACAGAACGCTCCCCTACCACGTATACATAGTATACATCCGCAGCTTCGGTACTATATTTTAGCCCCGTTACATCTTCCGCGCAGGCCGACTCGACTAGTGAGCTATTACGCTTTCTTTAAAGGGTGGCTGCTTCTAAGCCAACCTCCTAGCTGTCTATGCCTTCCCACATCGTTTCCCACTTAATATAGATTTTGGGACCTTAGCTGGCGGTCTGGATTGTTTTCCTCTTGACTACGGACGTTAGCACCCGCAGTCTGTCTCCCGGATAGTACTCATTGGTATTCGGAGTTTGCATCGGTTTGGTAAGTCGGGATGACCCCCTAGCCGAAACAGTGCTCTACCCCCAATGGTATTCGTCCGAGGCGCTACCTAAATAGCTTTCGGGGAGAACCAGCTATCACCGAGTTTGATTAGCCTTTCACCCCTATCCACAAGTCATCCCCTGGCTTTTCAACGACAGTGGGTTCGGTCCTCCAGTTAGTGTTACCCAACCTTCAACCTGCTCATGGATAGATCACCCGGTTTCGGGTCTATACCCAGCAACTATACGCCCTATTAAGACTCGATTTCTCTACGGCTCCCCTATACGGTTAACCTTGCTACTGAATATAAGTCGCTGACCCATTATACAAAAGGTACGCAGTCACCGAACAAGTCGGCTCCCACTGCTTGTATGCATGCGGTTTCAGGATCTATTTCACTCCCCTCACAGGGGTTCTTTTCGCCTTTCCCTCACGGTACTGGTTCACTATCGGTCAGTCAGGAGTATTTAGCCTTGGAGGATGGTCCCCCCATATTCAGACAAGGTTTCACGTGCCTCGCCCTACTCGTCATCATTATATGTGCCCTTTCGTGTACGGGACTATCACCCTCTACGGTCGCACTTCCCAGAGCGTTCCGCTAAAACACATATAACTTAATGGGCTGATCCCCGTTCGCTCGCCGCTACTGAGGGAATCTCAATTGATTTCTTTTCCTAAGGGTACTGAGATGTTTCACTTCCCCTCGTTCGCCTCGTATGACTATGTATTCATCATACGATACCTACCTTATGGTAAGTGGGTTTCCCCATTCAGAAATCTCCGGATCACAGGATATTTGCCGCCTCCCCGAAGCTTATCGCAGGCTATTACGTCTTTCATCGCCTCTGACTGCCAAGGCATCCACCACATGCACTTAATTACTTGACTATACAACCCCAAACAGTCGTTCATCCCTACAAGTAGGATAACCAACATTACAGTTTGAAGTACTGTGTATCTAAACACCGTACAGCTTCAATCTAAATTCATATACCAAAACGCTTGATTCAGTTTTATCGCTAGTAACTCATTTCTTGTAGTTGCCTACTTGAAACGAGTATGAACAATTTATTTCAACTCAAATATATTCTGTTAATGATTCACTACGTCTTCGTCAGATCGCAGTCAACTGTGATAAATCACAGAGCTTAATAACAATGCAGCGTATTATACGCTTCTTTATCACTAAGCTCTATAAGCTATCATTTTATTTGCTTGTTTATTAGCTAGTTAACATTCCGTAAGAATGTGGTGGAGACTAGGAGAGTCGAACTCCTGACCTCCTGCGTGCAAAGCAGGCGCTCTACCAACTAAGCTAAGTCCCCAGCTTAAGATCTAAAATATCTAATTCCCTGTACTCAATATTTAATTTTTCAATTAAATAATGTGTTCGTCAGAATGGTGGGTCTGACAAGACTTGAACTTGTGACCCCACGCTTATCAAGCGTGTGCTCTAACCAACTGAGCTACAGACCCTCAGATACTTCAATGAAGAACAACTTGTTGTGGATTCTTACCGATCGTCAATCTTTCGTTAAGGAGGTGATCCAGCCGCAGGTTCCCCTACGGCTACCTTGTTACGACTTCACCCCAGTCGTCGGCCACACCGTGGTAAGCGTCCTCCTTGCGGTTAGACTACCTACTTCTGGTGCAACAAACTCCCATGGTGTGACGGGCGGTGTGTACAAGGCCCGGGAACGTATTCACCGCGGCATTCTGATCCGCGATTACTAGCGATTCCGACTTCATGGAGTCGAGTTGCAGACTCCAATCCGGACTACGATCGGCTTTTTGAGATTAGCATCCTATCGCTAGGTAGCAACCCTTTGTACCGACCATTGTAGCACGTGTGTAGCCCTGGTCGTAAGGGCCATGATGACTTGACGTCGTCCCCGCCTTCCTCCAGTTTGTCACTGGCAGTATCCTTAAAGTTCCCACCCGAAGTGCTGGCAAATAAGGAAAAGGGTTGCGCTCGTTGCGGGACTTAACCCAACATCTCACGACACGAGCTGACGACAGCCATGCAGCACCTGTATGTAAGTTCCCGAAGGCACCAATCCATCTCTGGAAAGTTCTTACTATGTCAAGACCAGGTAAGGTTCTTCGCGTTGCATCGAATTAAACCACATGCTCCACCGCTTGTGCGGGCCCCCGTCAATTCATTTGAGTTTTAGTCTTGCGACCGTACTCCCCAGGCGGTCTACTTATCGCGTTAGCTGCGCCACTAAAGCCTCAAAGGCCCCAACGGCTAGTAGACATCGTTTACGGCATGGACTACCAGGGTATCTAATCCTGTTTGCTCCCCATGCTTTCGTACCTCAGCGTCAGTATTAGGCCAGATGGCTGCCTTCGCCATCGGTATTCCTCCAGATCTCTACGCATTTCACCGCTACACCTGGAATTCTACCATCCTCTCCCATACTCTAGCTCCCCAGTATCGAATGCAATTCCTAAGTTAAGCTCAGGGATTTCACATCCGACTTAAAAAGCCGCCTACGTACGCTTTACGCCCAGTAAATCCGATTAACGCTCGCACCCTCTGTATTACCGCGGCTGCTGGCACAGAGTTAGCCGGTGCTTATTCTGCGAGTAACGTCCACTATCTTTAGGTATTAACCAAAGTAGCCTCCTCCTCGCTTAAAGTGCTTTACAACCATAAGGCCTTCTTCACACACGCGGCATGGCTGGATCAGGGTTCCCCCCATTGTCCAATATTCCCCACTGCTGCCTCCCGTAGGAGTCTGGGCCGTGTCTCAGTCCCAGTGTGGCGGATCATCCTCTCAGACCCGCTACAGATCGTCGCCTTGGTAGGCCTTTACCCCACCAACTAGCTAATCCGACTTAGGCTCATCTATTAGCGCAAGGTCAAATGATCCCCTGCTTTCCCCCGTAGGGCGTATGCGGTATTAGCGTCCCTTTCGAAACGTTGTCCCCCACTAATAGGCAGATTCCTAAGTATTACTCACCCGTCCGCCGCTAGGTCCAGTAGCAAGCTACCTTTCCCCGCTCGACTTGCATGTGTTAAGCCTGCCGCCAGCGTTCAATCTGAGCCATGATCAAACTCTTCAGTTTAAAATCATTAGTACCTATAAGGGTACAAATCTTGGCTCATCAATTTTCTGACTTTAATTTCTCAAATAAACTTCGAGTAATTTCTACCATCAATCAATGAAAATAATTTCGATCAATCAATCAGTAAAAATCCACACAAGTTGTTCTTCATATTCTCTTAATGATCTTCTTAATGCTTCGTCAGCATCAAGCTAGGTCGGCTATATTACTCTCTATCTCTAGAAAGTCAACATGTAATGAAAATTATTTTTAATCCTTCCTTCTAAAACCCAACTTAATCAATTCAACCAAGTCATTGTTTTATCAGAAGTTTTAATCTTCATCACCGCCGATGGATGTGCATTCTACAGCATTTCAGATACGACGCAACCCCTTTTTTTAAAGTTTTTTATTGCATGGGTATTTTTTCTACGAAAATCGTTAAAAAAATGTTTTTTTATCTATTTTTTAAACAATTTTAATTATTTTTTTCACAATTAAAGCATTTTTGTAATTTATTTTTTATTATCACTGCTGAAGATTTAGTCTACATTTTTTAATTTTCGATTAAAAAAGAAAAACCGCATCAATTTGATGCGGTAAATCCAATACTTTGTGAAGTTTTATATTTAACAGCCATTTCTTCATGTAAGTGTTGTAGTACAGCATTTACATTTTTAAATGGCTGAAAACATGCTTGGCGAACAATAACAGCAAAGTCTCCTGCACAAAGACGATTTAGTCCTTGTAGCTGTACTTTGATTTGAACTTCGTCTATTTCAAGATTTAATTGTTGGCAAACATTTTCCAATAAAGCGAAACGCTGTGCATAGGTTAAGAAATCAAAGTGCATTTTAAAATCGAAACGACGTAAAGCAGCTTGGTCTAATTCTTCAAAACGGTTGGTCGTTGCAACAACAATGCCGTTAAAACTTTCCATTTGAACCAAGAACTCGTTTACTTGTGAAATTTCCCAAGATTTACTTGCTTGTCGTCGATCTTGTAATAAGCTATCGACTTCGTCTAACAATAATACGGCTTGCTGCTCTTCAGCTTCAGCAAAAGCTTGTGCTAAGTTTTGTTCAGTTTGCCCAACCCAAGGTGAAATTAAGTCAGAGCCTCTCTTGATCAGCAAAGGTTGATCAATGAATTCAGCCAACCAACGTGCAAATGCCGTTTTACCTGTACCTGATGCACCATATAAACATAAGCGACCAAAACCATGGCGTTGAATTCCTGTGGCAATGTCTTTTAGGTTAGAGGATGTATTGATATAGCTCAGGTCATAAAATTGTGGCAAAGCATTACTGTCTTGTAATTTAACTGCACGAAAACCTTGCGCCTTTAATGTATTTGAAATTAATTTCGTCATACTATTGGGTAACGCTAAATTGTCATTGTGCATTTTTGCCATTTTCGCAACTTTATAACTACGATTTAAAATCGCAGGTGAAAGCTGTTCGATATTTGAAAATGCCTCTTGATACATTGGGTCTAATTCATGACCACATTGTTTAACAATAAAGTTCATACGTTGCTTTTTCGGCGGTACTTTTATTTCCAAGACCATATCAAAGCGACGAATAAATGCAGGATCAAGCTGATCAGAATTAGACACCCAAATTGTAGGTGTTTGGTTTTGCTCTAAAATACGATTTACCCAAGCCTTACGACTCTGGGCAGTACTTTTCATTCCCATTCCATTTTCAGTATCATTAAATACATCTTCAACTTCATCAAACATCAATAAAGCAGATTGGCTGTCAAAAATACATTGTGCTGCACGATAAGCACATAAACGCCCTGTTGCAGAAATGGCATCACCATCCGCATCTTCATAAGAAATTTCAAAAAGTTGTACCGCTAACTCAGCAGCTAAGACTTTACATAGCTGCGTTTTACCTGTACCTGAGCTTCCATAAAGGAAGATATTGACACCTTTTTGTTTGGTATTTTTGACTTGTTTTAAATAAGCCAACAATAAATTTAAATCTTTTTGTAGATGAGGATAATCTTGAATCGTAAGTTCAGCCCTATCACTTTTATTAATCGTACCCGTGAACAAATCCATCACATCATTGGCTTTAACCAGTAATTTATCCACCAATTGATTTGAGACTAAACTTAATTTAATACGTAAATAATTACGGTAATACTGCTGTAAACTGACTAAACCACTACGCTGTAATCGTCCTTGTGTAGAGAGTGCTTGACGAATTTCTTCATAAGGCACATCCAACACAATCGCTAACGCACGTAAGGTTTTAGACGCTGTTAACTCGCCTAATGTATCTGCAATATCATCTAAAAGTTGTTCACTATTGAGTAAAATCACAAAACCTAAAATCAGACTTTCAACATCATTTAAATCTAAAAGCTGTTGTAATAATTTAAGATTAAATTGTAATTCTTCACTAAATTGAAATGGCTGATTTAAATGCTGCTGTTCAATATTTTGATGAAGCTGTTTAAGTTCTTGATAGGCAGCTTGCTCGTTAAATTGATCATTTAACAAAGGTTCAGAAAAGCCCAACTGTTTTGCAATCCACTGATTATTAAAACAATTGTCTAAAATAAACTCTTTTGCACCACCTAATTCAACTAAAAAACGAAAAGCCCATAGCTTCGCCAATGGATGAATTTCAGTAAAACTCTCCATCTCACCTTGTTGCACATCATCGGCAAAAGGTTGATTTACATATTTATTCATATTTTCACTAACAATTTTTTAAATGTCAGTACGCGCGTCATTTTTCATTAAAACAACGTACCGAAAGCATTTATATTCTTTAAAAAGTTTTTAAATTTTTCACGCAATTTAAAGCGTTCAGTTTTATATGGTTTTATTGCAAACCAAAGTGCATAAGTACAGTTAACAACATGATTTTTCTCCCGAATATTCCAAATACAATTCTGCTGTTTTGGATCAAATAAATGGCGGGTTAAATCAAGATATTATGGTCATCCTGCAACCAGTTAAGTGTAAAGAGACTCTTGTCAAAGGCAACGTACAAGATGAATAAAGGTTAAATGTCAATTGAAATCATTATTGATCAAAGCCACAATGGCTGATTTGAGCGCTATATTAATTGCTCATTTTTCAAACTTCAAGTTTTTTCTGTATTCTCCATTTTCCGCTTTATAAGATCAAATCATCTATATTTAAACAAGCACTAAATATATTGCGTGATTTTTAAAAAATTTAAGGTTGAGTATCTCCTTACCACTCAGCGCTTAGTATTGGATTATGATTCTCTTTTTATGTTAAAAATAATAAAAACTTATGGGTTAAGTTAGATAAAAAGTTAAGGAAATAACAATGAAAAAAAAATTATTTTTAGTTTGTGCCTTCGGGATATGTATTCCTTCAATAGCACAAGCAAAACAAAATGTCTGTGTATTTGACCTTTTAGGTAAGGCTGGCGAATCATATAAAGTCATGGAAGAATGGGCTTTAGCTGCTAAAAATTGGGGGGCAGATATCAACCTCGTTGCTTACAAGTCAGAAGAACAAGCTGATAAAGATTTTAAAACGAATAAATGTGATGCTGTTGCGATGACCACAATGCGTTCGCGTGAATATAATAAGTTTGGTGGCTCTATTGATGCATTAGGAAGTGTTCCAAGCTATGCAATTGCCCAAAAAGCAATTGCCTATGCACTTGATAAACGTAATGATAAAAGACTCATTTCTGTTAAAAATGGTATCAAATATGAACTAGCGGGTATCAGTCCCTTGGGTATGGCTTATATTTTCGTTCGTGACCGCAAAATCGACTCATTTGAAAAAGCTAAAGGGGTTAAATTTGCTTATTTACATTATGATATAGCACAAAAAGCTGCGGTTGATCGTGTCGGCGCAATCGGGGTTCCTTCCGATTTATCAAATTTTGTCAAAAGATTTAATTCAGGTGAAGTTGACTCTGTACCTGCACCAGCATATGCCTTTAAACCCTTAGAAGTTTACAAAGGCTTAGGTACTAAAGGTGCCATGTTTACGTATCCCGTTATGCATGTCACAGCAGACATCATCATCAAAGCAGACCAATTTCCTAATAGTTTTGGTAGCCAATCACGTGCTTGGTCGCTCAAAAGATTGCCAAAAACATTTAAACTTATTGAGCGGCTAGAGGCTGAAATTCCCACAAAATATAAACTGAATATCTCAAAAGAAGATGAAATCAAATATCAAAAACTCTTACGCGAAGTCCGTATAGAACTGACAAAACAAGGCGTTTATGATGCAACCATGATGTCCGTTCTTAAGCGTGCACGTTGTACCGTAGAACGTACTAACTTTGAATGCTCATTGACTGATGAATAACCGTATCAGGACTGTATAATATGCACATTTTATTTACAGTCCTGTTGACTCCTAGCTGTCTGTCATAAAAAACGATTCGGCTTGTGAAAGATTCACTCTGCTTAATGTAGGAAAAAGAGGTTTTTGTTGTAATCAAACATAAACTGTTACGTTCAATTTATTCAGTATTTTAATACACAAATTATTTTTTATAAAATATTGCATAATATATAAATTTAAAAATACAATAAAATACAAAATCTTAAATAATTTAACTTAATTTTTTTTAACTGATTTACAATGAAAATTTAAATAATGCAATGATCTAAAATAGATAAAAAAATGGAGTAAAAGCTCTATTTTTTTTAAAAAAAGTTGATTAAGATTGCGTTTAAAAGAAACTCCAATTATGGACGTATAATTGACAAGGACCAAATTATGAAAAAAATAGCGCTCGCTGCAACAACAATCTTAGGTTTAACCGCTGCCAATGCAAATGCGGCTATCAATGTATGTGTATTTGATTTACTTGGTAAATCTGGTGAATCATTCCAAATGGCACAAGAATGGGCTTTAGCTGCAAAAGGTTGGGGAGCAGATGTGACTCTGATCCCTAAACAAGATGAAGCTGTTGCTGATAACGACTTTAAAGCAGGTAAATGTGACGGCGTATTCATGACAGCAATGCGTGCACGTCAATATAACAAATTTGTTGGTTCTATCGATTCTTTAGGTGGTGCGCCAAGTAATGCGATTGCACAAAAAGCGATTACTTTTGCTCTTGATGCGCGTAACGCAGGCAAAATGGTGTCGAATCTTGGTAGTAAAAAATATGAAGTTGCAGGTATTGCACCTTTAGGTTCTGCATTCATTTTTGTTCGTGACAAGAGCATTAACTCAATTGAAAAAGCAGCGGGTAAAAAATTCGCAGTTTTAGGCTATGACCAAGCACAAAAAGTTATGGTACAACGTGTTGGTGCACAAGCGGTTATTTCTGATATCTCTAACTTTGCTGCAAAATTCAATAACGGTCAAGTTGATATGATCGGTGCGCCAGCATATGCATATAAACCTTTAGAATTAAACAAAGGCTTAGGTGCAAATGGTGCAGTATTTAACTTCCCAGTGCTACAAATTACAGCTGACTTCTTAATTCGCCCAGAAAAATTCCCTGCAGGTTTTGGTCAAAAGTCTCGTGATTATTTCGTGAAGAACTTACCAAAGAGTTTTTCAATGATTAGTCGCTTAGAAGCATCTATCCCAGCGAAATATAAAGTAAACTTGACTGCTGATGATAAATTAAAATATCAAAAGCTCATGCGTGACGGACGTTTAGAATTAACAAAAATGGGCATCTATGATGCGAGCATGATGTCTGTATTGAAAAAAGCACGCTGCTCTGTCGATAAAGCAAACTTCGAGTGCTCTTTAGCAGGCGAATAATATTGATTTAAAAAGAAAAACCCAGAATTAATTCTGGGTTTTTTTTTAGCTTATAATTTGTCATTTAAGTCATTGTTGAGCAAATGCTTAACACTTAATCTTATATCAAGATGCCTGCGCAAGAATAAGACTCTTCACACAGCACCTATCAAAACAATAACTTAATCACGGAAAGGAAAATAAAATGAGTTGGTCTAAGACACTCTTAATTGCAGCAGGCTTATGTACTGCAATCTCCAGCGCCCAAGCCAAACAAGTGGTCTGCGTATTTGACTTAGTTGGAAAAAATGGTGACGTATTTAATCTCATGAAAGATTATCAGCTTGCCGCTAAAACATGGGGGGCTGACATTGAACTCAAAGTTAATCAAAACGAAGCCGTCATTGCAGAAGATTTCAAAGCAGGAAAATGTGATGGGATCAGTGTCACAGGCATGCGTGGTCGTCAATTTAATAATTTTACAGGTTCACTCGATGCAATTGGGGCTATTCCTGACTTAAATCTTGCGGTTAAAATTATGCAAGGTTTAAGTTCACCGAACTTTGCAAAATATATGACTAACGGTCAATATGAGGTTGTCGGGGTCATTCCTGTAGGTGATGCATTCTTGATGGTCAATGATCGTAATATCAATACTGTGGCGAAAGCCGCTGGTAAAAAAATTGCAGTTCTAGACTATGACCAAGCACAAAAAATCATGGTACAACAAGTGGGTGCCCAAGCGGTGAGTGCGGATGTTACCAACTTTGGTGCAAAGTTCAATAACGGACAGGTAGATATTATTGGTGCGCCTGCTGCGGTGTTTAAACCCTTAGAATTACATAAAGGTTTAGGTACGAAAGGCGCGATTGTGAACTACCCTATTTTACAAGTGACAGGTAATTTAATTATTCGCAAAGACAAATTCCCGGAAGGTTTTGGGCAAAAATCTCGTGATTGGGTCAAAGCGCAATTACCACGTGCTTTTGGCATTATCGGTAAAATGAAAGCAGATATTCCAGCAAAATATTGGATGCAAGTTCCAGCTGCCGATAAACCAGGCTATCAAAAACTAATGCGTGAATCTCGAATCAGCTTAACAAAGCAAGGGGTTTATAATAAGCAAATGATGAAACTTTTATGGCAGTTCCGTTGTAAAAATGACCCTAAAAACTTTGAATGTGCGCTTCAAGACGAGAACTATAAATAATTTAGATTAAAAACCAACAATTTTACTCAGAATTGACTTTAAAGTTCACAGACTGACCATATATTAGGTATACTATATATGGTCTTTTTTTTGTAAGACACAATCGAACTCGTTTGAGGAATATCGCCCATGAATGCCCAAGCTCTTGAACTAACTGATAATGCAGCGAATAAAGTTCGTCAACTTCGTGATAGTGAAGGTAATCAAGAACTTATGTTACGTGTCTATGTCACTGGCGGCGGCTGTTCAGGATTTTCTTATGGCTTTAACTTTGCTGAAAGCATGAATGATGATGATGCTGAATTTAGTAATGGCGATGTTAAAATGTTGGTAGATTCACTCAGCTACCAGTATTTAGTCGGTTCAAAAGTCGATTATATTGAAGGTTTAGAAGGTTCTCGTTTTATTGTAGATAATCCAAATGCAACAACAACCTGTGGTTGCGGTTCTTCATTTTCAATCTAAGATTGAAACAGATTTTTAAAATGCCCTGAAATTTGAGGGCATTTTTATTGCAATTTATATCATCATTTAAGCCACAGTTTCTAAAATGTATCCGCTCAGTTCCTTGGCATTTTGCACAGGAATCCAGTGCGTCGCATCCATAATAATTTCTTTATATGGGGCATCGATATATTGATGATTGAGTTCCACACTTTTATAACCAATCGCAGCATCGTGTTTCCCCCAAATAAATAATGTGGGTACAGTCACAGCTTTGAGTAAGTTTTTATTGGAACTAAAGGGTATGCCTCGATACCAATTTAATGCAGGGCTTAATCTTTTTTCAGTCACAATATCTTGTTGAAAGTCTTGTAACTGTTGTTCTGTCATGCCAGTATTTTTCAATAACCCCAAACCAATTTTTGTAAATTTTTCAAAGAGTAATTCAGGAATTTTAGGTAGTTGAAATAACCCCATATAATAGGATTTCAGTAGTTGATTACTCATTAACATGGAACGTATATAAGCTGCTTTATGCGGTACTGAAATAGTAATCAGATGATTGATTTTTTCAGGATATCGCTGTGCCACATCCCAAGCCACCACTGCGCCCCAATCATGTCCCACCAAATAGACAGGTTGTGCAATCAAATCAAGTAAAGCATTGACATCTTCAACCAATGCCGAACTACGATAATCACGGCGTTTGCTGGGTTGTGCCGTTAAACTATAGCCTCTTTGGTTAACTGCAAAAGTACGATAACCTGCCTGATTTAAAATCTGGGCAGTCTCTTGCCAACTTTTATTTGTTTCAGGAAAACCGTGCAATAAAACAAAAATCTGTCCATCTAAAGGACCTGAGTCAATCACATCAAAATGCAGACCTTCACGTTGATATTCAGTTAAACGTTGTGTGTGTAAAGCCATACTTATACTCAATTCAATTTTTTATTGATATTGAGAGTTTATGGCACTTTTTTTAACAGCAGAATAGGACATACATCAGGCTAAATAGGTCGAGAATTGTTTAACAATTTCGACCTCATTTTATATTTTAAATTGAATGATAAGAGCGATTAAACCGTTGTGATCGTCCCTAAAACACGATAACCCTTTGCCCCTGTCACAGCAGGTAAATTACCACTAAGCTGTTGATCAAAACGCATTGCCAACCAAGCAAATGCTGTTGCCTCGACCCAAGTTGGGGACAATCCTAATGCCGATGTCGTTTGTACTGACCAATTGTGTTTACGTAAACGCCAACGTAATTGCTCAAGCAAATGTGAATTATAAGCTCCACCGCCACAGACATAGACTTCACCTGTATCTAAAGGTGAACGATAGATGGCTTTTTTAATTGCACGGGTTGTAAGTTTTAATAAAGTTGCTTGCACATTTTCAGGCGTATCTTCAAGTTCATCATATTCTAGATCATTCTTCCAGTCTGCAATCTGCTCATCTAGCCATTCTAAATTAAAGTCTTCACGTCCTGTACTTTTGGGTGGTTCTTTAGAGAAAAACTCATGTGCTTGTAAACGGTCTAATAAACTACGAATCGGTTGTCCATATGCGGCCCAATTGCCATTTTCGTCATAAGGTTGCCCTGTATAGCGATGGCACCATGCATCCATAAGAATATTCGCTGGTCCTGTGTCAAAACCATAAACTTCATCAGGCTGACCTGCAGGTAATAAACTCACATTGGCAATGCCGCCTAAATTTAAAATTACGCGATGAATCGTGGGATGTTGAAAAAGTGACTGATGAAAAGCAGGAACGAGTGGTGCACCCTGCCCACCTGCCGCCATATCACGGCGACGAAAATCTGAAATGACAGGAATTTGAGTGATTTCAGTAATAATATTGGGATCACCAATCTGCAAGGTAAAACCATGTTCAGGACGGTGACGAATGGTTTGCCCATGTGAACCAATGGCTTTAATCTTTGATTTATCTAAGTTGTTTTCTTGAATCAGTTGATTGATTGCCTGACCAATCATGGTAGCAAGCGCAACATCTGCTTTACCCATTCGATCTATTTCATTATCACCTGGTAAAGTCAGTGCCATCAATTCATCACGTAAATCGGGATCAAATGGCACTGTCAGAGTGGCATGGATATGTAGCGGATCGAATGAAGCGGCAACAAAATCGACGCCGTCCATGCTGGTTCCAGTCATTACGCCAATATAGATTGTTGTCATGAGAGATTCTTTGCCTGCATTTTGCTGAAAAAATGTTAGTATATCGCACAAATGAGATAACTGATGTATTGGATTTTGTGATGTCAAATTTCCTTCCTGCGGAAGAACAACTCGCCCTCATTCAACGAGGAACCCATGAAATTATTTCTGAAGAGGATCTATTGAAGAAACTCAAGGAAAATCGTCCTCTAAAAATTAAAGCAGGTTTTGATCCAACAGCACCTGATTTACACTTAGGACATACAGTTTTAATTAATAAACTAAAAACTTTCCAAGATTTAGGTCATGAAGTTACTTTTTTGATTGGTGACTATACCGCAATGATCGGTGACCCAACAGGAAAAAGTGCAACACGTCCACCATTGTCACGTGAACAAGTTTTAGAAAATGCAAAAACCTATCAAGAACAAGTCTTCAAAATTCTTGATCCAAATAAAACTAAAATCCGTTTTAACTCTGAATGGTTTGCTACAAAAACTGCTGCTGATTTAATTCAATTGGCATCACAACAAACTGTGGCACGTATGTTAGAACGTGATGATTTTACCAAACGTTATAGTAATCATCAGCCGATTGCGATTCATGAGTTTTTATACCCACTTGTTCAAGGCTATGACTCCATTGCGCTTGAAGCGGATGTAGAGCTTGGTGGTACAGACCAAACCTTTAATCTACTGATGGGTCGTACATTGCAAGGTCGTTATGACCAAGAAGCACAAGTATGTATTACTGTGCCTATTCTTGAAGGTTTAGATGGCGTAAATAAAATGTCTAAATCTTTAGGTAATTATATCGGTGTATTTGATGCACCTGGTGCGATGTACCAAAAGGTATTGTCGATGCCTGACAGCTTGATTGAGCGTTATTTCGACCTTCTTAGCTTTAAATCTTTAGATGAAATTTCAATCTTACTTAAAGAAATTAAAGAAGGACGAAATCCACAAGAAGTGAAGAAAATTCTTGCACTTGAATTAGTAGAACGTTTTCACGGAAGCGACGCCGCTGAACATGCACATAAAGGTGCAGGTAACCTGATTACTGAAGGTGAATTACCTGAAGGTACACCTGAAATTACGATTTCACGTGCTGAGTTTGGTGGTGAAGTATCTATTATTTCAATTCTTCGTGCAGCAGGTTTAACCAAGAATTCAGCACAATCTAAGGATGCTGTTTCACGTGGAGCCGTTAAAGTAGATTGGCAAGCTGTAGATGCAAGTTATATGGTTAAAGAAAATGTCACTTTGATTATTCAAGCAAGTAAGAAAGCCATCGCAAAAGTGACTTTTGTCGATTAAAACAAATTCACTATTAGTAACAGCATTTTAAATAAAATCCCCAATAACAAAATATTGGGGATTTTTATTTCAAAGCATAAGATCACTACCGAGCATGTAGTGCATCATTTAACATTCAAACTTTATTCATCCATTAAAGAACATTCAAAGTTTGTCCGCTCAATCGTACAACGTGCTCTTTTTAAAACAGACATCATGGTTGGGTCATAAACACCCTGTTTGGTTAATTCCACTCGAGCATCTCGTACGATCATTTGATATTTTGTCGTCTGTTCCTTGGTTAATGTTAATTTATATTTATTCGGAATATCGCGTTCCGTTCGTTTTACATAATTTAATGTTCTTGGTAAATTTTTAACAAAAATTTCTCGTGAATTTACACCAAAACCTAAAGGAAATTTTTCAGGTCGTATCACCATCAGCATCGTCACATTAACCACAGGAAACATTACAACTGCCCCTTGCGCACCAAGACCTTTATGCATTTCAAAAGGTTTAAATAGGTAAGCCGGTGCGGCTGTCATATCCACTTGATTATTATTAAATTTAGCAACCAAATTAGATATTTCTGATGAAACTGGAACAGCTTTTATTTTTTTTAACATGTATCTTTGTGCTTCATCATAGCCCAAAAATGAAAATTTCTGTCCTTCTAAATCTTTGATTGGATCTTGAGGATTTTTAATTTTATTATATTTTACAAATAAATAAGCTGTCCCAATTTGGTCAATCCCCGCCACTTCAAAGGTATTTCCATTCACTTTAGAAATCATGCGCTTCGCATTTCTTTTATCCAAAGCGTACTTAATGGCTTTTTCAGCAATGGTAATATTAGGTACAGCGCCCAATGCATCAATAGAACCGGCAAATTTATTGTAATAACGTGCTCTTAACGATGTCAGATACACACCATCACATTTACCTGCTTTAAAAGCTGCATCTGCTTCTTCTTCCTTAGGATAAGGAATCAATTTAATATCCGCTCTAACACTTTGGGATGCTAAAGCCCACTCCTCCATGCCTTTAAAAATATCCCCTGAACGTCCTTGCACATCAAAAACACACACTGTTTGTTTGGCTTGCACCAATGTTGAAGTAAACAGAATGCATGATAGTAATGCCCCTAAATTTAATGTTTTTATTTTAAACACAGTTTATTTTCTCCTTACTGCAGTTTTTATCCTATATATTTTAATATGATTTGTATCACAAAAATTTATTTTTATCTGCTTTTATATACAAAAGCAGTAGTTTATATTTACCCAAATAGATAAATTATCATGAATCACGCTATTATTTTGGTTCAAGTTAAATTATCTATTAAAATGGCATATCTATTTTCCAATATAGCTTTTATTCATGATTCAGTTAGAACAACTTTCTTTACGCCGCGGTGGACGTATTTTATTTCAAAAGGCATCCATGCAACTTCATCCAGGTTGGAAAATTGGTTTAACTGGGGTCAATGGTGCAGGTAAATCAACCTTATTTTCAGCATTATTAGGTGGAATCGAATCTGACAGTGGCAGCCTCACACGTCCAAATGTATGGACTGTGGCACACATGGCACAAGAAATTAAAGCTTTAGAGATGAAAGCAATTGATTTTGTACTGTCGGGTGATGAAGAATATTGGGAAATTCAACACAAACTCAATGATCCTCAAAATTTAACTGATACTGAATTAGCACACTTATATAGTCGTTTTGACGAAATTCATGGTTACTCAGCACCATCAAAAGCATCACAATTGATGGCAGGTTTAGGTTTTTTTGAGCATCAATCTGAACGCTTAGTCTCAAGTTTCTCAGGTGGATGGCGGATGCGCCTCAATTTGGCACGTACGCTGATGAGTCGTTCCGATTTGCTGTTACTTGATGAGCCGACCAACCATTTGGATTTAGATGCAATTTTATGGTTAGAAGATTGGTTAAAAGCTTACGAAGGCACATTAATTTTAATTTCGCATGACCGAGACTTTTTAGACGCAATTACCGATCATATTTTACATATTGAAAATCAAGAATTAATTTTATATACAGGTAATTATTCTACTTTTGAAACAACCCGTGCAGAGCGTTTAGCTCAACAACAACAAGCTTTTGAAAAACAAGAAGAAGCCAAAGCACATTTACAAAAATTTATTGATCGTTTTAAAGCCAAAGCCACCAAAGCACGCCAAGCACAAAGCCGAATAAAACAACTTGAGCGTATGCAAGAACTTGCACCTGCACATATCGACACGCCATTCACCTTCAGTTTCCGTGAACCAAGTAAAATGAGTTCACCTCTACTGACTTTAGAACATGCAGATGTCGGTTATGGCGATAAACTGATTATTACCAATGTTAATTTACAAATTACCCCAAGTAGTCGTATTGGCTTATTAGGGATGAATGGTGCAGGTAAATCGACCTTAATTAAATCGCTCGTAGGTGACTTAGCCTTACTTCAAGGTATTCGCAAACCTTCTGAATTACTCAATATTGGTTATTTTGCACAGCATCAAATGGATGCACTCGATGGCAATGCTAGCCCAATGTTGCAACTTGCCCGTATTGCTGACCCTAAAATCAGCGAAGCAACGCTACGCTCATTTTTAGGCAGCTTTGGTTTTAGCGGCGAACGTATGGATACTCCGAGTGAAGGCTTTTCAGGGGGTGAACGTGCACGTCTAGCATTAGCCCTGATTGTTTGGTTAAAACCGAATGTACTCATTCTCGATGAGCCAACCAACCATTTAGACTTAGATATGCGTCACGCACTCACCATGGCATTACAAGATTTTGAAGGTGCTGTCGTTTTAGTATCACACGAACGCCAACTGATCGCCTCCGTCTGTGATGAACTGATTTTGGTGCACAATGGTCAAAGCAAAGAATTTGATGGTGACTTACAAGACTATGCAACTTGGCTACGTCAAGCACGTGTTGAAATAATGAAAAAAGGTCAAGAACCTGTTACCCCATTACAATCTCAAGTCGAAGTAAAACCTCAAGTTTCTAAAGTCGATAAAGAAGCACAACGTAAGCTTGCCGCACAACGCCGTGAACAAACCCGCCCTATTCGCAAAAATATCGAAAAATTAGACACACAAATCAGTAAAATTCAGCCTCGTTTAGCTGAAATTGAGGAGTCTCTTGCGGATACAGCATTATATGATGCAAGCCGTAAAGATGATTTACTCAAACTCATGAGTGAACAAACTGAATTAAAAACTAAACTTGAACAAGCAGAAGAACAGATGCTTGAACTCATGATGGAACTCGAAGCGCTTGAGAGTTCTTTTGAAGAATAATGTTTGATCAAGAGAAAGTAATTTTGATATTACTTTCTCTGCCTCTTTTATCTGCCTTCTGGTTCTGCTGTTTCTGTCCGTGCTTATATTTTTTAATGATTATATTTCAAGCATGTAGACATTCTAAAAACCATAAAACTTAAATTATAACTTTTAGTTATAGCTTAATATTTACCGCGTGGAACATATTTAAAATACTGATATGTGATTTATTCTCTGTTTCAGCTCCAACATTTTAGGCAAGCTTCAAAAACTCATCTCTTTTAAATTTAAATTCATTTTCCCCTACAATATAAAACAAAACTTATTTTTTAAATTCAAAAATCCTAAATGAACGATCAACAAATGAAATTTAGAACTGAAAAATGAATATATTGATATTTTTTTCGATGATTTTACTTATTTTTGCGTATTTTAACCTGACAAATTAAAGTTATCCACAGCTTTATTTAAGATTTTTTAGGTTATTTTTCTTTATTTTTTATCAATAAAAGATCATTTGGATCTCTTAAGCATGATAAAAAGCACCTAAACATGCTATTTCAAGTGCCTTTATTCAAACATGAAACACGAAGTATAAAATTATGATTCAATATGATGTTCTGTTGTACAAAACCTGAGTTCAGTAATTTTCCAATCTTCTTGAAATGTCCATTTTTCCTGAATCACTGTACTTTCATCTTCTAAATAAATTTTTATTAAACATACTGTTTGATCACGATTAAACTCATAATCCTCACTTTGCACATTAGGTTTCTGTGGCTTCCACACGCCATTTTTTACAGCATGAGCAATCTTTTCATAGCGCGTAAAATTACTCTCCACACGCCCTTCTTGCTCATAAACCACCTTAAATTGCGCATCTTCATACTGCGCTAAAACCTCGTAGTTGCCTGTAAAAAAAGCATTCACCCAAATATCACGCGTATGTTCTAACTGATTATCCATAACTCTAGCCCCTTGTTTTATCTCATGTTGTCTAACAAGATAGTGGCATAGAAATAAGACATTTTGATAAAAAAATCATGAACGTACAAAGATTCTAAAAATAAATACAAAACAGCAAGAAAAATCCCCCTGAATACTCATATTCAGGGGGATTTAAACAGATTGAGCTCGAAATTAATTAAGCATCAATATCTGCATTTAACGCATTTTCTTCAATAAATGCACGGCGTGGTTCAACGTCATCACCCATTAAACATGCAAACATACGATCAGCTTCAATCGCATCATCCACCGTCACTTGTAGCATATTACGGTTTTCAGGATCCATCGTGGTTTCCCAAAGTTGTTCCGCATTCATCTCACCCAAACCTTTATAGCGTTGGATCATCATGCCACGGCGTGAGTCAGAAAGGATGTGCTGCCAAACTTGATGGAAATTTGACACATTAATTTTACGCTCACCTTTTTGTAAATATGCGCCATTTTCCAACAAAGCGAACCAACTTTTCGAGTTTTTCAACAAACGAATATATTCACTTGAGCCCAATAAACCTGCATCTAACAAATAGTGATGCGGTAAATTATGCACATAAATGGTGATACGCGGGAAATAAACAGTTGAGCGAATGCCTTCAGCATCTTCACGATCAAAACTTTCAATACTCAATTCAGGACGTAAACTTGGTTGTGCAGTTTCAATTTCCACACGAAGCTTCTCAGCCCAATCTTGTACATAGTTTTGATCTGTCGTTTGATCCAACTTAAATGCTTCTAAGCCGAGCAAACCATCTAACAATGTTGCAGGATAGCGTAGTGTCAAACGATGCAAACTCTTTTGTGATGTTTGATAATCAGCAATTACATTTGCCAATGCTTCACCACGGATTGCAGGTGCATCTGCACTGATATGCAATTCTAATTCATCAATTGCATTTGAAATCAGGAAAGTCTCTAAAGCATCATTGTCTTTGATGTACTGTTCTTGCTTACCTTTTTTCAATTTATACAATGGTGGCTGTGCAATATAAATATGACCACGTTCCACCAATTCAGGCATTTGACGGAAGAAGAATGTCAATAAAAGCGTACGAATATGTGAACCATCCACGTCCGCATCGGTCATGATAATGATTTTGTGATAACGCAGCTTATCAGGATTGTATTCTTCACGTCCGATGCCACAGCCTAATGCTGTGATCAACGTACCTACTTCTTGTGAAGAAATCATTTTGTCAAAACGTGCACGTTCCACGTTCAGAATTTTACCTTTTAACGGTAAAATTGCTTGCATCTTACGGTTACGACCCTGTTTTGCAGAACCGCCCGCAGAGTCACCTTCGACTAAGTAAAGTTCAGACAATGCCGGATCTTTCTCTTGGCAATCTGCCAATTTACCTGGCAAACCTGCGATATCCAAAGCACTCTTGCGGCGTGTCATTTCACGTGCTTTACGTGCTGCATCACGCGCACGTGCTGCATCAATGATCTTACCTGCAATCGATTTAGCCGCCGCAGGATTTTCCAATAAATATTCAGAGAAGGATTTATTCATCGCCTGCTCAACCGCAGGTTTCACTTCGCTCGATACCAATTTTTCTTTGGTTTGTGATGAGAATTTTGGATCAGGCACTTTGACTGAAACAATCGCAGTTAAACCTTCACGTGCATCATCACCTGTCACCGCAACTTTTTCTTTCTTGAGAATATTTTCATTTTCAAGGTATTGATTTAAGCCACGTGTTAACGCTGCACGGAAACCTGCTAAATGCGTACCGCCGTCTTTTTGTGGAATATTATTGGTAAAACAACGCACATTTTCCTGATAGCTATCATTCCACTGCAAAGCCACTTCCACAGTGATGCCAGATTCAGCAATTTGTGAAGTGAAATGAAAAATATCATTGAGATGTGTTTTACCTTGATTAATATATTTTACAAATTCAGATAAACCACCTTCATAATCAAAAATGTGTTCAGCATGAATACGCTCGTCACGTAAAACAATGCGAACGCCCGCATTTAAGAAAGACAGTTCACGCAAACGACGCGCTAAAATATCAACATTAAAAATGGTTTGACTAAAAGTTTCAGCACTCGGCCAAAAACGTACAGTTGTTCCCGTAATCTCTGTATTACCAATCACTTTTAAAGGATAAACAGGATCACCATGTTTATACTCTTGTTGGTGAATATGTCCTGCACGATTAATGGTGAGTTCCAATTTACTCGATAAAGCATTTACAACTGAAACACCGACACCATGTAAACCGCCAGAAACTTTATAACTGTTATCATCAAACTTACCACCTGCATGCAGAATCGTTAAAATAACTTCTGCCGCAGACACACCTTCTTCAGGGTGAATATCTGTTGGAATACCGCGTCCATTATCAGACACACTCACCGACTCATCTTCATGAATGGTGACGATAATCTCATCACAATGACCCGCTAAAGCTTCATCAATGGCGTTATCAACAACCTCAAACACCATATGATGCAAGCCTGAACCATCATCTGTATCACCAATATACATTCCAGGACGCTTACGGACTGCGTCTAGACCACGTAATACTTTGATACTAGAGGAATCATAAGCCTTTTCAGTGGTTGGATCTGTTTGAGAAGCGATTTGATCTTCTGAACTCATGGTTTCTCCCTAGTGAAAAATAGGTCTAAATGAATTAGCGTAAAATAAAAAATCATGGCGCAACACGTTGAACTTGACCGTTGTCAACATTGAATAATTGGTAGGAAATAGACAAATCATGTAAATGTTTTTTTACTGAATCTTGATCCAAAGTCGTCAAAAAAACCTGACTCCCAAGTTGGCTTAATCGTTCAATTAAACGCTGTTGTGCAGTTAAATCTAATTCTGCTGTCACATCATCTAATAATACCACAGTTTCTTTATTACAGGCATGTAACATGGCAATTTGTGACAGTTTTAATGCCATGATGAGCAACTTTTTTTGCCCTCTAGACAGCACTACATCAGCATCGCCTGTTGTGGTTTTTAAACGCAAATCAGCGCGATGTGGGCCATACTCCGTATAGCGGCGCTCAACATCTTTTTGATGATATTGAATCAAGTCTTGTGCTAGTCCTTGCTCGACATGAAACCCTGCACTATAGTCCATTTCAATGCTTAAATTGGGCAACAATACAGCAAGATCTTCTGCCAAATAGGTTTTCCATTGCTCAACAATTTCCACGCGTTGTGAATGTAAAATCTCACCATATTCACTCAGCATTTTGTTCCACGGCTCAAGATCTTGTAAGCTGAGATTACGCTGCATTTTTAAGAGACTGTTGCGCTGTTTTAACGCCCGTGAATAATATTGCCATGCATGATAAAAATCAGGTTCCACGTGAAACATAAGCCAATCGAGTAACTGTCGCCTAGGTTTTGCCCCATGATCAATAATATCTGTGCTTAAAGGATCGATAAGTTGTAAAGGTAGAATCCTAGCCAACTGCCCTTGTGTTGCGACAGAGTCACCATTGACCTTAATCAGTTGCTCACCACTGAGTAATTTCTGCATTCCAATCTTTTCAGTCGCAGATTGAGCAAAGATCAACGCATCTGCAGTGTCATTTTGAATATAATGTTTTGGCATATGCGTTCGAAACGAACGCCCTGTCGCAAGCAAATGTATTGCCTCTAAAACAGAAGTCTTTCCTGAACCATTTTTGCCATAAAAGACATTAAACGGCTGCAACTCATGGAGTGCAACCGCTTTTAAATTTCGAACACGCTGTATATTAAGCCGTGTAATCTGCATGATCTTAAACGTTAGACCGAAGATTAAACACGCATCGGCATCACAACATAGGTTTGGTTGTCTTGGGTTGGATCTTGCACCAATACCGACTGATTTGCCTCAGTCATGGTCATTGACACATCATCACCATCTAACACACCCAATACCTCTAAGATATATTGTGCATTAAAAGACATTTCCATTGGAGTGTTGTTATATTGGATCGCTAAGTCTTCAACCGCCTCATCTTGCTCTGGGTTATTGGCACGCAATTGCAAAGAATCAGCATTGAAGTTTAAGAATACACCGCGTAATTTTTCATTACTTAAAATTGCCACACGCTGCAAAGATTGCTTAAACACATCATGTGCAATCAATACATTTTTATCACCACCACGTGGAATCACACGGCGATAATCAGGAAATTTCCCATCAATAAGTTTGGTCGTGAAGCGTACTGTAATGTCACCTTGTTCTTTATCACGACTCGGTGCTTGAATCGTCACATTGAGTAATTCACGTCCGATCAATAAAACCAGTTGATCATCTTCAATACTCAATAAACGTTGTAATTCTGCAACCGCTTTACGTGGCACAATCGCTTGTACCAACTGTGTTGCATTAGATTCAGCTAAGGTTTCACACATTGCCAAACGATGACCATCTGTAGTAACTGCACGCAATTGATTTTGATCAATTTCAAGCAATGTCCCTGTCAAATAGAAACGCACGTCTTGCACTGCCATTGCAAATGCCGTTTTTTCAAATAAACGTTTTAATTCACGTTCAGTCACTTGAACTTGTGTCCCTTGACTATTTTCATTAGCTAATAATGGATAGTCTTCAGCAGGTAAAGTCCCCAACACAAAACGGCTATTACCTGATTTTAAAATACAACGCTGATCTTCAGTAATTTGTAAATCAATCAATGCTGCTGTCGGTAAAGACTTACAAATATCCATCAACTTACGCGCAGGAACAGTCGTTTGACCTGCTTGGATACATGCCCCTTCAGCAAGGGTGGTACTTGCGACCAATTCCACTTCCAAGTCAGAACCTGTAATGATTAATGCCTGCTCGGTCACTTGGATTTTAACGTTTGAAAGAATGTTTAAGGTATGACGGCGTTCAACAGCACCCACTACATTAGACAAAACATTGAGTAAGCTCTCTTTCGCGATTTTCAAACGCACTGTGGAATTCCTCTAAACACAAATTAAAAATGATAGGATAAATATATTTTTAGTCCTGTACTATGCGGCAGATTATATCGCATTGCAAGAACATAATTTGATCAAAAATTAGCTTTGAAGTAAGCGCATGAGATTTTTATAATCTTCATTAAAAATCGGGTCTTCATTACACAAGCTTTGCACTTTTTCACATGCATGCATCACGGTACTGTGGTCACGACCACCAAATGCCATACCGATTTCAGGGAAGCTATCCCCTGTCAGCTCACGGGCTAAACCCATTGCCAACTGACGTGGACGCGCATAGATCCGTGTACGCTTTGGTCCAACTAACTCTTTCAAAGGAATACGGAAATATTCACTCACCACACGTTGAATATTTTCAGTGCTAATGGTACGTGCACGAATCGCAAGTACATCCTTCAAAGATTCACGTACCACATCCAAATCAATGGCTGAACCTTTAAAGCGTGAAATCGCCACAACTTTATTTAACGCTCCTTCGAGCTCACGAACATTGGCAACCACTTGCTGTGCAATAAACAACGCACAATTTCTTGGCAAATCGATACCGTTACTTTCAGCTTTTTTAAGTAAAATCTCAATACGAGTTTCAATATCAGGTGGTTCTACACCAACAGATAACCCCCAAGAAAAACGTGAAACTAAACGAGGATCGAGTTCAGTCAATTCTTTTGGATAACGGTCTGATGTCAAAATAATTTGTTTTGATTCATCTAATAAAGCATTAAACGTGTAAAAAAATTCAACCAAACTGGCTTCTTTTCCTGCCAATAAGTGAATATCATCCACTAACAGCAAATCCAAAGAACGACAATTTTTCTTAAATTCTTCAACTTTTCCTTTTTGCAAAGAACTGACAAAATCCTGTACAAAACTTTCTGCTGTCATGTACATCACACGAGCATTCGGTTTCGCTTGCAATAATGCATTACCAACAGCTTGCATCAAGTGTGTTTTACCCAAGCCTGTCGGACCATATAAAAATAATGGATTATGTTGTGACTCTCCCAATTGCGTTAACACCTTACGACAGGTTTCTGCTGCCATTTGATTTGAACGCCCTTCTACAAATAATGCAAAAGTGAACTGAGGATTAAGTAATTTCTTTTTCGCATTTTTTGTAACAACCAATTCTGGCTCTTTGTCTTTCTTTGGTTTTGCACTTGGCACAGGTGTACTGTCCAACGCTGCCGTTGTGGTTGCCGGCTGTTCTGATGCAGACAGAATCGCACCTGGACGAGAATCAACCAAAATTTCAACCTTACGAATACGACCTTCAGAAAGTTGCTCAGCCAATATGGTAATGAGTTCCAGATGATGCTCTTGGATATAACGAGTCCAATAAGGATTTGGCGCATACAATTTTAATGTATCGTCCGTTTCATCTGCAACCAAAGGACGAATCCACATGGCAAAGACATTATCAGAGAGCTCTTGTCGCAAGCGAGTTAAGCAGTCTGTCCAAAGCAT